>NZ_JBITJO010000003.1:662817-1080085 GCF_044460045.1 Microbispora rosea | reverse complement strand
GCTGTCTTACCGGGAGCCTCACCTCACCCCAACTCCTCCGGCCGCCTGCCTCCTGCGCCCATCCTGACCAGCATGATCAGGATGAAAATGGCTCAGTGAACCCAGCGATCATCAGAGCCCTGGCGGCGCCGGCCGCAAGCAGTGCAGCACCTCTTGCGATGCTGGAGTCATGACCGATCTTGAGCCTGTGGATCTGGAGTTGCTCGCTGGGTTCGCCGCGAGGATCGATCCGCTCATGCAGGACGTCCTCGCCGGTGAGGATGTGGAACAGGTACGCGGCTTCGTCCTCGAAGCAGCGTGGAACTGTACGGAGCGGCCGTACTTCGAGCACCTGTGGGGGGTAGGCGGGCTCTACCGCGCCTGGATGGAAATCGACGACATCCTCGACGGCTGGCCCGTCGACTACGAGGCCGACACCGATGCCCTGGCCATGCGCGAGTTCAGACTCGCGGCCCAGGAGTGGCTGGACATGCCGCGGACGGAGACCGGGTTTCGGGACTACGTGCATCGGTGGGAAATGCGGGTAGCGGAAGACACCTGGCCTGCATCCGGAGGAGTCCACTGGCGGCAGCGGCTGGCCTCGCCCGGCGATCGCGACGACTCTCGCCGACCTTGAGCTTTCACAACCTGACCGTACGTACGCGACGCCTTCCGCAATCCCGACGAACTTCTCGCGGTGGCGCTTCCGCGCCGGATCGGCCGATAGGAGCAGGCGGCAAACGGGCCGCGCTCGCGCCTGTCCCGTCATAAGCAGGCCGGCCCCGGATCAGTCTCCGACCGGCAACTGTTTCGCCGTGCCGCTTGACCCTGACGCTGGGTCAGTCTCTCAGCATGGCGGCATGACCACGGAAACCAGAGCGATCGAGGCCGGCGGCTCGCGCAGGCCGTACGGCGAGCACGACGACGAAGGAGAGCGGGCCGGAAGAGGCGACACAACGGCGCGGCACTTCACGATCGAGCACGACGGTGTCACGATCCCGGTGTCGCGCGGCGGCCGCGGACACCCGCTGCTCCTGTGCCCGGGGCTGAACTCGACGCAGGCCGACCTGCGTGAGCTGGCCGAGCTGCTGCGGCGCGACCACGACGTGGTGACCTTCGACCTGCGGGGCCACGGCCTCGCCTCGGCCGCCGGCCGATACTCCTTCGAGGCCTTTCTCGGTGATCTGGCCGCGGTGATGGCGGAGCTGGGACGCCTCGGCCTGTCCGCGGCGCCCGTGCTGGTGGGCTACTCGCTGGGCGCCGACCTGGCCGTGCACTACGCCTCCGAGCATCCTGACGCCGTCGCCGGGCTCGTTCTCATCGACGGGGCCAACCCGGTGCCGGAACCGTTCGTCACCGAGGCCGTCCTGCCGGAGTTCCGCGCCATGTGGGAGGGGCTGGCGGCGCGGCAGGAGGCCGAGCGGGACACCGCACGTCAGGTGGTGCTCACCGCACAGGAAATCCTCGACCTGAACCTTGAGATCGATGCGGTCCGGTCCGAGATCCTCGACCGGTACGCAAAGATCAACCGGCCCATCACAATGATCATGTCGGCCTCGATGGCCGGCGACGACGGCGCGGGGCACGCGCCGCGGTTCAACCGGATCTGGCGGGCCGGGGTCGAGCGGCTCGTCCGCGTGCACCCGCACATCGCCACGTCCTGGCTCGACGCCGACCACCGGTTGGTCTTCACCCATGCCCCGCAAATCGCGCAGATCATCCGCAGTGGAGAAGGCCCACCCGGCCGGGTGGCCTCGTGAGCGGCTCCTGGAGACTGGTCTGATGCTGACCATCGGCGAGCTGGCGTCGTACGCCGGAGTGACGGTGCGCGCGGTGCGGCACTACCACGCCAAGGGGCTGCTGCCTGAGCCGGAGCGGGACCACTCCGGCTACCGCAGATACGACGCCGGCGCCGTGGTCGAGCTGATCAAGATCCGGACCCTTGCCGAGGCCGGGGTCCCGCTGGCGCGGGTGCGGGAGCTGCTGCGGGCCGGCGAGGAGGAGTTCGCCGCCGCGGTCGCGGACATCGACAGGCGGTTGCGGGCGGAGATCCGGGAGCGGCAGCGGCACCGCGAGCGGATCGCCCGGCTCGCCTCGGGGGACGGCCTCGCGCTTCCCGTGGAGGTGGTCGAATATCTCGACCGCCTGCGGGCGCTCGGGGTCGACGAGCGGATCGTCCGGGCCGAGCGCGACGGGTGGATCCCGCTGGCCGCGCACTCACCCGCGCGAGTCCCCGCGTGGATGGCACGCAAGCGGGAGCAGATCGAGGACCCGCGCCTCGTCGACTTCTACCTCACCCTGAGCCAGGCCCTCGACCGGGCCGACGACGACCCGCGGCTGGTCGAACTGGCCGACAGGCTGGCCGCCTACCTTACGGATATGGCCGACGAGCGGGGCGAGGACTACGTCGACGACACCGAGATGGCGTCACCGCTTGTCACGCTGATGGACAGGCTGGCGTTCGACACGGTGCCGCCGGCGCGCCGGCTGATCGAGCTGCTGGAGCAGCGCGGCTGGACGGGCTGGACCAAACTCGCGCGCGTGGCCCCCAGATGCAGGCCGGTCTCCCGGGGCGCGGCTCCCCGGTAGCGCCGGCCCGGAGGCGGCGCGCACGGCTCACGGACGGGCGTCGTCCCGGAGGCGGCGCTCCCGCTTTCCACGCGCGAGTTCGGTGCCCAGGGCGTCCAGGCGCTGGTTCCAGAAGCGGCGGAAGTGGTCGAGCCAGGTGTCGACCTCGTGGAGCGGCGCGGGGTCGACGGCGTACAGGCGCCTGGTGCCCTCGGCCCGGACCGTCGCGAAGCCGCTCTCCCGCAGCACGCGCAGGTGCTGGGACACCCCCGGCTGGGAGATCCCGAACTCCTCCTGCACGATCGCGCCGATCTCCCCGGCGGGGCGCTCGCCCTCCGCGAGAAGTTCCAGGATCCGGCGGCGCACCGGATCGCCGAGGACGTCGAACGCGTGCATGCCGCCAGGCTCGCAGCTCACGCTTGTACCGGTCAATTCGGCAGGTGCCGGGCGCTCCCGGGTGAGACGGCGAAGCGCGCCGGGATCACCGGCGCGCCTCGGAGCTGTCGTGCCTCAGGAGGAGGCGGAGGCGGAGACGTCCCCGGGGTACATCGGGTAGCCGTAGCCCGCCACCTGCGAGGTGGGACGGGTGCGGACCTCGACGGCGCCACCGTCGCCCGTGTTGCCCTCGATAGTCTGGATCGTTCCGTTGCCGTTGTCCTTGACGACGAACCCGACGTGCTGGATGTCGTCGATGTCCTCGCTGCCGCTCCAGCTGAAGAACACCACCGCGCCCGGCTTGGGCGTGTGGCCCCAGCGGCCGTGGTCGGCGAACCACTGGGCGTGCTCCACGGTGTAGGCGTCGGAGCCCATCACCGGTCCGATGCCGAGCTGCTGGCCCACCCAGGAGACGAACATGTCGCACCAGGGGGCGTTGAGGTAGTCGGTGAGCGCGCCGCCGTCGCGGGCGAGGGTCTCGCGGGCGCGGGGCGTGGACATGTACCAATGCTGGAACTTGGTGCCGCCGCCCTTGGCGTTCTCGCTGATCCCGACCTGGCTCCTGGCCAGTTTCAGCACGTCCATCGAGCTGATCTTGGGCAGCCGGGAGGCGGTCTCGGCCATGGACTGCGCGGCGGCCGAGCCCTTGCCGGTCGCCGGGTTGTCCGCGTGCGCAGCCGGCGACGCGATCAGCAGGGCCGAGGCGAGGGCCCCGCCGGCGACGGCAGCGCGAACACAGGTGTTGAGGACGTGCATGGTGGGGCGTACTCCCTTGCTTCCATGCCGCCTACCGGGTTAGCTGACGGGTTCGGGCTGGAAGTCGCCCTACGGCACGCATGCCGATTCACCCCAGGAGAGGTGGGTCCCCGGCTCCGCGCGGACGCGGACTCGGCGGCCGGGCGGCAGACCGGGATCGGCCGGCCGCTTCGGTCTGAGGAGGGCTTCTTGACCATTGAGATGAGCAAGTGCACCCTGAGCTGCCTAAAAGGTAATAGACCAGGTCAGACCGGTCAAGTTAGAACAACACACATTTTACTGTGCAGTAGGCGGCAAACCGGGCGTCGCCGGGTAGCGGCGCATGGGGATCAAGGGAGGACCCGGCTCACCGCGGCAGGCGTACGGTCACCGCCAGGCCGCCCTCCGGCCGGGCCAGCGCCTCCACCTCGCCGCCGTGGGCCACGGCGATGGCCCGGACGATGGACAGGCCCAGCCCCGCCCCGCGGGCGGAGCGGACGCGGTCGCCGCCGAGCCGTCGGAACGGCTCGAACAGGTCGTCCACCTCGTACGGCGGAACGGGGGGCCCGGTGTTCTCCACCGTCACGCTCACCCCGGCCTCGTCCTCCCGCAACCGGACCCAGACCTCCCCGTCCCGCAGGTTGTACTTGATCGCGTTCTCCAGCAGGTTGAACAGGCAGCGTTCGAGGAACAGCGGATCTCCGTGCGCCACCGCCGGGCGCAGGTCCTCGTGCACGACCACCTTCCCGCGGCGCGGCTGCAGGTCGATCTGCTCCATCGCCGTACGGACGACCTGCCGCAGGTCGATCGGCTTGCGCGCGGTCACCTCCTGCTCCGACTGCGCCAGCATGAGCAGGCCCTCGATCAGCCGTTCGTACCTCGCGTTGGTGCCGAGCAGCGCGCGGGCCAGCGCCTTCAGGTCCTCCGACGCCGCCGGCTCCTCCAGCGACACCTCCAGGACCGTACGGTTGATCGCCAGCGGGGTGCGCAGCTCGTGGGAGGCGTTGGCGATGAACCGGCGCTGGGCGTCGAACACCCGGTGCAGCCGGTCGAGCATCGCGTCGAAGGTGTCGGCGAGCCGCTTGACCTCGTCCTGCGGGCCGCGCAGCGCGATGCGCTCGTGCAGCGTGCTCTCCGACAGGCGCTGCGCGGTCTCGGTCACCCGGTCGAGCGGGCGCAGCGCACGGTCGGCCACCAGGTAGCCCAGCACCACCGCGACGACCCCGACCAGGACCATGACGACCACCGACGAGCGGAGCACGTCGCTCAGCACGTCGGCCGCCCCCTGCTCGACGTTGGTGCGCACCCGCTGGGCGAGCATGTCGCCGTCGGGCAGCGTCGTTCCCATGACGGCCCCAGGGGTGCCGATGCCGGTCACCTTCGACGCCACCGCCACCACGAACCGCTGGTTGAGCGCCCGCGCCGTCAGCAGGTGGGTGAACCACAGCAGCACCGACCCCGCCAGGAAGAACAACCCGCCGTACAGCAGGGTGAGCCGCATCCGCAGGCCGAGCCTGCTCCACAGGGACAGGGCACGGGTCACAGCCGATACCCCCGGCCCGGCACGTTCTCGATCACCGGCGGCTCGCCCAGCTTGCGGCGCAGCGAAGTGAGCGTGACGCGCAGCACGCCCGTGCCGGCGTCGGCGTGCTCGTCCCAGACGTTCGCGCGCAGCCGGGCCGAGGTCACGAGCCCTCCGTCGGCGCGCAGGAGCTCGTGCAGCACGTCGAACTCCTTGCGGCCCAGCGCCACCTGCCGTCCGTCGCGCGCCACCGTACGGCGGGCGGGGTCGAGCCGGATCCCGGCCCGCTCCAGCACGGGCCGCACCGCCCGGGGCGAGCGCCGGGCCAGGGCCCGGATCCGGGCCACCAGCTCGGCGAACGCGAACGGTTTGACCAGGTAGTCGTCGGCGCCCAGGGACAGGCCGCCGACCCGGTCACGCACCCGCCCGGCCGCCGTCAGCATGAGAATGCGGCTCGCCCCACTGGCCGTGACCAGCTCCCGGCACACCTCGTCGCCGTGCACCTCGGGCAGGTCGCGGTCGAGCACGACCACGTCGTAGTCGACGTAGGCGGCCAGCTTCAGCGCCTCCTGACCGTCGTAGGCCACGTCCACCGCGATGGCGTGCAGCCGCAGCCCCCGGGCGACGGCCTCGGCCAGCTGTTCCTCGTCCTCGACCACGAGCACCCGCATTCCAACCTCCCGCTCGGCTCCGAGACTGGCGCAGGCGGTGTTAGCCGCGGATAAGCCGGGCTCGCTTATCCGCGTTTAGCACCGCCTCCGCTGGAGTTGGGCCCCGTCCCGGGCGGACGCCCCGGACGAGAACGAGCGACAGAGGAGGAACGACCCATGCGCTTACGACCGCTACGGGCCGTGGGGCTCACCGTGGGGCTCGCACTGGCACTGGCCGGCTGCGGCACGGCCCCCGCGGACGACGGGATCGCCAGCGCGGGCGGCGCCACGCCAGGCGGCGGCGCCACGGCCGGGCCGTCGGCGTCGGCCCCGGCGGACCGCCAGGAGGCCCAGCTCAAGTTCGCCCAGTGCATGCGCGAGCACGGCGTGGACATGCCCGATCCCGGTCCGGACGGCCGCGTCCGCATCATCGGCAAGAAGGGGGACGAGGCCTCGATGCAGAAGGCCATGCAGGCCTGCCAGCACTTCATGAAGGACGCGGTCGGCGACAAGCTCGGCGGCGACGATCCCGAGGTGCGCGACCGGATGGTCAAGTTCGCCCAGTGCATGCGCGAGCACGGCATCGACATGCCCGACCCGGCCCCCGGCCAGGGCATCCAGGTCAAGATCAAGCGGGGCCAGGAGAAGGCGATGGAGGAGGCGCAGAAGGCCTGCGAGGAGTTCGCGCCCGGGAGGAAGCAGTGAGGAAGGGCCTGGTGATCGCGGGCGCCGGCGTTCTCGCCTTGGCCGCCGCGGGAACGGCCGTCGCCGTGTCGGGCGGCGACGGCGCGGGCGCGGCCGAGCCGTCCCCGCCTCCCGTCCCCGCCACCGCGTCGATCGCGCGTCAGGACCTGGTCGACACCAAGACCGTGGAGGGGGCGCTGACCTACTCCGGTGAGCGGCAGGTCAGCACCGACGCCGCCGGCACCGTGACGTGGGCCCCCGCCGAGGGCGCGGTCGTCCGGCGCGGCCGCGCGCTGCTCAGGGTCGACCGCAGGCCGGTGGTCCTCATGTACGGATCGCTGCCGATGTACCGCCCGCTGCGGCAGGGCGTCGACGACGGCCCGGACGTCGAGCAGCTCGAACGCAACCTCAAGGTCCTCGGCTACGGCGACGACCTGACCGTGGACGACCACTTCAGCTACGCCACCCATCTGGCCGTCAAGGAATGGCAGGACGACGCCGGGCTCCCCGAGACCGGGCAGGTGGACGCCTCCCAGGTGGTCTTCCTGCCGGCCGCGGCCCGGGTCACCGACGCCAAGGTCGAGGTGGGCGACAGGACCACGCCCGGACGTCCGGCCCTCACCGTCTCGGGCGTACGGCGGCTGGTGCACGTGGACCTGTCCACCGACGACCAGTCGCTCGCCAGGAAGGGCGCCAAGGTCACCGTGGAGCTGCCGGGTGGCGAGCGGGTCACCGGGAAGATCACCTCGGTCGGCACGGTGGCCGAGACCGTCTCGTCCGGGCAGGGCCAGGACGACGGCAGCACCATCGACGTCGACATCACCCTGGGCAAGACGCCGAAGACCCGCCTCGACAGGGCCCCGGTCGAGGTCGAGCTGGTCAGCGAGCGGCGCGAGAACGTGCTGGCCGTGCCGGTCGAGGCGCTGCTGGCCCTGCGCGAGGGCGGCTTCGGCGTCGAGGTGGTCGAGGGCGCGTCCACCCGCGTGGTCCCGGTCGAGCTCGGCGCCTTCGGCAGCGGCATGGTCGAGATCACCGGCGCCGGGCTCGCCGAGGGCATGAAGGTCGGGGTGCCGGCCACATGAGCGTCCCGCAGCCCGAGCAGCTCCGCGTGGTGGAGCTGCGCGAGGTGACCAAGGAGTACGGCGCAGGCGTGCGGGCCCTGCGCGGCGTGGACCTGCTGGTCGAACGCGGTGAGCTGGTCGCCATCGCCGGGCCCTCCGGCTCGGGGAAGTCGACCCTGTTGCACCTCATCGGGACCCTGGACCGGCCCACCACGGGCACCGTACGGATCGCCGGGCACGACGTGGCCGGGCTGTCCGACCGGGAGCTGTCCGCGCTGCGCGCCCGCCACCTGGGCTTCGTCTTCCAGCAGTTCCACCTCGCGCCGGGGGTGAGCGCGCTGGACAACGTCGCCGACGGCCTGCTCTACACCGGCACGCCGCTGCGGGCGCGGCGGGAACGCGCCGCCGCCGCGCTGGAGCGGGTGGGCCTCGGCCACCGGCTGGGCCACCGGCCCAACCAGCTGTCGGGCGGGGAGCAGCAGCGGGTGGCGGTGGCCCGCGCCGTGGCGGGCGACCCGCCGCTGCTGCTGGCCGACGAGCCGACCGGCAACCTGGACTCGGCGGCGGGCGCCGAGGTGCTGGGGGTGCTGCGCGACCTGCACGCCGCCGGCACCACCATCGCGGTCATCACCCACGACCCCGAGATCGCCGAGTGGTGCCCGCGCCAGGTGCGCGTACGCGACGGCCGGGTCGTCGCCGACGCCGGGGCCGGCGCCGGACGCCGCCCTCCCGGACCCAACCCGAAGCGCACCCCTGACCCGGCGCCGGACGCCGAAACAGCGGGAGCGGCGAAGGGAGCACCACGATGACCCGTCAGCGGCTGACCCCGGCCAGGCTCGGGCCGTCCGACGTCCTGCGGACCGGCGCGGCCGGGCTGCGCACCCGCCCCGCGCGGGTGGTCCTGTCCGCGCTCGGCATCGCCATCGGCATCGCCACCATGATCGCGGTGCTGGGCATCTCGTCCTCCTCCCGCGAGCAGTTGCTGCGCCAGCTCGACCGGCTCGGCACCAACCTGCTCACCGTCGCGCCGGGGCAGACGGTGTTCGGAGAGGAGGCCAAGCTGCCCGTGGAGGCGCTCGGCATGGTCCGGCGCATCGGGCCGGTGCGCACGGCCTCGGCCACCGGCACGGTCGACACCACGATCCGGCGCACCGACCGCATCCCCAAGGCCGTGACCGGCGGCATCGCCGTCCAGGCCGCGACCGCCGACCTGCTCACCACCCTGGAGGGCCGGGTCGTCAAGGGCGCCTGGCTGAACGCCGCCACCGAGACGCGGCCCGCCGTCGTGCTGGGCGCCAAGGCCGCCGAACGGCTCGGCATCACCAGGACGGGCGTACAGGTCTGGATGGGCGAACGGTGGTTCACCGTCGTCGGCGTCCTCGGCGCGATGCCGCTCGCCCCGGAGATCGAGCGCTCGGCGCTCGTCGGGTTCCCGGCCGCCGAGAAGTACCTGGGCTTCGACGGTCACCCGACGACCGTCTACGAGCGGTCCGCCGAGGAGTCGGTGGAGGCCGTACGGGCCGTGCTGCCGCGCACGGTCAACCCGGAGAACCCGGAGGAGGTCACGGTCAGCAGGCCGTCGGACGCGCTGGCGGCTCGGGCGGCGGCCGCGAGCGCGTTCACCAACCTGCTGCTCGGGCTCGGCGCGGTCGCGCTGCTGGTCGGCGGGGTCGGCGTGGCCAACACCATGGTGATCTCGGTGCTGGAGCGGCGCAAGGAGATCGGCCTGCGCCGCTCGCTGGGCGCCACCCGGGGCCAGGTGCGGCTGCAGTTCCTCGCCGAGTCGCTGCTGCTGTCGGCGCTCGGCGGGATCGCGGGGGCGGCGCTGGGCGGCCTGGCCACCGCCGGCTACGCGCTGTCGCGCGGCTGGCCGCCGGTGGTCCCGCCCTGGGCGTTCGCGGGCGCCGTCGGCGCCACCCTCGTCATCGGCACCCTCGCCGGTCTCTACCCGGCGATGCGCGCGGCCCGTCTGTCGCCGACGGTCGCGCTGGCCACCACCTGACGGGTCACCTCCAGCCGGCCGGGTCGACGCCGCCCGGCACCGGGGCCGCCGGGTCGTACGGCTCACGCGTGAAGACGAACGTGTTGAGGTCGAGGTGGGTCACCCCGCCGGGGGAGTGGACCACCCGCAGGGTCTCCCCGGCGTAGTAGCCGTCGAGCCCCACCCAGGTGCCGTCGGCCCGGGCGGCGAACCGGGAGGCCCGGCCCTGCCCGCTGACCGGGGTCAGCGACAGGCCCCGGTGCGGCAGGACCCGCAGCACGTACGGCGTCGGCCCCCAGTACCACGGCCCGGTCAGCGCCAGCAGGTCCTCGTCCACCGGGGACGGCGACCACTCGGCCGGCAGCGGCGGCTCGTGCTCGGCCAGGATGTCCAGCAGGGCCATGTCGAGGTTGCGCACGCCCGAGGTCGTGTTGGCCATCCACAGCACGGCCACGCGGTCGGCGGGGTCGGCCCACACGGTGGCGAGGAAACCGGGCATCGACCCGGTGTGGCCCGCCAGCCGCCGCGGGCCGCCGGGCCCGGTGTGCCGGGTGAGCTGGAGGCCGAGCCCATAGCCGCGGGTCCAGGCGTCGCCGTCCTCGACGACGGCCGGCTCGCGCATCTCGGCGACCGTGGCCGGGCGCAGCACCTCGCCGGTGTCGCCGCCGATGAAGGCCGCCCACCGGGCCAGGTCGGCGGCCGTGGACCACATCTGCCCGGCCGGGGCCATGGCGCCGTGGTCGTTCTCCGGCTCCGGGAGCAGCGCGTCGGCCCACGGGTGCACCGCGTACCCGGTCGCGTGCGGCGCACGGGGGCGCGGCGTGGTGTCGCGCATGCCGAGCGGCTCCAGCACCTCCTCGCGTACGACCTCGTCCCACGGCGCCGACCGCTTGCGCGCGACCAGCTCGCCGAGCAGGCCGAACCCGAGGTTGGAGTAGTGGTAGCGGCGGCCGGGCCGATGCCGCGCGGACTCGGGGCCGAGCGCGGCGATCAGGTCGCCCACCGCCACACCCGGGGTGCGCTCCCACCACTGGCCGGGAGACTCGGCGGTCAGGCCGCCGCTGTGGGACAGCAGCTGGGCGACCGTGACGTCGCCCAGCGGTGTGCCGGGCACGTGCTTGTCCAGGGGGTCCAGCAGGTCGAGCCGGCCCTCGTCGCGCAGCCGCATCACCACGGTCGCCACGAGGGTCTTGGTGATGGATCCGATGCGGTACTGGGTGTCCCGCGTGGGCGGCTCCCCGCCGACCCGGCCGCGCGCCCCGAACCAGGCGATCTCGCCGTCCCGCACGATCGCCGCCACCACCGACGGCACCCGCGACTCCGCCTGCTCGGCCGCCAGCCTGCGCAGCAGTGCGCGGGCCGTCCCCTCCAGCACCATTCCGGTCGTCCCCTTTCCGTGATCCGCACCAGGCTAGCGTTCCGCCGCCCGCACGGCCCAGGAGTCGGCCCCGTGATCGGCACAGCGCACGCATCGTCTCGGGAAGGCGGTGCGGGGGAGCGGGCTCTCAGCCGCTCAGCCAACGGTCGATCGCGGCGCCGATCTGTGCCTTCACCTCCGCGGGCGCGAAGCCGCACTCGACCGAGGCGCGGGCCAGGTCCGCCAGTTCCGCGTCGCTGCATCCGAAGATCTCCCGCGCGCGCTGGTATTCCGCCGCCAGCGACGTCTCCCCGTCCGTGTTCAGGGTGACCGTCATACCGGCCTCGACCAGGCGCGGCAGCGGGTGCTCCGCCAGCGAGGGGACCAGCCCGAGCAAGACGTTCGAGGAGGGGCAGACTTCCAGCGGCACGCGGCGCCCGCGCAGCTCGGCCACCAGATCCGGATCCTCCAGGACGCGGATGCCATGGCCGATCCGCTCCGCGCGCCCCACCGCCAGGGCCTCCCGGACGCTCGCCGGGCCCGCCGTCTCCCCGGCGTGGTGCACCAGGTGCACCCCCGCCTCGCGCGCGGCCTGGAACACCTCGGCGAACGGCGCCGCCGGGTAGGCCTCGTCTCCCGCCAGGCCGACGGCGATCACCTGCGGGTGCCGGGTGGCCAGCTTGAGACTGCGCCACAGCCGGTCGGCGGGACGACGGCGGGAGTGGTCCAGGATCACCCGGGTCTGGATGCCGTACCGCTCAGCGCCGGCCGCGAGTCCCTCCAGCACGGCCTCCAGCGGCATGTCCGGATCGCCGAGACGCTCGCCGTGAGCCGCCGCGGTGAAGGTGACCTCCGCGTAGCGAACGCCCTGGGCCGCCTCGTCCTGGCAGAACTCCTCGGCGATGCGGCGGAAGTGCCCGTGGTCGCGCAGCAGCGCGCGCACCCTGGCGCGTTGGTCGGCGAACTCCCTGAAATCGCTGAACGGCCGGTCCTGGACCGGCGGCTCGCCTCCCAGCTCGCGGATCGTCGCGGGACGGACGGTGCTCTCCAGGTGAGTGTGCAGGTGAGCCTTGGGCAGCAGGCGGAGGTCTCTCACCGGCAGAACCCTAGGCAATCGGCGCCCGCGGCGCCTACACGATTTCGAGCGCGGCGACGGCGCCCACGACGCACCCGGACTCCCTCGTGAATCGGGCTCTCGTCGGCCAGACTGAGCGCATGGAATACGTCGGCCGGGTCCCTGCGCCGCCGCTCGACCGATTCATCGACGACATCTACTGCCTGACCGGAGTGCCGCGACACCGCCGGATGAACGTGCCGCCGATGCCGTCGGCACACCTGTTCGTCAACCTGGGCGAGCCTGCCCGCCTGTGGGATTCCGACCCCTCGGTGCCGCCGGCGATGCTCAGCGATGGATGGTTCATGGGTGTCTGGACCAGGCGTTTCCTCTTCGAGTTCCCCGCACGGGTGCGGCTCGTCGGGGTGCACTTCAAGCCATGGGGGTTGTCGCCGTTCGTCACTATGCCGGCGACGGAGTTACGAAACCGATGGGTGCCGGTCGACGATGTCTGGCAACGGTCGGTGGAGCGGATTCGCGATCAGATCGGCGACATCGCATCGGCCGCCGAGACACTGCGGGTGGTGGAGGAGGAGCTGCGATCGCGATTCGCCGAGGCGGGGCGCGGTCTCGACCTGGTCCGGCACACAGGCGAGCGCCTGGAGACCTCCTACGGCGCGGTCCCGGTTCGTGCGCTGGCCGAAGACGCCGGGGTGAGCGGCAATCACCTGGCCACTCAGTTCACGTCCCATGTCGGGGTCACCCCGAAGCGGGTAGCGCGAATCTACCGCTTCGCGCAGCTGATCCTGTCCGTGGACGCCCGGGGGCCGGTCGACTGGGCGGGGCTCGCACAAACGGCGGGCTACTTCGATCAAGCCCACTTCGGCAGGGAGTTCAAGGACTTCACCGGCCAGACCCCGACGCAATATCTGGACCTGCGGCGCCGATTCCCCGCCGAGCTAGGGTTCCCACCGGACAACGGTCCGATGCCCGCCGATTGATTTTCTACAAGCCCTCCCGGCCCCGCGACCGACAAGCTCAGGGTGAATGCGCAGGGAGTCCTAAGGAGGGCCGGTGGGCACAGTGATCATGCACAACGTGGTGTCGGTGGACGGTTTCATCGCCGACGAGAGCGACGACGTCGGGCCGCTCCACGACTGGTACTTCAACGGGGACACCCCGATCCGCCAAGGCGGCGACCAGCAGTACGACCATTCCGGAACCGGTAGCGACTTCATGGTCTCGCGAGCATCGGCGGAGTACGTCCGGCCGATATGGGAGTCGATCGGCGTGATCGTGATGGGCCGCCGCCTGTTCGACCTGGTGAACGGCTGGGAGGGCCGCCCGCCCGCGGGCGACCACGTGATCGTGGTGTCCCACCGCCCCAGGCCCGAGGGCTGGCACCCCGAGGCGTCGTACCACTTCGTCGATGGCGTGGCGGCCGCGATCGACAAGGCCCAGGAACTCGCCGGGGAGCGAACCGTCGCCGTGAACGCCGGCGACGTGGGCGGCCAGATCCTCGCGGCCGGTCTCGTGGACGAGGTGGCGATGGACGTGGTGCCCGTGGTGCTGGGATCGGGCAAACGCTACTTCGGCAGCATCGACGGGCCGCATCCGCTGGAGGATCCTCATGCGGTCGTCCAGGGCGACGGAGTGCTGCACCTGAGGTTCAAGGTGCGCCGCTAGCCGCGTCCCAGGCGGGGTGCACCCGGATCTCGATGTCGTCGCACGCCGTCTCCGGCGCCTGTTCGGCGCTGACGCGGACCTGTATCGGACGGCCGGTGGCGGCCTCGACGAACGACAGGGGCGGGCGGCCGTCCTGCAGGTGCCTGTCGCCCCACTGCATCAGCGACAGGAACACCGGCAGCAGGTCTTCGCCGGCCTCCGTCAGACGGTATTCGTCGCGGGCCCGGCTCCCCGGCTCCCGATAGACGACGGGCGCGACGATCCCCGCGGCCTTCAGCTGTTTGAGCGCCCGCGACACCGCGGGCGCCGAGGCACCGACCCGGGTCACGAAGTCGTCGAACCGCGTTGTGCCGTAGAAGCATTCGCGGACCACCAGGAACACCGTCTTGGTGCTGAGCAGGTCCAGCACCCGGCCGGCCGAGCATCCGTCGCCGATGGACCACGCGTCCCGGTCGCTCAGCCGTTCCTCGAACTTCATCGCCACTCCGGCATTGTAGCTAACGCTTGCGTTAGTCAGCAGGGTGTGATGCAATCTCGCTAACGAAGTCGTTACTCAGGGGGACGTCATGGTCGCGGTGGCGGGCAGGGTGGTTGTGGTGACGGGGGGCCGGCGTGGACTCGGCGCGGCGCTGGTCGACGAGGTGCTGGCACGCGGGGCGCGAAAGGTGTACTCGACCGCGCGCTCGGCGTACGCCGACGAGCGTCCAGGGGTCGTCGGTGCCGAACTGGAGGTCCGCTCGGCGGCGTCTGTCGCCGCCCTCGCGGAGATCGCCACCGACACCGAGATCGTGTTCAACAACGCCGGGGTCCTGCTGCCCGCCCCGCTGCTGACGGGTGACTTCGAGGACGTCACCGTGACGTTCGACGTCAACGTCTTCGGGCCGCTGCGGATGGCGCGGGCCTTCGCGCCGATCCTGGCCGCGAACGGCGGGGGCGCGCTCGTCGACATGCACTCCGTGCTGTCCTGGCTGGCCGGCAGCGGCGCCTACGGGGCGTCGAAGGCGGCGGCGTGGTCCCTCACGAACTCGCTCCGGATCGAACTGGCGCGCCAGAACACCCAGGTCGTCGGTGTGCACGCGGGCTTCATCGACACCGACATGGTCTCCGACCTCGAACTGCCGAAGGCCGATCCGGCCGACGTGGCCGCGCGGATCGTCGACGGCCTGGAGTCCGGGGCCGCGGAGGTGCTGGCCGACGACGTCACGGTCGCCGCCAAGGCGGCGCTGTCGGGCCCCGTGGAGAACCTGACCTTCTCGACCGCCCGCTGAGACCGCATCCGCGCACTCAAGGAGTACCGAACCGCCATGCCGCTGTGGACCATCCATCACACGCCCGGGATCTTCACCGACGCGGAGAAGCACCGGCTCGCCGCCCGTATCGCCGACCACTACGAACAGATCGGGCTGCCCCGGTTCTACGTGGTCACGCTGTTCCACCAGACCCGGCCCGAGGACTTCTACGTCGGCGGGGAGCCCACCCCGGCCGGGGTCCGCATCACCGTCGACCACATCGCCCGCAGCAACCCCGACCGGGAGAGCCGGCGCCGGACCGCCCAATGGATCAAGAGCATGCTGCAGCCCCACCTCGAAGGGCACGCGGCGCTGCACTGGGAGTTCCACGTCGACGAGACCAGCGAAGACCTCTGGATGATCAACGGGATCGCGCCGCCTCCGGGAGGCTCCGACGCCGAGAAGCGCTGGGCCGCGAGCAACTCGGCGTCCCCCTACTGACCGCGCCGCCGGCCGGCCGGTGAGCGACCGCGCGCCCTACGCCGGTAATGAGCCGGGGGAGGGGCGCGGTGCGCCTGTCAGGGACTCATCGGGATTCGACGCGGCCCAGTGGTTCGCCGGCCTCCGCCAACGCGGCACGCGCCGCCGGCCAGGTGGAATCCCCGAGACCGAGGGCGGTGCGAAGGTAGGCCCACGTGAGACGCCTGATCAGGGCGACCCGCGCGGGGTTCTCGTCCGTGGTCTCCGTGACGTTGTAGCCGGAGATCCCGCCGAGCGAGTGTTCCGCACCGAACACAGTGAGCAGGCTCTTGCCGTGCGGGCTCTGGAAGTACGCGTCGGTGAACCAGTCCGGCCCCCGGACCGACAGCAGGGACTGGTCGCGGTCTCCCGCGACCACGAGGGCCGGTGTGGTCATCTCCGCGAAGCCCGGGTTCATGAACGGGAAGTGCTCGGCGGCGAACGGAGTCAGGTCGGCTCCTCCCGTGCCGGGGACGGCGAGCAGCACACCCGCCGTGATCCGCGGGTCCGACAGGTCCTCTCCCGGCTCGCCTTCCGCGCCGAGGACGCGCGCGCCCAGGAGCATGCTCGCCGTCTGGGCGCCCCAGGAGTGCCCGGCCACGGCGATGCGGCTCCGGTCGAGCCGCCCGGCGAGGCCGGGAACGGCGGCCTCGACGAACTCCAGCCCGTCGAGGACGCGCGTGAGGTCCTCGACGCGGAACCGCCAGATCAGCGGCGTACGGGGGTCGTCGGGAGAAAGGTTCAGCGTCCTCGAGTCGAGATGGGTGGGCTGGATCACCGCGAAGCCGTGGGCGGTCCAGAAGTCGACCAGCGGGGCGTAGCCGTCCATCGACTCCCCGAAGCCGTGCGAGAAGACGATGACCGGCAGTTCGTTTCCGGTCGTCGGCGCGGACACGCGTACGCGCAGGTCCTCGCCGCGGCCGGGGGCCGGCAGCACCACCGGCTTCACCGAGATGACCGGAGTGGGCGCGCCGACGTTCACATCGGTGGCCGCCATGCCTGCGTGCGTCATGGATTGGTCTTCCTCTCAGTTGTTTCGTGAGGTGATGAGTTCGTCGGTCACCCACCGGGCGACGCCGTCGGGGTAGGGCGACGGCAGCCCGAGGACGATGTGCCGGAAGCCCGCGCCGATCGCCTCGGCGATCGCGTCCCGGGTGGGGCCGGGCCGGTCGTAGGAGACGGGCAGGTGGATCGAGCGGGTGATGGAGGCGGGGTCGCGGCCGATCTCGGCGCAGTAGCGGTCGAGCAGCGCGCTGCGGCGGACGACGTCGTCGATGTCGCCGCCGGGGATGTTCCACAGGTCGGCGTGCTCGGCGGCCACGCGCAGCGTCGGGGACGAGCGTCCGCCGATGAGGATCGGCGGATGGGGGCGCTGGACGGGTTTGGGGTTGCAGAACGCTCCGGTGAGCCGGATATGAGTGCCGTGGAAGTCGAACGGTTCGGCCTCGGTCCACAGGCGCCGGATCACCGCGCAGGCTTCGGCGAGGCTCTCCGCGGCGTGCGCGGCGTCGTGGAAGGGCAGGCCGTGTGCGTCGTACTCACGCCGGGCCAGGGGATGGCCGGGTCGTGAGCCGGCGCCGATGCCGAAGTCGAGCCGTCCGCCGGAGATGTCGTCGACGGTCGCGGCGATCTTTGCCAGCATCGCGGGTGGCCGGAACCGGTTGCTGGTCACCAGCACACCGAGCCGCAGCCGCCGGGTCTGCGCGGCGAGGGCGGCGAGCAGCGTCCAGCCTTCGTAGGCCGGCCCGTCGGGGTCGCCGGCGATCGGCATGAGGTGATCGAACAGCCACGCGTGCTCGATCTGCGGGATCGCGTCCGCCTCGCGCCAGACCCGCAGGACGTCGTGGTAGCCGACCTGTTGCGGAGCGGTCATGATCCCGAAACTGGGATGGAGGGAATGCGGCATGGGGTTGTCGGTCCTTTCGACACCGGCAGCGCGACATAAGAGCGCCGCCGGCGGTCAACCGGAAAGGGGAGCGTGGGGACGGCACATGGCTTGGTCGCCGGTCCACTGCTCTGGCATGATGAGCAAGCGGGACCGTGTCCCGTTTCGACGATACGGAACAACGTCCCGTTTAGCAAGTCCGGTGACGGAGGGAGCCGCGCGATGAACGACAGCGATGGGGGCGGGGGGCGGGCGGCCCGGCCCAGACGGGCGGACGCACGGCGCAACGAGAAGACCCTGCTCGACGCGGCCGCCGCGGTCTTCGTCGCCTCAGGGGTGGACGCGCCCGTACGCGACATCGCGGCCAAGGCCGGCGTCGGGACGGCCACGATCTACCGTCACTTCCCGACGCGAGCGGATCTCATCATCGCCGTCTACCGGCACCAGGTCGAGGCCTGCGCCGAGGCCGGACCGGCCCTGCTGGCGTCCGGCGCGACGCCGTACGCCGCGCTGGAACGATGGATCGGCCTCTTCGTCGATTTCCTGGTCACCAAGCACGGACTGGCCGCCGTGCTCCGCTCCGACGACGCCGGTTTCGACGCCCTGCACGCCTACTTCCTCGACCGCCTCGTGCCCGTGTGCGCCCGGCTGCTCGACGCCGCGGCCGCCGCCGGCGAGATCCGCTCCGACATCCCGGCCATCCAGCTGATGCGCGGTGTCGGGAACCTCTGCATCGGCGCCGAGCACGATCCCGACTACGACGCCCGCCGGCTGGCCGGACTGCTCATCGCAGGGCTCCGTCTGCCGCGCTGACCGCAATCATGACCGATCCGGCTGTACCCGACGACCAGGTCGGTGGGTACAGCCGGATCGGTGGGGGGGCGGGTGGGGCGTGGCCGACAATTGCGCTACCGAGGATGGGGCAGGGAACTCGTCGTCAGGGGAAAGGCCGTCACCAGCTCTGTTCCGGAGTCAGGACGTGCCGGGTCCGGTCCCCGCTCCAGGCCGCTTCGAGGATCGCGGTCAGGCTGGCGATGTCGGTCGGGCCTGGATGGTTCTGGATCAAGCGGGTGACGCCACTGGCCATCTCCGCGAAGCGCGGGAGATCGGCGCGTGCCACGCCGATGTCCGCCAAGGTGGCAGGGATGCCGATGTCGGCAAGGAGCCCGTCGAGCCAGGTGAGGAACGCATCCGCGGCCTCGGCATCCGAGGCGTCGGTCACGTCGAGCCCGCACACCCTGGCGAGGACGGCCAACCGGTCGCCGATGGCGTCCCTGGCCGCGTCCAGCGCGTAGGGCAGCAGGAGCCCGACGCCCAGGCCGTGCGGCGTGTGGGTGGCCGCGCCGATGGGGTACTGGAGGGCGTGCGGAGCCGCGGTGCCCGCGTGGGCGAATGCGAGCCCGGCCAGCATGGACCCATAGGACATGTCCGCGCGCGCTTCCTTGTCACCTCCGTCCCTGACGACATGGGGCAAGCTGCGGGCGATCCGCTCCGCGGCCAGGAGCGCGTAGTGATCGGTGATCGGGTTGCGGCCGAGGAAGACCTGCTCCACCGGGTCGCGCGGTCCGTGGGCCCGGGGCCGCGCGGTGTAGCTCTCCACCGCGTGACAAAACGCGTCGATGCCGGAGTGGGCGGTGACGGACGCAGGGCAGGAGTAGGTGAGCTCGGGGTCGACGATGGCGAAGTCGGGCACGATGTGGACGCTGGAGACCCCCACCTTCAGCTCGCGGTCCGGGTCGGTCAACACCGAGACGGGCGTGAGCTCGGAGCCGGTGCCTGACGTCGTCGGGACCGCGACGAGAGGAATCGTCGGCCCCGGCACCTTCGACTCGCCGTAGAAGTCGCGCGGCGTCCCACCGTGGCGCCGGATGACGCCGACGATTTTGCCGAGGTCGATCACCGTGCCACCCCCGATGGCGAGGATCACGTCGGCATCCACCTCCGCGGCGGCCGCGACGGCCAGGGCGACATCGGAGAGCGGCACGTCCGGAGTCGCGTCGGCGAACACCCCGACGACCGCGACCTTCTCCCGCACGGAGGCCACGATCTCGGCCACGCTCGGCTGTCTTAGAACAACCCGGTCGGTCACGATGAGGACTCGCGAGCCACACTCGGCCACCACTCGTGGGATGTTCTGCGCGACCCCTTCGCCCACTATCAGCTGGCGTGGTCCGCGGACGGTCTCAAGCATGTCGGTGCCTCTCTGGAACGTCGGCGGTGGTTTGCTGGGCGGACGTACGGGTCACCTGCGAGACCGGGACGGCGTCGGCAAGGTCGGCTGCCGGGTGGCGCAGGCGCACGCCGGGCTCCCCGGCTCGGCCGGGCCCGGGTGCCGGCGGATTCGTGCCGGCCATGGCCCGGGTCCCGCCCC
Source organism: Microbispora rosea (assembly GCF_044460045.1). Classification (NCBI taxonomy): domain Bacteria; kingdom Bacillati; phylum Actinomycetota; class Actinomycetes; order Streptosporangiales; family Streptosporangiaceae; genus Microbispora; species Microbispora rosea. Next base: position 1,060,369 of record NZ_JBITJO010000003.1, on the reverse strand, counting down.
ACGGGTGGAGGCCGGTCAGGCCATGTGTGCACAGGGCGCGGTGATCCTCGGCGGGCACCCGGAGCAACAGGCCGGTCACGGTAGGTCGATCGCCGCGTAGGTGACGTCGAGGTACTCGAGGATGCCCTCGTGCGACCCCTCCTTGCCGATCCCCGACTGCTTCACGCCTCCGAACGGAGCAGACGGGTCCGAGATCAAACCACGGTTGACGCCGACCATCCCCGTCTCCAGCCCCTCGGTGAACCGGAGCGCCCGCTGGAGGTCGCGGGTGAAGACGTATCCGACCAGGCCGTGCTCGGTGTCGTTGGCCTTCGCGATCACCTCGTCGTCGGACGTGAACGAGATGATCGGCGCCACCGGGCCGAAGATCTCCTCCTCCAGAATCTGCGCGTCTTCGGGCACGTCGACGAGGACCGTCGGCGGGTAGAAGTGGCCCGGCCCATCCGGACGCTCGCCGCCCACCAGGACACGGGCGCCGCGATCGACCGCGTCGGTGACGAGCTCATCGATCTTGTTGACCGAGGGCTCGTCGATCAACGCCCCGACGTCCACGCCGTCGTCGAGACCATGGCCCACCGAGAGCGCGCCCATCCGCTTGGCGAAGCGCGTCGTGAACTCCTCGAGCACCGGCTCCTCGACGTAGATTCGGTTGGCCGCGATGCAGGACTCCCCGATGTTGCGCATCTTGGCCACCATGGCGCCGTCGATCGCGACGTCCAGGTCCGCGTCGGCACACACGATCAAGGCCGCGTTGCCGCCCAGTTCCATGGAGGTGCGCAGCACGTTGTCCGCAGCCTGTCGCAGCAGCACGCGCCCGACCTCGGTCGACCCGGTGAACGAAAGCTTGCGGGTCCGGCGGTCGGCCAGCAGTGCTGAGACCACATCGCCCGAACGCTTGGTCGTCACGACGTTGACGACGCCCGGGGGAACGCCGACCTCCTCCATGATGCGGGCCAGGAGCAGCATGGTGAGTGGCGTCTGGGCTGCCGGCTTGGTGATCGTCGTGCAGCCCGCCGCCAGCGCAGGGGCGATCTTACGGGCGCCCATGGCCAGCGGAAAGTTCCAGGGCGTCACGAAGACGCACGGTCCGACCGGCTTCGGCACGGTGAGGATGCGATACCCACCACCGGGAGCGGTGTTGTAGCGCCCCTCGATGCGCACCGCCTCCTCGGCGAACCAACGGAAGAACTCGGCGCCGTAGGCCACCTCTCCCCGGGCCTCGGCGAGCGGCTTGCCCATCTCGAGCGTTATCAGCCGGGCGACCTCCTCGGATCGCTCGGTCAGTGCCCGGTACGTCGCGGTCAACAGCTCTGACCGCTTTCGCGGCGGGGTCGCCGCCCACTCCGCCATCGCCTCGCTCGCCGCCTCCAGAGCGGCGAGCCCGTCGACGACGCCGGCGTCCGCCACCTCGGCGATGGCCTTGCCGGTGGCCGGGTCCTCGACGGGGAAGGTGGCTCCGCCGGCGGCGTCGCGCCAGGTGTCGCCGATCCGGAGCCGCCGGTACTCGGGGGCCAGGACGTTCATCGGGTCGCTCATTGCGTCGCCTCCTGTGATGTTCTTGCTGATGTCCGGTGTGACCTCGGCGATCGCGCCGCGCGCGTTGACGAACGGATCACACGACCTCGTCGGGGTCGAGGGCGCCGAGCGGGTCGAACGTGGCCTCGGCCATGGCCGCAGGGCGACGCCTCGCGCCGCCGATCGCCTTCTCGGGTCACGGCTGCTTCGGCGTCGTCAGCCACTGCTCACCGATGACGGTCCGCCGAGGCCCGATCGCACGTGCGGGCGCATGGTGACGTCGCCGCGCTGTGCGGTTACCTCCCGGGCGGTTACCTCCCGGCCTCGTACAGCGCCAGCCCGGTGCCCGCGTCGAACAGGTGCACACGGTCCAGGTCGACCGTGACATGCAGCCGCTCGCCCGGCGTACCGGTGACGCTGGGTCGTGCCTTGACCTTGAGGATCTCCGTCCCCACCCGGACGTCGACCACCGTACGGTCACCGAGCGGCTCAAGGCCGTAGAGCTCACCCGGCAACGACGCGTCCCCACGCCGCTCGACGGACAGGTCCTCCGAGCGCAGGCCCAGCATCAGCGGGCGACCGTCCTCGGCCGTGGTCCAGCGGGGCCGCGGCAGCGTCCAGCCTTCCCCGACCAGACGATCTCCCTCGGCGCGGCAGGCGAGCAGGCTGATCGGCGGGCTCCCGACGAAGCCCGCGACCCACTGGTTGGCCGGACGCTCGTACACCTCGGTCGGCGTTCCGACCTGTTGCACCTTCCCCTCCTTGATGACCGCGACCTGGTCGGCCATGGACAGCGCCTCGACCTGGTCGTTGGTCACGTAGACGAAGGTTCCCCCGAGGCTCCGGTGGATGCGGGTGAGCTCGGTACGCATCTCGACGCGGAGCTTGAGGTCGAGGTTCGTCAGCGGCTCGTCCATGAGAAACGCGCGCGGGCGACGGACGAGCGCCCGTGCCAGGGCGACACGCTGCATCTCACCGCCGGACATCTGGGAGGGACGACGCTGCAGCAGACGTTCGATGTGCAGCAGGCTCGACATCCGCTCGACGGCAGCGGCGATCTCGCTCGAAGAACAGCGGCGTGCCCGCAGCGGCGAAGCGATGTTCTCGTACGCCGTGAGTCGCGGGTAGAGGGCGTAGCTCTGGAAGACCATGGCCAGGTCGCGTGCCGCCGGCGGGTCACCGGTCGCGTCCCTCCCGTCCAGGTGCACCGACCCGGCGTCGAGCTTCTCAAGGCCGGCGATCGCTCGCAGGGTCGTCGTCTTGCCCGCCCCGGAGGGCCCGAGCACGACGAAGAACGAGCCGTCCGGCACGTCCAGCGTCACCCCGTCCAGGGCCTGAACTTTGCCGAAGGACTTGCGCAGCCCTTCCACTGCCACGGTTCCCATCAGGCCACCAGCTCTTCCGTGCTCACGTCGTAGACCGGCGGGGGCCCGCCGGTGTGCCGCAGCCCGACCGGCGCGTCAGCGGCGAAACGGACAGTCGGTGGCATCCGAACCCGTACTTCGCGCTGGCCGCCGTAGTCGACCACGTAGATGATTTCGTCGCCCAGCCACTCCGCCGAGACCACGCGGGCCGGGACCGAACCTTCCGCCCCTGGCTCTGTGACTTCCAGCGCCTCCGGCCGGACGCCTGCGACCAGGCGACGGTCGCGCGGCAGGTTTGGCGGCGGCGTGAGGACCAGTCCGCCCTGACCGCGCAGCTTCCCTTCGGCCACCTCGACCTCGATCAGGTTCATCGGCGGGGAGCCGATGAACGCGGCGCAGAAGAGACTCGCCGGACGGTCGTAGACCTCCAGCGGCGTGCCGATCTGCTCGACGCGGCCCTTGTTGAGGATGGCGATTCTGTGGCCGAGCGACATCGCCTCGACCTGGTCGTGGGTGACGTAGACCATCGTCGTCCCCAGCTGCCCCTGCAGGTGCTTGATCTCCGTGCGCATGTCCGCACGCAGCTCCGCGTCCAGGTTGGTGAGGGGTTCGTCCATGAGGAATGCGCGCGGGCGCCGCACCAGGGCGCGGGCAAGCGCGACGCGCTGCTGCTCCCCGCCGGACAGCCGGTGCGGCCGCCGGTCCAGGAGCGGACCGAGCCGCATCAGCCGGGCGGCCTCGTCGACCCGCTCCTGCACCTCCGACTTGGGCAGTCCCTCGGCCCGCAGGGGGAACGCCAGGTTGTCGCGGGTCCTCAGATGCGGATAGAGAGCGTAGAACTGGAACACCATGGCGATGTCGCGCCCGGCGGGCGGCAGGTCGTTGACCAGCGTGTCGCCGATGCGGATGTCGCCCGTCGTCTGCCTCTCCAGGCCGGCGATGGCCCGCAGCGTGGTCGTCTTGCCGCAGCCCGAAGGGCCGAGCATCACGAACAGCTCGCCGTCCCCGATCGACAGGTCCACGTGCTCAACCGCGACCGTCCCGTCCGGGTAGCGCTTGTGCAGGGCGGTCACCTCGATGCCCGCCATCAGCGTCGCACCGCCCCGAGCGTCACGCCGGCGACGAGGTGCTTGCGCACCAGGTAGGCGAAGATGAGCACCGGTAGGGCGAACACCAGGGAGGCGGCGGCCACGAGACCCCAGTCCACAGTGGTTCCACCGATGAGGCCGGCGATGGCGGGTGGGGCCGTCCGCACGCCGTCGCTGGAGGTGAGGAAGATGGCGAACACGAACTCGTTCCACGAGAAGATGAGTGCGAAGACCGCCGTCGCGGCGATCCCGGGCAGGAGCAGGGGAAGGGTGAATCGCCAGAACGCCTGCAGACGGGTGTAGCCGTCGAGCATGGCGGCATCCTCGTACTCCGCGGGCACCTCGTCGACGAACCCCTTCATCATCCAGATCGTGAACGGGACGTTGAACGCGGCGTAGATGAGGATCAGGCCGAGCTTGGAGTCGATGAGTCCGACCTGGCGATACATGAGGAAGATCGGGATCACGACCACCACGGGCGGCATGAAGCGGGTGGACAGGATGAAGAACAGCTGGTCCTTCTTGGCCTTCACGGAGAAGCGTGAGTAGGCCCAGGCCGCCGGGACCCCCAGCACGGTGGCCAGCGCCGTGGAGACGCCGGCGACAAGGACGGAGTTGAGGAACGCCACGGACAAGGCCGAGCGACCGCCGCCGGGGGCGACGAACACGTCCTTGAAATGGTCCATGGTGACCGTGAAGTCGAAGAACTTGGCCGGGATGGCGTAGACGTCCCGGTTCTCCTTGATGGACGTCTCGATCATCCACAGAACCGGAAACAGCATCACGACGGCCAGCACGGTCAGCAGCACGACCTCCAGCACGGAGCGACCCCGGCCACCGAGGCGGCGCGCGGAGGGCGTGCGATCCCGGACAGGACCTGTGGCCACGGCCTCGTCGACGGAGACGGCCATCAGTCCTCCTTGAGCTTGTTGAGGTAGCGCAGGTAGAGCTGCGTGAGGACGATGACGATGAGGACCATGAGGATCCCGTACGCCGAGGCGGTTCCGGTGTTGAAGCCCAGGAACGCGACCTTGTAGACGTGGAACGACAGCGTCTCGGTGGAGACCCCCGGACCTCCGCTGGTGAGGATGTAGACGAGGTCGAACAGCCGGAAGGCCTCGATGGCCCTGAACAACACGGCGATGAGGAGCAGCGGCCACACCAGCGGAAGAGTGATGGTGCGGAACCGGAACCACTCGGACGCCCGATCGATCGAGGCGGCCTCGTACAGGTACTTGGGGACCGCGGTGAGGCCGGCGAGTGCGATGAGCATGATGAACGGCGTCCACTGCCACGTGTCGACCACGATCAGGGAGAACAACGCCGTCTGCTGCCGGGTGAGCCACTCCACCTGTCCCAGGCCGAGCGAGCCGAGCATGCTGTTGATCACGCCGAACTGCGCGTCGAGCATGAACCGCCAGAACAGCCCGACCACGACCGGCGACAGCATCATCGGAACCAGGAACAGAGTGGTCAGCAGTCCTCGCCCGTGCGTGCGCCGTGAGATCAGGTAGGCGATGGAGAAACCGAGCACGGTCTGCAGGGCGACCGCGCCGACCACGTAGATCACCGTCGTCAAGGCCCTCAGGTGGACCTGCGCCGAAGCCAGGATGGCGGTGTAGTTCCCGAACCAGACGAAGGTGGCGGGCCCCCCGCGGGTGGCCGAGTAGTCGGTGAAAGACAGGTACAACGCCCACAGCAACGGGAACACCGACATCGCGAGCAACAGCAGCAACGCGGGGGAGATGAAGACCACCGCGAGCCAGCGGTCGCTCAAGTGGCGGGACCGACCCGGTGCAGGCGGCGTCGTGGACGCCACCTGCCCGGGGTGGTCCGTCGTCAGAGAGACGGGGTCACTCACAGTCCGCCGCCGCCCTTGCGGCCGCTGGAGTCGAGCACGCTCTGCTGCTCCTTGGCGATGTCGTCGAGCGCGTCCTTCGGCGCCTTCGCGCCGTTGAGAGCCGCGTTGACGTTGGTGTTCTCGATGTCGATGAGGCGCGCGTACTCGGGCACGTTCCACATGTCCCGCATCCGCGGGACCGACTCGGTGTACACCTTGTTGAACGGCCCGGCATTGAGGAACTCGGGCGACTCCAGGGCGTCCGTACGCGCCGGCACGCCACCGGCCGCGGCCCACTTCTTCTGGATGTCAGCCTGCTCGAACCACTTCATGAAGTTCAGGGCCTCGGCCTGCTTCTCCTTGGGGGAGTAGGCCGAGATGTGCATCCCCATGCCGCCGAGAGGCACCAGGTTCGTCTTCTGGCTCGGCAGGGCGGCGAAGCCCAGCTTGCTGAGAATCTCTTCCTTCGTGGAGCCGAGCGTCGACTGCTTCGGGTCGAGCAGAGCGCCGCTCGCGGCGATCCAGTTGAACGCGATGCATGCCTTGCCCTGGGCGACCGCCGCGTTCACCTCGTCGATGAACCAGTTGCCGGAGCCCTTGGCGGTCAGCGGCTTCATCTTGTTGACCAGGATGTCCATCGCCTCCTGGCCCGCGGCGTCGTTGATGACGCCCTCGATCTTGCGCGCCTTGGCGTCCCAGAGGTTGCCGCCGTAGAGGCCGTTGACCGTGTTGTAGGTCACGGCCGCGGCGTCGGAGCCGTTGGCCTGGTGGAAAGCCAGCCCGCTGACGCCGGGGTTGTCCGCCTGGCACTTCTCGGCGACCGAGATCATCTCGTCCCAGGTCTGCGGCGGCTTGTCGCCGATCAGATCCTTGCGGTAGATCATCGTCCAGGTGTCGCCGAGCAGCGGCAGTCCGTACAGGCTGGCGTTCTCGTCGCGCTTCCCGGTCTCCGCCTGGGGGAACTGGCCGTAGGCCGCCAGGAGGTACGGGTTGTAGGCCTTGACGTCGATGTTCTTCTTGACGAAGTCGGTGATGTCGAGGATGTTGCCGTTCGTCACGGCCTCACCGATGTGCTGCGAGTCCAGGACCGGAATGTCGAAGTCGGTCTTGTGCGCCGCGAACTGGGTGAACATCGCGTCGTGCCAGTTCGCGTTCGGCACGGTGTTGACCTTGATGGTCACATTCGGCCGCTCCTTGGTGTACTCCGCGTTCGCGAAGGTCTCCAGCGCGTGGGCGGGGGGCCAGTCGAACCAGATGAAGCTGAGGGTCAGCGGGTCCTTGGTGAGCTCCGGGATGGTCGCCGGCGCCTTAGGGGCGCTCGAATTCGCGCCGTCGTCCTGGCCGCAAGCCGCCATGGCGGCCACCAACAGGGCCGCCGTCGCCAGGTGCGCCGTTCGACGAGGAACGGACAGTCGTCCTATTCGCTTTGGATACCGCATCTTCTTGCCTGCTTTCTGAGTGGGGAGCTCTGGAGCCTTACTGCGTGCTTCGCCGAGCAGTTACTGGGGGGTGTTCAGGCGTGTTGCCGGCTGTCGCAGGGGCTGACCCGCAGACCGGCGTCACGAGTACGCCGCGACGTAATGGGGCTTCAAGCAGTCGAGAGGTCCTTCGGCCCTTGTGTGGCCCGGCGGCGAGCCGAGTAGGACGTCGAGCATGCTCATGGGAGCTCCAACTGATCGAAGCGGAGCGATGACGGGCGGTTCCGAGATGGAGGAAGGATGGCTGGCATCCGCCACCTTTCCTATACGATCCGAGTGGGGGCGTCAACATCCAGCAGCGTTGCGAACGACGTCAACAGGTTCCCGAAAACTCCAGAAAGGACCTCACGTCACGATGGACGACGAAACGATGATCGTGCGGCGCCGTGGGGCCATGACAGGCGGAGCGCCGCCGAGAAGATCTCGCGGCCGGCTTGCCGACGAGGTGTACGACACGCTGCTCGGACAGCTGATGTCGCTGCGGATCGAGCCTGGCTCCCGCGTCACGATCGACGTCCTGGCGCGAGAGCTCGGGGTCTCGCAGACGCCGATCCGAGACGCTCTGAACCGCATGGAGGCCGAGGGCCTGGTCGTGCGTGTGCCCCATGCCGGCTATCGCATTCCCCCCCAGATCACCCGTCAGCGATTCGAGGACATGCTTGAGCTCCGCCTGCTCCTCGAGCCGGCGGCGGCGCGCAGATCCGCCGAACGCGCATCCTTGCAGCAGGTGGCCGGTCTGCGACGAATGCTGGAGGAGATGGCGGAGCTGGAGGGAGGCAACGGGATCATGGCCTATGGCGCCTTCGGGTTACGCGACGCCGCTTTTCACGATCTCGTCGCCCTGAGCGCGGAGAACCAGGTCATCCGCGAAGCGCTCGGTCGCCTGCACACGCACGTGCACCTGTTCCGGCTTCTCCACGACACCCAGGTCACTCATTTGGCCATGGCCGAGCACGAAGAGGTGCTGGCCGCGATCGCCGCGCGTGACCCCGACGCCGCCGCCTACGCCATGCGCCGGCACATCCTGCTGTCCGGCGAGCGGTTCCGCCGATTGTTCGACGAAGTCAAGGGCTCGGACGGAATGGCGTAAAGGCTTGACGGGCGGGCCAAGCCGAGGAATGCTGACGCAATCGGATCGGATCCGATTGGATCGGATCCACCTCACCCGCCCCAGATGCGAGGAGAAGTAGGTGCCTAGAGCACTGCTCCTTACCGGCGACGCCGCCGAGGAGCTCGACACCATGTATCCCTACTATCGCGTGCAGGAGGGCGGCTGGGACGTCGACGTCTCGTCACGGACGATGCGTGACGTTCAGCTGGTCATCCACGAGTTCGACCCCAACTCCGACGCGTACGTGGAGAAGAACGGCCGAAAGCTGCCGGTCGACGTGCCCTGGGCCGAAGTCGACGTCGAGCGCTATGACGCCCTCATCATTCCCGGGGGACGTGCCCCCGAGTGGATCCGGGTCGACGCCGACGTCAGGCGCATCACCGAGCACTTCTTCGCGCGCAACCTCCCGATCGCGCTGGTGTGCCACGGCGCGCAGGTGCCGGCTGTGTACGGACTGCTGAAGGGCCGTAAGACGGCGTGCTTCCCCCCCATCACCGGTGACATGGAGAACGCGGGCGCGACGGTCATCGACGCTCCCGACGTCGTGGACGGAAACCTTGTCTCCTGCCGCGGCTGGCCTGACATGCCGCAGTTCGGCCGGGTGATGATGGAGGTCTTCTCGAAGTCCGTCAACTCCGCGTCCGCATGAGCACACCTGGCCTGTCCCGGTGACGGCGCTTCGGACCGTCACGGTCGACGGCTCCCCCGTTCAGGTCATGGAGAGCGGCACCGGGCCCTCGGTGCTGATGCTGCACGGCTCCGGACCCGGTACGACCGGATCCGGAGCCTGGGCGGCGACCGCACAGGCGCTGGACGCGTCCTTGCACCTGGTGGCTCCTGACCAGGCGGGGTTCGGCCGTACACCGATCCCGGCGGGCTCCAGGGGTGGGCTCCGGCTGTGGACGGAGCAGGCCGCGGGCCTGATGGATGCTCTCGGTGTCGAGCACTACGCGGTGGTGGGCCACTCCATGGGCGGGGCCGTGGCGCTGGCGTTGGCGGCCGCGCGTCCCCAGCAGGTCACCCATGTCGTGGCGGTCTCGACGATGGGCGCCCCCGGGGCGCCGCTGTCGCCCGACCTCGACGCGCTCTGGGCCGCCTCCGCCGGCCCGCTCGGGGCACGAGACATGCTGAGTCGCCTCTTCTTCGACCAGGCGCTCGTGACCGAGTCGGCCGTCGCTGCCCGTGCGGCTGCGATGCGAGAGGGGGCGGACGCGTACGCGTCGTTGTTCCCTCCGCCCAGGGCACGGTGGGCCGATGACCTCACCCTGTCGGCGCAAACGCTGGCAGGGGTCCGCGCGCCCGTGCTGCTCGTCCACGGCGCCGAGGACCGAGTCACCCCGCTCGGGACGGCGGCCCTGCCCCTGCTCGAGCATCTGGCCGATGTGCGTCTGCACGTGTTCGGCCGATGCGGGCACGTGCCGGCGATCGAGCACGCGCACGACTTCAGGCGACTCCTGTCGTGCTTTCTCGGCAGGGAACAGGGTCACTGATCGCCGCGACAGGTCCGCAGCCCGTGTCAAGCAGATCAGCATGAAGCGGGCGTGATCCGCGCAGAAGCCGGCGCCCTCCCCGAGGCCCGAGCCATGACGAGACAGTGGCCGAGGCAGTGGCCGAGGTTGGGGGGCACTGCGCTGCCGGTTGTTCCCGAGCGGACGGCGGCGGTGGCAGGTCGGCGATGTCCGCCCGATTCCCGGCGAGTAGTGCGGCAACCCCGGCTTCGGCGATCGCGGGACTTCGGACGTTCTAGGGGTGTCGGGCCGGCGACGAAACCGGCGCCGGGGCCGGCCAGGCGACGTCGTCGATCGCGAGCCACGGCGCCTCGGCCACGGCCGTGGGCGTGAGCCCGGCGAACGCCTTGATCTCGCGGTTGAGGTGGGACTGGTCGGCGTAGCCGCTTTCCGCGGCGACCCCGGCGGCGCAGTGCCCCGCCGCCAGAAGGTGGGCGGCGTGGTCGAACCGCACCAGCTGAGCGGCGCGTTTTGGGGTGATCCCGAGCTGCGACCGGAAACGGGACCACAGGCGCTTGCGGCTCCAGCCGACCTCGTCCGCCACGCCGTCGACCCGCACCCGCCCCCGGCTCGCGAGCGTCCGCCGCCAGACGTGGGCGACCTCCGGATCGACCGGGGGACGGGCGTCCAGTCGCCGGCCGAGGATGTCCCTCGCGATCGCGAACCGTTCGTCCCACGACGCGGCGGCGCGCAGCCTGTCCTCGGCTCGCCCGGCGTCGCGGCCCCAGACGTCCTGGAGGGGCACCACCGTGCCGCTGAGCTCGGCCGGCGCGCCGAACACGGCGGCCGCCGCGACCGGCTCCAGCCGGATCTGCAGGCACTCGACCCGGCGGCCGGCTGCCCGGAAATCGCCGGGAAGGAGCCCGGCGACGACACTGCCGCGCCGGCTCCGGCCATGGGCGTCGTAGACGACGGCCTCCTCATCGCTCAGGTCGACGAAGACGGTGACGAACGGGTACGCGACCATGGTGATGTCCCAGAGCGCGGGGGAGCGCTGGCGGAACCCGGCCATGCTCACCCCCGGCAGCCGGCCCGGCGCACCCGGGACCGCGACATCCACCCACGCCCAGTCGTATGGGGTCCCCGTCGACGGCATACGACCAGCCTAATCACCCCAGCCGCACGTCGTGATCTCCGATGCCGGCCGGGCGGCCCCGGGCCGTTGAGCGGAGGCTCCACGCTTTGTCGCGAAATTCGATTGCACGGCCTTGTTACGGTGGCCGCATGCCCTCTCAGCGTGCCCTGCTGCCGCGTTCGACACCGGCCGCCTCGGGGATGTCGTCCCGTTCGATCGGCGCGATGCTGGACCGGCTCGAAGCACGATCCGTCGAGTGCCACTCCATCATGGTCGTACGCCACGGTCACGTCGTCGCCGAGGGCTGGTGGGCGCCGTACTCGGCCGGACGCCCGCACCTTCTCTACTCGCTGACCAAGTCGTTCACCGCGGTCGCCGTAGGGCTCGCGATCGCCGACGGGCTGCTCGCGCTGGACGACCGGGTGGTGGACGTGCTGCCCGGCCACGTTCCGGCCGGCATCTCGGAGCAGGCACGCCGCATCACCGTTCACCACCTGCTGTCCATGACGACCGGACACCGCGCGGACAGCCTCGCGGAGGCATGGCGGCTGGAACCTGGCGACCTGGTGAAGGGCTTCCTGCGCGTGCCCTTTCCCGAGACCGAAGGGACACGGCACGCCTACGACAACCCGACCACCTTCATCCTGGCCCGGATGGTGGAACGGGTCACGGGCCGCGGCTTGCCCGAGCTGCTCGACGAGCGCCTCTTCACGCCTATGGGCATCGACCACGCCGAATGGGACCGGGTGGCGAGCGGCGCCACCTTCGGCTTCCACGGGCTGCACCTCACGACCGAGGCCGTGGCCGCCTTCGGCGAGCTGCTGCTGCGCGGAGGCCGTTGGGGCGACCGGCAGCTCGTCCCGCGCGAATGGGTGGAGCTCGCGACCAGGCGGCACATCGACACCCTGCCGTTCGAGGACGGATCGGGGGACGCCGACTACCTGAGCGGCTACGGCTACCAGTTCTGGGTGTCGCGCCACGGTTACCACGGTGACGGCTCCTTCGGCCAGCAATGCGTGGTAGTCCCGTCGCACGACCTCGTGGTCGCCGTGACCGGCGCCCACACGCAGGCACAGGAGATGCTCGACGCACTGTGGGAGTGCCTGCTGCCGGGCATGGACCACTTCGACCGGAAGGCGGAAAGCACCCGGGACGACGAGATCCTCGCCGAGCGGCTGCGGCGGCTGTCGTTCGCGCCGGTGCCCGGTTCGGCCGCCCCGGGGCGTCCCGTCAAGGCGAGCATCGACGCCTCCGCCGAGGGTTCCGCTCTGCCCGGCGGAACCCCGGTGATCGTCGATTCCGCGGACGGTGGATGGCTCCTGCGGTTCGGATCGTCCCTCGACATCGAGGTCGGCCACGGCGCATGGCGGGAGAGTTCGCCGCTCGGCCGCCCTGTCGTCGCGGCCGGCGCCTGGCAGGGCGACACGTTCGTCGCCGAGCTCTACGTCATCACCACTCCGCACCGGGTCAGGCTGGTGGTCGACACCGGCGCCGGGACAGCGGCGGCGACGTGGAACATCGTCCCCCTGACCGGTCCCGATCTGGAGTTGCACCTGCGGTCGCCGCTGATGACACGGCCCGACGTCGCGTAGGCGATGCCGGCGAGGCGCGCGGGCGCCGGCCGCTCCGTCCCCCGTGACACCGGTCGCGTCGGGCGGGTCCCGCCATGTGGGAGACAATGCGAGCCATGACGAATCCTCCCGGAGGCGCCGCGGGCAGGCCGCCCGGCGTGCAGCTCGACGCCGTGCTGGAGCGGATCACCTACGCCAACGAGGAGACCGGTTACACGATCGCCAGGGTCGCCACCGAACGGTCCGGCACCGAGCTGCTGACCGTCGTCGGCCCGCTGCTCGGGGCGCAGGTGGGCGAATCGCTGCGGCTCACCGGCCGCTGGGGCTCCCACCCCAAGTACGGCAGGCAGTTCGAGGTCTGGTCGTACTCGACCGTCCTGCCGGCGACGATCCAGGGCATCCAGCGCTACCTGGGCTCCGGGCTGATCAAGGGCATCGGCCCGAAGATGGCCGAGCGGATCGTGGACCACTTCGGCACCGACACGCTGCGGATCATCGAGGAGGAGCCCAAGCGCCTGGTCGAGGTCCCCGGCCTCGGGCCCAAGCGGACCAAGATGATCGCCGCCGCCTGGGAGGAACAGAAGATCATCAAGGAGGTGATGATCTTCCTGCAGGGCGTCGGGGTGTCCACCTCCATCGCTGTGCGCATCTTCAAGCAGTACGGCGAGGACTCCATCGACGTGGTCCGCAAGGAGCCCTACCGGCTCGCCGACGACGTGTGGGGCATCGGGTTCAAGACCGCCGACACCATCGCGCAGGCCGTGGGCATCCCGCACGACAGTCCCGAGCGGGTCAAGGCCGGTCTGCGCTACACGCTGTCGCAGGCCGCCGACGACGGTCACTGCTACCTGCCCGCCCCCAACCTGGTCGCCGACGCCGTCAAGATCCTGGAGGTGCCGCCCGACCTGACCACGGCCTGCCTGGAGGAGCTCGTCGCCGAGGAGGGCGTGGTCCGCGAGGAGGTCCCGGCCAGGGGAAGCGGCGAGCAGAACGGGGACGGCGACGAGAGCACCGTTCCCGCGATCTACCTCGTCCCCTTCCACCGCGCCGAGTTGTCGCTGGCCGGCACCCTGCGCACCCTGCTGACCTCCGGCCACGACCGGCTCGGGGCGTTCGCGGACGTGGACTGGCCGGCCGCCTTCGACTGGCTGCGCGGCCGGACCGGCGCCGACCTCGCGCCTGAGCAGGCCGAGGCCGTACGGCTCGCGCTGACCGAGAAGGTCGCCGTCCTTACCGGCGGCCCCGGCTGCGGCAAGAGCTTCACCGTGCGCTCGGTGGTGACCCTTGCCCGCGCGAAGCGGGCCAAGGTCATCCTGGCCGCCCCGACCGGCCGGGCGGCCAAGCGGCTGGCGGAGCTGACCGGCCACGAGGCCACCACCGTGCACCGGCTGCTCCAGCTGCGCCCCGGCGGGGACCCCACCTTCGACCGCGACAACCCCCTCGACGCCGACCTGGTCGTGGTGGACGAGGCGTCCATGCTCGACCTGCTGCTGGCCAACAAGCTCGCCAAGGCGGTCGCCCCGGGCGCGCACCTGTTGTTCGTCGGCGACGTCGACCAGCTTCCCTCGGTCGGCGCCGGAGAGGTGCTGCGCGACCTGCTGGCCGCTCCCGGCATCCCCCGGGTGCGCCTGACGCAGATCTTCCGCCAGGCGCAGGAGTCCGGCGTGGTCGTCAACGCCCACCGCGTCAACACCGGCCAGCACCCGCTGGTGCGCGAGTTCCCCGACTTCTTCCTGTTCTCCTGCGAGGAGCCCGAGGAGATCGCCGCCCTGACCGTGGACGTCGTCGCGCGGCGCATCCCCAGGAAGTTCGGGCTCAATCCGCGCAGGGACGTACAGGTGCTGGCGCCCATGCACCGCGGCCCGGCGGGCGCCGGCGCGCTCAACATCGCTCTGCAGGAGGCGCTGACCCCCGCCCGCGAGGGCATGCCCGAGCGCCGGTACGGCGGGCGGGTCTTCCGCGTCGGCGACAAGGTCACCCAGCTGCGCAACAACTACGACAAGGGCGCGGCCGGGGTGTTCAACGGCACGGTCGGCGTCGTCACCGCCATCACCTCCGAGGAGAGCAAGCTGACCGTGCTGACCGACGAGGACGAGAACGTCGACTACTCCTTCGACGAGCTCGACGAACTCGCCCACGCCTACGCGGTCAGCATCCACCGCTCCCAGGGGAGCGAGTATCCGGCCGTGGTCATCCCGCTGGCCACCAGCGCCTGGATGATGCTGCAGCGCAACCTCCTCTACACCGCGATCACCCGGGCCAAGAAGCTCGTGGTCATCGTCGGGTCGCGGCGGGCGCTCGGCCAGGCCGTGCGCACGCGGGGGGCGGGCCGCCGCCACACGGGGCTGACCCACCGCCTCCGCGTGATCTGAACCATCGTGTCCCGGCCGGCGCGCCCGCCCCTGCCGCCGGTCGTCAGTACATCGAGGTGTAGGTCACGAACGACGCCTGGTTGACCCTGGTGGTGGCGTTGTAGCACGCGACGTCACGGACGTAGGTGGTCGACCCCGAGGTCGTCCACAGGGTGAGCAGGTTGCAGAACCCCGGTCCGGGGCCGTACGCCGTGACCTGCACGTTGTTGGGCAGCGCCCCGACCTTGGGGAAGGTCACGAGACGCAGGCCTGTCCCGGCCGACTGGACCGTGTTGACCGCGCCGGGGTAGTT
Source organism: Microbispora rosea (assembly GCF_044460045.1). Taxonomy (NCBI): domain Bacteria; kingdom Bacillati; phylum Actinomycetota; class Actinomycetes; order Streptosporangiales; family Streptosporangiaceae; genus Microbispora; species Microbispora rosea. The sequence continues at coordinate 1,045,155 of NZ_JBITJO010000003.1, read as the reverse complement.
GAAGTTGATCGCGGGGGGCACCGGCGCGTACGGCCCGGGGTTGGCCGGGGTGTTGTCGAAGGTGTAGGCGAACAGCTTCGGCGGCGCGAACGCTCCGGTGATGGCCCGCTCGCGCTGGTAGGTGAGGGTCCAGCCGGTGTCGAGTGGGTTGACGGTGGCGTCGTGGCACAGCACCTGGATCTTCTGCCCGGACGTCGCCCAGCTCCAGGCGCCCACCTTGCAGCGTGCCGGCTGACCCGAGTCGACCGCGGTGACCTGGATGTTCCCCGCCTGCACCGAGGAGCCGAGACCGGGCAGCCAGACGGTCCAGTCACCGGTGGCGTTGTGGAAGACGGAGTTCGCCGCGAGCGAGGAGTTGTAGCCGGAGGCGATGGAGCTGCCGTTCCAGAAGACGTAGCCGAACGCCTGCGCCGCCGAGAACAGCGCCCCGCTGCTGCTGCCGAAGACGATGGAGAACAGCGCCTTGGCCGGGCCGCCGCCGAACCGGTAGCACCGCACCGCCACCATCTCGTCGGTGCCGACCTGGCCCCACTTCTCGATCTGGCACCACTCGGCCGACTGCGAGATCGCCGTCACGTGCGCGATGCCGCCGCCCGAGGGGATCCCGATCTGCGGGAACCGCACGAAGTACTCCCCGGGAACGCCGGGCGTGACGGAGACCGCACCGGATGTCCAGCTGCCCGCCTGGTAGGACAGGTTCGGCACGCCGGAGCTGGTGTCGACGTAGGCGAAGCCCCACGCGTCGGGAACCGCCGCGTTCGCGGTCCCCGTCCCGGCGGCGGCGCCCGCGGCGACCATCGCACACAGTAGAAGTAATCGGGTGAACACGGAGCGTAACAAGCGCATGCCGTCCTCCATCGCGGTGGTGCCCAGTGGGCGTACGAGATGTCGACGCCGGGTTGCCGGCGAGTGGTGCCCGTTCGTGGAGCCGTGGAACGTTCTAGAAGGGCGCGGAGTTCACGATCACCCTTCCGCCCTGTGATAACCCGCGGACCGATCTTTGAGAAGGCCCAAAGGCGCACATGTCGTACATCGCCATTTAGGCGTGAAACGTTCATCTTTCGACGGTTGCCGAAGGATCACGGCCCTAACCTGCCGGAGAGACGACGACCACCGCAGAAAGGGGGAAGGGGGCGGGCCTCCACGCGTCCCCGGCCACCGATGACAGCCGACCCGCCCGCCGTTCTGGAACGGCGGCTCACCCGGCACGCGGACGTGCGCGCCGTGCTCGCCGACCCTCGATTCCTCGTCCCCGCCGCCCCCGCCGCGCAACCCGGCACGGGGATGGCGTGGCTGCGGGGGGCGGTCAGCAGGTTCAGCAACGGGGCCGAGCACGCCTGCCGCCGCGCGCGCGCCGAGGGGCTGCTCGACGCCCTCGACCCCGTACGGCTGCGCCGCGAGGCCCGCGAGCAGGCCGGCGCCGAACTGGCGGGCGGCTCCCGGGTGGACGTGATGGCCAGGATCGCCCGCCGCGTCCCGGTCGGCGTCCTCGCCACCCGGCTCGGCGTCCCGGAGGACCGGCGGGAGGAGGTGGTCGCCGCGGTGACGGCCATGGCCGCCGCCTACCATCTCCCGCCCGCGCCCGGGGCCGCGTCCGCCGGGGACGCGGCGGTGGCCGTGCTGGCGGACGCGCTGGGCGAGGGGGAGGGGCTCGAACCCGGCCTGCTGGCCGCGGTGGCCGGGGCGCTGGTCCAAGCGTGTGACGCCACCGCCGGCCTGATCGGGAACACCCTCGCGGTCGTGGCCCGTCTGCCCGCCGACCTGTCCGTACGGTGGCCGGTCGAGGCGCTGCTCGCCGAGACCCTGCGGTGGGACCCGCCCGTACGGCTCACGCGCCGGGTGGCGGCCGAGGACGCCACGGCCGGAGGAGTCACCGTGCCCGCGGGGGCCGTCCTCGTGCTGGACCTGGCGGCGGCCAACCGGGACCCCGAGGTCTTCCCCGACCCACACCGCTTCGACCCCGGCCGTTTCGACTCCGAGCGCTTCGACTCTGGCCCTCGCCGGCAGGGGCGTGGCGGGAGCGGCGGGCACCTGGGCTTCGGCGGCGGGATCAGGCCCTGCCCCGGTGAGCGGGCCGCGCTCGCCCTGGCGGCGGGCGTCGTGGAGGCCGCTCTCACACACCGCCTCGCCGACCCCGAGATCCCGTACGAGCCGTCGCCGAACCTGCGCGTGCCCGCCAGCCTCCACCTTGAGGGCACCCACACCACGAAAGGACCCCGATGAGCACCCACGGCGAGACGTTCCGTGCGCTGCACCACCCTGACTTCCGTGCGCTGCACCACCCTGACTTCCGTGCGCTGCACCACCCTGACTTCCGTGCGCTGCACCACCCTGACTTCCGTGCGCTGCACTATGCGAAGCAGCCGCTGGTGCTGCCCAACGCCTGGGATTACGCCTCGGCGGCCGTCCTGGCCGCCGCCGGGTTCGCCGCGATCGGGACCACGAGCCTCGGCGTCGCCGCGGCGGCGGGCAAGCCCGACGCGACCGGTGACACCGCGGAGGAGACGCTCGCGCTGGCCCGGCGGCTGGCCGGGCTGCCCTGCCCGGTGTCGGTGGACATCGAGGGCGGCTTCGCGGACACGCCGGAGGGGGTGGCCGAGATCACCGCCGAGCTGGCCGCGCTCGGCGTGGCAGGCGTCAACATCGAGGACGGCCGGCCGGACGGGACGCTGGCGGATCTCGGCGAGCGGTGCGAGACGATCGCGGCGGTCAAGGCGAAGGCGCCGGGCCTGTTCGTCAACGCCCGCACCGACACCTACTGGCTGGGGGCCGGGGACCTGGCTACGACCGTCGGCCGGCTGCGGGCCCTCGCCGAGGCCGGAGCCGACGGCGTGTTCGTTCCCGGGGTCGCCGACGGCGACGACGTACGGGCGCTGGTGGACGCGGTCGATCTGCCGCTCAACGTGCTGCTCCTGCCCGGCCGCCACACCGTCGCGGGTCTGGCCGCGCTGGGCGTGCGCCGGATCAGCACCGGCTCGTTGCTGCTGCGGGCCGCTCTGCACGCCGTGGCCGAGACCGCGCGGGCGGTCGCCTCGGGCGGGCAGATCCCCGCCGGCCTTCCCTCGTACGAGGACGTGCAGGCCCTCATATGACGGGCGCTGACTTGCCACTTGATCAGTCTTGACCTGCACCTTACCGTCTACAGAGACGAGCCCATCGGAGAAGCGACCGAAATGTGACCTAAGCGCAGGAGAAAATGCCAACATAGGAGGCAACCCCGAATAAGGTCTTATAGTGCCCTTCGCGCTCATGGGGGAGTAGTTGTGCTGAGCACTGGAAGTCGTTCGAGGTGGCCGATCGCCGGAGTCGCCGTGGCGCTGGCCGCGGCTCTGTCGGCATGCTCCGGCGGATCGGGGACGCCAGGCTCGACGGGCGGGGACTCCGGCGACGCCGCGCCGGCGATACCGGCGCCGAAGATCACGATCAGCCCGGCGACGGGCAGCGCGAAGGTGCGTCCCGACAAGACCGTGGTCGTCACGGCCGCCGACGGCGAGCTGGAAGAGGTCACCGTCCAGGCGGGCGACGAGACGGTCGAGGGCGAGTTCGACTCCACGCACACCAAGTGGACCTCCAAGGAACCGCTGAAGCCCTCCGCCAAGTACACCGTGTCGGCCAAGGCCACCGGCAAGGGCGGCCCGGCGGCCGCGACCAGCCGCTTCACCACTCTCAAGCCCAAGGTCGGGCTGGAGGTCGTGGACGTCACCCCCGGCATCAAGGGGGAGACCGTCGGCGTCGGCATGCCGATCATGGTCAGGTTCAACGCGCCGGTGCAGGACAAGGCCGCGGTGGAGCAGGCCCTTGAGGTGGACGCGGAGAAGCCGGTCAAGGGCGCGTGGCGGTGGATCGACGACAAGTACGTCATCTACCGGACCGCCAAGTACTGGCCCGCGCACCAGAAGGTGAAGTTCACCGCGCACCTGACCGGCGTGAAGGCCGGGCCGGACACCTACGGCATGGAGGACCACAGCACGATCATCAAGATCGGCGCCGCCTGGATCAGCTCGGTCAGCACCAAGACCCACATGATGGTGGTCCGGCGCGACGGCAAGGTCGTGCAGACCATGAAGATCAGTGCCGGCATGGCGACCACCCGCGAGTACACGACCACCAGCGGCGTCCACCTGACCATGGAACGCGGCAACCCGGTCACGATGATCTCTCCGGGCAAGAAGGAGGGCGACCCCGGCTACTACAAGGAGGTCGTCAACCACGCGGTGCGCATCTCCAACAGCGGTGAGTACGTCCACAGCGCGCCCTGGTCGGTGGGCTCCCAGGGCCGGGCCAACGTGAGCCACGGCTGCGTCAACGCCAGCCCCTCCCAGGCCAAGTGGTTCTACGACAACTTCCACCGGGGAGACGTCGTCAAGATCGTCGGTACCAGCCGGATCCTGGAGTGGAACAACGGCTGGGGCTTCTGGCAGATGCCGTTCAGCAAGTGGCAGCAGGGCAGCGCCCTCGAATCGTGATCCCTCGCTCGCATCGAGGAATTCCGAAATATGGGTGGGGGAGCTGTAGCCTGGGCTCATGGCGGAGAGCGTGACCTCACCGGATCCCGAGCTGGTCGAGGCGTTGCGTGCGCTGTCGAACCCGATGCGGTTGCAGCTGCTGATGTGGCTGCGTGAGCCCGAGCGTCACTTCCCGCTGCACGAAGCGATCGCCGACCCGGCCGAGGTCGGGGTGTGCGTGAGCCACATCCAGGCCAGGGCGGGGCTCGCGCAGTCGACGGTGTCGGCGTACATGGCCGAGCTGCAGCGGGCGGGCCTGGTGAAGGGCACGCGGGTGGGCAAGTGGACCCACTACAAGCGCGACGAGGAGCGCATCGCCCGGCTCGTCGCCTCCCTGGGGGAGACGCTCTAGAACCACGACGTCGCATGACGCCCGCCCTCGCATTGCGGTTCATATCGAAAATCTGCGATACTTCGATATATAGATCGAAGACAAGCACGAGGAGACACCGATGGGCGACCTCGACGGCCTGGACCTGGGCGGGTTCGGCGTCTACACCTTCGACTTCGAGCACCAGCCCGCCGCGCTGATGCGCGAATCGATCCAGGAACTGGAGGATCGGGGATGGCCCGCGTTCTGGATCCCGGAGCTGGCGGGGCGTGAGGCGTTCACGCACGCCGGTTACCTGCTCTCCTGCACCCGGCGGATCGCCGTCGTCAACGGCATCGCGCGGATCTGGTCGCGCGAGGCCCCGTGGGCGTACGGCGCCGCGCTGCTCCTGGCCGACGCCTACCCCGGACGGCACGTGCTCGGCCTGGGCTTCGGCGGCGCCCCGAGGCCGGGAGTCACGCCGCTGGCGGCGATGGCCGCATATCTCGACGACATGGACGCGGTGCGGACGTCCAACCCGCTGCCGCGGACACCGATGCGCCGCATCCTGGCGGCGTACGGGCCCAAGATGCTCGAACTGGCCCGTGACCGCTCCGCCGGCGCCCTCACCTACCACGTCACGGTGGAGCACACCGCGCGAGCGCGGGAGATCCTGGGACCGGACGCGTTCCTGGGCGTCGAGCACGCGGTACTGTTCGAGTCCGACCCCGCCAGGGCCCGCGCGGCCGCGCGGGAGCACCTGCACCGCTACTTGAACTCGCCGTACAACATCGCCAAGTTCCGGCGGCTGGGCTACCCGGACGAGGAGATCACGGGCGGCGGTAGCGATCGCCTGGTCGACGACCTGGTGTTCTGGGGCGACCTCGACACGATCGTGGCCAAGCTCGGCGCCCACCGCGACGCCGGCGCCGACCACGTCGCGATCCAGGTCATCGGAGTCGAGCCGGGGCGGTCCGCGATGCCGTACTGGCGGATGCTCGGCGACGCGCTGCTCCCCCAGGGGGCCGGCGTCCGCCGCACGACGTGAGGGGAAACCGCGGTCCTACTGGACGCCCCACTTCATGAGGGCGAAAGCGCCCACGATCTTCAGCGCGACGAGCGCGATGACCACGCAGAACACGATCAGCGCGGGGCGGTGCTCGAAGTGCTTGCCCTCCTTCAGCGGAGGACGCTTGGCGACGCGCTCGGCGATGCGCTCTTCGAGGGGTTTGCGGTGGAACATGAACGCAGACTACTACCCGACTCGCCCGGCCCATCTGCCGATCGGAGGGCCGGAAAAGGATTGGACGAGATCACGCTCGGGCTTGTAGCGTGCGGTCCACCGTGACACCGGCCGAGGAGGTGAGACCCATGAACGCTGCATCGACGTGGGTGCTCCCCCTTCCCGTCACGGCCGGGCGATTGACGTAGGTGTCGCCGGGAGCGCCCAGCCATCAAGGCACTCCCGAAAGGCACCACCTATGCGTTCTCAGTTCACCGCCGAGCCGTCGTCGAACGACATGGCCGATCGCGACTTCACCGTGGGCGAGGTCCCCACAGTTGTCCGGGCACCCGCCACCGACGCCGATCGCGAACCCGTGTTCGACGTGATCATTGCCGGGTGCGGGCCGACCGGTGCGATGCTGGCCGCCGAACTGCGGCTGCACGACGTGCGGGTGCTCGTCGTGGAGAAGGAGACCGAGCCCAAGTCGTTCGTCCGCATCGTCGGTCTGCACATTCGCAGTCTCGAGCTGATGGCGATGCGCGGGCTGCTGGAGCGCGTTCTCCCACATGGAAGACGGCGTCCGGCCGGCGGTTTCTTCGCCGCCATCGACAAACCCGCGCCCAAGGGGCTGGACTCCGCGCACTCCTATCTGCTGGGCATCCCGCAGCCGGTCATCGAACGCCTGCTTGAGGAACATGCGACCGAACTGGGCGCGCAGGTGCGGCGTGGTTGCGCGGTGACCGGTTTCGAGCAGGACGACGAGGGTGTGACCGTAGAGCTGGCCGACGGGGAACGGCTGCGTACGCGCTATCTCGTCGGCTGTGACGGCGCGCGCAGCACGGTGCGCAAACTGCTCGGCGTCGGCTTCCCCGGCGAGCCCTCGCGCACCGAGACGCTGATGGGCGAGATGGAAGTGGGGGTGCCGCAGGAGGAGATCACCGCCAAGGTGACCCAGATCAACGAGACCCACAAGCCGTTCTGGCTGAGGCCCTTCGGCGGTGGGGTCCACAGCGTCGTCGTCCCCGCCGTGGGAGTCGTCGATCGTGCGGAACCGCCCACCCTCGAGGATTTCAAAAACGCGCTGCGCGCCATCGCCGGAACCGATTTCGGCGTGCACTCCCCGCGCTGGTTGTCCCGCTTCGGGGACGCCACCCGGCTGGCCGAACGTTATCGGGCCGGGCGGGTGCTGCTGGCCGGCGACGCGGCACACATCCATCCGCCCATCGGCGGACAGGGCCTCAACCTCGGCGTTCAGGACGCGGTCAACCTCGGCTGGAAACTGGCCGCGCAGATCCGCGGCTGGGCGCCGGGCCCACTGCTGGACACCTACCAGGCCGAACGCCGTCCGGTCGCCGAGGACGTGCTGGACAACACCCGCGCCCAGAGGGAACTGCTGTCCGCCGAACCGGGCCCCCAGGCCGTACGCAGGCTGCTCAGCGAACTGATGGACTTCGACGTGGTGAACCGCCATCTCATCGAGAAGATCACCGCGATCGGCATCCGCTACGACTTCGGCGACGGCCCCGACCTGCTCGGCCGCCGCCTGCGCGACATCGACGTGAAACAGGGCCGCCTCTTCGATCTGCTGCATCGCGGCCGCGGCCTGCTGCTGGACCGCACCGGACGCCTGACCGCCGGCGGCTGGTCGGACCGGGTCGACTATCTCGCGGACCCCACCGCGGCGCTGGATGTTCCGTGCGTCCTGCTACGCCCCGACGGCCACGTCGCCTGGATCGGCGACGATCAGCAGGATCTGGACGCCCACCTCTCCCGCTGGTTCGGCACGCCGGCCGGCTGACTTCGAAAGGGCACCGATCATCTCGCGTGTCCTGTGCGGTCATGACGGCATTCCGGTCGGATCGGCGGCGAGGACACAGGCGACGGGCGGGTCGAGGTCGAGGGTCTCGACCCGCAGGCGGGTGAAGCCGGCCCGGGTGAGCAGGTCCTGAAGCTCTAGGGCGGCCCGGGCCGTGGTGTCCCGGGTGGCACGGTTCCTGGTGGCACCGTTCCGGGCGGCAGGAGAGCAGCGCGGCTGGCTGACGAGCGCGATGCGTCCCCCGGGCCGGAGCAGGCGGCGCAGCTCGCGAAGCCGCTCCACCGGGTCCGGCCAGAACCCCACGGAGTTGACGGCGAGGATCGCATCGAGCGGATCGCCGAAGTTCGGCAGCCGCTCCACGGTGGCGTGCGCGAGGTGGACGCGGCCGGCGCGGATGGCGGCGGCGTTGCGACGGGCGGCCCGCCGGACCATGGTCTGTGAGTGGTCGACGCCGAAGACGTGGCCCCGAACGGCGCGGGCGGCGCATTCGGCGATGGCGATGCCGGGACCGAAGCCGACCTCGAGCACCTGGTCGGCAGGCTGCACGTCCAGCAGCGACACCGCCCAGATGTTGCGCTTCCGGTTGGAGGGGCGGTGGGCGAACATCCAGCCGTTCGCCCACCCGACGACGCCCCGGGGGCGATGGGCCTGGCCCACCAGGTATCTGATCACGCGTTGCTTGAGAGACGCACCCGCTGTTCGCATGATCGCCAGTCAACGGCTTCAAGTACGCTTGAAGTCAATGGACGAGCAGTTGACGATCGGTGAGCTGGCGCGCCGCACGGGTGTGGCCACCTCCGCTCTGCGCTACTGGGAGGAGCTCGGCCTGCTGCCGGCGCCGGCCCGGGTCTCGGGCCAACGGCGTTATCCGCCGTCGGCGGTCGGGCTGGTCGGTGTGGTCTTGATGCTGCGGGACGTCGGTTTCACGCTGCGCGAGGTCAAGACGTTCGTCGCGTCCCGGTCGCCGGCCGGCGACGGTTGGCGGGAGCTGTACCACCGCAAGCTCGCCGAGCTGGATCAACGGATCGCCCGGGCTCAGGTGGCCCGCACCGCCATCGCCCACGGCCTGGCCTGCCCGCACGAGGACATCCTCGAGTGCTCCAACTTCGCCACCGGGGTCGCGGCGGTCCTGGAGGGGCGTTCCCTCGAAGAGGCTCACGAAGAGATCCACTCGCACTGACCTCGCCGCCGAGAGCTGCCGAGAGCCGCCCAGAGTTGCTGGGAGCGGCCCGTGCCCGCCGCCGTAGGAGGTAGTGCGGCCCGAGCCGCTCCGGTCAGCCGCCGAGCCCGAGCCGTACGGCCCGCGCGAGGGGGGTGGCGTCACCGGAGGTCAGCGGCTCGGTCAGGAAGAACGGAATCTGGGACATGAAACGAGGCCGGGTGCCGCGATGGGGCTGAGCGGCGTGGACGAGGTGCGGATGACACAGGTAGACGTCGCCGGGCAGTCCCGTGGCGAGGGCCTCGGGCCGGTCCGCGGTCGCCTCGTCCAGCACCGGGCCGGAGGCGAAGAACTCCAGCCCCTGCGCGCCGTGCGGCTCCAGGACGCGGACGGTGTCGAGGTGGGAGCCGACCCTGACACGGGTGGGCGCGTCGTCGGGACCGACCTCGGACAGCAACACCAGCACGAGCATCGTGTGGGACGCGAGGGCGACCGTCCCCCAGGCGCCGGCCGGGCCGGGGTCGTTCTGGTCGATGTGCCAGCCGGTGTCCCCGGCGTCGGAGGGGTGGGGGAAGCGGACCGGCGTGTTGCCGATGGTGCCGCGCGGCACCCACCCGCCCTTGCCCGCGACGAGGTCCAGCGCCTCGGCAAGACGCGGGCCGCGCATCGCCTCCCCGAACGGGCCCTGCCCGGCGGGGTCGGGGGCGGCCCACACCACCGGCTGCGTCCAGTCCTCCGGCCGGTCGGGGGACAGTCCGATCTGCCGCCACAGCAGATCCCTGATCCGGTCCCCGGTCTCGCGGGGGAACGCCTCCTCGACCTTGAGGAAGCCCTCGGTGACGAAGCGGTCGAGGTCAGCGTCGGTGAAAACGGCCATGGCCGGACGGTAGCGAGCTCCGGCGCCGGGTGTCGATCGATTTATCCGGCACCTCACCCGCCGCGGTCCGGGCGCCCGGCGGCGCGACGTTCCGCGGCGGGTGAGGTGCCGATACAGGAGACCGGGGTCAGCGCGACGGAACGCGGCGGCCTCCGGACGCGAGAAAACAAGGTGGCTTTCCGACGCGATGAGGCATTCGTCAGGTCAGGGGCTGCTGCAGGTGACCGCCGGCGATGCCGGTGATCCGTTGGCGAGGAACCCGAACGTGGCGGAGGCGTTCGCGCCCAGCGAGCCGTTCCAGCTCATGTTCTTCACCGTCACCGCGGAACCGCTGACACTCAAGGTGCCGTTCCAGAGCTGGGTGATCGTCTGCCCGCCGGCCAAGGTCCAGCGTGCCGTCCAGGCGTTGATCCCCGAGGTCCCGGCGCGCACCGTCACCTCGCCCTGGAATCCGCCGGGCCATGAGCTGATCGTCGTGTAGGTGGCCGAGCACGCGCCGCCGACCGGCGACGGGCTCGCCGAAGGCGAAGCCGACGGTGAGGGACTCGGGGACGGCGAGGCTGAGGGCGACGGGCTCGGGGACGGCGAGGGGCTCGCGGACGGTGAAGGTGAGGGGCTAGGCGATGGTGAGGGGCTCGGCGACGTTCCCTTGTACTCCGCGGCCACCTTGGCCAGGTCGGTTCCCGTCCCCCTCATGTAGGTCTGGTTGACCCACGAGGTGAAAGCGGTCTGGACGGCCGACGACGAGGTGCCCGACCACCGCTCCTCCTTGTCCTGGTCGAAGTAGACGACGTTCTTCAGGTCGGGGTAGCGGCCCGACTGCAGGACGGACGCCATGTCGTTGATCCACTGGGCCTTGTTGCCGCCGTCCTCGCTGGAGGCGACCTCGCCGATCATCACCGGGCGCTTCGGGGCGACGGCGCGCGCCTTGGCGTAGGCGCTGGAGAACATCGAGTCGAAGCTCGTCCAGTAGTTGCCGGACGGGTCCCAGGTCGGGCCGAGGCCCCAGTTGTAGCCGTCGATGCCGACCCAGTCGACGTAGGCGTCACCGGGGTAGGACTGCCCGGGGTCGTTGAAGGAGGAGTTGGGGGTGGAGCTGTTGTTGAAGCACCACACCCACTGGACGTTGGTGGCGCCGGCGGCGACGACCAGGTCGTGCACCCGCCGGTAGGCGCTTATGTACAGAGCGGGGTTGCTGCCGTTGTTGACGATGCCCCAGGGGTACCAGTCGCCGTTGAACTCGTGTCCCCAGCGAATCATGATCGGCGCGCCGACCGATGCGAACTCCGCGCCGCGGGCCCTGATGTAGCTGTCCCACTTTCCGTTGACGATGTCCTGGAGGTGGATCTGGTTGGAGTCGCTCACGCCGAGAGCCGGGTTCCAGGGTTCCCAGGTGAAGTGCGTCATCACGCCCTGGTTCCACAGGGCCCTGGCCTCGGCCGCGTTGAAGGCGTTGCCGGTGGCCCAGCTGTCGAACCACTCCACGCTCGCGGGGGTGACCCCGTACCGGCTGACGGTTCCCGAGAGGATCTGGGAGGGGCTCGTCTCGCGGAACACGCCGAGGTACTTGGTTGAGGCGTCCGCGGCGGCGGCCTGCTGGGAGATGGTCAGCGCCGCGCACACAAGGAGACCGGCGACGAAGACGGCCATCGTTCGGAGGCGCCCGAACTCGATCCGGTGTTTCATATGTCCTCCATGGATTTGGCGCGATCCGAGCCGGTCACACGGAGATCCGGGCGCTCAGGTCCATCGGCCTGCGCCACTCGCGCCGTCGGCTGCTCGTCGGCGCTTCGGGTCTGATCGGCGGGAGCTCGCGTGCCCAAATGGTGAAACAGAGGGCTACACGCCGAACACCCCAGGCGAGTGGCGGCAAACATTTCCGCAGGTGAAACCGGATAATGGAATGAATGCTTCTGAAAGTTCCACGAAACACTCGTTCCTGCACCTGCCATGGAGGGCCGGATGGCCGGTGAACCTGGGTCAGACAAGGGGAGCGGTGCTGGAGCGCACGTGTAGCCGGGTGGCCAGCTCGACCCGCTCCTCGACCGGGGCTCCTCGGGAGGCCAGGGCCAGCACCATCTCGGCGGCGGCGGTGCCCATCTTCTGCAAGGGCTGGCGCACGGTGGTCATCGGCGGGTCCGCCCACTGCGCGAGGGGCAGGTCGTCGAACCCGACGACGCTCAGGTCCTCGGGAACGCGCAGCCCGGCCCGGTGGGCGGCCTGGTAGACCCCCAGGGCCTGCAGATCGTTGGCGGCGAAGATCGCGGTCGGCGGATCCGGGAGCGCCAGCAGCGCCTGGGCCTGGGTGCGGCCGCCCTCCACATACAGCGGGCCGGTGCACACCAGGCCGGGATCGGCCGGGATGCCGGCCGAGTCCAGGGCGGCCCGGTAGCCGTCCAGGCGGGCCCGGCAGCACATCAGCGTGTCCGGCCCGTTGATCATGGCGATCCTGCGGTGGCCCAGCTCCAGCAGGTGGCGGGTGGCGGCCAGGCCGCCGTTCCAGTTGGTGGCTCCCACCGAGGGGACGTCGTGGTCGGGCTCGCCGCGCGGGTCCAGGGCGACCAGCGGGATGGAGCGGCTGGCGAGCCGGGCCCGCTGGCGTTCACTGAGATCGGCCGAGACCGCGATCACCCCGACCGGTCGGCGGGCCAGCACCTGGTCGATCCAGCCCGAGTGCGGGGAGCGCCGGCCGCGCATGTCCGTCAGGCCGAGGATCATGCCGCGGTCCTGGACGACCTCGTCCATGCCCCGGATCAGCTCCAGCGCCCACAGGCTGTCGAGCGATTCGAAGACGACCTCCACCACCGCGCTGGAGTCGACGGCGTCCGGCCGGCGCCGCCAGCCGTGCTCCTGGACCAGTTCCTCGACCTTGCGGCGGGTTCCGGCGGCCACGCCGGGATGGCCGTTGATCACTTTGGAGACGGTCGGGGCGGACACGCCGGCCAGCTTCGCGATATGCGCCAGCGTGACCTCCGGGCGGGGACGCGGCGCCGCGTACGGGTCGTGGGGGGTAGCGGTCACACCGAGATTCTACGAAGCATGGAATCCGCCATGAAAATTACAGAATCATTCGCGAGAAATACCGTTACGAGCTGCACGAAATACTTTCTCGTCGGTGTCCGCGAATGTGCATCTGCCGCACCCGCGGTGGCCTCGCCTACGGCGGCTTCCCGCTGCCGCAGGTCGTGAACACCTATGCCTGCAAGGCCTCCGTGACCCGCAACATCACCTTTCACCGACCACCTGCGTGGCACCTCCGTCGGATTCTCCTGGTCGGCACGCCACGGCACGGCTCGACCGGCCCGGGGCATCCAGCCGCAGCGCGAGGCACGGCGAACGGCGTGATCACGGCGCGCCCTCGGGGCCGCGGGGCGTCATCCCGTGACCGCGCGGACACGCGGTCAGCACCTGATGACGCCCCGCCCGGCTCACCAGGTCTTGCCGGCCTGTTCCCGGACGGCGCGGTTGATCCGGTTGAAGAAGTTGGTCATCGCGACGTTCAGGATGATCGCGGACAGCTGCCCGTCGTCGAAGTGGGCGGCGGCGGCCTCCCAGATCTCGTCGGTCACGCCCGGCGCGCCGTCCTGGATGCGGGTGGCGGCCTCGGTCAGCGCGAGCGCCGCCCGTTCCGCCTCGGTGAAGAAGGGCGTCTCGCGCCACGCCACCACGCTGTGCAGCCGTTCGTCGGTCTCTCCGTGCTTCTTCGCCGACGCGACCCCGGCGAACACGCACGGGCTGCAGCCGTTGATCTGGCTGGCGCGCAGGTGGACCAGTTCGAGGACGCGCGGGTCGACGCCACCGGCGTGAATCGCCTTGTAGAGGTGCTGGACTGCCGTGGTCACGTCGGGGTTCGCCGGGCTCTTCAGGCGTGCTTCCATCGGTGTTGCTCCTTCATCGGTTACCTCGGCCCGTCCGGGCCCGTCATCCCCATGACGGAGCAGATCCGAGGAAGGTAACAAACATGTCCGACACCAGCCCCGCGGACCCGGTGGCCGAGGCGTTCGAAGCCCAGCGCGACCGGCTGCGCGCGGTCGCCTACCGCATGCTCGGGTCGCACGCCGACGCCGAGGACGTGGTCCAGGAGGCCTGGCTGCGGCTGTCCCGCCAGGACACGGCCACCATCCACAACTTCGCCGGCTGGCTGACCACGGTGGTCGGCCGGATCAGCCTCGACGTCCTGCGGTCACGTCAGGCCCGTTCCGAGGCGTCCTACGACGACCGGCTGCCCGAGCTCGTCGTGACCGTCGACGACGGCCCGGCGCCCGAGGACGACGTGGCGCTCGCCGACTCGGTCGGGCTCGCGCTCCTCGTCGTCCTGGAGTCGCTCGGGCCGAGCGAGCGGCTGGCGTTCGTGCTGCACGACCTGTTCGCGGTCTCGTTCGACGAGATCGGCCAGATCCTCGGCAAGTCCACCGCCGCCGCCAAGATGCTCGCCAGCCGCGCCCGCAGGAAGGTGCAGGCGGCGGAACACCCCACGTCCGCCGGGCGAGAGCAGCGCGAGGTGGTTCAGGCCTTCCTTTCCGCGGCGCGCCGCGGCGACTTCGAGGAGTTGCTGCGCGTGCTCGACCCCGGGGTGAAGCTGACCGCCGACCTCCCCCATGGTGTGGTCGTCATCCTCGGCGCCACCGAGGTCGCCACCGGCGCACAGAGCCGTGTGGCCGCCGGCGCGGCCGTGCGAGGCCGGGCGGTGCTCGTCAACGGCCTGCCGGGGTACGCGTCGTGGCGAGAGGACGGCGCTCCGCTGTCGGTCATGGCGTTCACCGTCGTCGACGGCCGGATCACCGGCATCACTGTCGTGGCCGACCCGGCCAGGCTCGCGGCGATGGACCTGCCGGAGCCGGAGTGAGTCGCCGCCGGAATCGCCTTCACGCGTGCTCAGCGGTCTTCGGGCCGCGGTCTTCAGGCCGCGGTCTTCAGGCCAGGTCTCGGGCCCGTGGTCTACGGGCCGTGGTCTACTGGCCGTGGTCTACGGGCAGCGGCCCGGCCCTACCGGGCTCTCAGGTTGCGGAAGAAGTCCCGGACGTCGGCGACCAGCAGATCCGGGGCCTGCAGCGAGGCGAAGTGCCCGCCGCGGGGAAACCGCGACCAGTGGACGACGGTGTTCGACAGCTCGGCCAGGCCGCGGATCGCCCGGTCGCCGAGGAAGTTCGCCACGCCCGTCGGCACCGGGGACGGCGGGGGGCGCCGGCCCCACGCCTCCGAGGCGGTCTCCAGGTACAGCCGCGCGGCCGAGCCCGCTGTGGCGGTCAGCCAGAAGATCGTGACGTTGGTCAAGACGGTGTCGCGGTCGACGGGGGTTCGCTCGGTCCGGGTGGGATCCCAGTCCACGAACCACTCCAGGTTCCACGCGAGCTGGCCGGCCGGGGAGTCGTTGAGCGCGTACGCCAGGGTCTGCGGCCGGGTGGACATCTGGGTGGCGTAGCCGGAGTGGCCGTACCACCACGACTGGTTGCGCCTGGCCTGTTCGCGCTCGTCGTCGGAGAGCTTGTCCAGCTCGCCGGGGTCGATCGGCGTCGAGGCGGTGGCCAGCGCGTTGACATGGACGCCGATCACGTGTTCCGGCGCGATCCGGCCGAGTTCCGGGGAGACGATGCTGCCGAAGTCGCCGCCCTGAGCGCCGTAACGCTCGTATCCCAGGCGTCGCATGAGCTCGGCCCAGGCCCGGGCGACGCGGCCTGACCCCCAGCCGGTCTCGCGGGTCGGCCCGGAGAACGCGAAACCCGGCACCGAAGGCGCGACGACGTGGAAGGCGTCCGCCGGATCACCGCCGTACGCCCGGGGGTCGGTCAGCGGCCCGAGGACGTCCAGGAAGTCGTACACCGTGCTCGGCCAGCCGTGCGTGATGATCAGCGGGGTGGCGTCGGGCTCGGGGGAGCGTACGTGCAGGAAATGGATGTCCTGGCCGTCGATCTCGGTGGTGAACTGCGGGACCCGGTTGAGGCGGGCCTCGTGCTCGCGCCAGTCGTAGCCGCTGCGCCAGTGCTCGACCAGCTCCATGAGGTAGTCCTTGTTCACCCCGTAGGACCAGCCGGCGCCGGGAAGCTCGTCGGGCCAGCGGGTGCGGGCCAGACGGCCGGCCAGGTCGTCGAGGTCGGCCTGCGGGACGTCGATGCGAAACGGTCGTGGTGTGCTCACGGCAGTCAGCCTGCCCGGTGTGTAGGACAGCAGCGGTCCTACACATCCGTCACCATGGACGAATGGTGGACACCGACACCCCGGCTCGCCTGCTCCGGCTGCTGTCGCTGCTGCAGACCCACCGCGACTGGTCGGGCACCGAACTCGCCGAACGCCTGAACGTCACGACCAGGACGGTGCGGCGCGACGTCGGAAGGCTGCGCGGGCTCGGCTATCCGGTGCACACCACGATGGGCCCCGCGGGTGGCTACCGCCTCGGGGCCGGCGCCTCACTGCCCCCGCTGTTGCTGGACGACGAGGAGGCGGTGGCGGTGACTGTCGGGCTGCGCGCCGGCGCGCCGAGCAGTGTCAGCGGGTTCGAGGACGCGTCGCTGCGTGCGCTGTCCAAGGTCGAGCACGTCCTGCCGTCGCGGCTGCGTCACCGGGTCGAAACTCTGGGAGACGCCATGGTGGCGATCCCGCCGCGCGGCGGGCCCACCGTGGACGCGGCGGTCCTGACCGCTGTCTCCGCCGCGATCCGCGCTGCGGAGACGCTCCGCTTCGACTACGTCGGCCACGAGGGGGCGCCGTCGGCCAGGACCGCCGAACCCCATCGCCTGGTCTCCTGGGGCTACAGGTGGTACCTCGTCGCCTGGGACGTGGACCGGGGCGACTGGCGCACGTTCCGAGCCGACCGGATGTCGCTGCGCACACCCAACGGGCCCCGCTTCACGCACCGCGAGCCACCCGACGGCGACGTGGCGGCCTACCTCCGCAGGACGATCGGCCGTGACATCTGGCCGTACCGCTGCCGCCTTACGGTGCACGCCCCCGCTTCGCGGATCGCCGGACGCGTCGACGGCGTCGTCACCCCCATCGACGACGACAGCTGCCTGCTCGAACTGGCCTCCGACTCGCTCGACCTGGTCGCGCTCGTGGTGGGCACGCTCGGCGTCGACTTCGACGTCCAGTCGCCGCCGGAACTCGCCCGGCACCTTCGCACGCTGTCCAGCCGCTTCGCCAGGGCGGCCGGACAGCGCCGAAGGTGACGGGCCGGGGAGGCGTCGTTCAGCTCTGACCGAGGAGTCAGACGAGGGCGAGCTGGCGGGCGGGGGAGCGGCGCCTCCGCCAGCGCCGCGCGTCCCTGCCGATGCCGTAGGTCTCGGCGAGGGACCGCACCTGCTCGGCGATCCGCAGGCGGTAGCCCTCCTCGGCGACCTGGCCCCTGCCGTACAGCGCCTGGTAACGCGGCACGAGACCGGGATGCTCGCGCTCCAGCCACCCCATGTACCACTCCCGCGCCCCCGCCGGCAGGCGCAGCACGACGGGGGTGACGCTGACCGCGCCCGCCTCGGCCGCCCGCCGCACGGTCGCCAGCAGGTGATCGGTGGAGTCGGTGATGAGCGGCAGGATCGGGGCCATCAGCACCCCGCAGGGAATGCCGGCGTCGTTCAGCGTCGCGCAGATCTCCAGGCGCCGCTGCGGCGTCGCGGCTCCCGGCTCGACGGCGCGCCGCAGGCGGTCGTCGACGAACCCGACCGACACCAGGGCGCCGACCTGGGTCACCTTCGCCGCGTCGCGTAACAGGTCCAGGTCGCGCAGGACCAAAGGGCTCTTGGTGAGCACGGTGAACGGGTTGGCCGCGTCGGCGAGGGCCCGGATGACACCGGGCATCAGGCGGTAGATCTCCTCGGCCGGCTGGTAGCAGTCGCCCGTGAGGCCCAGCGCGACCGGATCGCCGCCCCAGCGGGGGGATGCCAGCTCGCGCCGCAGGCGGCGTGCCAGGTCGGTCTTGACCACGATCTTCGTGGCGAAGTCAGCGCCGGGGTCCAGGCCCAGGTAGCGGTGACCGCGGCGGGCGGCGCAGTAGCCGCAGCCCGCCTCGCAGCCGCGATAGGGGCTCGCACCCCATGTGAAAGGCAGCTCGGCGGCCTCGGGCACCCGCTCCAGCGCCGCGCGGGCCGGCACCTCATAGCAGGTGATGCCGTCGAAGACGCGGGTGACGGCCTGCCGCTCGATGCGCGGCCGGGCGGGCCCCTCACCGACGAGCGACTGCTGCCCAGACTCCCGAGACTGTCGCTCAGGCTGTCGCCCAGCCTCCACGGGCCGCCGCGCCTGCTGCTGTGCGGACTGTCCGGGCTGTCGCACGGGCTCCCCGGGCTCCTGCACCGTCTCATGCACTTGGGGCCGCGCCGGGATCTGGTCCTCCGCGCGGGAAGTGGCGTCGCGACGCATGAGGTTCAGTAGAACACGCATTCGACCGTCGCGCCAAGTGTCCACGCCCACACGCATCCCGCCCGTGCAGGACTCGCGGCGTCCCGCGCGGCTGCTCGGCGCTCGAGGTTCGGGGTCGGGGTTCGGCGGTCCGCGCGGTTGCTCAGGTTTTGTGCTCGGGGGTTCGGGGTTCTGCGCTCAGGGCTCGGCGGAGGCGGCGGCGTGACAGGCGCCGTATCCGTCGGCGCGCGCGACCACACGCCCTGACCGCACCCGCACGGCCGCCTCGGTCCCGTCGCTCACCGCGGTCACCCCGGCCGCCGCCGCCACGGCCCCCTCGTCGTCGTGCACCACGCGCAGGCGCGGCCAGGCCGCCTCGGGCAGGGTCTGCCGGAGGCAGGCGCGTACGTCGGCGAGGGCCAGCCGGGCGAGCGGCCCCAGCTCGCCGGGATCGCCGGTGACCAGGACCGCGGTGACCTCGTCGCCGGGCGGTGTCGCACGCACCGCCTCCTCCACGGCCTCCAGCCGGTTCAGTCCGAGGACCGCCACCACGCCGTCACGCGCGAGCGAGGCCGGCTCACCCCGCACCGCGTCCACCGCGAGCGGCGGCGACCAAAGCTCGTCGGCGGGCCGTGCGCGGGGCACGAAGGGCAGGTGAGGGGGGTCCCATCGGTCGCCGAGGTCGAGGTCCGCCAGCGCGGCGCACGCCGTGACGATGTCGAACGGCTCGGCGAACCCGGGCGCCGCGTCGGCCATCTGGCTCGCGCCGTGCAGGGTGGTCAGGGCGGTCTCCGCGATCCGCACCCGGCGCCGCGCGGACATGTTCCCGTCGAGTCGTTCGAGCGCGAGCCCGAGCACGATCGCGTTCAGCTTCATCAGCTGCGCGAACGGCTGGCGGACCCGCTGGTCGGCGAGCACCTCCGGCATCAGGTCCATGCCGAGCCTGCCCGGGCCGTCGGTGGCCAGGGGGAGCCGGGAGACCCAGGCGCGCGCGAACGCGGCGAGCGCCTCCCCGGCCGTGGCCGCGCCGGGTGTTCCCACATCAACCGTCCCTGCAGCGTTCGTCCCTGCAGCGTTCGTCCCGGCATCGGCCGCCTCGCCGGCGGGCGTCTCGCCTGACGCGGAGGAGGACCGCCGTAGGCCGTCCGGCCCGGCTTCGCGCTCGGCCAGGCCGGCCAGCACCGAGAAGTACAGGGCTCGCTTGCCGGGGAAGTTGGAGTAGACCGCGCCACGGGTGAGCCCGGCCCGGTCGGCGATGGCGTCCACCTTGGCGTCGCGGAAGCCCCGCTCGGCGAACTCGTCGCGGGCGGCGGCCAGCACCTTGGCCCGGTTGCGTGCCTGAAGCTCGGCCCTGGTGAGGCGTCCCATCCGTCTCCTCGTCCGTATAACGCCCGCTTGCCGTAGGGGCGGACCCAAGATACCGTCGCCACTCAGATGATATGAACATCTGATTTAAACATCTGGAGATACTCGTGATCACACTGCCCGAGGTGGACCTCACCGATCCCGAGGTCCTGGCGGACCCCTTCACGACGTACGGACGGGCGCGCGAGCGCGCGCCGCTCGCCCGGCTGCTCATCCCCGGCCTCGGCCCGATATGGGCCCTCACCAGGCATGACGGGGCACGGGCGATGCTCGGCGACGCCCGTTTCGAGCTCACCGCCGACAGCTTCATGCGCCCGCAGGTCCCCGACGACTGCCTGCCGTACATGCGGACCATGAGCGAGATGAGCGGCCCCGAGCACGCGCGGCTGCGCAAACTCGTCGCCCCGGCCTTCACCCCCCGGCGGGCCGCCGAGTTCCGGCCCCGGATGGAGGCCATCGTCGACGCCCTGATCGACGACCTGCCCGCTCACGCCGACGGCGGGCGGGTCGACCTGCTGCGGCACTTCGCGCGGCCGCTGCCGATGGACGTCATCTGCGCGCTGGTCGGCATCCCCGAGGAGGACCGCCCACGCTGGCGCGAATGGGGCGCCTCCGTCGTCGCCGGGGCGGGTCAGGACTTCGCGCGGGCCATCCCGGGAATCATGGCGGGCGCCAGGGACGCGGTCGCCGCCCGCCGGGCCCGGCTCCGGCAGGAGGACGACCCCGGAGACGTGCTGGGCGAGCTCGTGCGGGTCCAGGCCGAGGACGGAGACCGGCTGAGCGACACCGAGATCGTCACGATAGTCTGGCATCTGGTCCTCGCCGGGCAGACCCCGACCAACCTCATCGCCAACGCCGTGGCCGCCCTGCTGTCCCATCCCGATCAGCTCGCCGCCGTACGCTCCGACCCCGCGCTGATGCCGGGGGCCGTCGAGGAGCTCATCCGCTGGTGCGGTCCCTCACTGCTGGCGGTCCCGCGCCACGCCCGCCAGGACGTCGAGTTGTATGGCGCGACCGTGCCCAAGGGCGCCAAGGTCACCGCCCTGATCGCCGCGGCCAACCGCGACCCGCGGGTGTTCGCCGACCCCGACCGGCTGGACGTCGGCCGGACGCCCGGCGCCGGCCATCTGGGGTTCGCCCACGGCCCGCACTTCTGTCTCGGCGCGTCCCTCGCCCGCGTGCAGACCCAGGTCGCGCTCACCGCGCTGCTGCGCCGCTTCCCCCGCTTGGCGATGGCCGCGCCGCCTGAGGAACTGCGCGCCCCCGACCCAGGCACGTGGCGGCTGGCCGCGCTGCCGGTGACCCTGTGAACGGGGTTTGAGGAACATCGGAGAGAAAGCCGGCGCTGAGCCTTGTCGGGGCTTTCAGGCGCTTCGACATGGTTCGTGGGGGTGTCTCGACGCTGGGCCGCTACTCCTTCTCCCTTCCCAGACTTGCCGGAGGTCTGCGGCCCCTGCGCGAGCCGGCGGACGAGCAGCAATAGGAGCCGGCAGGAAAAAGCCGTTCAACCCGTTCACAGCAGTTGTTCCAGCACATGTTTCATCGGAAGGAAGCCGGCGGCTTCGTAGAACGACCGGGCTTCATCGTTGCAATCCAGGACCTCTGTGAGGAGGCGCCGGCATCCCGCCTGCCTTCCTGCCTCACGGACCGCGTTCACCAGGGCGGTTCCAACTCCGTGGCGCGTCGCCTTCGGCGCCACGGCCAACTGGTTCAGAACGATGAAGGAATCCGCGTGCATGAGAGCACTGGCGGCACGCTGCTGCAAAGTCGCGGACGCGTACCCGACGCACTTGCCCTCCGGAAGCTCAGCGATGAAGATTCGCACAGACTCCCGGCTCAACTGGTCCTTGTAGAGCGCCATGAGCTCGTCTGGTGACGGCTGCTCTCTGTATATGTCCGGCCGACGCGCCACGTGCAATCCATGCACGTGGCCGTTCAGCTCGGCCAGAAGGCGGGCGTCCTCGGGCAGCAGTACATCGCGGCTACTCGGCGGGCGGAGGGCTCGAGCAGGCCGCCTCGTCCTTCGACTTGGCCTTGGAAACTGGAGCCAGCCGTACGCGGCCGGGGCGGTCCTCCTCGTGCGGGAAGACCCACCTCCGAAATGCCCAGAAACGAAAGGCCGCGGCGATCAACGTGCCGATGACCTGCGCGCTCACGAAGTCGGCGATCTCCTGGGTGACCAGGCTCACGTCCGGGGTCTCCAGCAGGAACACGTACCGGGAGATCCACAGCGGCACTGAGCTGAGCACCAGACCGACGCCACTGACCAGGAAGAACAGCGCCGCCTCGTGGTGTCGCTCGCGGCCGCCTCTCGTCCGGAACGACCATTCACGGCTCAGCGCATAGGACACGATCGTCGCCACGAGCACCGCGATGACCTTCGCGGTCACCGGCTTCGGTTCCAGAATAGTTAGCTTCAGCCCGTAAAACACGGTGTTGTCAACCAGGAACGATGTTCCACCTACCACAGCGAACTTCAGCAGCTCACGATGCTTCACGGCAAAGGCGGGCACTGCTGGTAATCGTGCGAGTACTGTTTGTGCTATTGCGAAACGTCCTGATCTTCTCATCTGCCGGACACCCTGGTCTCAAGACTCACTGACACGGCCTTTCCAGCTCGGGCGGCTGGAGCCGCACCTGTCGGCATCTGGGATCAAGGCGGCCACCATACATTGCTTTTCACGGCCTTCACTCGGCCGGCACGCGCTGCCTCAATTCCCGGCACCTCTGTACGGCCTGCGAATGGCAGGCTTTTGGCGACATGCAGTCGTACCTCGCCACAGGGCTGGACGTGTCGCCAGAACAGCGGTGTCAGCCCACGCCGGTGGGCGGGCTTGGGCAGGCGGACCCGTTCGGTGTCGGCGAGGACGTCCTGCAGCACTGAACCAGGGTCGGCGCGCGATCGGCCCACAAGCCTGGGGCCCCTGGTCGGCCCGCCCATGGCTTTGCCGCGCCGCGCCGCGTAAAATTGGGACAAGCGTACCGTTTTTATAGATGAGGTTCCCCATGGCCTGGCTCCTGCTCGTCGGCGCGATCGCCTCGGAGGTCCTGGCCACCTCCGCGCTCAAACTCAGCGACGGCCTGACCCGCTGGGGCTGGACCATCGTGGTCGCCGCCGGATACATCGCCTCGTTCCTCCTGCTGGCCTGGGCGCTCAAGCTCCGCATGCCCGTCGGCATCGCGTACGCGGTGTGGGCGGGCACCGGGACCGCGGCGATCGCGCTGATCGGCGCGTTATTCCTCGGCGAGCACATGAACCTCGTCAAGGCGGCCGGCATCGCCCTGATCATCGCCGGGGTCGCCGTGCTCAACCTCTCCGGCGCCCACTGATCGCTCGCCGCCGATCGTTTGACCCGGCGGCGCGCGCCCGTTAAGGGTGATCAGGACGACTTCCCGCCCGAGGGCGGAGCCCCGACGACCCAGGGGAGGAACACGGCGTGCCCGATCAGGACCGGCCCGCGCCCGTCCCGGCGGCGGCCCCCGCACGCGGCGTCGCCGTGCGGGCCGTCTCGCCCCAGCCGCGGCGCCCGCAGGAGCGTGCCGTACGCCGCAGGGAGGCGCTGCTCGACGCGGCCGTCGACCTGCTCGGCGACGGCGGCTTCGCCGCCGTGACGCACCGCGCCGTCGCCCGCCGGGCCGGCCTGCCCCTGGCCGCCACCTCCTACTACTTCACCAGCCGCGACCAGCTGCTGGCCGAGGCGTTCGCCCTGCTGGTCGAGCGGGAACTGGCCCGCATGCGGGCCACGGTGGACCACCTCGCGGGCCGTACGCCGCTCGCGGTCGCCGAGACGCTCACCGGCGTGTACGCCTCCGACCGGATGCGCCAGCTCGGCCTGTGGGAGCTGTACCTGCAGGCGGGCCGGGACCCGGCGCTGCAGGCCATCGCCCGCGCGTGGACCGACGGCTGCGACGACATCGTCGCCGTGGTGCTGGGCGGCGCGGGCTACCCGTGCGGGCCCGGGGAGGTCCGCTTCGTCGCCGGTCTGCTGTCGGGACTGTGGGTGGAAGAGGTCGTCGAGGCCCGCCCGGACGGCAGGCAGCGGGCCCGGGAGGCGGTGGCCCGCGCGCTGGCCGCACTCGGGCCGCCCGCTAAGGTCGGCCCATGATCTTCCATCTCGCGCTGGCCGCCGACTGGGACGCGGCCGTCCTCGCAGGCGAATACCGCGTCTCGACCCTCGGCCGCACCCTGGAGGAGGAGGGCTACATCCACGCCTCGGCCGACCCGATGCAGGCGCGTGGCGTGGCCGGCCGCTATTACGGGCACGTCACCGAGCCCCTGGTGCTGTTGGAGATCGACGAGGACCGGCTCGGCTGCCCGGTCAGGCTGGAGGTGCCTGAGGGGGCGGACGAGGCGTTCCCCCACGTCTACGGGCCGATCCCGGTGACCGCCGTCACGGCCGTCACGCCCTTCTCCCGCTGAGTGCGCAAGTCCTGGCGCCCGCAGGCGGCTGTCCGATTCGTTCAAGACGACCGAGCGGGCCGCCCCCTAGCGTGGTCGTCATGGCACCTTCGTTCGATCTCATCGGCCTGGTCGTGACCGACATGGCCGCCTCCCTGTCCTTCTACCGCCGGCTCGGGCTGGACATCCCACCCTCGGCCGACACCGAGCCCCACGTGGAGGTGACCCTGCCCGGCGGGCTGCGCCTCGCATGGGACACCGCTGATGTCGTCCATTCGTTCGACCCCGCCTGGTCGCCCGGCAGCGGCGGGCCGCGCATGGCGCTGGCCTTCCGCTGCGACGGCCCCGAGGAGGTCGACCGCCTGTACGCGGACCTGGTCGAGGCCGGATACGAGGGATACCTGCCGCCGTGGGACGCGTTCTGGGGGCAGCGCTACGCGGTGGTGCATGACCCGGACGGCAACGGCGTGGACCTGTTCGCCGCCCTGCCCACCGCCTGACGGGCCACAGGGCGGCAGGGCGGCAGGCAGGGGCTCAGCGGATCAGCGCGCCGAGGGTCACGCCGGTCAGGGACCTCACCTCACGAGACAAGTGGGCCTGGTCGGCGTACCCGGCCACGGCGGCCACGGTGGCCGGTGGCGTGCCCCCGCGGGCCAGGTCCACCGCCCGGTTCATCCGCAGGATGCGCCCGAGCGTCCGCGGGCCGTATCCGAACGCGTCCAGGCACCGGCGGTGCAGCCGTCGTTCGCCGACGCCCGTGTCGGCGGCGATCCGTGCGACCGGCAGGCCCGCGCGCACGCCCGTGACGACGGCGCCGACGAGAGCGGCGTCGACGCGGCGGGGCGCCCTGCCCAGCCGGCGTGCCGCCTCCTCCTCCAGCACCGCGCCCAGCCGGGGGCCCGCATCGGCGGCCTCGCCCGCCCGTTCCGTCAGCCGTCGCGCCTCGGCGCCCGGCCACAGGTCGGCCAGCGGCACCCGCCGGTCACGCAGCTCGTGCGCCGGGACCCCGAAGACCACCGGTCCGGTGCCCGGGCCGAAGCGCAGCCCCACATAGCGGGCGCCGGGCCGGTCGGTCACCACGTGCGCGGCGGTGTCCGGCCCCGCCACCAGCAGCGCGCCGTCCGCCCAGATCACGTCCATGCACCCGTCCGGCAGCACGCGCCGCTCGGCGGCCCCGGTGCCGGGGGAGGCGCCGGGGGAGGTGCTCCACCACAGCACCGCGTCCGGCACACGCGACACCCTCTCCCGGTACATGCCCCGCATTATCCCGTGGGCGCGGCGATCAGCGGGGGTTGCCCGCCCGCAGCCAGCCGACGTAGTCGGTCACGGCCCGGTCGAGGTCCCACTCGGGGGCGTAGCGGGTGTCCTCCCGCAGCCGGGAGATGTCGAGGCAGGGGTCCACGGCGGGCGCCGCGGGGGAGCGCCCGGGGAGCAGCACGGGCGCCGCCCCCGGCACGGCCCTGCCGATGGCGGCGGCGACCTCCCGGTTGGCGACGGCCCGGCCGCCACCGACGTTGTAGGTGCGGTGGCGCAACGTCGCCGTCGTCTGCAGGAGCGCGAGAGCACGGCCGCAGTCGGGCGCGTAGCACATGTCGACGGCGTCCTCCGCGTAGGAAGGCGGCGCCTCGCCTGGCACGCCGCCCTCGCCCGCGGCCTGGGCTTCCCCCGCGCGGGCGGCAGAGGAGACGCTCGCGCCGCCATCCGCCATCGCATGCCGCGCGGCGGCATGGACGAGCCGGGGAGCGGCGAAGAACGGCGAGGACGGCCTGCCCAACGGGCCCCAGATCGCCCCGATCCGGGCGGCGACCACGTCCAGCCCGGATGACGCGGCGATGTCGGCGGCGACTTCCGCGATCTTCTTGGCGGCCGGGATCGGATGCGGGCTCGCGACCGGCAAGGGCGCGTCCTCGCGGAGAGCCGGGTCCGCGACCCCCGCGTACACGCCGATCGTGCTCGCGACGACGACGCGGCCGGCGTCCCACTCCCGCGCGGCGCGCAGCACGGTGAACAGCCCGGCGGCGTTGGCCGACAGCTCGTCCAGCGGCGCCGACGCGCCCATCCCCGCCGCGGCCAGGTGCACGATGCCGGTCACGCGGTGACGCCTGCCCGCCGCCAGGACGCTGCCGAGGTCGGTGCAGTCCATCGGCTCCACCACGGCCCGCCCCTCCCGCACCTCCCGTTCGGTCACCAGGGCCGGCGGAGGTCCCGCCGCCCGCTGGCCGAGCACGCAGCGTTCGCCGAGGTCGAGCAGGGCACGCACGGTGTGCGCGCCGATGAAGCCGCGTCCGCCCGTCACAAGGATCATGCGGATCCCTCCAAATCGATAGCAAGCTAACGATCAGCGTAACCGGAGAATCATTAGCGCGCAAACGAATCGTAGGATGGCCGGGTGACCGAAGTACTGAGGCTGCTCACGCGGGCGCAGAAGCTGTTGCGGGCGGCGGCGGACGAGGCGATGAGCCGCCACGGCGTGCGCGTGGGGCAGAACCTCGTGCTGGAGGTCCTGTGGGAGACCGACGGGCTGACACCCGGGGAGCTGGCGGCCCGCCTGCAGGTCACCACCCCGACCGTCGTCAACACCGCCACCCGGATGGAGGCGGCCGGGCTGCTCGTGCGTCGCCGCGACCCGGCGGACGGCAGACTCGTCCGGCTGCACCTGACCCCGAAGGCCCGCGCCGCGGAGCAACCGATCGCCGAGGCCAGGCGCCTGCTGGCCGAACACGCCACCGCGACCCTCACCGACGAGGAGCGGCGCCACCTGCACAGCGCACTGGAGAAGATCATCGAGCGGATGACCGCATCCGCACCACCCCCCGGCCCCGGTGCGGACGGGGACTGAGGTACGCCCGCGTCCAGCTCCGCCGAGGGACGACGTCATCAGCGCGGCAGCGTCACGAGTCCCATCTCATAAGCGGAGATCACGAGCTGGACCCGGTCCCGGGCGCCCAGTTTGGTGAGCAGCCGTGACACGTGCGACTTGGCCGTGGCCACCGTGATGAAGAGGTCCTGCGCGATCTCGGTGTTCGACCGGCCGCGTCCGACCAGGGTCAGCACTTCCTGTTCCCGCTCGGTGATGCCCTCGATCGGTCGCGGGGAGCGTTCGGAGGCGGTGCCGGGGCGCCGAACGAGGTCCGCGATCAGGCGGCGCGTCACACTCGGCGCGATCAGTGCGTCGCCGGCGGCCACCACCCGGATCGCGGCGAGGATGTCGTCCAGCGCCATGTCCTTGACCACGAAGCCGCTCGCGCCGGCCCGGAGCGCGCCGTAGACGTGGTCGTCCTCGTCGAAGGTGGTCAGGACGAGGACACGCGTCGTCGCCGCGCCGGCCGTGATCCGGCGGGTCGCCTCGATCCCGTCCATGCCGGGCATCCTGATGTCCATCACCACCACGTCGGGGCCGAGTTCGCCGACGAGCCGGACCGCTTCTGAGCCCGTGGCGGCCTCACCGACGACGTCCAGGTCGGGGTGGTCGGCTATGAGCACGCGCAGCCCTGACCGCACCAGCGGCTGGTCGTCGGCGAGCAGGATCCGGACGGTCATCGGGCCTCCACCGCGAGTCCGGTGGGTTCGGGCAGCGGCAGCCGGGCTGTTACTCGGAAGCCACCCTCGGGGCGCGGCCCGGCGCTGAGGTGGCCGCCGAGCAGGCCGACCCGCTCCCGCATGCCGACGATGCCGAAGCCCTGAGCCGGTCGGGCCGCCGATCCGTTCCAGGTGGCGCCGCACCCGTCGTCGACGACCTCAACGGACAGTTCCTCGTCTCCGAAGTCGATGGCCACCCGGCAACGGCCGGTGTCCGCGTGGCGGACCACGTTGGTCAACGCCTCCTGCACGATGCGGTAGGCGGCCAGATCGACGTCGGCGGGCAAAGGACGTTGCTCCCCACTGCGGCGCACATCGACGCGTACCCCCGCGTCCGCGGTCGCCGCCGCCAGTTGTCCGAGGTTCGACAGGCCAGGCGAGGGGGCGAGCGGTGACCGCTCCGGCCCGATCGCGCCCCCGTCGGCCTGGCGGAGCGCCACAAGCGTGCGCCGAAGGCTCGACAGGGTCTGTCTGCTGGCGGCCTCGATGGTGCGCAGCGCCTCGCCGGCCTCCGCCGGCTGTGTCTGGATGACCCGGCTCCCCACGCCGGCCTGGATCGCGATGATGCCGATGCTGTGCGCGACCATGTCGTGCAGCTCCCGTGCGATCCGCAGCCGTTCCGCGGTCACGGCCTCGGCCACCTCCTGTGAACGCAGCGCCGCCGCGTGCTCACGGCGCTCGCGAGTCAGCAGACCGGCCATGCACGACGCGGCTATCGCCAGGAGGGCGATCACCCCGTAGACGGTCAGGTCGTCCCCGTGCGCGAAGCCGCCGATCAGCAGGAGTTGCACGGTGAAAGACACGGCCACGGCGACGATCGAAGCCCGTCGCGCACGGGTGGCGACGACGAAGCCCAGAACGAGGTCCACTGCCAGATACGACAGGAACTGGCCCTGATACGACGCCGCCAGGCTCTCCTGGGCGGCGCTCGGAGGGCCCGCCACCACGGCTGTGGATCCGATGAGCGTCATCGCCAGAGCCGACAGCGGCATCCGCCGCACCATGCCGGCGAGCAGGCTCACGGCGAGCAGGGAACCGGCGGCGTGGACCGTGCCCGGCGCCTCCGGCGCGCCCCACACCAGCAGGCCCACCATGAGGAGGTAGGAGGCACCCCCCACCCAGGCCATGGCCTTCGTTCTCGTCATCGGCGGCGCGTCCTCTCGTGGACGACGGTGCGACAGGCAACGCGCGCAGAAGACGGGGCGGCCGTTGAGGGGTTCATGCCCCGAGGCTAACCGGCCGCCGCCGAGGTGGCATCGGCCCGGGGACGTACGCCCGCAGGCCAACCCCGGCCGCACGAGTGCCGCCGACGGCGCCGTGACCGTGTTCTCGGAGAGCGATCGATGGTCGGCGGACGTCACCCATGTGGCCCCGGGCGCGCACGCGCTGCGGACGCGCCGGAACGGCGTCACCCCGCGTCACCGGCGTCGCCTGTGCGATCGACTCGGGGGACCAGCGTCACCCCTCGCCGACGCCCCTGGCCATGACGTATTTGCGCAGGCCAGGGTCGCGCGGGTGGAGTTCGTACTCGCCCGTGTCGCGGAATCCGAGCCGCCGGTAGACGCGTTCGGCGGAATCGTTGCCGGAGATCACCCACAGCTCCACCCGGGACCGCCCTGTCTCGCGCGCCCAGGCCACCACCTCCAGTGCCAGGCGCTCGGCGATCCGACCGCCTCTGGCCCGGGGACGCACCCACATGCCGAACAGCTCGACGGCCCCGGCCCGGTCCGCCGGCACACGCCCCGCGGCCACGCCCACCGGCGCGTCCGCGTCGAACGCGACCGCCTTGACACCGTCCTCGGTCCACGCGTGCCACCGCGCCTCGTCGTAGGCTCGCTCCTCTTCCAGGTCGCCGTGGAAGACGCCGGGCGCGTCGGCGAGCGCCGCCAGGCGCAGACGACGCCAGGTGCGCCAGTCCTCACCGCTGAGACGGCCTATGACTACCGGGCTCATGCTCTCGCTCCCTCGCATTTCCTCGGGAAGATCCTCCTTCTGCCATGGTCGATATCCGGTCCGGGCCGGACAACCGGGCCCGGACATAATCGATCCGTACGCCGAGAGGGGAGCAATGAGCATTCGCGTGGGTGGCGTGGTCATCGACGCCAACGACCTCGACGGGCTCGCCGCGTTCTGGAGCCGCCTGCTGGAGCGGGACATCACCCGTCGCGAGGACGACTGGATCAGCCTCGGTCCCGACCTGGCCCTGCAGCGGGTCTCCGAACCCAAGACCGCGAAGAACCGCGTCCACCTGGATCTGGTATCCGACGACTTCGCCGCCGCGGTGGCCCGCGCCACCGCGCTCGGGGCCACCCCGGTAGGGGAGATGC
Organism: Microbispora rosea; assembly: GCF_044460045.1. Taxonomy (NCBI): domain Bacteria; kingdom Bacillati; phylum Actinomycetota; class Actinomycetes; order Streptosporangiales; family Streptosporangiaceae; genus Microbispora; species Microbispora rosea. The sequence continues at coordinate 1,015,265 of NZ_JBITJO010000003.1, read as the reverse complement.
ACGAGGATCTCTGGCAGGTCTGGCGGGATCCCGAAGGCAACGAGTTCTGCGTCTGCGTGTCCTGACCCGTCCCCAGGTGATCGCGCCCGAGCGCGGTGAGCGCATGGTCAGGCACCGCGTGGAGCGGGGCGGGGCGGGCGTGCCGCCGGTGCCGTCACCCCTCGTAGTCGGGGACGAAATGGTTGTCGTGGGCGTCGTGGAGCCGGCTCAGGTCCCGCTCGCGCACAGTGGCGACCTCCGCGAAGTACTCCTCCCGGAGCACGCCCGGTGAGAGCACCATGAGGAGGGTGGCGGGTTCGGCGCGCTCCTTGCGGATCGCGTGGACGTCGCCCACCGAGGCATGCGCGGTGTCGCCGGGCCGCAGTGTTCGCCAGGCCCGCCCGTCGAAGTAGTCGACTTCACCTTCTTCGACGATGAAGGTCTCGCTGAAGGTGGTGTGGAAGTGCGGGGAGGGTCCCCGGCTGGAGGGCGACATGCGCCACCGGTAGATGCTCACGATCCCGCCGGTCTCCGCCTTGCGGGCGAGGACCTCGATGGTCGATCCGCCGGCGCCCAGCCGGATCGTTCGCGTCTTTCCGGCTTGCTCGGGCTGGGAGCAGCACCCGTCCGTCTGCGTGGTGTCGGTCATGGCCCGAGTCTCGGGGCTTCGCCGCTCCGCTCGCGCTCACTTCGGCGGTGGCCTAACAATCGGGAGATGATCCGCTACCGATTGGGCGCCGGGGCCGCGGGAGTGCGCTGGGCGATGTCGCCGATCCACGAAGTGGTCAGCCTCGCCCGGCTGTTGACCGAGCCGCAGCGTCACCCGATGTTCCACCCGTGGCTTCGCCGTCGCCGCCACCGCCTTTCCGGCCTGGACCTGACCGCGCTCACGGTCTTCATGGCCGATGGCGCCTATCGGCCCGACTTCCTCGACCCGTCGCCGATGTCCAGCGAGCCGACCTTCGACGAAGGAATGGACGCCCTCCTGTCCACCCCGGCGGATCAGGTCTACGCCGAGCTGGCCGACGCCGCCGCCGGCCGTGAGGCGGAAACAGGCCGCCGGCTGCTCGGCGACCCCGCCCGCACCAGGGGGGAGGCCGCCGACGCGGTGCGCCGCCTCTGGAAGGCGGCCGTGGAACCGGAGTGGCCGTCCATGCGGCAGGCGCTGCGTGCCGAGATGCTGGACCGGGCCCTTCAGGTCAACCGCGAGGGGCTGCGCACGGTCCTCCCGCGCCTGCACCCCTCCGCGGCGTGCGAAGGCGACACCATCACCGTCGAGTCGGCCGTCGACATCGCCGTCGACTGCCCCGGGGGGCTCATTCTCGTTCCGTCACTGTTCATCACCGACCGGGTGCAGTGCACCACCTCACACCACTGGGCCCCGGCGATCTATTACCCGGCGTCCGGGCGGTACCTCTGGGCGGCGCCCCCCACTCCGAGATCTCTCGACCGGCTCGTGGGAACGACCCGATCGAGGATTCTGGCCGCGCTCACCACACCGCTGCAGACGAGCGTCGTGGCCGGGCTCGTGAGCGTCACCGCCCCGACGGCAAGCGAACACCTGGCGATCCTGCGCGACGCCGGGTTGATCGACAGCACCCGGGCCGGTCGCACGGCCACGCACGAGCTCACCGAGGCCGGACGCGCTCTCCTCGAGGCGGCCTCGCCGCGACCGTGACCGGTCCGGAGCTGCCCGTCCGCGCCTACTGACGGCTCGGGAGCATCGCGAGCGCCCGCGACCGCTGGGCGACCAGATCGGCGTAGGTGCCGTCGCGCTCGGCCCAGCGGTGCATCAGCACGCCCTTGACGAGGATCTCGTGCGGAGTGGGATCGGCCTGGAGCAGATCCATCACCTCGGTGGCGAACTCGGCGAGGTCGAGCGCGCGGGGGTTGAGCCGAGCCTGCTCGGGCGTGGTGGCGACAGCCGGAGGGACGAGTTCGGACACCTCGATGCCCGTGCCGTCCAGTTGCGCGCGCAGCGCCTCGGAGTAGGCGTGCACCGCGGCCTTCGACGCCGCGTACGTCGGCATGAGCGGAAACGGCAGGAACCCGATACCCGAGGTGACCGTGATGACGGTGCCGGCGCCGCGCCCGACCAGGTGCGGGGTGAACGCGTCGATGACGCGGATGGTGCCCAGGAGGTTGGTGTCGATCATCTGCCGTGCGGCGCCGAAGTGCGCGGGATCGCGCAGATCCTCGGGCATCCCGACCCCGGACATCGTCATGATCGTGTCGAGGTCCGGGTGGCTGCGGAGGATCGCGTCGCGGGCACGGCCGACGCTGTCCTGGTCGGTCACGTCGATGGCAACGGTGCCGAACCCCTCGGCTGCCAGCCGGTCGAGCAGGTCGGCTCGCCGGCCGCCGACGACGACCGAGCTGCCGGCCGCGGCGAAGCGGCGAGCGAGCTCGAGACCGATTCCCGAGGTGGCGCCGGCGATGAAGACCGTGCGGTTGGTGATGTCCATTGAATGCTCCTGCTCAGGGTGGGCCCGTCCGCGGCGAAGCCGCTGGGCGCGCTCGTCGAAGTTCCGGATTGCGGTTCCTGCGCCGCGGCGTCTTTAGTGTCGATCCCTTCTCCGGCTGGAGGCAGTGCCCCCGTCTTCCGGGGTCCTGCCAGGGCCCCCTTGGCGCGGAAAGCCCGAAATACGATGGCGAACATGAGCGACGACGACCGCGCCAACCTGCTCGGCGGCTACCTGCGTGCCCGGCGGGCCCTGGTCACCCCGCAACAGGCCGGGCTCGCGCCGGGCCCGAACCGGCGCGTTCCGGGGCTTCGCCGTGAAGAGGTCGCCATGCTCGCGGGCATCAGCGCCGACTACTACCTGCGGCTGGAGCGCGGCCGCGACCGGAACCCCTCAACGCAGGTGCTCGAATCGCTCGCGCGGGTCCTGCACCTCGACGAGCTGGAACAGGACTACCTTCTCGGCCTGGCCGCCGCACGCCCCAGGCCCCGGCGGCGCAGGAAGCCCGAACGCGTCCCCGCGCGGCTGCACCAGCTCCTGGCGAGCGTGCAGGTTCCCGCCTTCGTGGAGGGGCGCGCGTTCGACGTGCTCGCCTCCAACCGGCTCGCGGTCGCGCTCTCTCCCCGCCTCCAGCCCGGGCACAACCGCCTGCGGTCACTGCTGCTCGATCCCGAGGAGCAGGCGTTCCAGCAGGACTGGCCACGCTCGGCGGAAGGATTCATCGCCGCCTTCAGGAAGTCCGCCGGGGACGACATCGACAACCCGCGGTTCGTGGAGCTGGTGGGGGAGCTCGCCCTGTCGAGCGAGCGCTTCCGAACCCTCTGGGCCCGCCACGACATCCGCACCCTCGACGGCGGCACCGCCACCGTGAACCATCCCGTCGTCGGCGAGCTGCGCCTGCACCGGGACAAGCTCCCCGTGGACGGCCTGCTCCTGGTGCTCTACTACGCCGATCAGGGCAGCGAGAGCGACGAGAAACTCCGCATGCTCGCCTCCATGGCCCGGACGGCACCCACCCCGACGGGCGCCGGCTCACCTACGGTGACCTGAGCATCGGCTCGGCTCTCCCCGCCCCGCCCATCGCGCCGCCCGCGGCCCTGGCATAGCGGCGGGCCAGATGCGCGAAAGCCTCCCTGAGCTCGGCCGGGCCGACGACCTCGATGTCGGCGTCGAACCTGCCGATGGCGGCGGCCAGGCCGGGCCACGACCACGAGCCCAGGACGAGCCGGCAGCGGTCCGGGCCGAGCTCCTCCACGACGCCGTCGCGGGCGTATCGGGACACGGCGGCGGCGGGCAGGGCGAGGATCACCTCACCGCGGCAGGGCCAGTCGCCCGAGCCGTCGAAGCCCCGGAACCTGCCGGCCACGAAGGCGGCCACATCGCCTCCGGGCACCTCACGCGGCGTGAAACGCGGCCCCGTGGGGGAGCGCGGGGTGATCCGATCGGCGCGGAAGGTGCGCCAGTCCCCCCGGTCGAGGTCCCAGGCGACGAGATACCAGCGTCCGCCCCAGGTGACCAGATGATGCGGCTCCACTCGGCGCGGCGGCGTCAGCACCCCGTCGTCCGCGTCCGGAGGGGACGCGGACGCGTAGTCGAAGCGCAGCACCTCAGCCGCGTGGACGGCGGCGCTGAGCGCCATGAGCACGCTGCCGTCGACCCCCACGTCCGGCCGCGCCGCGGACCGCTCGACGGCGGTGACCTGGAGGGTGTCGATCCTGTGGCGCAGCCGTGCGGGCATGACCTGCCGGACGGTGTGCAGCGCACGCGCCGCGGCCTCCCCGATGCCGGCGCCGGTCGTGGTGGCGGTCTGGAGGGCCACGGCGAGGGCGACGGCCTGGTCGTCGTCGAACAGCAGCGGGGGCAGCTGCGAACCGGCGTCCAGCCGGTATCCGCCGTCGGGCCCCTTGAAGGTCGTGATCGGATAACCCAGCTCACGGAGCCGGTCGACGTCACGGCGGACCGTGCGCGCAGTGATCCGCAGCCGCTCGGCCAGGTCCTCGCCGGACCAGGTGCGACGGGTCTGCAGCAGCGACAGAAGCGCGAGCAGCCGCGCGGACGTCTTCGGCATAAGCCCATCCTGCTCCAGTAGAGGACCCTTCCTGTCCTCTACCCGTGGAAACCTGCGGTCGTCGATACCGACCGAGTCGAACAGAAGCACGATCACCGCAGATCACCATCCTCTCGGACAGGGGGGACGCGACGACAGCGGCGATCGCCCGGAGCGCCGTCGCCGAAGCGGCACACGCCCGGCCGCTTCCGACACGAGCTCGTCCGGCGCTTGTCCGAATGATCGAAAGCTGGGAGTCATCATGTCCATCACCACCACGACCCACCTGAACTTCCGCGGCGACGCCCGCGCGGCGCTCGGCTTCTATCACTCCGTCTTCGGCGGGGACGTCGTCGCCGTCACCTACAAGGACGCGGGCAACGTGCAGAACCCGGACGAGGCGGACTGGGTGATGTGGGGCCAGGTGGTCGCGGGGAACGGCTTCCACGTCATGGCCTACGACGTGCCCTCCCACACACCGTGGAACCCGGGCGAGAACGCCGTCTTCGTCTCCGTACGCGGCGACGACACCGACGAGCTCACCGCCCTCTGGGGCAAGCTGGCCGTCAGCGCGACCATCGTGCAGCCGCTGGCCCCCGCGCAGTGGGCGCCGCTCTACGGGATGCTCAAGGACCGCTTCGGCGTCGTCTGGGTCCTGGACGTCGCGGCGCCGTACAACGGCTGAGTACGGCTGACCTCCCTCGCGGAGGGGTGCGGCGGGGCATCCGTCCGTCTGCCGCACCCCTCCGCTCCCCTGAATCGAAGAGGAATCGGACCACTGTGAGAACGCGCGAGCTGGGGCGAACCGGCATCGAGGTCAGTGCCTACTGCCTGGGCACCATGATGTTCGGCCCACTGGGCAACCCCGACCACGACGACTGCGTCCGCATGACCCACCGGGCGCTGGACGCCGGCATCAACCTCGTCGACACCGCCGACGTGTACGGCTACAGCGAGACCGAGGTGATCGTCGGCAAGGCCCTCAAAGGCCGGCGTGACGAGGTCGTGCTGGCCACCAAGGTCAACGGCCGGATGGGGGAGGGGCCCAACCGTCACGGCAGCTCACGGCGGTGGATCATCGCCGAGGTCGAGCACTCGCTGCGACGCCTGCAGACCGACTACATCGACCTCTACCAGATCCACCACCCCGACCCCCGCACCGACATCGAGGAGGCCCTGTCCGCGCTGACCGATCTGGTGCGCAGCGGCAAGGTCTACGCCATCGGCTCCTCGAACCTGCCGCCCTCGGAGATCGTCGAGGCGCAGTGTGTGTCCGAACGGCGTGCTCTGCACCGGCTGCGCACCGAGCAGCCGACGTACTCCATCCTCAACCGCGGGATCGAGCGAGAGGTCCTGCCCGTCTGCCGGCGCTACGGCCTGGGCGTGCTGGTGTGTATCTCCTACGATCCGCCGGCCGTCACGCACCCGGCGCTGCGCAGGCGCCCAGCCGACGACCGGGCCGTGGCCTGACACCATGACGGTCCTCGACAGCCGCGCGCTCAACCGTGCCACGCTCGCCCGGCAGTTCCTGCTCGACCGCACCGACACACCGGTCCTCGGCGTCGTCGCGCACCTGTGCGGCATGCAGGCACAGGAACCGCAGGAGCCGTTCGCCGGGCTGTGGTCGCGGGTGCGCGCCTTCCGCCCCGCGGCCCTGGACGGCCTGCTGACCGGACGGGACGTGGTGCGCACCCACCTGATGCGCCGCACCGTCCACCTCGTCACCGCCGCCGACGCGCTGGCCTGGCGTGCCCGGCACGACGCCATGCTGCGCCGGCGGGTGCTGACCACCTACCGCCGTGAACTGGCCGGGCTCGATCCGGACGAGGTGGCGGCGGCCGGCCGGGAGGTCATGGCCGACGGACGGCCCCGCACCATGGCCGAACTCGTCGACGCGCTCACCCACCGCTGGCCCGCGCCGCCGCGCCGGGCCCTGGGCGAGCTGCTCGTCGCCGCGCTCATCCCCATGGCCCAGCTGCCCCCGCGCGGACTGTGGCGCGCCAAAGCAGGGGTACGCAACCTTCCCCTCGCCGCATGGCTGGGACGCGACATCGCCCCGCTCTCCCCGGACGGATCCGACCAGGCCGGGCGGGCGCTGGTCCGCCGCTATCTGGCCGCCTTCGGGCCCGCCGCGTCCGCCGACCTGCGCGCCTGGTGCGGCCTGGCCGGGCTGCCCGCCGCGGTCGAAGCCGTACGCGAAGAGCTCATCGCCTTCCGCGACGAACGGGGCCGGCAACTGCTGGACCTGCCCGGCGCGCCGCGTCCCGACCCCGGCACCCCCGCGCCCGTGCGCTTCCTGCCGGCGTTCGACAACGCGATCCTCGGCTACCACGACCGCAGCCGCATCGTCGACGACGCCCACCGCGGCCTGTCGGTCGCCGGCGCCCGCGTCGTCCTGGTGGACGGCCGGGTCGCCGCCACCTGGAACCTCACCGCCGGCACCGGCACCGTGACCGTCACCCCGCTGCGCCGCCTGTCCCGATCCGACCGCGCCGCCGTGACCGAGGAGGGGCGGTCGCTGGCGTCGTTCCTGTCGGACGGCGACAGCGACCGCGTACAGATCGACGCGTCATCCGCCTGAGCGCCCGGGCACCGGCGGGTGCGGGGCCGCGAGTCGACCCCGCACCCGCCGTCAGTCACACAGGACCCGGGTCAGGCGCCGGGAGGCGAACCAGACCCCCGCCCCGGCCAGCACGACCAGGTAGACCGCATGCCCCAGCAGCCCCCACCCCAGCACTCCCATGCACAGGCCCCGCACCAGCTCCACCGCGTGGTAGAGCGGCGTGAGCTGGATCAGCACCTCGACCCCGACCGGATAATCCTGCACGGGGGAGAACGTCCCGGAGAACAGGAACAACGCGAACTGCCCGGTGCCCATCAGGTCGAAGTCCTGCCAGCCGCGCATCAACGTGCTGACGGCCATCCCCAGCCCGCCGAAGGCCAGCCCCACCAGAATGGTCGCCGGAAACGCGGCCAACGCCCAGCCGGGCTCCGTCAGCCCCATCGCCACCATCACGACCAGGAAGATCACGGTGTAGAGCGAACCCCGGACGATCGCCCACACCAGCTCGCCCACCGCGACTTCGGCGGGCCGCACCGGCGTCGCCAGCACCGCCTCGAACGTCTTCATGTATTTCAGCTTGAAAAAGAAGTTGTACGTCGTCTCGGCCAGCGCCCCCGACATCGCCGACACCGCCAGCATCGCCGGCGCGACGAACGACGCGTACGACATGGTCCGCCCGTCCACTGTCAGATCACCGACCAGCGCGCCCACGCCGACACCGATCGACAGCAGATACAGCAGCGGCTCGAAGAAGCCCGACAGCAGCACGATCCAGTACGACGGCCCGGAGCGCAGCGCCCCCACGTTGCGGCCGATGACGGCGCCCACCCGGCCGGGGGAGACCCGGGACGCCACCAGCGTCGTCATCATCAGTCCTCCAGCCTCCGGCGGAACGCCCGAACCGCCAGGAAAAGACCCGCCGCCGCCCACACCAGCAGATAGGCGGCATGCGCCGGAACCGGCCAGGCCGGGGCCGTGCCGAGCGTCGCCGCCCGGCACAGCTCCACCGCATGCCACAACGGCGAGGCGTACGCCAGCGGGCGAAACACCGGCGTGAGCTGCTCGACCGGGAAGAACACCCCCGCGAACAACGTCGAAGGAAGAGCCACCAGCCGAAACACCAGGGAGAAATAACTGTCGTGGTCGATCGTGGCGGCGAACGCCGTCACCGGCGCCGCCACCGACACCGTCAGCAAGGCGCACACCAGCGGGGTGACCAGCGCCCACGGCGAGTGCAGCCCGCCGAAGAACACCACCACGACCAGGAAGGCGACGACCGCGATCGTCACCCGGAAGACCAGATAGAGCAGATGCCCCCGGACCATGTCCATCGGCCCCACCGGCGTGGCCCGCATCGCGTGATAGGCCCTGACCCACTTGAAGTCGCCCAGCACCGAAAAGGTCGACTCGCCCACCGCGATCTGGAAGGCCGTCGACGCGAGCACGCCCGGCACGATCCACGACAGGTAGTCGACCCCCTGCACCCTGCCGACATAGCTCCCCACACCGATGCCGATGCTCAGCAGGAACAGCACCGGCAGCAGGAACGAGGAGAACACCGACGCCTGCCACAACCGCCGGTAGAGGGTCAGGTGCCGCTCCAGCACCGCGATCGTGGGATGCACCCCGTGGGTCACGGCCATCTCAGTCCACCAACGTCCGGCCCGTCAGATGGAGGAACACATCCTCCAGCGTCGACCGCCGCACCAGCACGCTCGTCGGCTCCAGACCGCGCCGCTGGATCTCCGCGAGCGCGGCGTCACCGTCGTCCACGTAGACCAGCACCCGATCCGGCAGCGGATCGACCCGCTTGCCCACCCCCTCCAGCGCCGCCGCGTATCGCGGCCCCACCTCGGGCATGCCGGGGAACCGCAACTCGACCACCTCGGCCGTCGAGTAGGTCTCGATCAGCGACCTCGGCGACCCCTCCGCCACGATCCTGCCGCCGTCCATCACGACCAGCCGGTCGCACAGCTGCTCGGCCTCGTCCATGTAGTGCGTCGTCAGCACCAGCGTGGTGCCCCGCTGCTTGAGCCGGAACAACCGCTCCCACAACAGGTGACGGGCCTGCGGGTCCAGCCCCGTCGTCGGCTCGTCGAGCAGCACCAGATCAGGATCGTTCACCATCGCCCGCGCGATCGTCAGCCGCCGCTTCATGCCCCCCGACAGCGGCTCGACCTTCCCGCCCGCGCGGTCGCCGAGCTGCACGAACTCCAGCAACTCGTCGGCCCGCCTGCGGCTCTCCGCCCGCGACAGCCCGAAATAGCGGGCGTACGTCACCAGGTTCTCCCGCACCGTCAGGTCGGGATCAAGATTGTCGAGCTGCGGGCACACCCCCAGGCGCGCGCGGATCCTCGGCCCGTCGTGCACCGCGTCCATGCCCAGGATCCGCAGCTCCCCGGCGGTCGGCGTGGACACGCACCCGATCATCCGCATGGTCGACGACTTGCCGGCCCCGTTGGGCCCGAGGAAACCGAACGCCTCACCCGGCGCCACGTCGAGGTCGATCCCGTTGACGGCGGTGAACTCCCCGAAGCGTTTGACCAGGCCACGCGCGTAGATCAAAGGTTGATCGGCCACAATCCGAGACCCTAACCAACGGCCCCGACATTTCCGCAACAGGTTATCCGTGCCCACCGGCCGGGCCCTGCGCCGCCTCCCCGCCGAACCCTGCGAACCCGCCGCGCCGCCACCCGATCCACCCTGGCGCGCCCCCGGACCCGGGCCCGGATGCGGCCGCCCCGGCGTGGCCGTACCCTGACTTGCGTGAACACGTTCGAGCTGGGCACCGACGGCCCGCGAGTGATCCTCGTCGGCATCGACGGCTCGGAGACCTCCCTACGTGCCGCCGCCTATGCCTGGGGCCTCGCCCGCCGCCAGGGTTCGCACGTCGTCCTCGTTTACGTCACCAACCCCGGAGCGATCAGCACGATGGTGCCGGCCGCGTCGGCATCGGTGATCGAGGCGGGGGAGGAGGTCGCCGCGGACCTGCGCGCGCAAGTGGAGCACTTCGTCCAGACCGCCCACTCCCGTGTTGACTACACCTTCCGTACCGAGCACGGCGACGCCGCCGGCGTCCTCGCCAGGATCGCCGACGAGATCAGGGCGGACGCGGTCGTGGTGGGAGCCTCCACTCAGGCCGGCCACCGCTTCATCGGCTCGGTCGCGCTCCGCCTGGTCCGCACCGGCCGCTGGCCGGTCACCGTCGTCCCCTGACCCGCCGCGGATTCCCCGGGCATCCCCGGGGCATCACACCGCGCATCCGCCGGGGGATTCCGGGGGATCAGCGGCGGTCGGGCCCGGACACGTCCAGGGCCCGCAGGCCCTCCAGCACCCGCAGCAGCGTCGCCTCGTCCGGACCGTCGTCCCGCGCGCCCACCGGGTGCCGCCGCACCCGCCGCGGCAGCGTCCCCGTAGCCGTCCCCGCAGACGTTCCGGCGGACGCTCCCTCAGCGGCGACCGCGACCGCCGCAGCCTGCCGATCCGTACCCTGCCGATCCGTACCCTGCTGACCCGCAGCCGGAACCGCCGCCGGACCCGGCCTCCCGCCCGGTACGGAACCGGCGGCCGGAGCACCCGCCGCCCCCGGCGAGCGCGCCCCCTCCACCGGAGAGATGGCCAGCTCACACCACACGATCTTGCCGCGATCCGGCGCCGAGTAATGACCCCAGCGCCGGGCCAGGCTGCCGACCAGCACGAGCCCCCGGCCGCCCTCGCCCAGCTCACCCCCCGCCTCGCCATGCGGCACCGGGTCACGGTCGCTGACGTCCCACACCTCGATGAACAGGCTGGGTCGTCCCGGCGCCACCCGCACCCGCAACGCCACCGTACGCAGGGCCACCGGGAACATCGACGAGGCCATCGGCGGGCTGACCACGGCGTCCGTCGCCCGCACCGCGTTCGTCACCAGCTCGGACACGACCAGCTCCGCCGTCTCGGCCAGATCCGCGAGCTCCCATCCCCGCAACTGGCACCGCACGAACGCGCGCGCCCGGCGCGGAGCGGTCGCGGCCGACCCGAACACCTTGTACGCGGTCCTGCGGCCCTCCTGGGAAGGGAAGGGGGAGATCAGCATCGCGACGAACGGGCTTGGACGGACCGGCCCGCGAGGACCGGGACGGCCGGTCGGGGGAAACCCATGCCTCCGATCATCTGTCATGAACGGCTGCAAAGTGGCGGGCTTCACGGCATTCGCCTAACTTTCTCCTTCCGCTCACCCATCGGACATCGCCCTACCTGACAGCAGATGACAGGAACACGCGGCACCCTGGACCCATGAACGGACACGCCACCGGCACCTTCGACATCACCAACTGGACCGAACTGGCCACCGAGGACAAGGAGGGCGCCACCTTCGGCCGCAACCACATCACCAAGACCTTCCACGGCGACCTCGTCGGCACCAGCACCACCGAGATCCTCACCGTGGTCACCCCCCAAGGCCCCGCCGCCTACGTCGGCGTCGAACACTTCGACGGCACCCTCCACGGCCGCAAGGGCACCTTCACCCTCCAGCACAGCGCCGGCAGCCACAACGGCGAACAGTGGATGAAATGGCAGATCGTCCCCACCAGCGGCACCGGCGAACTGGCCGGCCTCACCGGCGAAGGCGCCATCCGCGTGGACGACGGCCACCACTACCTCCTCGACTACACCCTCCCCGAGGCCTAACCGCGCCCCATCCGGGTAGCCGCCGGTCCATGGTGAAATCCGCTGACCGGCGGCCCGCGGACGATCACGCCGCCGCGCCCGCCACCCCCCGAACCCCGGCACCACCCCGCGTCGCCGTCATCGCACACCGCAAGAAGACCGTCGGCGGCGGCCTCGACGAGCTCCGCAAGCTCATCACCGGCTACGACGTCGGCGACCTGCTCTGGTACGAGGTCCCCAAGAGCAAGAAGGCCCCCAAGAAGGTCCGCCAGGCGCTCAAGGACGGCGCCGAGCTGTTCTTCCTCTGGGGCGGCGACGGCACCGTGCAACGGTGCGTCGACGCCCTCGCCGGCAGCGACGCCGCCATCGCCATCGTCCCCGCCGGCACCGCCAACCTCCTCGCCCGCAACCTCGGCATCCCCGAAGACCTCCCCGAGGCCGTACGCATCGGCTTCGAGGGCCGCCGCGCCAGACTCGACCTCGGCAAGATCAACGGCGAGCACTTCGCCGTCATGGCAGGCGTCGGCCTCGACGCCGAGATGATCGCCGACGCCGACCGCGGCCTCAAGGACCGCCTCGGCCGCCTCGCCTACATCTGGACCGGCCTGCGCCACGTCGGCGGCGCCGTGACCCCGATGAAAATCAAAATCGACGGCAACGACTGGTTCGAGGGCGACGCCAGCTGCGTCCTCGTCGGCAACGTCGGCACCGTCACCGGCGGCATCGACGTCTTCGAAGACGCCCGCTACGACGACGGCTGGCTCGAAGTCGGCGTCTCCACCGCGGAAGGCCCCATCCAATGGGCCCGCACCATCGGCCGCATGAGCGCCGGCAACGCCGAGAAGTCCCCCTTCGTCCGCATCACCCGCGCCAGAAAGGTATCGGTCAAACTCCGCACCCCCATGGCGTACGAACTGGACGGGGGAGCCCGCGACGAGGTCAAGCGCATCACGGTCAAAGCCGTGCCCCAGGCCGTCACCGTCTGCCTGCCCGACACCCCCGCCTGACCACGCACGCCCCGCGAACCACCGCTGCGCGCCCGGCTCGGGACCGACGGCCAACCGCCCGGCCCGGCCGGGCGCCTCGGACGACGCGCCCCGCCCGCGCGGCCTACCGAGGCCGCACGTTGTGATTGCGGGCGAACAGGTTGCCGGGGTCCCACTGGCGCTTGACCGCCGCCAGCCGCTCGTAGGTCCGCGGCGGATAGACCGCCGCCACATCCTCCTCACCCGCCAAAGCGAGGAAGTTCCCGTACGCGCCGCCGACGTGGGGCGCGAGCCCGGCCCAGAGCGCATCCAGAGCCGGCCGCGCGGCCTCCACGACCGGCGCCGGCCCCGCGACCGTGGTCACGATCATCAATTCCGCCCGGCGATGCGCGTAGGCCGTGGCATCGCGGGGAACCCGGGCCACCGCGCCGCCGACGCTGCGCACGGACACGAACGGCGCCCCCTCCGCCGCCCCGGCCGCGGCGAGGATCGCAAGGACCTCGCGCACCGACTCCCTGTCGACGAACCCGCTCCGGGTGAACAGGCGAATCCCCGGCGGCGCGACGGCGCCGTCCACGAGCGTGTCGGCGTAGGGCCTCAGCGCGACATCGTCGGCGATCACCGTGCCGAGCCGCCGGATCGGATCGATCGCCTGGGCCGCGAGCCGCGGGTCGTCGCCGTCAAAGGCGACCTGTACCTCGATCGGCGCCCGAGGGCCGCCGGAGAAGGGATTGGCGAGATTCGCGATGGAAGTGAGCTCTTCCGGGGCGCGGCGCAGACACTCCGCCCACCCCTGGAGCACGGCGGCCGCCTCCGACGCCGGGAAGGCGATCCTGCCGAAGAAGACGTCCGTCGTCGGATGCGCCGCGAACGTGAAGGCGGTCACGACGCCGAAGTTGCCCCCACCACCGCGAATCGCCCAGAACAGCTCGGGGTTCTCCTCCGCACCGGCCCGCACCACCTGTCCGTCCGCGGTCACCACCTCGGCCGCGACCACGCTGTCCAACGCCAGACCATGCTTCCTGACCTTCCAGCCGATGCCACCGCCCAACGTCAGCCCGCCGACACCGACGCTCCTGGTGTCACCCGACGAGATCGCCAGTCCGTGCGGGGCCAGGGCGGCCGCGACCTGCCCCCAGGTGGCGCCGCCGCCGATCCGTACGAGGTGACGCTCCTTGTCGACGACCTCGACCTTCGCGAGCCCGCTCAGATCGATCACCACGCCGTCGTCGTTCGTGCCGAAGCCCGCGAAGCCATGACCGCCGCCCCGCACGGACAACACAAGCCCCGCACCGGCGGCGAACCTGACCGCTGCCCGCACATCCCCGACGCTCCTTGGCCGCAGGACATAGGCCGGACCACCCGAAGCCAGCACCGTCCGGCTGGCCGACGCGTACTCCGGTGCTCCCGGTTCGATGACGTCGCCGCCGAAATCGCGGCGAAGGCTCTCAACCGCTGCGTTCATGACGTTGTTCATGACGTTCCTCTCAGCTCTCCATACGGCGAACACGCCGGGCCCGTACGATCCGGCGTCCTGACGGGCAAGAGATCCCGGCGACCCGATCCCTGTGACAGCACAGCTGTGTGACGTGCGTCACCGGCGACGGGTGTCACAAAGCGGCGAGCGCCGGGATCGTATGCAGGCAACGGTCGAGAACCAGCAGACAGGAACCGGTCAATGAGCGAGAGACCACCGGACGCGCCCGGACCGTACGCCCGCGGCGGCCGGACGCAGCCCGCCGTGGACCCGGCCACCGAGGCGTTCGTCGCCCATCGCAATCTGCTGTTCACCGTGGCCTACGAGATGCTCGGCTCGGCCGCCGACGCCGAGGACGTGCTGCAGGAGACCTGGCTGCTGTGGGCGGGCGTCGACCTCGACGCCGTACGGGACCAGCGCGCCTACCTCGTGCGCATCACCACCCGCCAGGCCCTGAAACGACTCCGCACACTCGGCCGCCGCAGGGAGTCCTACGTCGGGCCGTGGCTGCCCGAGCCGTTGCTGACCGCGCCGGATGTGGCCGAGGACGTCGAGCTGGCCGAGAGCGTGTCCATGGCGATGCTGCTGGTGCTGGAGACGCTGTCGCCGACCGAGCGGGCGGTGTTCGTGCTGCGCGAGGTGTTCGACCTGGACTACGACGAGATTGCCGTAGGCGTCGGCAAGAACGAGGCAGCCGTCCGCCAGATCGCCCACCGCGCACGCTCACACGTCGCCGCCCGCCGCCCCCGCGACGCCGTCTCCCCGGACCAGACCCGCAACGCCCTCCACGCATTCCGGCAGGCGGTCGAGACCGGCGACCTCCAACACCTGCTCGACATCCTCGCCCCCGACATCGTCTTCCTGGCAGACGGCGGCGGACTCAAGCAGGCCGCCCTGACCCCCATCGTGGGAGCCGACCACGTGGCCCACGTGCTGAGCAGGATCAATCCCACGGCCTCGCTGGAGCCCGCACACGTCAACGGCCACCCCGCACTGATCGCCCGGGTCGACGGCCACGTCGACACCGTCATCACCGTACGCATCGACGACGGCCTCGTCACCGGCCTCTACGCCGTACGCAACCCCGAGAAGCTGTCACGCATGGAGCAGGAGACCACGGTGACCCGCTGAACCCGGCGCTCCGCCCACCCTCGGCGGCCGTTTCCCGCAATTTCGCCACTGGACAAATCCCGCTCGATATGGCCACGCACCGGCGAGCACGGAGACATTCATCTCATTGCACGGAGCGCCATTTCATGGCCTCCCCATCGTCACCCCGTCTGACCTGCGACGAGACACATCGGAAGCAATTTTCCCGGCTTTTCGAGCGCCCACGGCAGGCCATTAGGGTGCCCAGTCATGGAATCGACCGAACAACCGCGCCGAGAAGGTATCCACGTAAAAGCGTTGCTCACCCTGACCTGCACAGGCCAGTTCATGGTGCTGCTCGACAACACGATCGTCGGCGCCGCCCTGCCCGACATGCAGCAGCGGCTCCACACCGGACTGACCGGCCTGCAGTGGATCGTCGACGCCTACGTGCTGCTGGTCGCCATGCTGCTGCTGTCGGGCGGCGTCTTCGCCGACCGGTTCGGCCGCAAGCGGGTGTTCCTGGCCGGGGTGGCGGTGTTCACGGCCGCCTCGGTGGTGTGTTCGCTCGCACCCTCGATCGGCTGGCTGATCACCGGGCGGGTGCTGCAGGGCGCCGGGGCCGCGGCGCTGAGCCCCGCCTCGCTGGCGCTGCTCGCCGCCGCGTATCCCGCCCCGAGGGAGCGCGTCAGAGCGATCGGGTTGTGGGCCGGGCTCAGCGGCATCGGCCTGGCCGCCGGACCGCTGGCGGGCGGAATCCTGGTGGAGGCCTTCGGCTGGCCCGCCATCTTCCTGGTCAACGTGCCCATCGGGGCGGTCCTGCTGCTGGCCGGGCTGCGCGTGCTGGGGGAGTCCCGCAACCCGAGCGCGCCGCCGATCGACGTCCCCGGCACGGTCCTGTCCGTCGCCGCCGTGGGCACCGTGACCTACGGCCTGATCGAGGGCGGTTCCCGAGGCTGGACCTCCCCGGTGATCCTGGGCGGCTTCGCCGCCGGACTGGTGCTCCTCGCCGCGTTCGTCGTCGTCGAGAGTCATGTGCCGACGCCCATGCTGCCGCTGCGGCTGTTCCGCCGGCGACTGTTCACGGCGTCCAACACCGCGATGGTCGTGGTCGGGTTCGCACTCATGGGGTCGTCGTTCTTCTTCTCCCAGTTCTTCGTCTACGTCCAGGGCACCTCGATCCTGGTCGCCGGGCTGCGGACCCTGCCCACCTCACTGGCCATGGTGATCGTCAGCCCGTACGCGGGCCGCCTCGCGGCCAGGTACGGCTTCCGGGCCGTCGCCGCCGTCGGCCTGGCGCTGGCCGGGCTGGGACTGCTCGCGCTGGGCTTCGTCCACGCCGACACCGGCTACGGGAACGTGTGGTGGCGGCTGGCCGTCGTCGGCACCGGATTCGCACTCACCATGTCACCGCTGACCGGGGCCGCCATCCAGGCGGTCAGCCCACAGGAGGGCGGCCTCGCCTCGGGCGTCAGCAGCACCACCCGCCAGATCGGCGCGGTGCTCGGCGTGGCCGTGCTCGGGGCGATCGTCCACACCCGGGAGTCCGGCGGCGCCTCCTTCGAATCCGGCCTCAACAGCGCCTTCCTCACGGCCGGTGCCGTGACGCTGGCCTGCGCCGTGTTCACCGGCCTGTGGCTGACCGCCTCCGTCCGGTCCGAACAACCAGCAGACCAGGTAGTCAGTGAGCCGCCGCTCACAGCCCCTCCCAGCCGTCTCACGTCATGAGCCACCCCGTGTAGGCACCCGCACCCGAAGCAACCGGACATGGTGAGGGGTATCACACCGACTAGCGCCGAACCCCGCGGCCCGGC
The DNA here is from genome assembly GCF_044460045.1 of Microbispora rosea. Taxonomy (NCBI): domain Bacteria; kingdom Bacillati; phylum Actinomycetota; class Actinomycetes; order Streptosporangiales; family Streptosporangiaceae; genus Microbispora; species Microbispora rosea. Next base: position 998,198 of record NZ_JBITJO010000003.1, on the reverse strand, counting down.
ACAGTACCCACACACGATGGACGACACGGACCTCCCGCTGCTGCGCCTGGTCGCCGCAGGAGACGAGCACGCCTTCGAACTGCTCTACACCCGGCACGCCCACGCCCTGCTCGCCTACGCCGAAGGACTGCTCCGCGACCGCGGCGCCGCAGAGGAGGCCCTCCAGGAAACCTTCATCGCCCTCTGGCGCTCGGCCCGAACCTACGAAGGCCGCTCCACCGTCCGCACCTGGCTGTACGGCATCTGCCGCCGCCAAGCGCTCAAACGCATGAACGGCGGCCGCCCCGCCCCCCGCCCCCTCGACGAGGCCGCCCACCTCCCATCCACAGAACCCGACCCCGAAGTCGTGACCCTCGCCCGCGCCGACACCGCCGCCGTCGCCGCCGCGCTCACCGCACTGCCCGCCACCCACCGCGAAGTCCTCACCCTCGCTCTGTCCGCCGGACTGTCCCACGCCGAGATCTCCCAAATCCTGGACATCCCCGTCGGCACGGTCAAAAGCCGGCTGTTCACCGCACGCGCCGCCCTGGCCAGAGCCTTGCCCGTCGAGGTCGAGGGGAGACCACGATGACCCACCCCACCCACCAACTGCCCGCCTACGCCGCAGGCCACCTCACCGGCGACGACGCCGCCGCCGTCACCGCCCACCTGGCCGGCTGCCCCGCCTGCGCCACCCAGGCCCGCGCATGGCACGCCACCGCCACCGCCGTACACGACACCACCGCACGCGTCGCCCCACCATCCCCGGACATCCTCACCGCCATCCGCCGCCGCCTCACAACCACCCCCGACGCCACGCGGCCCGTCCCCACCTACCGGCGCGACATCGGCACCCGGCCCCTCCACCGCGCACTCGGCATCCTCACCCGCCAGCGAACCCTCATCCGATGGCCCGTCTGGGCACTCGCCGCCGCACTCATCGCCGGCGGCGCCATCCTGGCCGCGCTCGCCCCCACCAGGCACGCCGCACAGATCCTCGCCATGACCGTGCCACTCGCGGCAGCGCTCGCCGTCGCCGGAGCCTGCGGAACCGACAACGACCCGCCCGCAGAACTCGCCGCCGCCCTGCCCACCCCACCCCGCGTGGTCCTGCTCGCCCGGCTCACCCTCGTGCTCACCGCCACCGTCACCGCCGGCCTGCTCGCCACCCTCGCGCTGACCGCACTCACCCCCGGCGGGGGAGCGGCCGGACTGGTCACCGCCTGGTTCGGCCCCCTCGTCCCCCTGTCGGCGACCAGCTTCGCCCTCTCCGTCCTCTACCGGCCCTCCGCCGGCGTCACCACCGCCCTCGCACTCTGGCTGGCCCGCGCCCTGTCGACCGGCCAGACCGCCCCGACCGGCCTCAGCCCGGCCGTACTCCGCCTCGTCGACCCCCTATGGACACCCGGCCCCGCCGTACTGACCGCGGCCGCCGCCGTCGTGGCCACCACATTCCTGCTCAGCCCGCGCCTGCCCCGATCCCGGCACGCCCGACACATCTGGCGATGAACCTTCACACCCCAGCCGGTACCAACCCCCCGTGAAGCACCTACCCCTGTGGCGGCACGAACTGCGCCGCGCCGGCTGGACCGCGTGCGCGGCCCCCGCCGCCGCACTCGCCGCCACCCTCGCCCTCACCGCGACCGCCGCGGCCTTCGGCACCACACGCCCCCAACTCGAACGCATCCTGCTCACCGGACTCGAAGCACTCATCCCGCTGTCCGCCGGCATGGCCGCCGTCGCCGTCGTCTCCCGCGACCCCAGCCGCGAACTCCAGCTCACCCTGCCCACCCCGTACACCACGACCCTCGGCCGCCGCCTGGCCGTCCTCGGCATCCTCAGCGCCGCCCTGTCCATCGCCCTCTCCGCCGCACTCGCCGTCGGCGGCTGGTGGAACGGGCCCGGCCTGCCGTACGCGCCCCTCGTCTGGGCCGCCCCACTCCTGTGGCTCACCGGGCTCGCCCTCCTGATCGCCGCACTCGGACGCAGCGTCGTACTCGCCACCACGACCGTCGCCGCCGTATGGCTCGGCGAACAACTGTTCGCCACGTCCTTCGCCACCACCCCCGGGCTCCGCCCGTTCTTCCTGTTCATGACCACCCGCATCGGCGTCCCCGCCGACTGGAACGCCAACCGCGCGGCGCTGGCCACCTCTGGGGCACTGCTCGCGGCCCTCGCCCTGATCCTGCTGCGCCGCCCCGAACGCCTGCTCACCGAGGAGGAGACATGACCACCGTGCGACAGACGTGGGCGGTGACCCGCTACGAGTTCCGCATGCAGATCCGCAAACGATCCCTGTGGATCACCACCGCCACCCTCGCCGTCGTCCTCACCCTCACCCAGGGCGACCGCGGACCACGCCACCTGCCCCTCGGCACCCCACCCCGCGAGGTGATGGCGGGCTGGGCCCTGCTGATGTCCATCCTCCTGCCGATCGGCTTCGGAATGGTGCTCGCCGACCGCCTCACCCGCGACCGCCGCCTCGGCCTGGCGTCCCTGCTCGAAAGCCTCCCGACCGGCCGGGGCGCGCTCGCCGCCGGCAAGTACCTCGGCGGCCTGACCTCCACCGCGGTCCCCGCCGCGCTGGTCCTCCTCACCGCCGCCGCCGGCGAGACCGCCCACCGGCACGACCCCGCCCTGTTCGCCTGGGCGGCCGTCGCCTTCGCCGTGATCACCCTCCCCGGGCTGGCCTTCGTGGCCGCCTTCGCCCTCGTCTGCCCGTTGTTGACGACCGCCCCGCTGTTCCGGGTGCTGTTCGTCGGCTACTGGTTCTGGGGCAACATGCTCAACCCCGACCTGTTCCCCTCACTGACCGGGACCCTGCTGACCCCCCTCGGCGACTACCCGGCGAGCTGGCTGATGGGGGAGCGGGCCCTGTACGCGGGCACCGACGGCTGGCTGGAGTTCCTGCGCCCCGAGCCCGGCGGCGCGACGGCCGTCGTCGCCATCGCCCTGCTCCTCCTGCTCAGCCTCCCACCCCTCGCCCTGGCCCCACCGCTGCTGCGCCGCAGAAACCTGTCCGCCTGACCTCCAGAAAGACACCTCGCATGGACATCCAGATCTCCGGGCTGCGCCGCACCTTCGGCAAGGTCACCGCCCTCGACGGACTCGACCTCACCGTCCCCGGCGGCATGTACGGCCTGCTCGGCACCAACGGCGCGGGCAAGACCACGCTCATGCGCGTGCTCGCCGGAGTCCTGCCGCCCACCGCCGGCACCGTACGCGTCGGCGGCCACGACCTCACCACCAGGACCGGCCGCCTGGCCGTACAACGCCGGCTCGGCTACCTGCCTCAGGACCTCGGTCTCTACCCCGATCTGTCGGCCCGGGAGTTCCTCGACTACGTCGGCCTGCTCAAGGGGCTCGACGACACCGCCGCGCGCCGCCGCCAGATCGGGGAGCTGCTCGACATGGTCGGCCTGGCCGACGCCGCCACCCGCAAGCTGCGTGGCTTCTCCGGCGGCATGCGCCGCCGCGTCGGCATCGCGCAGGCCCTGCTCGGTGACCCCGCGCTCGTCGTGGTCGACGAACCCACCGCCGGGCTCGACCCCGAGGAACGCATCCGCTTCCGCACGCTCCTGGCCTCCATCGCCGCCGGCCGCACCGTGCTGCTCAGCACCCACATCGTCGAGGACGTCGCCCAGACCTGCCGCGACACGGCCGTGATGGCCCGCGGCAGGGTCGTCTTCAACGGCCAGGTCGCCGACATCGTCCAGCGGGCCGAAGGCGTGACCTGGGAACTGGTCGGCCAGGGACCGCCCGCCACCGGCGTCGTCGTCTCCGCCGTGAGCCGCTCTGACGGCACCCACTACCGTCTCGTCAGCTCCTCCCGGCCCGACCCCCGCGCCGTACCGGTCCAGCCCTCGCTGGAGGAGGGGTACGTCGCGCTCATGCACGCGGGCACGAACGGCTGAACAGCGGGGGAGAGGCGCCCGATTACCGAGGGTAATCGGGCGATCGGCCACACACGCGGGCGGGGGATCCGCTGATCTGCCGCCGAGCGCACCGTACGGTCCCGGTGCCTTCACGCGCCACACCCGCCGGTCCGTCGCCCGCGTACGACCGGTCCGGTCCCGAGTCGCTCAATGTCGAGTGCGCGAGCACCGAGGCAGGCTCGCACTCGGAGGGAGCCGTCCGGTCCTACACGGGCAACGGACCGGCGGGAGGAGTGGTCGAAACTAGCCAACTTGACATAATGTTCATTATCGAGCAATGGCGGAAGGTGCTGAGAGGGGGTGGTCGGCAGGTATTCGTAACGCCCTTCAATGTGCGCATACGCCGTCTCCACGACGAGACCGTCAGCCGACCTCCTCGGCCAGCGCGACGACGATTCCCTCGGGCCCACGGATGTAGCAGAGCCGGTACGCGTCCTCGTACTGCACCACCTCGCCGACGAGTTCGGCGCCGTGGGTGCGCAGGCGCGCGATGACCTCGTCCATGTCGTCGACGGCGAACATGATGCGGCGAATGCCCAGCGTGTTCGCCGGGGCGTCCTCCGGCACGCCGCCGATCGCCGCCGGCGTGTGGTACTTCGCCAGCTCGATCCGCCCGTGGCCGTCCGGGGTCCGCATCATCGCGATGTCGACTCGCTGGTCGTCGAGCCCGACGAGGCGTGCCGCCCAAGGGCCCTCGATCAGCGCCTTTCCCTCCAGCTCCATGCCGAGTTCCACGAAGAACGCAACGGCGGCCTCCAGGTCGTCGACCACGATGCCGACGTTGTCCATCCGCTGAATCGTCATGGTGATCCTCCTTTGTCGCGGCCCGTCATGGCCGCCCGCAGACCTGGGACGGAGCCGGTGCCGCATTCTCGACACCCGGGTCCCAGGATCTCGCCTGTGGCCGTCACCGCCGGGCGTCCACCCTTCCTCAGGTATGACAAAAGCCCCTATTCATTCCCATACCGGACAGAAGGTGAATTCTGTCTTGTATAAGACGCAATGTCCGCTCTTTCCGTCGGTGACCGGACATTCGCCAATCAGCCTTAGCGCCACCTACGGTGGCGGCCATGAGCGTGCATCCCTCCGATGAGGACCTTCCCGCCCTGGCTCGCGAAGGTGATTTGTCGCCCCGGCGGAAAGAGCCGTTCGATCTCGCCGGGTACGTTCGCCGCACCAAAGGCGGCCCCTGCTTCATCTGCGCCATCCTGGCGGGCGCTCCCGGCTACGACCTTGAGCAGATCGTTTTCGAGGACGAGTACCACGTCGCTTTCCTGGACCGCTACCCCACGATTCCCGGCAAGGTCCTGGTGGCGCCCAAAGCCCACGTCGAGCATGTCGTACGGGACCTTGGCGAAGACGCCTACCTCCGGCTGATGCGTACGGTTCGCCGAATCGCCCTGGCGGTCGAGGCGGTCGTCCCCTCCGAACGCACCTACCTGTTCTCCCTGGGCAGTCAGCAGGGCAACGCCCACCTGCACTGGCATGTCGCTCCCCTGCCTCCAGGAACTCCTTACGAGCAGCAGCAGTACCACGCTCTGATGACCGAGAACGGCGTGATCCCCTGGTCGGCGCAGCAGGCCGTCGAGCTCGCCGACCGGCTCCGCACGGCCCTGTCTGTGGTCGGCGACGACAGATGACCGGAGAGCCGCACGTCGTGCTCCCCCGCACGCCGGCCCGGCTCACCCGTGGCGTGGCCGACGGCCTCAACCGAGGTGCCGCTGGAAGAACCGCAGCGAGCTGTCGGCCTCGAACGCGGGGAGCTCCCCGTGCCTGCCGGGGTTGGCGTGCAGCGTCTTGCCGGCTGAGGCCAATGCGTCGAACAGCGCCAGCCCCTGGGCCCTCGGCACCCGTTCGTCGTCCCACTGCAGCAGGAACCGCACCGGGACGGTGATCCGCGCGGCGGCCTCGGCCGATGCCAGGGCCCCGCCCAGGCCCAGCACCGCCGCGCGGACCCGGGGTTCGGCGGCGACGAAGGGAACGCCGAGACCGCACCCCAGCGACACGCCCCAGTAGCCCACCGGCCCGGTGCCGACGTGCTCGAGTCGCTGGAGTTCCCGCAGCACCGCCCGCCATTCCGGGACGGTCTGGCGAGCCACGAGTGCCTGGAAAGCGGCGATCAGCGGAGCCGGCTCCTCCCCTGCCGTGACACGGGCCTGGTTCTCGGTCGCGATCGTGTCGTACCTCTCGTCCTTGGGGCGGTCGCCGTGGCCGGGGACGTCCACGGCGGCGACCGCGAAGCCTCCCCCGGTGACGAAGCGGCGCGCGCGGGCCACGACGTCGGGGTCCTTCTTGTGCCGGCCGCCACCGTGGCCCATCAGGATGAGAGGACGGGCGCCTGCGGCGTTTTCCGGTGTCCAGAGCACACCGGGGATCTCACCGAGGACGAAGAGTTGTTCGGTGACGCCGTCGGACGACGCCTGGGAAATGAAGCGCACAGCGTTTCACGCCTTTCGGATGCCTGCCTGCTGCGGGCACTCCCCTAGGCCATGTGAGGGAGGGAGTCCCGACCTGTCACAGCGTTGATCGGTCTCACCTCCTCGGTTCGCGGCGGCGCGCGGTGACGGCGAACGTATCACGGACCGCGCAGGACGGGCCCGCCCCCGCGATGTCACAAATGGGTACAGATGCGGTGTTGCCGCATTCCTGAGGTGGCGATAGCGTGAGCGCCGTGACTGCCGGGTCGGCCATGGGCCACAAGCGAGTGAGGCACCCGGCCACAGCGTGAGGGCCGGGCGGGCGCGAGGCCCGCCGCGATTTCGACCTCGTGATCTGAAATTCTTCCTCCCGCGTATCGGCGCGGCCCGCGGTGTCGGCGAAATCGCCGTCATGCCGCCCCTTTGCCGCCGCGCGCGTTTCCGCCATTCCTTCGCAACCGCCTGCCCTTATGTGGCGAGGCGGTCGATTCGCCATGCCCTGACCGAGCAAGCCCCGATCAAGAAAGCAGAGAATGCCGTACGACTTCAATGAGCAGATCATCCAGGAGTTCCGCGCCAATCGGGGAAAGGTGGGCGGCCCTTTCGAGGGGGCCAGGCTGCTCCTCCTGACCACCACCGGCGCCCGTTCGGGAGTCCGTCGCACGGTTCCCCTGGGCTACCTGAATGATGAGGGGGGCCGCATGCTGGTCATCGCCTCGGCCGGCGGCGCGCCGCACCACCCGGCCTGGTATCACAATCTGCGTGCCGATCCCCGCGTCACCGTGGAGACCGGGGTCTTCACGATCGAGGCCGAGGCCGCCGTTCTGGAGGGCGAGGAACGCGAGCGGCTGTTCGCCCGCGCCGTGGAGGCCGACTCCGGATGGGCGGACTATGAGGCGCGGTCCGGCCGCGTCCTGCCGGTCGTCGCGTTGACTCCGCACTCCGTGTCCTTCCCGGACCTGCCGGAAGGCGCCTCTCCCCCGCTGCACGCGGATCGTCTGGACGCCACGCTGGTCCCGGCCACCTCAGACGATCGTGCGGCCGTGATGGCCGCGATCAGGTCCCTGCTCGCCGGTGCTCCGGCGCTCGGCGCCGACGTGACACCCGCGCTTGCTCACACCGGAGGCGTTCCTGGAGTGTGGGTGAGCGCCGCGGGAGGGTCGGCCACCGGTGACGGCGTCACCCTGTATGTGCACGGAGGCGGTTTCGAGCACGCCCAGCCGGCGCTGGAGCCGCTCATGGCCTGCCGCCTGTCCGAGGCCACCCGGCGTCCCGCGTTCAAGGTGGACCAGCGTCTGGCCCCTGCCCATCCCTATCCCGCCGCCCTGGACGACGTCGTGGCCGTGTATCGGAGCCTGCTGGAGCAGGGGGCTCCGTCCGATCGCGTCATCGTGTGCGGCGAGTCGTCGGGCGGCACGCTCGTCCTGTCGGCGTTGCTTGCGCTCAAGGAAGCGGGCGATCCCCTGCCCGGTGCTGCCGTGGCGATTTCCCCGCTGACCGATCTGACCCTGTCCAGCCGCTCCCTGGACGTCGACGACGGCCGGGATGTGATCAGTCGCCGGGTCGCCGAGCACGTCACCGCTCAGTATCTGGCCGGAGCTCCTGCCGATCAGGCTCCTCAGTCTCCGCTGCACGGCGACCTGAGTGGCCTGCCCCCGCTCCTGCTCGTGGCCGGGACCGCGGAGGTGCTGCTGGACGACACGCGGCGTTTCGCGGCAGCCGCCTCGGCCGCCGGTGCCGAGGTGACCCTCGACCTGTACGAGGACATGCCGCACGCCTTCCACGCGAGCGTGATGGCACAGGATCCGCCTGCCGTCGCCATGACGTTCCTGCGCCGCCTCGCGGACTGGGTGGCTGAATCCCGGGCGAGGGGCCGGAGGCGGTGCTGATGCATCCGTAGACGCCTCTGATCGCGCGAGCGGAGCAACCGGCTGAGCGTCCCGTCCCGAGGGAGACGACCGGGCTTCGCGGTTGATCGGGCGGTCGCCTCGGGGCTCACGTCTCTCGCGGTCAGCCTGTGGGCGTGCCGACCTGGTCGCGTTCGAGCAGGGAGCGCAGCGTGGAGACGACCTGCCGGGTGGCCGCCCCAGGGGGACCGTCGAGTGCGTCTCCGATCAGCTCGGCCAGTGCGTCGGTGACGGTCGCCTCCGCCGCGTCGACGAGTTGCGAGCCGTCGTCGGTCAGGGCCAGCAGGGAGGATCGGCGATCGGCCGGGTTCGGCCGGCGGACGGCCCATCCGTGCTTTTCGAGGCGGTCGATTCCCTTGCTGGTCGCGCCGATGCCGATGGCGAAATCGGCGGCGAGGTCCGCCACGCGGGATCCGGGGTGGTCGCGCAGGTAGCGCAGCGCCTCGAACTGGGAGGTGACGATGCCGTGCCGTTCACGCAGACGGTCGTTGAGGGCGTTGTACAGGCGCGTCTCGCATCGGACGAGATCGGCGAAGAAGCTCTGGAGGCCGGCCGCCTCCCCGCTCGATTTAGATGCCATGGCATATAGTGTACTGGAATCTACTTACGGCGGGAGTACGTATGAGCAAGGAACAGCGCGCCCGAGTCGACGCGTTGCTGCGACAGCCACGGCCCGAGGGCCCCCGGTCGGTCGAGGCGCTCCGAGCGGGCTTCGAGGCGCTGATGACGCAGATGATCGTGCCTGACGCCCTTCGCCTGACGCGGACGACGCTCGGCGGCCGGCCCGCTCTGCATGTCGAGCCGGACAACGGGCGCCGCGCCGGGACGATCCTGTACTTCCACGGCGGCGGCTGGGTTTACGGATCCCCCGAGACCGCCCTGTCGCTGACGGGAAACCTGGTGGCCAGGACCGGCTTCGAGGCCTACTCGGTGGACTACCGGCTTGCCCCCGAGCATCCGTTCCCCGCCGCGATCGAAGACACCGTGGGCGCCTATCGCGCTCTTCTCGACAGCGGCGTGGACCCGTCGGCCGTCGCGTTCGCCGGGGAGTCCGCCGGCGGCGGCCTCGCGGTCACCACCTGTCTCGCCGCGCGCGACGCTGGTCTTCCGCTGCCCGCCGCGGTCGTGGCGTTCTCCCCGGGGCTGGATGCCACGCGGACGGGCGAGAGCATGGACACAAAGGAAGGCGTGGACCCGATTTTCACCCGCGAGGCCGTCGAACGCACCGGGGTCATGTATCTCGCCGGGGCCGACCCGCACCAGCCTCTCCTCAGCCCGGCCGTCCTCGCCGATCTGACGGGTTTCCCTCCGATGCTGCTCCAGGTGGGCACCAACGAGCTCCTGCTGGACGACTCCACCCGCTTGGCCGCGCGCGCCCGGGCGGCCGGAGTGGATGTCATCCTGGACGTCACCGCCGGCGTGCCGCACGTGTTCCAGTCGTTCGCCGGCGTGCTGGACGAGGCGGACGAGGCGCTGGACCGCGCGGCTGTCTTTCTCGGCCAGCGGGTCGGCGGGCGCGTTCGCGCCGGGAGAGCGGCGCGCGCGTCCTCCCCCGCCGAGAACCGCTCGGCCGAGTGGTGATCGGTCTCGCCGGGGGTTTCCCGCGCCTCGGCTGCTCACGCCCGGTCGGCCGGCTGCGTGCGGGTGGGTGCCGGCGTATCGCCGGGGAGGGCGTGTGAGGTCTGCCGGCGGGTGCCGACGGTGAGGAGCAGCGAGGCCGCTGTCAGCGTCACACCGAACCAGACGACGCTCGTGACGCCCAGGTGATCGGCGAACAGCCCGCCGAACAGCGCGCCGAGTGCGATGGACGTGTTGTACGCCATGGTGTTGAGTGACATCGCGGCTTCGAAGGTGTCGGGTGCGGCGGCCTGCGTCATGGTGATCTGGGAGAGCTGGACGACGCCGAAGGAAACGCCCCAGACAGCAAGCGCGATGATCGATCCGGCCTCCCCGTGAGCGATCGTGAGCAGCAGCAGCAAGGACGTCACGAGTCCCGCGCAGCCGACGACGAAGCTGCCCCTGGGGTTTCTGGTCACCGTGTGTCCGGCGACGAAGTTTCCTGCCGCGCCTCCCGCGCCGTAAGCCATCAGCGCCGCGGTGATGAAGAAGGGTGTGGCGGCCGCGCTGTGCTCCAGGTAGGGGCGTACGAACGTGTACGCGCCGAAGTGGCCGAGCACGAAGAGCACGACGGTGAACAGCACCAGGCGCAGCGGCACGTTCTTCAGCGGGAGGCCGAAGACTTCCCGCACCGAGACCGCGTTCGTCGACGGCAGCGACGGGATGACGGTGACGACCGCGAGGAACACCAGCACGCTGAGGCCGGCCCAGATCAGGAAGGTGGTTCGCCAGCCGGTGAGGCTTTCCAGGAGTGTTCCCAGTGGTATGCCGACGACCGCGGCGATCGAGATGCCGGACATCACGATCGCGGCCGCCCTGCTCGCGTGGCGTTCCGCGACGAGGCGCATCGCCATGCTCACGCCGATGGCCCAGAACACCCCGCTGGCGAAGCCCATGATGAGCCGTGTCGTCAGGACCAGTGGATAGTTCGGGGAGATCGCGGTGATCGTGTTTCCCAGGGTCAGTATCGCCAGCAGCGTGGACAGCAGGACGCGGCGGTTGACGCGCCTGGTCCATGCCACGATGAAGGGCACGCCGAGCCCTGCCGAGACGCCGTACAGGGTGACCATCAGCCCGGCGGCGCCTACGGATATGCGCAGGCTGGTGCTCATCGGGGTGAGCAGGCCGACGGGCATCAGCTCGGTCGTGAGGAAGACGAAGAGGCTGGCGGTAATCGCCGCGACGCCGAGCCATGACCTTACGGTCGCATGCGGGTGTGTGCCGTGAGTGATCATTGGTGTTCTTTCCGGTGGTTGATCGTCCGCCGACGGCATGCGGGCTCGGCCGGCGGAAGGAGCCGGCGGCGGAGGGCGTGGTGGGGGACGTGGTGGAGGGCGTGGTCGAGCCGTCGTCATCAAGGGTGCGCGATCAACGATTGATGAGTCCAACACATACTTTTCATCGATATCGATCGTGGTTCATCATGGGTGAGTGGAGCTGCAGCAGCTGAGGTATGTCGTGGCGGTCGCAGAGACCAGGAACTTCACCCGGGCGGCCGAGCGCTGCCGTGTGGTGCAGTCGGCGCTCAGTCATCAGGTCGCCGCTCTGGAGCGGGAGCTGGGCGCGCGGCTGTTCGAGCGGACCAGCCGGCGGGTGCGGCTGACGCCGGCCGGGGAGGCGTTCCTCGCCGCGGCCCGGGAGTGTCTGGAGGCCGCGGATCGCGCGCGGGCCGAGGTCGCGGCCTCCGCCGGGGAGATCCGGGGACGGCTCGCCGTCGGCGCCATCCCCACGGTGACGGCCGTCAACCTGCCGGTCGCCTTGCGGGACTATCGCCGGCGTTATCCGGGGGTGCACATCACGCTCACCGCGGCGGGTAGCGATGAGCTGATCGAGCGGGTCCGGCAGGGTGGTGTCGACGTCGCGTTTCTCGGCCTGCCGGCGCGTGCGGAACCCAAGGGCGTCCAGAGCCGCCGCCTCGGCGGGGGCGAACTGGTCGCGGTGGTCGCGCCCGATTATCACCGGACGGAGACCGAGGTGGACCTGCGGGGGCTGGCGGACGAGCCGTTCATCGACTTCCGTGTCGGTGCGGCCGGTCGGGCGCAGTCGGACGAGGCGTTCGCGGCGGCAGGGGTGCGGCGGGAGGTGCCCTTCGAGGTGTCGTCCGCCGATCTCATGGTCGATTTGGTGCGGCAGGGCCTCGGCGTGGGCATGCTTCCCGCCGCCTATGCGCCGCGCTTCGCCGACCTGCGTGTCATTCGTCTTCGCGATGCTCCCACGCGGGTGGAGCACCTGATCTGGGACAACCGGCGGTCTCCGGCGGCCACGGCATTTCTTGAGCTGATTCACGCCGATCATGCCGACCCGGCGACCATTACATGATTACAATGCAATCATGATCCTATTTTCGAGAGGCGCAGCCCCCGGGACGGTGCTCACGTGATCGTCGAGTACATCCGCTACCGGATCGACCGGCAGGACGCGGATGCGTTCGAAGCCGCCTACGAGCGTGCCGCGGTGTCCTTGGCGGCCGCGCCCCAGTGCGTGGACTACGAGCTGTCCCGGTGCGTGGACGAGCCCGAGTCGTACATCCTGCGCATCACGTGGACCTCGGCCGAGGATCACCTGCAGGGTTTCCGGGGTGGCGAGCACTTCGGGGCGTTCTTCTCCGCGATCAAGCCGTACGTCCGGCAGATCGAGGAGATGCGGCACTACGAGCGCACCGCGGTGCGCGGCACCGGATCCTCCGTGCCGAGCCTGTACGACTGGGCGGGCGGCATCGAGGCGTTCGAGCGGCTCACCGAGACGTTCTACGAGCAGGTTCTCAAGGACGACCTGATCGGTCCTCTGTTCGCCCACATGGACCCGGGACACCCGAAGTATGTCGCGATGTGGCTGGCGGAGGTCTTCGGCGGGCCGTCCCGCTACACCGACGAGCGGGGCGGCTACCACCACATGCTGGTCCAGCACCTCGGCAAGGCCATCAGCGAACCTCAGCGCCGCCGCTGGGTCGAGCTCCTCATGAACGCCGCCGACGTGGTCGGCCTGCCCGCCGACCCCGAGTTCCGTGCCGCCTTCGCGAGTTACATCGAGTGGGGCACCCGCCTCGCCTTCGCCAACTCCCAGCCCGGTGCCCGTCCCCCGCAGCAGGCTCCGGTCCCCCGCTGGGGCTGGGGTGTGGCGCCGCCCTACTCCCCCACGTCGTGATCTCGGCGGCGGGTCACCCGATCGGCTCGCCGAGCTGGGACAACAGCTCCAGCTGGTCGAAGTAGAGGCGCATGCTGACGATCAACCCGTTCTCGATCGCGCAGATGTAGCAGCATCGGAGGTTGAGGGGGCGGCCCGTCGGCGGGATGACCCTGCCGGCTGGTCCCAGGTATGGCCCCTTGTGGGTGCCGATGAGCACGAGCTCGTCGACCGTCGTGTCGTCGATGTCGAGCGACTCCAGGAGCACCGTGTGCACGTCGGGGAAGGCCGCCCAGAACTCCTCCAGGTAGGAGCCCAGCTCCTCGCGGCCCTCGGCCACGCCTTCGGGGGTGAGGAACGTCCCGTCAGGGCTGACCGTGCCGAGCAGCGCGTCAATGTCATGCGCATTGAACGCTTCGTTGTATCTGTCGCGCACGCGGCGGGCTTCGCCCACGATGTCGGCCCTCCCCTATCGATGAATGCCCTCCGTACGCGGCGGTGTGTCCCTCGCGCCGCAGTTTTTTGCCGAGGTCTGTTCATGGCCGCCTGCTGGGGTCGTCCTCGTCCCGTACGGTGAAGCCGCCGCCACCGTCGAAGATCACCGTTCTGCGGGGTTGTGCGGGGGTCATACCTCATCGTCAGAGTGAGGGGCGTGGCGTGACAACCGGGCATGGTCAGACGGGCTGGCCCATGGGCCGGACGGTCAGGGTGTTGAGGTCAACGCCTGCCGGCTGGTCGAGGGCGAAACGGATGGCCTCGGCGATAGGCTGGGGAGGCAGGGCGAAGGGAGGAACGCCGGCGCCTTGCCAGAACGCGGTGTCGATCATGCCGGGGTTGACAAGAGTGACACCGACGCCGCGGGTCGTGGCGTGCAGGCGCAGGTTCTCGGCGAGTCCGGTGACAGCCCACTTGGTGGCCGAGTAGAGATTGCCGGGAGAGTTCTTCAGCCCGGCGACGCTGCCGACGAGCACCAGCCGTCCGCCAGTGGCCTCAAGGTGGGGCAGGGCGGCATGGGCCAGCAGGGCGGGGCCGAGGACGTTGGTGAGCACCATCGGCGCCCACGACGCCGGGTCACCGGCCCCGATGGAGTCACCGGTCATGAATCCGGCGTTGGCCACTGCGGCGTCAAGGGCACCGAAATGCTCCACGGTGCGGGTCACGACCGACTCGGTGGCGGGCCAGTCCGCCGCGTCCGCGACCAGACCCAGCAGCCGGTCGGGGTGGCCGGCCTCGTCGAGGAAAGCCTTCAGTTTACTCTCGTCGCGTCCGGTGACCGCCACACGGTGGCCGCGGTCGAGGAGCAGTCGCGCGGTGTGGGCGCCGATACCGCTGGTCGCGCCGGTGATCAGTACGGTCTTGCTGGACATGGTCATGCTCCTGAGGTGTGAAGGGGGACGGCGGACGGCGCTGAAGGAGCGCCGCTCACGTCCGCCGACTCCATGGAACCGGCGCCGTCTAAGGCGGGCAAGGTCGCGTTTATGGGGGGTATAAACACAACCTCTCTACCGGCCGCACCATGGGTACTGTTGAACGGATGGAACCTCTGTCCGGAAAACACACCGGTGATCCCACCGACAACCGCTCGGACATCCGCGACTTCCTGACCAGCCGGCGCGCCAAGCTCGCCCCGGAGCGGGTCGGCCTGCCCGCCAGCGGACGCCGACGGGTTCCTGGACTACGGCGCGAGGAGGTCGCGGCCCTCGCCGGCGTGAGCACCGAGTGGTACACGCGGCTGGAGAAGGGCCACATCGGCGGTGTCTCCGAGAGCGTGCTGGAAGCGGTCGCGCAGGCGTTGCTCCTCAATGAGGACGAGCGCACCTACCTGCTCGATCTGGCCAGAGCGGCTCGCCCCGCCCGCCGCAGGTCGCCGCGCCGCAAGGACGTCAAGATCCCGTCTGCCGTCCAATGGATGGTGGACTCCATGACCATGGCCCCCGCCTTCGTGCGCGACGGCCGTTTGGACGTCGTCGCGAGCAACGCGCTGTGCAGGGCCCTGTACTCACCGATGTTCGACAGCGACACCACCGGCGACCGGGGCTGCGCCAATTTCGCCCGTTACTTCTTCCTCGACCCCGGCTCCGCTGACTTCTTCGTCGACTGGGAGGAAGGCGCCAGGGCCACGGTCGCAGTGCTCCGCGCCGAAGCCGGACGTGAACCTCACGACCGGGCCCTGCGTGAGCTCGTCGGCGAGCTGTCCACGCTCAGCCCCGACTTCCGCACCATGTGGGCCAGTCACGACGTCCGAGTCCGTCACGAAGGCGTCAAGCGGCTGGACCATCCCGACGTCGGCCGTCTGGAGATGACCTTCCGCTCCCTGAACCTGCCCCTGCCTCAACAGGCCGTCCACGACCTCATCATCTACACGGCCGAGCCGGGCACCCCCTCGGAGGACCGTCTCAAACTCCTCGCCAGTTGGACAGCACCGCAGACCTCCCTCACGGAACAGATCCGTTCAGGCGGGTGAGCGTGGCCGTTCCGGAGCGCGGGGAGGAGGAACTGACCGGGGGCGGGGTCAACCGCGTCGTCCGGGTCGGGGGCACGGTGCGCCGGCCGGCCCGCAGGTGGACGCCGGCGGTGCACGCCCTGCTGGACCATCTGGCGGAGGTGGGGTTCGGCGGCGCGCCCAGGGCGTACGGGTGCGATGGCGAGGGCCGGGAGGTGCTGGATTTCGTCCCGGGTGAGGTGCCGGACTATCCGCTGCCCGCGTACGTGATGACGGATGAGGCGCTGGCCGGGGCCGGGGTGTTGCTGCGGGGCTACCACGACGCGACGGTGGGCTTCGCGCCGCCGGAGGCCGCCGAGTGGTATTTCCCGCCGCGCGCTCCGGCGGAAGTGGTCTGCCACGGTGACGTGGCGCCGTACAACTGCGTCTTCCGGGAGGGGCGGCCGGTGGCGTTCATCGATTTCGACACCGCGCATCCGGGGCCGCGGGTGTGGGATGTGGCCTATGCCGCCTACCGGTTCGTGCCGTTGCATGATCCCGGCCGTGACGAGAGTGCTCCCGGGGTGGAGGAGCAGGCGCGTCGGCTGCGGGTGTTCGCCGGCGCGTACCGGCTCGGTGTGGAGGACGGGCAGGCGCTGACGCGGACGGCGCGGGCGCGGCTGGGGCATCTGGTGGCGCATATGCGTGCGGAGGCGGCGGCGGGTCATGCGGCGTTCGCCGCTCATGTCGCCGAGGGGCACGATCTGCTCTATCTCACCGACAGCGCGCATATCGCGCGTCATGAGGCGGTGTTGCTGGCGGCGCTTTCGCCGGAGGGGCGGGGCGGCGGGGCGGGGATGTCGGCGGGGTAGAGCGAGAGCGGCAGCCCGTACGGCTCGCCGCGGGGGGGCGGGGCGTGCTCGGCCTGGCCGGGCCGGGAGCATCGCCGGAAGCCGCGGCTGACCAGGGCGAGGGTCTGTTCGGTGCCGCCGCGTACGTGCCGGGTGCCGGCGAGGCGGACGATGCCGGCTTCGCGCAGGACGCGGACGTGGTGGCCGACGGTGCCCTTGGCGGCCTGCAGTGCCGCAGAATTGCCGGGCCGGAAGCGTTGGAAATCTCGACGCTTGATGCGTCACGTGGAGGAAGCCATGCCTCATTCGACGGCGTACGTCGTCACCGACAGACCCGAGCGCTACATCAAGCAGCTCGTTTCCCACATGGGTCACAAGGCGGAGGCCGCGCTCGGCGGCGACGGCCGGGCGGTCATCGAGTTGTCGTCCGGGCGTTGCGTGCTGCGGCCCCGCGGCGGATTGGAGCTGATCGCGACCGCCGCCGACGCGGAGTCGTTGCTCGGCGTGCGGGATGTCGTCACCCGTCACCTGCTGCGGTTCGCCGCCCAGGAGGAGCTGGTGGTCGACTGGTCGCCGCCGGTCGCGGGCGACGCGGCGTGGACGGTGTCCCCCGTCGTGGACGACTACCTGCTCACGCACTGCTCCCCCGCGGACGAGGTGCTGAACGACCTGGTGGTCAGGACGCGGGAGGAGACGGGCGGCGCGGCCGGGATGCAGGTCTCGCACGACGAGGGCGCCCTGCTGACGATGCTGGTGCGGATGTCGGGCGCCCGACTGGCCGTGGAGGTGGGGGTGTTCACCGGCTACTCCTCCATCTGCATCGCCCGGGGGCTGCCGCCGGACGGGCGGCTGCTGGCGTGCGACGTGAGCACGGAGTGGACGTCGATCGCCAGGAACTACTGGGAGCGCGCCGGTGTGGCCGACCGCGTGGACCTGCGGATCGGGCCGGCGCTGGAGACGCTGCGCGCGCTTCCCGCCGAGCCGGTCATCGGTTTCGCCTTCATCGACGCCGACAAGCAGAGCTATCCGGACTACTACGAGGAGGTGGTCACGCGGCTCAGTCCGGGCGGGCTGGTCGTGCTGGACAACGTGTTCCAGGGCGGGCGCGTGTTCGACCCGGCCTTCCAGGAGGGCGCGCAGGTGGCCATACGGCGTCTGAACGAGACGATCGCGCGGGACAGCCGGGTCGAGTCGGTGATGCTGCCGGTGCGTGACGGCGTCACGATCGCCCGGCGGGTGGGCTGACCCACGACGCTCCCGGGTCGCCCCCGGACCAGGCACACGCGGCGATCGGGACGCCCGGCGCAAGCTGCCGCCCAGGCCCGCCCAGCGCGGTGATCGACCTTCCCGGCCGGCAAGGGCTGGCTGTTGCATGGGGCGGGGCTTACGATGATCACATGTTCGGCTTGGGCACGGTCGAGGTGTTGGTCCTCGCCGTCATCGTGATCGCGCTCGTCGGTGTGGGTCTCGCGGCGGTGCGAGCCGGCGCCCGCCCCGCCGGGCCGCTGGCGTGGCGCAGCCCCGGCCTGCTGCCGCCGGTCTCGGCCGACCTGCAGCACCGGGTCCGGGAGCTGTACGCCGAGAACAAGAAGATCGAGGCGATCAAGCTGATCCGTGAGCAGACCGGGCTGGGCCTGAAGGAGGCCAAGGACCTGGCCGAGGCCCTGGTCGCCGGGCGGCCGCTGCCGGTGGCTCCGGGCCACGCGCGGCCTGATCTGGCGTCGCGGGTGCGGGAGCTCAAGGCGGCCGGGCGCGGCGAGCAGGCGGTGTTCCTGGTGCGCGGCGAGACGGGCATGGGCCAGGCGGAGGCCGAGCGGTTCGTCGAGGCGATCGACGTCGCCGACGCCGCCGGCGAGGCGTAGGAAAGACGCCGCCGCGGCGTTTGCTGTCGGTGCGGCTCGGTACGGTGTCGATCATGCTGCCCGTACAGGTGAACAGGCTGACCGTGCAGGAGGCCGGGGACCGCTATGTGGAGCTGGTCCGGGCCAAGACCGTGACCGGTGCGCTGTCACCCGCCACCGCCGAGGTGTACGCGCGGGACGTGGCCACGTTCGTACGGCTGGCCGGGCCGGGCCGGGTGCTGGACGACCTGACCGGTGAGGACGTCGACGCGGTGCTGCTGGCCTTCGCGCGCAAGCCGGACGAGCGCAGGAGGAACGGCCAGGGGAAGGACACCGCGAAAGGCACGGGGCAGAGCGCGGGGGTAAGCACAGGGCAGAGCGCGGCGTCGCAGGCGAGGTTCCGCCGGTCGGTGTCGGCGTTGTTCCGGCATGCGACGTCGGCGGGGTGGGTGCATCTGGATCCGATGGCGGCCTCGTCGGTGCGGGCGCGCGAGCGCGGCGGACTGCGGCCGGAGCGCCGGGCGCTGACGCGGGAGCAGGCCGAGGGCCTGATCGAGGCGGCGGGTTCGCCCGCCGCGCCGGCCGCGGAGGCGGCCGGTTCCGGCGCGCCGCGCCGCAGGCGGGCCGACCAGCGGACGGAGGTGCGTGACGCGCTGGTGGTGCTGCTGCTGACCACGCTGGGCCCGCGGGTGTCGGAGCTGGTGCGGGCCAACGTGGAGGACTTCTACACCAACGACGGGGTGCGTTACTGGCGGATCTTCGGCAAGGGCGGGCGGACCCGGGACGTTCCGCTGCCCGACGCCGTGGCCTCCGCGCTCGACGCGTACCTGGCGGTGCGGGCGGGCGGGGACGGTGAGAAGGCGCTGCTGCTGTCGTGGCGGGGCAGGCGGCTGGCACGGGGCGATGTGCAGGCGGTCATCGACCGGGTGCAGCGGCAGGTGGATCCCGGGCGGCGCCGGGCGGTGACGCCGCACGGGTTACGGCACACGACGGCGACGCACCTGCTGGCGGACGGCACGGACATGGACGCGGTGCGGCGGGTGCTGGGCCACAGCGACCTGTCGACGCTCGGCCGTTACCGGGACGACCTGCCCGGGGAGCTGGAGGTGGCGATGGGGTCGCATCCGCTGCTGCGCCGCCGGCGCGGCCGGGCCGGGCGGGACGACCAGGCCGGGCCGGACGCCTAGCGGGGTGTTCAGACGTCGCGCACGGGCTGGCGCAGGATGGTGCGCAGATCCGCGGGGTCGCTCTCCTGGACGCCGCTGAGGTAGATCTCGTGGTGGAGCCCGGCCGGGCGGAGACCGTGGGCGCGCATGAACTCGTCCATGAGCGCGAGCGACTTCGGTTCCTCGGCGAAGGAGCCGTGGTGGGTCATCTGGACGCACCGCCCGTCGGTGAAGGTGACGAGCTGGACGGCGTCGACGCCCGGGGCGGGGCGGGCGGCCTCGCGGGCCTGCTCGGCGAGGGCGGGGTCGAGGGTGGCGGGCAGGCGCAGGAACAGGTGCCAGTGCCATTCGTCCCTGGGGACGTCGAGGGGATGGCGGGTGGTGTCCTCGACCCACCAGCGGCCTTCGAGCACGGGCATGGGCAGTGCGGCGAGTTCGGTGAGGGGTCCCGCGACGGCGTACAGGGCGGTGATGGCTGCCATGTGCGCGGGTCCGCCGGGTGCGCCGCGCCCGGTGCCGCCGAGTCCGGTGACGGGGCCGAAGTCGGCGAGTTCGGGGGTGTCTGCGGCGGAATACCAGTTCATCGTTCGTCCTCCAGTCGAATCATCAGGTGGGTGACCAGCCGTTCGGGCGGGGTGGTCGCGGGGTCGGAGACGTAGGCCTCGCGGAGGGGGCCGGTGGGGGCGTGCCCGCGTTCGGCGCACCAGGTGAGCAGGGCGTGGGCGGTGAGCGCGATCTGGTCGTAGGGGCCGACGTGGGCGGCGACGGCGAACGTGCCGCCGGGCAGGATCTCGGGGGCGGCGCCGGGCACCTGCGGCAGGCCGGTGCCGGTGAGGGCGACCGCGACAGGGACGGACTCGCCGTAGTCGAGCGGGAACAGCCCGACGAGGGCGGGTGCGGGAGGCGCGGCGGCCAGCAGGCGGGCGACGCACGCGGAGGTGGCGCGGCCGATGTCCTCGGGGGTGGCCGCCAGGTCGCGGACGACGATCGCGGGGCGCGGCGGTTCGGTGACGAGGGTGACCTCGGCGCCGGGCAGGCCGGTGGCGAGGATGCGTTCGAGGCTCTTGAGGGTGCGCCTGCGGCGGGCGAGTTCGGCCTCCAGGTCGTCCCTGACCCGGGCGAGCGCGGACGCGGCGAAGCCCCCTCCCGGGGTGTCCCGTCCCCCGTCGCCGCCGCCGGACAACACGTCCGCGATGACGGGAAGAGGGACGTCGAGGGAGCGCAGCAGGCCGATGACGAGCGCGTCGCGGGCCTGTGCGGTCCGGTAGTAGCGGTAGCCGCTGGCGGGGTCGATCCAGGCGGGTTCGAGCAGCCCCAGCGCGGCGTAGTGGCGCAGTTGCTTGACGCTGAGCCGGGCGAGGCGGGCGAACTGCCCGATCGGCAGGAGACCGTCGTTCACGCGCCCCAGCATGGCCTCTCCCCCGGTGGGAGAGTCCATCGCGGGATTTTTCTGAGAAGTTGTCGTGCCGGGTGTCGAGAATGTGGTGCCGGCTCCGTCCCAGGGACACGAGCGGCGGCGACGGGCCGCGCGACGACGAAGGAGAACCACGATGAAATACCTGATCCTGAAGCACTACCGAGGTGGCCCGGCCCCCGTCGTCGACTGCGGGTCGATGGACAAGTGGACGCCGGAGGAGGTCGACGCGCACGTGCAGTTCATGCGCGACTTCGCGGCCCGGCTGGAGGAGACCGGTGAGTTCGTCGAAGGCCAGGCGCTGTCACCCGAGGGCGCGTTCGTGCGGTACGACGGCGAGGGGCGCCCACCGGTGACCGACGGCCCGTTCGCCGAGACCAAGGACCTCATCGCCGGCTGGATGGTCATCGACGTGGACTCGTGGGACCGCGCGGTCCAGCTGGCCGGGGAGCTGTCGGCCGCTCCCGGGCCCGGCGGCGACCCGATCCACGAGTGGCTCGAGGTCCGGCCGTTCCTCACCGAGCCGCCCACGGTCACCGAGTGAACGAGTCGCTGCTGCGGGAGCTCGTACCCGCGGTGATCGGTGTCCTCGTCCGGCGCGGAGCCGGCTTCGCGTCGGCCGAGGACGCCGTGCAGGAGGCCCTGATCCGGGCCCTGGACACCTGGCCCGGCGATCCGCCGCGCGATCCGAAGGCCTGGCTGGTCGCGGCCGCCTGGCGCAAATTCCTCGACGCCGCCCGCGCCGAGGCGTCGCGGCGGGGGCGGGAACTGGCCGTGGAGGCCGAGCCTCCCGCCGGTCCCTCACCCGCGACGGACGACACACTGCGGCTGTACTTCCTGTGCGCGCACCCCACCCTGCCGCAGAGCTCGGCCGTCGCCCTGACGCTGCGCGCGGTCGGCGGCCTGACCACGCGGCAGATCGCGGCCGCCTACCTCGTCCCCGAGGCGACCATGGCGCAGCGGATCAGCCGGGCCAAACGGCGGATCGCCGGGCTGCCGCTCGACCAGCCCGGCGACCTCGGGACGGTGCTGCGGGTGCTCTACCTCGTCTTCAACGAGGGGTACGGCGGAGACGTCGACCTGGCGGGCGAGGCGATCCGCCTGACCCGCCAGCTCGCCGCCTTGACCGACGAGCCCGAGGTCGCCGGGCTGCTCGCGCTCATGCTGCTGCACCATGCGCGCCGCGCGTCCCGCACCGGCCCGGGAGGCCGCCTGGTGCCCCTCGCCGAGCAGGACCGATCGCGCTGGGACACGCGCCTGATCGCCGAGGGGGTGGCGATCCTGCAGGCCGCCCTGGCCCGCGACCGGCTGGGTGAATACCAGGCGCAGGCCGCGATCGCCGCCCTGCACGCCGACGCCCGCAGCGCCTGCGAGACGGACTGGGTGCAGATCGTGGAGTGGTACGACGAGCTGCTGCTCCTGACCGGCAGCCCGGTGGTGCGGCTCAACCGCGCCGTGGCGGTCGGCGAGGCCGACGGGCCGCGGGCCGGCCTGGCGGCGCTGGCCGGCGTGGATCCCGGCCTGCCCCGCTACGCCGCGGTGACGGCATACCTGCACGAACGCGCGAGCGATCTCCATCTGGCCGCCGAGCTGTACGCCGAGGCCGCCCGCGCCGCCACCAGCATGCCGGAACGCGACCACCTCACTAGAGAGGCCGCACGGGTGCGGCAACTGCTTGCGCCGTGAGCGCGCCGCAGTGCTGCCGCCGGGGACGTCCAGGCATCGGGGAGGCGACCGGATTGACCCTCACGTAGCGGGAGGCCGCAGGCTTGGACCCGGAAGGGAGGAGAACCCATGGGCTACTCGGTCGGCCAGGTCGCCCGCTTCGCGGGGATCACCGTGCGGACGCTGCACCACTACGACGAGATCGGGCTGCTGCGGCCCAGCGAGCGGTCGGCCGCCGGATACCGGCGCTACAGCGAGCCGGACCTCGACCGGCTGCAGCAGGTGCTGTTCTACCGGGAGCTCGGGTTCTCCCTGGAGGAGATCGCCGTCATCCTCGACGAGCCGGGCTCCGACCCGGTGACCCACCTGCGCCGCCAGCACGAGTTGCTGCGACGCAGGATCGGGCGGCTGGAGGCGATGGCGGCGGCGGTCAAACATGCCATGGAGGCGAGGAAGATGGGGATTCCCCTCACGCCGGAGGAGCGGTTCGAAGTGTTCGGCGACTTCGACCCCGCGCAGTTCGCCGAGGAGGCGGAGGAACGCTGGGGCGGCACCGACGCGTTCGAGCAGACCCGCCGCCGGACGGCCCGCTACACCAGGGACGACTGGCGGGCCATCACGGCGGAGGCCGGCGAGGTGCTGCAGGCGTTCGCGGCGGCTTTCGCCGAGGGGGCGCCCGCGGACGGCGAGCGGGCGATGGACATGGCCGAACGGCACCGGGCGCACATCACCCGCTGGTTCTACGACTGCACCTACGAGATCCACAAGGGTCTCGGGGAGATGTACGTGGACGACCCGCGCTTCGCGGCCAACTACGAGCGGGTCGCCGAGGGCCTGAGCCACTACGTGCGCGAGGCGATCCACGCCAACGCGGCGCGCCACGCCTGACTGACCCCGGACCGCTGACCCGGAGTGCCCGGTCAGCGGTGTCCGGTCAGCGGTGTCGAGCCGGGGTCCGCTGAGGGAGGGGTCACAGCACGGCGGCCAGCGAACCGGTCATCAGGCGGCGCCACCCGCCGTCCATGATGGAGCGGGCCCGCCGCTGCATCTCGTTGCCGGGGTCGAAGCCCTCATGGGTGAGGAACAGCCGGGTGCCCCGGCCTTCGGGTTCGAGCGTCCACGTGATCGTCCAGTCGGCGCCGCCGGGGCTGGCGGGGTCGGCGTCGCGCCAGCCCAGACGGAGCATGCGTTCGGGCTCGAAGGCCAGCACCTCGGCCTGGACCGTGCCGGAGAACCCGGTGCCGGGCATGGCCGTCCCGCGCATGGTGTAGCGGTGTCCCACGCTGAGGCGGAAGTCGCCCGGCATGAACCACCGCGCGAGCAGGTCCGGGTCGGTCAGGGCCTGCCAGACGCGGGCGGGCGGGTGCGCCAGGTATTCGTCCAGGCGCAGCACGGTCGGGTCGTCGGCGTCGTTCATTGCTTCTCCTCGTCCGGGTCCTCCGGCTGGCCGCCGCCGTCGTGCGGGCGGCCTCCGGCGCCGGTTTCGCCGGTGGTTGTGATGCCTGTCGTTTCTGTGCCTGTCGTTTCTGTGCTTGTCGCTTCGGTGTCCGCGGTCGCGCTGTCGTCGAGCAGGTGGCGCAGGGCGGACAGCTTGTCGCGCCAGAACCGCTCGTAGGGGTCCAGCCAGTCGCGGACCCGCACGAGCGGAACGGGCTCCAGGCTGTAGAGCCGGCGCCTGCCGTCTCTGCGTTCGCTGACCAGGCCCGCCTCACGCAGCACCCGCAGGTGCTCGGAGAAGCTGGGCCGGGCCATGGAGAAGCAGGAGGCCAGCTCCTGCACGGACCGGGGGCCGCGCTCGCGGAGCAGGCGGAGCACCTCGCGCCGCACCGGGCTGGCGAGCGCGGCGAAGATCTCGTCTTCCGCCGACGGCGCCGACCATGACGCGGGAGACGCGGAAGACGCGGAAGACGACGGTGACTGCCGCCGTACGGCGGGGGTAACGTCCACGCCACCATAATAGGTAGGAAACTTCCTACCTGTCATCAGTGAGGGCTTCACTGACAGGAAACGCGCCCGAAACACGATCCAGTCAAGATGAGGACTCGTGATCAGGGCCATTCTGTTCGACCTCGACGAGACCCTTTTCGATCATCGCCGGGCGGTCGCGCACGCCGCGACCCGCTGGACCGAGTCGGTCTGCCCCGGGCATGAGCTGTTGCCGGAGGCGCCGGCGCTGTGGCTCGACCTGGAGGACAAGCACGTGCCCGCGTGGCAGGCCGGGGAGTGCTCGTTCGCCGAGCAGCGGCGCCGGCGGCTGCGCGAGTTCTGCCGGCGGCTCGGACTGCCCGAGCCCCCGGACCCGGACGCGGCCTTCGCCGGCTTCCTGACCCACTACGAGTCGGCCTGGGCCGCCTTCGCCGACGTGCACGAGGCGCTGGACGCGCTGGCGGCCCCCGACGACGCACCCGTGCTGGGCGTGCTCACCAACGGCGTGGCCGTGCAGCAGGAGGCCAAACTGCGCAGCATCGGGCTGATGGACCGCATGGAAGTGGTGCTTACGCCCGACACGCTCGGCGCGTTCAAGCCCGCCCCGCAGTGTTACCACAAGGCGGCGGCGAAGCTCGGCCTGCGCCCTCAGGAGGTGCTCATGGTCGGCGACAACCTCCTGTTCGACGCGGTCGCCCCCGCCCGGGCGGGGATGCACGGGGTGTGGCTCGACCGCTACCGCGCCGATCCCGGCGTCTCCTCCCCCGCCGTGGCGAGGATCACCACGCTGCGCGACCTGCCCGACGTGCTGGCCGCGCTGAGTCCGCGCCTGCTCGGCCCGTCACGCGCCGCCTGAACCGCCCAAGGTCCGTTCAAGCAGGCAGGCCCGCCGCGGCGACGCGACGGCGGGCGAAGCCGAGCCGTTCGTAGACGCCGACGGCCGCCCGGTTCCAGTCGTCCACCATCAGCGCCGCGCGGCCGTGTTCGGCGATCAGCGCGGAGGCCACGAACCGGCACACCCGCTCCCCCAGCCCGCGTCCCCGCGCCGGCGCGGCGGTCGCGACCCCGGCGAGCAGGCCCACCGTCGGCGCGGACCACGCGTCGGCCGCGACCGCCAGCAGGGCGCCCGAGCCGTCCCGTACGCCGGCCCACCGGCGTACACGCGGCAGGCCCGGCACGGCGTAGGAGCCGGGGTTGGCGGCGGCGAGCAGCGCCGCCACCTCCGTGGCGGCGGAGTCCGCCAGCCAGGACGCCGCACCCTCCAGACCTGTCACCCCCGTGCCCGTCGCTTCTGCGCTCGACGCCTCCGGGCTCGTCACCTCCCCGCGGGGTGGGGCGAGCTTTTCCGTGCCCATCCAGGAGAAGTGCCCGGCCAGTTCCAGTTCGGGCGCGGCCTCGACGACCCGTTCGATCAGCTGTGCGTCGCCGAGGGGCCGGTACGACGGCCCGCACTCGGCCAGGGCGTGCCGCACGAGCGCGACGACCTGGGCGGCCGTGCCCCGCACGACCAGGCGGTCACGCCGCGACGCCTCGGGGCTGGCCACCGCCACCGCGTCCCCGCACGCCCAGGCGCGTACGCCGGGCCGCATGCCCTGCGCCGCCCACACCACGAGGTCGTCGTCGCCCGAGGCGGCGACGACCTCGGCCTCGCTCACCAGTTCACGCACGCGCGTCCCTACAGGATCGCGCCCGGGGCGTAGGCGGCGTCGCCGGGATGGCGAGCGGTGATCTCGCCGACCCGCTCGGTCACGGCGGCGACCTGACCCGCGGCCGCGCCGGCGAAGGAGGCCCGGTCGGCCAGCAGCGCGTCGAGCTCGGCCCGGCCGAGCGGGAAGCGGTCGTCGGCGGCCAGGCGGTCGAGCAGCTCGTTGCCGGCGCCGCGCGAGCGCATGGCCAGCGCCGAGGCGACCGCGTGCTCCTTGATGATCTCGTGAGCGGTCTCGCGGCCGACCCCGGCCCGCACGGCCGCCATGAGCATCTTGGTCGTGGCGAGGAACGGCAGGTAGCGGCCCAGCTCGGCCTCGATGACCGCCGGGAACGCGCCGAACTCGTCCAGCACGGTCAGCATGG
Source organism: Microbispora rosea (assembly GCF_044460045.1). Classification (NCBI taxonomy): domain Bacteria; kingdom Bacillati; phylum Actinomycetota; class Actinomycetes; order Streptosporangiales; family Streptosporangiaceae; genus Microbispora; species Microbispora rosea. The sequence continues at coordinate 971,865 of NZ_JBITJO010000003.1, read as the reverse complement.
TCTCCACCAGGCCGTCGAAGGCGAAGAACGCGTCGGGCAGGGCGACCCGGCGGACGACCGAGCAGGACACGTCGCCCTCGTTCCACTGGTCGCCGGCGAGCTCCCCGGCCATCGAGGCGTACCCGCGCAGGATCACGGTGAGGCCGTTGACCCGCTCGCAGGAGCGGGTGTTCATCTTGTGCGGCATCGCCGACGAGCCGACCTGGCCCTCCTTGAAGCCCTCGGTGACCAGCTCGTGCCCGGCCATCAGGCGGATGGTCTTGGCCAGGGAGGACGGGGCGGCGGCCAGCTGCACCAGCGCGGTCAGCACGTCGTAGTCGAGCGAACGCGGGTAGACCTGGCCGACGCTGGTGAATCGGCGGGAGAACCCCAGGTGCGCGGCGACGCGGTCCTCCAGCGCGGCCAGCCGGTCCTCGCCGCCGAGCAGGTCGAGCATGTCCTGCGCGGTGCCGACCGGGCCCTTGATCCCGCGCAGCGGGTAGCGCTCCAGCAGGTCCTCAAGCCGCTCGTAGGCCACCAGCAGCTCGTCGGCGGCGGTCGCGAAGCGCTTGCCGAGCGTGGTCGCCTGCGCGGCGACGTTGTGCGAGCGGCCCGCCATGACGGTCGAGGAGTGCTCGGCGGCCAGGCGGCCCAGGCGGGCCAGCAGCGCCACGACCCGCGCGCGCACCAGCAGCAGGCTGTCGCGGATCTGCAGCTGCTCGACGTTCTCGGTCAGGTCGCGGGAGGTCATGCCCTTGTGGACGTGCTCGTGCCCGGCCAGGGCGTTGAACTCCTCGATGCGGGCCTTCACGTCGTGCCGCGTGACCTTCTCCCGCTCGGCGATGGAGGCCAGGTCGACCTGCTCGGCGACCTTCTCGTAGTCGGCGATCGCCTGCTCGGGCACCTCGATCCCGAGGTCGGCCTGGGCCTTCAGCACGGCGAGCCAGAGCCTGCGCTCCAGCACCACCTTGTGCTCGGGAGACCACAGGCGGGCCAGCTCCGGCGAAGCGTAACGGGCGGCCAGGACATTCGGGATACGCGGCTTGGCATTCACGTTGGCCCAGTCTATTGAGCCCGCTCCCGCCGGCTGTCCGCAGGTGCCGCGCACACTCACGGGACTCCCACCGCGCGCGTCTCACAGGTCTCACGGCGGGGCTCGCACAGTGCGGTTCTCAGCAGTGCGGTCTCAACAGTGGGGTTCTCACAGCGCAGGGGCCAGCCCGAACGCCGCGAACAGCTCCGGCCCGAACGAGGTGATCTCCGCGACCAGCCCGCCTTCCACCCGCACAAGCGTGAGGGCGAACGCGCGATACGCGGCGTCGCCGGGCCGGCGTGCGTACGACGCGACGGCCGGCTGCCGGTTGGCGCCGACCGGCAGCATCCGGAACCGCCCCTGGAAGCCGGGCGAGGCGGGATCGAAGCTGTCGGCCAGCGGCGCCGTGATCGCCTCGCGCCCCTCGAACCAGAACGGGTAGGGCGGCATCGACGAGCGGGCGTCGCCCGCCAGCAGCGCGGCGACGGCGGCGGCGTCGGCCGCCTCGTAGGCCGCCATCAGGCGCCTGAGCACGTCGCGTTCCGCGGCCGCCGCGGTGGCGCGCGGCCAGTCGGCCCTGCGCGCGGGCAGGTGGCGCCGCATCGTCGTGCGAGCCCGCTGCAGCGCGCTGTTGACCGCCGGCAGGCTCGTGCCGAGCAGGTCGGCGATCTCCCCGCCGGGCCGGGCGAGGACGTCGCGCAGGATCAGCGCGGCCCGCTGCCGCGGCGGCAGGTGCTGCAACGCGGCCAGGAACGCCAGCTCGATCGTCTCCCGGTCGACCACCTCGCCGCCGGGCCCGTCCTCCTCCAGCAGACGGTCGGGGAACGGCTGCAGCCAGGGGATGTCGGTCCTGGGCCCGGCCGCGGCCCGGCCGGGCTCGCTGGCGGGCTCCAGGTGATGCGGCAGCACCCGGCGCGGCAGCCGTTCGAGGGCGTCCAGGCAGGCGTTGGTGGCGATGCGGTAGAGCCACGCGCGGAACGTCGCCCGCCCCGCGAAGCCGGCGCGCCCGCGCCAGGCCCGCAGGAACGTCTCCTGAACCTGGTCCTCGGCGTCATCGAGCGAGCCGAGCATGCGGTAGCAGTGCACCCGCAGCTCCCCTCGGTAGCGCTCGCACAGCTCGCTGAACGCCGCCGCGTCGCCGGCCGCCGCGGCGGCCGCCTCCTGCGGCTCCTCCTCCACAAGCGTCTCCTTCGCCTTTTCCTTCACAGCGCGGGCATGGCCGCCGTACGGATGTGACGGCCGGGCGGGGGAAAACTCATCGGTCCCGGGCCACCGTCTCACGCGACGGGCTCGGCCGCCCGCGACTCGTGAGCGCCCCGGCCGCGCAGGCGGTCCATCTCCCGCCACTGCGGCAGCAGCGCGGCCAGGTTGGTGGTCAGGAAGTACGCCGCGCCGGCCACCAGCAGCACCGGCGCGAGACCGGACCACGCCACCGCCGCCCCCGCGATCAGCCCGCCCAGAGGGATGCCCGCCCACGCCATCGCGTCGCCCAGCGCGTTGACCCGGCCGCGCAGGGCGTGCGGCACCCGCTCGAAGGCGATCGCCCCCAGGATCGGATTGAGGAAGCCCCCACCGGCCCCGCTCACCGCGAACACCGCCAGCACCGCCCACATCGGCGCGCCGGAGGCCAGCACCAGGAACCGCGGCGCACCGGCCAGCAGGAACCCGGCGAAGAACACGACCCGGCGCGGCATCCGATGCGCCACGGCCGCGGCGACCAGGCTCCCCGCGACCGCCGTGGCGCTCCACACGCCGTTGCTCAATCCGATCGCGGTCGGGCCGTTGCCGGACCGCTCGGCCCACACGGGCAGCAGGACGGTGCCGAACGCCGCGTCCAGCAGGTTGGTGATCCCGACCATGACGATGATGGTGAGCAGCAGCGGCTCGCCGCGCAGGAAGGCGAAGCCCTCACCGAAACGCCGCCAGTAGCCGGAGCCGGACGCGGCCGGGGCTTGGTCCGCCGGGTGACCCATGCCGCGCGGCAGGGCGAACGCGATGATCAGCGACCCGAGGGCGAAGCACACGGCGTTGAGGACCAGACCGGTCAGCGGTCCCAGCAGCGCCACCATGAAGCCCCCGGCCGCCGGGCCGAGGGTCGAGGCCAGCCGCTCGGTCACGCCGGACAGGCCGGTGGCCCGCTCCAGCGGCACCCGGGCGCGCTCGGCGGCCTCCGGGACCATGATCTCCTTGGCCAGGTCGCCCGGGCCGCGCACGGCTCCGATCACCGCGACCAGGGCCAGCAGCACCGGGAAGGACAGCAGGCCCGCGGCGTGCAGCAGGGGAATCGCGCCGGCCGCGGCCGCGCTGACCGCGTCGGTGCTCCAGGACACGACCCGGGGTCCCGTCCGGTCCACCAGCGGCCCGGCCAGCGCCTTGACCACCACGTACGGAGTCATCTCGCAGAAGGCCACCAGCCCGGTCTGGGTGGCGCTGCCGGTCGTGACCAGCACGAACCACGGCAGCGCGACGGCCGACACCCGGGTGCCGGTCAGCGCGACCGCCATGGCCGCGAGCAGCCCGCCCAGCGGCCGCAGCCTCCGGGCGCGGGAGGAACCGCCGGTGATCGCGCCCTTGCCCGTGTCGTTGTCCGTGTCCTCGCCGGTCATGGGGTGTCGTCTTCCGGGGCGGCGGGCGCGTCCAGTTCGGGCAGGATCTGCACGATCACCGACACCCGTTCGGCGTCCTCGGGGGCGCCGGCCGCCTCCGGGCTGTCGCGGCGGTGGCGCGCGATGACCGCCCACAGCTCCTCCCGCAGGGCGGTGGCCTCCTGCGGGGTCAGCCGCAGCGCCCAGTCGCTCATGTCGCACGCGGCGCGCCACTCGCGCGGCATCGTCTGGAGCTCGTTGATCGCCCGCTGGGTGCGCATGGTGTAGGTGGCGGCGACCGACTGCAGGTAGGCCACCGTCGCCTCGGGTTCCTGCTCGGCCAGGTCCAGGTCGTCGAGGAAGGTCGACTGGTGGGCCGCGCGCCACCATCGCTCCCGCGCGTTCCCGCGCGTGGTGTCCTCCTGGACGAAGCCCGCGGCGGCGAGCCGGCGCAGGTGGTAGCTGGCCGCCCCGGAGTTGATGTTCAGCAGCTCGGCGAGCCGGGTGGCCGTCGACGGGCCGTGCTTGCGCAGCAGGCCCACCACCTGCACGCGCACCGGATGCGCGAGGGCGCGAAGCCCCTTCGCGTCGAGGACGACCGCGTCCTCCGTGAGCGGGCTCTGGGGCATGTCGCCGTGATCGGTCATGGCCCCACCATAAACCGCAAACAGTTCTTCGCGAAGACTCCTTCGCGAAGAACTGTTTGCGGTTATGCCTTTGTGACGGCCGGGTCACTTGGCCGGTTCGAGGGCCTCCTTGCCGTACACGGTGAGGTCGTCGTCGCCCGCCGCCGGCGGCTTCGGCGTACGGCGCATGCGCTCCTTGAGCCGCTCCACCATCGTGTAGAGCGTCGGCACCAGCACCAGCGTCAGCAGCGTCGAGGAGATCAGGCCGCCGATCACGACGATGGCCAGCGGCTGGGAGATGAACCCGCCCGACCCGGTCACGCCCAGCGCCATCGGGGTGAGCGCGCAGATCGTCGCGATCGCGGTCATCAGGATCGGGCGAAGCCGCCGCCGGCCGCCCTCCATGACCGCCTCCACCACGCCCAGCCCCTGCTCGCGATACTGGTTGATCAGGTCGATCAGCACGATCGCGTTGGTGACGACGATGCCGATCAGCATCAGCATGCCGATCAGCGCGGGCACACCGAGCGCCGTGTCGGTGGCCAGCAGCAGCCCGATCGCCCCGGTCGCCGCGAACGGGATCGACACCAGCAGAATCAGCGGCTGCACCAGGCTCCGGAACGTCGCCACCATGATCATGAAGACGATCGCCACCGCGAGCAGCATGGCCAGCCCCAGGTCGGCGAACGCGTCCTGCTGCTCGGAGCTCGCACCGCCGATCTCGTACGTCACCCCGGCCGGCAGCGTCAGCGTCTTCAGCGTGTCGGTGACCTTCGCGGTGATCGCACCGAGGTTGGACGCGTCGGCGGTGCCCGACACCGTCGCGGTGCGGTCGCCGTCCTGCCGGCTGATCTGGGTCGGGCCGTCGGCCTTCACCACGTCGGCCACGTCGCCGAGCTTCACCATGCCCGTCGCCGTGGGGATCGCGAGCTTCCTGATCGCCGCGATGTCCTCCGGCGCGTCACCGCCGGTGCGCAGGATCACGTCACTGGACCGGCCGTCGACGTCGATCGAGCCGACGGGCGCGCCGCGGAACGCCTGCGCGACCAGCTGCCCGATCCCGGCCTCGGTCAGGCCCCTGGCGGCGGCCTTCTCCCGGTCCACGTGCACCTCGACCCGCGGGACGCTGTCTTCGAGGTTGGAGGCGACGTCCCGCAGCCCGTCGATCCCGGCCATGGCGTCGCGCACCGCGGTGGCCGCCGTCTTCAGCGCGGCCTCGTCCGAGCCCTGCACGATGACCTGCACCTGGTCGGAGTTGAACCCGCCGCCGCTGCCGCCGACCGTGACGTCGCCGATGCCCTTCAGGCCCTCCAGCCTCTGCCGCAGCCGGTCCTCCAGGGCGGACGTCTCCACGCCCTCCTTCAGCGTGACGGAGAACGACGCGCGATCGGAGCTGCCGCCCACCCCGCCGAGGAAGCGGTTCCCGCCGCCGACCGTCACCTGGTAGGACTTCACGCCCCCGTCGGCCGCGAGCACCTCCTCGACCTTCTTGGCCGCCGCGTCGGTGGTCGCCAGGTCGGTCCCGACCGGCATCCGCTGGCTGATCTGCGTGGTGTCGTTGCCCGAGTTGTCGAGGAAGTTCGTCTTCAGGTTGGGCGCCAGCGCCATCGTGGCGGCGAACACCACCACCCCGATCAGCACCGTGACCAGGCGCCGCCGCGTCGCGAACCGCAGCACCGGCAGATAGATCCGCTGCAGCGGGCTGCGCAGCTCCCTGCGCTCGGCGTCCTCGCGTGCGGCCTGCGCCTCCTGCGGAGTGAGCGACGGCGCCTTGAGGAACCAGTACGCCAGCACCGGGATGACGGTCAGCGCCACCAGCAGCGACGCGAGCAGCGCCACGGTCACCGTGATGGCGAACGGGCTGAACAACTGCCCCACCATCCCGCCGACGAAGGCGATCGGCAGGAACACCGCGACCGTCGTGAGCGTCGAGGCGGTCACCGCGCCGGACACCTCGCGCACCGCGCCGAGGATCGCCCGCCGCTTCTCCTCGCCGTAGGCGAGATGGCGCTTGATGTTCTCCAGCACCACGATCGAGTCGTCGACCACCCGGCCCACGGCGATCGTCAGCGCCCCCAGCGTCAGCAGGTTCAGCGAGTAGTCGCCGATCCACAGCGCGATCAGCGCGATCACCACCGACAGGGGGATCGACACGGCCGTGACCAGGGTCGAACGGACCGACAGCAGGAACACCAGGATCACGAGCACGGCGAACGCCAGGCCCAGCAGGCCCTCGGTGGTGAGGTCCTCGATGGACCGCTCGACGTACGGCGCCTGGTCGAACACCACGGTCAGCTCAGCCGTGTCGCCGAGTGCACGCTTCAGGTCCGGCAGCGCGTCGTTCACCTTGTGGGAGATCTGCACGGCGTTGCCGTCGGGCACCATCGTGATCGACACGCCGAGGCTCGCAGTGCCGTTGGTGCGGGTGAGCGTGGTCGCCGAGGCGTCCACGACCTTGACGTCGGCCACGTCGCCGAGCTTGACCGGCTTCGGCCGGGCCGCGGCCGCACGGGCCTGCGCCGTCGCCGCGCTCGCCGACGCCTTCGGCCCGGCGGCGCCGCCCTGTGCCGCGCCCTGGCCAGCGGCCCGTCCTGCGCTCGCGCCGCCGCTCTGGCCGCCCGCGGCGCCCTGGCCCGCCGCGGGCGCGGCGGGGGTCAGGTAGAGGTTCTCGAGGTCCTTCACCGTACGCACCGGGTCGCCGATCTGCACGGTCAGCGACTTGCCGTCCTCGGTCAGCGTGCCGGCCGGGATCGACACCCCGTTGGCCCGCAGGAGATCGGGGATGGCCGCGGCCGACAACCCCAGCAGGGCGAGCTTTCCCTGGTCGGGGGTGATGACGACCTGCTGCTCGCTGGCGCCGCTGACGGTGACGTCCCGGACGCCCTCGATCGACTGCAGCTCCGGCACCATGATCTTCTCGATCTTGTCGACCATGGCGTGCTGGTCGCCGCCGTCGCCCACCGCGATCGCCATCACCGGGATGTCGTCGGTGCTGCCCGCGACCACCTGCGGATCGACGTCGGCCGGGAGCTGCGCCTTGATCCGGCTCACGGCCTGCTGCATCTTCCCGATCATCTGGTCGATGTCGGTGCCGAAGTCGTAGGCCACCTGCACCTGCGACATCCCCTCGCGGGAAGTGGAGGTGATGTCGGTGACGCCGGCGATACCCTGGAACGCGCTCTCGATCGGCTTGGTGACCTGCTCCTCCACGATCTCGGGAGCGGCGCCCGGATAACTCGCCACCGTGAACGCCGCCGGGAACTCCAGCGACGGGAAAAGCTGTTGCTTCAACGAGGGGATCGCGAACAAACCGACACCCGCGAGCACCAACGCGATCATGATCACGAGGGTGCGGTTGCCAAGGCTCAGCCTGGCCAAGGAGGTCATCCGAGCTCCTGACATCGGGGGAAAGTGTTTGCCCAAGCCTAACACTTCGCCTTGTCCGAACATTCAGCGGTCGCATTAACGGCTGGTAACCTCTTGACCTGAGAGGTGACAGTGAACGACAGCCCAGCCGAGCGCCGCACCGGAACCGGCGCGGCGGCCGCCCCCCGCCCGCAGGACGACCCCGCCACCCCCACGGAGATCGGGGAGGACCCCGAGCGCGGGTGCCTCATCACCCGCCTTGCGGAGTTGCAGCGCAGCATGGGCCGGTTCTTCGCCCGCGACCGGTCGATGCCGCTGCTGGCCTCCACCCTCACGATGCAGCAGCTCAAGGTCGTCATGTTCCTGTCGTTCGCCGGGTCCACCTCCGGGCAGGAACTCGCCCGCCACCTCGGCGTCGGCCTGGCCACCGTCACCGGCATCGTCGACCGCGTGGTGGCCCAGGGCCTGGCCAGCCGGCACGAGGACCCCCACGACCGCCGCGTACGCCGCGTCGAGCTCACCGAGGCCGGGCGGCGGCTCACCAGCGAGATCATCGAAGCCGGCACCGGAGGCTACATCCGCCTCCTGCGGCGCCTCGACACCGAGACCCTGCGCACCATGGAGACGGTGATGCGCAAGATCGAGGACGTGATGCGCGAGATGCACACCGAAGACCCCGGCCCGCCGGGCCCGCCCGCCTGACCCGTCTCCCGGGCCCGCCCCGGCCTGCTGCTACCTTCCGGCGATATGCCGACCTACATCGAGGAACTCTTCTCGCTCACCGGCCGGGTCGCCCTGGTCACCGGAGGCAGCTCCGGAATCGGATACGCCATCGCCGAGGCGCTCGGACGCGCCGGCGCCGCCGTGGTCCTGGTCGCCCGGCGGCGCAGGGAGCTCGCCGAGGCGGTCGGCGGACTCGAAGACCACGGCGTGCGCGCGGCCGCGATCAGCGCCGACCTCGGCGACCGCGCCGACGTCGCCCGCGTGTGCGAGGAGGCGGGCGACGTCTTCGGCGAGATCGACATCCTCGTCAACGACGCCGCCAACAACATCAGAAGACCCATGGCCGAGCTGACCGCCGACGACTACGACCAGACCATCGCCGTCAACCTCACCGCGCCGTTCCTGCTCGGGCAGCACTTCGGACCTCGCATGGCCGCCCGGGGCCGGGGCCGCATCATCAACATCGGTTCCCAGCAGTCCATCAGCGCCTTCGGCGACAGCGGCGTCTACGGCGCGGCCAAGGCAGCCGTCTGCGGGCTGACCCGCTCCCAGGCCGAGGCGTGGTCGGCGCACGGGGTCACCAGCAACACGATCATCCCTGGGTTCGTCCTGACCCCCCTGACCGCGCCCGCCCAGGCCGTCCCCGGACGGGTGGAGCACATGGCCACCCGGTCCATGACCGGCCGCAACGGCGCCCCCGACGACTTCCGCGGCGTGGCCGTCTTCCTCGCCTCCGGCGCCTCGTCGTACGTCACCGGCCAAACCCTCTGCGTCGACGGCGGCTTCAGCGTCCACTAGGAAGCGCCCGGCGGGCGGCGCGACCGGCTCCCCGGTCCACTCGCGGGTTTCCGGGGTCGTGGCCGACAGCTGATCGCCACTTGGCTCCGCGCCGCAGCTACGCAGGTCCAGGCCGGGTATGAGGGTCACGTCCCGGCGGAACCGGACGAGCGACAGCGAACGCCGGGTCAGGAACAGGAAGGCCGTTACCGAGATGTCCCGCTCCCGCACGCGCGACCCGCGCGAGACCAAGGTCCTCGCGTCGGGCCTCCCCGCCCGGCGGCTGTTCGCGGCCGCGCTCGTGATCACCGCGGCGGGGGTCGCGCTCGCGCAGCCGGCGAGTGCCCGCGTCACCCCGCATCATTCGCGCGCGGAGCACATCGCCCTGCGCAACCCCGGTCCGGGCGGAGACGGCGGGCAGATGGTCGGACGACGGCGTACGGGCAGCGGCCAGTTGATCAAGGGAGGGCGCGCGGGCGGCGGTCAGGGGCAGTCCGGCGCGGGCCGTCACAACCAGAACCTGACCGGCGTCATCAGCCCCACCTTCGTCCGGGGACAGGCACAGCAGGCCATCACCGACCACGGCGTGTTCGAGGTGGAGTCCTCCTTCTGCGGATCCGCACCGGACGTGTGCCTGATCGGGCAGAACATGTCGACCCGCCACGGGTCGTGACGCAACGAGACCATAACCGGGACATGCCTTTGGCGAGCAACCTCGGCTCGCCGCGGCCTGGGGACGCCACGCGTAGGCGGCACCGGCTCCCGCGCCGACCCTAACGTGGCGGTCAGGGACGGCTTCGACATCCGCGACGAGGACGTCGCTCGCCTCTCCCTGTTCGCGCGGCACCACATCACCATGCCGGGGCGGGTGCAGCCGCACGAACGGCAGCGCGTCCAGCCCGGCCGCGGAGTGCCAAGTCAACCTGACTCTTCCTCTCGCCGTCGGTCATCGCCGGCCGCGGCGGGGATGGCGTTGTCGATGAGGACGGCGGCGATGGCGGCGGCGGTGGGGAAGGCGTCGGCGTTGAGGACCCGGGTGCGGGCCGCGGCGCCGTCGATGAGCAGCGCGAGCTGCTCGCCGAGCTGTTCGGGGTCGGCGGCACCGGCTTCGCGGGCGGTGTCGGCGAGCCGCGCGGCGACGGCTTTCTTGTAGTCGCGTGCGTACTGGGATGCGGGGTGCTGGGGGTCGTGAAGTTCGACGGCGGCGGCGATGTAGGGGCACAGCGGCGTGGTGGGGGGGATGTCGAAGGCGGCGAGGAGCCGTTCGCGGGGCGTGAGGTCGGTGCGGTCGAACACGCCGGACAGAACGGAGGGGTCGAACCGGCGCAGGTATTCGGCGACGAGTTCGTCCTTGCCGGTGAAGTGCTGGTAGGCCGTGCGCTTGGACACCTGGGCCGCCGCGCAGAGCTCGTTCATGCCGGTGCGGTTGATGCCCTGCTCGCGGAACAGCTGTTGGGACGCGCTGAGGATGCGCTCGCGGGCGCCCCGGCCGCGGCGGCGCCCCTGGGGGCCCTTCTCCACTTCCGTCATGGGCCCATGGTACCCGGGCTGGGTAACGGCCGGTGTACATAGTTTGCGTCCCGGCCACCCGCCCCGTACGGTAAGCACACAGATCGGTGTACTTAACATCGTCACCCCGGGTGCACACGGCACCACCGACCCAAGGGAGCGACTATGGGAAAGCTCGACGGCAAGGTCGCGGTCATCACTGGCGCCACCACCGGCATGGCGCTGGCCGGCGCGAAGCTGTTCGTCGACGAGGGAGCGCACGTCTTCATCACCGGCCGCCGCCAGGACGCCCTGGACGAGGCCGTGAAGCAGATCGGCCGCAACGTCACCGGCGTCCAGGGCGACGCCGCCGACCTGGACGACCTGGACCGCCTGTACGACACCGTCAAGCGGGAGAAGGGCAGCCTCGACGTGCTGTGGGCCAGCGCAGGCGGCGGCGAGCCCGCCCCGCTCGGCGAGATCACCGAGGCCCAGTTCGACACCTGGTTCGGGCTCAACGCCCGCGGCACCCTGTTCACCGTCCAGAAGGCCCTCCCGCTATTCAACGACGGCGGCTCCATCCTCATGACCGGCTCCAACGCCTCCCTCGGCGGCTTCCCCGGCTGGAGCGTCTACGCCGGCAGCAAGGCCGTCCAGCAGGCGTGGGCCCGCGTCTGGCTCAACGAGCTCAAGGACCGCCGCATCCGCGTCAACGTCCTGACCCCCGGCCAGGTCGCCACCGCCAAGCAGGAAGAACTCTTCGACGAGGCCACCAAGCGCCAGTTCGAGTCCCTCATCCCCCGCGGCCAGATGGGCCGGCCCGAGGAAATCGCCACCGCCGCCCTCTTCCTCGCCTCCGACGACTCCAGCTACGTCAACGGCATGGAACTCGTCGCCGACGGCGGCACCACCGCCATCTGAACCACGCAACCCACACCCAGGGCAGGACATCTCATGAGCAACATCAGCATCATCGGCACCGGGAACATGGCCCGCACCATCGGCGCGCGGGCGATGGCGGGCGGCAACACCGTCGAGATCATGGGCCGCGATCAGTCCAAGGCCGCCGGCCTGGCCAAGGCTCTCGGCGACGGCGCCACGACCGGAGAATGGGGCGCCACCCCGGCCGGGGACCTCGTCATCGTGGCCCTGTTGTACAACGGCGTCGTGCCGGCCGTCGCCCACTACGGAGACGCTCTCGCGGGCAAGGTCATCGTCGACATCAGCAATCCCTTCAATTCCACGTTCGACGGGCTGGCGCACCGCGAGGAGACCTCGATCGCGCAGGAAGCCGCCAAGGTGGCCCCGGCCGGCGCCAGCGTGGTGAAGGCGTTCAACACCGTCTTCCGCCATGTCCTGGAGAAGGGTCGGCCCGACGTCTTCATCGCCGGCGATGATGCGCAGGCCAAGGCAAGTGTGGAAGCGTTCATCGAGAGCCTCGGGCTGCGCCCGCTGGACGTCGGCGGCCTGAAAATGGCGCACTGGCTGGAAGGAGCGGGCGTGGTCACGGTGGGCCTCGCCAACCACGGGGTGGGGAACGTGGACTTCGCCCTCAGCATCACCGAACTTCCCGTCTGAACAAACGACTGACGGGTGCCCGCCGCCACATCACGGCGACTGACAGTAAGCGGCGCCCAGGCCATGCGAGGCAGGCCTGCCTCCTGGTGATGTCGAGCCTGCTGGGACATCCCTCCGGTCCTGTCGCGGGCTGTTCCAGGCCCTCAGCGTCGGCTGTCTCCCGGCGCGAGCAGGCTGGTGACCTCGGCGATCGACTCCGCCGACGGGTGGAGGTACTTCCGTACGTTCTCCGGCTTCTTGTGCCGGGACTTCGCCATGAGCATCACAAGGCCGGCCCCGGCCTTGCCGAGGTGGGTCAGGCTGGCGTGCCGGCATTCGCGCAGGTCCCAGCCCGCGCCCGGCACGCCGCCGACGGCTGTGTACGCGTCGAGGAGGGCGCGGGCCTGCCCGTACGACAGCCGGGCCAAGCCGGTGTCCTCCGATCGTGCGACGGTCTCGTACAACATTCGCCACAGCGTCTTCTCCCGAAAGTGGACGTCGCGGCGAGCGATCAGCCGGTCAACGGCCGTCTTCGAGCGCGCCGGGGCCTGCGAGTCCGGCGGAGGCATCCGCTTCACTCAGGCCGGAACTGCCGGGCCGTCCTAGCCGCGCTCGGCATACCAGCCCAGCCACGACGACACCGCCGCCCTGCGGGCGACCCAAACCGGGACAGGCCTTCGGCGAGCAACCCCGGCTCGCCGAAGGCCGGAGACGCTGCGTCCTCAACGTCGGGTGCGGTACGGGCAACCTCCCCGCCCTGCTTCGCCGCGCGGCGGCGCGACCGTCACGGGACTCGAACCCGACCCCGCGACCGCCCGTCGCTGCCGTACTCGACGCGGTCCTATTCGGCGCGCATGCGTGCGACCTCGGACTGGAAGACCTCCTGCGTCCGGCTCAGGAAGGTGGCGATCAGCTCCAACTGCTCGTCCGTGTAGTCGTCCATGGCACCCCGCCAAGCCTGGACGAACGGCCGGAACACCGGTGCGACGTCCTGCGCCGCCCGCTGCACCTGGAGCGTGACCGTGACCTTGCGGCGGTCGGAGTCGTCGCGTTCGCGCCGTACGTAGCCGGCCGCCTCCAGCCGGTCGATCACCCCGGTGACGGACGCGGTCGTGATGCCCGCGCGCCTGGCCATCTCGCCGGCCGTCATCGGGCCATCGCTGAGCAGGTTGAGGCAGTGCAGGTCGGTCGTGTTCACGCCGATCCGTTCGGCCGCGGCCTGGCTCATGGAGACCGACCACGCGCCATTCCGGCGCAGTGCGTCGAGCAGCCGGGCCATGAGGTCGGCGCGTCTTGACACAACCACACTTACTCCTTAGCCTTCCAAGTATCTAGATAAACTAGAGATATGGCTCTCTAGTTGTTAGAGTACCCGGGAGGATGTTGTGATCAAAGACGTGGTCAAGCGCTTCTATGACGAGGTGCTCAATGCCGGCGACCTCGACGTTGCCGACGAGATCGTCGGCCCGGAGTTCGCGCCCCGCGGCGGCTCCGTCCGTGGCCCCGAGGCGCTGAAGCAGACCGCCCGCTACCTCCGCAACGCGATCCCCGACCTGCGCTTCGACATCGAAGACCTGATCGCGGAAGGCGACCGAGTAGCCACCAGGTGGACCTTGCGCGGCACGCACGAGGGCGACTTCTTCGGCTTCCCCGCCACCGGCCGCCCGCTGGAGGTGCGCGCCTGCGTCGTCTTCCGGCTGGAGGACGGCAAGGTGGCCGAGATCTGGCCGGTCATCGACTCCAGCTCGCTCCCGCGCGCGGCATGACGCCTGCGGCGCCAGCCGTCACCCCGGCACTACGGCGACCGATTCGGCGGAGAGCGTGACCTCGACGGTGATGTACGGATTGTCCGGCTGTGGGAGCTGAAGCCCACGCGTGAACTCCTCCACATCGTCCGGCATCACCTTCGGCTGGACGACGACCTTGACGCGGCCGGTCTCGTCGTCCGGGTGCGCCGTCATCGTGGCCACCTCGGGTCGGGACCTGAGCCAGGAGACGACCGTGTCCTGCGCCCGACGGAGCTCCGCGGCCGAGAATCCCTTGCCGCCGATCAGAGTGACCTCCAAGGGGAGAGTCCTGGCCAGCTCGATCGCGCGAGGCGGGATGGAACCCTTGAAGCCGACGCGCAGCCCCCGCTGCTCGTCGACGTATCCGACGCCGGAGATCTCGTCGGGAAACTCCGCATTGAGCTGGTCGATCACCCGGCTGTTGGACGACTGCGAGCCGAAGCGGTCGATGGCCTCCTCATAGGAGATGCCCTCCGATCTGGCGACGGTCCCGAGGTCGACCAGCTCGGCGTAGGGAATGCCGTCGATCATCACGTCCGGGTCGGTCACCGCAGGGTCGTACCCCTCGAAGTCCGTCCGCCTGGGCGACGAGGTGGCGGCCACCCGGGCCGCGTACCGCTTGACCACCTCCTCCAGGGGCCGGCCCGACGCCGCCGCCTCTCGCTTGAGCCGCTCCAGGGTGGGCCGGTGCACTTCGGGCTGATCGGCCCGCGGCAACACGATCGTCTCGGTCCCGGCCACAGTGGACAACGGATCAGCACCAGACTGGCCGCAGGCGCACAACGACATGAGCACCGCGACGACGGCCAAACGCGATCTCTTCATACCTGAGGGACGCGCCACCGGCCCGAAGGGTTCATGACGCCCTGTCGATCACTACTGATGCGTACGTGGACGGGGGCAGGTCACGGCATCACGACGAGTCGCCTGCCTTTGAGGTCGGTTCGCTGCCAGGCGGTCTCGATGTCGCTCAACGGGACCTTCTCCACGTCGAAGGTGAGCTCGCCGGACCGCGTCCACGCCACGATCCGCTGGTACACCTCGTCCATGGTCCGCGGGTCGAGCCCCTTGGCCGCGCCGTAGATCTCCACGCCGGACGTACGCAGGCTCGACGCGGCGAGGGTGAGTCCGGCGCCGGCCGACTCGCCGATCTGGACCACGCGGGTCGGCTTGCCGAACGCGAACGACCGCGGCACCAGCGCGCGCAGCAGGATCTCGCTGGGCCTGCCCCACAGGTAGTCGAGGACGACGTCGTAGCCGTCCCCCCTGGCGTCGAGGTAGGCCTGCGCCAGCGCCTCGTCGGAGACCGCGGTGTTGATCACCGTGTCGGCCCCGAGGGCCTGCACCTCGCGCAACTGGTCGTCGTCGCGGCCGGTGGCGACGATCCGGCCGGCCCCCAGCAGCCGGGCCACCTTGACCGCGAGCCGCCCGGCGACCCCGGTGGCGCCCTGCACCAGCACCGTCTCCCCGGGGACGAACCCCGCGGCCGCTTTCATCGACATCGCGGTGACGGCCGAGGCCATCACACTCGCCACGGCCGGGTCGACGCCCTCGGGGATCGGCACATAGGAGCCCTGGGGCACCACGGTCTTCTCTGCGAGCGCGCCGTAGGGCGGGCGGATACCGCCGAACCCGACGAGCGTGCCGTCCGGGAGGGCGCCGACGCCGTCGAAGGCAGGGATCACCGGAAACCGGCCTATGTACTTCTCGCCGGCATAGTGCGTGCCCGCCGCGATCGCCTTGTCGACGTTTTCGACGGCGACCGCCTTGACGTCGATGATCACCTCGCCGTCGGCGGCCACCGGATCGGGGAAGTCCTCATAGCGCGGGATGCCGCCGGCTTCGTGGAGCACCGCCGCCTTCATCCCAGCTCCTGCCCGAATAAGCGGGCGATCCGGGTCTGCCACGAGGCCAGCACGCGAGGCGGACGGGCCGGAGAGTGGTTCAACCCGTGATGGAGCGAGCGGTGGTGCGCACGGCGATTCGCACGGTGGTGCGTGAGCGAGTGCTGCCACCCCTGAGCGTGGCGGGCCTGGCCCTGATGCCCGGCCGAGTGCCCGGCCGGCTGCTCGGCGTGCGCGGGAACCCCCGGAATGCGGTGGGTCGCCCGGTGCAGCAGATCGCGGAGCGAGTGCCGATGTCTCATCGTTGCCTCCTCTGACACGAGTGTTCTCTATCACTGATAGGGAACCCTATCACTGCTAGAGTTCGCAAGGGAGGTGCCGGAATTGGCTCTGGACAAGCAGCGGATCGTCACCGAGGCGGTCGCGCTACTGGACGCGGAAGGTCTCGACGGCGTGACCACGCGCAAACTGGCCGCCCGGCTCGGCGTACAGTCGCCGACCCTCTACTGGCACTTCCCGAACAAGGCCGCGCTGGTCACCGCGATCGCCGAGGCGATTCTCGAGCAGCAGTTCCCCGAGCTGGAGCCGCCCGCGCCGGAGGAGCGCTGGCACGAATGGCTGATCGACCTGGCCGGGCGGCTGCGCCAAGCGCTGCTGGCCCACCCGGACGGAGCCCGGATCATCGCGGTCTCCCAGCTGTCCCTCACGATGGCCGCCATCTCCGAGCTGGCGATGAGCACACTCGTCGGGCGGGGCATCGCCCTGCGGCAGGCTCGCCTGATCGTCTTGACGGTGCTGCGCTTCACCGTCGGCTACGTCCTGGAGGAACAGGCCGGCCGCCCCGGCGCCGACGCCCTCGACGGCTTCGACATGGCCGCCTACGCCGCGGCGTACCCCACCGTGATGGCCGGCGTGACCGAGTACTTCCAGCCTGGCCGCACCGTCGACGATCTGTTCCGCGATTGCCTGGAACAGATCATCCATGGTCCTGCGGCGCAACCCGGCCCCGCGTCCTGACCGCCCATCCCGGCACGCTGCGGCATCGTGCGTGAAAGTTGCACGACCCGCCTAACTCCGCCGCAGCTCAAGCCCCCACCAGGGGTCTTCCACTTGACCGTTTCAGTACGTCCTGATCACGATCGCACGGGCAAGATCCTCCAGAAAAGGGACGTAATGAGCACCCTGCGCATCGCCAGGCCGGCCATCGCACTCCTCACGGGCGCAGCGGTCGCCGCCCAGGTCCTCACCGGCGTACCCGCCGCGACCGCCGACACCGCTCCCGTCAACGTCACCGTCAACACCCGCGCGGGCCTGGCCGCCGCGTCCGACACCGCCGTCGGCACCAACCACGCGATCTGGGACGGCAACCTCGGCACGAACGAGACCGCCGACCTCCTCAAGGCCGCCGGCGTGAAGATGCTGCGCTACCCGGGCGGGTCGTACGCCGACATCTACCACTGGAAGACCCACACCGCGCCCGGCGGCTACGTCGCCCCCGGCACCGACTTCGACACCTTCATCAGCGGAGCCAAGCGCACCGGCGCCCAGCCGATCGTCATCGCCAACTACGGCACCGGCACCGCCCAGGAGGCCGCCGACTGGGTCGAGTACGCCAACGTCACCAAGAAGTACGGCGTGAAGTACTGGGAGATCGGCAACGAGAACTACGGCAACGGCCACTACGGCGCCGACTGGGAAGCCGACGACCACGCCGACAAGAGCCCCGCCGAGTACGCCAGAAACCTCGTGCAGTACTCCGACGCCATGAAGGCCGTCGACCCCACCATCAAGATCGGTGCGGTTCTCACCACCCCCGCCAACTGGCCCGACGGCATCGTCGCCGAGGGCGACCAGGCCACGTGGAACGACACCGTCCTGTCGATCGCCGCCTCGAAGATCGACTTCGTCATCCTGCACTGGTATCCACCGTACAACGACGTGGCCGACGTCCTCACCAAGACCGCCCACATCCCCGACATGATCTACCTGGTCCGCAAGCAGATCGCCAAGCACGCCGGCGCCCGCGCCGGCGACATCGGCATCGCGGTCACCGAGATCAACAGCGGGATCGCGCCGAACACCCAGCCCGGCGCGCTGTTCGCCGCCGACGCCTACGCCGGCTTCATGGAACAGGGCGTGTTCACCGTCGACTGGTGGAACGTCCACAACGGCGCCGGCACCATCAGCACCGTCGCCGGCCACACCGACTACGGCGACTTCGGCATGCTGTCCAGCGGCACATGCTCGGGCGACACCTGCGAACCCCCGCTCAACACGCCCTTCGCCCCCTACCACGCGCTCACCATGGTCAGCGCGTTCGCCCGCCCCGGCGACCGGTTCGTCCGCGCCGCCACCGACGAGCCGCTGGTCGTCGCGCACGCCGCCCGCCGCCCCAACGGCGACCTCGCCGTCCTGCTGATCAACCGCGACCCGGACGGCGAACACCAGGTGGAGATCGACTACGCCGGGTTCACCCCCGCCGCCGGAGCGCCCACCGTGCAGACCCTCACCAACGGCGCCACCTCCGTCAGCACCGGCCAGGCCGGCACCGCCACCACCCAGACCCTCCCGCCGTACTCGCTGACCACGCTGGTACTGCACCCGGCCACCGCCACCACGGGCTCCCCCGCGGCCCCCGGACAGCCCACCGCGAGCGGCGTCACCGACAAGACCGCGACGATCTCCTGGCCCGCCGCCGCGCCCGGCGCGAGCCCCGTCGCCAAATATGAGATTCACCGCCAGAACGGCGCCGTCACCGAACAGCTCGGCGAGACCTCCGGCACCTCCTTCACGGTCCACAACCTCGTCCCCGGCACCCGCTACACGGTCAACGTCGTCGCCCGCGACACCGTCGGCCGCGTCTCCTGGGCCTCCGCGCCGCTCACCTTCACCACCGGCACCCCCGACAAGAGCTCCTGCTCGGTACGCCTGACGGACACCAGCGACTGGGGCAACGGGTTCGTCGCCACCGTGGACATCACCAACACCGGGACGGCCGCCGTCGACGGCTGGACGCTCCACTTCACCTGGCCCACCGGATGGCAGACCGTCAGCAGCGGATGGAGCGCCAACTGGACGCAGAGCGGAACCTCGGTGAACGTCACCAGCACCCCGGACAACGGCAAGCTCGCCCCCGGCGCCGCCACCTCCATCGGCTTCGTCGGCGCCTACAGCGGCCCCAACGTGCTGCCGACCGCCTTCACCCTGAACGGCGCCCTCTGCACCGCACAATGAGCCGCGTGCCATGATCGCGGATTTGACTTGGAGCGCGCTCCAACTCGCAGACTGGTCCCCATGGACGAGGGCATGACCATCGCGCAGGTAGCGCAGCGTACCGGCCTCACCGCTCACACGCTGCGCTACTACGAGCGCACCGGACTCATGCTGGAGCCGCCGCCACGCGGCGACAACGGCCACCGGCGCTACACCGAGCGGGACGCCGACTGGATCGCGCTGCTCACCCGCCTGCGGGCGAGCGGCATGCCCATCGCCGCCATGCGCCGGTACGCCGAACTCGCCCGCAGGGGCCGGGACAGCTACGTGGCCCGCAAGGAGCTGCTCGAGGCCCACCGGGCCGACGTGATCGCCAAGATCGAGCAGCTCCGAAGCGATCTCGAGATCGTCGACTACAAGATCGATCTCTACAGCCGCAGAATCAGGGGAGAAGAATGAAGCAGCACACGCTCGGCCAGGGCCTGCGCACCTCGGCGCTCGGCCTGGGCTGCATGGGGATGAGCGACTTCTACGGTCCGGGCGACGAGTCCGAATCGATCCGCACCCTTCATCGCGCGCTCGATCTGGGGATCACCCTCCTCGACACCTCCGACGCGTACGGGCCGTTCACCAACGAGAGGCTCGTCGGCAAGGCCGTCGCCGACCGGCGCGACCAGGTGGTTCTGGCGACCAAGTTCGGCCTCGAGCGCCTGCCCGACGGCACCCGCCTGGGCGTCAACGGCCGCCCCGACTACGTGCGCCGCTGCTGCGACGCCTCGCTGGAACGGCTCGGGATCGACCACATCGACCTGTACTACCAGCACCGCGTCGACCCCGACGTCCCCGTCGAGGAGACCTGGGGCGCCATGAAGGAGCTGGTCGAGGCCGGGAAGGTCCGCCACCTCGGCATCTCCGAGGCCGCGCCCGCCACCGTCCGCCGCGCGCACGCCGTCCACCCCATCACCGCGGGACAGTACGAATACTCCCTGTTCACCCGGGACATCGAGAACGAACTGCTGCCCACGCTCCGGGAGCTCGGCATCGGCCTGGTGGCCTACAGCCCCCTCGGGCGCGGCCTGCTGACCGGTGCGATCGCGGACACCGGCGAGCTGGCCGGCGACGACTTCCGTCATCACAACCCCCGCTGGCAGGGCGACAACTTCGCCGCCAACCAGGCCCTGGCGGCCAAGGTCGGCGAGATCGCCGCCACGCTCGGCGCGACCCCGGCCCAGGCGGCCCTCGCCTGGGTGCTGACCAGGGGCGGGGACGACGTCGTGCCGATTCCCGGCACCAGGCGGGTCACCCGGCTGGAGGAGAACGTCGCGGCCCTGGACATCACGTTCGAGCCGGAGCACCTCGACGCGCTCGACTCCCTCGCCGGTCAGGTCGCCGGCGACCGGTACAACCCGGCCGGAATGAGCACCGTCAACCACTGACCACCAACCTGGCACCGGACCCCGGCACGGACCTCGTGCCGGGGTCCCCTGTCGTAGGTAGGGGTTTTCGAGTTGATCTTGATCTGGAACTACCGGACGCCTTTACATTGTAGATCAGGAGAGGAACTCACTCAGCAGACGGGTGACCTCACACTCCAGGCTTGGCAGGTGACCGGGCCGGGGGTCGTCGCCCTCATGCGGCCGCTCAGCCGTCGACGGCCTGCGCCGCGGCGGCGATCGGTTCGAGCCCCGCGATCAGCTCGTCGAGCTCGTCCGCACTGAGCACGCCGTACGCCGGGGCCGCCAGCTCGTCGGTGAGCGCCTCGATCCGCTCCTTGGTCGTGCGGCCGGCGTCGGTGAACCCGCCGGCGGCGTCCACGAGGCCGCGGCTCCGCAGCCCATCGACGACGGCGGCCAGTTGCGCCGTGGGCAGGTGGTGGATCCGGCCGAACTCCTCCGGCTTCATGCCGAGGGAGAGAGCGAGCAGGACATGGGCCTCGGTGCCGCCGATGCCGTGGGCGACAAGGGCCGCGTTGTGGCCGTCCCCGCGGTGCTCCCGCAGCAGCGTCGCCGCGTGCCACAGCCTGGCCACCGGCTCCCTGGGCACCGCCAGCGCCCGCAGCCCGGCGTACAGGGCTCGGCCCTCGATCGGCGCGCTGACCGCTGCCCGGGTGGCGATGTCGGCGATCCGCACCAGACCGGGAAGGTCCGCGTGCTCCCCCATCATCTGCCGCAGCGCGGCGGCGCTGGCCCGCTCGCGCACGGCGATGGCCTCCTCCGGGCTGGTCTTCCCCCACACCCATGGGATGTGGCGCGCCACCTCGCCGGGGGCGAAGTTATAGAAGACCGCGTGCACCACCTCGGCCGGTGCCGGCCCCAGCGGCGCGGCCCGGCCCGCGAAGTATCCGTCCCAGTAGTTGCGCATGCCGAGGGCCAGGAACGCCTCGTTCACCACCTCGGAGAAGGTGACGGTGGCGATCGGCTCGACGAGTTCGAACATGCGGTGGACCTTGGCCCGCGGGTGCAGCAGCATCGGGCGGCATCTCCCTTGGTCGTGACAGCTGATCGTGCCAGCTGATCGTGACGGTGCCCTCGTGGCGACCGCTCACCTTGGCTACGAACAGCGTGGCCCGGATACGACAACTCCGGCCGAAAAACTCCGGTCGATTCCGCCGGGCAGCGCCGGCGTGTCGTCCGGACCGGGTCGCCGCCCGGTTGCCGAAAATTGGTCCTCAATAGGCCCGCAGGATCGGACCTTATCGAGCGTACCGATTCCTGCCAGGGTGAGGAGCATGACGACGACGACAACGCGTTTCGACGGCCAGGTGCTCAGGCCTGGCGACGCCGGCTACGACACCGCCCGCACGGTCTGGAACGCCATGATCGACCGGCGCCCACGAATGATCGTCCGTGCGGCGAGCGTCGCCGACGTGGTCGCCGCCGTGCGGATCGCCCGCGAGCTGGACCTCGAGATCGGCGTCCGCTGCGGCGGCCACAACGCCGCCGGCTTCGCCGTCCCCGACGGCGGTCTCATGATCGACCTGACGCCCATGGGCGGCGTGCGGGTCGACCCGGCCCGTCGCCTGGCCCGGGTGCAGGGCGGCGCGCTGCTCGGCGCGCTGGACCGGGCGTCCCAGGCGTACGGCCTGGCCACCACCGCCGGCAACGTCTCACACACCGGCGTCGGCGGGCTCACGCTCGGCGGCGGCATGGGCTGGCTGGCCCGCCAGTACGGCCTGGCCTGCGACAACGTCGTCTCCTACACGGTGGTCACCGCCGAGGGCGACGTGGTCACCGCCAGCCGCACCGAGAACCCCGATCTGTTCTGGGGCCTGCGCGGCGGCGGCGGCAACTTCGGCATCGTCACCGACTTCGAGTTCCGGTTGCATCACACCGGCACGCGGACGCTGGTCGCCGAGTTCGACTTCCGCGCCGAGGACGCCGTCCCGGTCATCGAGGGCTGGCGCGACCTGAACGCCGTCGCGCCCCGGCAGGCGACGTTCACCGCCGGCGTCGCAGGCACTCCCGCCGGCCCGATCGCCACGCTGGGGTTCGTATGGGTCGGCGACCCGGCCGAGGGCCGCCGGCTGCTCCCCGCGATGGCCGCGCTCGGACGCCCGGTCGCCTCCCGCGTCACCACGCCGTCCTACCTCGAACTACAGCGACGCGACGACTCCACCGGCGGCCACGCCTACCGCCGCTATTCCAACGGGCACTACCTGCGGAGCTTCCCCACCGCGGCGATCGAGGCCTTCTTGCTGCGCGGCCGCCCCGACCTGAGCGCGAGTCCGGAGCTGCCGAACGTCGGCCTGCAGGCGCACGGCGGCGCGATCGCCGATGTCCCGGATGCGGACGCGGCGTTCAGCCACCGCGGCACGATGTTCGAGTTCGGCGCCGGCGCCCGCTGGACCGACCCGGCTGAGGACGACGCCAGGATGGGTGCCGCCCGCGCCGCCGGCGCCTCGCTCGAGCCGTACGCCAGCGGAATCTACGTCAACTCGTTGACGGCCGACGAGCTGGCCGACGGGCGGCGCGGCGTGCGGCGGGCGTACTCGGCGGCGAAGCTGGCCCGGCTGACCGCGCTGAAGACCGCCTACGACCCGGCGAACGTGTTCCACCTAAACCAGAACATCCGTCCGGCACAGTGACGGGCCGCGTCAGGATCCCCGCACCTCACGGATGGCCGTCGCCAGCATCGCGACCCCCTCGGCGATGGCGCTCTCGCTGAGGATGGCGTAGCCGAAGATCAGGCCACCGGGCCCGGCGCCGGCGATCCGGAACGGCCCGACGCCCTGGATGCCGAGCCCGTGCCGGGCGGCTGCCGCCACCACCGCCGCCTCGTCGAGGTCGGGCGGGAGCCAGGCGACCACGTGCTGCCCGGCGGCGATCCCGGCCGGCCGCAGATCCGGCAGATGAGTGCGCAGCGCGTCCAGCAGCGCATCACGCCGGCGCCGGTACACCGGGCGCATCCGGCGCAGGTGACGGTCGAACTCGCCGCGGGTGAGGAAGTCGGCGAACGTCAGCTGGTCGATGACCGACGAACCACGGTCGGCGAGCAGTTTCGCCGCGGCGACGTCGGCGACCAGCTGGGGAGGCACCACCATCCAGCCGAGCCGCAACCCCGGCGCGAGCGTCTTGCTGGCCGTGCCGCAGTAGACGACGTGCTCGGGAGCCAGGCCCTGCATGGCGCCCACCGGAGACCGGTCGTAACGGTACTCCGCGTCATAGTCGTCCTCGATCACGATCGCGCCGCGGCGCCTCGCCCAGCGGATCACCTCGGCCCTGGCCGTCGCCGACAGCACCCCGCCGGTCGGCCACTGGTGCGACGGCGTGAGGACCAGCGCGTCGGCGTCGGCCAGGTCGAGGGCGTCGACCCGAACGCCGTCCGGACCCACCGGGATGCCGACCACGTCCAGTCCCGCGGCTGCGGCGAGCACCCGGGCATCGTCGCGGGACGACGGGTCCTCCAGGGCGATCCGCCTGGCCCCGCGCCGCGCGAGCACCTGGATCAGCAGCGCGACGCCCTGCCCGTAGCCGTTGCAGACGACCACGTTGCCGGGGACGGCCAGCGTGCCGCGCACCCGGTTCAGGTAGTCGCACAGGGCCTGACGCAGTTCCGGCACGCCCCGCCCGTCGAGGTAGGCGAACCGGTCGTTGGGTGTGGTGGTGAGCACGGTGCGAACCGAGCGCAGCCAGGCGGCCCGCGGGAACTGCGACACGTCGGTGCGCCCGTACCCGAAGTCGATCCTGAAGCCGACGCTACGGGCGGCCTGCTGCGCCGTCGAGCCGGCCGTCGAAGCCGCCATTGAGGTCGCCGTCGAAGCCGCGGAGCCCGCGCCGGCGACCGTCTGCGGCATCGTCTCGGCGACCTGGGTGTAACCGCCCGATCGGCTGGCGAGGTAGCCCTCGGCCACGAGCTGCTGGTAGGCCTCCACGACCACCCCGCGGGAAACCCCGAGCCCGGCCGCGAGGGTGCGGGTGGGGGGCAGCGACGCACCCGCACGCAACCGACCGGCCCGGATGCTCGCGCGGATGGACGCCTCGATCTGCCGGTGCAGCGGCACCCCGGCGTCCCGGTCCAGCTCGATGAGCAGGTCCTCGGCCAGCCCGGAGTTGATCCTCGATCGCCCCACAGGATCGGACCTTACCGGGCGTGTGCCGGGTGCAGGCTCCTGGTCATCTCAGGTCTCCCCTGCGGATTTGTCGTCACGTGCGCACGGCGGGGTGCAGCGCGGGGGCTCGGTTGCTCCACCGACCGAGCGCCTTTACAAAGTAGATCAGGACAGGAACTCGTTCAGCAGACGGGTGACCTCTGCGGGGCGCTCCAGGCTCGGCAGGTGACCGGCCCAGTCGAGTTCGAGCAGCGTCGCGTCCGGCAGCTCCTCCGCGATGTGCCGCCCGCTCTCCCGGAAGTACGGCAGGTCCTGCCCACCGGTGACCACCAGCGTGGGCGCCGTGATGACCGTCAGGTCGATCGGGTCCCTGCGCCGCTCGATCTCGGGGTCGGCCGCCAGCTGCACCTCGAAGGCGTGCCGCTGCATCGCCGCCACCCGCGCTCTGACCGGCTCGTCCGCCTCGGGACCCAGCCATGTGCGCACGTTGAGGTCCACCGCTCCCCCGACGTCGCCGGCCTCGATCAGCCGGTCCTCCTCCGCCCCGAAGGCTTCGAGGTCGGGAGTCGGCGGCAGGCCGCAGCCGGCGTTCAGCAGCACGAGCCGCGAGACGAGATCGGGATGCCCGGTCGCGAGCTCCAGCGCCACCCGCCCGCCGTACGACGATCCGACGAGCCCGACCCGGCGCAGCCCGAGCGCCGCGAGCAGGTCCGCGACGTCGCCGGCGTCCGAGTAGGGCCCGTCCGCGACGCACGGTGTGCGCCCGTGCCCCCGGAAGTCGAGCCGGATGACGCGGAACCGCTCGCCCAGCGGCTCCCACTGGGGATCCCACATGCCCGAGTCGGCGACGCTGGAGTGCAGCAGGACGACGGGCTCGCCGGAGCCCCGTTCCTCGTGCCGGACGGTCATCGGGCCTCCAATGCGACGCGGACGCCGAGGGCGACCAGGACCGTCCCCGACACCTGTTCCAGGCGGCGGCGGACCGCGGGCCTGCCGAGCACGGCACCGGCCCGGCCGATCAGCCAGATCACCCCGGCGTACCAGATGACGTCCACGACCACCCAGATCACCGCGAGCATGGTCAGCGTCAACGGCACATGGGCGCCCTGGGGCACGAACTGCGGCAGGAACGACATCGCGAAAACAGCGGCCTTCGGGTTGGCTCCGCAGGTGGCGAGCCCCAGACCGTACGAGCGGCGCCATCCGCCGCGCACCTCTCCCCCACCGTACGGCACGGGCGGGTCGAGCGCCGCAGGCGCGCGCCTGGCCTTCCACAACGACTGCACGCCCATCACGATCAGCAGCGCCGCGCCCACCGCCTTCATCGCGCCGTAGGCGACCTCCGAGGCCAGGACCAGCGCGGACAGCCCGAATACGGCGGCCATCGCCCAAAGGAGGATGCCCGTCTCGTTGCCGAGGAGAGCCGCCACACCGGACGAGCGCCCGGCCCTGAGCGTCTGTCTCAGGATCACCGCGGTGCTGACACCCGGGATCATCGCGAGCAGGAAACACGAACCGACAAAAGCGATCCAAATCACGCGGTCATCGTCCCGGCGGGGGTCCGAGCGCCGCAACCGCTTTCCCGGCCGCGGCTCGGCCTCTGCCCTGCGCAGCCTTCGGATCGACATTGCTATATATTTCAGTCAGAGCTGAAATGACTAGCGAGCAATCACCACCCGACGCCCGCCTACGAGCCGGTGGCCGCCATGACACAGTGAACCGGCACACGATCAAGAACGGAGGACGCGGTGATGAGCACTGAGGAACAGCAGGACCGGCTGCTTCGCTGGGTGGAGCGGGTGGCGGCCTTCTGCGTCGAGGAGTGGGGGCTGCCGCCCATCACCGGACGCGTCCTCGGCTGGCTCATGATCTGCGATCCGGCCGAGCAGTCCGCCGGCCAGATCGCGGAGGTCATCCAGGCCAGCAGAGCCTCGCTCACCTCGAACATGCGCTTCCTCACGGCCATCGGCCTGGTCAAGAAGGTGAGGAGGCCCGGTGATCGCATCTCCTACTACCGCATCGAAGACGACGCCTGGCAGAAGGTCATCCAGCGCAAGCTCGAAAGCCTGAGCGCGTTCGGCGAGATCGCCGACGAAGGGCTCGACATCGTGGGCGGCGAGGGGCGCGAGGGGCACCGCACCGAGCGCATCAAGGCCGCCCACGACTCCCTGACGTGGCTGCAGAACCTCGCGGCCCGCCATCCGCTACGCCGTTAAGGAATCCCCATGCACCTCCGGCAACCCGAACTCGGGCTGGTCCAGGAAACCCTGCTGCTCACTCTCCACGCCAGAGCCCTGGACGCCGGGCGGCCCAGCCCGATCCTCGGCGACACGCTCTCAGCCGACCTGGCCGGCACCATCGACTACGACTTCGGCAAGCTGAAGGTCAAGCCCAACCTCGTCGTCACCACGGCACTGCGCGCCAAGATGCTCGACGACGTCGTCCGCGCCTACGTCGCCGCTCATCCCGGATGCGTGGTGCTCGATCTGGGCTGCGGCCTGGACCCGAGAGTGTTCCGCTGTGATCCCCCGCCCGGCGTCGACTGGTACGACATCGATTTCCCGGAAGTGGTGCACCTGCGGGCCGAATGGCTGCCCTGCCGTTCCCACCTGGTCGGAGCCGACCTCACTGGCTCCGGCTGGCTCACCGCGATCCCCGGCGACCGGCCGGCGATGATCGTCGCGGAAGGGCTGTTCCCCTTCATGCCCGGCGACTCCTTCCAGGCGCTGACCCGCGCGCTGGCCGGTCACTTCCCTTCGGGCGAGCTCGCGCTCAACGGCTACACCCGCTTCGCCGCCTGGGCCATGAAGTATCACCCGACCATCAAGGCACTCGGCATCAAAGCCGCCCAGGGCTTCGACGACCCGCACGAACCCGAGTCCTGGCGCGCCGGCCTCGAACTGGTCGAGGAGCAGTTCCTCACCCGCGCACCGGAAATCGCCCGGTTCCCGCAACCCCTACGCGCGCTGACCCGTCTCACCGCCCGCAGCACGGCCTTGTCCCGGCAAGGGGCACGCATTCTCCGCTACCGGTTCTGAGCCCATCGCGAGTCTCGCCCGCCCGACGAGCGCCCCAGATGCCGAGGACGCGGTCCAGGAGGTATGGCGGTGACCGGCCCGGCAGGCCGACCGCCGATACGAGGAGACGAAAAGGAGACCGCCCGCTCCTTTCCACTTTCAACGTATAGCGCCCAGGGGGGCTTGCGGCAAGACCCCCGTCGTGCCGCACAATCGTCCGCCGGAAGCAGCGCCTGCGACAACGGGGGACGCGACGTGCGCGTTGCCGTCGACGCATGGGCCGCGCGGGGACTTCGTCACGCCGGTTCGGGGCGCCTTGATGCGTGAAACGGTCGCAAGCGACCCAGATCGGAGCTGATGACGTGAACCCGCTGCCCACCAGCGCGTTCGACCTTCCCGACCGCCTTTCCCACAAGGCCGATCCGAAGTTGATCGCCGCCGACGAGCGGCACTTCGCGGCCATCGCCGAAAGCCTCGAACAGTCGATCGCCGACCTGGCCGGTCGCCTCGACGCCGAGCTGAGGGCGCCCGGCGGCGCAGGCCGGCAGGCGCTGGACCGGGACCTGGAGGTCCATCGGCTGACCGCCCGCCTGCGCGTCCTGCGCCGCTTCGGCCTCGACCTGTGCCTCGGACACATGGTCGGCGAGGACGATCCCGAGCCCGTGTACATCGGACGGCTCGGCCTCACCGACAGCGCCGGTCGCCGGCTGCTGCTCGACTGGCGCTCCCCCGCGGCCGAGCCGTTCTTCGGCGCCACCCACGCCAACCCGATGGGCCTGGCCAGCCGCCGCAGGTATCGCTGGACCCGCGGCCGGATCAGCGACTACTGGGACGAGGTGTTCACCCCGGACGGCTTCGACGGGCACGCCGCGCTCGACGACCAGTCCGCGTTCATCGCCAGCCTGGGCGGCAGCCGGTCGCCGCGGATGCGCGACGTGCTCGGCACCATCCAGGCCGACCAGGACGCCGTCATCCGCGCGGGATCCGAAGGCGCTCTCGTCGTCGACGGAGGTCCGGGCACGGGGAAGACCGTCGTCGCCCTGCACCGCTCCGCCTACCTCCTCTACTCCGACCCTCGCCTCGGTCACCGCCGGGGCGGCGTGCTGTTCGTCGGCCCGCACCAGCCCTACCTGGCGTACGTCGCCGACGTCCTGCCCAGCCTCGGGGAGGAGGGCGTGCAGACCTGCACCCTGCGGGACCTCGTCCCGCAGGGTGCGGCCGCGACCGTCGAGAAGGACCCGGACGTGGCCCGCCTGAAGTCGTCCGCGGACCTGGTGAAGGCCATCGAACCGGCCGTCAGGTTCTATGAGAACCCGCCCGCCGCGCCGATGACGGTCACGACCCCCTGGTCCGACATCTCGCTGAGCGCCGACGACTGGGCCGAGGCGTTCGACGCACCGGACCCGGGCACTCCCCACAACGAGGCGCGCGACCAGATCTGGGATGAACTGCTCACCATCCTGGTGGACAAGTACGACGGCGACGCACCGGCCGAGCTGGTCCGCAAGTCGCTGCTGCGCGACAGGGAACTGCTCACGACCTTCAACCGCGCGTGGCCGCTGATCGAGCCGGACGACCTCGTCGGAGACCTGTGGTCGGTGCCCGCCTACCTGCGGATGTGCGCACCCTGGCTCAGCCCCGACGAGGTGCGGAAGCTGCAGCGCGCGGACGCCCAGGCCTGGACGGTGTCCGACCTGCCGCTCCTGGACGCGGCGCGGCAGCGGCTCGGCGACCCGGAGGCGTCCCGGCGCAGGCGTCGCCGTGACGCCGCCGTCGCGGCTCGGCGCGAGGACATGGACCGGGTCGTCGAGGACCTGATCGAGGCCGACGACTCCGAGATGCTCGTGATGTCGATGCTGCGCGGACAGGACCTGCAGCGGGCCCTGGTCGACGACACCGCGCTGCCCGCCGCCGACCCGGACCGGCTCGCCGGCCCGTTCGCGCACATCGTCGTCGACGAGGCGCAGGAGCTCACCGACGCGGAGTGGCAGATGCTGCTGCTGCGCTGCCCGTCCCGGAGCTTCACCATCGTCGGGGACCGCGCCCAGGCGAGGCACGGGTTCACCGAGTCGTGGCACGAACGGCTCAAGCGGATCGGGCTCGACCGGGTCACCCTGGCCTCCCTGAGCATCAACTACCGGACGCCGGAAGAGGTCATGGCGGAGGCCGAGCCGGTCATCCGGGCGGTGCTCCCGGACGCCAACGTGCCGGCCTCCATCCGCAGCGGCGGCGTCCCCGTCGTACACAGCTCCGTTTCGGATCTGAGCGCCACCCTCGACACCTGGCTCGCCGAGCACGCCGAGGGGACCGCCTGCGTCATCGGCGACCCCTCGTTCGAGGAGACCTCCCGCGTCCGGTCGCTGACCCCCGAGCTGTCGAAGGGGCTCGAGTTCGACCTGGTCGTCCTCATCGACCCGGAGAGGTTCGGCGAAGGGATCGAAGGAGCGGTCGACCGCTATGTCGCCATGACCAGGGCGACCCAGCGACTCGTCATCCTCACCAGCTCCTGACGCCGGCCGTCCGTCCCCTGCCGGAGAAGGCGGTCACCGATGTCACCACCCGACGGGGCCGAGGCGGTCGGTGAAGATTCCCGTCGGCCCGTCGGGGCCGATCATCGCGAGTCCGACGATCGAGTCGGTGCCCTCGGTGACCGTCAGCTGACCGGTGTGGTTGTTCATGTCGGTGGCGGCGAACGTGTGATTCGCGACTTCTCCGGGAGTGGTGGCGTTGAACTTGATCTGCGGAAGCGCCTGGGCGTACCGGACGGTGATCATGTTCAGTGCCGCCTTCGACGAGGTGTAGGCGAGCTCGTGCATCTTCGCGACGGGCTGGTCCGGATCGGTCACGACCGCGAAGGATCCGGCGGCGCTGGACACCATCACCACCCGAGGATTGTGCGCCGCCCGCAGCAGGGGAAGGAACGCGTTCGTGACCCTGATCGGTCCGTAGACGTTGGTGTCGTAGACGGAGTGGATCTCGTCCACCGTCGTCTCCGCGGGTGGGGTGACCCTTCCCGGCGCGCCGGCGTTGTTGATCAGCACGTCCAGGCGGTCGGTGTGCCCGCGGACGAGCCGTACGGCGCCGGCCACCGACTCGTCCGAGGTCACGTCCAGCGGGACCACGACCACACGGACGCCGTCGGCGGCAAGCTTGTCCGCCGCCGCCCGTCCCCGGCTCTCGTCGCGCGAACCGAGGAAGACCGTCCACCCCTCTGTCCCGAGCCGGCGGGCCGCTTCGAGGCCGAGTCCCTTGTTGCCTCCGGTGATCAGCACCGAGGTCTGCTCCGAGTTCGTCATTCGTCCTCACTCCGTGGAGTCGCATGCCGCCCGGATTGTCCGCGCGGCGTCCTGACGAACACGAGATGCCGTCGCCCCGCCGCCTGTGACAGCACGGTTGTGTGACGTACGCCACCTGCCGCCGCGGTCACAGAAGCCCGAGGATTGGCATCTTGTGCGTGTGGCACAGTCGAGAGCGATCGGGCAGGAGCCGGTGATGGGCGAGGGACAGGTGGGCGCGGCCGAGCCGTTCGACCATGGGATATCCGTGGACCCGGCCACCGAGGCGTACGTCGCCCACCGCAAGCTTCTGTTCACCGTGGCCTACGAGATGCTCGGCTCGGCCGCCGACGCCGAGGACGTGCTGCAGGAGACCTGGCTGCGCTGGGCGGGGGTCGACCTCGGCACGGTGCGGGATCAGCGTGCGTACCTTGTGCGGATCGTCACCCGGCAGGCGCTGATGCGGCTGCGCGCGCTCGGGCGGCGCAAGGAGTCGTACGTCGGGCCGTGGTTGCCCGAGCCGTTGCTGACCGCGCCGGACGTGGCCGAGGACGTGGAGCTCGCCGAGAGCGTGTCCATGGCGATGCTGCTGATGCTGGAGACGCTGTCGCCGACCGAGCGGGCGGTGTTCGTGCTGCGCGAGGTGTTCGACCTGGACTACGACGAGATCGCCGAAGCCGTCGGCAAGAACCAGGCCGCCGTCCGCCAGATCGCCCACCGCGCACGCTCACACGTCGCCGCCCGCCGCCCCCGCGACGTCGTCTCCCGGAGCGAGACCCGTGACGCGCTGGACGCCTTCCAGCGGGCGGTCGAGACCGGCGATCTGCAACGCCTGCTCGACATCCTCGCCCCCGACGTCGTCCTCCTGAGCGACGGCGGCGGAGTCAAGAAGGCCCTGGCCCACCCCATCGTGGGGGCCGGCAAGGTGGCTCGTCTCCTCGCGGCCGGTCTGGACAGGTTCGGCGGCAAGGTATGGATCGAGCCGGTGCAGGTCAACGGCCATCCGGGCCTCGTCATGCGGATCGACGGGGAGGTCGACGGCGTCGTGGCGATGCAGATCGAGGACGGCCTCGTCACCGGGATCTACTTCGTCCGCAATCCCGCCAAGCTGACGCATGTCGAACGCGAGACCGCACTGAGCCGCTGAGCTCCGCTTCAGGGACCATGGGCGGCGGCGCCGGAGTCGTCCTCCGGCGCCGTGCCGTACAGGCGGGACAGGTCCGCGACGGCCTCGGCCATCAGCGCGCGCAGCTCGGCCGGCTCCAGCACCTCGACGAGCACGCCCATGCGCAGGAACAGCCACCTGGCGTGCGTGACGGACTCGATCGGCAGCGTCAGCCGGGTCCAGCCGCCGGGCTCAGGCGACCCGTCGGCAAGCGCCTTGTCGACGACGTCCTGCCCGACGGTGAATCGGAACAGGTCCTCCGCGCCCGGCGCGAGCCGCACCACCGCCTCGGCCGTGTACATGCGTGAGGCGAACTCCGCGGCGAACTCGCGCCAGAACGCGGCGAGGTCGAAGTCCTGCGGCCGTTCGAAGCGCTCCGAGAGCACCTCGGCCTCGATGATCCGGCCCACCCGATAGGTCCGCACCGTCCCCGAGCAGGCGGCGGCGAGATACCAGGAACCCCCCTTGAGCACCAGCCCGTAGGGATGCAGCAGCCGTTCCACCTCCGTCGGCCCCCACCGGCGGTAGCGCAGGCGGAGCACCCGCTCATCCCACACCGCCTCCGCGACCTCCGTGAGGAACGGCGCCTCGTCGGCGCCGCGGTACCAGCCCGGCACGTCGAGGTGGAACCTCTCCCGCATCCTGGCGGCATGAGAGCGCGGCTCGGGCGGCAGCGCGGCCAGCAGCTTCAACTCCGCCGCCGCGGCGAAGTCGGCGAGCCCGAGCTCGGCGGCGGGGCCGGGCAGACCGGCCAGGAACAGGGAGGACGCCTCCTCCACGGTCAGTCCGTTGAGGCGGGTACGGTAGCCGTCGAGCAGCCGATATCCGCCGAGCGGCCCGCGATCGGCGTAGACCGGCACGCCGGCGGCAGACAGGGCCTCGACGTCCCTGTATACGGTGCGGACCGACACCTCCAGCTCGTCGGCGATTTCCGTGGCGGTCATCCTGCCGCGGGTTTGCAATAGGAGCAGCAGGGACAGCAACCGGCTCGCGCGCATGCGTTCAGTCTGCCACCTTTACAAAGTAGATTTATTTGCTTTCGAACATGTGCTGTGTTCAAATGAACGCATGGAAAGTGCCGACCGGATCCGGGCCATCATGAACGCGCTGCGGACGTCCGACAGCGTCTCCGTGGCCGAACTGGCGCTGGCGTACGGCGTCTCGGAGATGACCATCCGGCGCGACCTGGACGAACTCGCCCAGCAGGGGGTGGTGCGGCGCGTCCGCGGCGGCGCCCTGAGCCTGCTGTTGCGTGGCGAGGAGCCGCCGTTCGGCGTGCGCGAGCGGGAGGCGCTCGACGCCAAGCGCCGCATCGGCGCCGAGGTCGCCGGGCTGCTGGCCGACGGCGAGGCCGTGCTGCTCGACGGCGGCACGACCGCGCTCGAAGTCGCCCGGGCCGTGCACGAGCGCCGCCTGACCATCCTGCCGCTGGCACTGCAGGCAGCCCAGGAGCTGGCGGGCGCGCCCCGCATCCGCCTCGTCCTGCCCGGCGGGGAGGTGCGGCACGGAGAGATGAACTTCGTGGGGCCGCTCACAGAAACGTCGATCAAGGCCCTCCGGTTCGACACCGCGGTGATCGGCTGCTGCGGCCTGTCGGCCGAACACGGCCTGACCGCGCACGACCTGCCCGAGGTGGCCATCAAGCAGGCCGCGATCGCCTCGGCCCGCCGCGTCGTCGTCGCGTGCGACTCGGGTAAGTTCACCCGTACGGCGTTCGGCGCCGTCTGCGGACTCGACCGGCTCGACGTGGTCGTGACCGACGAGAACATCCCTCGGGATCAGCACGACGCTCTCACCGCCGCGGGCGTCGCCGTACGCACCGTCCCCGCCTCCGTTCCGGTCGGCTGAGCATCGCCTCCGCTCTGCGGGAACCGGCGCCGCAGCATGCCGACATCCGGAGGCCTACCCGCGCCGCACCCACATCGGCCCCGCATCGGCATCCGGAGACCTACCGCCCCCGCCCCAGCCCCAGCCCCAGCCCGGCATCGGCCCCGCCCCCGCATCGGCCCCCGGTGGGCCGCGGATCGGCCCCCGGCCGGCGCCTGATCGGGGGGTACGCGAGGCGGGAACACACCCTCAGCGCCCTCAACCCAGCAGCCCTCCCCTCCCGAGTCCCCCTGGAGCCCCGGATCCGGGCCGTCCCTGAGCCTGACGCCTCCCGCGTCGGAGGCGCGAACACCTCCATTGATCGTTCGCACAGCCTGCCCGCACAGCAGGTGCGCACTGCCGCCCCGAGGAGCACCACATGGCCTTGTCCGCCCCCGCCCGCCCGGCGCTTCTGCGCGCTCGCGTGGCCGTCTACGGACTGTTCCTGCTGTCCGGCATGGCCATGGGCACGTGGACCAGCCGGATCCCCGCCATCAAGGCGGCCCTGCGGCTGAGCGACGGCGCGCTCAGCCTGGGGCTGCTCGGCATCGCGGCCGGCGCCATCACCGGCATGCAGGTCGTCGGCAGGTTGGTGGACCGCTACGGCAGCTACCGGACCATGCTGCCGGTGGCCATCGCCCAGGGCCTGGTCCTCGTGCTTCCCGCCTACATGCCGAACCTGCCGGCGCTCGCGCTCTCCCTGTTCGTGTTCGGCGCGGTCTGCGGCACGCTCGACGTCGCGATGAACGCCAACGCCGTGGTGGTGGAGCGGGCGTCCGGAAAGTCGATCATGTCGTCCTTTCACGCGGTGTTCAGCGTCGGAGGGTTCGTGGGGGCATCCGCCGGCGGCATGTTCGCCCACGCCGGGGCGAGCCCCGGCGTCACCTTCGCGGCGATGGGCGCGGTGATCCTGCTCATCGCCCTGCTGAGCGCCCGCTGGGCGACGCGCGACGACCCGGCGCGGGAGGCCGCGCGGGCGGGCTCCCCCGAGGCGCGACCCGCACGCCGGCGCGTCGGCGGCACCGTGCTGCTTCTCGGCGTCCTCGCGTTCTGCTGCATGATCGGCGAAGGCGCCGCGGCCGACTGGGGCTCGGTCTACCTTCGCGACAACCTGGGATCCTCCCCCGGCTTCGCCGCGGCGGCGTACGCCGCATTCTCGATCATGATGACGGCGGGCCGGTTCGCCGGGGACCGCCTCGCCGCCTGGCTGGGGCAGGTCACCCTGGTGCGCTGCTGCGGCCTGCTGGCCGGGGCAGGTCTCGCGGCCGGGATCCTCGTCGGCGAGCCGGTCGCCGGGGTCGCCGGATTCGGGCTGTTCGGTGCGGGCCTTTCGTGCATCATCCCGCAGGTGTTCTCGGCCGCCGGGCACCGCGACCCGGCCCAGTCCGGCCGTGCGCTCGCCGCCGTGGCGAGCCTCGGCTACACCGGTTTCCTGGCCGGTCCCGTTCTCATCGGCGGCCTGGCCGAGGCCGTCACCCTTCCGCACGCGCTGCTGGTGCCCGCCGTGCTCGCGCTGTTCGTGGCCCTCACCGCTCCGGCGCTGCGCTCGCCCCGTCCCGCCCCCGCGACAGATCGCCATGCGGAGCCCGCCCGCGACTGAGGCGTGCGCCGCGTCGGCGCGAGAGCGAAGGGTTGGATCGGGTGGAGCCGGGCAGTGGTGGGGCGTGGCCGTCACCAACGATCCCGGGGAACCGGTCCCCGCGCACCGGCGGCTCGCGGCGATGCTCCGCGAGGAGATCGTCCACGGCCGGATCGAGCCCGATCGGCCTCTGCCGCCGGAGGAGTTGCTCGTGCGCGAGCACGGGTTCGCCCCCGAGGACGTACGCCGCGCCGTCGAGGTGCTCAGCGGCGAGGGCCTCGTGTACACGGTGGAGGGGCAAGGGGCGTACGTGTCCACCCGGGCCGAGGAGACGGGCGGCGGCTGACCGGTCGGCCGCCGCCCGTCCCCACCGTTACGGCTGTCCGGCCTGCGCGGCCGGGCGGGGCTCACGCCACATGGGGTACATGACCGGGCCGCCGGGCAGCCTGACCAGCTCGGGCATGTCGACGTAGCCGTGGCGGAGGTAGAGCCGCCGGCTCGCCTCGCTGCTCGCCTCCAGGTAGGCCGGGATGCCTTCGGCGTCGAGCCTGCGGTGATGCTCGCGCAGCAGCAGGGTGCCGAGGCCGCGGCCGGTCCTTCCTCGTTCCAGCGCGATGAACGCCAGGTAGTGGTGCGGCTCCTGGGGGTGGAGCTTCTCCGTCACTTCGCCGAAGAGGCGGTAGCGTGCGGCGTTCTCGCCCGTGAACGACGCGATCGCCTCCTGCTCCCCCGGGATCTCGGGAAACGGCGCGGCGAACCAGACCGCCACACCGGCCAGCTCGCCCGACTCGTGGACGCCGTAGACGTCGCCGTGGTCGAGCGCGTGCCCGGCCCACATGGTGAAGAACCGCCGCTGCATCGGCAGCCGGTCGTCGGCCCGGGGAATGAGCCACCTGGTGATCTCGTCGGTGTGGAAGGTTTCGGCGATGAGCCCCCCGGCCGCGGCCGCGTCCGTCATCCGGGTGATCTCGATCGTCACTTGGCACTCCCCTTGACGGCCTGGGCGCCCAGGCCGATGTTGGCGTACACCTCGGGCCTGATCGACTTCAGCACCCGGCCCCAGACGAGGCCGAGGACGATCGCGACGACGAAGATGCCGGGCAGGATCCAGCGGAGGATCGAGTCGGGCTCGACCCCGAGGACCGTGTCGAAGTTGACCAGGGTGAGCCCGATGATCACGCAGAGCGCCAGGATCGCCAGAGCCGGGGCGATGCGGGTGCGCCAGGTCGTCTCCCCCCGCGGGTCACGGGAGAAGAACACGATCACCGAGATCGAGGTGACGGTGAGCAGGGTCAGCAGCCCGAGACCGCCGAACGTGCCGAAGATGAAGAACATCTTGGTGACCGGGTCGAGGCCGGAGAACGCGTACACGGCGATCACGATCAGTCCGAGCACCGTCTGCAGCAGCGACCCGGAGATCGGGGCGGCGGTGCGGGCCGAGGTGCGGCCGAAGATCGAGGGCAGGACGTTCTCCCGGCCCAGGGCGAAGATGTAGCGGGCCGTGGTGTTGTGGAAGGCGATCATGCAGGCGATGCTGCTGGTCACGAACAGCACCGAGCCGATCGTCGAGACGGCGGTGCCCAGGTGGAGGGCGGCCTGGTTGAAGATGAGCTCGGTCCCCTGGTCCGAGGCGGCCTTGACGATCCCGCCCGGCCCGGTCGGCACCGTCTGCGCCCAGGCGGAGAACGCGTACAGCACGGCGATGATCGCGATGCCCAGATAGGTGGCGATCGGCACGGTCCGGTGGCGGTCCTTGGACTCCTCGGCGAAGACCACCGACGACTCGATGCCGGCGAACCCCGCGACGACGGTGGCGAGCGCGGCGCCCACACCGGGCACGAACAGGGCGCCGGGGGTGAAGCCCTCGAAACTGATGCCTTCCGGCGCGACATGGGTCAGGTCGCCGAGGTCGAACAGCAACACGATGGCGATCTCACTGACGAGCAGGACGGACAGGATCTTCCCGTTGACATCCACCCGCAACAGGCCGAGCACGCCGGTCAGCGCCCACGCCACGAGCGCGATCACCCACCACGGGGGCGAGGCGCCGAACCAGTCCACCAGCAGCGGCTCGGCCGCCGACCCGATGATTCCGTAGAGGCCGAGTTGCAGCGCGTTGTACGCCAGCAGCGCCACCCAGGCGGTCGCGACTCCCTGGGTCCGGCCGAGCCCCTGGGCGGCATAGGCATAAAAGGCGCCCGCGTTCACCACGTGCCTGGCCATCGTCACGTATCCGACGGCGAAGAGCGCGAAAACAGCGCCCAGCATCAGGAATGCGAACGGGACACCGATGACGCCCGTCACCGTGTACGCGGTGGGGACCGAACCCGCGACGACCATCAGGGGCGCCGCCGCGGAGATGACGAAGAACACGATGGACGGCACGCCGAGCCGGTCCTCGGCCAGTGCGGCGGTGACGGCGCTGGGCCGTTGCTGTGTGAGGGACACCTGGAACTCCGTGGTGAGGGGGGTTGGAGGTCAGCGGCGGCTGATGACGGCCTTGCCGACGGCGACCTTGGTCTGGGCGATGAGCCTCCGCAGAGCCATGGGGAGCATGGCGGTCGCGGCGGCCACGAACCGGGAATCGTGCTCGGACAGGACCCGCTGGGCGCAGCCGGCCGCGTCCAGGAGCCCCAGGAGGACGCAGTCCCGCTCCACCGGCGGCTTGCGCCTCTGGATGGTGAGGTTCAGGCGGGCGAGCGGCCACGCCGCCGTGTTCATGTCCGCGGGAGCCGGAGGCTGCTGCTTCAGCAAATGCCTGACCGGCGGCTTGAGCAGCTTCGCGGCGATCATTCTGGCGGCGACGTCGGCGTAGATCGTCCGGGCGAAGAAGAGGAGCCACGTGCCGACCGGGTGATGCGGTTCGGCGATGACGTGCCCGAGCACCGCACGGGTGAGCGGGTCATCGGCGGCCTCCCGGGCCGTGGCGTAGAGGCGTTCCGGGCTCGCCGCGAAGTCGAGCGCCACACGCTCGGCGAGCATCAGTTCACCGAGGACCCCGCCGGCCAGCGCCAGCCCCGTGAGCCGGGAATGAAGCAACGGATGCCCCGTCACATTGTCGTGCAGGACAAAGTACAGGTCATCGACAAGGGACGGGCTCGAAAGATCGCTTTCAGCCACGGTCGGCGATGATATAGGCGAAATGTTCCACCTGTCATCGCGCAAATTTACGCTCTGGCGATCTGCGCGCGAATAGGAGAATTGTGCCAACCGGAACGGACTTTTCGGCTAATGCAATTACGGTCCACCTGGAATAGGGTCACGACGGGCGATGAAAGTCGGCGGGAGGCCCCCACGGCGAACGCCGGCGATCGGGCCGGGAGCACGACGGCGGCCCCTCTCCCGCGACGAGCGCGCCGGGCCTCTCATCGGAGGAGGGCGTTGGCCAGGATCGTGAGCAGGATCGACGCGACGATCGAGATGATGATCATCAGGAGGCAGCCGGCCGCTCCCCCGAGTGGCCGAATCTTGATGTTTCCGGGCATGACGTCCTCCCCCGTTGCCGCTCCCTGTGCACCTACCCCCAGAGCACCTGTCCTGTTCGTCTGTCCCAGAGCCCCCCAGGGCGCCTGCCCCTGGCCATCCCGCCGAACCGGGCCCGGTTTGTCCGTTTTTCCATCGGGCATCGACGGCCTATGACCATCCAGGACGACAGGGGCGCGGCGGCGCTGGCCCGCGCCCATGGGCTCTTCAACATCGCGGGCGGGCTGTGGCCGCTGCTACACCTGCCGAGCTTCGAGAAGGTGTTCGGCGCGAAGACCGACCGGTGGCTGGAGCGCACCGTCGCCGGGCTGCTCGTGGGGATCGGATGGACGCAGATCCGGGCCGCGTCCACTCCCGGCGGCGCCGACCACGCGCGCCGTCTCGGCATGGCCACGGCGGCGACGCTGCTCGCCGTCGACGTGGCCTACGTGCCCACCGGCCGCATCCGGCCCACCTATCTGCTCGACGCGGCCGCCGAGGCCATGTGGTTGCGCGCCTGGCGGGCCCGCGCCGTACGGCCTGAGCCTGCGTCCACCCGGGCCGGCGCGGCGTTCGCCGCGGCGGCGGCGCTGGCCGCCGGATGCGTCACGGGCGGTGTGCTGGCCGCGCGACTGCTGCGGCGGCGACAGGAGGAACCGAGCGAGTCCGAGCTCACCCGGGCCCGATACATGCGTCACCCCGCGGCGCGGTGAACGCAGGTTACGGACCGGGGCGGCGGGTAGAGCGAACGGCAGTTCGACAATGGAGGAGTCATGGACCGAGGACCTGTGGAGAAGGACCCCGAGGAGTGGGCGACCGGGGACGAGCCGATGACCGCGCCGCAGGAGTCCTACCTGCGCACGCTGGCGAGGGAGACCGGGCGGGACGTGCCGGAAGGGCTCAGCAAGGCCGAGGCCTCCAAGCTGATCGACGAGCTGCAGGACCAGAGCCGCCGCCTGAACGAGAACAGGTGAAAACGGGCGAAGAAGCCCGGGGCCGCCCGGGCAAGACCTCGGGCGGCCTTATGACATCGGCCTGTGAGATCGGCCTGTGAGATCGGCCTGTGAGATCGGCCTGTGAGATCGGCTTACGACCGTCGACCCGACACCGTCGACCCGGCACCGTCGACCCGACACGATCGCGGCAGGACGTCGGCCGGCGTCCTCGTCGGGCACCCTGATGCGGCGCCCTCTCATCCGGGCAGCGTCTCGCCGCCGATCGGGGCGAGGACCTCGCCCGTGTAGTAAGACGACAGCCGGTTGGCGGCGAAGAACACATACGAGGGAGCGATCTCGTCCGGGTCGGCCGGCCGGCCCATCGGCGCCTGTTGACCGAACTTCTCCACCTTCTCCGCGGGGAACGTCGACGGGATGAGTGGCGTCCAGACCGGGCCAGGGGCCACGGCGTTGATCCTGATCCCCCGCTCGACCAGCACCTGCGCCATGGAGTAGGTGAACGCGTTGATCGCGCCCTTGGTGGCGGAGTAGTCGATCAGGGTCTTGTTGCCGCG
Source organism: Microbispora rosea (assembly GCF_044460045.1). Classification (NCBI taxonomy): domain Bacteria; kingdom Bacillati; phylum Actinomycetota; class Actinomycetes; order Streptosporangiales; family Streptosporangiaceae; genus Microbispora; species Microbispora rosea. The sequence goes on along the minus strand of NZ_JBITJO010000003.1, from coordinate 931,465 downwards.
CAGCCCGTTGATCGACGAGGTGTTGACGATCGAGCCGCCCTCGGACATGTGCCGCAGCGCGGCCTTGGTCACCCGGAAGTAGCTGTGGATGTTGACCGCGAAGGTGCGCTCCCACTGTTCGTCAGACAGCTCTTCCAGTGACTGCACCGGCGACTGCGTGGCCACGTTGTTCACGAGCACGTCGATCCCGCCGAGCTCGCGGACCGTGAGTTCCACGACCTCCTCGCAGTGGCGGGGATCGGCGAGGTCGCCCGGGATGACCACACAGCGGCGGCCCTCCTGCTCCACCAGCTTCCTGGTGTGCTCGGCGTCGTCGTGTTCGGTCAGGTACGCGATCGCGACGTCGGCCCCCTCCTTGGCGAACGCCACGGCCACGGCCCGTCCGATGCCGGAGTCGCCGCCGGTGACGAGTGCGCGCTTGCCCGCCAGCAGGTCGCGTCCGGTGTAGTCGCGCATCTCGTCCCTGGGCTCGGGCGTCATCTCGCCGGTCCGGCCGGGGTACGGCTGCGTCTGCGGTGGCGGTGTGGAGTTCGGCTGCTCAGACATGCACGTCGGTTACCCCTGCCCGTCCAGGGCAAACGGCCGGCGCGCCGCGCGGCGGCGGTTCCCTGACGGATACACACTGTTACCTATCCATCACGCTTTAACATCTCTAGACAGGACATCGGGTATGACGTTGCCATGACACCCCCGGCGCGGATCGCTCCGCTCGACGTGGTCTGGAGAACGTGCGACGCCGTGCCCGAGTGCCTCGGCGTCGCCCACGAGCCGTACGGCAGGTGCCTGGCGCACCTCTCGCCGGGCGAGGCGGGCACGTTCCTGCGAGCCCTGACGCCCGGCCAGGCCCTCGATCTGCGCGGCACCCTCCTGTCGGAGGATTTGCTCGCTCGGGTCCTCGACGGGGTGGAGCGCCGGGCCGGCAGGGCGAGGTTCGACCGCGCGGTCTTCACCGGCCCGGCCCGCTTCGGCGAGGTCGTCTTCGCCGGTGACGCGACCTTCGACAATGCCAGGTTCGACCGCCTCGCCTCGTTCTACGGCGCCCGGTTCCTCCGCAACGCCTCCTTCCGCGAGGCCCGGTTCCACCGCGAGTTCTCCCTGCACGACGCGCGGGTGTGCGGCCATGCGGCGTTCGACCACATCACGGTGCGTGGCGACGCCCTGTTCGGCGCGGCGCGGTTCGGTGCCCCGTCGGCCGCGGCCCCGGGGACCGCCTCGCTCCAGAAGGCGTTTCAGAAGGCGTCGTTCCAGAAAGCGCAGTTCCACGGATTCGCCGTGTTCGACGCGGCCGTCTTCCACGGGGACGCCGGCTTCCGCGGCGCCCGGTTCCACCGGGCCGTCTCCTTCCGCGGCTCGGACTGCGGAGCGAGCGCCGAGTTCCAGGGCGCCCGCTTCGAGGGGGCGGCCTACCTCGGCCCGATGCGGATCGTGCGGCGCCTGTCACTCGCGGGCGTACGGGCCTGCGCGCCGCTGCACATCGACACCGGCGGGTGCCGTGTGGTGCTTCGCGCGGCGGCCGTCCTGGGGCGGCTCGCCGCACGGCTGTCCGACGCCGAGGTCGACCTGCGCGACGCGACGCTCGCCGGGCTGTCCGCCGTCACGCGGCGCTCCGGCCGGCTGCGCGTGACCTCGCTCGACGGCCTCGACGCGGACGCGCTCACGCTGACCGGGGCGGACCTGCGGGCGTGCGGCCTCGGCGGGCTGCGCCGCCCCGAGGGCCTGAGCCTGCGGGAGTGCGTGTTCGCCGCGCCTCCGGGCGGGCTCGGGCTGCGCCTGGGATGGCCGCCCGTACGGTGGTGGAGCCGCCGCAGGGTCATCGCCGACGAGCACCTGTGGCGGGGGTGGGCGGCGCAGAGCGCGGACGAGCCCGCCGCAGGTCCGGCCGGCGAGCGCGCGCCCGACCCGGCGCGCCTGGCGGTTCTGTACGAGGGGCTGCGGCCGGGCGTCGACGACACGCGCGTCGCGGCCGACTTCGCGTTCGGCGCCATGGAGATGCGGCGACTGGGCAGCCCGCGCGGCCGGATGAGGCTGCTGCTGTCGCTCTACTGGCTCGCCTGCGGGTACGGCCTGCGCGCGGGGCGGGCCGTCGGATGGCTCGCGCTGGTGACGGCCGTCGTCGCGGGCGCGGCGTGCTGGGCCGCCGGGGCGCGCCCGCCGGGCAAGCCCGCCGTCCAGCGTGCCCGGGTCGGGTCGTACGGCCCGTGGCGTCCTTCTCCCACCCTGCGCACGGACTCGGAGGCTGAGGACGGGGAGCATCGAAGACTTCGATGCTGAGGACCACAAGCGTTCACGATTGTTACGGCCGTTACCTCCTGTCGCCAGCATAAGCTCAATCGTTCGCGAAACAGGAGGTTCCATGACAAAGCGCCTATATGTGGCCATAGTCGGCGCGCTGGTCGTGTCGGCGCTCGCCGGCGGCTGCGGGCGTTCGTCGTCGGGGACCGCCGCGGGCGACAACGCGGCGGCGACGACGGGCAAGACCGCGAAGGACCTGGTTCCCGAGGACGTGCGCAAGACGGGCACCCTGCGGGTCGCCACGTCGGAGGGCTACCCGCCGATGGAGATGTACAAGAAGGGCACCCAGGAGCTCACCGGTGTCGACCCCGACCTCGGCGCCGCCATCGCGGCCAAGCTCGGGCTGAAGTTCTCCATCACCAACGCGGCCTTCGACGGGCTCATCCCCGGCCTCCAAGGCGGGCGCTGGGACATCGTGATGTCCTCGATGAGCGACACCGAGGAGCGGCGCGCGGCGGTCGACTTCGTCGACTACTTCAACGCCGGCGGCGCCATCATGGTGAAGAAGGGCAACCCGGAGGGCATCAAGAACCTCGATGACCTGTGCGGACGCACGGTGGTGCTGGCCAAGGGCAGCTCCAACCTCGCCATCGGCGAGAAGCAGAACGACAAGTGCGCCACGAAGATGAAGATCATGCAGAGTGAGGACGCGCCCACCGGCCTGCTCTCGATCGACTCCGGGCGCGCGGTGGCCACGATCGTCGACTACCCCGTCGCCGTCATGTACGCCAAGGACACCGGCAAGTACGACGTGCTGCCCGAGCAGTACGAGGCCGGCCCGTGGGGCATCGCGATCGACAAGCGCAAGACGGCGCTGCGCGACGCGGTCGCCAAGGCGATGGAGGAGCTCCAGGCCGACGGCGGCTACACGTCCGTGCTGGACGAGTACGGCGTGACGGCCAACGCCGTCGACGGCGTGCTGGTCAACACCCAGCCGTGGAAGTGACCCGAGAGGAAGCGGCCGGCGTCGAGCTGCCGATCGAGGCCGTGCGTCCCGTACGGCCCGGCCGGTGGCTGGGCGCGGCCGTCGCCCTCCTTTTCCTCGTCTGGCTGGCCTACACGATCATCGTCAACGAGAACCTGCACTGGGACGTCATCGTCGCCTACCTGGCCGACGGCAGGATCCTCGGCGGTCTGTGGGTCACGATCCAGCTCACCGTGCTGTCCATGGCCATCGGCCTGGCACTGGGCGTGCTGGCCGCCGTCATGCAGCTGTCGGACAACCCCGTGCTGCGCGGCACCTCCGCTCTCTACACGTGGTTCTTCCGCGGCACGCCGCTGCTGGTGCAGCTCATCTTCTGGTTCAACATCGGGCTGGTCTTCCCCACCTTCGCGATCGGCGTGCCGTTCGGCGGGCCCAAGCTGATCGAGTGGCAGGCGAACGCGGTCATCACGCCGTTCACCGCCGCACTGCTCGGCCTGGCCATCAACGAGGGCGCGTACATGGCGGAGATCGTCCGCGCGGGCATCCGCTCGGTCGACCCGGGCCAGCGGGAGGCGGCCGAGTCGCTCGGCATGTCGCACCGGCAGGTGCTGCGCCGGGTGGTGCTGCCGCAGGCCATGCGCGTGATCATTCCGCCGACCGGCAACCAGTTCATCTCGATGCTGAAGACCACCTCGATGGTCTCCGTGATCGCCGGGGCCGAGCTGCTCACCGTCGCGCAGCGCATCTACCTCGGCAACTTCGAGGTCATCGCGATGCTCGTGGTCGCCTCGATCTGGTATCTCGTCCTCACCACGATCGCCAGCGTCGGCCAGCACTTCGTCGAGAAGCGGTTCGAACGCGGCCATGTGCGGCTGTCCTCCCGGGTGCGCCGCAACCTGTCGCCGCTGCCGTCCAAGGAGCCGCTGCCGTCCAAGGCGCCCCTGTCACCCGAGGAGCCGTCGTGAGCACCCCTGATCAGCCGATGGTGCGCATTCGCTCCGTCCGCAAGCGCTTCGGGTCGCTCGAGGTGCTCAAGGGCATCGACCTCGACGTCCCCGCCGGAGAGGTGGTGTGCGTCGTGGGCCCGTCGGGGTCGGGCAAGTCGACGCTGCTGCGCTGCGTCAACCGCCTGGAGAGCATCGACTCGGGGCGGATCTGGGTGAACGGCGAGCTGATGGGCTACGCCGAGCGCGACGGCCGGCTGCACGCGCTGCGCCCCCACGAGCTGTCCCGGCAGCGGCGCGGCATCGGCATGGTGTTCCAGCGCTTCCACCTGTTCCCCCACCGCACCGCGATCGAGAACGTGATGGAGGGGCCGGTCACCGTGCTGGGCACGTCCGCCGCCCAGGCCAGGCGGCAGGCGCAGGAGCTGCTCGATCGGGTCGGCCTGGCCGACCGGGGGCACCACTACCCGGCTCAGCTGTCCGGCGGCCAGCAGCAGCGGGTGGCCATCGCCCGCAGCCTGGCGATGCGGCCCAGCCTGATGCTGTTCGACGAGCCGACCAGCGCGCTCGACCCCGAGCTCGTGCAGGAGGTGCTGGCCGTCATGCGGGACCTCGCGGCGACCGGCATGACCATGATGGTCGTCACCCACGAGATGAACTTCGCCCGCGAGGTCGGCGACCAGCTCGTGTTCATGGACGACGGCGTCATCGTCGAGCGCGGCGACCCGCGCGAGGTGCTCGCCGCGCCCCGCCACGAGCGGCTGCGCGCCTTCCTCGGGCAGGTCCAGTGAGCGGTCTCGATCTGCCCAGCGGTTTCGACCTGGTGATCCGGGGCGGCCTGCTGGTGGACGGCACCGGCCGCCCCGGCAGGCCCGCCGACGTCGGGGTCGCCGCCGGGCGGCTGACCGTGCTGCCTCCGGGCGCGGCCCCGGCCAAGGGCGTGGCCGAGGTGATCGACGCGCGCGGACACGTGGTCGCCCCCGGCTTCGTCGACGTGCACACGCACTCCGACGGCGTCACGCTGCTCGGCGCGTCCGGCGGCGGCTCGACGCTGGTGCGGGCCTCGGTGCTGCAGGGCGTGACCACCGAGATCTGCGGCAACTGCGGGTCCAGCCTGTTCCCCGCCCTGCCGGAACGGTTGCCCGCCATGCGGGCCGAGACGCGGATCACCTTCGGCGGCGACGTCGGCGCGTACGCCGACTTCGCGGGCTTCGCCGCCGCGCACGCCGGAGTGCCCCGGGCCAACCACCTGGCCTCACTCGTCGGCCACGGCACGCTCCGGGCGGGCGTGCTCGGGCCCGTCGACCGGCCCGCCCGGCCCGACGAGCTGCGCACGATGTGCGCGTTGCTCGACGCCTCCCTGGCGCAGGGCGCGGCCGGGCTGTCCACCGGCCTGATCTACACCCCGGGCTCGTACGCGGGCACCGACGAGGTGGTGGCGCTGGCGGCGGTGGCCGCCCGGCACGGCAAGCCGTACGTCACCCACCTGCGGGACGAGATGTCGCGCGTCGAGGAGGCGCTGGAGGAGGCGATCGAGATCTCCCGGCGCAGCGGCGCGGCGCTGCACGTCTCGCATCACAAGACCGCGGGCCGCTACGCCTGGGGCCGCACCGAGCGCACGCTGCCGCGCATCGCCGCGCTGCGCGCCGAGGGCATGGACGTCACCTGCGACGTTTACCCCTACACGGCGGGCAGCACGGTGCTGGCCGCCATGCTGCCGCCCTGGGCGAACGACGGCGGCCTGGCGGCGCTGACCGCTCGGCTCGGCGACCCCGCGCAGCGCGACCGGATGCGCCGCTCCATCGCGGAGGGCGTGCCCGGCTGGGAGAACACGGTCGGCAACGGCGGCTGGGACCGGATCTCGGTCGCGTGCGCGCCCCGCCACCCGCAGACCGAGGGCAGGACCATCGCCGACCTCGCGGCCTCGGCGGGCGCCGACCCCCTCGACGTGGCCGCCGATCTGCTCGTGGCCGAGGCCGGCGAGGTGACGATCATCAGTCACTCGATGGTCGAGGAGGACGTGCGGCGGGTGCTGGCCGCGCCGTACGCGATGATCGGCTCTGACGGCGTGCCGAAGCCGGGCGGGCGTCCGCACCCGCGCTGGGCCGGGACGTTCCCGCGGGTGCTCGGCCGGTACGTCCGGGAGCTGGGGCTGCTGCGGCTGGAGGAGGCGGTGCACAAGATGACCGGGATGGCCGCGGCGCGCTTCGGGCTGACCGGGCGCGGCGTGATCCGCGACGGCGCGCACGCCGACCTGGTGGTCTTCGACCCCGCGACGGTGGCCGACCGGGCGACGTTCGCCGAGCCGCTGCTGCCGCCCGCCGGGATCGGCGCGGTCGTCGCGGGCGGCGTGGTCGTGGTGCGCGACGGCGAGGAGACCGGCGCCCGGCCGGGAAAGGTGCTGGCCCTGTGAGAGAGACGACGTGATGAACGGAGAGGTCACCGGCGTGGGCGGGTCCGACTCCCGCGCGACGGACTCCCGCGCGCTGGAGGAGGTGGCGGCCGCCTGCCCGGGCACACTGGCCGTCTGCGTTCCCGGGGTGCTCGGCCTGAACGAGGACGTGGTGCTGCCGCTGGCCAGCACCGCCAAGGTGCTGCTGCTCGCGGCGCTCGCGGAGGACGTCGCGGCGGGCGTCGTGGACCCGGACGAGCGCGTGACGCTGCTCGAGGAGGACTACGCGGGCGGGTCGGGCCTGCTGACCGGCCTTTCGGCCCGCGATTGGACGACCGGCGACCTCGCGCTGCTCACCGCCGCCGTCAGCGACAACACCGCGACCAACGCGCTGGTGCGGCGGCTCGGGCTCGGCCGGGTGGACGCGGCCGCCGCCGCGCTCGGGCTGGCCAGGACCCGGATCCACGACAAGATCCGCGAGCCCCGGCTTCCCGAGCATCCACCGGCCTTCGCCTTGGGAACGGCGCGCGAGCTGGCGGGCCTGATGCGGTCGCTGGCGCACGGGCGCGAGCCGTGGCAGCGGCTGCTGCTCGGCTGGATGGCGCACAACACCGACCGCGCGCTGGTGCCCGCGCTGCTCCCGCACGAGCCCGAGGACCGCGACCCGCCGGCGGTCCTGCCGTACGCCGCCGGAGTCTGGGTGGCGAACAAGACCGGCACGGACGCCGGGACACGGGCCGACGTGGGCGTCATGGCCGGGGCGCGGTGGGAGGGCTACGCCGTGCTCGCGCACGGACCCGCGGGCCGCGAGCACGGCCTGGTCGAGGCGATCCGCCAGGCGGGCCTCGCCATAGCGGACACCGTCCTCCGGCCCGGGTGACGCTGCCGCCGCTGTGTGACCCAGGCCACATGAAAGTTCCTGTCAGCAATCGGGGCGCTGTTCCGCTCAATTCCTCGGAAGCAGGCGAACCGACAGGAGCATCACATGAAGCACCGCATCGTCGTCCTCGGCGCCGGTTATGCCGGGGCCTACGTGGCCGGGACCCTGGCCCGCCGGCTGTCCCCGGCGGACACCGAGATCACCGTGGTCAACGCCGTGCCGGACTTCGTCCAGCGAATGCGGCTCCACCAGCTGGCGGCCGGCCGGGACGTCGAGGCTCCGAAGCTCGTCGACGTCTTCGCGGGCACGGGGATACGGCTGCGGGTGGCCCGCGTCACCGTCGTCGACCCCGAGCGGCAGACCGTCGCCGTGGCCGACGACGGCGGTGGCGGCGAACTCGGCTACGACACGCTTGTGTACGCGCTCGGCAGCCACGGCGCCGCCCGCGCCGTCCCCGGCGCGGCCGAGCACGCCTTCGACATCGCCGCCAGGCCCTCGGCGCTGCGCCTGCGCGAGCGCCTGGACAGCATGGACAGCATGATCAGCCCGAGCGGACGGGGCGATGGCGGGCGTGTGGTGGTCGTCGGTGACGGGTTGACGGGCATCGAGACCGCCACCGAGATCGCCGAATCCCGGCCCGGCCTGTCGGTGGCGCTGGTCGCCCGCGGCGAGCTGGGCGCCCGGCTCTCCGCCGGGGCCCGTAGCCACCTGCGCCAGGCCTGCGACCGGCTGGGCATCACCGTCCTGGAGCACACCAGCGTCGAAGCCGTCGAAGCGACGCGGGTGCTGTGCGCCGACGGCACCGCCCTGGCGTCCGGCGCGACCGTGTGGGCGGCCGGGTTCGCGGTCAGCCCCATCGCCGCCGTCGCCGGGCTGGAGGTCACCGGGGACGGTCAGATCGTCGTCGATCGCACCATGCGGTCGGTCTCGCACCTGAACGTCTACGCCGTCGGTGACAGCGCCTACGCCATCGGCGACAACGGCCGGCCGATGCCGATGTCCTGCGCTTCGGCCGGTCTTATCGGCCGGCAGGCCGTCGAGGCGATCGTGGGGCGCCTGACCGGCCGCGCGATCGCGAACACCAGGCTGATCTATACGCTGAACCACATCAGCCTCGGACGGCGAGACGGGATCCTGCAGATGATCGGCGACGAGGGGCAGGCGAAGCCGAAGTATCTGAGCGGCCGGAAGGTCGCGAGGGTCAAGGCGGGCATACTCGCGATGTCGCTGTGGGCCACCTCGCACCCGACCTTCGGCATGCCCGGCCGCAAGCGCCACCTGGCTGGCGGCCCGCGCACCCGCCCCACCGCGACCGTCGCGGACACGGCCGCACAGCAGGCCACGCACCTGACGCTCTGACCCTCACAGCACCCGCCGGCTCAGCAGGTGCCATCGATCGGATTGCCGCCCCCCCGTTCACCTCTGAAACACCCGCTGGAGGGTGATCCGCGTGGACAGCACCGAGACGGAACGCTTCGACACCAGCCTGTTCGAGGCCAGCCGGAACCGGCTGGCCTCACTGGCCTACCGGCTGCTGGGCTCCGCCGCCGACGCCGAGGACGCCGTGCAGGATGCGTTCCTGCACTGGCAGGCCGCGGACCGGCAACGGATCAAGGTGCCGGAAGCATGGCTGACCAAGGTCGTCACCAACCTGTGCCTGGACCGGCTCCGCTCGGCACGGACCCGCCGCGAACGCACCGCCGGCGCCTGGCTGCCCGAGCCACTCCTCGACGGCGACCCGATGCTCGGCCCGGCCGACTCGTTCGAGCAGCGCGAATCGGTCTCCCTGGCCGTGCTGACGCTCATGGAGCGCCTGTCGCCCCTCGAGCGAGCCGTCTACGTCCTGCGCGAAGCGTTCTCCCACAGCCACGCCGAGATCGCGGAGACTCTCGACATCACCGAGTCCGCGAGCCAGCAGCACCTCCACCGGGCCCGGCGCCGGATCACCGCCGCGCGCCGCGGCGGCGAAGTGGACCCGGCGTCCGCCCGCAGGGTCGTCGAGGAATTCCTCGCCGCCGCCGCCTCGGGCCGCACCGCACGGCTGGTGGCGCTGCTCACCGACGACGCGACCCTGATCTCCGACGGCGCCGGCCTGGCCGAGAAGCTGCTGTGGTATGACACTCCGCAGCGCATCGCCGCCGTCGTACGAGCCGGCTTCAAACCCACACCCGCGAAGCGGCGCTTCGCCGGCGGCACGCCCGCCATCTACTACGCGCGCGTCAACGGCGCCCCCGCCGTTCTCTTCGTGATCGTCGACCGGGTTGTCGTCGCCGTGACGTTCGACATCACAGGCGACAAGATCGCAACCGTTCGCGGCGTCGCCGCCCCCGCCCTTCTCGTCCGCCTCACCGAAGCCTGGCGGCAGCACGAACCGGACCCGCCGCTCATCAGCCAGTGGTGACCCGGTGCCGCCCGGCGATCGCCCGGGATTCTCCGCGATGCATATGACCAGGTCTGATACCGGGTCGCCGATACTGGGGAAATGCTCAGCAGCCACCGCCTCAAGGTGCTCCTGGAGGTCTTCAGAACCGGGAGCATCGCCGGAGCCGCCAAGTCCCTGCGGCTGTCCCCCTCCGCCGTCTCCCACCAGCTCGCCCGGCTGGAGGAGGAGGCGGGGGTCGGGCTGGTGGAGCGGGCCGCGCACAGCCTGCGGCTGACCGCGGCGGGCCGCCGCCTCGCCGGGCGGGCCCAGGAGGTGCTCGACCTCATCGAATCCGCCGAGAAGGACCTGCTCGCGCAGGCGCGGGCAGACGCCGGGCAGCTGCGCATCGGGTTCTTCGCCTCGGCCGGCTACCGCCTGCTGCCGATGGCGCTGTCGTCGTTCACCGCGCGCCACCCGGGCGTCGAACTCGATCTGGTGCTCGGGCAGCCGCACGAGCTGCTGCCCGACGTGGAACGCGGCGAGCTCGACGTGCTGGTCGTGTTCGAGCACGCGCTGGATCCCTGGAAGGCGCCGAAGGGCGTCGAGGTCGTCCACCTGTTCGACGAGCCGCAGCTCCTCGTCATGCCGCTCGGCCATCCCGCGGGACACCGGCCCCGTGTGCGGCTGACCGACCTGGCCGACGAACCGTGGATCACCACCTTCGGCACCGAGACTCCGGTTTCGGTGCTGGAGCGGGCCGGCGCCCTGGAAGGGATCACGCCCTCCATCCGCTGCCGCAGCGACCACTACGAGGTGACACTCGGCCTGGTCCGGGCCGGGCTCGGCGTGGCCCTCGTGCCGAGCCTCGGCGTGCAGGGCGCGGCGGGCATCCAGGTGTGCCAGGTGGAGGGGCCCAAGCTCTACCGGCGGATCGGCGCCGCGCTGCGCCCGACCAACCCCAATCCCGCGCTGCGCGCGTTCGTCGACTACCTCAGGGACGCCTCGGCCCGCCTCAGCGTCACCCTTCGGTAGGTTGAACGGTGCGGCGAATCCGGGCGAACGGGGGTCGAGGGACATGCGGTGCACGGTAGTCGGAGCCGGCGCCTGGGGACTGTCCGCCGCGGCCGAACTGTCCGCGCGGGGCCACCGGGTCACGCTGGTGGAGCGCCACGGGATCGGCAACGCGCTGTCCTCCTCCCGAGGGCCCACGCGGTTGTGGCGCCTGGCCGACCCGGACCCGCTGAAGATCCGGCTGTCCCTGCGTGCCCGTGACGCCATGCAGCGGCTGGAGCGCCAGACGGAGGCGACGCTGCACCTGCGCCGGGGGCTGCTGTGGCGGGACACGGAGTCGCCGGCCCGTCTGGTGGCCGCGCTGCGTGCCTCGGGCGTGCCCTTCACCGAGGTGGAGGCGGCCGACGTCGGCCGGTTCTTCCCGGGCCTGGCGGGCGACGGCCGCGGCGCGGTGTTCCAGGCAGACGCCGGAGTGGTGCTCGCCAAGGCTTATCTGGCCACTCAGGCGGAGCGGTTCCGGGCGCACGGCGGACGCCTGCTCGCCGGGGAGGTCGTCGCCGTGGAGGCCACCCGGCAGCCGGCGGTTCGCCTGGCCGACGGCACCATACTGACCGGTGACGCGGTCGTAGTCGCCGCGGGCCCCGGCACCGGCCCGCTGCTCCCCTCTCTGGGCGTGCCGCTCACGCTGAGGCCGTACCTCGAACAGGTGGTCCACTACGCGGGCATCGAGTCGTCCGCTCGGGTGCCCGGCCTGATCGACGGGCCCGTCCCGGACGGTCCGGCCGTGTACGCCATGCCCACCCCGGGCATCGGCTGCAAAGCAGGGCTGAACGTGCCGCTGCGGCCGCTCGAACCAGGTGACGACGACCGCACTCCGGACCCGGGACGGACGGCCGAGCTGACCCGCCGTATGGCGGCCATGTTCCCAGGCGTGACACCGACGGTCGTGGACGAGCAGGTGTGCAGCTGGACCGATTCGCCGGACGGCCGCTTCGTCATCGACAGGGTCGGCCGCGCGACGGTGCTGGCCTGCGGCGACAGCGGCGATGGATTCAAGTACGCCGCGCTCGTCGGCGACGTGCTCGCCGACCTCGCGGAGGGCCGGCCACCGGACGAGGACATCTCGGTCCTCTCGCTCGCGCGCCTGCGCGCGAGCGTGGACGACCCCGGCCGGGCGCCGACCGCGCTCGGTCAGGCGTCCGTTCCGGATACCTGACCGCCTCAGCGTGACCCTTCGCTGAGACGAGCGAGCGCGCGACGCCCGGCCCACCGGGCGGCAGGCCGGGCGCCCCTGTCCGTCACCAGTTGCCGAGCCTGTGCGCGCTCCGCTCGCCCCGCTCGTGCCGGCGGAACACCTGCGCCATCGCCAGTGCGGCGGCTCCCAGCGCCACGGTCACGATGCCGATCGCGACGTTGTTCCAAATGGTCGTCGCCGTGGCCTCACGTCCCGCGCGCAGCACAAACGGCGAGACGATCGCCCACACGCCGAGCAGCGGGAGAAGCCAGCCCATGCCGTAGGTGCGTCCGTAGGCGGACGCGAGCCCCAGAGCGAGGGCGCTGATCACGAGGCCGGTGATCAGGTTGTTGACGGTCATGCCCCGGAATCCGAAGAACCCGACGATCCACGGCGAGAGGGCCAGATACAGGCCGGCCAGGAAGGCTAGCCCCTCCAACACCTGGGCGGGGGCCGTCGAGCCCGCCCGATCGTACGTCTGGCGCAGTTCACTGACGTCGGGATGACGCTCGAGGCCGGTGGGTCCAACCATGTCTGGTTCCGCCTTTCCTGCTGCGTGCGTTTCTGTCGACGGCCATACCCCCTAAAATCCCGGCATTCTCGATTTCGCTTAATATTCCCGTATTTATTCAGCAATTGACGGATAAATACGTTTGGGAGCGTTCAAGGCGACATGCGGCGGGAATGGCCGGGGAGGCTACCGGTAGGGCCTCGACGGGAGGCCCCGCGAGGAGAAGCCGGAGACGAGGCGCTGGGGGGTCATGATCGCTGTAGTCCTGGCGTTGCTCGCCGCGGCGGCCAACGCCGTCGCGTCCGTACTGCAGCGCCGGGCCGCCCGCAGCGCCCCGGCCGACGAGGCGTTCCGGCCCGGCCTGATCTGGGACCTCGTACGGCGGCCCACCTGGCTCGGCGGCATCGGCGCGCTCATCGCGGGCTTCCTGCTGCAGGCGGCCGCCCTGACGTCCGGAGGGCTCGCGCTCGTCCAGCCCCTGCTGGTCGCGGAACTGCCGATCACGATGCTCGTGGCGGGCTGGATGTTCCGGGTTCGCGTCACCCCCCGGACGTGGCTGGCCGTGGGCGCGCTGACGGCCGGCCTGACCGGGTTCCTCGCGGCGGCGTCACCCACCCCCGGCCACCGGCTTCCCGGCCTGCTGAGCTGGGTGATCTCGGCGGGTGTGACCGCCGGGCTCCTCGCCTGCTGCGTGGCCGCCGCGATCGCCTGCGGCGGGGCCGCCCGTGCGGTGCTGCTCGGGGTCGCCGCCGGCCTCGGCTTCGCCTACACCGCCGTCCTCATGAAGCGCACGGTGGAGGAACTGCCGGGGGGCCTGCAGACGCTGGCCGGCTCCTGGTCGCTGTGGGCCATGGTGGCGGCCGGTCTGTGCAGCCTGTTCCTGCTGCAGAACGCCCTGCACAGCGGTCCGCTCGTCGCCGTGCAGCCCGCGCTGACCGTGACCGACCCCGTGGCGAGCACGGCGTACGGCGTGGCGATGTTCGGCGAGGACATCCGCACCGGCCCATGGGTGCTGCCCGAACTGACGGGCATGGCCCTCATCCTGTACGGCAGCGTGCTGCTGTCGAGGTACGCCCCCCTCAGGGAGCAGGCTCGTATGGCAGGGGCACACCATCACCACGGAGCAGGAGGTCCGGGAGAAGAAGGGACTCGGCCGGCGCCGTGGTGAACAGGGCGGCCGCCCGCGCGGTGAGCGCGGCCCGTCCGGGCAGGCCGGGTTCGAGCCGGTCGAGCGCCCGCAGCAGGTCGGCGCGGCGGCGCGCGTGGACGCTGACCCCGGCCTGCGCCATCGCGAGCACGCCGTCCCTGCCGTGCCCCGCGATGGGCCGGTGGGTGACGACGGGGACCCCCGCCGCGAACGCCTCCCGGCAGGTCAGCCCGCCCGCGTTGTCCACCAGCGCGTACGCGGAGGCGAGCAGGTCCGCCACGTCGTCGCGCCAGCCGAGAGCGACCCCCGCTCCGCCGAGCAGGTGTTCGAGGCGGCGGCGCAGCCGCTCGTTGCGCCCGCACAGCACCACGGGCGTGTACCGGCCCGAGCGGGCCAGGAGCCGAGCGGTCGCCGCGACCCCGCCGACCCCCCAGGACCCCGCGCAGACGAGCACGATCCGGTCGCCGTCCCGCAGGCCGACGCGGGCCCGGACGTCCGCCGCCCCATCGGCGCGGGCGAACCCGGGGCGCACGATCGGAGCGCAGCGGAAGGCCGGGCGGCCGACGGCGGCCGTCACCGCGAGGGCCGTGGACGTGTCCGGGCACAGGTAGCGGTCGTTGCCGGCGTGCAGCCAGAGGCGGTGCACGGCGAAGTCGGTCAGCACGACCACGCTCGGCACGGCCAGCCGCCCCCGCTCGCGCAGGTGCCCGGCGGCCTGCGCGGCCACGTGGAAGACCGGCACCACCACGGAGGGCCGCACACGGCGCACCACCCGGGCCAGCCCGGCCGCGGCCAGGACCGTCAGCGGCGAGGTGGAGGGGGCCCGGCGGGAGACGAAGAACACCCGGTAGACCAGCGCGTACAGCCACGGCGCCCGCAGCATGACCGCCCGGTACCACCACCGCAGGAGCGCGCCCAGCCGCAGCGGCAGCAGGGCGAGCACGTCCACGACCTCCGCGCGCGTGCCGGCGGCGGCCAGGCGGCGGGCCAGTTCCGCGGCCACCGCGTCGTGGCCCGCTCCCATCGAGGCGCTGACGATCAATGCCCTGTTCCTCATGACCCTCCTTCCCGGGTGGGGGGCGGCGTGGCGGACACTGGAAGGCGATGGGACCTCACGCGCTCGTCGCCGCCGGACTGGCCCTGCTCCACGCCGGGCCGGGGGCCACCTGGCTGCCTCCGGTCCGCCGCCTGCTGCCGTCCCTCGCGGGCGAAGGCGATCCCGGGCATGTGGCGCTCACCTTCGACGACGGGCCCGATCCACGGTCCACCCCGCTGTTCCTCGACGAGCTGGACCGGCTCGGATGCCGGGCGACCTTCTTCCTCCTCGGCGAGATGCTCGGCCGCCATCCCGAGGTCGGGCGGAGCATCGCACGGGCCGGGCACGAGGTGGCCGTGCACGGCTGGCGGCACGACAACGCCCTGCTCACCCGGCCGGGCAGGGTCGCGGCCGAGATGGGCAGGGCCGCGCGCCTCGTCGCCGCCGTCACCGGCACACGCCCCACGTGGTATCGCCCGCCGTACGGGGTGCTGAGCGCCGAGGCGCTGCTCGCGGCCCGGTGGCACGGCCTGCGGCCGGTGCTGTGGACGGCGTGGGGCGAGGACTGGACGCACCGGGCCACGCCCGGCTCGGTGCTGCGCACCCTGGAGCCCGGCCTGCGCGGCGGGGCGACGCTGCTGCTGCACGACTGCGACCACACCTCCGCCCCGGGTTCCTGGCACTCGGCGCTGGGCGCGCTCGCCGCCGTGGTCGCGCGCTGCCGCGCCGCCGGACTGCGAGTCGGACCGCTCGGCGCCCACGGCGTGGGTGTACCCGGTGGCGCGCGGCCCCACCGGCTCCCGGCCTCGGCAAGCTTTTACCTGCGGCCGGAAGCATAAAAACGCGGAAAAACGGTCGCTGGGTCTCGACGTCCTTCTCGATTAGGTTTTTGCCCTTTTTTCCGGACACCGTCCGTTCGAGCACGCCGCTTTTCCCACGGGGTTGCCCACGTAAAAGCGCCCGCCCGATCTGTCGGGTTTTGTGGTGAATGGCGGTGGAGATTCTTCAGGCATGTCCGCAGCGGACGTACGCGACGCCGCGCACCGGGAGAACTTCCCGGTGGCCTCCCGCCTGCTTCCGCGCGCGTACCGCCGCGACCTGATAGCGGTGTACGGCTTCGCCCGCTACGTGGACGACGTCGGCGACGAAGGGGACCCCGCCGGGCGGCCCGCCCTGCTCGACGCGGTGGAGGCCGACCTCGGCCGCCTGTACGCCGGAGGGAGCCCGCGGCTGCCCGCCGTACGCGCGCTGGGGCCGCTGGTCGCCGGGCGGGGCGTGCCGCGGACGCCCTTCCTCCACCTCGTGGAGGCCAACCGGCGCGACCAGGTGGTGCGGCGCTACGACACCTTCGCGCAGCTGCTGGCCTACTGCGAGCTGTCCGCCAACCCGGTCGGCCGGATCGTCCTGCACGTCTTCGGCGTGGCCACCCCGGAGCGGGCGCGGCTGTCGGACCGCATCTGCTCGGCGCTGCAGGTGATCGAGCACTGCCAGGACGTGGGCGAGGACCACGCCCGCGGCCGCGTCTACCTCCCCGGCGAGGACCTGCGCAGGTTCGGCTGCCGCGAGGCCGACCTGGACGCCCCGCGCACCTCCCCGCGGCTGCGCCGGGCCGTGGCGCTGCAGGCCCGCCGCGCCGCCACCCTGCTCGACGAGGGCATGCCGCTGCTGGAGACGCTGAGCGGGTTCGCGCGTACCGCGGTCGCCGGGTACGTCGCGGGCGGCCGGGCGGCTCTCGCGGCGCTGGAGCGAGGCCGGCACGACGTCCTCGGCGGGGCGGTCCGCGCGCGCCGCCGCGCGGTGCTGAGCGAGTGGATGCGCGTGCTGAAGGAGGTGAACGGTGACGGTTCCCGGCGCGATTCCTGATCCTGTTCCCGATCGCCCGCCCGGCCCCGCTCCGCATCGCGCGGGGGACGACCCGCCCGTTCCCGCGCCGCGCCCCCTCACGCCCATTCCCGCGCCGGCGTCCGTACCTGCGCCCGTGCCGGTGACTATGCCTGTTCCTGTGCCTGTGCCTGTGGCCTACCGGTACTGCGAGCGCGTCGTCCGCACCCGCGCGCGCAACTTCTCCTACGGCATCCGCCTGCTCGCCCCGCCCAAGCGCCGCGCGCTCAGCGCGCTCTACGCCTTCGCCCGGCGGATCGACGACATCGGCGACGCGGCCGGGCCGGTGGACGCGCGGCTGTCGGCACTGGAGAAGGCCCGTACGGGACTGGGGGCCGCGCGGCCGGACCCCGCCGACCCCGTCCTCGTGGCCCTGCGCGACACCGCCGTGCGCTTCCCCGTCCCGCTGGAGGCGTTCGAGGAGCTGATCGACGGATGCGCCGACGACGTCGCGGGGGCGTGCTACCAGTCCTACGAGGACCTGGTCGGCTACTGCCGTGAGGTCGCCGGGTCGATCGGGCGGCTGTCCCTCGGCGTGTTCGGCCTCGCCGGCGGGGCGGCACGCGGTGACGCAGCCCTGCGACGGGCGGCGCGGCTCGCGGACTCCCTGGGGGTGGCGCTCCAGCTCACCAACGTGCTCAGGGACCTGCGCGAGGACCGCTGCGCGGGCCGGGTGTACCTGCCCGCCGACGACCTGCGCAGGTTCGGCTGCACGCTCGACCTGGACGCGTCGGGGGCGTTCACCGATCCGCCTGAGCGGCTGGCGCGGCTCGTCCGGTACGAGGCGGGCCGGGCCCTCGGCTGGTACGCCGAGGGGATGCGGCTGATCCCGCTGCTCGACCGGCGCAGCGCGGCCTGCACCGCGGCGATGGCGGGCATCTACCGGCGGCTGCTCGCGCGCATCGCCGCCGACCCCGGCCGGGCGCTGGCCGGGCGCGTGTCGCTGACGCCGTGGGCGAAGGCGATGGTCGCGGCGCGGGCGATCGCGGGAGCGGCCAAATGAACGGCCCGATGAACGGCCCGGCGAACGGCCCGGCGAGCGTCCCGCCCGTCGCGGTGGTGGGGGGCGGCCTCGCCGGCATCACCGCGGCCCTCGCGCTCGCCGAGGCCGGATGGCCGGTGACCCTCTACGAGGCGAGGCCCCGGCTCGGCGGCGCCACCCACTCCTTCGCCCGGGGCGGCCTGACGGCCGACAACGGGCAGCACGTCTTCCTGCGCTGCTGCACGGCCTACCGCGGGCTGCTGGACCGGCTGGGCGGCGCCGGGCGGGTGCGCCTGCAGGAACGCTTCGACGTGCGCGTGCTCACCCCGCACGGCGGGCGGGGACGGCTGCGCCGGGCCGCGCTGCCCGGGCCGTTCCACCTGCTGCCCGCACTCGCGGGCTACCGCCTGCTGTCCCCCGCCGACCGGCTGCGCGCGGTGCGCGGCGCGCTCGCGCTGCGCGGGCTCGACCCCGCCGAGCCCGCCCTCGACCAGGCCGCGCTCGGCGGCTGGCTCGCCGAAAACGGCCAGCGGGAGGCCGCGAGGCACGCGCTGTGGGACCTGTTCGCGGTGGCCGCGCTCAACATCCCGTCCGACGAGGCGGCGCTGGGCCCGGCGGCGATGGTCTTCAGGACGGCCCTGCTCGGCCGTGCCGACGCCGCCGACATCGGGGTGCCGTCCGTCCCGCTCGGCGAGCTGCACGGCGGCGCCGCCCTTTCCGCGATCACCCGGCTGGGCGGCGAGGTCCGGCTGGCGGCGAAGGTCGACAGAGTGCTGCCGGGCCTGCCGGGCCTGAGTGGACCTTCCATCGTCGTGGGCGGCGCGCGGATCGGCGCGTCGGCCGTCGTCGTCGCCACCCCGCACGGCCAGGCCGCGCGGCTCGTGCCGGCGGAGGCCGCGCCGGACCGGGACGCCTGGGCGGGCCTCGGGGCGAGCCCGATCGTCAACGTGCACGTCGTCTACGACCGGCCCGTCACCCGGCTGCCGTTCGCCGCCGTCGTCGGCTCGCCGGTGCAGTGGATCTTCGACAGGACCGCCTCCGGCGGGCTCACCCGGGGCCAGTACCTGACGGTCTCGGTGTCGGCGGCGCGGCACTGGATCGACGTGCCCACGGCCGTGATGCGTGAGGTGTTCCTGCCCGAGCTGGAGCGGCTGCTCCCGGCCGCGCGGACGGCGCGGGTCGTGGACCTGTTCATCACCAGGGAGCGGCGGGCGACCTTCCGCCAGGTCCCGGGCAGCGGCGGGTTGCGCCCCGGCGCGGCCACCCGATGGCCCGGGCTGTTCCTCGCCGGCGCGTGGACCGACACGGGCTGGCCCGACACCATGGAGGGTGCCGTGCGCAGCGGACTCCAGGCGGCCCGCCTCGCCAGGCGGCATCTCGAACGGGAGCAGGCGCGGTGACCGGCCTCACCACGGGCGTCACCACGGGCGTCACCACCGAGGTGGCCACAGAGGTCGCCACCGGAGTCGCCACCGGCGCCGCCCGCGCCGCGACCGCACTGGAGGCGGCGCGCGACCACCTGCTGGGCCTGCAGGCGCCCGAGGGCTGGTGGAAGGGCGAGCTGCAGACCAACGTGACGATGGACGCCGAGGACCTCCTGCTGCGCGAGTTCCTGGGCGTGCGGACCGCGGAGGAGACCGCGGAGGCCGCCCGATGGATCAGGTCACAGCAGCGCCCGGACGGCGCGGTTGCCGGAACCTGGGCGAACTTCCACGACGGTCCGGCCGACCTGTCCACCACCGTCGAGGCGTACGTCGCGCTGCGCCTCGCGGGCGACCCGCCGTCGGCCCCGCACATGCGCGCCGCGGCGGCGTACGTGCGCGGAGCCGGCGGCATCGAGTCGGCCCGGGTCTTCACCCGGATCTGGCTCGCCCTGTTCGGGCAGTGGCGGTGGGAGGACCTGCCGGTCATCCCACCGGAGATCATGTTCCTGCCGCCGTGGTGCCCGCTGAACGTGTACGACTGGGCGTGCTGGGCGCGGCAGACCATCGTCCCGCTCACGATCGTGACGGCGCACCGGCCGGTCCGGCCGCTGCCGTTCGGCCTGCCGGAACTGCGCACGGGAAGGCCCGCGCCGCGAGCCCCGCGGACCGGCTGGGACGCGGCGTTCGCGGCACTCGACCGCGCCCTGCACCGCTACGAACGGCGCCCGATCGCGGGCCTCCGCCGCGCCGCGCTGAGGCGGGCCGCCGAGTGGGTCGTGGCCCGGCAGGAGGCCGACGGCTCGTGGGGCGGCATCCAGCCCCCCTGGGTCTACTCGCTGATCGCCTTGCACCTGAGCGGGTACGGCGTCGACCACCCCGTCATGCGCGCCGGCCTCGCCGGACTCGACAGGTTCACCGTCCGGGAGGACGGCACGCGCAGGCTGGAGGCGTGCCAGTCGCCGGTCTGGGACACCGCGCTCGCGATGACCGCCCTCCTGGACGCGGGCCTGCCCCGCGACCACGCCGCGCTGGCCCGGGCGGGCGAGTGGCTGCTGCGCGAGGAGATCAGGGGACCGGGCGACTGGACGGTGCGGCGCCCCGGGCTCGCGCCGGGCGGCTGGGCCTTCGAGTTCGACAACGACGGCTACCCCGACGTCGACGACACGGCCGAGGTGATCCTCGCGCTGCGCCGGTTGGGGCGGCCCGACGCCCGGCCCGCCCTTGAGCGGGGGCTGCGCTGGATGGCCGGGATGGTCTCCCGTGACGGCGGATTCGCCGCCTTCGACGCCGACAACACCCGGGAACTGTGCCTGCGGCTGCCGTTCTGCGACTTCGGCGCGGTCATCGACCCGCCGTCGGCCGACGTGACCGCGCACGTGGTCGAGGCGCTCGCGGCCGAGGGGATGGCCCGCTCCCCCGTCGTACGGCGGGCGGTGGTGTGGCTGCTGCGGGCGCAGGAGCCCGACGGCTCGTGGTTCGGCCGGTGGGGGGCCAACCACGTGTACGGCACCGGGGCGGTGCTGCCCGCCCTCGTCGTGGCCGGGGTGCGGCCGGACGCCCCCTGCGTACGGCGGGCCGTGGCGTGGCTGGAGGCGCACCAGCACCCCTGCGGCGGCTGGGGCGAGGACATGCGCTCCTACCGCGACCCCGCCTGGGTCGGGCGGGGCGAGCCGACCGCCTCGCAGACGGCCTGGGCTCTCATCGGCCTGCTCGCGGCCGGTGAGCGGGGCCCTTCCGTGGACAGGGGCGTGGCCTGGCTGGCCGGCAGCCAGCGCCCCGACGGCACCTGGGACGAGCCGCACTACACCGGGACGGGCTTCCCCGGCGACTTCTACATCAACTACCACCTCTACCGCCTCGTCTTCCCGGTCAGCGCGCTCGGCCGCTACCTGCGCCTGCACGAGACGGCCGGACCGGAGGCGACGCCATGACCGATCGCGTGACCGATCCCATGACCGATCTGATCGTGTGCACCGCGCTGGGGATGGAGGCCAGGGCCGTCGCCCGCGGCCTGCGGTCCCGGCCGGATTTCGGAGGCGACCACCCACGCGTCCAGGTCGTCCGGATGGGCATGGGGCCCGGCCGGGCGGCGCGCGCGGCCGGCCTCCTCCCGCCCGCCGCCGCCCTCGCCGTCACCGGCTTCGGCGGGGCGCTCCACGACGGCCTGCGCCCCGGGGACGTGCTCGTCGCCACCGAGGTGCGCTCCGGCGACCGGGTCTGGCCGTGCCCGTCGGCTCCGCTGCTCGCCGGAGAGCTCCTCCGCGCCGGGCTGCCCGCACGCACCGGCCCGCTCGTCACCTCCCCGCACGTCGTGACGGGCCGCGGCCGCCACGCCCTCGCCCGCGAGGGCGCGTACGCCGTCGACATGGAGAGCGCCCCGCTGGCCGCCGCCGCCGGGACACGGCCGTTCGCAGCGGTGCGGGTCATCGTGGACACTCCCGACGCCCCCCTGCTGAACCTCGCCACGATGGGCGGCGCGGTCGCCGCGCGGCGCACGCTCGCCCGGATCGGCCCGGTCCTGGCGCGCTGGGCGGCCGCGACCGGCCCGCGGCGGGTCCTGCTGGCCTCGCCCCGCTCGTTCTGCGCCGGGGTCGAACGGGCCATCGAGATCGTGGAGCGCGCGCTCGACCGGTTCGGCGCGCCCGTGTACGTGCGCAAGCAGATCGTGCACAACATCCACGTCGTACGCGACCTGGAGCGGCGCGGCGCGGTGTTCGTCGACGACCTGGCCGAGGTGCCGGAGGGCGCGGTCACGGTCTTCTCCGCACACGGGGTCGCGCCCGCCGTACGCGAGGAGGCGGGGCGGCGCGGGCTGCGCGTCGTCGACGCGACGTGCCCGCTGGTCGCGAAGGTCCACGCGGAGGCCCGCAGGTTCGCCGCGCGGGGCGACCTCGTCGTGCTCGTCGGCCACGCCGGGCACGAGGAGGTCGAGGGCGTGCTCGGGGAGGTGCCCGGCGCGGGCGTGCTGGTCGAGGACGAAGCGGGAGTGGCGGCCGTGGTGGAGAACGTGCCGCGGGGGCGCGGGGTCGCCTACCTGACCCAGACCACGCTGGCGGCCGACGAGGCGGGGCGGGTCGCGGCGGCGATACGGCGGCGCTTCCCGGACGCCGAGGGGCCGCGCGGCGACGACATCTGCTACGCGACGACCAACCGGCAGCACGCGGTGCGGGCCGTCGCCGCGGAGGCCGACCTGGTGCTGGTCGTCGGCTCGGCCAACTCGTCCAACGCCCTGCGCCTCACCGAGGTCGCCGCGCGGTCCGGTCACGACGGGGCCCCGCTCGCCCGCCTGGTCGACGGCCCCGGCGACATCGCGCTCGACTGGCTGCGCGGCGCGCGGACGGTCGGGCTGACCGCCGGGGCGTCCACCCCCGGCGCGATGGTGGACGCCGTCGTGGCCGCCCTCGGCGGGCTCGGCCCGCTGGAGGTGGAGGAACGGCGGGTGACCGAGGAGAACGTCGAGTTCACATTGCCGAAGGAGGTGCGGCCCTGATGCCGATGCCCGTACGCCAGAGTCTGCGCGTCGGCGCGTACATCCTGGCCCAGCGGCTGCGCCGGCGGGAGAGGTTCCCGCTGCTGGTCGAGCTTGAGCCGTTGTTCGCGTGCAACCTGAAGTGCGCGGGCTGCGGGAAGATTCAGCACCCGGCCGGTGTGCTGAAGCAGCGCATGCCGGTCGAGCAGGCGGTGGCCGCCGTCGAGGAGTGCGGCGCCCCGATGGTGTCGATCGCGGGCGGGGAACCGCTCATGCACCCCCAGATCGGGGAGATGGTCGAGGAACTGGTGGCGCGCAAGAAGTACGTCTTCCTCTGCACCAACGCGCTGCTGATCCCACGCAAGATCGACAGGTTCACGCCCTCGCCGTACTTCGCCTGGGCGGTCCACATCGACGGCCTCCGCGAGCGGCACGACGCGTCGGTGTGCAAGGAGGGCGTGTTCGACGAGGCGGTCGCGGCGGTGCGCGAGTGCCGGCGGCGCGGCTTCCGCGTCACCACCAACACCACGTTCTTCGCCGGGGACAGCCCGCGCACCGTGATCGAGGTGCTCGACTTCCTCAACGACGACCTGGGCGTCGACCAGATGATGATCTCGCCCGGGTACGCGTACGAGAAGGCGCCCGACCAGGACTGCTTCCTCGGGGTGCGGCAGACGCGCGAGCTGTTCCGCGCCGCGTTCGCGGGCGGCAACCGCAGGCGCTGGCGGTTCAACCACTCGCCGTTGTTCCTGGACTTCCTGGAGGGGAAGGCCGACTTCCCCTGCACGGCCTGGGCGATCCCGTCGTATTCGGTGTTCGGCTGGCAGCGGCCCTGCTACCTGATGGCCGACGGGTACGCGCAGAGCTACCGGGAGCTGGCCGAGGAGACCGACTGGAGCGCCTACGGCCGGGGGCGGGACCCGCGCTGCGCCAACTGCATGGCGCACTGCGGCTACGAGCCGACGGCGGTCTTCGCCACCCTCGGCTCGCTGCGCGAGTCGCTGCGCGCGCTGCGCGGCACCTGAGTCTCAGGGGCCGAGTCTCAGGGGCGGCCGAAGCGGCGGGCCAGGACGCGGAACGCGCCGGGCGCGGCCCCGTGCAGGCGGGCGGGCAGCCGCAGCCAGGCGGGGACGTACACCTCGGCGCGGTCGCGCTCGACGGCCACCGCGATGGCGCGGGCCACCCGCTCGGGCGGGACGGGCGCGGGCCTGCGCCGTGTGTACGGCCTGCCGCGCCGGGCGAAGAACGGCGTGTCGACGACCCCGGGCACCACGGCCGTCACGCCGACGCCGTTCCCGTCGACGGCGTTCCCGTCAACCGCGGGCAGCTCGTAGCGCAGGCTCTCGGCGAAGGCGAGCAGGCCCGCCTTGGTCGCGGCGTACACCGCCTCCTCCCGCACGCCCACCACGCCGGCGATCGAGGCGACGTAGACGAGGTGACCCCGGCCGCGCTCCAGCATCCCGGGCAGCAGCAGCCGGGTGAGCTGCACGTGGGCCGTCAGGTTGACCGCGATCATGCGTTCGGCCGTGCCGCCGGACATCCGCGTGAGCGGCCCGCTCCAGCCCTCGCCCGCGCACGCCACCAGCACGTCCACCCGCCCGGCGCGTACGGCGAGGTCGGCCGAGGGGTCGGACAGGTCGGCGGGCAGCATCTCGCCGCCGGTCCGTGCGGCGACGTCCGCGAGCGCCTCCTGGTCGCGCCCGGACAGCACCAGCCGCGCGCCGCGCGCCGACAACTCCAGCGCCGTGGCGGCGCCGATGCCCGACGACGCCCCCGTGACGAGCACCCGTGCCCCCGCCAGCCGCATCCGCCCCACCCCCTCGGCCCCCCTCGTCCCAAGGGTGTACCCCCGTGGTTTCCGCGAACCGGTGGACCACCAGGGGTATGACTGGGTAGCCTCCCGAGTATGACCAAGAAGATTACGATCTCTTTGCCGGACGAACTGGCCGACGAGGCGCAGGCGTCCGGCAACGCCTCGGCCTACATCGCCGCGGCGCTGCGGGAGCGGCGGCGCATCCAGGGCGACCTGGCCATCATGGCCGATTTATGGGGGCCGGGCTGGCAGGACGGCATCACCGATGACGAGAGCGCCCGCGCGGCGCGCCTGATGACGGGCGACGCCAAGGCGGACGCCGCGTGACCGACCCCGTCCCACCGGCCGGCGTCCTGTCCGGCCACGTGCTGGACCTCGACGCCGTCGTCCACCTGATCGAGGGCAAGAGCATGTACGGCAGGGCCGTCGTGCGGCAGTCCTCGGCCCACGGCGTCACCCTCCTCGTCCCCGCGCTCGCCGTCCAGGTGCTGTCGCTCGGCCCCATCCAGCCCCGGCTCGAACGCTTCCTGCGCATGTCGATGGTGGTCACCGGCGCACTCTCCCCCGGCGACGCCGTCGAAGGCGGGCCGTACGCGCAGGCGATCATGACGAGCCTGCGGCGTCACCGGCCGTCCGCCGCCGACGCGCTCCTGCCCGACGTCCTGGTGGCCGCCCACGCGGCCGTCCACGCCACCCGCCGCAACTGGCGGATCATCACCGCCACCCCCTACCTGTACGAGGGCCTCGGCGTCCGCCTGGAGATCCTTCCCTAGAGGAGCCCTCGCTCCATGGCCACGACGACGGCCGCGGCCCTGCTGTCGACACCGAGCTTGGCGAAGACGTGCTTGAGATGCGTCTTCACCGTCGTCTCGCTGATCAGCAGGGCCCGGGCGATCTCCTTGTTCGCCGAGCCCCGCGCCACCAGGCGCAGCACCTCCAGCTCGCGCGGGCTCGGCTCCTGGGCCGCGGGCCTGTTCATCAGCGCGGACGCGACCGACGGCGCCAGGACCGCGCCGCCGGCGGCGGCAGTGCGGACCGCTCTGTGCAGCTCCTCGCGTGGGGCGTCCTTCAGCAGGTAGCCCGCCACCCCGGCGGCCATGGCCCGGGCCACGTCCGCGTCCGTGTCGTAGGTGGTGAGCACGACCACCTTGATCTCCGGATGGTCGGCCCGGAGTCGCTGGATCGCCCCGACGCCGTCCAGGCCGGGCATGCGAAGGTCCATCAGCACCACATGCGGCCGGGTCCTCCTGGCCATGGCCAGCGCCTCGAACCCGTCGGACGCCTCCGCCACCACCTCGATGTCCGCCACGTGGTCGAACATCCCGCGCAGCCCGTCGCGGACCACCGGGTGGTCGTCGACGATCATCAGTTTGAGGGGATCCGCAGGCACAGCGCCGTCCCCTCTCCCGGTGCGGACTCCACGGTCAGCGTCCCCCCGACGCCGCCGGCCCGCTCCCGCATGGCGGCCAGCCCATACCCCGCGCCGGGCGCGTCCGGGTCGAACCCCACCCCGTCGTCGAACACGTCGAGCGTCACCTCGTCGTCCATGTACGTCAGCGTGATCGCGACCCTGCCCGCCCGGGCGTGCCTGGCCGCGTTCGACAGTCCTTCCTGCGCCGCCCGCAGCAGCGTCGTCTGCACCTCACCCGGCAGTGGCCGGGGCGTCCCCTCCACCGACACGGTCGCCGCAACCCCCGACGTCCGCGACCACCGGGCGGCCACCTCCGCGAGCGCCGCCTCCGGGCCCGCGCCGGCGAGAGGGCCCGGCCGCAGCGCGTCGACCGAGCGCCGCGCCTCCCGCAGGTTGTCGCGCGCCAGCTCTTTGGCCAGCGCGACCCTCTTCCGTACGGCGCCCAGGTCGGGCATCGCCTGCTCGGCCGCCTCCAGCTGGGTGATGATCCCGCTCAACCCCTGCGCGAGGGTGTCGTGGATCTCCCTGGCCAGCCTCGCCCGCTCCTCCAGCACCCCGACCGTCCGGTTCTGCGCGCTCTGCCGGGACACGTAGTCGACGAACAGCCCGATCGCCACGACGAGGCCGGAACTCCCGACGAGCCGCCACAAGGCGCCGGGATCGTCCAGATAGCCCCTGGCGGCGAACGTGCTGAGGACCGTCGCCACCGCCCCCGCGTACGACCAGGGGCTCGGCAGCATCAGATACGGCTGGGGCATCAGCCCGAAGACGACCACGTCGAACGATCGGTCGAGCGACACCAGCGCGATGTAGAGCGCGCAGACGACCGCCAGGTGGAACGCCATCGGGTTGAGCCGCCCGAGCAGACGCGGCCGCCGTGCGACGAAGAAGCCGTGCCAGCCGGCCATGAGCGCGACGATTCCCAGCGTCAGCGGGCCTGGGACCCTGCTCTCGCCCGTGCCCTCGCCGGACGAGAGGATCAGCCCGAGCGCCAGGCAGGCGTAGTACAACAGGTGGAAGGCGCGCAGCCAGCGCGCCTCCCAGACGTTCACGTCCTCACTCCCATCGGAACAGCGCGGCGCCGGCGGCCGTGGCCGCCACGATTATCCCCGCGAGGATCAGCAGGGGAAAGACCGCGGCGGTGCCGGACCAGGCGTCCCCCAGGGCCTCCACGGCCGGGGTCAGGGGCAGGAAGTCGCCGATCTGACGCAGCGAGCCGGGCAGGACCTTCCTGGGCACGGCCGCGCCCGACAGGAAGATCATGGGGAACATGACCAGCATGCCGATCAGGCTCGCGCCCCTGGTGTTGCGCACGACCGCGGCGATCACGAAGCCCAGCGCGCAGACCATCACCGAGCAGAGCAGGAAGGCGGCGGCCAGCAGGACGACGTTCCCGGGGGGCTGCGCGCCGAACACCGCGATCGTCACGACCACCAGCAGCGCCGAGCCCGCGAGTCCCGCGGCGACCTGGGCCACGAGCTGGGCGCCGAGCAGCAGAACCGGGGAGATCGGCGTGGTGGCCAGCCGCTTGAGCACCTTGCGCTCGCGGTAGGAGGCCAGCAGGCCCGGCAGCGCGCCCATCCCGCCGATGGCGGCGATCATCGCGAGGTAGCCGGGGACCGCCCCGCTGTCGCCGCGCTTGAGCACCAGCAGCATGAGGGGGAAGGCCACCATGAAGAACAGCGAGGCGGGATCGCGCGCCAGCAGCCTGAGCTCGGCCGCCGCCAGAGCCGTGAACGCCCTCATCGGTCCGCTCCTTCCAGGGCGAGGTAGGCCTCTTCCAGCGAGGCGGTTCCGGTCCGGGCGACGAGCTCGCCCGTGGTGCCCGTCGCCGCCACCCGGCCGCGGGCGAGGACGGCGACCCGGTCACAGAGCGCCTCTATCTCGTCGAAGTAGTGGCTGACCAGCACCACGGTGGTGCCCGCCGCCTTCAGGTCGCCGATCAGCCGCCACGTCTCGCGGCGCGCGATCGGGTCCAGGCCCGTGGTCAGCTCGTCGAGCACGACGACCTCGGGGTCGCCGACCAGGGCGAGCGCGAGCATCAGCCGCTGCCTCTGCCCTCCGGACAGGTCGCCGAAGGCCTTTCTCGCCAGCGGCCGCAGGCCCCAGCGGTCCATCACCCCCCGCCAGTCGGCCGCGTCGCAGTAGAGGGCGCCGAACAGACGCAGCGCCTCGGCCACCTTGAGCCGCTCCGGCAGCGAGCTGTCCTGGAGTTGCACGCCCAGGCGCTGGGCCAGGGCTCGCCGCCTGCGCGCCGGATCCTCGCCGAGCACCCGTACCCAGCCTGCGTCGCCACGCCTGAGCCCGATCAGGCACTCGACGGTCGTGGTCTTGCCGGCGCCGTTGTGACCGATGATCCCGAACGTCTCACCGGCCCGGACCGTGAACGTCACCCCGTCCACGGCGACGGTGTCCCCGTACGACTTGCGGAGGTCTGTCACCTCGATGGCTTCCATGCCTCAAGGTTCGCGGCGAGGCCGATCACGCGGCATCACCCGGCACGTCGCCCTCCATCCCTCTTTCGGAGGATGGGATGCGCGTCGCCGCAGGTCAGGGGTACTGCAGGGCAGGCCGGGGTACCAGCAGGGCATGGCCGCCCTTCCGGCGTACACACCGATGACAGCCCGGCTCGGGCGGCTGCCCGAGCCGGAGGGCGACTACGCGCACGAGATGAAGTGGGACGGCGTCCGCGCCCTCGGCTACGTCGAGGACGACACGCTGCGGCTGGTGTCCCGGAACGGCAAGGACGTCACCGCCGCCTATCCCGAGCTCGCCGGCCTCGCCGGCGCCACGGGCGGGCACGCCGTGGTGCTCGACGGGGAGATCGTCGCATTCGACCAGCAGGGCAGGCCGTCGTTCGAGGCGCTGCAGCCGCGCATGCACCAGCGCAACCAACTCAAGATCAGGCAACTCCTGGTCACCACGCCCGTGACGTACCTGCTGTTCGACGTGCTGCACGTCGACGCCGCGACCACGATCGCGATGCCCTACACCGAGCGGCGGCGCCGCCTGGAGGACCTCGTCCACGCGGGGCGCCACTGGGCCATCCCGCCCTACTACGCCGACGGCGGCGAGCACGCGCTGGCCGACTCGCGGCGGCTGGGGCTGGAGGGCGTCGTGGCCAAGCGGCTCACCTCGCCCTACCGCCCCGGCCGCCGCTCGCCCGACTGGGTGAAGGTCAAGAACGTCCGTACGCAGGAGGTCGTCGTCGGCGGGTGGCGGGCCGGGGAGGGCCGCCGGGCGAACACCGTCGGCTCGCTGCTCGTGGGCGTCAACGACGGCAGCGGACGGCTGCGGTACGCCGGGAGCGTCGGCACCGGCTTCACCGACGAGGCGCTGCGGCGGCTCGGCGAGCGCCTGGCGCCGCTGCGGCGGGACACGCCCCCCTTCGACGGCATCACCCGGGAGGAGGCCAGGGGCGGCCGCTGGGTGGACCCGGTCCTGGTCGGCGAGGTGCAGTTCGCCGAGTGGACGGGCGAGGGGCGGCTGCGCCACCCCTCGTGGCGGGGCCTGCGCGACGACAAGGACCCCGGCGAGGTCGTCCGCGAAGAAGGCTGAACGCGCCGGGTCACGCCGGGTCACGCGGCGCCCCGGCGCCGCGCCGCCAGGACGCCGAGCAGCACCGCACCCGCGACGAACGCGACGTTGTGCGCATACTTGGCGACCGTCGGGACCTCTCCCAGCGGTACCGCGAAGAAGCCGACCACCGCGCGCGCGGTCAGGGCTCCGGCGGCGAGCGCGGCGGCGTGACGAATCGTCCACTCCGGCGAGCGGGCGAGGCGGACGGCGGCCGCGCCGCACAATGCCATCACCGCGAGCCCGGCCGCGACCCCGGCCCAGGTCGACGGCAGGAAGTCGAAGACCAGGCCCGCGACCAGGCCGCCCGCCGCCACGGCGAACGGCCGGGGCGCGGCACCGTCCCGTACGGCACCGTTCCGCACGACACCGTTCCGCACGGCACCGTTCCGCACGACGGGGTCCCGTGATCGCCGGCTCAGCGCGAAGAGGACGAGCAGCGCGACGGCGGCCAGCGATCCCCCGATCTGGGCGGCCGCGGCGTGCTCGTCCTCGGTCCGCAGGTGGTCGCGCAGGACCAGCGCCGCAGCCGCGAGGTACAGCGCCGCGGCCGTGACCAGTCCGGGCGTCCGCAGCCAGGGCGTGCGCGACAGCCGCGGGTTCAGCCCCTCCGTCAGCGCGATCGGCACCCCGAAGCTCCAGACCGCGTGGCCCGCGACGAAGGACAGCGTGGTGTGGGCCGCCAGTCCGAGCGGCGCGACGTACGTCGGGCGGACCATCTCCTCCCAGTAGGGGATGTCCCGATAGCCCTCGCTGAACATGGACTGGTCGACGACGCCGGCCTGCAGCACGCCGAAGGCCGCCGCGAGGGCGAGGATGCCCGGCCAGGACATGCCCAGGCGGCGGGCCGTCTCACGGATGAGCAGCGCGGGCGCGCCGTACAGCGGGCCGAAGATCAGCAGGCCCGCGGCGAGCGCGAGCGGGTCGCCCGTGCTGTCGTCGTAACCCGTGGCGTACTCGGCGCACATCGGCGCCAGCACCAGGAGCCCGGCCGCCATGGCGAGACGCCGTGGATCACGCGTCTTCATCCCGCCTCCACGCGGCGGCGAGGACGACGGCGCCGACGACCGCGACGAGCAGGTTGGCGTAGATCTCGTAGCCGGCGAGGAAGGACAGCCGCGGGATGACCTGGCGGTTGAAGACGTTCAGTATCGCGCCCCAGAACGGCTGCACGGCCAGGTGGTCGATGGTCCCGCTGATGCCCGCGGCGACCAGGAACGCCCCGGCGAGCCGGATGACTTCACGCATGGCCCCGACGCTAGGGACCGGCGGACCCGCCGGGGATCGGGCGTCGGCATGCTCCCGTCCGGCGAAGGTCTCCTGCGTACGGCGTCGGCGCCGACCGAAGTCGGACGGCCCCCGACTTAGGTATGGTCTCGCCGCACGGCGGTGAAGACGCCCTCCGCCGGGTCGTACGCTGCGGGGGATATGGATTCCCCCGCCGCCCCCCGGCACCGGCGAAGCCGGCGCGACTGGCTCGTGGACACGGCGATGTTCGTGCTCGCCGTCGCCTTCGGCTTCTACACGTCGGTGGAGCGTCTGCACGCCGCGCCCCTGCCGCCGGCGTGGCTGTTCACCCTCGACCAAGTCGTGAGCATGCTCGGCTGCGCGGCGTTGTGGCTGCGCCGCAGGTGGCCGGTCGGGCTCGCGGTGACGCTCGTCGCGCTGTCGGCCGTCTTCGAGATGATCGGGGGCCCGATGCTGGCCGCGCTCTTCTCCGTCGCGGTTCACCGCCGCCCGCGGACCTCGGGCACGGTGTTCGCGCTCAGCGTCCTCGCCGCGGTCGTCTTCACATTTCTGCGCCCCGACCCGGACATGCCGCCGCTCGCGCTGCTGACGCTGGGCCTGGCCCTTCAGGGCGCGGCGGTCGGCTGGGGGCTGTTCGTCCACCACCGGCGGCGGCTGGTGCTGGCCCAGCGCGACCGCGCGGCCCGGATGGAGACCGAGGCGAGGCTGCGGGCCGAGCAGGTGCAGCACCAGGTGCGCGACGCGATCGCCCGTGAGATCCACGACGTGCTCGGCCACCGGCTGTCGCTGCTCAGCGTGCACGCGGGGGCGCTGGAGTTCAACCCCGGCGCCGACCCCGCCGACGTCGCCCGCGCGGCGCGGGTGATCAGGCAGAGCGCCCACCAGGCCCTGCAGGACCTGCGCGAGGTGATCGGCGTGCTGCGCGCCCCGACCGGCGAGCCGTCCGCGCCGGAGCGGCCCGGCCTGCCCACCCTGGCCGACCTGGAACAGCTCGTCGCGGAGTCGGGCCGGGCCGGCATGCGGGTGGACCTGTGCGACGACCTCGGCGCGCGCGAGTCGATCCCGGACCGGACGGGCCGCACCGCCTACCGCGTCGTGCAGGAGGCCCTCACCAACGCGCGCAAGCACGCGCAGGGAGCCGAGGTCCGCGTACGGGTGACAGGGGCGCCCGGCGAGGGCCTGACGGTCGAGGTGGTCAACGACGTCCCCGCCGCCGTCGCAGCGGACGCCGCCGGTGGGGGCCACGGCCTCGCCGGCCTGGCCGAGCGCGTCACGCTGGCAGGGGGACGGCTGGAGCACGGGCCCGTGCGCCGCGACGGCGACGGGGGCCCGGGTGGCTGGCGCGTGCGGGCCTGGCTACCGTGGCCTGCATGATCGCGTCAGAAGCCGCGCCGATCGGCGTTCTCATCGCCGACGACGATCCCCTGGTCCGGGCCGGGCTGGAGATGATGCTCGGCGGCGCCCCGGACATCCGCGTCCTCGCCCAGGCCGGGGACGGCGCCGAGGTGCTGCCGCTGGCCGGCCGGCACCGCCCCGACGTGGTGCTGATGGACATCCGGATGCCGGTGATGGACGGCCTGGCCGCCACCGAGGCGCTGCGCGCCCGCGACGGCGCGCCCGAGGTGATCGTGCTGACCACCTTCGACGCCGACGAGCACGTGCTGCGGGCCCTGCGCGCGGGGGCCGCCGGGTTCCTGCTGAAGGACACCCCGCCGGGCGAGATCGTGGAGGCCATCCGCCGGGTGGCCGCCGGCCACCCTGTCCTGTCCCCGGCGGTGACCCGGCGGCTCATCGCCCGGGTCGCCGAGGACGGACAGGACCGGCGCAGGGCCCGCGCCCGGGAGCGCCTGGCGCTGCTCAACGAGCGGGAACGGGAGATCGCGCTGGCGGTCGGCCAGGGCAGGCCGAACGCCGAGATCGGCGCCCTGCTGCACCTCAGCGTCCCCACCGTCAAGACGCACGTGTCGAACGTCCTCGCCAAGCTGGGGCTCAACAACCGCGTCCAGATCGCCCTGCTCGTCCACGACGCCGGGCTGCTCGACGACCCGTTCGGCGCGGACGGCTGACGCGGCCGTCGCGGCGGCGCCGCTGTTTCCCGGCCTGCCCGGCGGACACCTCGGCACCGCCTTTCGCGCTAGGCGACGCGGTAGGGCTCGGCCACGTCGGCGCGCAGCGTCAGGCCGTGACCGGGCGCGTCCGGCGGGCGTACGGCGCCTCCCGTGGGGTCGGCCGCGCCGTCGAACAGGTCGCCCTCGATGCGCACGTGGTCGTGGAACCACTCCATGTGGCGCAGGTTCGGGGTCGCCGCGGCGACGGGCGCGTGCAGGTTGGGCGCGCAGTGCGCCGACACCTCGAGCCCGTGCCCGGCGGCGATCGCCGCCGCGCCGGACCAGCCCGTGTAGCCGCCGCAGCGGGTCGCGTCGATCTGCAGGCAGTCGACCGCGCCCGCCGCGCACATGCGGGTGAAGTAGACGAGGTCGCCGCCGTACTCGCCGGCCGCGATGTCGGCCTCGGACCGCTCGCGCACCAGGCGCAGCCCGGCCAGGTCGTCGGAGGACACCGGCTCCTCGAACCACCGCACGTCGTGGTCGCGCATCCGGCGTTCCAGCCGCACGGCCTGTTTCGCGCCGTAGCCGCCGTTGGCGTCCACATACAGCTCGGCGGCGTCCCCGATGACCCGGCGAGCGAGCGCGACGCGGTGCAGGTCGCGGGCGGGCGCGGTGCCCGCGGACTCCCCGATCTTGATCTTGACGCGGGGGATGCCCTGCTCGTGCACCCAGTGCGCGAGCTGCGCCGTCGTGACGTCGTCGTCGTACGTGGTGAACCCGCCCGAGCCGTACACGGGCACGGACGGCCCGGCCAGGCCGAACAGGCGGGCGAGCGGCACGCCGAGCAGCCGGGCCTTGAGGTCCCAGAGCGCGACGTCGACCGCGGAGATCGCATATCCCGCGACGCCCGTGCGGCCCGCGTTGCGCACCCGGCGGACCATCGCGGTCCACAGGCCCGGCACGTCCATCGGGTCGCCGCCGCGCACCACGGGCGCGAGCAGGTCTGTGACGACCGTCGCGGCGGCAGCCGGCGCGTAGGTCCAGCCGAGCCCGGCCGTCTCGCCGGCGTCCGCGTGGACCACCACCATCGTGGTCGCGTCCCAGCTCAGCGTGCCGTCGGCCTCCGGGCGGTCGGTCGGCACGCGGTAGCCCGACACGTGGAGGTCCCTGATCACGCGCGTCTCCCTACCCGGGCGTGACCCCACGACTCTGGATCGGAGGAAAGATTTTCCATGCGGTGAGTGTTCGGCTTCCCATTCCAGGGGCAGCGCGGCACATATGACGGAAATCGCCTCAGAAGTACTCATCAGGCGGCTCGCCGACTGGGGTGTCGACACCGTCTTCGGGCTTCCCGGTGACGGCATCAACGGCATCATGGAAGGGCTGCGCCGCCAATCCGACCGTGTCCGGTTCGTGTTGGTGCATCACGAGGAGGCGGCCGCGTTCATGGCGGCCGCGCATGCGAAGGCCACCGGTCGCATCGGGGTGTGCCTGGCCACCTCGGGCCCCGGCGGGATCCACCTGCTCAACGGCCTGTACGACGCCAAGCTCGACCACCAGCCGGTGCTGGCCATCACGGGCATGCAGGAGACCAGCGTGCTCGGCACCGGCTACCAGCAGGAGGTCCACCTCGACCGGCTGTACGAGGACGTGGCCGAATACAACCTCGTGGTGGACAACCCGGCCCAGCTGCCCGGGGTGGTGGACATCGCGATCCGCACGGCGTACGCGCGCCGCGGGGTCGCCCACCTGTGCCTGCCCAACGACGTCCAGGTGGCCCCCGCCGACGCCGACCCCTACCAGCACGTCGCCCCCGCGCGGCCGCCCGCGACCGCCCCCGTCTACCTGTCCCCGCCCGGCGTGCCGCGCCAGGAGGACCTGAGGGCGGCCGCCGAGGTGCTCAACGCGGCCCGGCGGCCCGCGATCCTGGCCGGCGCCGGCGCCCTGCACGCCCGCGAGGAGGTGCTGGCCGTCGCCGAGACGCTGGGCGCCCCCGTGATCAAGACGCTCCCCGGCAAGGCGGTCATCCCCGACGACTCGCCGTACGCGGTGGGCGGGATCGGCCTGCTCGGCACGAAGCCGGGCGAGGAGCTGGTCGAGGACTGCGACACCCTGCTGATGGTCGGCACCAACTTCCCCTACACCAAGCACCTGCCCGAGCCCGGCAAGGTCCGCGTCGTGCAGATCGACGCCGACCCCGCCCGCGCGGGCGTGCGCATGCCGACCGAGGTCCCGATGATCGGGGACGCCAAGGAGGGGCTTGCCGCGCTGCTGCCGCTGCTGCACCGCATCGGCGACCGGGCACACCTGGAGAAGTACCAGAAGGCCATGGCCGAATGGCGGGAGAACATGGCCGCCCTGGAGAACCCGGAGCGCGCCCCGATCGCCCCGCAGTACCTGATCGGCTGCGTGGACCGGGCCGCCTCCGACGACGCCATCCTCACCTGCGACTCCGGCACGATCGCGACGTGGGCGGCCCGGCACTGGACGATCCGCGGCGGCCGGGAGTTCTACCTGTCGGGCAACCTCGCCACGATGGCCCCCGGCCTGCCGTACGCGATCGCGGCGCAGCTCGCCCACCCCGACCGGCAGGTGATCGCGTTCATCGGCGACGGCGGCTTCGCGATGCTGATGGCCGAGTTCCTCACCGCGGCCCGTCTCGGCCTGCCGATCACCGTGGTGGTGAACAACAACGGCTCGCTCGGCCAGATCCTGTGGGAGCAGATGGTGCTGGGGTACCCCGAGCACGGGGTCAGGTTCGGCGCGCCGTCCTCCGACTTCTCCGCCTGGGCCCGCTCCTGCGGCGGCTACGGCCGCAAGGTCACCGACCCCGCCGAGGTGGACGAGGCCGTACGGCAGGCCCTGGCCCATCCCGGGCCGGCGCTGGTGGACGTGGACGTCGACCCGAACGAGCCGCCCATGCCGGGCAAGGTCGCCCGCGATCAGGCGGTCAAGTTCGCCGAGGCGTTCCTGAAGGGACAGCCGCACAAGGCGGCCATCGCGACGACGCTGTTCAAGGACAAGATCTCTCAACTGGGGCGGTGACGCCATGACGGACCAGGTGATCGTTCCCTCGCCCGTGACGACCCGGCCGGGGCGCCCGTACGTGCGGGTGCGCGACCTGGAGCGGGACCTCGCCGCCCGGGTGGACGGCGAGGTCAGGTTCGACCCGGGCAGCCGGGGCGCCTACTCCACGGACGGATCGAACTACCGGCAGGTGCCGCTCGGGGTGGTGGTGCCGCGCACGGTGGACGCGGCGGCCGAGGCGATCGCCGTCTGCCGGGAGCACGGCGCGCCCGTCACCTCACGGGGCGGGGGGACGAGCCTGGCCGGTCAGACCTGCAACACCGCGGTGGTGATCGACTGGTCGAAGTACTGCCACCGGCTCGTGTCGGTGGACGCCGCGGCGCGCACCTGCGTGGTCGAGCCCGGAATCGTGCTCGACGTGCTGAACCGGCTGCTGGCCGACACCGGCCTGATGTTCGGGCCGCGTCCGTCCACCCACTCCCAGTGCACGCTCGGCGGCATGATCGGCAACAACTCCTGCGGCTCGACCGCCCAGGCGTACGGCAAGACCGCCGACAACGTCGCGCGGCTGGAGATCCTCACCTACGACGGCCAGCGGATGTGGGTGGGGCCGACCAGCCAGGAGCAGTTCGACCGGATCGTCGCCGAAGGCGGGCCGCGGGCGCGGATCTACCGCGAGCTGCGGGCGATCGTGGACGAACACGCCGACGAGATCCGCCGCCGGTTCCCCGACATCCCCCGGCGGGTGTCGGGCTACAACCTCGACCAGCTCCTGCCCGAGGCCGGGTTCGACCTGGCAAGGGCGCTGGTCGGGTCGGAGGGCACGCTGGTCACCGTGCTGCGGGCCGAGCTGCGCCTGGTGCCCGCGCCCAAGGCCGAGTGCCTTGTCCTGCTCGGCTACCACGACATCGGCGTGGCCGCCGACGCCGTGCCGCGCATCGCCCGCCACGGCCCGCTCCAGCTCGAAGGGGTGGACGACAAGCTCGTGGACTTCGAGCGGCGCAAGCACATGCATCCCGACGCCCTCAAGCGGCTGCCGGAGGGCGGCGGCTGGCTCATGGTCTCCTTCGGCGCGGGCTCGCAGAAGGAGGCGGACGCCAAGGCCCATGACCTGCTGAAGGAGCTGAAGGGCGGCGAGCACGCGCCGCACATCTCCTTCCTCGACGACGCGAAGATCGAAAAAGAGCTGTGGGAGGTCCGCGAGTCCGGTCTGGGCGCCACCGCCCGCGTGCCCGGCATGGCCGAGACATGGGAGGGGTTCGAGGACTCGGCCGTCCCGCCGGACAAGCTCGGCGGCTACCTGCGCGACCTGCGCCGCCTGTTCGAGGAGTTCGGCTACGGCGACGCCTCCCTGTACGGGCACTTCGGGCAGGGCTGCGTGCACACCCGCATCCCGTTCGACCTGGTGACGGCCGAGGGGGTGGCGGCCTTCCGCGCCTTCCTCGAGCGGGCCGCCGACCTCGTCGTCTCCTACGGCGGCTCGCTGTCGGGCGAGCACGGCGACGGGCAGGCCAGGGGCGAGCTGCTGCCCAAGATGTTCGGGCCCGCGGTCATGACCGCCTTCGAGCAGGTCAAGGCCGTCTTCGACCCCGGCGACCGGATGAACCCGGGCAAGATCGTCTCACCGTACCGGCTGGACGAGAACCTGCGGCTCGGCCCCGAGTGGACGCCCGCCGACCCGCCCGTCCACTTCGGCTACCCGGACGACGAGGGCAGCTTCCAGCGGGCCGTGATGCGGTGCGTGGGAGTCGGCCAATGCCGCGAGCACACCGGCGGGGTGATGTGCCCGTCCTACCGGGCCACCGGCGAGGAGGAGCACTCCACCCGCGGGCGCTCCCGGCTGCTGTTCGAGATGCTGAACGGCCACGCCGACTCCGTGGTGCGGGACGGCTGGCGTTCCGCCGCCGTGAAGGACGCGCTCGATTTGTGCTTGGCCTGCAAGGGCTGCAGGCACGACTGCCCGATGCAGGTCGACATGGCGACGTACAAGGCCGAGTTCCTCGCCCACCACTACGCCCGCAGGATCCGCCCGATGGACCACTACGCCATGGGCTGGCTGCCGGTGTGGGCCCGCGTGGCCGCGCTCGCCCCGGGGGTGGTCAACGCGCTGGCGCACGCGCCCGTGCTGTCCGGGCTCGCCAAGCGCCTGGCGGGGCTCGAACCGGCCCGGCCGGTCCCGGACTTCGCGCCGCTCCGCTTCAGCGACTGGTATCGGCACCGGGGGCCGCGCGGCGGGGGCGAGCGGGGACCCGTGGTGCTGTGGCCCGACACGTTCACCGACAACTTCCACCCCCATATCGGCCGCGCCGCCGTCTGGGTGCTGGAGTCGGCGGGTTACCGCGTGCTGATCCCGCCGCGCACGCTGTGCTGCGGCCTGACGTGGATATCGACCGGCCAGCTCGGCGTGGCGCGGCGGGTGCTGCGCCGCACCGTGCGAACCCTCGCCCCGGCGCTGCGCCGCGGCATCCCGATCGTCGGGCTGGAGCCGAGCTGCACGGCGGTGTTCCGCGCCGACGCGCCCGAGCTGTTCGCCCACGACCGGGACTTCACCCGGCTGGGCGAGCAGACCAGGACCCTCGCCGAGCTGCTGAGCGCGACCGACGGCTGGGGGCCGCCCCGGATCGACCGGGACGCCGTCGCCCAGCCGCACTGCCACCACCACTCGGTGCTCGGCTTCGACACCGACCGGGCTCTGCTGTCCCGGGCCGGTGTGCGGGTGGAGACGGTGGGCGGCTGCTGCGGCCTCGCCGGGAACTTCGGCTTCACCGCCGGCCACCTGGAGGTGTCGACGACCTGCGCGGAGCACGAGATCCTGCCGGCCATCCGCGCCGCCGATCCCCGCACGGTCGTCCTCGCCGACGGCTTCAGCTGCCGTACGCAGATCGAGCAGGCGGGAGTGGGCCGCCAGGCGATCCACCTCGCGGAGTTGCTGGCGGCCGGGGTGCGGGGCACGCCGCTGGGCGACCACCCCGAGTGGCGGGCCGCGCGCAGGCCCGGCCCGGCGCGGGTGCTGGGGACCCGATGAGCGCCGAGATCATGGAGGAGACGGACCCCGCCCTGGACGAGGACGCGTGGTCCGTGGAGGACGCCTCGCTCGCCCTGGTGGAGATGACCCTCAACGCGATGACGCGCAGCTCCGAGCTCTCGGTCACCCAGTTGCGGGTGCTGCTCGCGGTCGACCGGCACGGCCCGGTGAACCTGAGCGGGCTCGCCGCCCTGCTGGGCATGTCGGTATCGGCCACGGGCCGTCTGGTGGCCCGCCTGCACACCGCCGGGCTGCTGACCCGCCTGCTGTCCCCGCACAGCCGCCGTGAGGTCAGCATCGACGTCACCGAGACCGGCAGGAGGTCGCTGGAGCGGATCCGTGCGGCCCGCCGCGGGCACATCGCCGCCGCGCTGCGCCACCTGCCGCCGGACAGCCGCCGTACGCTCGCGCGGACGCTGCGCGAGCTCACCGCGGCGGCCGGTGCGCACGAAACGGACGGTTAGCCGACGGTCGGCAGGCGGGTCAGCGGTCGCGGTCGGCGGCCAGGCGGGCCAGGGCCTCGAGACCCGCCGCCGGCCCGGGCGCCAGCTCCGCCGACCGCAGCGCCTCCAGCGCCTCGGACAGCAGATCGTCCACCCTGGCGAGGCTCCACGCCCGCCCGCCGGCCTCCTCAACCAGCCGCGCGGCCCGTGGGAGGTCGGCCGGCGCGAGCGGGCGGCGGTACAACGCGGCGAGCGCGCCGCCGGCCGGCGTGCCCGACGTCAGCGCGGCGACGACCGGCAGGGACTTCTTCCGGTTGCGCAGATCCGAGTGGACCGGCTTGCCGGTGACGGCCGGGTCGCCCCAGATGCCCAGCAGGTCGTCGACGATCTGGAACGCCAGCCCCACGCGCTCGCCGAACACCCGCAGGAAGGACACCTGCTCGGTGGTGGCGCCCCCCGGAAGACCGGCGGCCTGCAGCGCGCCGAGGGCGCAGGCGCAGCCGAACAGCGCGCCCGTCTTGCCCTCCGCCATGCGCATGCACTCCCCCAGGCTCACGTCCGCCCGCTCCTCGAAGCCGAGGTCGGCGCTCTGGCCGTCCAGCAGCGACTGGACGCACCGGGCCAGCGTCCGCACGCCGGCGGCGGGGCGGCCGCTCCCGGCGAGCACGGCGAAGGCCAGCGTCAGCAGGGAGTCTCCGGCCAGGATCGCCTCGGAGCGCCCGAAGACGTTCCACACCGTGGGGCGGTGGCGGCGGACCGCGTCACCGTCCATCACGTCGTCGTGGATGAGAGAGAAGTTGTGCACCAGCTCGACCGCGACGGCCGCCGGCAGTGCCGCGTCCGCGTCTCCCCCGGCGCCCTCCGCCGCCAGGAGCGTGAACGCGGGCCGCAGGGCCTTGCCGCCGTCCGCCCGCAGCGGCCGCTCCCGCGCGTCCCACCATCCGAAGTGGTATCCCGCCATGCGGCGCATCGGCGGAGGCAGGGTGTCGACCGCATGGCGCAGGGCGGGCTCCACCAGGTCGCGCGTCCGGGCGAGCACCTCCGCCGCGGTGCGCACTCCCTCTGCAACCGGTTCCGTCACGCTCCCACCACCTCGGGCTCGAGTGGACCCACAGGCCGGCTGGACTTGTCGGCATACCCCGGCCGCCTCCGCACCACACGTGCTTCCCGCTCACCATCGGGGCGCTCACACCCGCCGTCTTCCCTCGTCGCTCGGAGTCGCTCGTCCCTCGCTCCCCACTCGCTCCTCAGTCCAGACCGGCGGCGCGCCCCTCCGGATCGCTCGACATCCCCTAACGTGGTGCCCCATGCGGAAGTGGCTGCAGGAGATGGGTCTCGGGCTCGCCGCCGTCGGGCGCCCCGCGTACATCACGCTCGGCCGGGACGAGGATTTGGGCGGCGACCGCGACGTGGCGGCGATGCGGGCGCGCACCTGGGAGGTGCTGGACGCCGCCCGGGCGGCGGGCGTGCGGTACGTCGACGTGGCCCGGTCCTACGGACTGGCGGAGGAGTTCCTCGCGGGCTGGCTGGCCGACCGGGGCATCCGGCCCGGCGAGGTCGAGGTCGGGTCGAAGTGGGGGTACGAGTACGTCGGCGGCTGGCGGATGGACGCCGGCCGCCACGAGGAGAAGGACCTGTCGGCCGCGCGGCTGCGCCACCAGCTCGGCGAGACCCGCGAGCTGCTCGGCGCGCATCTGTCGCTCTACCAGATCCACTCCGCCACGGTGGAGAGCGGGGTGCTCGACGACGAGGAGGTGCTCGGCGAGCTGCGCGCCCTGCGCGCCGAGGGCGTCGCCGTGGGCCTGTCCACCACCGGCCCCCGCCAGGCCGCGACCATCGACAGGGCGGTCGCGACCGGGCTCTTCGACACGGTCCAGTCGACCTGGAACCTGCTGGAGCGTACGGCGGGCGAGGCCCTGGCCCGGGCGCACGCCGCAGGCCTCGCCGTGATCGTCAAGGAGGGCGTGGCCAACGGCAGGCTGACCGTCCGGGGCGCGCCCCCGGCGCTGGTGCTCGCCGCGCGCGAACGCGGCGTCACCGCCGACGCCCTGGCGCTGGCCGCCGCGCTCGCCCGCCCGTGGGCGGGGATCGTGCTGAGCGGCGCGGCCACGACCGCCCAGCTCGCCGAGAACCTGACGGCGCTCGCCGTCACCTGGGACGACGAGGCGGAGGAGGCGCTCGCCGGGCTGGCGGAGGACGCCGAGACCTACTGGTCCCGCCGCGCCGCCCTCCCGTGGGCCTGACCCTCAGCCGAGGAACTCGCCGTCCTTGAGCTCCAGCACGCGGTCGGCGAGGCCGACGAGGGCCGCGTCGTGCGTGGCCACCAGCGCGGTGACGCCCTCGCCCCGGACGAGCACCCGGAGCAGCTCCATGATCTGCCGGGCGGTCTGGGAGTCGAGCTGACCGGTCGGCTCGTCGGCGAGCAGCAGGCGGGGCCGGTTTGCCAGGGCCCTCGCGATGGCCACGCGCTGCTGCTGGCCGCCCGACAGCTCGTAGGGCCGCTGCTCGGCCTGGTCGGACAGCCCGACCAGGGACAGCAGCACCTTGACCCGCTCCTCCCTGTCCCTGGCGGGAACCCGCGCCAGCCGCAGCGGCACACCCACGTTCTCGGCGGCCGACAGCACCGGGATCAGCCGGAACGACTGGAAGACGAATCCGACGACGTCGCGCCGCAGCCGCAGCAGGCCCTCCTCGGGCAGCTCGGGCACCGGCTGCCCCGCCACCCGCACCCGTCCCTCGTCGGGCCGGTCCAGGCCGCCGACCAGGTTGAGCAGGGTCGTCTTGCCCGCCCCGGAGCGCCCGCGGATCGCGACCAGCTCACCGGGGTGAGCCTCGAAGGAGACCCCTCGCAGGGCGCGCACGCCCTTGGGATAGGTCTTGCGCAGGCCCTCGACGACGACCAGCGGCTCACTCATTCGCCTCTTCCCCCGTGTCCTCTGTGTCGTCTGTGCCGTCGCCCGCGGCCGAGGGCCAGACCCCGATGTGGTCGCGTTCGAGTTCCAGGCGCACCCGGTGCTCCATCGACAGGGCGTTGACGAACTCCCTCGGCAGCTGCAGGCGCCCGGCCCGGTCCAGCACCGCGTACTCCTCGGCGACCACCCTGCCGTCGGAGGAGGTGCGGCGGAACGTCTCGCTGGAGGTGCGGCCGTCCCGGATGCCGACGGTCCGGTCGACCTGCTCCGACACCAGCGGGTCGTGCGTCACGACGACGGTCGTGACGCCGAGCTCCCGGTTGGCGTGGCGCAGCACGCCGAAGACCGTCTCGGCGCTCTCGCTGTCCAGCTCCCCGGTGGGCTCGTCGGCGAGCACCACCTCGGGCGCGTTGGCCAGCGCCACGGCGACGGCCACCCGCTGCTGCTCGCCTCCGGACATCTCCCCGGGCCGCCGGTCCGCGCGGCCGGCCATCCCCGTCAGCTCCAGCAGCTCGTCCGTACGCGCCGACCTGGCCCGCCGGGACGTGCCGCCCGCCAGCCGCATGGGGAGCATGACGTTCTCCCGCGCGGTGAGGTACGGCAGCAGGTTGCGGGCGGTCTGCTGCCAGACGAAGCCCACGACGGAACGCCGGTAGCGGAGACGGTCGCGGGGCGTCATGGACAGCAGGTCGATCCCGGCGACCCGGGCCAGCCCGGCCGTCGGCACGTCGAGCCCCGACAGGATGTTGAGCAGCGTCGACTTGCCCGATCCCGAGGCCCCGACGACCGCCACCAGCTCACCCCTGCCGATGAGCAGGTCGAGACCCTGCAGGGCGACCACCTCGACCGCGGCGGACCCCTCGGTCTTGTAGATCCGCACGAGGTTGTCGCACAGGATGTGGGCGTCCGAGCCGAACGCGGGACCGCCCCGCGTCGCCCGGGCCTCCAGGTCAGCCAGCGTGTCCACGGCTTCCTCCCAAATAGGCGCCCACGAGGGCGACGGCGGCGACCCCGGCGGCCAGGGCACCGGCCACGGCACAGGGCAGGACGGGCAGGAGCGCGGTGGCCGTCAGCGCGCCGTAACGCCCGCCCGCGTACGCCGACAGGTCGATCCCCGGCCTGAGCAGCGCGGGCATGGCGAGACCGGCCGCCAACCCGGCGACGGCGGTCAGGACGAGCAGCGGGGCCGCCTCCAGGACGGTGACCAGTCCGGCCTGCCTGCGCGTGAGGCCGAGGGCGCGCAGCAG
Source organism: Microbispora rosea (assembly GCF_044460045.1). NCBI lineage: Bacteria > Bacillati > Actinomycetota > Actinomycetes > Streptosporangiales > Streptosporangiaceae > Microbispora > Microbispora rosea. The sequence continues at coordinate 888,225 of NZ_JBITJO010000003.1, read as the reverse complement.
CCCGAGGTCCTCGGCCCGCCGGGCCGCGCCCCCGGTCAGGGCGATCGCGACGGCCGCCAGCGCGTACGCGGCCAGCGCGGCGGCGGCGACCCGCAGCGCGGTGGTCAGCGCCTTCGTCAGCGGCATCCCGGTGATCTCGGCGAGCGCGCCCGCCACGGTGGTCATCTGCGCGCCGGACGGCAGCAGCGGCCTGACCGCACCCGGGTCTCCCGCGATCAGCAGCGTGTTGACCTGCTCGGGAGCCGCGCGGAGTACGATGAGAGCGCCGTCGCCGGCCCGCACCCCCGGCATCGCGTCGACGGTCCCCGCCGGGGTGACCGTCGTCCGCGCGGGCCAGCCGATATCGAAGCTCCGCATGGCGGACAGGTCGGGCGAGACCAGCGCACCGGTGCCCGGCGGAGGCAGGTGGAGCGGGCTGCCCGCGACCAGGCGGCGGTAGGCGTCGAGATCGACCGCGACGACCGTGGCCGGCCGCCCGCCGAAGCCCACCTCGGCGACCGTCGTCCCGACCGCGGCCGGGACGACGGCCCTGACGCCGGGCGCGTGGGCGATCTGCTCCAGCGTCTCCGGCGCGATGCCCTGCGCGCGCTCCACCCTGATCTCAGCGCCGGTCCGCTCCCACGCCGCCTGCCGCTGGGCCTCCTCCAGCCCTCCGGCGGTGACCATGCCGTACGCCGCCAGCGCGACGGCCGGCAGCAGCGTGAGCACCGGCAGCGCGGCGCCCGGCACGGCCCGGGCGGCGGCGAGCCCGAGGAACGGCACGGCGGCGGCGCGCCGGGCCGCGGCCCGGAAGGCGAGGTGGATCAGGGCCGGGCCGGCGCGCAGCAGCGCCAGCGCGGCGGCCAGCGCCAGCAGCACGGGCGCCGACGCGAGGAACGCGTCGCCCGTGCCCAGGCCGCCCGTGCCCAGGCCGCCCGTGCCCAGGCCGCCCGTGCGCAGGAGCTGGACGCTCGCCACGGCGAGCACGAGCACCAGGATCTCCAGCACGATCCGGCGCAGAGCGTTCGCGGACCGCCGGCCCGTGGACCGCCGGCCCGTGAACCGGCGCGGCGCGGCCGCGGCGCAGGCGATCGCGACGGTACCCACCGCCAGCGCGGCCGGTCCCAGCCGCGCGAACGCCGTCGGTGCGCCCGGCACGAAGCCCGCGGCCAGCTGGCCAGCCGCGGCCGCCGGCACCGCCACGAGCGCGACCGCTCCCCCGCAGGTCAGCACGGCCCGGGCCAGGGACGCGCCGCGGGCGCGCATCAACAGCAGGTCGCCGCGCACCCGCCCGGCGAACAACAGCACGGCCAGGGCCGTGGTGCCCAGGCACACGACGGCCAGCCCGCTCAGGAACACCGTGATGAGCGCGCGCGTGACGGCCAGCCGGTCCAGGTACTCCCGCAGGATGCGGTCGAACCCGGTCGACAGGGTGAGTTCGAGGTCCTGCCTGCCCAGCCGGCGGTCGAACTCCTCCGTGGCGGCGAGCACGTCCGCCGCGTTGCCCGCGCCGACGCGGCCCTGCGCCGGGGTGACGAGCCATCGGAAGATCATGGGCAGCTCGGCGCCCGCGAGCCTGTCGCCGTCGGTGAGCGCGGTGACGATCAGGTCGTCCTCCATGGCGAGCGGCACGCGGTGGTGGATGACGTAGGTGAGCTCGGGCTCCAGAGCCCAGAACCGGTCGGCGGGACGCGCCGGCTCGAACAGGCCGGTGACCTTCGCGGTCAGGTCTCCGAGGCGGAGAGTGTCGCCCGTTCTGATCGACATCTCCGAGGCGGCGACCGCGGGGACGGCCACCTCGAAACGGGTGCCCGAGCCGGGGCCCGGGGGCCCGCCCTCGACGTACCGCACGTGCCGGTCCGCCCCGGAGACCCATTTCAGCGTCAGGTAGCGATGCGCCTGGTTGTTTATCAGGATCGGCGAGGAGGCGGAGAAGTCGAAGAGCGGGGCGGGATCGGCGGCCATCCGCAACGCCGTGGGGAGCAGGGCTCGCCAGGCGGTGTCCGCCCCGGCCACGTCGGCCGTCGTCCGCATCGGCCTCAGGTCGAAGCCCCGGCTGTACTGGACCGTCAGCGCGGCCGTGCCGGGCGGGACGGCGCCGATGATCGACCTGGCCGCCGCGTCGAGCGAGGACTCGACCATCCGGGGCAGGGCCGAGACGACAAGTGCGGCGCCGAACACCAGCGTGGCCAGCAGCGCCGCCACACCTCTGTGCACCCCGAGAAGGCGGATCACGACGCCTCCCCAGAACGCAGCACGGCGGCCGGCTCACGGCGGTGCAGCGACCGCGCGAGCCCCGCCACGATCACGAGGAGCACGGCGAGGACCGCGACGGCGAGCGCCGCCACCTGGAGCCACGGAACGTGGAGCAGCACCGGCAGCCCGCCTCCGGTCGCGTATCCGGCGGTCACCATCGGCGGCACCACCGCGGCGGAGACGGCCACGGCGAGCGCCACTCCGCCGGCCAGCGACAGCCCGACGACGAACGACTGCTCGGCGGCGAGCAGGCCGAGCGTCTGCCGGAAGCTCACGCCGAGCGCGCCGAGCACGGCGAACTCACCCCTGCGCTCGCGCGCCGAGACCGCCGCGTTGACCAGGAAACCCAGCACGGCGAACGCCAGCGCCGCCGCGAAGCCGAGCAGCAGCGCGCCCTGCAGGCCCGCCGCCGTGGGGTCGTCCCTGTGGCCTGCGGTCAGCGTGGCCACGTCGACGACGTCCCTGCGCGCCAGCGCGGTGGCGGCTGGTGTGGTGTCGTTCCCGTCGGCGGCCAGCCACCACTCCGTCACCGGCCAGTCCGCCCCCTGCGCGCCTTGGCCCCGCAGCGCGGCGAGGTCGGCGAGCAGGGCCGGGGTGCCCTCCGGTGTGCCGGGCATCGCCGTGACGACGCCCACGACCCGGATCGGGATCGCCACCGTGCCGGCCGTGATCCTGGTGGTGTCGGCCAGACCGGGGGTCACCACGACCGGTAGCGGCTGTCCGGCGGACCCGGCGATCCGGGAGGTCAGCGTGGCCGGCGACCGCTCCGACAGGTCGGGGCGAAGCAGCAGGACCCGGCCCAGGTGCGCCGCGTCCGCGGCGATCAGGGTGGCGTCCGCGCCGTTCGCGACGACCGTGGCTCGGTGCGCGGGCACGGCCGCCGCGACTCCCGGCAGCGCGGTGAAGGTCCGGGCGTCGTCGCCCGGGAGGGCCGAGACGCGCAGGGCGGCGCCGGCGAGATGCATGGCCCGGTCCTCCTGGGCGCCGCGCCAGGTCGCGGCCGTGGTCAGGGACAGCACGCCTATCGCCGTCGCCATCGTCAGCAGCAGCGCCGGACCGGAATAGCGGGCCGGGCGCCGGCTCACCTGCCGGGCGGCCACGGCCGGCCCGAACCCGGGGCGGCGCCGCGTCGCCCGCTCGGCGACCCTCGCGACGGCGGGCACCAGCCGGAGGGCGGCCATCCCGCCGCAGAGCAGGGCGAGCGCCGGCCCCGCCCCGACGAGCGGGTCGAGCCCGAGCTCGCCGCCGAGGCGCGTGACCTCCGGCGCGTCCTGGGCGCGCAGGCGCCAGACGGCGAGCGCCGCCAGGACGAGCAGCGCCACGTCGGCCCCGGCCCGCTGGACCAGGCCCGGCCGGTCGGCGCGCCCGAGCACCGCCTGCTCCTCGACGTACGTGCGGCGGGCGGCGAGCAGGGGCGGAGCGGCCAGCATGGCGGCGCAGGCGAGCGCGACCGCCGCCGCGACCGCGAACGTGGCCCCGTCGGGCGCGCGGGGCGGCGCCACGCCGGTGGCCTCGATCCAGGGGAAGGCGCTCATCAGCCGCAGGAGGACCGGCGCGAGGAACGGCGCCACGGGCGCACAGGGCAGCGCGATCAGCAGCGCCTCCCCCGCCGCCGTGGCGGCGAGCCGCGGCGACCCGCCGCCCCTCGATCGCAGCAGCGCCGTCTCCATCCGGCGGTGCTCGGCGAGCAGCCGCGCGGTCAGCGCCAGCGCGTACGCGCTCAGCACCAGCAGCTGGAGCACCGGCACCAGCATGGTCGAGCGGGCGACCAGGGCGCCGCGGTCGAGCCGCAGCAGCGTGCCGGACAGCGTCTCGGTGACGGTGCACCGGGGGCAGCCGGACCGCACGTCCGCGGAGACCGCGGCGACCGACGCCGAGAACGGCCGCAGCCGGTCGGAGGAGAGCCGGCGCAGGTCGGGTTCGGCGAGCCAGCGGGCCGAGACACCGGTCGCGAACCTGCCGAGGAAGGCGCCGGCCGGCACGACCAGGGGGCCGCGGGAGGTGAAGTCGCCGGTCTGCGTGCCGTAGCGCAGCAGTTCCTCTCCCCTCCAGCGCGGGTCGTCGGGGTCCCGCAGCCGGAACACGCCGGCGACGCGCACGCGGACCGATTTCCCGTCCAGGCGTCCGACGACGGTGAACTCGTCGCCGGTGGAGACTCCCATCGCCCGCGCGGCCGGCTCCGAGAGCGCCACCGCCGTTCCCTCCGTGGGCCAGCGGCCACTCACCAGGTCCGCCTGGCCGTCCAGTCCCTCGTACGCGGCGAACCGGGTCAGGACGGGCTGACCGCCGCGGTCGTCTTCCTTCAGCGCGTACGAGGCGGACTCGACGCGAACGGTGACCCGTACGGGCACCTCGCCGTGGGCGTGGGCGATCCCCGCGCGGACGGCCCGGTCGGCCGCGGCGAAGTCCCCGGCGGTGACCGAGGAGGTGACGACGGTCGCGGTGGCGGCGAGCGGCGCCGTCTCCAGGGCCCGCCGCACACCCGCCTGGGTCACCGAGCCCGCGTGCAGCAGCAGAGCCGAGATCGCCGTGGTGGCGAGCAGGATGGAGCCGAACGCGGCGGCCAGCAGCAGGGGCTCGGCCAGCGCGCGCCGGACCACCAGCGGCAGTCGCCCCCGCACCGTCCTCACCACGTTCGTCCGAGTCTCGCCACGTTCATCCCGGCATCATGGCAAGGGTGATCGAGAAGCACCAGCGCGCCATTCGTCTAGGGTGAGGGCAAGACGGGCCGAGGAGGGCTGCATGCCTGCGGTGGGGCCGCTGCTCACGGGAGATCCGGCCGAGATCGGCGGCTGCCGGCTGGAGGGCCGCCTGGGCGCGGGCGGCCAGGGGGTGGTCTACCTCGGCCGCACGGCCGAGGGCGCCCCGGTGGCGGTCAAGCTGCTCCATGAGGGCTGGTCGGGAGACGAGAACGCCCGCCGCCACTTCGCGCGGGAGATCGACGCCGCGCGGCGGGTCGCGCCGTTCTGCGTGGCCCGGGTCCTCGACTTCGACCTGGACGGCCCCCGGCCCTACATCGTGAGCGAGTACGTGGAGGGCCCCACGCTGCGGCAGGCGGGGCGGCGGTCCGGGCCCGCCCTGCACCGGCTGGCCGTCGCGACCGCGACCGCACTCGCCGCCGTGCACCGGGCCGGGATCGTGCACCGCGACTTCAAGCCGGCCAACGTGCTGCTCGGGCCCGACGGTCCGAGGGTCGTCGACTTCGGGGTCGCCCGCGGCCTCGGCGCCACCACGGCGAGCGGCGGCATCGTCGGCACGCCCGCCTACATGGCGCCCGAGCAGATCGCCGGCGAGCCGCCCACGCCCGCTTGGGACGTGTTCGCGTGGGGCTGCGTGATGGTGTTCGCCGCCACCGGCAGGCCGCCGTTCGGCGACGACGCGCTGCCGGCCGTGCTGAACCGCGTCCTCACCCAGGAGCCCGACCTGGGCGACCTGGAAGAGCCGCTGCGCTCCGTCGTGGCGCTGGCCCTGCGCAAGGACCCCGCGGAGCGCCCGGGCATCCTCGACATCACGATGCGGCTGCTCGCCGCGGCGCCGGAGGGGGCCGCCGGGGACGTCGCGGCCGGGCTCACCACCGCCGGGCGGCCCGTGCATCCAGAACCGGACACCGTCCCCCCACGGCGGAGCTCGGGCCGCCGCCGGGGGCTGCTCGCCGGGGCGGCGGCCACCCTCGCGGCCGCGACGACAGTGGGCGTGCTGCTGTCCGTGCTGCCGTCCGAAGGCGTCGCGGGCGGTGACGGGCGGCACGGGGCGGCCGCCGTCACGCCGGCGCCCTCAGCCGCCACGACACCCACACCGAGCCCCACACCGAGCCCCCTATCGAGCTCCGCGCCGACCCCCGCGCCAGCGGTCACGTCGCGCGCGCCCCTGCGCTTCACCGCACGCTTCGCGGGCGTGTGGCGCGGCAGGGTGGACTACGAGCCCGGCGCGTACGACACGCTCGTGCTGACCGTGCCGAAGGGCGGCGACACCGTCACCGAGCGGTTCGTCGACTACCGGTGCGAGGGCAGGTCCAAGCTCCAGGTCATCAGCGGGACGACGGTGCGGCTGACGCGGGTGTCGATGCGCGGCAACTGCGTGCGCAACGGCACGATCTACCTCACCGTCCACGACAACGGGACGATGACCTTCGACTACAACGGACACGGCGAGAACGCGGTGACGAAGAACGAGCCGTTCTCCATGATCGCCACGCTGCAGCGAACGTAGCGTTTCCGATATATCAGACAGACCGTACTTGCGGGACATACGGCACGAAGGTGTAAGTTGACCACCGCAAGCGACGGACGCGGAGGAAGCCGGTGTGAATCCGGCGCGGTCCCGCCACTGTCACCGGGGAGCGACCCTCACCCACGCCACTGCCCAGCACGGGCGGGAAGGCTGAGGGGAGCGCTGATCCGGGAGCCAGGATACTCCGGCCGTCGGACCTTCTACCGGGGGCGCGGACCCCCAGGGGGGACATGCCATGGCCCGGACAGGCCTGCGCAGACGCGCCTCACTGCCGGTTTCGCGCTCCACCACCTGACGTGGCGCCCGGCGGCGGCCTGCTCGTGGCGGGCACGACCTCCGACGCGGGAAAGAGCGTGCTGGTGGCCGGCCTGTGCCGGTGGCTGGCCCGGCGCGGCGTACGGGTCGCGCCGTTCAAGGCGCAGAACATGGCGCTCAACTCGACGGTCACCGCGGACGGCGGTGAGATCGGGCGGGCCCAGGCGATGCAGGCCGCGGCGGCCCGGGTCGAGCCCGAGGCCGCGATGAACCCGGTGCTGATCAAACCCGCAGGCGAGCGGCACTCCCACGTGGTCGTGCTCGGCCGCGCGCACGCCGACGTGGACGCCATGTCCTACCGCGACCACAAGATGCGCCTGCTCGACGTCGCCCTCGACGCGCTGGACGGCCTGCGCCGCCGCTACGACGTGGTGATCTGCGAGGGCGCGGGCAGCCCGGCCGAGGTCAACCTGCGCGACCGCGACATCGCCAACATGGGCCTGGCCCGCGCCGCCGGCCTGCCCGCGCTCGTCGTCGGCGACATCGACAGGGGTGGCGTGCTCGCGCATTTCGCCGGCACCCTCGCCGTGCTCGACCGGCACGACCAGCGGCACATCGCCGCCTTCGTGGTCAACAAGTTCCGCGGGGATCTCGCGCTGCTGCGGCCGGGGCTCGACTGGCTCACGGAGACGACCGGCCGCCCGTGCCTCGGTGTGCTGCCGTGGCGCTCCGGCCTGTGGCTCGACGTGGAGGACTCCCTCGACCTCGACAGCCGTCCCGGTCTGCTCACCCCGCCTGTGGGACGTGACGTGCTGCGCGTTGCGCTGGTGCGGCTGCCGCGCATGTCCAACGTCACCGACGCCGACGCGCTCGCCGCCGAGCCGGGGGTGAGCGTCCGCCTGGTCACCACCCCCGCCGAGCTCGCCGACGCCGACCTCGTCGTGCTGCCCGGCACCCGCGCCACCGTCGGCGACCTCGCCTGGCTGCGCGAGCGGGGCCTGGACGAGGCGCTGCGCCGCCGCGCCGCCGACGGCCTCCCCGTGCTCGGGATCTGCGGCGGCTACCAGATGCTCGGCGCGGTCATCGACGACGATGTGGAGAGCCGGGCGGGCCGGGTGCCCGGCCTCGGGCTGTTGCCTGCCCGCACGGCGTACGCGCCGGACAAGGTGCTCGCGCTCGCGCAGGGCGAGTGGCGCGGCCACGAGGTCGCGGGCTACCAGATCCACCACGGCCGGGTGACGCCCGACGCGGGCGAGCCGTTCCTCGACGGCTGCCGGGCGGGCCAGGTGTGGGGCACGACCTGGCACGGCCTGTTCGAGCGCGACGGATTCCGCCGGGCCTTCCTCGCCGAGGTGGCCGCCGTCACCGGCAGGGCCTGGCTGCCGGGGACCGGCACGTTCGCCGCGCACCGGGAGGCCCGCCTCGACGCCCTGGGCGACCTGGTGGAAGAACACCTCGACACCGAGGCCGTGTGGCGGCTCATCGAGCGCGGCGTGCCCGCCGGCCTGCCCCGGATCACGCTGCGGGAGGACCGCCCATGACGATGTCACCGACGGCGCCGCCGAGGATGCTGCTGCTGTCCACCGCCGACACCGAGCTGCTCGCCGCGACCCGCGGCGGGACCGGCTGGCGGGTCGCCAACCCCGCGCGTACGGCCGCCGGGGACGTGCCCGCCCTGGTGGAGGGCGTGGACGCCGTCGTCGTCCGGCTGCTCGGCGGCAGGCGCTCGTGGCCCGAGGGGCTCGACGCCGTGCTGGCGGCCGGGCTGCCCACCGTCGTGCTCGGCGGCGAGCAGGCCCCGGACGCCGCGCTGATGGCCCTGTCCACCGTGCCGTCGGGGGTCGCGGCGCAGACGCTGGCGTATCTGGCCGAGGGCGGCCCGGACAACCTGGCGGAGCTGCGCCGTTTCCTGTCCGACACGCTCCTGCTGACCGGCGAGGGCTTCGCGCCGCCCAGACCCACCCCCGCCTGCGGCGTGCGGCCCGGCCGGGCGCGCCGGGAGGGCCGTCCTCTGGTCGGCGTGGTCTACTACCGGGCGCACGAGCTGTCGGGCAACACGGCGTTCGTCGACGCGCTGTGCGACGCGGTCGAGGCGGCGGGCGCCGACGTCCTGCCGGTCTTCTGCGGGTCGCTGCGCGGCGCCGGCGACGACCTGCTCGAACTGCTGCGGCCGGTGGACGCGCTGGTCGTCACCGTGCTCGCCGCGGGCGGGGCGGTCGCCGCCGCCGCGAGCGCCGGCGGCGACGAGGACGCCTGGGACGCCGGGGCCCTGGCCGATCTCGACGTGCCGGTGCTGCAGGCGCTGTGCCTGACCACGCCCCGGTCGGTCTGGGCCGGCTCGGACGCCGGGCTGACCCCGCTGGACGCCGCGATGCAGGTGGCGGTGCCCGAGTTCGACGGGCGCCTGATCGGCGTGCCGTTCTCGTTCAAGGAGGACGGGCCCGACGGCGTGCCGGTCTACGTCGCCGACACCGAGCGGTGCGCCCGGGTGGCCGCCCTCGCGGTCGCGCACGCCCGGCTGCGCCACGTGCCGAACGCGGACAAGCGCCTGGCGATCGTGCTGTCGTCCTATCCCACCCGGCACGCCCGGGTCGGCAACGCCGTCGGGCTCGACACCCCGGCCTCCGCCGTCGTGCTGCTGCGCGCCCTGCGCGCGGCCGGGTACGACGTGGGCGACGCGCCGGACGACGGCGACGCGCTGATCCACACCCTGATCGCGGCCGGCGGCCACGACGTGGAGTGGCTCACCGAGGAGCAGATCGAGACCGCCCCCGCCCGCGTGCCGCTGCGCGCCTACCAGGAGTGGTTCGCCGCGCTGCCCGCCGAGCTGGGCGAGGCGGTGACCGCCCACTGGGGGCCGCCGCCCGGGTCCCTCTACGTGGACGGAACCGACATCGTGCTGGCCGCGCTGCGGTTCGGCAACGTCATGCTCGCCATCCAGCCGCCCCGGGGGTTCGGCGAGAACCCGGTCGCGATCTACCACGACCCCGACCTGCCGCCCAGCCACCACTACCTCGCGGCGTACTGGTGGCTGGCCCGCGAGTTCGGCGCGCACGCGGTCGTCCACCTCGGCAAGCACGGCACGCTGGAGTGGCTGCCGGGGAAGGGGCTGGGGCTGTCGGCGTCGTGCGCGCCCGACGCCGCGCTCGGCGCGCTGCCGCTGGTCTACCCGTTCATCGTCAACGACCCCGGCGAGGGCACCCAGGCCAAGCGGCGGGCCCACGCGACCGTCGTCGACCACCTGATCCCGCCGATGGCCAGGGCCGACTCCTACGGCGACCTCGCCCGGCTGGAGCAGCTGCTGGACGAGCACGCCACCGTCGCCGCCCTCGACCCGGCCAAGCTGCCGGCCGTACGCGCGCGGATCTGGACCCTCGTCCAGGCCGCCCAGCTCCACCACGACCTGCACGTGGACGAGCGGCCACAGGACGCGGAGTTCGACGACTTCCTGCTGCACGTGGACGGCTACCTGTGCGAGATCAAGGACGCGCAGATCCGTGACGGCCTGCACGTGCTGGGCCAGGTCCACACCGGGGAGGCCCGGGTCAACCTCGTGCTCGCCGTGCTGCGCGCCCGCCAGGTCTGGGCCGGCGCCGCCGGGGCCCTGCCCGGCCTGCGCGAGGCCCTCGGACTGCCCGAGGACGCCGGTGGGGCGCAGGTGGACGCGTTCGAGGCCGAGGCGCGGCGGCTGGTGGAGGCCATGGAGGACCACGGCTGGGACCCCGCGGCGGCCGGAGCGGTCACGGACGTGCCGGAGGTCGCCCGGGTGCTGCGCTTCGCGGCGACCGAGGTGGTGCCCCGGCTCGACCGGACGACGGACGAGGTGGCGCACGTGCTGCACGCGCTCGACGGCGGCTACGTGCCCGCCGGGCCGTCCGGGTCGCCCACGCGCGGGCTGGTCAACGTGCTGCCCACCGGGCGCAACTTCTACTCGGTGGACCCCAAGGCCATCCCGTCCCGGCTGGCCTGGGAGACCGGGTCGGCCCTCGCGGCCTCGCTGGTCGAGCGCTACCGCGCCGACACCGGCGAGTGGCCGCGCACGGTCGGGCTCACGGTCTGGGGCACCAGCGCGATGCGCACCCAGGGCGACGACATCGCCGAGATCATGGCCCTGCTCGGCGTGCGCCCGGAGTGGGACGACGCCTCCCGCCGGGTGACCGGCTTCGCGGTCATGCCGGCCGAGGAGCTGGGCCGCCCCCGCGTGGACGTGATCGTGCGCATCAGCGGATTCTTCCGCGACGCGTTCCCCCACGTCGTGGCGCTGCTCGACGAGGCCGTACGGACGGTCGCCGCGCTGGACGAGCCCGCCGAGGTCAACCCGCTGCGCGCGCACGTCCACGCCGACCTCGCCCGGCACGGCGACGAGCGCCGCGCCACCAGCCGCGTCTTCGGCTCCAAACCCGGCGCGTACGGCGCCGGCCTGCTGCCGCTCATCGACGCCCGCAACTGGCGCGACGACGCCGACCTCGCCGAGGTGTACGCGGTGTGGGGCGGCTACGCGTACGGCAGGGGCCTCGACGGCCGGGAGGCCCGCGCGGACATGGAGGCGGCGTTCCGCCGCATCGACGTGGCGGCCAAGAACCAGGACAACCGCGAGCACGACATCGCCGACTCCGACGACTACTTCCAGTACCACGGCGGGATGGTGGCCATGGTCCGTCACCTGACCGGCAGGTCCCCTGCGGCGTACGTGGGCGACTCGCACGTTCCCGACGCGGTGCGCACCCGGACGCTGGGCGAGGAGACACGGCGGGTGTTCCGGTCGCGGGTGGTCAACCCGCGCTGGATCGGGGCCATGCGGCGGCACGGCTACAAGGGCGCGTTCGAGATGGCGGCCACGGTGGACTACCTGTTCGGGTTCGACGCCACCGCCGGGGTGGTCGACGACTGGATGTACGAGTCGCTCGCCTCCTCCTACGTCTTCGACCCCGAGGTGCGGGAGTTCATGCGGGCGTCCAACCCCTGGGCGCTGCGCGGCATCGCCGAACGGCTGCTGGAGGCGGCCGACCGGGGGCTGTGGGCGCGCCCGCGGCCGGAGACGCTCGACGGGCTGCGCGCGGCCTACCTGGAGACGGAAGGCGACCTGGAGGCGGGCAAATGATCGTGGGATACCCCTTCAGCGCGGTGGTCGGGCACGACGACCTCAAGCTGGCGCTGCTGCTCAACGCCGTGTCGCCCGCGATCGGCGGCGTGCTCGTGCGGGGCGAGAAGGGCACGGCGAAGTCGACCGTGGTGCGGTCGCTCGCGGCGCTGCTGCCGGAGGTGGCGGTGGTGGCGGGCTGCCGGTTCTCCTGCGACCCCGCCGCCCCCGACCCGTCGTGTCCCGACGGCCCGCACGAGAGCGGCCTGTCGCCGCAGACGCGCCCGGCACGGCTGGTGGAACTGCCGGTGGGCGCGTCGGAGGACCGCGTGGCCGGGTCGCTCGACCTGGAGCGGGCGCTGACCGAGGGCGTCAAGGCGTTCGAGCCGGGCCTGCTGGCGGCGGCCCACCGGGGCGTGCTGTACGTGGACGAGGTCAACCTGCTCCACGACCACCTGGTGGACCTGCTGCTCGACGCGGCGGCGATGGGCGTGGCCCACGTGGAGCGCGAGGGCGTGTCCGTCCGCCACGCGGCCCGCTTCCTGCTGGTCGGCACCATGAACCCGGAGGAGGGCGAGCTGCGGCCGCAGCTGCTCGACCGTTTCGGCCTGGCCGTCGAGGTGCGCGCGTCCCGCGACCCGGCCGAGCGGGCCGAGGTGGTGCGCCGCCGCCTCGCCTTCGACGCCGACCCGGCCGGATACACCGGCGCGTACGCCGGCGGCGAGCGCGACCTCGCGCTGCGGATCGCGGCGGCCCGCGAGCGCTTGCCCGCCGTGACCCTGCCCGACGACGCGCTGCGGGGGATCACGGCGGTGTGCGCGGCCTTCGACGTCGAGGGGATGCGCGCCGACCTCGTGATGGCGCGTACGGCCGTCGCCCTGGCCGCCTGGGAGGGCAGGGACGAGGTCACCCCCGGCGACGTCCGGACGGCCGCCCGCCTGGCGCTCCCCCATCGGCGCCGCCGCGACCCGTTCGACGACCCCGGCCAGGGGCTCGACGAGGAGCGGCTGGAACAGGCTCTCTCCGAGGCGCTCTCCCCGGACGACGATTCCGGCGACGACGCGCCCGACGACGCGCCCGACGACGGGCCCGACGACGACGGCCCGGGCGGTGGGGGCGCCCCGGGTGGAGAGCCCGCGGACGCGCCGCCCGGCGAGGGCGGCGGGACGGGCGGCCGGAGGCCCGAGTCTCCGGGAGCGCCCTATCGGACCCGGCTCCTCGCGCCGGAGGCGGTGGGCCGAGGCGGGCCCGCCGGCCGGCGTGGCCGCACGACGGGCGAGTCCGGGCGCGCCGTCGGCGCCCGCACCCCGGACGGACGGCTGCGCCGGCTCGACCTGCCGGCGACGCTGGCCGCCGCCGCGCCGCACCAGCGCGGGCGCGGCCGCACCGGCTCCGGACTGGTGCTGCGCCGCGAGGACCTGCGTGAGGCCCTGCGGGAGGGACGCGAGTCGAACCTGGTGCTGTTCTGCGTGGACGCGAGCGGGTCGATGGCCGCGCGGACGCGGATGCGCGCGGTGAAGGGCGCCGTGCTGTCCCTGCTGCTGGACGCCTACCAGCGCCGCGACAAGGTCGGGCTGGTGACCTTCCGGGGCGAGGAGGCGACGGTCGCGCTGCCGCCGACCTCCAGCGTCGAGCTGGCCTCCGGCCGGCTGGCCCGGCTCGCCACCGGCGGGCGCACCCCGCTGGCCGCCGGGCTGCGCCGGGCGGAACGGGTGCTGGCCGCCGAGCGGCTGCGCGACCCCCGCCGCCGCCCGCTGCTCGTGGTCGTCACCGACGGGCGCCACACCAGCGGTCCCGACCCGGTGGTCACGGCCCGGCGGCTCGCCGGGGTCGCGAGCGTCGTCGTCGACTGCGAGCACGGCCCCGTACGGCTCGGCCTGGCCGGGCGGCTCGCCGCCGCGCTCGGCGGGACGGCGATCCGGTTGGAAGAGCTGGCGGCCGATCACCTGGCCGCGGTGGTGCGTGACGTCAGGAAGGTGGCGTAGATGCCGCAGGGCAGACCGGCCGGCGTGCCGGACGACGGGCTGACCACGCGCGAGCGGCGCAACCGCCCGCTGGTCATCGTGCACACCGGGGAGATGAAGGGGAAGTCGACGGCCGCCTTCGGCCTGGCGCTGCGCGCCTGGAACCAGGGCTGGCCCGTCGGGGTGTTCCAGTTCGTCAAGAGCGCCAAGTGGCGGGTCGGCGAGGAGGCCGCGCTGCGCGCCCTCGGCCGGCTGCACGAGCAGACCGGCGAGGGCGGCCCGGTGACCTGGCACAAGATGGGCGAGGGCTGGTCGTGGATCCAGCGGCCCGGCACCGAGGCCGACCACGCCGCCGACGCCCGCGAGGGCTGGGCGCAGATCAGGCGCGACCTCGCCGCCGAGACCTACGGCCTGTACGTGCTGGACGAGTTCACCTATCCGATGAAGTGGGGCTGGGTCGACGTGGACGACGTCGTCGAGACCCTGCGCGCCCGGCCCGGCCGCCAGCACGTGGTGATCACCGGCAGGGACGCCGATCCCCGCCTGGTCGAGACCGCCGACCTCGTCGTGGAGATGACCAAGGTCAAGCACCCGATGGACGCGGGACAGAAGGGCCAGAGGGGCATCGAATGGTGACGCTCGAATGGTGACGATCCCCCGGCTCGTGGTCGCCGCCCCCGCCTCCGGCGCGGGCAAGACCACCGTGGCCACCGGGCTGATGGCGGCGCTGACCGCGCGCGGCCTCGCCGTCTCGCCGCACAAGGCGGGCCCCGACTACATCGACCCCGGCTACCACGCGCTCGCCACCGGCCGCCCCGGCCGCAACCTCGACGCGTTCCTCACCGGGGAGGAGCTGATCGCCCCGCTGTTCGCGCACGGCGCGCGCGGCGCGGACATCGCCGTGGTCGAGGGCGTCATGGGCCTGTTCGACGGGCGTGGTCCCACGTCCGAGGCATCCACCGCGCACGTCGCCCGCCTGCTCGGCGCGCCCGTGCTGCTCGTGGTGGACGCGTCGTCCCAGTCGGCGTCCGTCGCGGCCCTCGTACACGGCTTCGCCACCTTCGACCGGTCCGTACGGGTCGCCGGCGTGGTGCTCAACCGGGTGGGCTCGGCCCGCCACGAGGAGATCCTCCGCGAGGCGCTGCGGCCCCTGGGCATTCCGGTGGTGGGGGCCCTGCCGCGCGACGCGGCCGTCCACGTGCCGTCGCGGCACCTCGGCCTGGTGCCCGCCGCCGAGCGCGACGCGCAGGCGCGGCGGGCCGTCGCCGCCCTCGGCGCCCTGGTCGAACGGCACTGCGACCTCGATCTCGTGCTGCGCCTGGCCTCGGCCGCGCCCCCGCTCGCGGCCACGCCCTGGTCGGCCGCCGACGCGGTCGGAACCCCGGTTTCCGGCCGGCCCGTGGTCGCGGTCGCCGCCGGCGCGGCGTTCACGTTCTCCTACGCCGAGACGGCCGAACTGCTGACCGCCGCCGGGGCCGAGGTGGCCCATGTCGACCCGCTGCGCGACGAGGCGCTGCCGCCCGGCACGCGGGGCCTGGTGATCGGCGGCGGGTTCCCCGAGGTCCACGCCGCCGACCTGGCCGCCAACGCGCCGCTGCGGGAACAGGTGGCCTGCCACGCCGCCCGCGGCCTGCCGATCGCGGCCGAGTGCGCGGGCCTGCTCTACCTGGCCGCCTCGCTCGACGGCGCGCCGATGTGCGGCGTGCTGCCGGTGGAGGCGCGGATGACCGGGAAGCTGACGCTCGGCTACCGCGAGGCCGTGCGGCCCGACGGCACCGTCGTGCGCGCTCATGAGTTCCACCGCACCGCCTGCTTCCCGCCCGCCGGCGAGTCCCCGGCGTACGTGCTGCCGGAGCGGGAGGGGTTCGTGCACGGTGGTGTGCACGCCTCCTACCTCCACCCGCACTGGGCGGGCGCGCCGCGCCTGGCGCGTGATCTCGTGGAGGCCGCTGTTTCGGAGGACGCCGCATGAGTCCCGTGCTGATCGGGGTGGGCGTCGGCCCGGGAGACCCCGACCTGGTGACGGTGAAGGCCGTGCGCGTGCTGCGCGAGTCCGACGTGGTCGTGGTGCCGGTCGCCGACACCGGCGAGGAAGGCCGCGCCGAGCGCATCGTCCGGGCCCACACCGGCCGCGAGGTGACCCGCCTGGAGTTCGCCCTGCACGACCCTCCGGGCAGCGGCCCCCGGCGCGCCACGGCCTGGGACGCGGCGGGCGCGGCCGTCGCCGCCGCGTACGACGCGGGCGCGAGCACGGTCGCGTTCGCGACGATCGGCGACCCCAACGTCTACAGCACCTTCACCTACCTGGCCGAGACCGTGCGCGGGCTCGTGCCGGAGGTGGAGGTCCGCACGGTCCCCGGCGTCACCGCCATGCAGGCGCTCGCCGCGAGCAGCGGGACCGTTCTCGTCGAGGGACGCGAGTCGCTCGCGCTGATGCCGCTGACGGCGGGGCTGGACGCCCTGCGTGGGGCGCTCGACGCCCACGACACCGTCGTCGCCTACAAGGGAGGACGCATGCTGCCCCAGGTGCTGGCCGCCGTCCGCGATTCCGGCCGCCTGGCCGGCGCGGTGTACGGGGCGTCGCTCGGACTGCCGCAGGAGGACGTGCGGCCCGCCGCCGGGCTCGACCCGGCCGAGGCCGGGCCCTACCTGTCCGCGCTGCTGGTGACCCGGGAGCGTACGGGCCGGGGAGGCAGGCTGTGAGCGGGCCGGCGGTGAGCGGCACGGTGACCTTCGTGGGGGCGGGGCCGGGCGCGCCCGACCTGCTCACGCTGCGCGGCGCGGCGGCCATCGCCGAGGCCGACATCGTGATCTGGGCCTCCAGCCTGGTTCATCCCGGCGTGCTCGCGCACGCCCGCGACGGCGCCCGGGTGGTCGACTCCGCCGCCGTGCCCCTGGAGGAGGTCGTCGCCCTGTATGAGGAGGCGGCCCGCGACGGGCTGCGCGTGGCCCGCGTGCACTCCGGCGACCCCGCCCTGTGGGGGGCGGTCCAGGAACAGCTCGACCGGTGCGCCGCGCTCGGGCTGGAGACCGAGGTCGTGCCGGGGGTCTCCAGCTTCACCGCCGTCGCCGCCGCCGTAGGGCGGGAGCTGACCGTGCCGGAGGTCGCGCAGTCGGTCGTGCTCACCCGGCTGGAGGGCGGCAAGACGCCGATGCCCGAGGGCGAGACCGTGCGCGAGTTCGCCGCGCACGGCACGACGATGGCGCTGTTCCTGTCGGCGGCCCGTGCCGGCCGGTTGCAGGAGGAGCTGCTGGCGGGCGGCTACCCGCCCGGGACGCCCTGCGTGGTCGGCTACCGGGTCACCTGGGAGGACGAGCTGGTGCTGCGCTGCCGCCTGGACGAGCTGGCGGCGACCGTGCGCGCCCATCGGCTGTGGAAGCACACGCTGGTGCTGGTCGGGCCCGCGCTGGAGGCCCACGGCACGCGCTCGCACCTCTACCACCCCGGCCATTTCCACGGCCACCGCCGTTCCGACCCGGCGGCCCGGCGCGAACTGCGCGGCGCGCCATGAGCGAGGCCTCCGAACTGCGCGGTCCCGAACTGGGCGGTCCCGAGCTGCGCGAGCCGGACCTGCCGCGCACGATGCGGGTGCGCAAACGGGCGTTGCGCACCGGGTGGACGACGGGCACCTGCGGCGCCGCAGCCGCCAAGGCCGCCAGCATCGCGCTCGCGCACGGCGACACCCCGTCCACGGTGGACACGCCGCTGCCGGGCGGCGGCCGGGTGACGCTGCCGGTCGACTCCTACGACGTGGCGGACGCGAAGGCCACGGCCGTCGTCGTCAAGGACGCGGGGGACGACCCCGACGCGACGCACGGCGCGCATCTGACCGCGACCGTGTCCTGGCGGCCCGAGGCCGGGATCGAACTCGACGGCGGCGTCGGCGTCGGTGTGGTCACCCGGCCGGGCCTCGGCCTGGAGGTCGGCGGCCCGGCCATCAACCCGGTCCCCCGCGCGCAGATCACCCAGGCCGTCGGCGAGGTCGTGGACCTGGGACGGCGCGGCGTCCGCGTGATCATCAGCGTGCCCGAGGGCGAGCGGATGGCCCGCAAGACCACCAACGCCAGGCTCGGCATCCTCGGCGGCATCTCGATCCTCGGCACGACCGGGATCGTGCGGCCGTTCTCCACCGAGTCGTGGCGTTCCTCGGTCGTCCAGGCCATCGACGTGATGGCGGCGCAGGGCGAGCGCACACTCGTGCTGTCCACGGGTGGGCGCACCGACCGGGCCGCCATGCGGCTGCGGCCCGACCTGCCCGCCGTGTGCTTCGTCGAGGTCGGCGACTTCACCGGGGCCGCGCTGCGCAGGGCCGCCGACGCGGGGCTGACCGACGTGCTCTTCGTCGGCATGGCCGGCAAGC
Source organism: Microbispora rosea (assembly GCF_044460045.1). Classification (NCBI taxonomy): domain Bacteria; kingdom Bacillati; phylum Actinomycetota; class Actinomycetes; order Streptosporangiales; family Streptosporangiaceae; genus Microbispora; species Microbispora rosea. The sequence goes on along the minus strand of NZ_JBITJO010000003.1, from coordinate 870,100 downwards.
TGACCAAGCTCGCGGCCGGCGTGCTCATGACCCACTACACCCGATCGAAGATCGACAAGGATCTGCTGGCCCGGGTGACCCGGGAGGCCGGCGGCGACGAGGCCCTCATCGGGCGGGTCGCCGAGGCCAACACCGCCCGGCACGCGTACGAGCTGTGGGAGGCCGCCGGGCTGCTCGAACCCGCCGGGCGCGTGCTGTGCGCACGGGTCAAGGACGTGCTGGAGCGGTTCTGCGACGGCACGCTCACCGCGTCGGTGATCATGGTGGATCCGGATGGCCACGCTCCGGTCGCCTCCAGCGGGGAGGGACGCGGGTGGTGACGGTCATCGGCGTCGACGGACGGCCGCTCGCCCCCTGGGCGGCCGAGCGGCTGGCCGAGGCGACGCTGGTCGTGGGCGCCGCCCGCCACCTCGTCGCGCTCCCCGTCCCCCGGCAGGCGGAGCGGGTGGTGCTGGGCCAGGTGACGGCGGGCGTGCGGGCCCTCGAGTCCCACGACGGCCCGGCCGTCGTGCTCGCCTCCGGCGACCCCGGGTTCTTCGGCCTCGTCCGCCTGCTGCGCGAGCACGGGCTGGACGTCGAGGTCGCACCGGGCGTCTCCTCGGTCGCGGCGGCCTTCGGCCAGGCCGGGCTGAGCTGGGACGACGCGGTCGTGGTGAGCGCACACGGGCGCGACCCCCGCCGGGCCGTCAACGCCTGCAGGGCGCTGGCGAAGGTCGCCGTGCTCACCGCCCCCGGCGCGGGGCCCGCCGAGATCGGCGCGGCGCTGCGCGGCTGGCCACGCCGGCTGCTGGTCGCGGAACGCCTCGGCACCGCCTCGCGGCGGGTGACCGCGTGCACGCCCGAGGAGGCCGCCGGGCGGGAGTGGGCCGACCCCAACGTGGTGCTTTCCCTCGCCGATCGCCCGTCTCCGCGCGGCTGGGCGGCGCCGCCGCGCCCGGCTCCCGAGCGGTGGGCGCTGCCGGAAGAGTGCTTCGAGCACCGCGACGGCATGATCACCAAGGCGGAGGTGCGGGCGCTGGCCCTCGCGCACCTCGGTCCCGGCCTGGGCGACCTGGTCTGGGACCTCGGCTGCGGCAGCGGCTCCGTGGCGGTCGAGGCGGCCCGGTTCGGCGCCGCCGTCGTCGCGGTCGACCGCGACCCCGGCCAGTGCGACCGCACGCGCCGCAACGCCGCGGCGTACGGCGCCGAGGTGCGGGTCGTGCACGGCGATGCCCCCGGCTGCCTGACCGGGCTGCCCGCCCCCGACGCCGTGTTCGTCGGCGGGGGCGGCGCGGACGTGGTGAGCCACGTCGCCCGTCTCGGCGCGCGGACCGTGGTCGCCGCGCTCGCCGCCGTCGACCGGGTGCCCGCCGCACGTGACGCGCTGCGCGCCGCGGCCTATGACGTGGGCGGCGTGTCGCTCGCGGCGAGCAGGTTCGCCGATCTGCCCGGCGGCGCCACGCGGCTGGCCGCGGCCAATCCGGTCTTTCTCGTATGGGGGCATCGTTGACAGTGATCGGCTTGGTGACCGCGACGAAGGCGGGCAGGACCGCCGCCGCGCTGCTGGAGCGGGCCTGGCCCGAGACCCGGTCGTATCCGGTGGCGGACCTGGCGCGGGCCTGGCGCGAGTGCGACCGCATCGTGTGCTTCCTCGCGGTCGGCGCGGCCGTACGGCTGCTCGCGCCGCTGCTGCGCGACAAGCACGACGACCCCGGGGTGGTCTGCGTGGACGAGGCGGGCCGCTTCGCGGTGGCCCTGACCGGCGGCCACGGCGGCGGCGCCAACCGGCTCGCCCACGAGGTCGCCGACGTGCTCGGCGCGACGCCGGTCGTCACCACCGCGACCGACGCCACCGGGACGGGCGCGCTCGACGCGCTCGGCCTGCCGGTCGAGGGCGACGTCGCCGCCGTGACCCGGGCCATGCTCGACAGTGTGGTCGACGGTGCGCTCGGCGGCGAGGAGGTCACGCTCACCGCGGACGTCACCTGGCCGCTGCCGCCGCTGCCCGTCACCGCGTCGGACTCGCCGCGCCCGCCCTGCGTGGTCGTCACCGACAGGATCGTGGACCCGCCGCGCCCGGCCGTCGTCGTCCGGCCGCCGAGCCTCGTCGTCGGCGTCGGCGCGAGCCGGGGCGTCGCCGCCGAGGAGGTCCTCGCGCTCATCCACGACGCGCTGGCGGAGGCCGGGCTGTCGCCCCGCTCGGTCGCGCGCCTCGCCACCGCCGACGTGAAGGCGGACGAGGCCGGGATCGTGGCGGCCGCCCGCGCGCTCGGCGTGCCGCTCGTCACCCACCCCGCGGAACGGCTCGCCGATGTCGAGGTGCCGCACCCCAGCGAGGTCGTCCGCCGGGCCGTCGGCACCCCCAGCGTGGCCGAGGCCGCCGCGCTCGCCGACGGCGGTGAGCTTCTGGTGCCCAAGCGCAGGTCGGCGATGGCGACCGCGGCCGTCGCCCGGCTGCGGCCCCGCGGCAGGCTGGCGATCGTCGGCCTCGGCCCCGGCGCCCGCGACCTGATGACCCCGCGCGCCGTCGCCGAGGTGCGCCGCTGCGGCTACCTGGTCGGCCTCGACCAGTACGTCGACCAGATCCGCGACCTGCTGCGCCCCGGCACGCACGTCATCGAGTCGGGCCTCGGGGCGGAGGAGGAACGCGCCCGCACCGCCGTACGGCTCGCGAGCGAGGGACACGCCGTCGCGCTCGTCGGCAGCGGCGACGCGGGCGTCTACGCGATGGCCGCGCCCGCCCTCGACCTCGCGGACGACACCTTCGACGTCGTCGGCGTGCCGGGGGTGACGGCCATGCTCGCCGCCGGCGCGCTGCTCGGCGCGCCGCTCGGCCACGACCACTGCGCGATCAGCCTGTCCGACCTGCACACGCCGTGGGAGGCGATCGAGCGGCGGGTGCGGGCGGCGGCCGACGCCGACCTCGTGGTGGCCTTCTACAACCCCCGCTCGCGCGGCCGCGACTGGCAGCTTCCCCGGGCGCTGGAGATCCTCGCCGAGCGGCGCGGGCCCGGCGCCCCGGTCGGCGTGGTCACCGACGCGAGCCGGCCCGGGGAGAGCGTCGCGCTGACCACGCTCGCCGGGCTCGACGTGTCCGCCGTGACCATGCGCAGCCTGGTGATCGTCGGCGCCACGTCCAGCCGGGTCGTGGCGGGCCGCTTCGTGACACCGAGGGGGTACGCGTGGCAGCCCTCGCCTACCTAGTCACGCAGGCCTGCGCCGGGTGCGGCGCCTGCCTGCTCACCTGTCCCGAGCACGCCATCCGGCCCAGTGACCGGCCCAGCGGCGCGCTCGTCGTGCTGGATCAGAGGTGCACGCGCTGCGGCGAGTGCGCCGAGGTATGCCCCGTCGACGCCGTACTGGAGGTGCGGGCGTGAGTGTCGAAACGCACGGAGCCTGGACGCCCCGCGAACGGGCCAGGATCGGCGGCATCGTCGCCGTCGTCGCCGCCCTGCACATCGCGGGCTGGGCGCTCTACCTGTACTACGCGAACGGCCTGGCCGGGGCCGGGGCGTTCGCGGGCGCCGGGACGCTCGCCTACAGCCTCGGCATCCGCCACGCCTTCGACGCCGACCACATCGCCGCCATCGACGACACGACCCGGCTGATGATGCAGCGGGGCCGCCGCCCCGTCGGCGTCGGCTTCTTCTTCGCCCTCGGCCACTCGACCGTCGTCCTGGTGCTCGCCATGGTCGTCGCCGCCGCCGCGGGAGCGGCGGCGACCGGAGAGAGCGTCGAGGAGTTCCGGCACGTCGGCGGCGTGGTGTCCCAGGTGGTCGCCATGTCGTTCCTGCTGCTCGTCGCCGTGCTCAACGCCCTCGTCCTGGCCGGGGTGATCGGCCTGTGGCGGCGGATGGCGCGCGGCACGCTCGACCGGGACGAGCTGGAGGTGCTGCTGCTCAACCGCGGCCTGCTCAACCGGATGCTCGGCCGCCGCGCGCGGGGGCTGATCCGGTCGTCGTGGCACATGTACCCGGTGGGCGTCCTGTTCGGGCTCGGCCTGGAGACCGCAAGCGAGGTCACGCTGCTCGCGCTGTCGGCCGGGACGGCGGCGCAGGGCGGGCTGCCCGCCCTCGCGGTGCTGACGCTGCCCCTGCTGTTCGCGGCCGGGATGACCGCCTGCGACACCGCCGACAGCCTGCTGATGTCGCGCGCCTACTCCTGGGCGCACCGCAGCCCCGCCCGGCGGCTCTACTACAACGCGGCGACGACCGGGATGACCGTCGTCGTGGCCGCCTTCATCGCGAGCGTCTACCTCGCCGGGCTCCTCGGCGGGCCGTTCGAGGCGTACGGGTCGCTCGCCGAGCACTTCGAAGTGCTCGGCTACGCCATCGTCGCCGCGTTCGCCGTCGTCTGGGCGGGCGCCGCCCTCGTGTGGCGGCTGTCCGGGCTCGGCAGGAGGTACGCGGAGTGAGAAGGGCCGTCCACCCCATCGAGGCGCGGTCGTACGAGATCCTGCGCTCCCGGGCCGACACCTCCGGGCTGCCGCCGCTGACCCGGGCCGTGACCGAGCGGGTGATCCATGCCAGCGCCGACCTCGACTACCTGACCGACCTGGTGGTCTCGGCGGAGGAGGACCTGCGGCGGGCCGCGCACGCCCTGCGCGCCGGGGCCCCCGTCGTCACCGACGTCGAGATGGTCGCGGCGGGCATCACCGCCGTCACCCCCGTCTGCCACGTCCGCCGGGCCGTCGCGCACGACGGCCTGACCCGCAGTGCCGCCGCCGTCCGCCTGGCGTACGACGAGGTCGGCCCGGGGGCGGTGTGGGTCGTGGGCAACGCCCCCACCGCACTGGAGGAGATCCTCCGGCTCGGTGTCCGTCCCGTGCTCGTCGTCGGCCTGCCGGTCGGGTTCGTCGGCGCCGCCGAGAGCAAGGCCGCCCTGCGCGCGTCGGCACTGCCCGCGGTCAGCAACCGCGGCGAGAAGGGCGGCTCGGCGGTCGCCGCCGCCGCCGTCAACGCGCTGCTCTACGCCCGTGACAACCAAGCCCCGAACAACCTGGAGGGTTCACTATGACCGGCTCGCCGGCGCTGCTCCTCGTCGGCCACGGCACGCGGGACGCGGCCGGAGTCCGCGACTTCCACCTTCTGGTCGAGGAGGTGGCCGCCCGCTCCCCCGTCCCGGTCGCCGGGGGGTTCATCGAACTGTCCCGCCCGCCCCTGCGCGAGGCGGTCGCGACGCTGACCGGCGCCGGGCACACGAGACTCGGCGTGGTCCCGCTCGTGCTGGTCGCGGCCGGGCACGCCAAGGGCGACGTGCCCGCGGCGCTGCAGCGGGAGGCGCTCCGCCACCCCGGCCTCGGCTACGCGTACGGCAGGCCGCTCGGACCGCACCCCACCCTGCTCCAGTTGCTCGACGAGCGGCTGGACGCCGTGCTCGACCCGTCCGAGCGCCCGGAGACGACCGTCGTGCTCGTCGGCCGCGGCTCCTCCGACCCGGACGCGAACGCCGAGCACGTCAAGGTGGCCCGGCTGCTGTGGGAGGGACGCGGCCTGGCCGGCGTCGAGCCCGCGTTCATCAGCCTCGCCGGCCCCGGCGTGCCGGCCGCGCTCGAACGGGCCCGGCTGCTCGGCGCCCGCCGGATCGTCGTCCTGCCGTACTTCCTGTTCAGCGGCGTGCTGCCGGACCGCACGGTGGCGCAGGCACGTGAGTGGGCCGCGGCGCGTCCGGAAGTCGAGGTGCGCTTCGCCGGCGTCATCGGACCCGCGCCCGCCCTGGCCGGCCTGGTGCTGGAGCGCTACCACGAGGCGCTGCGCGGCGACATCCGGATGAACTGCGACACCTGTCTCTACCGGGTGCCGCTGCCGGGTCACGAGCATCGGGTGGGCGCCGCCCAGCACCCGCACCACCACCCGGACGACCCGGCGCACGCGCACGTCTAGGAGATGCCGCGCAGAAGGGTGGTGAGGGACGCGCCGAGCGGGGCGTCGAAGGTCATCAGCGCCTCGCCGTCGCCCCGGGTCGGCCCCTGGTTGATGATCGCGACGGGGATGGAGCAGGCCGCGGCGCGCCGGACGAACCGGTATCCGGACATGACGGTCAGCGAGGACCCCAGCACCAGCAGCAGCCCGGCCCGCTCGGTCAGCGCGTAGCACTCCTCGACCCGTGACGGCGGCACGTTCTCGCCGAAGAACACCACGTCGGGCTTGAGCACGCCGCCGCAGCCCTCGCAGTCCACCATGCGGAACGTCTCGATCTCGTCCACGGCCAGGACGGCGTCGCCGTCCGGGTTGATCATCTCCGAGCTGGCCTGCCACCCCGGGTTGGCCGCGCGCAACCTGTGGTCGAGCACGCGCCGCGAGGTGCGGTGGCCGCAGTCCAGGCAGCGCACCCGATGCAGGCTGCCGTGCAGTTCCACGACCCCGTGCGCGCCCGCCGCCTGGTGCAGGCCGTCCACGTTCTGGGTGATGATCCCCGCGACCAGGCCGCGGCGCTGCAGCTCGGCGACCGCGAGGTGCCCGTCATTGGGCGCGGCGTCCACGATGTGACGCCACCCCAGATGGCTGCGCGCCCAGTAGCGCCTGCGGGCGGGGGCGCTGCTCACGAAGGTCTGGTAGGTCATCGGCTCGGCTCTGCGCCTGCGACCGGTCTCCCCCCGGTAGTCCGGGATCCCGGATTCGGTCGAAAGGCCGGCCCCGCTGAGGACCACCACCTCGCCGTCGGCCACGAGATCGGTGAGCATCCCCCACCGCTCGGCAATCCCCGCGTCGCGCACCACAGTCACGCATCCATGGTGCCCGACACGCCGTAGTTGTCAGCCCCGCCCCTCCCCCAGCCGTACGTCGAAGATGACCTCGACCTCGTCGCGCAGCTTGAGCGCCCCGAAGAACGCCGTGTAGGGGCGGATGCCCCACGCGGACTGCACGACGGTCGCCCGTCCGCGCGCCCGGCCGCCCGCGAGCGCGCCGTCGACCGTGACGGGCCGGGTGACGCCTGCGATCGTCAGGTCCCCCTCGACGTGGAACGCCTCGGGATCGCCCCCGACCCGGGTCGAGCGGAACGTGACCAGTGGGTGCTGGTCCGCCTTGAGGACCTTGTCGCGCATGTTCTTCTCGATCTCGACCCGGTCGGAGTCGGTGAGCGGCTTGACCCCGCCCGTGCCCTCCCTGACCCGCATCGAGGCCACCTCGGCCTCCACCGTCACCCGGCAGCCCGCCGGGTCGTCCGGCGTCACGACCGCCTCGCCTCGCCACCGGGTGACCTCCATCGTCAGATCGTGCCCGGCCTTTGCGCCCAGCCCGGCGCGGCCGGTGAGGACCAGGAGCCGGCCGGACCTCGGCCCCAACGCGTACGTGCCCGCCTCGACGTCCATTCCGTGGGCATTCCCGCGGAACGGACCGGAGATGTCGGTGCCGGATGACATCGTGGTGATCCAATCACCCGGAAGGAGAGGGATCATGAGTGAGCCCGGGACATTCAGCGTGCGGCCCGTCGGAGTCGTGCGGTCCGTGCTGACCGATCGCGGCGAGGCGCCGCGGCAGGGGCGCGAGGGCGCGCCGGACGCCTGGCTGGAGGTCGACCCGGCCGTCGCGGAGGCGCTCGACGGGGTGACGGCGGGCGACGAGGTGCTCGTCCTCACCTGGTTCCACCAGGCCGACCGCGAGACCCTGCGCATCCACCCACGCGGGGAGACGAGCAACCCGCTGACCGGCGTGTTCGCCACCCGCTCCCCGGACCGCCCCAACCCGATCGGCCTGCACCGGGTCACGGTCCTGGAGGCCGACCCGGCGCGGGGGCTGCGCGTGCACCCCCTGGAAGCCATCGACGGCACTCCTGTGATCGACGTCAAGCCTGTGCTCGACGCTGCCGAGCGGTGACAATCGTCCAGCGCCCTTTACATTGTAGATTCAACTCCTTGAGGGGACGCCCACGGCGAACAGACCGAGCATCCGCGCAGATCACAGAGATGGACAGGAAGCCTATACCGGGCCTATACCGCTAAGCGCTTCGCTCGTCGACATCCGTTCCGTACGAGCGAGGAAACGAAAAAATGCGTATTCGCAAGGGAATGGCAGCGGCCGCTCTTGCCCTCGGAGCCGGTGTGACCGTGCTGCCGACGGCGCCGGCTTGGGCGGCGAACTCGGAGTGCACCGTCCAGAATTTCTGGACGACCTGCTCCACGGGGAACCTTTCGGCCATCAATGGCTGGATCGAGGTGACGACCTTCGAGTCGTACATCGGCAACCCGCTGTGCGACGCGAGCGAGATCCGCTGGAAGGTCGTCGACGCCACCAACGGCCACGTCGTCGGCCGCGGCACGGGTGCCACCAACCGCTGGCGGATCTCCGGCCTGACCAACAGCTACTACGGCCGTCTGGACAACTGTCCCCGGATGACGATCCGCATCCACAACTCGTAGCCGCCTACGAGAGGGCGGAACCGACCTGATCTTTCCGGTCAGGCCGGTGGAGGAGGCGGAGGGGGTCCGGAAATCACCGCAAGCCATCGAAGACGGCCGCTAGTCACGATCACAAAGGTTCGATGTGGATGTCACACTAAAGCACGATCTTCGCTCTTATTGCTGTCCATAGTTCCAGCTGACCGGAGAACGGGGATCCACTCATGCTGACTCGCAGGGATTCGCTGCGCCTGCTCGCGGGCATCGTCATGGGAGCCGCCGCGCTGCCCGCCCGCTCGGCGATCGCGGCCGACACTCCCCCTCCCTGGACGGTCACCGGCTCGGGCTCGTTACCGCCCTTCGACGACTTGATGAGAAGCTTCATGGAGTCGCGGAGCATCCCGTACGCTTCGCTCGCCGTGGTGCGGCAGGGCAAGCTGATGCTCGCGCGGGGATACAACTCCACGTCGGGCCCTGTCCTGGCCCAGCCGACGTCGTTGTTCCGCCTGGCCAGCGTGAGCAAGCCGGTCACGGCCACCGCGATCATGAAGCTTGTCCAGGACGGCAGGCTCAGTCTGTCGGCCACGGTGGCGCCGATGCTGGGGCTCAGCACGGCCGCCGACTCCCGCCTCGGCAACGTCACCGTGCGTCACCTGCTGCAACACCTTGGCGGCTGGGATCGATCCGTATCCGGGTTCGATCCGATGTATCGGGAGGATGCCACCATCAGCAGCGCACTCCAGGTGCCGCTGCCGGTGACGCAGGCGAACATCATGGACTACGTGTCCACGCGCACGCTGGACTTCGACCCCGGCCTGAGGTACGCCTACTCGAACTACGGCTACATGCTGCTCGGCAAGGTCATCGAGACTGTCACCGGCCTGCCGTACGCCACCTACGTGCGGCAGAACGTGCTCTCCCCGGTGAAGATCACCCGGATGGCGCAGGGCCGCACGGCGCAGAGCCTACGGCGGTCCACAGAGGTCCCCTACTATTCGCCGTACAGCGATACGACCGTGATGGACAACTCCGGGGCTCAGGTGCCCCTGCCGTACGGGACGTTCAATCTCGAGAACATGGCCGCGCACGGCGCCTGGCTCTCCTCGGCCGTCGACATGGCGAAGTTCACCACGATCTTCGACGCTCCCGGCCTGCTCACCTCGTCGACTATCGGGCAGATGTTCGCCCCGCCCGACGGAGTCCCATGGAGCGGCTCTTACTACGGCATGGGCTGGTCTGTCCGCCCCATCGGCAGCGCCCTGAACACGTGGCACGACGGGGCGTATCCCGGCACCTCCACCCTCATGGTCCGGCGGTATGACGGGCTGAGCTGGATCGTGCTCTTCAACCGGTGGGACGACGCCTTGGGCCAGAACTACACCGCTGACATCGACTACCCGTTACATGTGGCGGCCGACCGCGTCACCTCCTGGCCGAATACGGACCTGTTCCCGTCCTACGGCCTGTGACCCTCGGCTGACCAGGCCGCAGCTCGCCGCTCAACGTCAGCAGCACCGCGGTGCCCAGCTGGGCGGCGAGGCGCGGCGCCCACCGGTACGGCGTGGCCGGGTTGTTCCTCACGCCGACCACGAGACCGGGATCGGACCCGGGCGTCGGCATGCCTTGCAGCGTCGTCCCCGGGCACCGGCCGGCCTTTCCCGGCATGGTGAAAGGCGTCAATGATTCGTGGGCGAACGCATGCGCCCGCGTCCCCGAGACTGCATTCCAGCCCGGACAGAGCCGGCACCGAGACCGTATTGCGCGCCGTGTCATACGCCCGGAACGTGGAAGGGCCCGCGGAGTGGCCGACCCGCGGGTAGGTGATCGGCTGGTGCCGAAGCGGGAGGAGTCCACCGAGTGCTTCCGCACCGAGCGAGGCTTCGGTCGTGACCGCCAACGGGTGCCTCTTGGCCCCGCCTCGGACGCGCTAGCGGCCGGCATGCCCTCGGATGATTGTTAGCGTTAACATTTTGACCTCGTCTTCGTCCTCCTCCACATCGAGAGATCGGCCGGTGGTGGTGGAGCGGAGCAAAGCGGAGGCGTGGGCCCGCTGTCAAGTGGCGCGATAGGTGCGGACCCGAACGCGGGAGGGCGCGAACGCGGCCCAGCTGCCGCATCAGGGAACTCTCGGAGCTTCCCGGCGACGACGGCGAATGAAACGTTCATCCGATGACTGCGCTCCCGGATCACACACCGGCCGCGGCGGTTCGAGATCACGGGATGGTTTACGCTGCGCCGGACTTTCTCAGCGGAACCCTACTCTTGACACATTTCGGCGAGGTTTCCACACTGAGCCCCGAGGCGGTCTCCCGCTGTCCGGTGGTGGTGCGCGGGGCGGAGGCCTGCCGTTCGCGACGCCCTCGTGGTGTGCACTCCTTGCCCGAGAGCACGGCGTCCAGCGCTGAATGCCCCCGCGTTTCCCCTTTCTCTGGTCGCAGTGATGGAGGCTCAGGCATGGGCGCACGCGCCGTTCCGCCGCCGGGAACCCGGCGGCCACCCGCGGACCCGTCCGCGTCCGGGCCCGGCTCGCGGAGCCGGTCGCTCCGGCGGGCGACAGGCCGGGCGATGGGCCGGACGATGGGCCGGACGATGGGCCGGACGGTGGGCCGGACGGTGGCGGCGGTGGTGGCCGTCCTCGGGCTGTTGTCGGCGGCCATCGCGACCGGCCCGGCGTCGGCCGCGGACAATCCCTTCCAGCGCGGGCCGAACCCCACCGTGGAGAGCGTCGCGGCCACCAGGGGGACCTTCGCGACCGCCCAGACCAGCGTGCCGGCCGGCAACGGCTTCGGCGGCGGAGTCGTCTACTACCCGACCGACACCAGTCAGGGGACGTTCGGCGGAGTCGCGATCGTGCCGGGCTACTCCGCCCTGTTCGCCGACGAAGAGGCCTGGATGGGGCCCTGGCTCGCGTCGTTCGGCTTCGTGGTGATCGGCATCGAGACCAACAGCCGCACCGACAGCGCGGACGCCCGCGGGACCCAGCTGCTCGCCGCCCTGGACTACCTCACCCAGCGCAGTCCGGTACGCGACCGGGTCGACCCGAACCGGTTGTCGGTCGTCGGACACTCGGCGGGCGGCGCGGGGGTCCTCAGCGCGCTGCTCCGGCGGCCCTCCCTCAAGGCCGGGGTCGGGCTCGCGCCCGGCTCTCCCGTGGGCAACTACGACCTCTACGACGACCGGGTGCCGACGATGTTCATCTCCGGGCAGCGGGACACAACCGTCACGCGGTCGTATCTCAACGGGCTGTACGGCACGCTGCCGGCCACGACGCCGAGCGCGTGGGTGGAGATCACCGGGGTGGACCACCTGTTCGCGACGCGGGCCAACACGACCGAGATGCGGGTGCTGATCCCGTGGCTGAAGATCTGGGTGGACGACGACACCCGGTACACCCGGTTCCTGTGCCCGCTGGCGGACTCCACCGGCATCTCGATGTACCGCGACACGTGCCCGTACGTGCCGCCGGGCAGGTCGTCGCCGTCGCCGAGCGCCTCGCCCTCGTCATCCCCCTCCCCCTCGCCGTCCCCGTCTCCCTCGCCGTCCCCGTCCGCCAGTCCGTCACCGCCGCCGCCGGGCGCCTGCGTGGCCGAGTACCACACGGTGAACTCGTGGCCCGGCGGCTACCAGGCGTCGGTCACGGTGACGGCGGGCCCCTCGGCGGTCCAGGGCTGGACCGTCAGGTGGACGCTCGGCAGCGGCCAGTCGATCACCCAGCTGTGGAACGGCACGCTGAGCACGAGCGGTTCCGCGGTGACGGTGAAGAACGCCTCCTACAACGGCACGATCCCCGCGTCCGGCTCGGCCACCTTCGGGTTCCTGGCCACCGGCACGCCGTCGGCTCCCCCGCTCACCTGCACCAGCCCGTGATCGATCGCGGCACGTCGCGCCGATCGATGTCCCGTTGACTCCGGACGGGCCTTGAGCGGACCCCTGGCCGGAACTGTCGAAACGATTCCGAGTGTCCCTACCCCGTGTCCCTACCCCCCATGGACTTGGAGAAGTGAATTGTCTGACTTCACCCGACGGCAAGTGCTGCGATTCGGCGCGGTCGGAGCCGGGGCCGCGCTGGCGCCGTTCCAATGGACGGCGGTCGCCCGAGCCGCGGTGGCGGCCCCTCCCGAGGTGAGCGCCGCGAACGACCTGGCCCTCTGGTACGACGAAAGCGCCGGCACCGACTGGCTGCGCGCGTTGCCGATCGGCAACGGCCGCCTCGGCGCGATGGTGTTCGGCAACGTCGACACCGAGCGGTTGCAGCTCAACGAGGACACCATCTGGGCCGGCGGCCCGTACGACCAGAGCAACACGAGGGGCGCGGGAGCGCTCGGCCAGATCCGGCAGCTGGTCTTCCAGAACCAGTGGAGCCAGGCCCAGAGCCTCATCGACCAGAACATGCTGGGCAATCCCTCGGCCCAGCTGGCGTACCAGACCGTCGGCAACCTGCGGCTCACCTTCGGCAGCAGCAGCGGAGTCTCGGAGTACAACCGTGTCCTGGACCTGACCACGGCCACCACGACCACGTCGTACCTGCAGAACGGCGTGAGGTATCGGCGTGAGGTGTTCGCGAGCGCGCCGGACCAGGTGATCGCCATCCGCCTCACCGCCGACAGGGGCGGCTCGATCACGTTCTCCGCGACGTTCGACAGCCCACAGCGGACCACGCGCTCCAGCCCGGACGGCACGACGGTGGCGCTCGACGGCGTCTCGGGCGACCAGCGTGGCCTGGCGGGCAAGGTCAGATTCCTGGCGCTGGCCAAGGCCGTGGCCGACGGCGGCACGGTCAGCAGCTCCGGCGGCACCCTCCAGGTGCGGAACGCCAACAGCGTGACCGTGCTGATCTCCATCGGCTCCAGCTACGTGAACTACAAGGACACCGGCGGCGACTACCAGGGCATCGCGCGGGGCTACCTCAACGCCGCCAACGGCAGGACCTACGACGACCTGCGCTCCAGGCACGTCGCCGACTACCAGCGGCTGTTCGGGCGCACGACGCTCGACCTCGGCCGCACCTCGGCGGCCGACCAGCCGACCGACGTGCGGATCGCCCAGCACGCGAACACCAACGACCCGCAGTTCTCGGTGCTGCTGTTCCAGTTCGGCCGCTACCTGCTGATCTCCTCCTCGCGGCCGGGCACCCAGCCGGCCAACCTGCAGGGCATCTGGAACGACTCCCTCAGCCCGTCGTGGGATTCCAAGTACACCCTCAACGCGAACCTGCCGATGAACTACTGGCCCGCCGACACCACGAACCTGTCGGAGTGCTACGAGCCGGTCTTCGGCATGATCAACGACCTCACGGTGACCGGCGCCCGCACCGCCCGGGTGCAGTACAACGCCGGCGGCTGGGTCACCCACCACAACACCGACGGATGGCGGGGCAGCTCCGTCGTCGACGGCGCGCTCTGGGGCATGTGGCAGACCGGCGGCGCCTGGCTCGCCACCATGATCTGGGACCACTACCTGTTCACCGGCGACGTCGACTTCCTCCGGCAGAACTACCCGGCGATGAAGGGCGCGGCGCAGTTCTTCCTCGAGACCCTCGTGCAGGAGCCGAGCCTGGGCTACCTGGTCACGAACCCGTCGAACTCCCCCGAACTTCCCCACCACTCGGGTGTCAGCGTGTGCGCCGGCCCGACGATGGACAACCAGATCCTGCGCGACCTGTTCAACGGCTGCGCCAAGGCCAGCGAGGTCCTCGGCACGGACGCGAGCTTCCGGAGCCAGGTCCTGGCCGCCAGGGACCGGCTTCCTCCGATGAAGGTCGGCTCGCGCGGCAACATCCAGGAATGGCTGTACGACTGGGTGGAGACCGAGCAGAACCACCGGCACATCTCGCACCTGTACGGCCTGCACCCCAGCAACCAGATCACCAAGCGCGGCACCCCCACCCTCTACAACGCGGCGCGGCGGACCCTCGAACTCCGCGGCGACGACGGCACCGGCTGGTCGCTGGCCTGGAAGATCAACTACTGGGCGCGGATGGAGGAGGGCAACCGGGCGCGCAACCTGATCGGCCTCCTGGTGAGGACCGACCGGCTCGCGCCGAACATGTTCGACCTGCACCCGCCGTTCCAGATCGACGGCAACTTCGGAGCCACCTCCGGCATCGCCGAGATGCTGCTGCAGAGCCACAACGGCGAGCTGCACGTGCTGCCGGCGCTGCCCTCGGTGTGGCCCAGCGGGAAGGTGCAGGGCCTGCGGGGCCGCGGCGGCTACACCGTGGGCGCGACCTGGAGCTCCAATGGGAACACCGAGATCCTCGTCAAATTCGACCGCGCCGGCACGGTCAACGTGCGCAACCGGAGCTTCACCGGCACCTACCAGGTGGTCGACGCCGAGACCGGCGGCGCCGTCACCGTCACCAAGCCCGAGGCCGACGTCATCGCGCTGCCCGGCCAGGCCGGCCGCACCTACCGCCTGACCGGGTCCGGCGGCGGCACCACGCCGTCGACCTACGTGCGGATCGCCAACGCCTCCACCGGCCTGGCGCTGGACAGCGGCGGCAACGTGGCGTCGGGGTCGAACCTCAAGCAGTGGAACTGGGACGGCAGCACGAACCTCCAGTGGCAGCTCGTCGACCTGGGCGGCGGCTGGTATCGGATCGTCAACCGCACCAACGGCATGGTGGCCGACAGCTGGGGCAACACCGCCAACGGCGCCAACGCCAGGCAGGCGGCCTGGAACGGCGGCAACAACCAGCAGTGGCGCCTCAACGACCTCGGCAACGGCCGCTACCAGATCGTCAACCGCGGCACCGGCACCGCCCTCGACGGCATGGGCTACACCACCGCCGGCTCCACCGTCGGCATGTGGACGCCGAACAACAACGCCAACAACCAGTGGACCATCACCGGCGTGTGACCTGGCCGGTCCGGGCAGGACGGAAGGGAGTGTCAGGGCGGCAGCGGATCCTGCCGCCCTGGGGCACCCTGCACACCGAGACGTTCGCGCCCTCCGGCGCACGCGGGCATCGCCGGTCAGGACACGCCGTCGCGGGGCCGCACGACCGCGACGGGGCAGTGCGCGCGGTGCAGCACGGCGTGGCTGACCGAGCCGATCAGGGCGCCGCGCACTCCGCCCAGTCCGCGGGAGCCGACGACCACGAGGTCGGCGACGAGCGAGGCCTCGGCCAGCGCCGGGACCGGGTGGCCGCAGACCGCCGACTCGACGAGCGGGACGTCCGGGTGCTTGTCGCGCCACGGCGCGAGCCGCAGCCGCGCCGCCCGGCACTCGTTGTCGAATATCTCCTTGAGCGCCGGCCCGTATCCGACCGCGAAGGGCGACACCATCGGCATCTCCCAGGCGTACACCGCGTGCACCCGCCCGCGCCGCGCCCGGGCCTCCTCGAAGGCGAACTGCAGAGCCGCCTCCGAATGAGGTGATCCGTCGAAGCCGACGACGACCTCGTGGTACTCGTCCCGGTGCGGTTTGCGCACCACCACGACCGGGACCTCCGCGTGACCGGTCAGGCCGAGGCCGACGGAGCCCAGGACCAGGCCGGAGAAGCCGCCCATCCCCCGGCTGCCGACCACGAGGGCGTCGGCGGCGGCCGATGCGGCGCGCAGGGTCTCGACGACCGTCCCCTCGGCGAGCTCCGTGGTCACCTCCAGGCCGGGGGCGATCTCCCGGGCGCGGGCGGCCGCCGCCGCGAGCACGCCCTCGCAGAACTCGCTGTAGGACTGGGCGAAGCCCTCGACGGCGTGGAACGGGTATTCGTGTGCCCACGGCTCTCGCACGTGGACGATCCGCAGTGCGGCCTCCCGGCGCCGCGCGTCGTCCGCCGCCCACTCCAGCGCCGCCGTCGCCGGCTTCGATCCATCGACGGCCACGACGATCTGTCCGGACATGTACTTCTCCTCCTGTGCTCAAGCGGTACGCGGACGCGCGAGGGTCAGCGCTCCCGGCCACCATCGCACCGTGTCCGCTGCCCACGGCGCAGCAGACGAAAGTCCTCAAGCGGAGGGACTTCCGCCCGCCCGGGCCCGGCGGGCTCCGCACAGCGGCCGCGGGGGGGGGGGGGGGGCCCCCCCCCCCCCCGGGGGGGGGGGGGGGGGCGGGCCCCCCCCCCCGCGGCCGGGTGTGGGCGTCGCCGGTCAGGCCCGCGACAGCCTGATCACGTTCCAGGAGACCGGCGGCAGCACGATCCGGAGCGGATCGCTCCGGTGGCTCGTGTTGGGGCGGGGCGCCACCCGATCGGGGTCGTCGGCGGTGTTGCGGGCGTAGACGTCCTCGTGGGTGAGCGTCGTCGCCTCGACGATCCGCACGGCGCCAGTGCCAGTGCCCGTGCCCGCGCCCAGCGCCCCCGCGTCGAGCTCCAGCTCCACCGGCTCGGCCGTCGACCTGTTCACCACGAACAGCGTCGTCTCCGTCTCGTCCCGGGTGGCGACCGCGTGGAGCACGGGCACCGCGCCGAACTCGGCCGTCTCGTACGTCGGGCAGACGGGCTCGACCCGGACGACGTCGCCCTTGGCGTGCCGTGCCGCCTGCGCGAACGGGTGGAAGGTCGTCTGCCGCCAGGCCCGGCCGCCCGGCTCGGTCATGATGGGCGCGATCACGTTCACGAGCTGGGCCATGCAGGCCGCCGCGACCCGGTCGCTGTGCCGCAGCAGCGTGATGAGCAGGCTGCCGAAGGCCACGGCGTCGGCGAGGTGGTAGTGGTCCTCCAGGAGCGGCGGCGCGACCGGCCAGTCCTGCCCGGGCTCCGCCGCCTGGACGCGGCTCAGGTACCAGACGTTCCACTCGTCGAAGGAGACGGAGATCTTCTTGCTGGAGCCGAGTTTGGCCCCCACCTGGTCGGCCGTGGAGACGACCGTGGAGATGAAGTGCTCCATGTCGCTGGCGCAGGCCAGGAAACCGGCGAGGTCGCCGTCCTTCTCCTCGTAGTAGGCGTGACAGGAGATGTGGTCGACCAGGTCATAGGTCTCCTCCAGGACGGTCGCCTCCCAGGTGCCGAAGGTCGGCATGGAGGAGCCGGAGCTGCCGCAGGCGACCAGTTCCAGACTGGGGTCGACCATGCGCATGGCCCGGGCGGTCTCGGCGGCGATCCTGCCGTACTCGAGGGCGGTCTTGTGCCCGATCTGCCAGGGGCCGTCCATCTCGTTGCCCAGGCACCACATGCGGATGTCGTGCGGATCCTTGGCGCCGTTGGCGATCCGCAGGTCCGACAGCGCGGTGCCGGACGGGATGTTGCAGTATTCGAGGAGGTCCACGGCCTCCTGCACGCCTCGGGTGCCGAGGTTGACCGCCATCATCGGCTCAAGGCCGGCCACCCGGGTCCACCGGATGAACTCGTCGATGCCGATCTCGTTGGTCTCGGTGCTGTGCCAGGCGAGGTCGAGCCGCCGGGGGCGCTGCTCGCGCGGGCCGATGCCGTCCTCCCAGCGGTAGCCGGAGACGAAGTTGCCGCCGGGGTAGCGCACGGTGCTCACGCCGAGCTCGCGGGTGAGCGCGAGCACGTCGCCGCGGAACCCCTCCTCGTCCGCCGTGGGGTGGCCGGGCTCGTAGATGCCGGTGTAAACGCAGCGGCCGAGGTGCTCGACGAACGTGCCGAACGTGCGGCGCCGTACGGGGGCCACACGGTGGGCGGGATCGATGGTCAGCTGTGCCTGGAGCACGAACATCTCCTTCAGCAGGCAGGGGTCTCGCGGGCTGATTGTTAGCGTTCGCATTGCCTCTGGTCAAGATCTCGCCCCGGAAAACCCGACCCTTGACGCATCCGCTGTTACCGCTAACAGTCGTAGTCGATCTCCCCTCGGGACGCCGACGGCGTCCCCTGGACCTAGCCGGCACCCTCGTGCGGGGAATGCCCGCCATCCGGCCGGGCATGCTCTCAGTCAAGGAACCTCTGGGGGCGGGAGCGCGCATCGTGACTCGCGGCGTGACGAACGGCCGGGCGGGCCGGGCCAGGTGGGCCCCCGCCGTGCTGACCGCGCTCGGCCTGCTGGCGGGCGCGTGCGGATCCGGCCCGGGGAGCGGCACGGCGACCGGCACGCCGACCGTCCGGCAGAGCAGCCCGGCGGCCACCTCCCCCACCCCCTCCGCCACAACCGCCGTGGGTTCCCTCGTGGCGGGCCGCTACCAGCCGCTGTGGCCGTTCGCCGACGAGAGACAGGCGCGGGACTGGCAGGAGAGCTACCGCTCGGGCGGCCACCAGCCCTGGCACCTGGACGCGGAGCGCACCGCGCTCTCCTTCACGCAGGGATTCCTGGGCTTCACCGGTGTCGACCGGGTGGTCAAGCGCACGGTGACCGGTGCGGACGCCCGCGTCTCGGTCGGCATCCGCGGTGAGGGCGGCGGGCGGCTTGGCATCGCCGCCGTCATCCACCTGGTCAGGTTCGGCACGGGGCCGGACGCGCCGTGGGAGGTGGTGGGCACCGACGACACCACCTTCTCCCTCACCACGCCCCGGTACGGCGCCCTCGTCTCGTCCCCCGTCACGGTGGGCGGCAGGATCACCGGGGTGGACGAGAGCGTCCGGGTGCAGGTACGCGCGATCGGGAGCACCCGCCCCCTCGGTGAGCGCTGCTGCGTCTCGGCCGGAGGGGACGACGCCCCCTGGTCGGCCACCGTGACCTTCCGCGCGGACCCGGGCCGCACGCTCACCCTCGTCGCCAGCACCGGCGGTCATGTGGCGGAGGTCGAGCGCTTCGCCGTCACCGGCGTCCGGGTGGCGCGGTAGGCGCGCGCCGCTTCGCGTGCACGACCTACTTCGCGTGCACGACGACGCTGCCGTGGGCCACGTCACCGGCTCCGTTCTGGTAGATCAGGTCGCCGGTCCTCTCGTCCCAGATCCGGACGGCGAAGCGGTCCACGCCGTCCCCGTCGCCGGTGTCGCCGTCGCGGGCGACGACCTCGAAGCCGTACCGCCCGGCGCCGCCGATCGTCCCGATGCCGCGATACCGGACCTCTCCACCCGCGACCACGAGCCAGTCGTACGCCGTGGACCGGAAGCTCAGCCGCCCGGCCTGGAACGAGAAGGTCGTGTCACCGATCGGAACCGCGTGGTCCTTGCCGGAGGCGTTCTTCACGTACCTGGCCGCGAACCCGAAGGTGGCCTGACCGGTCAGTGCGGGGTTGGCGCGGTAGGCGCCCGCGGGCGAGTCGATCCAGCCGCCGCCGGTGACGGAGCCGGCGTCCCGGTCGTACACGACCACCGGACGGCCCGTGGCCGTGGCGGTCGCGCCGTCGTCGTCGGCGACGGTGACGACGGGCTCGTACACACCGGGCTTCGCGTAGGTGCGCCGGGCCGTGCACGTCCCGCCGTCGACATCGCCGGACGAGGTGGTCCCGTCCTTCCAGTCCACCGCGCAGGTGAGCACGTCGTTCGCGCCCCGGTCGGTGACCGGGACCGAGAGGGTCACGCGCGTGCCGGCCTCGACCGGGCCGGTGGGCGTGACGACGTCCCCGGTCTTGGGAGCCGCGTTGGCGACGGTCACCTTCGCGGTGTCGCGGCTGCGGCCGGAGGTCAGCGTGACGGTGTAGGTCCCGTCGTCGTCGCAGGTGAGGGCGGTCTCGGCGGCGGTGGGATCCGAGAAGGAGCAGGTCGCGCCGGAGCCGGCGTCCTCACCGGGGGCGTAGCTCCACTTCGCCGCGCCGGTGGCCGATCCCGCCAGCCGGATGGGGGACCCCTCGCGGCCCTCGGCGTCCGGCCCGGCGTTCGCGACCGACACCGGGGCGACGCTCTCCAGCGTCGGCACGACCTTCTTGATCAGGCCGTTCTCGTCGAACTCCATCCGGTCGATGGTGGTCTCCCGGTGGGTGCCGTCGCCGCCGGGGACGGCGAAGCGGTGATAGGCGATGTACCAGTCGTCGGTGCCCGGCACCCGTACGACGGAGTGGTGGCCGGTGCCCCTGATCCCGAGGGACAGGTCCTTCTGCAGGATCACGCCCCGCTTGGTCCACGGGCCGAGCGGCGAGGCGCCGGTGGCGTACGCGACCTGGTAGTTCTCGTCGCGCGTGTCGTTCTCCGACCACATGAAGTAGTAGATCCCGCCGCGCTTGAAGACGAACGAGCCCTCGTTGTAGCCGCTCGGCTTGTACGTCTTCACCTTGGCGGGGTCGAACGACACCATGGCGTCGTTCAGCGGCACCTGGTAGGAGTTGCCGTTGCCCCAGTAGAGGTAGGCCTGGCCGTCGTCGTCGACGAACACGTCGGAGTCGATCATCTGGCCGCTGTAGGTCCCGGCCGCCACCAGCGGCTTGCCCAGGGCGTCCTTGAACGGCCCGGCCGGCGAGTCGGACACGGCGACGCCGAGGTGTTTGCCGGTGTCGCCGGTGGCCATGCCGCCGCTGAAGTAGAAGTAGTACGTGCCGTTCCGCTCGGCGATCGTCGGCGCCCACGCGCTGTTGTCGGCCCAGGTCACGTCGGGTCCGAGGTCGAGGACGACGCCGTGGTCGGTCCAGTGGACGAGGTCCTTGGACGAGAACGCGTGGAACTGCGTGCCGCTCCACGCGGCGAAGCCGTCGGTGGTCGGATACATCCAGAACGTGTCGCCGAAGACGGCGATGTTCGGGTCGGCGTACAGGCCGGGGAGCACCGGGCTCCTCATCACCCGCGCCTCGACCGTCCACGTCCGCCGGGCGCCGTCGGAGCCGGTGACGGTGTAGGTGACCGGCTCGGACAGGTCGCGCACGGTGCCGGAGGCGGGACTGATGCTCGCTCCCGGGACCAGGGTGAACGCGGGGGCGAGCCGGCTGAGGTCGGTGCCCTCCTTCACCGGCAGGACGATCCTGCCGTTCGTGCCGTCCACGATCGCCGGGACCTTGAGCTCGGGCAGCGTGGCCGCGCCGACGGCCGCCGTGTTGCCGGAGACCCGGAGCACCTCGGTCGCCGACAGCGCGTGGTCGTAGATCCGGAAGTCGTCCACCTCGCCGGCGAAGTAGGGGTCGGCCGCGTAGAGCGACTTCCCGATGTATCCCGTGTGGTCCTTGGTCGCGTCGTACAGGTCGGAGGGCGTGACCGGCACGTCGGTCGCCCTCGCCGCCTCGATGCCGTCGAGGTACATGACGGCGGTCCTGCTGTCGCCGTCGACGGTCACCGCGACGTGCTTCCAGGCGCCGCCCGGCAGGGCCGCGCCGCCGGACAGCTTCGACTCGGCCTGCCAGCCGCCCGCCGTGATCGCCGAGTAGAGGGTCTTGCCGCCGTTGTACGGCGAGGTGAACAGATACTTGGTGCTGTCCGGGCCGAGACCGTACAGCCACTGGTTCACCGCCGTGGAGGCGTTCCACTTCACGTAGGTGGCGACGGTGACGCCGCCGAGGCCCTTCAGCACGCCGTTCGGGATCTTCACGTACGGCGCGGTGGTGGACGAGGACGGCCCTCCGGACATCGCGAAGGAGCCGCCCTCGACGCCCCGGCCGAAGGCGGGCGCCCGCTCGTAGCCGCCGTCGTTGCCGTGGCCCGAGGCGTCGTGGACGACGGTGCCGCCCGTCTCGTCGAACGTGTACCGCAGCAGCAGGCCGGACGGTTCCGTCTCGCCGGCCGCGTGCGCCGGGGTCACGAGCGGGCCCGCCACCAGGGACAGCACGGCCGCGGCCGCGAGCGCGAGCCGAGGGAAGCGTGGGAGGCATCGTGGGGGGGTGGTGCGGCTGGGCATCGTCTCTCCCGACCGGCGGCCCGGGACCATCGGCCTTGTTAGCGCTAACATCAGGAGACCCGCTCCGCCCCGACGATGTCGGGAGCGGAGTGGATCGGTCTCGTGAGTGTCGGCCGCGGAGCCTGTGATCGTCAAGACCCCGCGCGAAGGCCCGGGGTTGTCAGTGGCCCCGGCGGATCCACTCGTCGAGGTGCGGCAGCTCCGCGCCGATCGTCGTGCTGTCGCCGTGACCGGTGTGGACGACGGTCTCGGGCGGCAGGGCCAGCAGGCGGTCGCGGATCGAGTCGATGATCACGCCGAAGTCGGAGAACGAGCGGCCGGTCGCGCCGGGACCGCCCTGGAACAGGGTGTCGCCGGTGAAGACGACGCCGAGGCCGGGCGCGTGGAAGCAGCAGGCGCCGGGAGCGTGCCCGGGAGTGTGGAGCACTTCGAGGCGGGCTCCGGCGACCTCGATGACCTGTCCGTCGGACAGCGTGCCGCCGGGCTCGCGATCGGGGTGGGTGAGCCGCCAGACCGGCAGGTCGTCCGGGTGCAGCAGGACGGGCGCCCCGGTGGCCTCCGACAGGTCCGGCGCGACCCGCACATGGTCGTCGTGGGCGTGGGTGGCGAGGATGGCCAGGACGCGCCGGCCCGCGATCACGTCGGTGATCGCCTTGACGTCGTGGGGCGCGTCGAACACCACGCACTCGGCGTCGTCGCCGAGCACCCAGACGTTGTTGTCGACGTCGAAGGTCTGGCCGTCCAGGCTGAAGGTGCCCGAGGTGACGGCATGGTCGATACGGGCACTCACTTGAAGATCACCACCGTGCGGAACATGACCTTATTCTGCACGTGATCCGCGGGCGGTGACGACCGGGAGGTCACGATGGGGGCTCACGGCCCCTGACGCTGGTCCTCGGCGGTCCGGGAGGGCTTGGGCGGCAGCACCGGCTCCAGGCGGAACATCCCGGCCGACACCTCCTCGTGCGGGGGCGCGGCCCCCCGCCTGCCCGCGACCGCCACGAGCACGTCGGTCACGGTGACGAGACCCTGCAGGGCGCCGGAGGTCCCGATGACCGGGACGACGTCCACCCCCGACTCCAGCATGACGTCCGCCACCGCGGGGAGCGACGCGTCGGGCGACACGTGCGGGCACCTGCGCCCGGTCAGCAACTGGCGCACCTGGCTGCTCGACTGCTCCGCCGGCCCGCCGGACCAGTGGGCCGCGATGTCCTCCCGGGTGAGCACGCCGATGATGCGGGAATTCGAATCCACAACGGGCAGGTGATGCATCGACCCGCGACGCATGAGTTCCCAGGCCATGAGCGGTGACTCGTCCGGCTTCACGGTCACGAGCACCCTGCTCATCACGTCGGCGGCGGTCATGGCTTCTACGGTCATCGTTCCTCCCGCGGGCGGCGCTGCGCCATCTCCATCCGACCACCGTGGGCGCGGCGCCGCACGGGCCCAAAGACCCGACCGCCGGGGACCTCCGGCACCTGCCCGTACGGCCCGGGCGGCGGTGGAATGACGACGACGGCGACGGACGGGGGAGGTGGGCCATGCTGGCCGCTGAGGTCATGAGCAGCCCGGCGATCACGTTGCGCCGCGACGACTCCGTGCGGCGGGCGATCCGGGTGCTGTACGACCACGACATCACGGCCGCCCCCGTGCTCGGGGAGCACGGCGAGCTGATCGGCATGGTCAGCGAGATCGACCTGCTGTGCGGCGCGTTCGCGCCGGGCGCCTCGGCGCCCCGCACCGTGGCGGACGTCATGTCGCGCCAGGTGAGCACGGTCGAGGACACCACGGACGCGCGGGTGCTGACGGACCTCATGATCGCCAAGCGGGTCAAGAGCGTGCCCGTGCTGCGCGACGAGCGGGTCGTCGGGATGGTCAGCCGCCACGACCTCATGGCGCTGCTGGCCCGGTCGGACGACGAGCTGCGCGAGGCCGTCCTGGCCGCCCTGCGGGAGCGCTACCCCTCCGACGCGTCCTGGGAGGTGCTCGTGCGCGACGGCGAGATCGACCTGCGGGGCCCGGAGGGCCAGGGCCCCGGGCACGTGGGCGACCTGCTGGAGCGGACCGTCCCGGGGGTGCGGCCGGCCCGCCTGCTCCGCTGACGCGGCGCCGGCGTGACGGCTCAGCGCGCCCTCACCACGGCCACCGGGCAGCGGGCGTGGGCGAGCACGGCGCGGCTCACCGAGCCGAGCACGGCCGCGGTGAAGGCGTTGCGGCCGTGGGAGCCGACCACGAGCAGGACGGCCCGGGACGAGGCCTCGATGAGCGCGGAGACCGGATGGGCGCGGACCATGTCCAGCTCGGCTTTGACGTCGGCGTACCCGCTCCGCCACGGCTGCAGCTCGCCGCGCGCGTAGTCCTCCGCGGCCCGCCGCATGCCGTCCAGGTCCATCCCGATCACAGGCCCGTACGGCACCGGCGGCTCCCAGGCGCAGACGACCCGCACCCGGTGACCGCGCAGCCGCGCCTCCTCGAACGCGTACGCCAGGGCGGGCCCGGACGCCTCCGAACAGTCGAACCCCGCCACGATCTCGGCCGCCGCCTCCGGGGGCTCCGGCCGTACGACGACGACCGGCACGGCCACGTGCCCGGCGACCTGGTTGCCCACCGAGCCGAGCAGCATGCCGGGGAAGCCGCCCGCGCCGTGGCTGCCGAGCACCACTTCGGAGGCGCGGGCCGCCTGGTCGCGCAGGACCCGGCCGGGACGCCCCTCGGCGAGCTCCGTCGTCACGTCGAGGCCGGGGCGCCGGTCCCTGGCGACCCGCTCGGCGTGGTCGAGGAGCTGCCGCCCGGAGGGCGCCAGCCTGTCGTAGCTGTCGGGGATGGGATAGCGCGGGCCGTCGTACGGCAGGCGCTCGACAGCGTGGACCACCCGCAGGGGCAGGCCCTGCAGGACGGCGTGTCCGGCCGCCCACTCCACCGCCCGGGTCGCGCCCGCGGACCCGTCGGTGCCGACGACCACCGGATCGCTGACCCGATCGGCGAACGGATCACTGATCGGCTCGGTCATGGCGCGATGCCTCCTCACGGTGTCGATCAACTGTCGATCAAGGTGCCGATCACGGTGCCGGGCACGGCGTGGACGGCAGCGGGACGCTCCAGCACACGCGCGTTCCTCCGGCGGCGCCGGTCTCGGCGGCGCACGACCCGCCCAGGCTCTCGGCGCGGTCGCACAGGTTGCGCAGGCCGCTGCGGCGTCCCCGCGCCGGGAGGCCGACCCCGTCGTCCTCCACGAGCAGGGTCAGCCGGTCCTTGTCCAGGCGTACGGTGACGGCGGCGCGGGTGGCGTGGGCGTGCCGCACCACGTTGGAGATCGCCTCCCGCGCCACGGCCAGCAGGTGATCGCCGACGTGGGCGGGCACGCGGGTGTCGAGCTGCCCGTCCATGCACAGGGCCGGCAGGAAACCGAGGGGCTCCCGGGCGCCCTCGACCAGCTCGACGAGCCGGGCGCGCAGCCCGGGGGCGTCGGCGGGAGCGCGCAGGGCGAAGATCGTGGAGCGGATCTGCCGGATCGTGCCGTCGAGTTCGTCGATCGCGGTCCGCAGCCGCGCGGCCGCCTCCGGGCGCTCCACCAGCCGCGTGGCGCCCGTCAGCGTCATCGCGACCGCGAACAGCCGCTGGATGACCACGTCGTGCAGGTCCTTGGCGATGCGGTCGCGGTCCTCCAGCAGGCCGAGCCGCTCGGCGTCCCTGCGCGCCTCGTCCAGTTCGAGCGCGACCGCCGCGTGCCCGGCGAAGGAGTGGACCATGCAGACCTCCGCCCGGCTGAACGGGACACGGCCGGGCCGCCTGGCCAGAGACAGCACTCCGCGCACCGCTCCCGGCGCCCCCAGCGGCACCGCGCACGCCGCTCCCGCCTCCCCTGTCGCCGTGAGGAAGTCGGTGTCGCTCAGGTCCGTGACGACGCGCGGCTCCGCACGGAGGAAGGCCTGCCCGGCCAGCGAGCCCTCGACGGGCAGCCGGCGCCTGCGGGCCGGGCCGGGCACGCCGTCCGCGATCGCGACCCGCAGCGTCAGGCCGCCGTCTTCCGGCAGGAGGATCGCCGCCGTGTCCGCGCCGGCCATCCGCCGGGCACGGCGGGCGATCAGCGTCAGCACCCGCGGCGTCTCGGCGCCGGACAGCAAACTCCTCGTGATCTCCGCCGACGCCTGGAGCCAGGTCTCCCTGCGGCGGCTGTCCTCGTAGAGGCGGGCGTTCTCGATCGCCACCCCGGCGGCGCCGGCGAAGGCCACGATGATCGCCTCGTCGTCCTCGTCGAACTCCCCTCCCCCGCGCTTGTCCGTCAGGTAGAGGTTGCCGAACAGCCGGCCCCGGACCCGTACGGGCACGCCGAGGAAGCCGGCCATCGGCGGATGGCCGGCGGGGAAGCCGTACGACCGGGGATGGTCGCCGATGCGGGCCAGCCGCAGGGGCCGGGGTTCCTTGATCAGCAGGCCGAGCAGGCCCAGGCCGTGCGGCCAGTGATCGATGCGGGCGATCTCCTCCTCGCTCAGCCCCACGGGGACGAAGCGGGCGAGGGTGTCGTCCTCGCCGATCACGCCGAGCGCGGCGTACCTGGCGTCGGCCAGCGTGGCGGCGGTCTCGACGATCCGGTGCAGCACGGTCTCCAGGTCCAGGTTCCCGCCCACGGAGACGACCGCCTCCAGCAGCGCGTAGGCCCGGTCGCGCGTCGACAGGACCGCCTGCAGCCTCGTGTGCAGTTCGGCCAGCAGCCCGTCCAGGTGCGTCTGCGGGATCATGGTCCGCTCCCCCGTCGGCGCCATGCATGCCCCCCACATTGGAGTGTCGCAAACCGGGCACTCCACGCTCCCGCCCTTTGCCAGGTCGCGACCGGCTTCTTACGGTACGTATGCGCCCATCCTCCGTCGGCCGCGGACATACTCGGATTGAGCCGAATCGGACGCGGGGGTGCGCCATGAGTGAGCCGCGTGACGGCGTCATCCGGGTCGCCTGGCACGGAGCCGACCGGTTCGACGTCCGGATCCGGCGCCACGTGGTACGCGCCGACCAGCCCGCGGACGTCGGCGGGAGCGACACCGGCCCCACTCCGGCCGAGCTGTTCGTGGGCAGCGTGGCGGCGGGCGTCGCCTGCTGCGCCGAACGCTACCTGCGCCAGCGGCAGCTGCCCGCCGGGGTGGGCGTGACCGTGCGGTACGGCCTGGGCGTCTGCCCCGGGCGGATCGACCACATCGAGCTGTCGGTGGAGGCTCCCGGCCTGCCCGCGGGGCTGCGCGCCTCACTCCTGTCGGTCCTGGAGCACTGCGCCGTCTGCACCACGCTGCGGGTGCCGCCGCGGGTCACGTTCGAGGTCCGCCAGGAAGCCTGCCCGGGGGCCGGTCAGGCCAGCCGGCCGACGCCGCCGAGGACGTAGCCGCCCTTGCTGTGCTCGATGAAGTCGCTGTCGTTGCGCCAGTCGGCCACGTCGACCAGCCCCGGCTCGACCAGCTCGAACCCCGTGAAGAACCTGGCGATGTGCTCGGGCGTGCGGTCGCGCAGCGCGGCCGTCGACTTCTCGTACACCGCCCTGGCCTCGGTGATCGTGTCCTCGCTCAGGCGGCCCTGGGTGCCGTGGGAGATGACGAGGTGGCTGCCGGGGGCCATGCGCTCGCGGAAGTACGGACACCACCCGCTCGGCGTCGTCGTCGTCCACGAAGTGCAGAACGGCGACGAACAGCACGGCCACCGGCTTGCTGAAGTCGATCAGCTCCTTAGTAACCGGGCTCTCGACGATCGCGTCCGGGTCGCGCATGTCGGCCTGCACCACGCCCGTACGGCCGGTGCCGGTGAGCAGCGCCCGCCCGTGCGCGGCGACGATGGGGTCGTTGTCGACGTAGACGACGGTCGCCTCGGGATCGACCTCGTGGGCGACCTCGTGGACGTTGCCCTGCGTGGGGACGCCCGTGCCCAGGTCGAGGAACTGCCGGATGCCCGACTCGCTGAGGAAGCGGACGGCCCGGCCGAGGAACTCCCGGTTCTGCCTGATCACCAGGCGGCCGTCGGAGCCGACCAGTTCGAGCAGTTTCTCGGCGGCGGCCCTGTCGACCGCGAAGTTGTCCTTGCCGCCCAGCCACCAGTCGTAGATCCGCGCCACGCTCGGCGTGGAGAAGTCGATGGCCTTCAGCGCTTCCTCGTCCCGGCTCACCCGCGCTCCCCTCGCCTTCCCGCTCCGCGATGATCTTACGGGAACGGGCGGGAGACGGCGGCCCGGTAGTCGCCGGCGATTCGGGCCGCGACGGCCAGCAGCGGATCGACCAGGCGGGGCAGCTCGCGCACCCGCCTGGAGGAGACCACGATGCCGACGGCCGCGACGGGCCGGTCCCCGGCCAGCACCGGCGCGGCGGCCGAGCAGGAGCCGAGCGTCATCTCCTCGTGTGTCGTGGCGTACCCCTGGGCGCGCACCTGGGTCAGCTCGCGGGCCAGCCGGCCCGGCTCGGTGATGGTGTGCGGGGTCGGCCGCTCCAGCGGTCTCGACAGGTAGGAGCTGACGAACCAGCCCGGCTCGAAGGCGAGCAGCGCCTTGCCGACGCCGGTCGGGTGCATGGGCAGGCGCGCGCCGGTCCGCGACACGATCGGCACGGCCCGCTTGCCGTACACCTTGTCCACGTAGAGCACCTCCAGCCCGTCGCGCACCGCCAGGTGGACGTTCTCCCCGGTGCCGCCGAACAGCTCCTGCAGCCAGGGGCGCGCCACCTCCTGCAGCGGGTCGGGAACGAGCTGGCCCAGCTCCCACAGGCGGCGGCCGATCTGGTAGCGCCCGTCGGCGCCGCGGCGCAGGGCGCGCCACTCCTCCAGCTCCCCGACGAGCCGGTGGGCGGTGCTCAGCGCCATGCCGGTCCGTTCGGCGATCTCCGTCAGCGTGAGCCGTGGGTGGTGGGCGTCGAAGGCGCCGAGAATGGCCAGCACCCGGGACGTCACGGAGCGTCCCGGGTCGCGCGCGCCGCCGGCCATGTGACCCCCTTCTTCCGCTCAGTAGAAGCAAAGCCTACGCGGGACGGCGGGTGCTTCCCGATGCTTGGGCCATGCGAACTCAGGTCGGGATCATCGGGGCCGGGCCGGCCGGCCTGCTGCTCTCTCATCTGCTCCATCTGCGCGGGATCGAGTCCGTCGTGCTCGAACGCCGCAGCAGGGACTACGTCGAGCGGCGGGTGCGGGCGGGGGTGCTCGAACAGGGCACGGTGGACACGCTCGTGGAGGCGGGGGTGGGCGGGCGCATGCAGGCGGAGGGCCTGCCCCACCACGGGATCGAGCTGCGGTACGGCGGAGCGGGCCACCGCATCGCCTTCGAGCGGCTGGTGCCCGGACGGGCCATCACCGTGTACGGCCAGCAGGAGGTCGTCAAGGACCTGATCGCCGCACGGCTGGCGGCCGGGGGCGACGTCCGCTTCGAGGTGGACGACGTGGCGGTGCACGACATCGATACCGACAGGCCGTACCTCACTTTCGGGGGCGAGCGGCTGGACTGCGACGTGATCGCCGGGTGCGACGGCTTCCACGGCGTGTCCCGGCCGTCGATCCCCGAGGGCGTGCTGACCGAGTATCAGCGCGACTACCCGTTCGCCTGGCTCGGCATCCTCGCGAAGGTGAAGCCGTCGTCGGAGGAGCTGATCTACTCGCGGACCGAGCGCGGCTTCGCGCTGCACAGCATGCGCACCCCGGAGATCAGCCGCTTCTACCTGCAGGTGGCCCCCGACGAGGACCTCGCCGCGTGGCCCGACGAGCGGATTTGGGCCGAGCTGCGGGCCCGGCTGGAGACCGTGCCCGGCTTCACCCTCACGACCGGCGAGATCCTCGAGCGGGGGATCACGCCGATGCGCGGCTACGTGGCCGAGCCCATGCAGTACGGCAGGCTGTTCCTGGCCGGGGACGCGGCCCACATCGTGCCGCCGACCGGCGCGAAGGGGCTCAACCTCGCGGTGGCCGACGTGCGGGTGCTGACCGAGGCGCTGGCGCGCTTCTTCGCCGACGGCTCGACCGAGGCATTGGACGACTATTCGCGGGCCTGTCTGCCCCGGGTGTGGCGGGCCCAGCACTTCTCGTGGTGGATGACGACGCTGCTGCACACGTTCGAGTCCGACGACGCCTACGCCAGGAAGCTGCAGACCTCCTATCTCGACTACGTGACGTCCTCCGAGGCGGCCGGGACGACACTGGCGGAGAACTACGTGGGCCTGCCCTACCAAGAGGAGACACCGTGACACACCCGCCCTACCTGCACCCGGACTACGCCAGCACGGTCCTGCGGGCGCCGTCCCGGCCGCCGCTGGAGATGAAGCAGGACCCGGAGGCGGCCGAGCTGACCGGCCCGGTCTTCGGCCGCGGCGAGGTGGACCCGCTCGACGCCGACCTGACCGCGGGCCACGCGGGCGAGCCGCTCGGCGAGCGCATCATCGTCACCGGACGCGTCCTCGACGCGTCGGGCCGGCCGGTGCCGGACACGCTGGTGGAGATCTGGCAGGCCAACTCCGCCGGCCGGTACGCCCACCAGCGCGACCAGCATCCGGCCCCGCTCGACCCCAACTTCACCGGGGCGGGCCGGTGCCTGACCGACGACGAGGGCCGCTACCGGTTCGTCACGATCAAGCCGGGGGCCTATCCCTGGCGCAACCACCCCAACGCCTGGCGGCCCGCGCACATCCACTTCTCGGTGTTCGGCACGGCGTTCACCCAGCGCCTGGTGACGCAGATGTACTTCCCCGGCGACCCGCTGTTCGCCTTCGACCCGATCTTCCGGTCCATTCCCGACCCGGCCGCCCGCGAGCGGCTCGTCGCCACGTTCGACCTGGGGATCACCGAGCCGGAGTGGGCGCTCGGCTACCGGTGGGACGTGGTGCTCGGCCGTACCCCCATGGAGGACGCGTGACCACCCCTTCGCAGACCGTCGGCCCGTTCTTCGGGTACGCCCTGCCGTACGCGGCCGACTGGGAGCTCGTCCCCGAGGACCACCCGGGGGCCGTCACGATCACCGGCCTGGTGCTGGACGGGGCCGGCGAGCCGGTGCCCGACGCCCTGCTCGAACTGTGGACCGGGGAAGGCGGTGATCGGGGCGCCCTGAGCCGGAGCGGGACCGGGGTCTCCGGCTTCGGCCGGTGCGGCACCGCGCCCGACGGCTCCTACCGGTTCCGCCTCGCGCCGCCGTCCCGGCCGTACGCCGCGCTGCTGGTCTTCGCGCGGGGCCTGCTCAAGCCGGTGCGCACCCGCGTCTACCTCGCCGACGTGCCCGACCCCCTGCTCGGCTCCCTCGACCCGGCCCGCCGCGCGACGTTGCTCGCCCGCCCGGAGGGGCAGGACGTCTATCGGTTCGACGTACGGCTGCAGGGCGAGCGGGAGACGGTCTTCCTTGAGTTCTGACGGAGGCGCTGATCGCGGGCTGCTCTCCCCGGTGTGGGCGGGCACGGAGGTGGCGGCGGTCACGGCCGACGACGCCTGGCTGCGGGCGATGCTGGAGGCGGAGGTGTGCCTCGCGCGGGCGCAGGCCCGCCTCGGCGTCGTCCCCGGGCGGGCCGTCGCCGCGATCACCGAGGCGGCCCGTCATGACCGCCACGACGCCGCCGGCCTCGCCCGCCGCGCCAGGGACGCCGGCAACCCCGTCGTCCCGCTGGTCAAGGACCTGCGGGCCGCGGCCGGCGAGGCCGGGTCCTGGGTGCATCACGGCGCCACGAGCCAGGACATCCTCGACACCGCGGCGATGCTGGTCGCCGCGCGGGCCCGCGAGGTGATCCTGCGCCACCTCGACCGGGTGCTCGCCGCACTGGCCCGGCTGGCCGCCGAGCACCGGGACACCCCGATGGCGGGCCGGACGCTCGGGCAGCAGGCCGTGCCCACCACCTTCGGCCTGAAGGCCGCCGGGTGGCTGACCGGCTGCCGGGACGCGCGCGACCGCCTGGCGGCGGTGCCGCTGCCGGTCCAGCTCGGCGGCGCGGCCGGCACCATGGCCGGGTACGGCGAGAGGGCGCTCGACCTGCTGCCGCTGTTCGCGGCCGAGACCGGGCTGGCCGAGCCGGTGCTGCCCTGGCACACGCTGCGCACGCCGGTGACCGACCTGGCCGCCGCGCTCGCCGCCGTGACGGGCGCGCTGGGCAAGCTCGCCACCGACGTGATCCTGCTGGCGCAGAGCGAGGTGGGCGAGGTCGCCGAGCCCGCCGCGCCGGGCCGGGGCGGCTCGTCGGCGATGGCGCACAAGCGCAACCCGGTGCTGACCACGATGATCAGGTCGGCGGCGCTCCAGGCCCCGGCGCAGGCGCAGGTCCTGCTCGCCGCGCTGGTCGCCGAGCACGAGCGGCCCGCCGGGAGCTGGCACGCCGAGTGGCAGCCGCTGCGCGAGTGCCTGCGCCTGGCGGGCGGCTCGGCCGAAACGGCCGCCGAACTGGCCGAGGGGCTGGAGGTGTTCCCCGGACGCATGCGGCACAATCTCGATCACCTGCTCGCCGTGCTGGCCGAACACGGGGAGGACCCCGGCGTCGGATCCGCGCCCGCTCTGGTCGACCGGGCTCTGGCGCACCACGAGAGAAAGGCACCATGATCCCGCACCACCGATTCGACGGGCCGCAGGACGCCCCGGTCGTCGTGCTCGGGCCCTCTCTGGGCACGACCCTCGACCTGTGGGAGCCGCAGCTCCCCGTGCTCACCCGCACCTGGCGGGTGCTCCGCTAC
This sequence comes from Microbispora rosea, assembly GCF_044460045.1. Classification (NCBI taxonomy): domain Bacteria; kingdom Bacillati; phylum Actinomycetota; class Actinomycetes; order Streptosporangiales; family Streptosporangiaceae; genus Microbispora; species Microbispora rosea. The sequence continues at coordinate 837,541 of NZ_JBITJO010000003.1, read as the reverse complement.
GACCTGCCCGGCCACGGCGGCTCGCCGGCCGCCTCCGGTTCCGCGCGTGATCTGACCGTGGACGACCTCGCCGACGGGGTGCTGGCGCTGCTCGACCACAACGGCCTGGACTCGGTCGCGTACGCGGGGGTGTCGCTGGGCGGGGCCGTCGGGACCGCGCTGGCGCTGCGTGCGCCGGACCGCGTCGCGAGCCTGGTCCTGTGCTGCACCTCCGCCCGGTTCGGCACGGCGGAGAGCTGGCGCGAGCGCGCCGCGCTGGTCCGCGCCGAGGGCACGAAACCCCTGACCGAGGCGACGCGGAGCCGGTGGTTCACGGCGGGTTTCGCCGACGCCGAGCGCTACCTGGACATGCTGCGTGGCGCGGACCCCGAGGGATACGCCGCGTGCTGCGACGCCCTGGCGGTCTTCGACGTCCGCGACCGGCTCGGCGAGGTCCGCGCGCCCGCCCTGGTGATCGCCGGAGCGGACGACCCGGCGACGCCGCCGTCGGACGCCGAGGTCCTGGCCCGGGGCATCCCGGAGGCCGAGCTTGTCGTCGTGCCGGGGGCCGCGCACCTGGCCGCCGCCGAGCGCCCGGACGTCGTGAACACGGAGATCACCCGGCACCTGACCACCCGCTGGAGGACGGCATGAGCCACGAGGACGGCATGCGGGTGCGCCGCGAGGTGCTGGGCGACGCGCACGTGGACGGGGCGCAGGCGCGGACCACCGAGTTCACCGCGGACTTCCAGGACCTGATCACCCGGTACGCCTGGGGCGAGATCTGGACCCGGCCCGGGCTGGACCGCCGCACCCGCAGCTGCATCACGCTCACCGCCCTGGTGGCGCGCGGGCACCTGGAGGAGCTGGCCATGCACGTGCGGGCCGCGCGGCGCAACGGTCTCACGACCGAGGAGATCAAGGAGGTGCTGCTGCAGACCGCGATCTACTGCGGGGTACCGGCCGCCAACGCCGCGTTCGCCGTCGCCCAGCGGGTGCTGGCGGAGGACGTCCCAGGGATGAGGTGAAGTCCTTTTCCCTGGGTACGGGTGCCTCACGAGCACGAGGAGGGACCTGAATGATCGAAATCATCCCAGTCGAAACCCCCTCCCTGGGCGACCGCAGCTACCTCGTCACCGACGGGGAGGTCGCCTTCGTGGTGGACCCGCAGCGGGACATCGACCGGATGCTCCGCCTGGCCGAGCGGCGCGGCGTCGAGATCCGCCATGTCTTCGAGACCCACGTGCACAACGACTATGTGACCGGCGGGCCCGCCCTGGCCGCGGCCACCGGCGCGGACTACCACGTCAACGCGGCCGACCCCGTGGAGTTCGACCGGAGCCCGATCGAGGACGGGGACGTGGTCGAGGCCGGCCCGCGCATGCGCCTGCGGGCCGTCGCCACCCCCGGCCACACCTTCACCCACCTGTCGTACGTGCTGGAGTCCCAGGACCGGCCGCCCGCCGTGTTCACCGGAGGTTCGCTGCTGCACGGCACGACCGGGCGGCCCGACCTGCTCGGCCCCGAGCACACCGGCGCCCTGGTGCGCGCCCAGTACGCCTCGGCGCACCGGCTGGCCCGCGAGCTCGCGGCCGAGACCGACGTCTTCCCCACCCACGGGTTCGGCAGCTTCTGCTCGGCCACCCAGTCGGACGTCGCCGAGTCGACGATCGGCAGGGAGCTGCGGGTCAACCCGGTCCTGACCCGGAGCGAGGACGAGTACGCGGAGTCGCTGCTGGCCGGGCTGGACGTCTACCCGGCGTACTACGCGCACATGGCCCCGCTCAACCTGGCCGGGCCGGACGCGCCGGACCTGTCCGCGCCGCGCCGCGCGGACGCCGCCGAGCTGCGCCGCCGCCTGCGGGCCGGTGAGTGGGTCGTGGACCTGCGGTCCCGTACGGCGTTCGCGGCGGGCCACCTGGCCGGGACGCTCAACTTCGGGCTGGACGGCAACCTCGCCGTCTACCTGGGCTGGCTCATCCCGTGGAGCTCGTCGGGAACGCCGCGGATACCGGTGACCCTGCTGGGCGAGACGCCCGGGGACATCGCGCAGGCGCAGCGCGAGCTGGCGCGGGTCGGCATCGACCGCCCGGCCGCTGCCGCCACCGGAGGGCCCGCGGAATGGACCGGCGACGACAAGCCCGCGTCCATGCCGACGGCGACGTTCGCCGACATGGCGGCCGTGCGGCGCCACCGCCCGATCGTGGTCCTGGACGTGCGCCGTACGGTGGAGTGGCGCGAGTCGCACGTCTCCGGCGCGATCCACATCCCGCTGCACGAGCTGCCCGCGCGGCTGGACGAGGTGCCCGGCGGCGAGGTGTGGACGCACTGCGCGAGCGGCTACCGGGCGTCCATCGCCGCCTCGATCCTGGCCGCCGCCGGGCGGGACGTGGTGGCCGTGCACGACGCCTACGACCCCAACACCGTGATCTTGCAATTTGTCGCAGACAGCGGCGCCGACCTGGCACGGAACCATCCGTGATCATGCAATGCCGCCCGATGGGCCGCCGTCAGCCGAGGGCCAGCAGCGCGATCACGGTGCGGGCGGCCTGCCCGCCCTCCTCCTCGGCGATGGCCAGGGCGGTCGCGACGTCCAGGTCGTCCAGCAGCGCGCGCACCGCCGCCCGCTCCCCCGCCGCCGGGGCCGCGGGCCGCCCGGCAGCGGTTCGGGAGGCGGCACGGTGCAGCCGCTCCAGCCGGGCCGCGGCCTCCTCCAGGTCGCCGGGGCGGTAGTCCCAGTCGGCCGCCCACGGGTGGCCGAGGAGCAGCAGGCGCACGGCGCCGACGGGGTGGTGCCGCAGGAGGTCGGCGGTGAAGACGAGGTTGCCCGCCGACTTGGCCATCTTGGCGCCGTCCACGCGGACCACCCCCACGTGGAGCCAGGCGCGGGCGAACGGCCGCACTCCGGTCACCGCCTCGGCCATCGCGGCCTCGTAGGCGTGGTGCGGGAAGCGCAGGTCGGCGCCGCCCGCGTGCAGGTCGAGGGCCGGGCCGAACGTCGTCAGCGCCATGGCGGCGCACTCGGCGTGCCAGCCCGGCCGCCCGTCGCCCCATTCGCTCGGCCAGCCCGGCTCTCCCTTCGCCGACGGCCGCCAGACCGCGACGTCCGCCGGGTCGTCCCCGCGCGGGCCGGCCCCGCCGGAATCGGGGTCGTCGCCGAACTCCGCCAGCAGGCGGGCCGCCTCCTCGGCGCCGAGCCCGGCGCGCTCGCGCACGCCCGCGCCCCGGAAGTACACCGCGCCCTCCCGCTCGTACGCGTGGCCCAGCTCCAGCAGCGCGCGGGCGAGCGCCACGACCTGCGGCACATAGGTGTGCGCCCGCGGCTCGTACGTCACGGGGTGCACGTGCAGCGCGGCCATGTCCCTGTCGAAGTAGAACTGCTGCACGGCGGCGAAGCTGTCGTAGGGGCTGCCGGCCCGGCGCGCCGCCGAGGTCAGCACGTCGTCCACGTCGGTGACGTTGCGGCACACCTCGACGGGCACGCCCGCGTGCCGCAGCACCCGCACCGCCACGTCGGCCCACACGAACGTCCTGGCATGACCGAGATGGGTCGTGTCGTAGGGCGTGATCCCGCACACGTACATCCGGGCGCGGCCCACCACGGGCAGCGACGTCGTGCCGATCGTCAGCATGCAACCCCCTTCATCCCGGGCGGAGGAACTCCCGCAGCCGATCCAGTGGCCACGTGTTGATTACCCGGTCGGGGGTGAGCCAGCCGCGCTGCGCGGTGCCGACGCCGTACCGCATGACGTCGAGGTGTGGCACGGCGTGCGCGTCGCTGTCGATCGAGAACAGCACGCCCCGGTCGGCGGCCCGCCGGACGAGGCCCGAGGGCAGGTCGAGCCGGTCGGGGAAGGAGTCGATCTCCAGCGCCGTCCCGGTGCGCACACAGGCGTCGAACACCCTCGGCCAGTCGGCGTCCACCGGCTCCCGCCTGCCGATGATCCGCGCCGTCGGATGGCCGATGATCTTCACGTACGGGTTCTCGCAGGCCCGGATCAGCCGCCGGGTCATCTCCTCGGGCGGCTGGGTGAAGTGCGAGTGCACCGAGGCCACGCACAGGTCGAACCCGGCCAGGAACTCCGGCGGCCAGTCGACCTCGCCCTCCGGGCCGATGTTGAGCTCACACCCGTGCAGCAGCGTCATGCCGTGGCGGGCCGCGCCGAGGCGGCGCAGCCGCTCGCGCTGGTCCAGCGCCTTCTCGTCGGTCATCCGCTGCATGAAGAGGTCGGGCGCGTGGTCGGTCACCGCGTAGTAGGCGTAGCCGCGCGCCGCGGCCGCCTCGACCATCTCCTCCAGCGGCGCGAGCCCGTCGGTCAGGTCGGTGTGGGTGTGCAGGTCACCGCGGATGTCGGTCAGGGTCACCACCGTGGGCAGCCCCCCGGCCAGCGCGGCCTCGATCTCCCCGGTGTCCTCGCGCAGCGCCGGCGCGATCCACGGCAGGCCGAGCATGCCGTACACCTCGGCCTCGTCCGCCGAGGTGATCTTCTCGCCGGTCGCCACGTCGAACACGCCGTACTCCGACAGCTTCAGCTTCCGATGCACGGCGATCTCGCGGGTGCGGATGTTGTGCGCCTTGGAGCCGGTGAAGTACTGCAGCGCGGCTCCCCAGGAGTCCCCCGGCACCACCCGCAGGTCGACCTGGAGCCCCGCGGCCGTGCGGACCGAGCTCTTCGTCTCGCCGTGCGCGATCACCTCGGTGACGTACGGCAGTGTGGTGAAGGCCGCCATCAGAGCGGCCGGATCCTCGGCCGTGGCCAGGACGTCCACGTCGCCGATCGTGTCCTTCATCCGCCGCAGCGACCCGGCGTACGCGCACCGCTCGCAGCCCGGCACGGCCTGCAGCGCGGGGACGATCTCCTCGGCGACCGCCATCGCGATCCCGATGTGCACCCGGCTGCCGGTCTTGCGCATCACCTCGATGCCGTGGAGCAGGTTCTCCTCGGTCTTCGTCCCGAAGCCGTGCAGCCCCTCGAGGGCCCCGGCGTGGATGGCGTCCTCCAGCTTCTCGATCGAGTCGACGCCCCGCTCGTGATACAGGACCATGGCCTTCTTCGGCCCGAGCGTGGGGATCGTGGTCAGCAGGCGCACCCCGGCGGGGATCTTCGTCCGCAGCTCCTCCAGCTGGTGGATCGACCCCGTCCGCAGGTATTCGTCGATCTTCGCGGCGATCGACGCGCCGACGTTCGGGATCGCCCGCAGGGCCGCCGCGTCCATGCCGTCGATCTCGTGGCCGTACCCGCCGACCGACCGGGCCGCCTTCTCGTAGACCCGCACCTTGAACGCGTCTCCCCCGGTGATCGCGATCAGGTCGGCGTACTCCTGCAGCAGCCCGGCGACCTCCTCGTTGCAGCGTCTCATCACAGGCACCCCCAGGCCAGGCTGCGACGAGCCCCGGATCCCCCTCCAGGTGCGGAGGTCCCGGCCCGGTGTGACCGAAGACCCGGGTGATTCGTACTGCTCTCAAGGCGACATCCCGCCCTGCCCTCCCGGGCCGGAAGTTGACCATAATGGCGGCCATGACGGAAGCGGCGGAGCGGGCGGAGGAGCGCGAACCCGAGTCTGCCCCGCCGCGCCCTTCCCTGCTGCGGCCCGTGCGGCTGCCTCGCCGGTTGCTCGTCCCGGCGTTCGGGCTGACCGTCCTGCTGCTGATCGCGCCGGCCGCGACCGCGGCGTCGGCGGTGCCGACCTGGCCCGCCTGGTCCCTGGTCGCCGCCGCGGGGCTGTCGTTCGTGGGAACCGTGCTGACCGCCCGCCGGGATCGCCCGGGCGTACGGCCCCTGACGGTGGCGTTCGTCGCGCTGCTCGCGGCGGTCACGGTCACGGCGGCCCTGGCCTACAGGACGGACGGATGGCAGACGCTGTTCTCTCTGCTCTCCGTGGCCGTGGCGCTCGTGCTCCCGGTCCGTGCGGCGCCCCCGCTCGTCGCCGTCACGGCCGTGCTGGCCACGATCGTCCCGGTGCACGGCTCGTTCGGCGAAGCGCTGTGGGGCGCCGCGCTGACCACCTTCCTCGCGGGGATCACGACGTACGGCTTCCGCCGGATGGGCGAGGTGATCGAGGAGCTCGGCCGGACCCGGGAGGCGCTCGCCGTCGCCGCCGTCTCGGCCGAGCGCCTGCGCTTCTCTCGTGACCTGCACGACCTGCTCGGCCACACGCTCTCGATGGTGGTCGTCAAGGCCGAGGCCGTACGGCGGCTGGCCCCACGCGACACGGAGGCGGCCATGCGGCACGCCGCGGACATCGAGGCCATCGGGCGTCAGGCGCTGACCGAGGTGCGTGAGGCGGTCACGGGTTACCGGGACGCGAGCCTCGCCTCCGAGCTCGACAGCGCCAGGGCGGCCCTGGCCTCGGCCGGCGTCGACTGCGTGGTGAAGGAGTCGGGGCCCGCGCTGTCGCGGGAGACCGACATGCTGCTGAGCTGGGTCGTCCGGGAGGGGGTCACGAACGTCGTGCGGCACTCCGGCGCCCGGCGCTGCGTCATCACGCTGCGCCGCGACCGCGACCCGGTCCTGGTGGAGATCGGCGACGACGGGACCGGCGCTGTGGCCGGTGAGGAGGACGGCAGCGGCCTGCGCGGGCTGCGTGAGCGCCTGACCGCCGCGGGCGGGCGCCTGACCGCCGTCCGCGGGCCGCGGGGGTTCGTCCTCACCGCCGAGATCCCGCACGCGGGCGTGGACGATGACGACGACCGGAAGGACGGCCTGTGACCCGTGTGCTGATCGCCGAGGACCAGACGATGATGCGCGACGCGCTCACCGTGCTGCTCGACCTGGAGGACGACTTCGAGGTCGTCGCGCAGGTCTCGGCGGCGGGCGAGATCGTTCCCACCGCGCTGCGGGTCAAGCCCGACGTGGCCCTGCTCGACATCGAGATGCCCGGCGGCAGCGGTCTCGACGCGGCCGCGGACCTGCGGGCCGCCCTTCCGGAGTGCGTGGTGGTCATCGTCACGACGTTCGGACGGCCCGGTTATCTGCGCCGGGCGCTCGACGCGGGCGCCAGGGGCTTCGTGGTCAAGGACCGGCCCGTCGGCGAACTGGCCCAGGCGATCAGGCGCGTGCTCGCGGGCGAGGTCGTGGTCGATCCCGCCCTGGCCACGGCCGCCCTCAGCGCCGGGCCGAACCCCCTGACGCCGCGCGAGCGCGAGGTGCTCGCCGCCGCCGCGGACGGCTCGGCCGCCGCCGACATCTCCCGCCGCCTCTACCTGTCGGAGAGCACCGTACGCAACCACCTGTCCGCGTGCATCACCAAGACCGGCACCCGCAACCGCATGGAGGCCGTCCGGGTCGCCCGCCACAACGGCTGGCTGTAACCCCTCGACGACCCCTCAGCGGGTGGACAGGTACTCCTCCCCGAGGGCGCGCAGGCGCGCGTGCGCGGAGCCGTACACGTCCGGGCCGCCCAGGTACGCCTTGGGCAGCTTGGCCACCATCGTGTAGTTGGTGTCGCAGACGTTGCCGACCGGGGCCTCCCCGCCCTGGCTGACGAGCTGGTAGGCGTCCAGCTCGTCGAGGCCGGTGAGGGACGCGGCCCAGGTGACGAGGTCGTGCTGGCTGATGCGGTAGGCGTCCTCCAGTGGCCGGGCCGAGCCGGTCGACATGATGTGGCGGTCGTCCTCCAGCCGGGGCCACGGCGTGACGGCGCCCTTGATCAGCTCGACGGCGACGACGGTGTTCATCGCGGCCTCGACGGCCGTGCCGCAGACCTCGCCGTGGCCCTGGCGGCAGTGGCCGTCGCCGATCGCGAACAACGCGCCCGGCACGTTGACGCCCAGGTAGACGGTGACCCCGGCGCGCAGCTCGGGGGTGTCCATGTTTCCGCCGTGTGCGTCCGGGGTGATGGTCATCCGCGCCTCGGCGGCGGCCGGGGCGACGCCCACGGTCCCGTGCATCGGGTCGAGCGGCATCTCGACGGCGAAGTCGCCCCGCCGGGCGCGGTAGCGCACGGTCCGCCGCGCGGCGTCCACCTCGTACGTCCACACGGCCTCCTCCAGCGGCGGCTGGAGCGTGGCGGTGGTGTGCGTGCTCGTCAGCGCGCCGAAGTGCGGGAACGTCGTGGAGACCGCCCAGTCGCGGGCGGGCTCGATGGAGACGAAGTGGAGGGCCAGGGTGTCGCCGGGCTCGGCCCCCTCGACGTGGAACGGGCCGGTGACCGGATTCAGATACGGGAACTCGCAGACCTGCGACGGGAGGTCGCCGGGGCCGCGCACCCGGCCGCCGAAGCAGTCCTCGGTGTACAGCTCCAGCACCGCGCCGGGCGCGACGGACTCGACGGCCGGACGGCCGCCGAAGGTGTACGCCAGGTCGTCGGGACGGGGACGGTAGGACACGATGTTCACTCGTTGGCCTCCGGGGTGACGGCGGACAGGGTGGGGCGCCGGCCCATCATGTAGGAGCCGGCGAGGATGACAACGCCGATCGCCAGCCAGACGAAGCCGAGCACCTGGGCGGCGATGCTGGCGTTGATCACGACGTAGAGCAGGATCAGGAAGCCGATCGCGGGGGCCACGAGGTGCCGCCACCAGTCACGGCTGCGGTTGCGGACGACGTAGTGGACGACGACCGAGACGTGCAGGGCGAGGAACGCGGTCATGGCGCCGAAGTTGACCAGCGTGCCGAGCAGCGTGATGCCGTCGTCGCGCGAGCTCATGTACAGGCCGAGGACCAGGGACACCCCGGCCACCAGGAACGTGGCGTTGACCGGCACCTTGTGCTTGGGGTGCACCTTGCCGAGGAACGCCGGGAGCTGGCGGTCGCGGGCCATCGCGAACAGCAGGCGGGAGGTGGCCGCCTGGGCGACGAGGGAGTTGGCGAAGCCCCAGGCGACGGCGGTGGCGACGGCCGTCAGCACGCTCAGCCAGTGGCCTCCGGCGTACTCGGCGGTGTCGTAGAACGCGGTGCCGGCCGGGTCGCCCTCGCTGAGCAGCGTGGCGCGGTCGGGGGTGAGCAGCGCCGCCACCCAGGTCTGCACGACGAACAGCGCGCCGGCCAGGGCGAGGGCGAAGACCATCGACCGGCCGAGGCGGCGGCTGCTCTCGCGGCTCTCCTCGGCGAGCATCGAGATGCCGTCGAAGCCGAGGAACGACAGCACCGCCACGGACACGGCGCCGAACGCCAGCGGCCAGGAGAACGTGGAGGAGTCGAACAGCGGGCTGAGCGCGGCGCCGTGGCCCTTGCCCTGCGCCAGAGCGACGATCCCGACGATCAGGAAGATCGCCAGCACGATCAGCTCGGCGACCAGCATGATCTTGTTCATCCGGGCGGTCATCTCGATGCCGAGGTAGTTGACCACCGTGTTGAGCACGATGAAGGCGATCAGCCACACCCAGATCGGCACGCCGGGCACGAACGACGTCATGGCCGCGCTCGCCACGAGGTACAGCAGCGACGGCACGAGCACGTAGTCGAGCAGGATCACCCAGCCGGCGAGGAAGCCGACCGGGGCGGCGATGCCCCGGCCCGCGTACGTGTAGACCGAGCCCGCCATCGGGAACGCGCGGGCCATCTGGGCGTACGACAGGGCGGTGAACGCCATCGCGACCATGCCGATGACGTAGGCCAGCGCCACCATCCCGCCGGACGACTGGAAGACGCTGCCGAAGATGCCGAACGGCGCGATCGGCACCATGAAGATCAAGCCGTAGATGAGCAGGTCGGCGAAGCCGAGCGAGCGCCGCAGCTCCTGCTGGTAACCGAAGCGCTCGACGCCGGGCGCCTCTGACTGTGGGGACGACATGGATCCGCTCCTAAAACGCACGGGGGCAGAGCCGTACGATAGGGGCAATCCTTGAAAACGAAAAGATTTCCGGTGGAAGTTTTACATCGGGTACATCAGCGGCGTGACGACCTCGAAGTCCAGCCCGTCCGCCCGGGCGAGGTACACCCGCTGGCGCACCCGGCCCGCGACCAGCGTGAGCGGGCCGCGTCCGGAGACGATCGTCGTGCCGTCGGCGACCGCCTCGACGGCCGGCACCGCCAGGGTGCCCGCGCGCCGTGCCAGGGCGGCCAGCATGAGCACGCCCTCGTAGCAGCCGTGCCCGTGCCCGTTCAGCAGCGGCGCATCCGGGCCGAACATGGCCGTGTAGCGCTCGGCCAGGGAGAGGTTGGCGTCGGTGGCGATGCCGCCGAAGTACCCCATCGCGGCGTAGAGCCCACCGGTCGTGTCGCCGCCGGCGGCGAGCAGCCCGTGCTCCTCCAGCGCGCCACACAGCCGCGCGCACCCGAGGCCGCTGGTGGCGAAGGCCCGGTTGAACCCGATCAGGTCGCTGCCGATGAGGGTGAGCAGCACGGCGTCCGGCCGCGCCGCGGCCACCTCCTCCAGCAGCCGGTCCGTCGCGGCGGTCCCTGGCGGGACGAGCCGCTCCCCCACGACCGTCGCGGACCTGGCGCGCAGGTGGCCGCGGGCCGCGGCGTGCACCAGGCGCGGCCAGACGTAGTCGTTGCCGAGCAGGAACCAGCGCCGGGCCCGCCGGTGCCCGACCAGCCAGTCGATCGCCGGGGCGACCTGCAGCGAGGCGGGCTCGCCGAGGTAGTACACGCCCGGACGGCGGGCGCCGCCCTCGTACGGCGGGGTGTAGACGAAGGGGGCCGCGCCGCCCAGCTCCTGTTCGACCGCGACGCGCACGTCGCTGGCGTGGGTGCCGACCACCGCCTCGACGACGCCGGAGCGCACCAGGCCCCGCACCTCCGAGGCGACCGCGGCCGGGCCGCGGCCCCCGTCCACGAGCACGAGTTCGACCGGCCTGCCCAGCACACCCCCGGCGGCGTTGACCTCCCGGGCGGCGAGCACGGCACAGTTGATCGCTCCCGGCCCGAGCAGGCCGAGCACGCCGGAGACCGGCACCACCAGCGCGACGCGGAGCGTGTCCGCGGGCAGCAGATGGGCCTCATAGGAGTCGATGACGACTGTGACAGGATCGGCCACATGCACGAGTATCCCCCCGTCGAACAGGTGACCGGCCTCGGGTCGTCGCTCGCCTATCTGCTGAGCCGCGCCGAGCGCGGCGTCAATCGCGGGCTGGCCGCCGTGCTGGCCGCCGAGGACGTGACCGTCGAGCAGTGGCGCATCCTGCAGGCGCTCGCGGACGGGCGCGGGCACTCGATGGGCGACCTGGCCGAGGCCGCGCTGATGCCCCACCCCACGCTGACCAAGGCGGTGGACCGGCTGGTGGAACGCGCGGTGGTCTACCGGGGGCACGACCCGGCCGACCGCCGCAAGGTCGCGGTCTTCCTCGCCGATCGCGGCCGCGATCTGCTCGCCCGCCTGGAGGCGGGCATCGCCGAGCACCAGCGGTCGATCCTCGCGGCGTACGGCCCGGCCCGCACCGAGCGGCTGATGCGCGACCTGGAGTCGCTGCTGGCCTCCCTGGAGGCCTGAGCCGGGGTGGGCGGGATTCAGCCTTGCCCGGCCGCCTCTCGCGGCGTACGTTCGACTGTGTGACCGGAATCGTCATCTCGGTCACGGCCGCGGCGGAGGGGGCGCGATGACGGATCTCGACTCCCGACCGGCGGAACCCGCCTCCACCCGGCGGGACCGCGAGCGGCGGGCCGAGCGCATCCTCGACGCCGCGGGCGAGCTCCTGGTGTCCTGGGGATACCCGCGCGTCACGGTCGAGGACGTGGCCCGGCGGGCGGGCGTCGGCAAGGGCACGGTTTACCTGCATTTCAGCACCAAGGAGCTCCTCTTCCTCGCGGTGCTGATCCGCGCCGAGGCGCGGATCATCGAGCGCTTCACCCTCGGCGTGCGCGCCGATCCCGCCGCGGTCCTGCTCAGCAGCGTGGCCAGGTCGGTGTACCTGTGGATGCACGAGGAGCCGGTCTTCCGGGCGACGCTCCTCGGCGACGGCGACACCCTCGGCACGCTGAGCAGGAGCGCCGCCGAGAACCTGCCCGGCCTGCTCAACGTGCGCGACCGCACGCTCCTGGCGCACGTCGAGGTGCTGCGCGAGCACGGCCTGGTCCGCACCGAGCAGTCCCCGGCACTCCAGGTCCACGCGTACGAGTCGATCCTGACCGGCTTCGTCACGATCGAGCCTCTGTCGCCGTCCACCGTGCCCGCCCTCGACGACAACGCGGACATGATCGCCCACGTCGTCCGCTCGGCCTTCGAGTTTCCGGGACGGTCCGAGAGCGTCCGGGCGGCGGCGCCGCGAGTGAACGAGATCTACCAGCGCCTGCTGGACCGGCTCAACCAGGAGATCCAGCGGCACAGACGCACCTGACACGTGGAGGCAGGCATGAGCACTTCCAGCACGGCAGGACCCGTCAACCTGTTCGACGCGGACCTGGTGCGCGATCCGTTCGCGGGCTACTCGCGTCTGCGGGAGCAGGCCCCGATGGTGCGCGGCTCCTTCCCCGGCCTGGACTCCCCGGTCTGGCTCGTCACGCGGTACGACGACGTCAAGACCGTGCTGAGCGACCGCCGGTTCGTCAACAACCCGGCGAACGTGCCGGGGGCGAACGTGCACAACATCCGCGAGCAGCTCATCGAGGCGCGGGGCATTCCCCGCGAGTACGCCGCGTACATCCTGGACAGCGTCCTCGACTCCGACGGCGACGACCACCTCCGGCTGCGCCGGCTGGTCTCGCGCGCCTTCACCGCCCGCCGTGTGGCCGAGCTGCGGCCCCGGGTGGAGGAGATCGCCGAGGACCTCCTCGACCGGCTGCCCGGCCACGCCGAGGACGGCGTCGCCGACCTGATCGAGCACTTCGCCTATCCCCTGCCGATCACCGTCATCTGCGAGCTGGTCGGCATCCCCGAGGAGGACCGACCGCTGTGGCGGGAGTGGGGCAGGAGCCTGGTCTCGCTCCAGCCGGGAGCGATGGCCGAGCCGCTGCGGCACATGGTGACCTACATCCGGGAGCTCATCGCCCGCCGCCGGGCCGAGCCGGCCGGCGACCTGCTGACCGGCCTGATCCGCGCCCACGACGAGGACGGCGACCGGCTGACCGACACCGAGATGGTCACCATGGTCCTCACGCTCGTCCTCGCCGGGCACGAGACCACGGCCCATCTCATCGGCAACGGCACCGCCGCCCTGCTGACCCACCCGGACCAGCTCGCCGCGCTGCGGGCCGACCCGGCACTGCTGCCGCGCGCCGTGCACGAGCTGATGCGCTGGTGCGGGCCCGTCCAGGGCACCCGCATCCGGTACGCCGCCGAGGACGTCGAGTTCGACGGCATGACCGTGCGCCGGGGCGAGCCGGTGATGGCGGTGCTGGTCTCGGCGAACTACGACCCCCGGCGCTTCGACGACCCCGACCGTCTGGACATCACCCGGGAGCCCGACGGGCACAAGGAGGTCCACGTCGGCTTCGGCCACGGCCTGCACTACTGCCTGGGCGCGGCCCTCGCCCGCCAGGAGGGCGAGGTGGCCTTCGGCGCCCTGCTGCGCCGCTATCCCGGGCTCGAACCGGCCGTCGCGCCGCGGGACCTCGACCGGCAGTTCCTCCCCTTCTCCTGGCGCCTGGCCCGCCTTCCCGTACGCCTCAAGGCGTGACGGGAAGGCCCTGGCCGGCGATCAGCGGTTCGAGGGTCAGACCCTCGTGCTCACGCTGGATGGAGCGCATGCGCCACTGGTCGGCGAACACGGCGAGCAGCGCCTGGTCGCGGCTGCGGGTCAGCACCTCCGCGCCGCGCTGGCGCCGCAGCACCTCCGCGGACTCGGCGTCGGTGCGGAGGGCGAGGCTGTACTCCAGCCGGTCGAGGACGATCTCCGCGCCGAACTCGGTGGCCAGGCGTTGCTCCACGACCTCGAACTGCATGGGCCCGACCGCCGCGAGCACGGGGGCCTGGTCGCCGCGCAGGTCGGAGCGGAGCACCTGGATCACGCCCTCGCCGTCGAGCTGGTCGATGCCGCGGCGGAACTGCTTGGCCTTGGCGGTGCTCCGGGACCGGGCCACCGCGAAATGCTCGGGGGCGAAGCTGGGGATGGGCGGGAACTCCACCGGCTTCCCCTCGTAGAGGGTGTCCCCGGGCCGCAGGGCGGTGGCGTTCACCAGCCCGACCACGTCTCCCGGGTACGCCTCGTCGATGGTGGCGCGCTCCTGGCCGAACACCGACTGGGCGTACTTGGTGGCGAAGGGGCGGCCGGTGGCGGCGTGGGTGAGCACCATGCCCCGCTCGAACCGGCCGGAGCAGACCCGGACGAACGCGATGCGGTCGCGGTGGGCGGGGTCCATGTTCGCCTGCACCTTGAAGACCAGGCCGGAGAACGGCGCGTCCAGCGGCCGGACCGTGCCCTCGACGTCGGGCCGGGGCGCCGGGGCGGGAGCGAGGTCGACGAGCACGTCCAGCAGCCGGGCCACGCCGAAGTTGGACAGCGCCGCGCCGAACAGCACGGGCGTGGACTCGTGCGCCTCGAACGCCTTCTGGTCGTGCTCGGCGCCGATGGCGGCGAGCAGGTCGGCCTCCTCCCCCGCGCGTTCCCAGTCGGCCCCGAGCTCGGCGGCGGCCTGCTCGGGGGTCAGCTCGGTCTCCAGCGCCTTGGTGGCGCCGCCGGGGGTGCGGGTGTAGCGGACCGCGCGGCCCCGCAGCCGGTCGACCACGCCGTGGAAGTTCCCGGCCCCGCCGATCGGCCAGGTGACCGGCGTGGGACGCAGGCCCGTACGCTCCTCGATCTCGTCGAGCAGCTCCAGCGGCTCCCGGCCCGGCCGGTCCCACTTGTTCACGAACGTGATGACGGGGATGCGGCGGTGGCGGCAGACCTCGAACAGCTTCATGGTCTGCGGCTCCATGCCCTTGGCCGCGTCGAGCAGCATGACCGCGCAGTCGACCGCGGCCAGCACGCGGTAGGTGTCCTCGGAGAAGTCCGCGTGGCCGGGAGTGTCCACCAGGTTGAACACGTGGCCGCGGTAGTCGAAGCGCAGCGCGGCCGAGGTGATGGAGATGCCGCGGGCCCGCTCCATCTCCATCCAGTCGGACGTCACGCCCCGCCGGCCGGCCTTGCCGTGCACGGCTCCTGCCTGGGTGATCGCCGAGGCGTGCAGGGCGAGCGCCTCGGTCATCGTGGACTTTCCGGCGTCCGGGTGGCTGATCACCGCGAACGTGCGGCGCCTGGCCGCCTCACTCGTGGCGGTGCTCATCGCCGCAGCCCCCTGTCGGCGCGGGCGCGGGTCGTCGTGGTGCGGTCGTGCGTGCAGGCCATCCGTGCTCCCAAACAGCATGAGGACGGTTGAGGTTACCGCGCCGGACGCTCCACCCCGAATCGGCGGGCGCACGCGGCAGCGAAGGCCGCGCCGGCTGGGTGCCTCGGAACCCTCTCACCCGGCGGCGCCGGCGACCATGCCGCCGATCCGTCGCGTGACCGAGTGGATGACGGCGGTGTCGCGGCGCACGCGGGCGAGCAGGAGGGCTCCCTGCAGCGAGGACAGCACCAGGTCGGCGAGCGCCTCGGCCTCGTCCACGCCGTGCCCGTGCAGATAGTCGGCCAGGCCTAGCAGCCAGGAGGCGTACGCCTCGTCACAGGCCGACCGGATGGGTTCGCTGTCGCCCGCGGCCTCCAGGGCGACCGTGGCCACCGGGCAGCCCTCCTGGAATCCCGACTCCTCCAGGTTATGGGCGAGCAGGTCGCCGATCCGGGCGACGGCCTCGGCGGGACCGGGGGCTGCGGCCACCGCGGCGGCGATCCGCTCGCCGAGCTCGCCGCCCGCGACCGCCACCGCCTCGGCGGCCAGTTGCTCCTTGCCGTCGGGGAAGTGGAAGTACAGCGAGCCCTTGGGCGCCCGGCTCTCCGCCAGCACCTGGTTGAGGCCGGTGGCGTTGTAGCCCTGCCGCTGGAAGAGCCCGGCGGCCGTGCGCAGGACACGCTCGCGCGTGTCGTTCCTTCGGATCATGCCGCGACACTAGACCGGTCTACTTATTCCTGTCCAACGGCGCCCGGTCCTCCCCCGCGAGCTGTTCGCCGAGGCCGGTGCGCCGGTAGCGCAGCCGCCGGCCGTCCCGTTCGCCGGTCACCAGCCCGGCGTCCCTGAGCGTGGTCAGATGGTGCGAGGCGGTCGCCGGAGCCAGCCGGAGGGCGGCGGCCACCTCTCCCGTGCTGGACGGTCGGGCCAGCAGGACGAGCACGGCCGCGCGGGTCGGGCCGAGCAGGGCGGCCAGCGCCTCCGGCGGTTCGGCCGGCACCGGCGGATCCCACAGCCGGCCGTGGCCGCCCGGCGCGTACCACAGGGCCCGCCCTGACGGTGTGTCGGTCATCGTGTACACGTGCGGGCCGGTGAATCCGGTCGGCAGCAGGGTGAGCGGGTGCCCGTCCAGGCCGAACTCGCCGTCCTTGTCGTACGCCAGCCGCAGCGCCCCGCCGTCCCAGTCGAGGCGCGGGTGCAGGTCCGTGAGCAGCGCCCGCGGCCCCCGCTCCGCCGCGAGCAGCCCGCGGCGGGTCAGCTCGCCTTCCGCCAGCGCGCGCAGCCGCGGCCAGCTCGGCGCGATCGCCGCCGAGAAGTAGCGCCGGATCTCCCGCACCGTCACGGCCAGCGCACCCGCGGGGTCGATCGAGAAGCGCTCGACCTCCGGCGGCGCGCGGTGCCCGGCCCAGGCCCGTTCCACCTCGGCCGCGGCCCGGTCGGACGGGGTGGCGGCCACCACCCGCAGCTCCTGCTCCAGGGTCGGGCGGGTGATGGACGGCGCCGGGGTGAGGAAGTCCGGCACGTAACCGGTGGGCCCCGGGACCAGCGGACGGAGCGTGGTCAGGTCTCGCAGCAGCGGCTCGGCCCGAGCCCGCCAGGACACTGGGACCAGGCGCGCCGAGCGGGAGCGCAACGCGAGGCAACTGGCCACGACCTCCGCCATCGGGCTGTGCGCGAACCTGAGCCGCAGCAGGTCGGCGGGGGCGAACTCGATCCGGATCACCCGTCCATTCGAGCACGCTCGAACGGTTAACGGGGAGCGCCCCCCGGTTCCTACGGTCGGCACATGGAATACACCCGTTTGGGGCGGACCGGTCTCCTCGTCAGCCGGATCTGCCTCGGCACCATGAACTTCGGCTGGCAGATCGGCGAGGCCGAGAGCCATGCGATCCTCGACCGGGCGCACGCCGACGGCGTGAACTTCGTCGACACCGCGAACATGTACGGCCGGGAGACCGGCGACGGCCTGAGCGAGCAGTTCATCGGCCGGTGGTTCGGCAAGACCGGCCACCGGGACCGGATCGTGCTGGCCACGAAGGTGTACGCGCCGATGACCGACTGGCCGAACGACGGCGGACTGTCGGCCCGGCACATCATCGCCGCCTGCGAGGCGTCGCTGCGCCGCCTGCGGACCGACTGGATCGACCTCTACCAGATGCACCACGTGCAGCGGGACACGCCGTGGGAGGAGATCTGGCAGGCCATGGAGACACTGGTGGTCCAGGGCAAGGTGCGGTACGCCGGGTCGTCCAATTTCGCCGGCTGGCACCTCGCCCGCGCGCAGGCCGCGGCCGACCGGAGGAACTTCCTCGGCCTGGTCTCCGAACAGTGCAAGTACAACCTGCTCACCCGGCACGTCGAGCTGGAGGTGCTGCCCGCCGCGATCGAGCTGGGGATCGGGATCCTGCCCTACTCGCCGCTGCACTTCGGCGCGCTGTCCGGGGCGCTGCGCAAGCAGCGCGAAGGCGCGGCCGGCCGCAGCGTCCTGCACGCCCCGGAACGGGTCGAGCCGCACCGGGCGGCGATCGAGGGCTACGAGAAGCTCTGCGCCGACATCGGCGAGGAGCCCACCACGGTCGCGCTCGCCTGGCTGCTGTCGCGGCCCGGAGTGACCGCCCCGGTCATCGGGCCGCGTACGCCGGGGCAGCTCGACCTGCCGCTGACGGCGCTGCGCACCGAGTTGTCCGCCGAGACCCTGACTCGGCTGGACGAGCTGTTCCCGCCTGTCGGCAACGGCGGCCCCGGCCCCGAGGCCTGGGCGTGGTGATCCCCACCCCGTGAGTCTCATCCGGCCGCGTACGCGGGGGCGGCGGCCGGACGACCGTCACCCGCCTGCAACTCCAACTTATCCGCTCGGTCAGTTGCTACCCGTAGAGGAGGGGTGACAGAATTAAAACAAGTTTTCGAATTGATTGAGGAGGGCGAGATGGATCTGTTCGATCCGGACTCTGATCGCCCTCATCGTGCGAATAACATTGACGACGGCTGGTGGGACCGGTTGACCGCCGACTCGCCGTTGTGGTCTGCCGACGGCTCATCCGCCCGCGAGCACTTTCCGATCATCGACCTCGACCCGCCGCAGCACACGAGCGCGAACACGAGCGACGGCGCGCCCCGTGCCGGTGGGGACAGGGGCCGGTCGTCGTGGGTGCTGGTGGGGTCGTTGCGGGAGTCGGCGTTGGCGTTGGCGTTGACGCCGACGCCGGAGGATGCGGGTGTCTGTCTTGCTGAGGCGGAGGATTTGCTGTTCGCGCGGGATCGGATCACCTGTGCGCTGGCCGATCGGGTGGGATGAGTGCATGCCGCGGGGCGGGCCAAGCAGCATGGGCATGCCTCCACCCGCAGCTGGCTGCGCACCGCCGCCGGGATGAGCGTGGCCGGTGCGGGCCGCCTGCTGACGTTGGCGGTGGAGCTGGCGCGTCTGCCCCGGGTGCGGGAGAAGTTCGCCGCCGGGCAGTTGGCGGCGGGGGTGGTGGAGGCCATCTGCACCGCCACCGCGAACCTGTCCGACGAGCACGCCGGTCTGGCCGAGCCGATCCTGCTGGAACTGGCAACCAAAGCAGGCGCGGCCGAGGTCGCCAAAGCCGGCCGCTACCTGCGTGCCGTACTGGACCCCGACGGAGAAGACCGCGATGAGCGGGCCGACTACGGGCGGCGGTTCCTACGGGTACGTCCCGGCCGGGGCGGCGGCCTGGAAGGGGAGTTCTCCCTCCCCCGCGAAGCGGCAGCCCGGCTACGCGCCCTGCTCGACGCCTACGCCAAACCCCGCACGGAAGGCGATGACCGGCCACTGAGCGTGCGCCAGGCCGATGCCTTCATCGCGCTGCTGGAACAGAAGATCGCCGCCGAACTCCTGGTCCTGGTCAACGCCGAATCCCTCCCCACCGACCCCGCCACCGACCCCGCCACTGACGACGCCAGCGACCCCCACCCTGCCGACTCTGCCCCCGGCGAGGCCACCACCACCGCCGAAGGCACCAGCGACTCTGCCCCCGCTGCCGACGACGCCAGCGGCTCTGCCGTGGGCGAGGCCGCCACCACCGAGCACGCCGCCGACCCTGACCACGCCGGAAGCGCCGACCGTGCCACCACCGGTCCCCGCAATGAGGAGGCTCGCCAGCCAGGGCCCGACGAGCGCGAGACACGTGAGCGCGAGACACGTGAGCGCGGGGCTGGTGAGCGGCGGGCCGGTGAGTGCGAGCCGCCTGGCACCGCGAGCGCCGCCTCTGCCGAGGGCGACGACACCACGCCCGTGGAGGGCGAAGACCGCGACCGTGCTGTGGCACAGACCGGGGTAACGCACGCCAGGCGGCGCGGGTCAGCATGGCCTGCAGACGGCGGCCGGCCCTCGCACGCAGCGCCTTCACATGCAGCGCCTTCGAACACAACACCCTCGAACACAGCGCCCTCGAACGCAGCACCTTCCGGCACAGCGTCTGCCCAGGCAGCGCAGCCGGATCCTCCTCCCGAGGACACCGCCGCGCATCACACCCACGCCGGGCCTCGGCCTGCGAGGGAGTACCCGCGTGGGCAGGACACCACGTCGGCCGGAGAGCCGCCGGAGGCACTGTCCGGCACGGCGCCGGGGGCGCTGTTCGGGACGCCGCCGGGGGCTTTGCCGGGGACGGCGTTGGGCACGGTGCCGGGGTTGTTGCTGGCGACCGGGCAAATGCTGCCCGTCACCAGCGTGCACCGCCTCGCCCGCACCTCGACTCTCGTGCGGCTCGTCATGGACGCCGAGGGACAAGTGCTCGACATGGGCCGCAAGGTCCGCTTGGCCACCCCCGCCCAACGCAGGGCCGTCTTCGCCCGGTATGCCACCTGCTGGATCGACGGCTGCCCACTCCCCGCCACCATGTGCCAGATCGACCACGCCGACAACTGGAGCACCGGCGGCCTCACCGACCTGAAACTCCTCGGACCCGCCTGCCAGTTCCACAACCGCGACCGCTACCAGCACCCCCACCGCTACACCCGCCGCCAAACCGGCACCGACCGCTGGACCTTCACCTACAAACGGCCCCGGCCCAGGTGAGCGTGCACCGGCTGCTGGACGCCGCAAGGTCGGCGCTGCTGCAAGAGCGACTACGAGAGCGGCCGAGCCGCGCCGACCACGAAGGACTCCAGCCGGTGCAGCAGCGCGGCCATCTCGCCCTCGGGCAGGCGGGTGGTGTCGGCGTTCAGCTCCACCCCGAGCGTGCCCTTCCAGCGCATCAGTGCCACGCAGAAGTCGCAGCTGCGCTTGTCCGTGCCGGGGAGCCACTCCAGCTCCGACTCCCCATCCGCGCTGCCGGCGCCAGCAGGGTCCTCGCCCGGGCGCAGGTCGTTGAAGCAGCACGACGGGAACAGGGGGACGCCCCGGTCGGCGCTCATCCGGTCGATCATCGCGTTCAGGGCCAGCGAATCGAAGCGAGCCCGCCGGTAGGACGCGAGAACCGACGGATAGGCGCTCACGAGCGTCTCGGGAAGGCTCGCGCAGGGCCCCAGGGTGAACAACCCCAACTGGTTCAGGCTGGTGACCAGGTCCCGGCTCCGGTCGCTGAAGCGGTTGTGCACGATCGGGGTGATCGCGGCGACCTCGTGTCCGGTCAGCTCGCGCAGCAGCATGGCGACCGCCACCAGCAGGACGGTGGCGGTGCTGACGCCGGCGCGGCGGGCGAGCACCTGGGCGGCGTGGTTGAGCCGGGGCGACGACAGCACGGCCCGCGCGTATCGCGGCGACGCGCCCGCTCCGACCGTTTCCGGGAACATGGCGGACGGCACCGTGCGGAGAAGCGCCTCCCACTGCGCGATGGCCCGGTCCGAACGGGCCGACGCCGCCTCCTCATCCCGCACGAGGTCGAGCAGCTGCGACGGCGGCGGCCCTGCGATCGACCCGCGGAGCAGCAGCATCCGCAGGTCGCGCACCACGACGTCGGCCGCGCGCCAGTCCGCGACGGCGTGACTGAGCACGAGCGCCACGTGAGTGGCGGCTCCGTCACAGATCACGAGACCGGCGCGCACCGGCTGCTCCCCGTCGCCGAAGGATCGACCGGCCAAGCGGGCGACGAGGTCCGCCGCGGCGCCGTCCGCGGCGCCCCGAGCCACCTCGACCGTCTCGATCGGCAGAGTCCCGGCCGCCGCCACCTCCTGATACGGCCCCGCCGCGCCGAGCCGCACCAGCGATCGCAGAGCGTCGTGCCGGCCGATCACCTCCGCCAGGGCGGCCGCCACGGCCCGGGGGCTGCGCGGGCCGCCCGCGCCCGGGACGGTGAGGAGCCGGGGCACGTTGAAATAGTGCGCGCTGTCCGGTCCCACCCTTCGGATGGCCTCCCAGATGTCCCGCTGTCCCCACGCGAGCTCCGCCGTTCCCGAACGATTGGAGGCGAAGTCCACAGAAAGCCGCATGGCTCTCCTTCACGAGTGGGGCGGGCGAACGTGGAAACGCTCCAACGAAGGCTAGGTTTCACCTCCGTGCGGGTCAAGATTCCATAATTCACCGCAGGTGAACCACTGGCGTTCAGCCGTCGGCTCCGAGGACCAGGCCGCTGGTGGGCACGCCGGTGCCCGCCGTCACGATCACGTTGCGCACCCCTTCCGGCTGGTTGACGCTGGTGCCCCGCACCAGGCGGACGGCCTCGGCGATGCCGTTCATGCCGTGCAGGTACGCCTCGCCGAGCTGGCCGCCGTGGGTGTTGAACGGCAGCCGCCCGCCGAGCTCCAGGTTGCCCCCGGCGACGAAGTCCTTGGCCTCGCCGGGGGCGCAGAAGCCCAGCTCCTCCAGTTGCGGCAGCACCAGCGGCGTGAAGTGGTCGTACAGGATCGCCGCGTCCATGTCGGCGGGGCCGAGGCCGCTCTGCGCGTACAGCTGCCGTCCGACCAGCCCCATCTCGGGGATGCCGGTGATGCGGGGGCGGTAGTAGCTGGTCATCATGTGCTGGTCGTCGCCCGAGCCCTGGGCCGCGCCGAGGACGACGGCGGGCGGGTGCGGCAGGTCGCGCGCCCGTTCGGCGGAGACCACGACCAACGCCTGGCCGCCGTCGGTCTCCTGGCAGCAGTCGAGCAGGTGCAGCGGCTCGGCGATCCAGCGCGACGCCTGGTGGTCCTCCAGCGTGATGGGCCGCCGGTAGAACCAGGCCGCCGGATTGGTCGCGGCGTGCCTGCGGTCCACCACCGCCACCCGGCCGAAGTCCTCACTGGTCGCGCCGTACTCGTGCATGTAGCGGCGGGCGAACATGGCGACCCACTGGGCGGGCGTCGACAGGCCGAACGGGGTGAGCCACGCGTACGCCGCGCTGTCGGCCCCCGTCTCGGCCGGGCCGTCCGCCTGGCCGAGGCCGTAGCGCACACCGGACCGCTCATTGAAGGCCCGGTAGCAGACCACGACGTCGGCGACGCCGGTCGCGACGGCCAGCGCCGCCTGCTGGACGGTGCCGCAGGCCGCGCCGCCGCCGTGCGGGATGCGCGAGAAGAACGTCAGGTCGCGCATGCCGGTGCTGCGGGCGATGTGGATCTCGGCGTTGGTGTCGGCGGTGAACGTCACCATCCCGTCCACGTCGGACGGCTTCAGGCCGGCGTCGGCGACGGCCGCGAGCACGGCCTCGCAGGCGAGCCGCAGCTCGCTGCGGCCGGAGTCCTTGGAGAACTCGGTGGCGCCGATGCCGGCGATCGCCGCCGCACCCGAAAAGCCGCTCATGTCGCGTCCTTCGCCGGAAGCCGTACGGCGACGGTGCCGGTGACGTGGGCGCCCAGGCCGTTCTCGCCGCGCACGGCGATCTCGACCCGGCGGTCCTCGTCGTGCTTGGCGGTGACCGTGCCGGTCAGCGTCATCGTGTCGCCCGGGTAGTTGGGCACGCCGAGCCTGATTCTGATCGCCGTGACCACGGCGGCCGGGCCCGCCCATTCCGTCACGTACCGGTCGACCAGGCCGTTGGTGGTGAGGATGTTCATGAAGATGTCCGTGGACCCGCGCTCGACCGCGAGGCCGGGGTCGTGGTGGACGTCCTGGTAGTCGCGGCTCGCGATGGCGGTCGCCACGATGAGCGTGCGGGTCAGCGGGATCGACAGCGCGGGCAGTTCCTCCCCCGTCGCCACCTCCTCGTACGTTCGCCCGTTCATGCCGCGATCCCGCTCTGCGGGCGGAACACCGGAAGTGACAGGTCGGGATCGGCGTCCAGCCAGTCGAGGACGACGGGCATGCCGATCTCGACCTCTCCGGGTTCCACACCGACCAGGTTGGTGACGAGCCGCGTGCCCTCATCGAGCTCCACGACCGCGACGATCAGCGGATACTCGAACGCCGGGTGGCGGGGGTGGTGGTTGACCACGAAGCTGTAGACCTGCCCGCGGCCGGACGCCTCGGCGGCGTCCCAGTCGAACGAGCCGCAGTGCGGGCAGCAGGGGCCGGGCGGGTGGCGCAGCGTCCCGCACCCCGCGCAGCGCTGGATCACCAGCCGGTGCTCGCGCGCCGCCTCGAACCAGAACGCGTTGTCCCGGTTCACCGCGGGCCGCGGCCGCGGCGCCCGCGCGGCCTTCGGCCTGAAGCGCAGCAGCCGCCAGCGCTGCACGGCGACGACCTCACCGTCCTGGTCGGTGTAGGTGCGGACCGTGGTCACGAACCGGCCGGCGCCAAGCGCGGTGCTCTTCTCCGGCGAGATCGACTCAACCACCTCGCGGACGCTCACCCGGTCGCCGGCCACCAGCTCGCGGTGGAACTCGAACTCCGAGTCGGTCGCCACCACCGAGGTGTAGCCGTCCTTCTCCAGCAGTGCGTCCAGCTCTCGCGCCCCCGCCGCGGCCCCGGCATCCGGGCCCTCCACGGTGGCGGCGTACCCCCGCATCGTCCACGCCTGCATCATCGACGCGGGCGCGACGATACCGGGGCGGCCGGTCGCGCGGGCGGCGGCGTCGTCGCGGTAGATCGGGTTGCGGTCGCCCATCGCCTCGGCCCAGTGCCGGATCATGGGCACGTTCACCGGGTCGGGCCCCTCCCACAGCGGGAGGATCTCCCGTCCGGCGAAATCCTCGTAGGTGGTCATCGGTCCTCCACGCCGGTCTTCCGCCGTCCCGACGTTAGTCAGCGGGACCCGCCGGAGACCCGGCGAATCCCGCTGACCGGGAGACCGCATCCACGCGGCCGGTCAGGCAGTGCGCAGCCGCAGGCCCTTGAACTCGGTCGCCTGGGCGGCGATCGCCTTCTCCGTGGGAAGGCGTTCCATCGACGACGCCCCGAAGAAGCCCGCGATCCCATTCGTGTGATCGAGGACGAACTGGGCGTCCTCCGGCTCGGCGATGGGGCCGCCGTGGCACAGCACGATGACGTCGGGGTTCACCGCGACGGCGGCATCGCGCATCTCCTGCACCGCGGCGGCCGCCTCTTCGAGGGTGAGGGCGGTCTCCGCGCCGATGCTGCCGCTGGTGGTCAAGCCAACATGGGGCACGAGGACGTCGGCTCCGGCCTCGGCCATCGCGACGGCCTGCTCCGCGTCGAAGACGTAGGGGGCGGTGAGCAGGTCACGCCGGTGCGCTTCGCGGATCATGTCCACCTCGAGCCGGTAGCCCATCCCGGTCTCCTCGAGGTTCTGCCGGAACTTGCCGTCGTACAGACCCACGGTGGGGAAGTTCTGCACGCCCGCGAAGCCCATCGCCTTGAGCTCGTCGAGGAAGGGGCCCATGAGACGGAAGGGGTCGGTGCCGCAGACCCCGGCCAGCACGGGGGTGTCGCGCACGACCGGGAGGACCTCCCTGGCCATGTCGACGACGATCGCGTTGGCGTCGCCGTACGGAAGCAACCCGGCGAGCGACCCCCGGCCGGCCATGCGGTAGCGGCCCGAGTTGTAGATGATCAGCAGGTCGACGCCGCCGGCCTCGGCGGCCTTGGCCGACAGGCCGGTGCCGGCGCCCGCGCCGATGATGGGCCGGCCGGTCCCGGCGGTGGCGCGCAGGCGTTCGAGAGCTGTCTCGCGGTTCATCTCATTCTCCAGTCCGGCGTGCGCCGATAAGGCGGTGCAGGGCTTCGGCCGCGGCCCGGCCGAAGCCCGGATCGTTGATGGCGGCGTCCACGTCGTGGACGGGGACGCCGGTGTCCTTCAGACCGTCGCGGAGCGCGGCGAAGCAGGCGGCGTCGGCGTCGGGGTCGGCGAACGGCCCTCCTTCGACGTCGATCCCGGAGACGCCCCTCAGCGGCAGGTAGACCTCCACCGGCCCGGCGGCGCGGCTGAGCTTGTCGCCGATCCTGGCGCCCAGCTCGGCCATCTCGTCGCGGGTCGTCCGCATGAGGGTGACCGTGGGGTTGTGCACCAGGAACTTCCGGTCCGCGAACCTGTCCGGCACGGTCTCCCGGGGGCCGAAGTTGACCATGTCGAGTGCGCCCACGCTGACCACCTGCGGGATGCCGGCCCGTCCCGCCGCCTCCAGCCGGTGGGGGCCGGCGGTGAGCACCCCGCCGACGAGGTCGTCGGCCAGCTCCGTGGTGGTCAGGTCGAGGACGCCGTCGAGCATCCCGGAGGCGGCGAGGGCCTCCATCGCCCGCCCGCCGGAACCCGTGGCGTGGAAGACCAGGACTTCGTATCCGAGGGAGGTCAGGTGCTCGCGGGCCTCATCGACGGCGGGCGTGGTGAGCCCGAACATCGTGGCCCCGACGAGTTTCCGCTCGTCACCGGTCTCGTCCCGGACCCGGGCGTACCGCTGGGCCATCCCGGCCGCCGCGGCGGCGGCGTTGCCGAGAACCGCGCGGGAGAGCCGGTTGATGCCGGAGATGTCCACGACGGAGTACATGAGGGTGACGTCGGCGTCTCCGACGTACGGGCCGACGTCACCCGAGGCCATGGTCGAGACCAGCAGCTTGGGCACTCCGACGGGCAGGGCCTGGAGAGCACGGGCGGCGACCGACGAGCCGCTGGAGCCGCCGATCGCGAGAAGGCCGTCGAGGCGCCCCTCCTCGAACAGCCGCCGGACGACGACGGCGGCGCCGGTCGCCATCGCGTCCATCGCGGCGCCGCGGTCGCGGGCGTCGCGGAGCAGGTCGAGCTCGGTGCCCGCCGCCCGCGCCACCTCGTCGGCGCCGATGTCGGCGAGCTCCGCCCCGTGCGCGAAGGTGCCCACATTGATCAGGAGCACCTCACAGCCCGCCTCGTTCAGCTGGTCACGGACCCAGCGGTACTCCTCGCTCTTGGTGTCCAGCGTTCCCAGCAGCACTACCGTCGCCACCGCGGCCTCCTGTCGTCGTCGACCTGCCCGTACGGCCGAGGATGTCCGGCCGCGGCCGAAGCGGCCAGGCCAATCACGCAGAATTGGTCCATGGCACGTGCGGAACATGTCGACAGTGCCGCCTTGGCCCGCCTCATCGGCGGGTGGCGGGCGGAGGACGGGCCGCTGCCGCACGCGCTCGCGGATGCCCTCGCCGAGCTGATCGCCGGCAACGTGCTGGTCGAGGGGGCCGCGCTGCCGCCGCAACGGGCGCTGGCCGCCGCGCTCGGGGTGTCCCGCGGGACCGTGGCCGAGGCGTACGCGGAGCTGGCCGCGCGGGGGCGGCTGACGTCCCGGCAGGGGTCCGGGTCACGCGTGCGGGGCGGCCGGATCACAGGAGGGGATCACGTCGTCGAGGGGCGGCTCGCGTCCTTCGGCCGCACCCGCCGCCTCGTCGAGCTGGACCTTTCCAGCGGCGCCCTGCCCGCCCTGTCGCTGGTGCGGGACGCCGTGTCGGCGGTCGATCTACCGGAACTCGACGTCTATCTCGCGGACGACGGCTACTACGCGGCGGGGCTGCCTCGTCTCCGCGCGGTCGTGGCCGAGCAGTACACCCTGCAGGGGTTGCCGACCGGGCCCGACCAGATCCTCGTCACCTCCGGCTCCCAGCAGGCCGTCTGGTTGTGCGCGTCGTCCCTGGTCGCGCCGGGAGACGAGGTCCTGGTCGAGGAGCCGGGTTACCGCGGCGCGATCGAGGCCTTCCGTACGGCCGGGGCGCGGCTGACCGGAGTGCCCGTACGGGAGGACGGCCTCGACCTCGACCACCTCGACCGGGTCGCCCATCGGGCCGCCCTGCTCTACTGCCAGCCCGCGGCGCACAACCCCACGGGGATCAGCCTGCCGGCGGCCGAGCGGGAACGGCTCAGCCGGATCGTCGGCAGGCACGGCGTGCTGACGATCGAAGACCGATCCTGCGCCGATCTCGTCCTCGACGACCGCGGGATGCGGCCACCGCTGCCCGATCCCGCGAACCCCGGCCTGGTGATCCGGATCGGCACCGCGTCGAAGCTGCTCTGGGGCGGGTTGCGGGTCGGTTGGATACGTGCGGAACGTCCGGTGATCACGCGGTTGACACAGGCCAAGGCGGCACTGGACCTGGCCGCGCCGGTGATCGACCAGATGGTGACGGCCGAGCTCCTGGCGCAGGCCGACCGGGCCCGGCAGGAGCGCGCCCGGCGCCTGCGGGCCCATCTCGCCGAGGCGGCGGCGGTTCTGACGGAACTGCGGCCGGCGTGGCGGTGGACGCCGCCGAGCGGCGGCACGGCGCTGTGGATCGACACCGGAACCGACGCCGTCGCCCTGGCCGAGCGCGCACGCGGGAGGGGCGTGCTGGTCACCGCGGGCCCGGCCTTCTCCCCCTCCAACGCGCAGCGCACCCGGCTGCGGCTGCCGTTCTGGAAGCCCCTGGAGCAGTTCGCGCACGCGGTCGAACTCCTCGAATGAGCGACGGCTCCGGTCATGGAGGAAGGGCCTGACCACCGGCTACGGCGATCAGGCCCTCAGACGTCACCGCGTCACCTCACCGCCGGTCGCGGCCCTCGGCGGCGTGCAGGCGGCGCTGGTGGTCGGCGAACACCTCGTCGTTCGACGAGACGGTGGCCCCGGGCACGGTCGGGGAGACGAACGTCGGCACCACGACGCCCCGGCCGGCGAGCACGGCCGCCGTACGGGTGACGATCTCGTGGCTGACCACGCTGGCCACCACCGTCGAGGCGCCCCCTGTCGGACGGTCCCAGCCGTCCACCTCGATGATGGCGTCCTGCACCGGCACACCGGTGTCGATCGTGACGTCGCAGATCTCCGCAATCCGCCGGCCGCTGGAGTGCTCGGCCGGGCGTTCGAGGTTGGCCACCGAGGTGACCGCGACGGTGAACAGGCCGCGCTCGGCGGCGTACATGGCCGCCTCGACGGGCGCCGCGTTCCTGCCGCCGTGGCTGTAGACCACCATCACGTCGCCGGAGGCGAGCGGCTCGTGGTCCAGGTACTGCTTGATGTACCCCTCGGTGCGCTCCAGCCAGAGCAGCTCGCGCACGCCGCCCGGCCCCAGCACGTTGTGCCACATCAGCCGGGGATCGGTGAGCGGGTGGATGCCCGCGAAGCTGCCGTACCTGGGGAAGGCGTCCATGGTGGGGATCACCGAGTGGCCGCTGCCGAACAGGTGGATCAGGCCGCCGTTCTGGATGGCGTCCGCGCAGCGCTCGGCCGCGGTCGCCAGCGCCTCCTCCTGCGTGGAGTCGAGCCGGTCAAGGATGGTCATCAGGGTTCGGGTGTAACTCACGGCGTTCCTTTCATGAGGTCCGCAACGCCAGCCGCACGCGGTATCGGTCACCGCGCATGACGCTGCGTACGTGTTCGAACGGACCATGGGCGTCGAAGGTGAGGCGTTCGACGTAGAACGCGTGGGCGCCCGCGGTCACTCCGAGGGTCGCGGCGTCCTCGTCGAGCACGCCGCCGACCGTGAAGGTCTCGACGGCCTCGCGCGGGACCAGCCCGTAGCGCTCGTTGAGGGTCCGGTAGAGCGACCGGTCGGTGAAGTCGAGATCGGCGAGACCCGGAAACCGGTCGAGCGGGAGGAGCGCGGTCTGCACGCCCACCGGCCGGGAGCCGTCGGTCCTCAGCCTGCGCAGCCGCAGCATCCGGGAGTCGGCCGGCAACTGCATCTCGGGGGGCAGATCCTCCTCGCCCGCCGTGACGATCGTCTGGCCGAGGACCCGCGAGCCCGCGCTGTGACCGAGCTGCGCGAGCTCCGCGGTGAAGGATGTGACCCACCGAGCGCCCGCGGTCAGGCTCGTGTCGCGGACGAAGGTGCCCCGGCCCTGTTCCCTGACCAGCACCCCGCGGTCGACCATCCGGGCCACCGCCTGCCGGACCGTGACGCGGCTCACGCCGTACGCCTTGCCCAGCTCCTCCTCGGTCGGCAGCTGCTGGCCCGGCACCCACTCGCCGGCGTCGACGCGTTGCTGCAGACTCCGTTCGACCTGCAGGTAGAGAGGGATTCCCGACGTGGAGTCCATTCCCTTGACGATCACCATTCCTCCGTTCTGGCGATGAGGAGCGCTCCCACGACGCCCGCCCGGGAGCCCAGGGCGGTGGGCCGCACGGGCACCCGGCGGCCGTCGGGTGAGGCGAACCTCGCGACGTGCCGCTGCAGCGGAGGGCCGAGGACGTCCATCGCGTCGGCCAGCCCGCCGCCGATGAGTATGATCTCGGGATCGATCGTGCTGGCGACCGCCGCGACCCCCCGGGCGAGACGGGCGGCGTACGCGTCGAGCGCGGCACACGCCCGCTCGTCCCCCGCGCGGGCCGCCGCCACCAGGGCGGGGCCGTCGCGCAGCGAGGAGCCGGAGGCGGCCTGCTCGAACGGGCCGTGTACCGCATCGTGCATCGGGTCGTGGACCGGGTCGTCCGGCACATTGGCCGGCAACCAGCCCCACGATCCGGCGCTGCCGTGGACGCCGCGCCAGATCCTGCCGTCGATCAGGAGGGCGCCGCCGATGCCGGTCCCGACGGCCAGCAGCACGGCGGACCTGACCCCCTTGGCCGCCCCTTCCGCGGCCTCGGCGAGCAGGGTGAGGTGGCCGTCCAGGCCGAGCCGCACCGGCGCGCCGAGGCGGGCCTCCAGGTCGTCCCGCAGCGGACGGCCCTCCAGCCACGGCAGCGCGGGGACGAACAGCGGCCGGCTCTCGCCGGAGGTCCCCGGCAGGCCGACGCCGACTCCCGCCGGTCGTGCGATTCCCGCGCAGAGCCCGGTCACCTGGGTGAGGAACGCGTCGTAGGAGCCGGCCACCGGAGCCGTGACCGGCTCGCCGCGGCCGTCCGGCGTCTCGGCCAGGACCCGTACGGAGGTGCCGCCGACGTCGATGCCGACGAACGTCGTCATCCCTTCACCCCCGTCCGGGAGATGCTCTGCACGAACACGCGCTGGGCGAGCAGGAACACCACGATCGTGGGCACGCTGGCGATCAGCGCTCCGGCCATGACCACGTTCTGGTACTGCACGCTCGTGCTGTAGGACAGCAGGCGGCTCAGCGCGAGGACGACGGGGAACTTGTCGTCCGACTGCAGGATCGACAGCGGCCACAGGAAGTTGTTCCAGTAGAAGACGAAGGCGAAGATCGCGAGGCTGACCAGCGCGGGACGCAGCAACGGCGTGACGATCTGCCAGACGATGCGCGCCTCCGAGGCGCCGTCCAGCCGGGCGGCCTCGATCAGCTCCTCGGGAACGTCCGCGATGAACTGCCGCATCAGGAAGATGCCGAAGGCGTTCGCCAGCCAGGGCAGCATCACGCCCAGGTAGGAGTCGGCCAGGCCCATCGTGGAGACCAGCCAGTACAACGGCACCAGGGTCACGACCGGCGGCAGGAACATCGTGGCGACGACCGACCAGAAGAGCAGGTCGCGACCCCGGAAGCGGTACTTCGCGAACACGAAGCCGGCCATGACGCTGGTCACCAGGACCGACAGCGTGGAGACCCCGGCGATCAGGACGCTGTTGACGAAGGCGCTGCCGAAGGGGACGGCCTGGAAGACCTCGCCGAACGCGGAGAACGTCACGTGGGACGGGAACCAGGTCGGCGGAGCCTTCTGAAGCTCTTCCGGGCCCTTCAGTGCCGAGATCACCATCCAGTAGAGGGGGAACAGCGGCACCAGGATGACCAGCCCGAGCGCGAGAACCGTGGCCGCGCGTGTGATTCGCCTCATGACCGTCCCTCCGCCGCCGTCCGCCTGCGCATGGCCGCGAGGACGACTCCCGCGACGGCCACCAGCACGAGCAGCAGGCTGAAGGCCATCGCGCTCGCCTGGCCCGCCATCCCGTTCTGGAACGCCGCCCGCTGGATCGCGTACGACAGGACCGTGGTGCTCTCGGCCGGGCCGCCCTGGGTGAGGATGTAGACGGGGTCGAAGACCTGGATCGCGTTGATCGCGGCGATCAGCACGATGAACGTCGTCGTACGGCGGAGCAGGGGCAGCGTGACGCTGAACGTCTGCCGCCAGAAGCCGGCGCCGTCGATGCGCGCCGCCTCGTACACGTCGTCGGGGATCTGGGTGAGCCCCGCGATGACCAGGATCGTGTAGTAACCGGTCATCTGCCAGACGTGGAAGATCACCAGAGAGAGCAGCGCCGTCTGGGGGTCGCTCAGCCAGGCGGGCGAATCGATCCCGACAGCGCCGAGCGCCTGCGAGACGGGGCCGTAGTCGGGCGCGTAGAGCGCTCCCCAGACGATCGCGATGGCCACCGTGGGGATCACGTAGGTCGAGAACAGGGCGGCCCGCGCCACCGCCTTGCCCGCGGCCTTCGGGAAGTAGAGCAGCATCCCGAGCGCCAGGGCCAGCGGAACCGTCGTCACCAGGACGAGCACGACGTACACCAGGGTGTTCCCGAGCGCGTTCAGGAAGTCGTCGCTGTGCAGCAGGTCGGTGTAGTTGCCGAGGCCCCGCCACGTCATCTGCGACAGCGGCGTGTACATCGACCAGTCGTGCAGGCTGATCCAGAACGTCAGGGCGATCGGCACGGCGACGAACAGGACGATGACCGCCATCGCCGGCGAGAGGAAGGCGATCGCCGCCCCTCGCCTGGCGCTGCGGGACGCCTGAACCGTCATGCCCCGGCCTTGGCGAGGATGCCGGCGACCTCGCTCTGCGCCGCGGTCATCGCCTGCTGCGCGGTCTCCTTGCCGAACACGACGTTCTCGATGTGCTTCTGCACGGCCTGGCTCATGGCCTCACCGCCCAGCACCGTCGGGAAGGGCTTGGCGTTCGGCAGCTCGGCGACGTACGCCGCGATGAACGGGTCGGACAGTTCGGCCTTGTGCGCCGTGAGATCGCTGGTCCTGCTGGGCAGGATGCCCATCGACATCAGGATGTCGCCCATCGCGGACGAGCCGCCCTTGCCGCTCTCGGGTCCGTTGAGGAACTGGAGGAACTTCCACGCCGCGTCCTGCTTGGCCGGCGAGGCCTTGCCGTTGACCATCGTCAGCCAGGAGTAGGACACGCCAGCCGACCCCGTGCCGTCCAGGCCGACCGGCACCGGCGCCACGCCGACGTCGGAGTACCGGTCGCCCATCGCCTGCTTGAGCGCGCTCTGCCACCAGTTCGCCATGATGATCATCCCGGTCTTGCCGTTGACGAAGTTGTCGAGGTACGGCCCGGTCGTGTTGGCGTTGGCGCTGCTCATGGACGGCTGGGTGGCGCCGCTCTTGACGAGGTCCGCGTAGAGCTGCGCGGCGGCCACGACCTTCGGGTCGTCCAGCTTGGGAGTGCTGCCGTCGAGCAGTTGCCCGCCGTTGGAGTTCACCAGCGACAGCCAGGGGTGGACGGCGCCCGAGGCCCAGCTCGTGATCACGCCGAAGCCCTGCTGCGTCACCTTGCCGCCGTCGCGCTTGGTCAGCTTGGCGGCGTCGGCCGTCAGTTCGTCCCAGGTCTTGGGCGGCGCGGGGATGCCCGCCTCGGCGAACAGCTTCTTGTTGTAGTTGAGCGCGTAGAGGTCGACCTCGTTCGGATAGCCGCGCACCTGCCCCTGCTTGGTGACGCCGTCGGCCATGTTGGCCGGCCAGCCGGCCTTGACGTCCGCGGCCGCGCCCGAGGGGGCGGGGGCGGCGAGACCGTCGCGCACCAGTTCGGGGAGCCAGAGGTCGTAGATTCCCGCGATGGTGGGACCGTTGGGGCTCGCGCCCTGCGTCCGCAGCGTGCTGAGCAGATTGGCGAACGGAACCGCCCGGATGTCGACGGTGACATCGGGATTCTTGGTGTGGAACGCGGCGGCCGCGGCCTTGAGCGCCGTCACCTGCTCGGGTCCCCAGTGGGTAAGGAATGAAATCGTCTGCGGTCCGCCGGCCGCTCCGGAGTCACCCGAGCCGCCGCATCCGGCGAGCGCGAGCGCCAGCACGGCACCAAGTGAGATCGCTCCGACAGTTCTCAAGGGGGTCGCCTCCTCCCCGCTGTACGCCGCCGCCGACCGGGCGTCGTTACATCGTTATGTTGTTATAACGAATTTTTGCCGAGAGGGGAAGATAGGGAGAGGACCTAACCTGGATTTCAGGTCAGTACGGCGGCGGCCTCAGATTCGTTCGATGACGGTGGCCGTGGCGTGGGCGCCGCCCGCGCACATGGTGACGAGCGCGGTCGAGCCGCCGGTGCGTTCCAGTTCGTGGAGCGCCTGGGTGAGCAGGCGGGAGCCGGTGGAGCCCACGGCGTGGCCGAGCGCGATGGCGCCGCCGTTCACGTTGACCTTGTCCATGTCGGCGTCGAGCTCCCGCGCCCAGGAGAGCACGACCGAGGCGAACGCCTCGTTGATCTCGACGAGGTCGAGGTCGGACAGCGTCATGCGCGCCTTCTTGAGGACGTGCCGGGTCGCGTCGATCGGGCCGTCGAGGTGGTAGTAGGGGTCGGAGCCGACCATGCCGGAGGCGACGATGCGCGCCCGCGGGCGCAGGCCGAGATCACGCGCCCGGGCGGCGCTCGTCAGCAGCACCCCAGCGGCGCCGTCGCTGATCTGCGAGGTGTTGCCCGCGGTGTGGATGCCCTCCGGCAGCACCGGCCGCAACCTCCCAAGGGCCTCCATGCCGGTGTCGCGCAGCCCCTGGTCCCGGGAGACGACGGCGGTCTCCCCCGTCGGGCCCTCGGGCCCCGTCACCGGCGCCTCCACCGTGAGGACCTGCCCGTCGAACCTGCCTTCCGCCCACGCCCGCGCCGCGCGCCGCTGGGAGCGCAGACCGAACGCGTCGGCGTCCTCGCGGGTGATGCCGCGCCGCCGCGCGATCCGCTCGGCCGCGGTGAACTGGTCGGGCATGTCCAGCGACCACGACGGCGGGAACGGGCTGCCGGCCTCCGGGGTGACCGCCGCGCCGAGGAAGACCCGGCTCATCGCCTCGACGCCGCAGCCGATGCCGACGTCGATCGCACCGGCCGCGATCAGCCCGGCCACCAGGTGGACGGCCTGCTGGCCGGACCCGCACGCGCAGTCGATCGACGTGCAGGCCGTGCCGTACGGCAGGCCGGCGTGCAGCCACGCCTGGCGGGTGACGTTGTTGGCCTGCTCCCCCGCCTGGGTGACGCAGCCGCCGATCACCTGCTCGATCGTCTCGGCGGCGAGGCCGCTGCGCTCGATCAGGCCCCGGTGCACGACGCCGAGCAACTCGGCGGGGTGCAGCCCGGACAGGACGCCGTAGCGCTTGCCGACCGGCGTGCGCACCGCGTCGACGATGACGGCCTCAGGCATCGCTCCTCCTGGCGGCGTTGGAGCGGGGCGCGAGCAGCAGCCGGCACGCGATCCGGATGTCGCTTTCGGTGTCGGGGACCGACGACAGGCCGTTCAGGCTCGACTGCAGCACGCCATGCCAGCACTGCATGAGCAGCCGGATCAGCGTGACGTCCATGACGGTCGGCTCCCGGATGCCGAGCGTGCGCAGGACGATCTGCCGGAACGTCCTGTCGATCCGGCCGGTGCCGGCCACGGCGGCGGCGTTGGCGGAGTTCGCCGACTGCAGCATCGCGATGGCGAGCGCGGGGCGGCTCAGCAGCTGCCTGCTGGCCAGCACGAGCACGTCGGCGACTGCGTCCTCGGGCGCGGTGCCCGGCTTCGGCTGCGGGAGGCTCTCCTCGAACCGGTCGACCTGCTCGGCCATCACGGCGGTGAACAGGTGGGTCTTCGAGGGAAAATACCGGTACAGCGTGGCGATCGCGACCCCGGCCTCCTTGGCCACCTCGTGCATCTGGACGCGCTCGAGGCCCTTCTCCGCGCCCATCCTGGCGGCGGCGCGCAGGATGCGCAGGTGCCGGGCCCGCTGCTCCGGCGAGCTGGGCTCCGCCGGCGCCCTGACCTCGGCGATCCTCGGCACGTCTCCCCCTGACCGTTCGTGTGTCGCAACGACGATACAAAGCCGTGCGGAGGTGCCTGCCAACGGTCCGTGCCACTCAGTGGGACGAGCGGGCGCCGTCGTCTCCGGCGGCTCAGATCAGGTTGTCCTCGACGGCCAGGCCGAACTCGCCCTTGCCGTACATCGCGAGGGCGCGCTCGACGTCGTTGGCGACGTGGACGCTGCCCGCGTGGGCGTCGCGCCAGGCCCGCTCGATGGGGTTGCCCCGGCTGAGGGAGTTGCCCCCGGCGGTCTTGAACAGGATGTCGATCGCCTCAAGCGCCCGTTCCGTGGCGCGCACCTGGTCCCTGCGCACCCGCAGCCGCAGCTCCACCGGGATCGCCTCGCCCCGCACGGCGTGCTCGTACGTCTCCCGCACGTTGCGGTCGGTCTGCAGGATTGCCGCGTCGATCTCCGACGCCGCCCGGGCCACCGCGACCTGAGCGAACTGGTCCTCGGCGAACCGGCCGCCGCCCAGGCTGAGCCGCACGCGGTCGCGCATCGCGGTCACGTACGACCGGTAGCAGCCGACGGCCATCCCGACGACCGGGGCGGTGATCGTGGTGGTGAACACGGTGCCGAACGGGATGCGGAAGAGCGGGCCGGTGTTCACCTTCTGCCCGGGGCCGCGCAGCTGTGCCATGTCGTGGTTGCGCATCACGCGGTGCGCGGGCACGAAGGCGTCCTCGACGATGATGTCGTTGCTGCCCGTGCCGCGCAGCCCGATGACGTCCCACACGTCCGCGATGGAGTAGTCGGAGCGGGGCACCAGAACGGTCATGACGTCCACCGGCCTACCCTGGTCGCCGAGGACGAGGCCGCCCACCATCGCCCACGAGGCGTGCTCGCAGCCGGAGGAGAAGCGCCACCGGCCGGACAGCCGGTAGCCGCCCTCGGCGGGGACGAGCCGCCCGACGGGCGCGTACGACGAGGAGATCAGCGCGTCCGGGTCGCTCCCCCACACCTCGTCCTGGGCGGCCTCGTCGAACAGGGCGAGCTGCCAGGGGTGCACCCCGAGCACGGCCGCGGTCCATCCGGTGGACCCGCACACCGCGGAGATCTCCCGGATCACCTCGTAGAAGCTCACCGGGTCGCTCTCCGCGCCGCCGTACCTCTTGGGCTGCAGCATCCGGAAGACCCCGGCCCGGACCAGCTCCCTGATCGACTCCGCCGGGACCCGCCGATCCTCGTCGGTCGACCGGGCCCGTTCGGCGATCTTCGGCAGCAGCGCCCGGACCGCGTCCAGGACCTCGTTGCTCATCGGGGAGTCCTCCGTGTCACGCTCGTCGGCAGATGCCGTCCATGATGGCGCTGCCCCACTGTCAGATGGGCAGCCGGGCGGCGATGCCGTCGAGGACGCTGTCCAGCCCGAGCTCGAACTGCCAGTCGTCGTCGTCCTTTCTGACGCCCTGGCGGATGTAGCGCGCGAACGCGGGATAGCGGCCCGAGTCCAGCAGCCACCCCATCCGTGACGAGTAGAGGACGCGAAGGTCGTCCATCTTCTCCGCGCCCTCCTTGCGCATGAGCCGGGTCATCCTGATCCGGGCGGTGGTCGCCCCGCTGACGAACGCGTCGACCGTGTCGAGGACCGTCATCGCCGTGTCGGGGTCGAGGCCGAGGCCGTACAGCGACGCGAGCAGCCGGTCGGCGCGCGCGACGAAGTTCGGGGTCAGCGGCGCGGCCTGCCCGGTGGTCTCCACCAGCCACGGATGGCGCAGCATGAGGCCGCGCAGGCACAGGGCGGACACGCGCAGGACCTCCCGCCAGTCGCCGGAGAGGACGCCGCCCTCTCCGGCCCGCGCCTCCTCGGCGTAGACCGCGTCCACCATCAGCTCGATCACGTCGTCCTTGCCGCGCACGTAGCGGTAGAGGCCCATGGTGGCGACGCCGAGCCGCTCGGCCAGGCGGCGCATGGAGACCGCGTCGAGCCCCTCGGCGTCCGCGATCTCCACGGCCGCCGCGCCGATCTGCGCGTGGGTCAGCGCCGCACGGGGAGGCCGGGCGGGCCGCTCCATCCGCTGCCAGACGGACTCGTGGGTCACATCCTGGCGTCCATCCTGCGCGTCGTCCGCTTTCTTCCCGGCCATCGTCGTGCTCCTCCCGGTTCGCCGTGTACATCGTACTCCGACTTGTACATCGTACGCACCAGCGCGTACGGTGTACCCGTTGCGTACGGCGTACTCACCTCGTGGAGGAACGATGTCCGGAGAAGACCGGCTCAAAGTGGGGATGATCATCGGCAGCGTGCGGGAGGGGAGGGTCGCGCCCCTCGTCGCGAACTGGTTCGCCGGTCAGGCCGAGCGGCGCGACGACGTGGCGCTCGACGTGATCGACCTGGCAGAGACCCGGCTCCCCGACGGGCTGCGCGGGCATTTCGGCGGCGAGAAGCCGGAGGAGACGGTCGGGCTGCGGCCCCGGGTGGAGGCCGCGGACGCCTTCGTCGTGGTGACCCCGGAGTACAACCGCAGCTTCCCCGCCGCGCTCAAACTGATGATCGACAGCTATCACCGGGAGTGGGCGGCCAAGCCCGTCGGGTTCGTCTGCTACGGCGGCATGTCCAGCGGCCTGCGGGCCGTCGAGCAGCTCCGGCTGGTCTTCGCCGAGCTGCACGCGGTGACGATCCGCGACTCCGTCGCCTTCCAGAGCCCCTGGACGCTGTTCGACGCGGAGGGGAACTGGCCGAAGGACCCCGCGGGCCCGGAGGGCGCGGCCAAGGTCATGCTCGACGAGCTCGTCTGGTTCGGCCGGGCCCTGCGCGAGGCGCGGGCGGCGCGGCCGTACGGAGGCTGAGATGGGCTCCCTGCTCCGCTCCGCCCTGCGTCCCCATCGCGGCGCCGTCGCCCTGGTCGCCGTACTCCAGATCGCGCAGGCGCTCGCCGCCCTTCTGCTGCCCACGATCAACGCCACGCTCATCGACGACGGCGTGCTGCGCGGCGACACCGGGCTGATCCTGCGTCTGGGCGGCCTCATGGTGGCCGGGACCCTGGCACAGGTCCTGTGCTCGGCCGTGGTGGGCGTCCTCGCGGCCAGAACCGCCGCCGCCGTCGGTCACGAGCTGCGTGCCGACGTCTACGCGAAGGTCCAGTCGTTCTCCTCACGGGAGGTGGGCCGCTTCGGAGTCCCGTCCCTGATCACCCGCACGGTCGGCGACGTGCAGCAGGTGCAGACGCTGGTCTTCATGGGGCTGACCGGCCTGGCCGGCACGCCGATGATCTTCCTCGGCGGGGTGGTCATGGCGTTGCGGCAGGACCTGCGCCTGTCCACGCTGCTGCTGGTCGCGCTGCCCGCGCTGTCGGCCGTCCTGTGGGTGATCCTGCACCGGCTCACCCCCCTGGCGCATGCGACGCAGCGCGGCGTCGACCAGGTCAACCGGCTGATGCGCGAGCAGATCGCCGGGGTCAGGGTCGTCCGGGCGTTCGCCGCCGAGGACCGCGAACGCGCCGGGTTCGCCGAGGCCAACGGCGCGCTGCTGGGCTTCGCCGTACGCGCCGCGCGGCTGGGGACCGTGATGTTTCCCGCCGGGATGCTGATCGGCAACCTGTGCGGCGTGGCGATCATCTGGTACGGCGGGCACCTCGTCGACGACGGCGTCACCCGGGTCGGCTCGCTGGTGGCGTTCTTCAACTACCTGGCCGTGATCCTGGGGTCCGCCCTGCTCGCGACCTTCACCGTCCTGGCCGCGCCGCGCGCCCGGGTATCCGCGCTCCGGATGCGCGAGGTGCTGGAGACCGGGTCCCGACCGGACGCGCCGCCGGCCGCCAGCGACCGGATGTGGAAGGGAGAGGTCGAGGTCCGCGACGCGCACGTGCGCTATCCGGGGGCCGAGGAACCGGTGCTGCGCGGCGTGCATCTCCACGTCCGCCCCGGCGAGACCGTCGCGGTCGTCGGCTCCACCGGCTCGGGCAAGACGACGCTGCTGAACCTCGTGGCCCGGCTGCTCGGCCCGACCGCTGGACGGGTGCTCCTCGACGGGACGGACGTCGCGTCGCTGCCCGCCGAGGAGCCGGCCGGCGTCGTCGCGCTGGTGCCGCAGCGGCCGTACCTGTTCTCCGGCACCATCGCCGGCAACCTCAGGTACGGCAGGCCCGAGGCGACGGACGCCGAACTGTGGCACGCGCTGGAGGTCGCGCAGGCGC
This sequence comes from Microbispora rosea, assembly GCF_044460045.1. Taxonomy (NCBI): domain Bacteria; kingdom Bacillati; phylum Actinomycetota; class Actinomycetes; order Streptosporangiales; family Streptosporangiaceae; genus Microbispora; species Microbispora rosea. Next base: position 798,223 of record NZ_JBITJO010000003.1, on the reverse strand, counting down.
GCGACTTCGTCGAGGCGCTGCCGGAGGGCCTGGAGACACCGCTCGGGCAGGGGGGCGCCTCGCTGTCCGGCGGCCAGCGGCAGCGTTTGACGGTGGCGCGGGCGCTTGTCGCCCGTCCCCGGGTGCTGCTGCTCGACGACCCGTTCTCCGCTCTCGACCCGGTCACCGAGCGGGCCCTCGCCGACGCGCTGGCGGGGGAGACCCGCGACGTCGCCGTCGTCCTGGTCGCCCAGCGGATCTCCTCGGCCCGCCACGCCGACCGGGTGGTGGTGCTCGACGAGGGCCGCGTCGCCGGGTCGGGAACCCACGAGGAGCTGATGGCCTCGTGCCCCGCCTACCGCGAGATCGTCTTCTCCCAGACAGGCCAGGAGGTGGCCGCGTGACAGCCCCGAAGCACGGAACCGTCCGGCGTCTGCTGGAGACGGCCCGCCCCGAACTCCCGCTCGCCGTGGCCGCCCTCGCCTGCGCGGCCGTGGCCGTGGCCCTGACCGTGGCGGTCCCCCGGCTGCTCGGCGCGGCCACCGACCTGGTGCTGTCGGCCGTGTCCGGGCACCGCCGGGTGGACTTCGCCGCGATCGGCGGGGTGCTGCTCGGCGCCCTCGCCTGCTATCTGGCCGCGTTCCTCCTCTCCCTCGCCCAGCAGCGGACGACCGCGACCGTCGCGCAGCGGCTGGTCTTCCGGCTGCGGGAGCGGACCCAGGCCAAGCTCGCGCGGCTGCCGCTCGCCTACTTCGACGGACAGCAGCGGGGCGATGTGCTCTCCCGCGCCACCAACGACGTCGACAACGTCGGCCAGACGCTGCAGCAGGTGCTCAGCGTGGCGGTCACCGCGCTGATCACTCTCGTCGGCGTGCTGGCGATGATGGTGTGGACCTCGCCGCTGCTCGCCCTCGTCTCGCTGGTCATGGTGCCGCTGTCCGTCGTGGCGGCCAGGGCGGTCGGCAGGCGGGCCCAGCCGAGGTTCGCGGAACAGTTCGCCGCCACGGGCCGGCTCAACGCCCACATCGAGGAGACCTACACCGGGCACGCCCTGGTCAGGGTGTTCGGCCGGCGGCACCAGGCCGTACGGGAGTTCGGCGAGCGCAACGACGCGGTGTTCCGCGCGGGGTTCCGGGCGCAGCTGCTGTCCAGCCTGATCGGCCCGTCGATGTCGCTCGTCATGAACCTCAACTACGTGCTCGTCGCGGTGATCGGCGGCCTGCGGGTGGCGGCCGGCGCGCTGTCGGTCGGCGACGTGCAGGCGTTCATCCAGTACTGCCTGCAGTTCGGGCAGCCGGTGAACCAGGTCACGTCGATGTCCACCCTCCTGCAGTCGGTGCTCGCCTCGGCCGGGCGGATCTTCGAACTGCTCGACGAGGACGAGGAGGAGCCGGTGCGCGACCCCGTCCGCCTTCCGGCCGCGACCACCGGCCGGGTGACGTTCGAGAACGTCTCGTTCCGGTACGCGCCGGATCGCCCCCTCATCGAGAACCTGTCCCTGGTCGCCGAGCCGGGGCAGACCGTCGCGATCGTCGGCCCGACGGGCGCGGGCAAGACCACGCTGATCAACCTGCTCATGCGCTTCTACGACGTCACGGGCGGGCGGATCACGGTGGACGGGGTGGACATCGCCCGGGTGCCCAGGCGGGAGCTTCGCGCCAGGATCGGCATGGTGCTCCAGGACACCTGGCTGCGGCACGGCACGATCGCCGACAACATCGCGTACGGCGCCGGCGCCGTACCGCGCGACCGGATCGTCGAGGTGGCCAGGGCCACCGGCGTCGACCACCTCGTGCGCACGCTGCCCGACGGGTACGACACGGTGGTCGACGACGACGGCGAGGGGCTCAGCGCGGGCGAGCGGCAGCTCGTCACGATCGCCCGCGCGTTCCTGGCCGATCCCCCCATCCTGGTGCTCGACGAGGCCACCAGCGCGCTCGACACCCGCACGGAGGTGCTGGTGCAGCGCGCCATGACCTCGCTGCGGGCCGGGCGCACGGGGTTCGTCATCGCCCACCGCCTGTCGACCGTCAGGAACGCCGACCTCATCCTCGTGATGGACGAGGGGCGGATCGTCGAGCAGGGCACGCACGACGAGCTGCTGACGGCGGAAGGCGCGTACGCCCGGCTGTATCGAGCACAACTCCCCGGCGGGGACGGCCTCAGCGGGCCTCGTGGCGCCGCTGGCAGGCGATGCAGTAGCGGGCCATGGGCCGGATCTTCAGCCGCCCGAACGGGATGACCGCGGTGCAGTCGGCGCACCGGCCGTAGCTTCCCTCCTCGATCCGCTCCAGCGCCTTGCGCAGCTCGGCGACCCCCCGCTCGGTGGCGGCGAGGTCGGCGAGCAGGGCGAGCCTCGCGGTGTCGTCGTTGCCGCCGTCGACGGCGGCCCGCAGGTCGCGCAGCTGCACCTCGCGCCGGTGGAGCTGCTCCTCCAGGTCGGCGCGCATGGCCTGCGTCTGCAGCTCGCTGATGGCGGTGAACTCGTCACTGGTGGTCATCGTCGACGTCCTTTCGTCCGATGGCATTCGTCATGGCAGAGGTGCCGGAAGTGCGGTGCTCGACCGTGGGCAGCAGGCAGGCCAGCCCTCTGACGGTCGCGTTGACGGGATCGGGCGCGGGGCTGACGGTGATCCGCAGCTCCGCGCAGAGCTTGCGGGCCAGTTCCGGGTCACGGGCGCCGCCGCCGGTGATCAGCAGGCCCTGCCGCCGGGCGGTGGCCCGCAGGGCGGCGGGGATGCGCGCGATCAGGTCGGCGACCATCGCCACGACCCGTTCCCGCGCGTGCGCCGGGCAGCCGGCCAGGTCGCCCACGTCGACCTGTACGGCGCCCGCGTCGGCGATCTCGCCCGCGCGGATGACGACGGCCTCGGCGATCCCCGCTCCCGCGTCGAGCAGGATCCTGGGCCTCGGGTCGGCGATGTCCACCCCGCAGCCGACCGCCGCGGCCAGCGGCTCCTCGACGATCGTCACCCGGCAGCGGGCGGCGCTGCTGACCGCCGCGTACGCCGCTCGCCGGTCGAGTCGCGAGGCCGCGACGGGCACGCCGAGCAGCACGCGTTCCAGCGGCGGGTGTTGCCCGGTCACGGCGTCGCTCAGCGCCGCGCGGACCAGCCGGACGCAGCTTGGCATGTCGGCGACCATGCCGTGCCGCACCGGCCACCGGCGCGTCCCCGGCTCGCCGAACGCCGAGGGCCGCTCCTTGATCGCCGTGCTGCCGGACAGCAGCAGCCGGGTCCGCGCGGTGCCGAGGTCGAGGGCCAGGGCCGTCATGCCGTCAGCCGTGTCTCGCCGGCGCAGGAGGCGCACTGCTGCACCTGCGGCGCGGCCCTGAGCCGGTCGAGCGGAAGGAACGCCTCGCATCGGATACAGGTGCCGTAGAGGCCCCGCTCCATCCGCTCCAGTGCCGCCTCGATCGCGGCGATGTCGAGACGCGCCCGCCGTGCCCGGGCGGCGTGGAGCCGCTCCTCGAGCAGCATGCGCAGCTCGGACAGCTGCGTCGTGTACCGCCGGCACTCCTCCATGAGGAGGCGCGGCGACCTGATCTCTGCCATAAGCGGCATCACTCCAGGTGAGGGATGAGGTGGCGCGCGAGCACGCGCGCCGTCGGCGCACCGGTGCCGGTGCGCGAAACGAGTACGCGGGAATGGCCCGCGCGCGATGGTGGTCAGGGCTGGGAGGACGGCCGCATGACGGCGCGCGCCACGGCCGCCGGGGCGGTATGGCGGGTCAGGCGCGCTTCGAGCGAGCTCGTCAGAGGGCCTGTGGCGGGCTGCGCGAGCCCGCGGTGCGATGCCCGGTCTGTTGCGGGCTGAGGACGATGTCCTCGTGATGCCGGGCGGGCTCCGGCGCGGAGACGGGAGCATCCGGCGCGGCCGCCACGCTGCGCGGCCGGAACGGGAACGGCAGATGCTCGGGACCTGCGGCGCCCGTGGGCAGGGTCGCCGACTGCGGCGTCCACGCCCCCGGCGTCCACACCTCGGCCGCGGCCTGCGGCGCACGCTGAGCGGGATCGCCGCCGTACCAGGCGGGGGTGGAGGCGACCAGCGCGAGGGCAAGCATCAGCAGGCCCACCACCAACGTGAAGGCGGTGGACCCGCACGTGCCACGTCGTGAGGTCGCCATGTGACCGACCATAACCCACCTTCGCGAAACGGTCATCCGCGTTTCCCGTTGCCCGTTTCTCCCAATCGGTCCCTGCCCGATTTCCGCCATTTGTTGTGCATACCCGCATCTCCGGAAACGTTCCCGTCCACTCGGGTGCGTTCTCCGTTCCCCTCTACTTGGGTACGGTGGCCGCAAGGCACGGGTTTCGCGGGAGGGGGGAAGGATGGCGCGACGCAGGCTGACCGCCGCGCTGCTGCTCCTGCTGCACGCGATCTTCCTGACCTCCGGCGGCGTGCCCGCGTCCGCGGGCACACTGCAGACGCCACATCGCGTCACCGGCATTCACCACGCCGCCGGCACCCACCTCGCCACCGGCCGTCCGGCCGTCGAGACGGGCGGCGTGCGCTGCCCTCCGGCGCACGCCACACGGCCGGCTCAGGGCGACCCGCCCCGGGTCCAGGCGGGCGCGGGCGGCCCCGGCGCGTCCGGCGGACCGGTCGTGCTGCCCAACCCGGCGGCGCCGCGCGGCGGCACCCGGGTCACCCGGGCCGGGCCGCATCACGACGGCCCGCCCGCCCAGTGCCCGCACCGGGCCGCCACCGCCCGAGCTCCTCCCTCCACCGCGTACTGAGACCTTTCCCACTCGTACGCCTGTGGAGGCTTCATGTCCCGTGCGCCCATGTGGCGTGCGGTGGCGGCGCTCGCCGTCATCGCGACCTCACTGCTGCTCGCTTTCACCATGGCCCCGCGCCTCGGCCTCGACCTGCGCGGCGGCACCCAGCTCGTCTTCGAGACGAAGGACTCACCCACGGTCAAGGCGGACGCCGACGCCACCGACCGCGCCCTCGACGTGCTCCGGCGCAGGGCCGACGCCCTCGGAGTCGTCGATCCCACCCTGGTCCGCTCCGGCGAGAAGCGGATCATCGTCGAACTGCCCGGCGTGCTCGACCCGCGCGAGGCCGCCGCGGTCATCGGCAAGACCGCCCAGCTCAACTTCCATCCGGTGCTCGGTCCCGCCGAGGACGGCGACAGGGACGCGGTCGCCGACGAGAGCGGCCAGAGGCTGAAGCTCGGCCCGGTCGCGCTCAGCGGGGCGGGCGTCACCGACGCCGCCGCGCGCAGCGACCCCCAGATGGGGCCGGGCTGGTTCGTCACGATCGACTTCAAGGAGCCCGGTCCCTGGCGGGAGCTGACCGGGACAGCGGCCTGCGCGCCGGTCGGCGACCACAAGCGCCGCGTCGCCATCGTCCTCGACAACGAGATCATCTCCTCGCCGCAGGTGGACGAGTCGATCGCCTGCGAGGCGGGGATCTCCGGCGGCAGCACGCAGATCACCGGGTCGTTCACCGCCCAGGAGGCGCAGAACCTCGCGGTGCTGGTCAAGGGCGGCTCGCTCCCGGTGCCGCTGGAGCTGGTCGAGCAGCGCACGGTCGGCCCGACCCTCGGCGCCGACGCCATCGCCGCGAGCGCCAAGGCCGGCGTCGTCGGGGTGATCCTGACCGCGGTGTTCATCGGCGTCGTCTACCGGCTGGTGGGCGTGCTGGCCGCGGTCGCGCTCGCCTGCTACGGCCTGATCTCGTACGCCGGGCTCGTGGCCATGGGTGCCACGCTCACACTGCCCGGCCTGGCCGGGTTCGTCCTGGCCATCGGCATGGCCGTGGACGCCAACGTGCTGGTCTTCGAACGGGCCAGGGAGGAGTACGGCGAGGCGCCCCGCCGGGGTCTCAAGGCGGCTCTCGAACGCGGCTTCAAGAACGCCTGGAGCGCGATCGCCGACTCCAACATCACCACCCTGCTCGCCGCCGGGCTGCTGTTCTGGCTGGCCTCGGGGCCGGTGAAGGGCTTCGGCGTGACGCTGGCCATCGGCGTGCTGGCCTCGCTGGTGTCGGCGATGCTGATCACCCGGGTGCTCGCCGCCGCCCTGATCGCGAGGATCGGCCCGCGGGCGTCCGGCATCGGCTCGATCGGCCGGGTCAGGACCTGGCTGACCCGGCGCGGGCCGGACCTGATGCGCGGCAGGCGGCTGTGGCTCGCCGTCGCGGCCGGGCTGCTCGTGCTCGCGGGGGCGGGGCTGGTCACCCGCGGCCTGAACTACGGCGTCGAGTTCACCGGAGGCCGGATCGTGGAGTTCGGCACGAGCCGGCCGGTCGACGTCGCGGCGGCGAGGCAGGCGGTGGCGGACGCCGGGTTCCCCTCCGCCGTCGTCCAGAGGTCGGACGACGCGATCTCGGTGCGCACCGGGCAGATCAGCGCCGACGACGTGGTGCGCGTGGAGCAGGCGCTTGACCGGAGCGTGGGTGAGGTCACCAAGCACCGCGACGAGCTCATCGGTCCGAGCCTGGGTGAGGAGCTGCGCCGCAACGCGCTCATCGCGCTCGCCGTCGCGCTCGCCGCGCAGCTCGTCTACCTGGCGTTCCGGTTCCGGTGGACGTTCGGCACGGCGGCCGTGGCGGCCCTGTTCGTGGACGCGGCCGTCGTCGTCGGCACGTTCGCCTGGCTGGGCAAGCCGATCGACGGGGTGTTCCTGGCCGCGATGCTCACGATCATCGGTTACTCGGTCAACGACAAGGTCGTGCTGTTCGACCGGGTGCGCGAGCTGTGGCCGCTGCGGCGCCGGGAGCCGTTCGGCCGGGTGGTGAACGCCGCGATCCTGCAGACCGTGCCGCGCACGGTGAACACCGGGCTCGGGGCGCTGTTCATCCTGGCGGCTTTGGCGGTGTTCGGCGGCGACTCGCTGCGTGACTTCGCCGTCGCCCTGCTGATCGGCATCGTCGTGGGGACGCTGTCGTCGTCGTTCGTGGCCGGGCCGGTGGCGATCGCGCTGGAGCGGCGGTCCGGCCAGCCGCCGCCGGCTCCCGCCGCGCCGCGTGCGAGGCCCGCGCGGCGTGACGGCTCCGGCGCGGTGGTCTGACCGAGCCGGTCGACCGGCCTCGGCCCCGGGGCGGGGACGCCCCGCCCCGGGGCCCGTTCGGCTACGGCCGGCCGAGCGCGCGCAGCTGGGCGGGCGTCAGCGCGGAGACGTTCTGGTCGATGGGCGTGTCGGTGTACTGGTGGATCGCCCAGGACTTCCAGTCGGCGGGCGGCGTGATGTCGCCCGGCGCCTTGCTGTAGTGGGCCACCCACAGGGGGTACTGGCCGAGGCCGCGGCCGTACTTGTTCGCGAAGTTCCAGCCGCTGTAGAACATCGGCCTGGTGCCGGTCTTGGCCGTCACGTACTCCAGCCAGGTCTTGGCCCACCTGTTGACCTGCTCGACGGACTCGCCGTCGGCGGTCTCCAGGTCGAGGACCAGGATGTCGCCGGGCTTGTGCGGCTGCGAGTTCACCACACTGAGGAAGTGGTCGGCCTCGGCGATGGGGTCGTTGGAGGGATGGCCGTAGTGGTAGACGCCGCGGACGATGCCCTTCTTGGCCAGCTCCTGCCAGTGCCGGGGGAAGGACGAGTCGACCCAGTCGGTCCCCTCGGTGGCCTTGATGAACCCGAACTGCGCGCGGCTGTTCATCCAGTCGTGGTCGGCCTCGTAGCCGGAGACGTCCTGGCCGTACGTGTGCGGGTTCGCGTACGCCGGGGCGGGCAGGGCGACGGCCGCCGTGACGGTGGCCGTGGCGGCCGAGACCGCGAGGGTCGCCGCAGCGAGGGCGGAGCGCAGGCGCCGGCGGGAGGGCCGGCCCCCGAGGGAGAGCCGATGGATGGACATGGCGGGGTTGACTCCTTGCTTCCATTCCGCCTACCGGGTTAGCTGACGGGTTCGGGCAGGAAGTGCCCTACGGGCGCATCTGGGGGCCTGCGCGCCGATTCACCCCGAGAGAGTGGGTCCCCGGCTCCACATGACGCGGATTCGGCGGCCGCGCGACCACCGCGCGGTCCGGGCAACGACACGGCAAGGGATACGACGGAGAATGTCGGCCGGTACCCATGCCGTGCGACCTAAAGGTACACACAGCACCAGAATGGTGTAAACAGGACAAAACCCGTCTTTACCTGCAGCGGGACGGCGACGCCCGGCCCGTGTCGATCAGCTCGATGCCGGGCACGACGTACTCGGTCGCGGCTCGTCCCGCGACAGCACCATGTCGTCGAGCAGGTGGCCGTAGTCGAGCTCGTGCACGCCCATCACCCGCCGCATCACCGGGGAGGACAGCCCCGCTCGACGTCCGCGCTCGTCCGCAATTCGGTGTCGCTAACTGGACAGATATCGCGAACAGGACGATCATCCCGATGAGTGAGGCCGGGGCGGGCCGGCAGGTGACCCGCTCGGACCGTAACCCCGCCCGTACGCGGCTTCCGTTGACCGGGATCCCCGTGCGATCCGCCCGTAAGGGGGTTTGTAAGTTCGTCACCTGAGGCACCGACACGTACGCGAGGTGAGTCCATGACCGCTGCACCCGCCGACCCCGAGTTCACCGAGGTGGCGCCGCCGACGCCGGCCGAGTTCCGGCGCGCGCTGGGCATGTTCGCGACCGGCGTTAGCGTGGTCACGGGCCTCGACGACGGGGAACCGGTGGGCTTCGCCTGCCAGTCGTTCGCCTCGGTGTCCCTCGAACCGCCGCTGATCCTGTTCTGTGCCGACCACAAGGGCCGCGCCTGGCCGCGGATCAAAAAGTCGGGCCGCTTCTGCGTGAACGTCCTCGGCGAGGATCAGATCGACATCTGCGGCCGATTCGGCTCCAGCAGAGGCGACAAGTTCGCTGGACTCGACTGGGACCTGTCGCGATGGGGCACTCCGGCGTTGCGGAAGGTGCTGCTGCGAGTCCACGGCGACGTGCGCGACGTGCACGTCGCCGGTGACCACGACGTGATCATCGGCCACGTGCGCGAGCTCGAACCCGTCGTCACCGAGCAGCGCCCGATGCTGTTCTTCCGCGGCCGGTTCGGAGTGGAGCAGGACGACCAGGCCGCCGCCCTCGGTCCCAATCTGTGGGGCTGGGGCGACCACTGGGGGTGAGCACCGACCTCCCCCTGCCGCGGCCCCTTCCGGTGATCCGGCCGTCCGAGTGCGCGGGGCGACCCGGCGAATTCGCAGCCTTCTGGTCGACGCCCTAACCACCGGGGTTGATTTCGAGGAGGCACAGTCCTTCTCGCCGCAGGACACGATTCCCGAGCTCACCGTCGCCGTACAGGGCGATCGACGGCGCGCCCCGGCACCATCCGGACATCGACAACGATGACGTCAAAGCCGCGACCGCACGGCTGACCCCTCTCTGCGCCACCTATAAGTGGAGTTGCTGCTGGCAGGATTGCCCCTTCCTGCGCGTACCCGGCGCGTCGTTGCCGTCGCGACCGCCCCGGATGCATGCACCAGCACCGCCAGAACCGGGCCCTGACCTGCCTATCTCCTCCCACCTGTAACTCCAGCTAATCGCTTCGTCGCGTTGCTCGACGACCTGGAGCAATGAGAGAATTCATACAGACTTTCGAATTTCCCGAGGAGGTGTGATGGATCTGTTCGACTCTCATCCTGACCGCCTTCGTCGTTCGAATAGTTCCGACGACTGGTGGGACCGGTTGACCGCCGACTCGCCGTTGTGGTCTGCCGATGGCTCATCCGCCCGCGAGTACTTCCCGATCGCCGACCTCCAGCCGCCGCAGCACACGAGCGCGCACACGAGCGACGGCACGCCCGGCACCGGGAGCCCAGGCAGCCTGGGTGCCGATGGCCTTGGTGTCGATGGTGGTGGCGGCGCGGGTGCCGCCGATGCGGGTGGTCGTCCGCGCGCTCGGTCGTCGTGGGTGCTGGTGGGGTCTGTTCGTGAGTCGGCGCAGGCGTTGGCGTTGGCGCCGCTTCCGGAGGATGCGGATGTCTGCCTGGCTGAGGCGGAGGATTTGCTGTTCGCGCGGGATCGGATCACCTGCGCAATTGCCGATCGGGTGGGCCGGGTCCATCGGGCGGGGCAGGTCAAGCAGCATGGGCATGCCTCCACCCGCAGCTGGCTGCGCACCGCCGCCGGGATGAGCGTCGGCGGAGCCAGCCGCCTGCTGACGTTGGCGGTGGAGCTGGCGCGTCTGCCCCGGGTGCGGGAGAAGTTCGCCGCCGGCCAGTTGGCGGCAGGGGTGGTGGAAGCGATCTGCACCGCCACCGCGAACCTGTCCGACGAGCACGCCGGTCTGGCCGAGCCGATCCTGCTGGAGCTCGCAACCAAAGCAGGCGCGGCGGAGGTGGCCAAGGCCGGGCGTTACCTGCGTGCCGTGCTGGACCCTGATGGGGAGGACCGCGACGAGCGGGCCGACTACGGGCGGCGGTTCCTGCGGGTGCGCCCCGGGCGGGGCGGCGGCCTGGAAGGGGAGTTCTCCCTCCCCCGCGAAGCGGCAGCCCGGCTACGCGCCCTGCTCGACGCCTACGCCAAACCCCGCGCGGAAGGCGATGACCGGCCACTGAGCGTGCGCCAGGCCGATGCCTTCATCGCCCTGCTGGAACAGAAGATCGCCACCGAACTCCTGGTCCTCGTCAACGCCGAATCCCTCCCCACCGACCCCACCACCGACCCCCACCCTGCCGACTCCGACCCCGCCGCCGACGACGCCAGCGGCTCTGCCCCCAGCGAGGCCGCCACCACCGACCCCGCCGCCACCACCGACCACCCCGCGGACCCTGACCATGCCGAAAGCACTGACGACACCAACGAGGCCGACGACGCCGTCCCCGGCGCGACGGGGGACCCCGGTAACGCGGGCGGTGCCGACGGAGCGACGGACTCCGGTGCGGGGAGCGACGCCGGAGCCGATGGAGCCGCACACGCCGATGCCGGAAACGCCGACCGCGCCACCACCGGTCCCCGCGATAAGGAGTCCCGCCACCCAGGCCCCGACGAGCACGGGGCAGGTGAGCACGGAACCTACGAGCGCGGGACCGATAGGCGCGCACCCCGTGAGCGCGGGACTTGTGAGTGCGGCACTGGTGAGCAGCGGGCCGGTGAGCGCGAGCCGCACGACACCGCGAGCGCCACCTCTACCGAGGGCGACGACATCCCGCCGGTAGAGGGCGATGACTGCGACCGTGCCGCGGCACAGACCGGGGCAACGCACGCCAGGCGGCACGGGTCAGCATTGCCTGCTGACGGTGGCGGGCCTGCGCACGCAGCGCCTTCGAACACAACACCCTCGAACACAGCACTTTCCGGCACAGCGTCCTCGCACGCAGCACCTTCCGGCACAGCGCCTGCCCAGGCAGCGCAGCCCGATCCTCCTCCCGAGGACGCCTTCGCACGTCGCACCCACGCCGGGCATCAGCCTGCGGGGGACTGCCGGGATGCGCAGACCACGCCTGAGGACCACAGCGACGTGCGCTGCGGCCAGTACCGCCACGACCAGGGCCGCGAGGAGCAGGGCTGCGAGGAGCAAGGCCGGGCTCGGCAAGACGCGGCGGACGGCCAGGGCGCGTGCCGGTGCGGCGGCGCGGCGAGGTGCGCGTTTGCGACGCAGGCACCGGGGACGGGGCAGGGAGCGTCACCTGGGCCGCCGCCCGGGACGCCGGGGGCACTGTTAGGGACGCCGCCGGGGGCACTGTTCAGGACGCCGCCGGGGGCACTGTTCGAGACGGCGCCCGGGACGTTGCTGGGGACGGTGCCGGGGTTGTTGCTGGCGACCGGGCAGATGCTGCCCGTCACCAGCGTGCACCGCCTCGCCCGCACCTCGACTCTCGTGCGGCTGGTCATGGACGCCGAAGGACAAGTGCTCGACATGGGCCGCAAGGTCCGCCTGGCCACCCCCGCCCAACGACGAGCCATCTTCGCCCGGTATGCCACCTGCTGGATCGACGGCTGCCCGCTCCCCGCCACGATGTGCCAGATCGATCATGCCGACAACTGGAGCACCGGCGGACTCACCGACCTGAAACTCCTCGGCCCGGCCTGTCAGTTCCACAACCGCGACCGCTACCAGCACCCTCAGCGCTACACCCGCCGCCAAACCGGCACCGACCGCTGGACCTTCACCTACGAGCGGCCCCGGCCCGGGCGGCTGCGGATCTGATCGTGTTCAGGTCGAACGTGCCCTCAGAGCCAATCGCCGTTCTGGCCGACGGCCAGCAGGGGGTTCATGGTTCCCGGGGACCAGGTGCGGTCCGGCACGCGGTGGACGGCCCGGGATCTGCGCTGGGAATCCAGGTCGGGGAAGAGGGCGAGCGAGACCTGCCGCGCGGCGTCGACCACGAGCGGGGCCACCTTCTCCAGCGCCGTGCGGACGTCGCCCACCAGGGAGATGCCGGCCACCGGCCCTTCGTGGCCGCGAACGGCCGCGGCGACGCAGGAGATGTGGGGGAAGCACTCCCCCCGCTCGAAGGCGAGACCGCGGCGCCGCCGGATGCGGTTGAGCTCCTGGTGCAACGTGCCAATGTCGCCGATGGTCCGGCTGGTCAGACGGCTGATGTGCCCGTCGATGAGCGCCTCGACCTGCTCGGGCTCCATCCAGGCGAGGATCGCCTTGCCGAGCGCGGTGCAGTGGGCCGGAGCCCGGCCGCCGACACGGGACGGCACCGACAGGGCGAACCGGCCGCCGACCTTGTCGAGGTAGAACACCTCGGCGCCGTCGAGCACGGCGAGGTGGACGACCATACCGGTCCGGATCTGCAGGTTGTGGAGCAGCGGCGCGGCGGCCTCCCGGATCTCGTCGTGGCTGCCGTCCCGGCCGCCGAGCCGGAGCGCCCGCCTGCCCAGGCTGTAGCCGAACGGCGTGTGGTCCAGCCAGTTCAGTCGTACGAGCTGGTCGAGGATGCGATGAGCCGTCGAGCGCGGGAGGTGGGTGCAGCGCACCACGTCCTCAAGCGTGAGACGGGTGGAGCGACCGGGGAACGCGTCCATGATGAGCGTCATCCGTTCGACCATCGACGGCGGCGGCTCTCGTCGAGCGGGCGCCGTCGCCTCCCGCTCGGCACGGAGAGCGGTCATCGCACCTCCCCAAAAACTGAAATTGATTCTTGCTTCGGAATGTAGCAACGCATCACAGCCCTGAGAAGAGGACGAAGAGACAGCCCGTCCTGCTGCCTTCTGTCCGGTCCTGCCCGATGATCGGGCTCCTCCCCGACTCTCCTTCGTTCACCCACGGTTGACTGCGCAGGAGAGTCAATGAGCGCCGAACGGGAACCGTGGCTCGCCATCGACCCGCTGGTCGCCATCGCCACGGCCCTGCTCCCGCGCTGGGGACAGAGGCGGCCTTGGGCGGGGGTGTGACCGGGACGTCCCCCACCCGCGGCGTGACCAGTTCGTGACCTTGATAGCCTGCCTGCTCCGTAGGCCATCGGACGCTGCATGGATCGGGGACCTGATGGGGGAAAGACAGCGGCTGCGTCTCAACGCGCCGCTGGGCACGGCCGGAATCGTCCTCGCCGCCGCTTTCTTCTCCCTGTCTCTCACGCCGTCGCTGCTGCCCCGGCCTTGGACGCTGCAGGGGATCATCGCCGGGGTGCTCACCGCCACCGGATATCTGGTGGGAGTGCTCGCCGGCGCACTTGTGCGCCCGGCCGCGGCCCGGCTCCCGGCGAAGTGGCGCGCGGCATGGAAGCGCAAGGGAAGACGGCGGGTCCGGCGGCTGGTCGCGACGTTCGGCTGCGGTCTCGGCGCGGCCTCGCTGGTCCTGGGTGTACGCGCGCAGCGGGACATCTACGCGCTGATGGGGATGAACCCGCCGGAGCGACTCAACTACCTCGGCGTCCCGCTGATCGCGGCGGCCCTGTTCCTCGCCCTGCTGACCGCCGCCCGGACGCTGCGGATCGCGGCACGGGCGCTGGGCCGCCTCCTCGGACGGTGGTTCCCCGCGACGGCCGCGCAGTTCGCTGCAGGGCTCGGGGTGGGCGTGCTGGCCGTCTTCCTGACCGACGGGATCCTCACCGAGGCCCTGCTCAGAGGGGCCGACCACAGCTTCGCCGCGATCAACACCGAGACCTCGCCCGGCATCACCCCGCCGACGGCCGCCACGCTGTCGGGCAGCCCCTCCTCGCTGGCCTCCTGGGCGTCCCTCGGCTTGGAGGGCCGCGCGTTCGTCGCGCACGCGCCGACGGCAGGCGAGCTGAGCGGCTTCGCGGGGCGGCCCGCCGTCTCCCCGATCCGGGTCTACGCGGGGCTCGACTCCGCCGCGACCACACGCCAGAGGGCCGCCCTGGCCGTACGGGAACTGGAGCGGACCGGCGCGTTCGGCCGCAAGGTGCTCTGCGTGGTCACGACGACCGGCACCGGCTGGGTGGACCCGCAGGCGGCCGCCGCCCTGGAGTTCATGTACGGCGGAGACACCGCGCTGGTCTCCATGCAGTACTCCTATCTGCCGAGCTGGCTGTCGTTCCTGGTGGACCGCGAACGCGCCAGGGCGGCCGGGCGCGAGCTGTTCGACCAGGTGTACGCCCGCTGGTCGGCGCTGCCCGCCGGGCACCGGCCCAAGTTACTGGTCTTCGGGGAGAGCCTGGGTGCGTTCGGCGCGGAGTCGGCGTTCGGCGGCGACCGGGACCTGCGTGAGCGCACCGACGGCGCGCTGTTCGTCGGGCCGCCGGACAGCAGCGCGCTGTGGCGGCGGCTCGTCGACGGCCGCGACCCGGGCAGCAGGGAGGCGCTGCCCGTCTACCGGAACGGCGAGACCGTGCGCTTCGCCAACCGCCCCTCCGACCTGGACGCGCCCGATTCACCGTGGAACGCGCCGCGGGTCGTCTACCTCCAGCATCCCTCCGACCCGATCGTGTGGTGGGCGCCCCGGCTCGTCCTCTCCCGTCCCGACTGGCTGGAGGAGCGGCGCGGCGACGACGTGCTGCCCTGGATCCGGTGGTATCCGTTCGTGACGTTCTGGCAGATCACCGCCGACCTGGTCTTCTCCCTCGACGCGCCGCCGGGGCACGGCCACGACTATGACGGCGAGGTGGTCGCGGCGTGGGCGCGGATCGCCCCGCCGGACGGGTGGGACGACGCGCGGACCGCGGCGCTGACCACGCTGCTCGCGAAGCACGCGTCCGGCTCAGACGAGTGAGTCGAGCCAGCCGATCAGCCGGGCTCCCTCGCGCGTCATGATCCGGGGGTCGCGCAGGGCGTTCGCCAGCAGCGACATCCCCTGGTAGGCGCCCACAAGGGTCAGCGCGAGGCCGTCGGGCTCCGGCAGGCCGAGCTCCCGGAACTGCTGCTCGACCCATTCGAGCAGCAGCCGGATGACCTTGCCCGCCTCCGCGTCCAGGCCACCCTCGTCACGTTTGTCCAGCTCGGCGGCGAGTGTGCCGGTCGGGCAGCCGTACCGCGCCGCGAGGTCCCGCTGGCCGACCCAGGTCTCCACGAGGCCCTTGAGCCGCTCCCGGGGGTCCGGCAGCCGCTCCAGCCGTTCGGTGAGATCCCGCAGGTGGCGGGAGTGCTCGGCCAGCGCCGCGGCGACGAGCTCGTCCTTGGTCTTGAAGTAGTAGTACACGTTGCCGACCGGGACGTCGGCGGCGCGGGCGATGTCGGCGATGGTGGTGCGCTCCGCACCCTGCTGGTGCACCACCTGCGCGGCGGCGGCCATGAGCCGCTGCCGCTTTGCGCTCGCGGCCCTCACCCGGGCACTCGTCGAGTCAGTCACCTGACTGACTATAGGAGGGCCGGGCCCCGCGGTCGTACGCCGCGGGACCCGGGAGATCTCTACCAGTTCGCCGGGAGTCCCGGAGTGGTGGGCGGCAGGGGGTGGTTCTTCGGGTGGATGACGTACACGATCCCGCCGCTGCCGGTGCTGCGCAGCCAGACGTTCTCGAAGTTGGCCCGCGGGTAGACGTGGCGCACCGCGTCGTCGTCCGGCGAGGCGGGGTCGTTGGCGATCACGTCACCGTTGGCGGTGAAGCCGACGATGACCATGAGGTGGCCGTTGGTGCTGTATCCGGCGCCGGGCAGCTCCTCGGCCTTGAACGACTGCGATGTGACGACGGGGATGCCGGCCCGGATCAGCCGCTCCATCTCGGTCAGCGAGCGGAGCCGGGTGACGAACCCCTCAAGCCCGTACCGTCCGGCGTAGGCCGCGTTGAACGGCCAGTTGCCCGCCCCCTCGTACGCGTAGTCGTAGGTGTACCTGGCGGCGTAGTCGACCTCGGGGTCGGGGTCGGAGGGGTCCACCCAGGAGGTGTCCTGCTTGCTGGGCCACTTCCCCCAGTAGCCGAGGACCATGGTGGTCGAGGTCGGGCTGCACCACGCCTCTCCCCCGCCGTCCCACTCGGGGTAGTGGCCCTCGTGGACGTTCTGCGAGCGGCGGGGCACCGGAAGCTCGACGCCCCAGGCGCTGCCGCCGGGGCTGACCGGCACGGTCGCCCGGTCGGGCACCGCGGAGGCCATCGCGCCGAGCGTGCGCACGACCGGCTGCACGGCCGAGCCCGGCGCGCGGTAGAGCGTGACGCGCAGCTGGTAGGCGGTGATCGCCTTGCCCGCCGCGGCCACGAACGTGTCGACCGAGACGGTGCCGTCGGCGTCCCGCTGCCCGGACAGCGACGTGCGGCGGATGTCCTCGTCGCCGTAGGCCCAGCGGCCGAGCACGTACCACTTCGTCTGCCCGGCGGCGTGGCGGCCCCGCATCTCGACCTGCAGCCAGCTGCCGGCGGGCACGTCGGCGTTCCAGGAGGCGACCAGCTCGGTGGCGGCGAACCCGACCTGCTGCTCACGGCCGGTCCACCGGGCGTACTCCCAGGTCTTGGTGCCGAGTGCGTCGGTGTAGGAGATCGTTCCCACAGGGGCGGCGAAGGACAGGGTGTCGCCCGCCTTCACGCCCTCCCGGACGCCGGGGCCGAAGTGGGCCCGCTGGTAGACGACGTCGACGGGGGACGGCGGGGGCTTGGTCGCGGCCTCTGCGGCGGTGGCCGGGACGGTGAGGGCGGAGGTCGTCAGAAGGGCGGACAGGGACACGGGCAGGAACGCGGTCAGGAACGCGGTCAGCACGCGCATGGCTCACCTCGGGGTCTCGTGGGCGTCCCCGACGCTAGATACCTGCCGCCCTCCCGCGCATCGGCAGGAATACGTATCCGCTCCCGGCGTTCGCGGGGCAAGTCGCTAATTACCCGAGAAGCCATCTGAAACCCCTTGAGTCACATGCGTTTCGCCCCTTTACTGATATTTTGCGAGCTTTAGCCTTAAAGGCCCGAATAGCCATGGCACGCTGATTCGCATGTTCGCTCGGAAGCTTTCTCTTGGTGTCTCCATGGCCGCCTTTGCCCTGGCCACGGGAGTGGGGGCGCCGGTCGTCGCCTCTCCCGCCCTGGCCTCTCCCGGCCTGACGCTGGCCCCTTCCGCGCCGCAGGTGCACGGGCGGGCCGTCTATCTGTGGGACGCCACGACCGGGCAGGACCTGCTGGACAAGAACGCGGGCAAGCGCATGCCGGTCGCCAGCCTGACCAAGATCATGACCGCGTACATCGTGCTGCGGGACGCGAAGCTCGACGACGAGGTCACGGTCAAGCGTGAGGACCTCGAGTACGCCTGGGACAACGACGGCACGACGGCCGATCTCGAGCCCGGCGACACCCTGCCGGTCCGCGAGCTGCTGTACGCCCTGCTGCTCCCCTCGGGCGCGGACGCGGCGCACGCCCTGGCCCGCGTGTACGGCCCCGGCGTGCCCGGCTTCGTGGACAAGATGAACGCCGCCGCACGCCAGCTCGGATTGAAGGACACCCTGTACGTGAACGCCGACGGGCTCCCGACGTCCCACGGCGACGGCTACTCCACGGCACGCGACCAGGCCAGGCTCGCGGAGATCGCGCTGCGGAACCCGGTCTTCAAGAAGGTCACCTCGACCAGCGAGCACTCGACCGAGGACGGCCGGTACGACTGGTACAACACCAACCACATGCTCGGCCTGCCGGGCGCGATCGGCGTGAAGACCGGCTCCACGAACGCCGCCGGGTTCTGCCTGGCGTTCGCCGCCGACCGGGGCGGTCACCGGCTGATCGGGATCATCCTCGGCGAGAACGTGGCCAACCGCCGCTGGGACACCGCCGAGACGCTGCTCGACTGGGCGGGCGACCGCTGACCTCCGAATAGGGCGGGGCGCACAATACCCCGGCGGGTGAGAAAACAGGGTCTTTCCGGATCTGTCAAACCCGGTTAGGTTCCCGATCACTGTCCATTGGTCCCAAAGGAGAGCCCAATGCGCGCCTCGCCCGGCATGCGCGCCGCCGTCGTCACCGCGGCGTCCGCCCTCGTGCTTCCCCTCCTGCCGGCCGCGCCGGCGAACGCCGATCCCGACCCGGCCGCCATCGCGCAGACGGTGGTCGCGTCGGCGGTGAAGAAGCACCTGCGCAAGCTGCAGGACATCGCGAACGCCAACGGCGGCACGCGCGCCGCCGGCACTCCCGGCTTCGCGGCCTCGCGCGACTACGTCGCAGGCGTGCTGAAGAAGGCCGGCTACACGGTGACCGTGCAGGAGTTCGAGTTCCCGTTCTTCCAGGAGAACTCCACCGCGGTCCTGCAGCGGACGGCGCCCTCTCCCAAGACGTACGCGCCCACACCGCCGGACGGCAGCAGCGTCGGCGACTTCGCCACGATGACCTACTCCGGGTCGGGAGACGTCACGGGAGCCGTCAGGAACGTCGACCTCGTGCTGCCTCCCGGGCCCACGCCCAACTCGTCGACCTCCGGCTGCGAGGCCGCCGACTTCGCCGGCTTCCCCGCGGGCGCCGTCGCGCTGGTGCAGCGCGGCACCTGCAACTTCCAGGTGAAGGCGGAGAACGCGCAGGCCGCGGGCGCGTCCGCGGTGATCATCATGAACGAGGGCCAGCCCGGGCGCACCGAGACCCTGCAGGGCACGCTGGGCGAGCCCACCGTGCACATCCCCGCCGTGGGCGTTAGCTTCGCGGCCGGCCAGGAACTGTCCGCCGCCGGAACCACGGTGCGTGTGAAGACCGACACCACCAGCGAGATCCGCACGACCCACAACGTCATCGCCGACTCCCGGTGGGGCGACGCGAACAGGGTGGTGCAGCTCGGGGCGCACCTGGACAGCGTGCCGGCCGGGCCCGGCATCAACGACAACGGCTCGGGCAGCGCCGCGATCCTTGAGGTCGCCACCGCGCTCGGCAAGATCCCGACGAGGAACAGGCTGCGCTTCTCCTTCTGGAGCGCGGAGGAGCTGGGCCTGCTCGGGGCCGAGCACTACGTCGCGAGCCTGTCCCCCGCCGACCTGGCGAAGATCAAGCTGTATCTGAACTTCGACATGGTGGCCTCTCCGAACTACGCCCTGAAGATCTACGACGGCGACGACTCCGACGCCACCGGCGCGGGTCCCGGCCCCGAGGGATCCGGCGAGATCGAGAAGCTCTTCGAGAAGTACTTCGACACCCTCCGTCAGCGCCACAACGGCACCGACTTCGACGGACGGTCGGACTACGGGCCCTTCATCGACGCCGGGATTCCGTCCGGCGGGACGTTCACCGGCGCCGAGGGCGTCAAGACGCCCGAGGAGCAGGCGATGTTCGGCGGCACCGCCGGGGTGGCGTACGACTCGTGCTACCACCAGGCCTGCGACACCCTCGCCAACATCAGCGACAAGGCTCTCGCGCTGAACACCGGCGCGATCGCCACCGCCGCGGCCGTCTACGCCTTCAGCCGCGACCTGCCGGGTCCGGACAACCGCACCACCGCGCGCTCCGCAGCCGCCGCACGCACCTCCCCGGGCATGCGGTAGCCGTACACGGCCCGCCGGTCAGGCGCGGTCGCGAGGGGCCTGCTGCCCCTGCTCCGACTTCGCCAGGAACGGCGAGCGGCCGAGGATGACGATGCCCACCACGAGCGCCACCAGGCCGCCGACCTCCCCCGCGAGAGCGGGGGGATCGACGCGCAGGCGCTCGTCGAACATCGCGACGCCCAGGACGATGCCGACGATCGGCTCGGTCGCCGTGGTGGCGGGCAGCGAGATCCGCAGCGGCGCGGCGTCGAAGGCGCTCTGGTTGAGCAGGATGCCGGTCGCGGCGATCACGGGCAGCAGATAGGGCTCCCAGGAGGTGAACAGCGCCGCGGGTCCCTGCGCGAGCGTCAGCAGGGACCCGCGGGTCAGCGCGTCCTGGAGGCCGTACAACGCCCCCGCGGCGGCGGCGAGCAGCATCGCCTTGGTCTGCAGGGGCGACCGCAGCGCCACGGCGACCATGCCCGCGGCCACGCCCGCCACGATCAGCACGGCGATCCACACCGTGGAGCCCGACGCCGGTATCCCACCGCCCTCGGGGCGACCCGCCAGGAGGAAGGCGGCCACGCCGCCGCTGACCAGCACCGCGCCCAGCCACTCCGTCGGGCCCAGACGCTCCTGGTAGAACAGGGCCGCCGCGGCGAGGGCGAAGATGAGGTTGGTCGCGAGAAGCGGCTCCACGGACGCAACGTCGGCACGCCGCAGGGCCAGGGCCCCGAGGACCTGCCCGCCGACCATCGCGGCGATCCCGGCCAGCCACACCGGTTTGCGCGCCAGGTCGAACAGCAGGCGCACGTGCAGCATCTCGCCCAGCGGTTCGGTGTACGCGACGTGCTGCTGTGCGACCCAGCCCAGGCCGAGGAGGGCCGCGGCCGCCAGGCCGAGAACCACCGTGACGATCACGGCGGCACGCCGTCCGCCGGCGCCCTCGGCATCATGATCGGTCACTCCCCTCGGCGGCCGGGTCTCCCATGTATCCGCCCATCCCCCGCGACGACGACCTCATGTCCGGTGCTATGGTTTTGGGCAAACGTCCAAGACGGTCACCCAAGTCAGTCGTACAAGGCGGTCGTACGAGAACCGAACGGAGCACGTGGGAGATGGCGGAGGCGTCCGCGGACCGGGGCAGGACCACACGGCAGCGGCTGCTCGGCGCGGCGGCGGCCCTGATCGCCGAGGCCGGCTGGGGCGGCGTCAGCACGCGGATGGTGGCCGAGCGGGCCGGGGTCGCCCCCGGGGTCGTGCACTACCACTTCGCGTCGCTGCCCGACCTGCTGATCGCGGCCTCGACGGGGGTCGCGCGCGCGATGCTGGAGGAGCTGGCCGGGCGGCTGGCGGAGCAGCCCGACCCCGAGACCGGCGTCGAGTGGCTGCTGGGCGAGCTGTCCCGCTACACGGGAACCGACCCCGCCTCGCTGCTGATCGTCGAGATGTACCTGGCGGCGGCCCGGCTGCCCGAGCTCCGCGAGCTGCTGCACGAGATCGTCGCCGATTCCCGCGCGCGGATCGCCTCCTGGCTACGTGATCGCGGCCACGCCGGCGACGCCGAGGCCACCGCGGCGGTCCTGGTCGCGGCGGTGGACGGCCTCGTGCTGCACCGCGGGCTCGACCCCGGCCTCGACCTCACCGCTCTGGCCGGACCGCTGCGGGCGATGGTGCGTACGGACGGACACGAGGAGGGCAGTGGGACATGAAAGCGATCGTCTGCGGTGCCGGGATAGCCGGGACGGCCCTGGCCTGGCACCTGGAACGCGCCGGCTGGGACGTCGAAATGGTCGAGCGCGCCCCGGCGTTCCGCGAGAGCGGATACATGATCGACTTCTACGGGCCGGGGCTGGAGGCGGCCGGGCGGATGGGGCTGCGCCCCCGGCTGGAGGAGGTCCGTCACCCCGTCCACGAGATCGGTTACGTCGACGGCTCAGGACGGCAGACCAGCCGTCTCGCCGTCAAGGCGGGCTTCGCCGAGGTGGTCAGCCTGCTCCGGGGCGACCTCGCCCGCGTGCTCGCCGAGCAGGTGCGCGCGCCGGTGCGGTACGGCACGACGGTCGCGGCCGTCACGCAGGACGACGGGGGCGTCCAGGTCGAACTGACCGACGGCACCCGGCACGAGGCGGACCTGCTGGTCGGCGCCGACGGCGTGCACTCGCGGGTCAGGGAGCTGGTATTCGGCCCCGAGGAGCGCTTCGTCCGCTATCTCGGCCACCACGTCGCCGCGTACGTGGTCGAGGACGAGGACCTCAGCCGGCGGGTCGGCGCGCGCTACCGGATGCTGACGGTGCCGCATCTGATGGCCGGGGCCTACGCGGTGGGCGGGAACCGGCTCGCCCTGCTGTTCCTGCGCCACGAGCCCGACCCCGCCGTTCCCGCCGATCCGGCCGCCTCGCTGCGCGAGCACTTCGGGCAGCTCGGCTGGATCCTGCCCGAGGTGCTCGGCGGCTGCCCGCAGCCGCCGGAGCTGTACTACGACCAGGTCACACAGGTCGAGGCCTCCAGTTGGAGCAGCGGCCGCGTGGTCCTGCTCGGCGACGCCTGCCAGGCGGTCTCCCTGTTCGCGGGCCACGGCGCGTCCCTGGCGGTGGCCGCCGCGTGGGTGCTCGCCGGCGAGCTGCGCGCGGCCTCCTCCGGCGACCTGTCCCCCGCCCTCGACCGGTACGCGGCGCGCATGCAACCGGTCGTCGCCGACGTGCAGTCGTTCGGACGCCGTTTCCTCCCCTGGATGGCGCCGTCCAGCCGCCTGCGCATCACGGCCCGCGACTGGCTGCTTCGGCTGGCCTCCCTCCCCGGAGCCGACCGGCTCTTCATGAACTCCCTCAGCCCCGGCGGCCACCGCCTCATCACCTGACGGACCGCGGGGTGACGCACCGGTAACGGCTTTTTATTCCGGAAGCCGTGGTCCGGTAATCGGGGCGGACTGAAGTGGCCGTCATGGAAACGGCGGCAGAAACCAGCACACCGCGGATCGCCGGAGCCCATTACCCGGTCGTGGTCGTCGGTGGCGGCCAGGCGGGGCTGTCGGTCAGCCACTGCCTGGGCCGGCGCGGCATCGAGCATGTCGTCATCGAAGCGCGGCGGGTCGGTCACGAGTGGCGCGAGCGCCGCTGGGACTCCTTCTGCCTGGTCACCCCCAACTGGCAGTGCGACCTGCCGGGCTTCCCCTATCGGGGGCCCGACCCCGACGGTTTCATGGTCCGCGAGGAGATCGTCCGCTATCTGGAGGACTACGCCGCCTCCTTCGGGCCCCCGCTCGCCGAGGGCGTGCGCGTCACCCGCCTGCGGAGAGCCCCCAGCGGGACGTTCGAGCTCGCGACCACCGCCGGGGACCTCACGGCCGACCAGGTCGTGGTGGCCACCGGCCCCTACCACGACGCCGCCGTCCCCCGCCTGGCCGAGCGGCTGCCCGCGGGGATCACCCAGATCCACTCCTCGCGGTATCGCCGTCCCGCGCGGCTTCCCGAGGGCGAGGTCCTCGTGATCGGCACCGGGCAGTCGGGCTGCCAGATCGCCGAGGACCTGCATCTGGCCGGGCGCAGGGTCCACCTCGCCGTCGGGAGTGCACCCCGCGTCGCCCGCTTCTACCGGGGCAGGGACTGCGTGGCGTGGCTGCACGACATGGGCCACTACGCCAGGAGCATCGACGAGTTCGACGACGCGGACGCCGTACGCCTGCGGGCCAACCACTACGTCACCGGGCGCGACGGCGGGCGCGACATCGACCTGCGGGCCTTCGCCCGCGACGGGATGCGCCTGTACGGCCGGCTGACCGGCGTGACCGGCACGACGCTGGAGTTCGCCGCCGACCTGAAGGACAACCTCGACCGGGCCGACGCGGTGGCCGAGGGGATCAAGGACGCCATCGACGCGTACATCGCCGCGCGCGGCGTCGGCGCCCCCGCCGAGCCCCGCTACGTGCCGGTCTGGGAGCCGGGCGAGCCGGTACGCGCCCTCGACCTGGCCGCCGCCGGGATCACCTCGGTCGTCTGGGCGACCGGGTTCACCCGCGACCACCGCTGGATCGAGATCCCCGCCTTCGACGGCCGGTGCTATCCGATGCACTGGCGCGGCGTGACGAACTGTCCCGGGCTCTACTTCCTCGGGCTGCCCTGGCAGCACACCTGGGGCTCGGGCCGGTTCGAGGCGGTGGGACGGGACGCCGAGTTCCTGGCCGGGCACATCGAGGCGTCCCGGCGGCTGGCCGACGTCTGCGGCGCGCTGACCGGCGCGCCCGCCGAACTCTCACCCGCGCTGCCGGTCGGGTGACCCCGATGATCTTCGACGCCCACCGCCACATCGGCGTGCTGCCCGCCCATCCCTTCTACGGCGGCCCCGCGGTGAACCCCGACGTCACGGCGCGTGCCACGGTCAAGCAGCTGATCGCCGACCTCGACGCGGAGGGCACGGAACGCGCGCTGGTGCTGCCCAACTACGGCGTGCCCGACCCGGCGGTCGCCTTCGCCCTCAACGACCTCGTCCTGGAGGCCGCGCAGGCCGACGACCGGATCCGCGCCGGGCTGTGGGTCTCGCCGCTGCCCCGCGACGAGGAACGCACCGCCGGCGCCCTCGCCCTGGCAGGAGAGCGGGGCGTGCGGGCGCTCAAGCTCAGCTTCCTGCTCGGCGGGCGGCCCACCGACCCCGCCTGCCGTCCCGGCCTCGACCGGATCTTCACGGCGGCCGAGCGACACGGCCTGGTCGTCCACGTCCACACCTCGCCCGGCGCCGCCTCGGACGTCGACGAGGTCGGGCACCTGGTCGAGTGGTACGCCGACCGCGTGCCGGTGCACCTCGTGCACTTCGGCGGCGGGATGAGCGGCCACATCAAGCTGGCCGGCTCCCGGTTCTTCGACTGGATCGCGGCCGGCAAACGCGTCTACACCGACCTGTCCTGGGCCATCGGCTTCGCGCCGTACTGGCTGGCCAAGGAGATCGAGCGGCGCGGCCTCGGGCACGACCGCGTGCTGTTCGCCAGCGACCAGCCGTGGGGCGACTTCGCGGGCGAGCACGCCCGGATGCGCGCCGCGGCCGGGGACGGCGAGCTGGGCGCGCTCGTCTTCCGCCGCACGTTCGCCTCCCTCTACGACTGACCCCCACTCACCCCCCTGCGGCTAAAGGAGAGACACCATGTCCGTCGACATGAACGACCTCGAGAAGAAGAGCATCGAGGAGATTCCCCACCCGTCCCTGCCCGAGGGCTCCAGCATCTACGGCACGACCAAGGTGTTCCCCGACTACAAGGCCGAGAACGGCGAGTCGTACTTCACGCTCGTCCACGGCATCGCGCACGAGTCGTCCGTCAGCTTCGTGGCCGTGCTGCAGGCCACCCGGGCGCTGCGCAAGGGCTTCGAGACCGCCATCTACTTCTACGGCCCGGGGTCGCTGAACTGCCTGGCCACCCGCGGCTTCCCGACGACCGGCAACTCGGCATTCCCGGGCGAGCACAACATCAACAACCAGCTCAAGACGTTCATCGCCGAGGGCGGGAAGGTCTACTGCTGCCGGTTCGGCCTGTCCCTGCACGGCGCCCGCGAGGAGGACCTCATCGAGGGCGTGATCCCGACCCACCCGCTGGACGTGCAGGACGCGCTGATCCACTACGCCCGCAAGGGCGCCATCATCAACTCCACCTACCAGCTGTAGTGCCGTGACCGTCGATCTGCGGATCATGACCCGCGCCGAGCTGGCCCTGCGCGGCGTGGCCTTCGACACGCCCGTACGGCGGCCGGACGGCGCGGGGCCCAGCGGCGACGGCCACGTCCTCGTCGACGGCGCCGGCGCGGCGCTGCCCATCGATCCCGGCAGCCCCTACACCGTTCGCGACGGCACGGTCTGGCTCGGCGAGCAGGACACCGGGGTCTCCCTGGTGCCCGTGCGGCGGCCGAGGTTCTACGACCTGACCACCGCCGACGGCGTGCCGTACGAGAAGATCGCCCGGCTGCACGGCGCGGACGTGCTCGCCACGACCGTCGTGCAGACGTGCGTCCGGTACGGCGAGGCCGAGCGCTGCCGTTTCTGCACCATCGAGGAGTCGCTGCGGTCGGGCGCGACGGTCGCCGCGAAGACGCCCGGCCAGCTCGCCGAGGTGGCGGAGGCGGCCGTGCGGCTCGACGGCGTACGGCACATGGTGATGACCACCGGCACCACCACCGGGCCCGATCGCGGCGCGCGCACCCTGGCGCGGTGCGTGCGCGCCGTGCTGGACGCCGTGCCGCACCTGCCGATCCAGGTGCAGTGCGAGCCGCCGGGCGACCTGGCCTGGATCGGCGCGCTGCGCCAGGCCGGGGCCACCGCGATCGGCATCCACGTGGAGTCGCTGGACGAGGAGGTCCGGCGGCGCTGGATGCCGGGGAAGTCGTCGGTGCCGCTCGCCGAGTACGAGGCCGCCTGGGACGAGGCGGTCCGGGTGTTCGGGCGCAACCGCGTCTCGACGTACCTGCTGGTGGGGCTGGGCGAGGACCCCGACGAGCTGATCGCGGGCGCGGGCCGCCTCATCCGGCGCGGTGTCTACCCCTTCGTGGTCCCGTTCCGCCCGATGCGGGGCACGCTCGCGGCCCGCGACGGGATCGGCGCCCCCGGCGCGGGCCTGCTGACGTACGTCACCGAGGGCGTGGCGGCGCTGCTGCGCGCGGCCGGCATGCGCGGGGCGGACCAGGGAGCGGGCTGCGCCGCCTGCGGGGCGTGCGGCGTGCTGAGCGCGGCGGGCGGGTGAGGTGACGATGCACCTCGACGGCGACACGGCGCCCGACATCCTCGCGCTGCTCGGTGACCGCAGCACGCTGGCGCGCCGCCCGGGAGTGCGGATCGAGCAGGCGGCCGACGCCACGACCCTCCGGGCCTACCGTCGGCTGCGGCACGACGCGTTCGTCCGGGAGCAGGGCTTGTTCGACAAGCACGACCTCGACGACAGGGACGACGATCCCCGCACGGTCACGCTGGTGGCCAGGGACGCGGCGGGCACGGTCGTCGGCGGCGTGCGGCTCGGACCGGCCGGCGACGGCACCGACATCGGCTGGTGGACGGGCGGGCGGCTGGTCGCCGCGCGTGGTTCCGGGGGCACGGGCGGCATCGGCGCTGCCCTGGTGCGGGCCGCGTGCGCCCGCGCCGAGGCGGAGGGCGTGCTGCGGTTCGAGGCGACCGTGCAGGTCAGGGCCGAGACGTTCTTCCGCCGCCTGGGCTGGACCCGGGTGGGGCCGGTGACGGTCGCGGGCGCGCCGCACGTGCTGATGCGTCACCCGATCGGCCGGGTCGCGGCCCACGCGGCGGCGGCCAAGTCGGCGCTCGGGCCGCTGCTCGCCGCCCTCGCCGGGCAGGCCCCGCACGCCCTCGGCGGCCCGGGTTTCGTCGGCGACGACGGAGCGCCGGTGCCCGGCGGCGACGTCGTCGCGGCCTGCGACGCGATCGTGCCGTCCATGGTCGAACGCGACCCGGAGTGGGCCGGCTGGTGCTCGGTCCTGGTCAACCTCAACGACCTGGCCGCGATGGGCGCCGCCCCGGCGGGGCTGCTTGACGCGCTCGCCGCGCCCGACGCCGCGCACGCCGCCCGGGTGCTCGACGGCCTGGCCCGGGCCGCCCGCGCCTACGGGGTGCCGGTGCTCGGCGGGCACACGCAGCTCGGGGTGCCGGCCGCGCTGTCGGTGACGGCGCTGGGCCGCGCCGCGCGTCCCGTGCCGGGCGGCGGCGGACGCCCCGGCCACGCCGTGCGCCTCACGGCGGACCTCGGCGGCGGCTGGCGGGCCGGCTACCGGGGCCGCCAATGGGACTCGACCACCTCCCGGCGTACGGACGAGCTGCGCGCGATGCTGGGCGCGGTCGCGGCCGGCCGCCCCGCCGCCGCCAAGGACGTGTCGATGGCGGGGATCGCCGGCACGCTCGGCATGCTGGCCGAGGCGAGCGGCTGCGCGGCCGTGCTGGACGTGGCCGCGGTGCCGCGTCCGGCCGCCGCCTCCATGGGCGACTGGCTCACCTGCTTTCCCGGCTTCGCGATGCTCACGGCGGACGAGCCGGGCGCGCCGGCGCCTCCGGCGGGGCCGGCCGCCTCGGCGGTGTGCGGGGAGTTGACCACCGGCAGCGGCGTGTCGCTGCGCTGGCCCGACGGACAGGTCACGGAGGCCGTCGGCGGCCCGGTGACCGGATTGGGGGCCGCGTGAGCGCCCTGCGCATGGCGGCGGTGTCCGCCGGTTTCGGCCGCGACCTCGACGAGGACTTCGCGATCGTCGAACGCCTCGTCAAGGAGGCCCGCAACGCGGACGTGCGGCTCCTCGCGCTGCCCGAGGCGTGCCTCGGCGGCTACCTGCTCAGCCTGGACGGCGACGCCGCGGACGCCGGGCCGCCCCCGCTCGCCGTGGACGGCCCCGAGATCCGGCGGCTGGCCGCGCTGGCCGGCGACATGGTCGTGGTGGCGGGCTACTGCGAGGACGGCGGCGACGCCCGATACAACAGCGTGGTGTGCGTCAGCGGCGACGGCGTGCTGGGCAACCACCGCAAGGTGCACCAGCCGCTCGGCGAGAACGCCAGCTACGCCTCGGGCGACGGCTTCCGCGCCTTCGACACGCCCGTCGGCAGGATCGGCATGATGATCTGCTACGACAAGGCGTTCCCCGAGTCCGCCCGCGCGCTGGCCCTCGACGGCGCGCAGATCGGCGTGTGCGTGTCGGCCTGGCCCGGCTCGCGGACGAACGCGGCGGCGGACCTGGAGCGCGACCGCTGGAAGCGGCGCTTCGACCTGTTCGACCAGGCGCGGGCGCTGGAGAACCAGATCGTGTGGCTGTCGGCCAACCAGGCGGGCACGTTCGGGTCGCTGCGCTTCGTGGGCAGCGCGAAGGTCGTGGACCCCGGCGGCGAGATCGTCGCGGCGACGGGCGTCGGGCCGGGCGTGGCCGTCGCCGAGATCGACGTGCCGCGGGCGCTGGAGACCGCGCGCCGCTCGATGGGCCACCTGCGCGACCGCAGGCCGGAGACGTACGGAACGGCGGGGCACGCGGCGTGACCGTTCTGCGGATCGCCGCGGCGGCCGCCCACTTCGGCCGCGACCTCGCCTTCGACCTGGCCCGCATCGCCAAACTGATCGACGACGCCCGCGCCGCGGGGGCCCGGCTGCTCGTGCTGCCCGACGCCGCGCTCGGCGGCTACCTCGCCGACCTGCGCAGGCCGGACCCCGACGCGCTGCCGCCCGCGCTGAAGCCGGACGACCCGGTGATCGCGCGGGTGGCGGCGCTGGCCGCCGAGATGGTGGTGTGCGTCGGATTCTGTGAGGACGGCGGCGACGTCCGCTACAACGCGGCCGTGTGCGTCAGCGGCGACGGGGTGCTCGGCCTGCACCGCAAGGTGCACCTGCCCGCGGGCGAGACCGCGGCCTACGGCCCTGGCGACCGCTTCGACGCCTTCGACACCCCGGCCGGGCGGATCGGCATGCTGATCGACTACGACAAGACCTTCCCCGAGTCGGCCCGCAGCCTCGCGCTCGACGGCGCGCAGATCCTGGCGTGCCTGTCGGCGTGGCCCACCAGCGTCACCAACCGCGCGCCCCGGATCGCCCAGGACCGGCAGTCGCGGCTGTTCGACCTGTACGACCAGGCGCGGGCCGCCGAGAACCAGGTCGTGCTCGCCTCCTCCAACCAGACCGGGGTGATGGGCGGCATGCGGTTCCTGGGCCAGGCCAAGGTCGTCGGGCCGGGCGGCGACGTGCTCGCCCGCACCTGGTCGAAGGCCGGGCTGGCCGTGGCCGAGCTCGACGTCGCCGCCGAGATCGACCGCGCCCGGCGGATCCTCCATCACCTCGACGAGCGCAGGGCCGACGTCTACCGGGAGGCACGCGGGTGAGAATAGCGCTGCTCAGCTACTCGACCAGGCCCCGCGGCGGGGTCGTGCACACCCTCGCCCTCGCCGAGGCGCTCGCCGCGGCGGGACAGCACGTGACGGTGTGGACGCTCGGCCGGGGCGGCGACACGGGGTTCTTCCGCCCGGTCGACCCGGCCGTGCGGCTGCGCGTCGTGCCGTTCTCCGACATCCCCGGGGAGGGCGTCGGCCCGCGGGTGCTGCGGTCGATCGCGGTGCTGCGCGGGGCGTTCGCCCCGGAGGCGGCGTCGTACGACGTCGTGCACGCCCAGGACTGCATCAGCGCCAACGCGGCGGGCCGGTGCGTGCGGACGGTCCACCACGTGGACCACTTCACCACGCCCGAGCTGGCCGCCTGTCACGAGCGCGCCATCGTCACGCCGTACGCGCACGTCTGCGTGTCGCAGGCGGTGGCCGGCGAGCTCGCGGCCGGGTGGGGCATCACGGCGACGGTGATTCCCAACGGCGTCGCCTACGAGCGCTTCGCGTGCGCCGATCCCGTCGCCGCCCACATGTGGCGCAGACAGCTAGGGACGTACGTGCTGACGGTCGGCGGCATCGAGCCGCGCAAGGGCTCGCTCGACCTGCTGGAGGCGTACGCGCTGCTGCGGGAGGCCCGCCCGGACGTCCGGCTGGTGATCGCCGGGGGCGAGACGCTCTTCGACTACCGCGACTACCGCGCGCGGTGGGAGGCGCGGGCGGCGGAGCTGGGCGCCGAGCCGCTGGTCCTCGGGCCGGTCGCCGACGCGGACCTGCCGCCGCTCGTCGCGGGCGCCGCCGCCTTCGCCTTCCCGTCGGTGAAGGAGGGCTTCGGCCTCGCCGCGATGGAGGCCCTGGCGGCGGGCGTCCCCCTGGTGATGCGCGATCTGCCGGTCCTGCGTGAGGTCTTCGGCTCGGCCGCGCGCTTCGCCGTCAGCCCCGCCGGGCTCGCCGCCGAGCTCGCCGACGCCCTCTCCGCCGACGATCCCGGCAGGCGTACGGCGGGCCGGGCGGTCGCCGTCCGGCACACCTGGCGGGCCGCCGCCGAACGGCACATCGCCCTGTACGAGTCGCTCGCGTCGTAGTCTCGGACCATGGCGGCCAGAACGTTCGACGCGGTGCTGTGCGATTTCGACGGCGTCCTGAAATTTCAGGACTTCGAGCAGCAGGCCGAGATCGAGCGGGCGTACGGGGTGGAGCCGGGCACGGTGGCGCGGGTGGCCGGCCGGTCGGCCCTGGTGGTCCCCGCCCTGACCGGGCTCGTGACCCGCGAGGAGTGGCTGGCCTCGGCCGTTCCCGTCCTCGCCGGGCTGGTGGGCTCGGCCGCGCGGGCGAGCGCGCTGACCGCCGACTGGCTGGCCGCCCGCACCTGGGCGGACGAGGAGGTGCTCGCGCTGCTCACGCGGGCGCGCGCCCGCGTCCCCGTCGTGCTCGTCAGCAACGCCACCTCGGAACTGGCCGCCCACCTGCGCGAGCTGGAGCTGCACGACGCCTTCGACCACGTCGTGAGCAGTTACGACGTGGGGGTGGCCAAGCCCGACCCAAGGATCTTCGAGATCGCCGCCGGGCACGCGGGCGTCCCGCCGGAGCGATGCCTGTTCGTGGACGACCGGGCCGAGAACGTCGACGCGGCGAGGGTGCTCGGCATGACCGGGGTCGTCTACCGCGCCCCGGCGGACCTGGAGACGGCGCTGCTCCCGCTGTTCGAAGAGGCTCCGTGATGACGGTGCGGCGCGTGCTGGCCTTCATCGACAGGCCCGGGGACCGATTCGAGGAGGCCGCGGCGTTCTGGACGACCGTCACCGGCACTCGCCTGTCGCCGCGGCGGGGCGACGACGGGGAGTTCGCCACGCTGCTGCCGGCGAGCGGCGACGCCTGCGTGAAGATCCAGGCGGTGGGCGACGGGGGCGGCGCCCATCTCGACCTGGAGGTGGACGACGTCCGTGCCTCGCTGACCCGGGCCGTGGCGCTCGGCGCCGCCGTCGCCGCCGACCACGGCGACTGGGCCGTGCTGCGCTCCCCAGAGGGCAGGGCGTTCTGTCTCGTCCCCGGAGAGGGGACGACACGGCGGCCGCCCGTCTTCGCCGGCACCCGCCTCGACCAGGTCTGCCTCGACATCGCGCCCGGCGCGTACGAGGAGGAGGTGGCCTTCTGGGCGGCGCTGACCGGGTGGTCCCCGCGCCGGGGGTCGCTGCCCGAGTTCACGGTGCTGGCGATGCCGGAAATGCCGGTGCGGATCCTCCTGCAGCGGCTCGACAAGGGTCCCGGCCGGTCGGCCCACGTCGACCTGGCCTGCGCCGACCCCGACGCCGCTCGCGTACGGCACGAGCGGCACGGCGCGGTGCTCGTGACGCGGGGGCGGCACTGGCTGGTCATGCGCGACCCGGCGGGCGGTGTCTACTGCCTCACGCGCCGGGACCCCGAGACCGGCTCACTGCCGGGGTGACCGTCAGGCGGCGGGGCGCAGGTGCCGCAGCGCGGCGGCGAGCCGGGCCAGTTCGGCCACCATCGCGTCCGCCGCCGAGTTCATGACCTCGTTCGGCTGCAGGCGGCCCTCCTCGTCGAGGAGCTGGGCGACGAAGGGGATCGAGACCGCCTCGAACAACGGCACCATCTTCAGCGTGGTGACGACCTGCTTGAGCATCTGAACGGCCCGGGTGCCCGCGGAGACGCCGCCGTAGCTGACGAACCCGACCGGCTTGTAGTGCCACTCGTGGTGCAGGAAATCGAGGGCGTTCTTCAGCACGGCGTTGAAGCCGTAGTTGTACTCCGGCGTGACGAACACGAACGCGTCGCTGCGTTCGACGGTCGCGCTCCACTCCTTGGTGTGCTGGTGGATGTACTGCCGGAGGCGGGGGTGGTTGGGCTCGTCCATGAACGGCAGGTTCACCTCCGCCAGGTCGACGAGCTCGACCTCGAAGGCGTCCTGGGCGGCCGCGCGCTCGCGGAACCACTCCGCGACCGGTAGCCCGACCCGCCCGGGACGCGTGCTGGCGATGACGATCTGCAGAACAGGCTTCTCCACAATTCCCCCAAAACACCATTAAGCGGACATAACGCACTTAACAGTACGCTCTGATCGCGATGAACACCGATCGGGGTGCGCCGATTCCCGGGGCCATCGCCGAGCCGTGCGTGCCGCCCTGTAGGGCCGATGTGTGCAGCGAGCCGCAGCCGGTCGAACTCGCTTCATCCGCAGCCCCACCCCAGGACATCGAGGCCGCCGTGGGTACCCAGTGGCCTTGCAGGGGGTGAGCATCGGCGGGAGCGTCACAACTGTGCCGTTTACCATCAACACCTACTGCTACCCCCCGCGTCCGCCCATCCCCGCACGCCCGTGGCACCGCTCGACAGCCCACAGCGAAGCCAGCCATCGTACGGCTCCAGCTCTGGCAAAGCCCTCAGCAACGACGCCCTTGGATGGGGTCGTCATTCACTGCTTGGACCAAGGGAGGGCCTTGTCGAATGTCGACCGGATGGTGGTCGATACCTGGTCGCTTACGGGTGCGAACGAAAGGATCGCACCGACGACCAGTAGAATTCTGACGCTGGTTATCGACTGACTGTCGACTCCGGGAAGGAAGCCGATCGCCACTGCGGCACCCGTCAGCATCAGGGGAGCTGCCGCAACGCGAAGAAAACGACCCAATTTGATGTAGCGGGGAATTTCTGGTGCATGCTCGACCAGAGCCTGCCAATCCTGCTTGACTGACGATAGCAGACCTATCCGGAGCGATTCGCAGAGGTCTATGTAATCCTCGCGGGTCCTGACCCGGGCCAGCCTGATGCCATGCAATCGGATGAGTTCAGCTAACTTACGGTACTCGGCGCGGATCTCGCGCCGTAGCCGGAACTCCATCAGCCTAGTCCTGGAATCAAGCAATGACTGATCCCCTATGCGGCGCGCCGCCCACTCGGCGTACCGGCGCAACTCGCGTATCCTCCAGCCATGTGTCCAGAAGGTTCGATACTTGTAGAAGTAGGCCGTCACCGCAAGCAGGTGAATTATCACCGGATCGAGCGGCTGTCGAACGCACCTCGTACGCGCTATGTCTTCGACTATCCTGCCGAGCCTGCCGCCGACAGCTTGGGTTAGCAGGCCGACAATGAATGCGGGAACCGCGACCGCGTACCCCAGTCGGAGTAAATCCTGAC
Source organism: Microbispora rosea (assembly GCF_044460045.1). Classification (NCBI taxonomy): domain Bacteria; kingdom Bacillati; phylum Actinomycetota; class Actinomycetes; order Streptosporangiales; family Streptosporangiaceae; genus Microbispora; species Microbispora rosea. The sequence continues at coordinate 764,589 of NZ_JBITJO010000003.1, read as the reverse complement.
CCGAGACGGGATTCACCATGAATGACACGACAGTCACCAATAATGGAATTGTGAAAGCCAAGCCGAAGACGAAAACTGCAAGGTAGCCGAGCGGACTCAGTTCAGCGACGTTCGAGACAATCCTCCTTATCACTCTCCTGCTGACAATCATGCCGCCGAGCGCCAGTCCCAGACAGAGGATACCGTAGCGATTCCACGGTAAATGATAAACAACAACCGAAGCGGTATCGAACTGGACTGCGAGAGTCAATACTGCAGCCGACAGGCCCAGTGCGGATGCCAGCAGAACGCCCATTGGCACGAGAGGAACTTTGTCAATGAGCAAAGAGTATAGACTTGCCTCATATCGTTCCCCACGGAGCGCCGCGAAGATCGCTGCTCGCCGCACTTCGGCTCGCTTCGCTACAGACTCAGGAGTATCTCCGAAGTCAATCGTCTCGGCAAGTTCGTTGACATAGTCGATAACTCCCAGGATGTGACGACGGTAGTTTGCGAGCACGAAGCGTTTGTAGCGAGGTCGCATGAGTCGCCCCTTCGTCGGCAGGCCCCACGAGTGTGACATGGACGTCGTCCCTCTGAAGCGTCTTCAGATTCCGGACAGCTCTCTGGCTAGAACGTCCACCTCCGCCAAGCAGGCCGGTCAGCGTCGGCCTGGGGCTCCGCAACCGGTAGCTGGCCAGCGCTTGTTACGGCGGTCACACACATGGCGCTCTGTCGCGACTGGGATCCGCGGCAAGCAGGCAACGCCTTTGAGCTTCCCTCATAGATGAGACCCTGACCAAGCCGCTGAACGGCCAACCGCCTGCCACAGCACTCACCCAGGAATTGCGAGACGTCAGATACGACTGTGTTCCGAGAACGAGAAGCCAGCACGATCGGTCACTCTCCTGCTTCGCTCCGCTTTTCGTCGATCGCGCGGCGAACCGTGCGGAACATCCGAATCAGCTCAGGGAGCTTGGCCAAAATCTCCCTCAGTTGAGTGATTGCGAGGGTGAGAAAGCCGAAACCCGCGAGCATGAAGAGTGTCAGGGTGTTCCAGTTCACGAGGACACCTCCGCGTTCATGTCGTCCTCGTGGCCAGTGTCCTCTTCCCGAACGCTTACGCCATGCCGTGCCAACGCTTCATAGATGTCGTCGGGACCGCAGTCGATGTGTTCGACATCGTGGCGCCCCTGGCAATCCGGCGGGCACTCGAACTCAGCGCATGTCTCGGGCTCGGCCGGGGCAACCGCGTTCCCCGCCATCCCTAAACTGTTGACAAAATCTGACACCTGCAAAGAGTAAGGATGCTGCGATGGCGACCTCGCCGAACCCTGAAAGTCACGATGCTCTTCGAAGCTTGACAACGGCGCTTCAGGAGCTCCATCGGGCAGCTGGGCGGCCCAGCTACCGCCGGATCAGTGATTCGATCAAGGACGGCTCCTATTCCGCGACGGTGAGCCACGAGGGCGTTCGGAGCGCGCTCAAGGGCTTGCGGACGCCCCGCTGGGAGACCATCGAGTCGATCGTCTCCTTCCTCGCCGGCTCCTGTCGGCCGTTGCGGGATCCTGCTACCGAGGTGGCGCATTTCCTTCCCCTGTGGCGCGCAGTCAAGGAAGGCGACGTAGGCGCCCTGAAGTCGGCACGGGAATTCGTCCTAGCGCGGAGCTGGGGCGATGATGGCGGCTCCTGGACACCCGAGATGATGGCGGGAGTGATGATCAACCCCTTCAACGCAGTCGAGCTCGACCCGACGCTCACCTCTCGACACGACCCGCTGATCTCTGAAGAGGAGTGGGTGAAGCTCAGCCTCCGTCTCATCGAGGAGTTCGGTGCTGAGTTCTTCCTGTACGCCCTGCTGCGCATTCTGAAGGGTGAGTACGTGGGCGAAGAGAAGGGCAGCCCCTTCGGCTACCAGTTTCCCGGCCAGGAGATGGATGAGGGCACGGCCCGAGAGGCCTTCGACTTCGCCTGTGACCAGATTGTGCGGCGCCTGCGCACCGAGCCGAACCTACTGGCGCGTTCGATTAGAGCGTTTTATTGCGACGACAGCCTCGACGAGGAGGAGCGCCAGGAGGTCACGCGCGCAGAGTCGGACCCGAGCCTCATGAGGGAGGTTATGACGATCTCCCCGGAGAACTGGCCGGAAGTCTCCGAGGAAGCCCGCCTGTTGATCTTCACCTACCTCGTCAAAGAAGGCAGGACAGTCGGCCGGCCAGGGCTTCCTCCGGAACAACGTTTCTTAATCACATGGCGAATACCGGAACTGCCGGATATCTAGGTGTGGACGTGGGTGACGTCGGTCGAGGAAGGTGACCGTTGGGGTTGCATGGGTGAGGGCTTTCATGGCTGCATCGTCGAGGACGGCTGGAGCATCGGTCGCGCGGCCGAACGCTTCCAGGTCTCCCACACCACCGCAGCTCGCTGGGTTCGCCGCTACCGCGTCCAGGGGGCGGCCGGCCCAGCCGCCCCCACCACAGCCGTGCCCGAAGCGACCCGCACACCGAGCGGCCCATCGTGAAACTACGGGTGACCCGCCGGTGGGGGCCGGCCCGAATCGCCGCCCGCCTCGGGTCACCGGACGGCGCGTGCGCCGCTACGAACACGACCTGCCCGGCTCGCTGGTGCACATCGAGGTCAAGAAGCTGGGCGACATCCCCGACGGCGGCGGGCACCGCATCGTCGGTCGCGCCCAGGGCAACAAGAACAAGCAGGCCACCACCACCCGGCGGCGTCCCAACAAACTCGTCATCGGCTACGGCCACCTGCACACCGCGCTAAACGACCATTCCCGCCTGGCCTACACCGAGATCCTTTCCGACGAGCGCAAAGACACCGCCGCCGCCTTCCTGACGCGAACTGCGGCCTGGTTCGCCGCCCACAACGTGAAACCATCCAGCGCGTGATCACCGACAACGGCGTGCTACAAGTCCCACCAGTGGGCGGTTACCTGCGTCGGCCTGGGCGTCGTTCACAAACGGACCCGCCCCTACCGGTCGCAGACCAACGGCGCGGTCGAACGCTTCCACCGCACTCTGGCCGACGAATGGGCCTACGCCCGCCCCTACGCCTGATGAGCCGAACGCCGCGCCGCGCTTGATCCCTGGCTGCACATGTACAACCATCACCTCGGACACACCGCGCTGAAAGCGCCAGCCACCCATCAGCCGCGTCACCAACCTCCCTGGGGAGTACATCTACTAGAACTAAATCCCAATACAACGAACCCCGCTTCCCGGCACAGGGAAGCGGGGCTCTCGCAGGTCAGGAGCTACATGGCCAGGTGGCGGCTGATGACGAGGCGCTGGATCTGGTTGGTGCCCTCGAAGATCTGCATGATCTTCGCCTCGCGCATGTAGCGCTCGACGCGGAACTCCCGCGTGTAGCCGTACCCGCCGAAGACCTGGACCGCGTCGGTGGTGACCCGCATCGCGGTGTCGGTCGCGACGAGCTTGGCGACACTGGCCTGCCTGCCGTACGGCAGGCCGGCGTCGCGGCGGCGGGCCGCGTCGACATACGTCGCCCGGGCGCAGTCCACGCCGGCGGCCATGTCCGCGAGCAGGAACCCGAGCCCCTGATGGTCGATGATCTTCTTGCCGAACGTCTCGCGCTCCTTGGCGTACGCCACGGCCTCGTCGAGCGCGGCCTGGGCGAGGCCGACGGCGCAGGCGGCGATGCCGAGCCTGCCGGAGTCGAGCGCGCCGAAGGCGATGGGCAGGCCCTGCCCCTCCGCGCCGATGAGGCGGTCGGCGCCGATCAGCACGCCGTCCCAGTGGGCGGTCGTGGTGGGGACGGCGTGCAGGCCCATCTTCTCCTCGGGGCGGCCGAAGGTCAGGCCGTCGGCGGCGCCGGGGGCGAGGAAGCAGGAGACGCCGCGCGGGCCGGAGTCCGTGCGGGCGAACAGCGCGTAGAAGTCCGCCAGGCCGCCGTGCGTGATCCAGGCCTTGGTGCCGGTGATCCGGTAGCCGTCCTCCGTCTTCTCGGCCTTGCAGGTCAGAGCCGCGGCGTCGGACCCGGCCTGGGGCTCCGACAGGCTGTAGCCGCCGATCAGCCGCCCGGCGAGCATGTCCGGCAGCCAGCGCTCCCGCTGCTCCGGCGTGCCGTACACCGCCAGGGGCAGGCAGGACAGCGTGTGCACGCTGACCGCGACCGCGACCGCGGCCCACCGCGCGGCCAGCTCCTCGAGCACCTGGAGATACACCTCGTACGGCTGGCCGCCGCCGCCGTACTCCTCCGGGTAGGGCAGGCCGAGGAGCCCGGCGGCGCCGAGCGTGGCGAACAGCCCCTCCGGGTAGGTCTCCGCGCGTTCGTGCTCGTCGACGCGGCGGGCGAGTTCCTTGTCGGCGATCTCACGGGTCAGCTCGATGAGGTCCCGGGCGTCCGGGCCGGGCAGCAGACGGTCGACGGTCACGATGACTCCTGGAGGACGGGGTCGTCCAGCTCGGCGAGAAGGGTGGCGGCGCGGTCGCGGAACTCCGCGACACGGGCGAGCTTGATGTCCTCATACCCCCGGATCAGGTCCGGCAGGGCGGCGATCTCCGCGACGACCGCGGCGGTCGCCGGGGTCAGCCGGTCGAGCGCGCGCCTCACCAGCTCGCGGTACTCCACGACCAGCGTACGCTCCACCCGGCGGACGGCGGCGTGCCCGAACACGTCGAACGCGGTGCCGCGCAGCACGCGGGCGGCCCGCAGCCCGTGGAACACGACGCCGGCGGACCGGCGCAGCCTGATCTTCCGCTTGAGGCCCATCGCCCGCAGCAGCGGCGGGTGCAGCAGCACCGACACGGCCGCGCCGGGGCCGAACTCCCGCTCGCGCCGGGCCCGTTCCAGCGGGTCGAGGTGCAGCCGGGCGACCTCGTACTCGTCCTTGTACGCCATGAGCTTGTGCAGCCCCCGGGCGTACGCGAGCCCGACGCGCACGCCGGCCTCCTCCCCCGCCCGCTCGGCGGCCAGCGCGGCCACCCGGCGCACGTCCAGCGCGTACGAGCGGGCGTAGCCCGCGTTCTGGTAGCCGGTCAGGTCGGCGACGCGTACGGCGAGGGTCTCCTCCAGCCCCTCGGACGCGGGCGGCGCCGCCGTCTCCGGCTGGGGGATCGCGGCCCGGAAGACGGCCTCGCGGTCGATCACGGCGGCCCGTCCCCACCGGAAGGCCGCCAGGTTCTGCTCCACCGCCGCCTTGTTGAGACGGATGGCCCGCTCGATCGCGCCGGCCGAGATCGGGATGCAGCCGTGCTGGTAGGCCGCGCCGACGAGCACGAGATTGGCGGGCATGTGATCGCCGAACAACGCCTCGGACAGCGCGCCTGCGTCGAGGTGGAGGCCGGCCGCCGACGCAGTGGCCGACGCGATGCGGGCGAGCGCGTCCTCGGGCCCGGAGAGGGCGGTGCGGCCGGTGACCATGGCGGCGGTCGGCACGATCGCGGTGTTCACGACGGCGGCCGTCCGCCCCGGCGCGGCGACGGCGAGGGTGTCGTCCGCGGCGGCGCCGAGCACGTCGAAGCAGACGAGGACGTCGGCGGTGCCGCGGGCGGCGCGGACCGAGCCGGTGATCGGCTGCGGGGAGATCCGCACGTCGCTGACGACGGGACCGCCCTTCTGAGCCAGCCCGGTCTGGTCGAGCCCGGCGGCGTGCAGGCCGTCGAGATGGGCGGCCATCTGCAGGATCTGCGAGACGGTCACCACCCCCGTGCCGCCGATGCCGGGCATCCGCAGCAGCACCGAGCGCTCCGGGAAGCGCGACACCGGCTCGGTCAGCGCCACCGGCGGCTCGGACACGGCACGCGAGACCTTGGAGCGGGGCTCGACGAGCAGGAACGACGGGCAGTCGCCCTTGAGGCAGCTGAGGTCGGAGTTGCACGACGCCTGGTGGATGCGGGTCTTGCGGCCGAACTCGGTCTCCACGGGCTGGACGGACAGGCAGGTGGAGGCGTCGCCGCAGTCGCCGCAGCCCTCGCACACGCGCTCGTTGACCACCACCCTGGCCTTCGGCGTGGGCAGTTTGCCGCGTTTGCGCAGCCGCCGCTCCTCGGCCGCGCAGCGGTCGTCGTGGATCAGCACGGTCACCCCGCCGATCGCGGCGAGCTCCTTCTCCACGTCCGGGAGATCGTCGCGGTGCCGTACGGACGCGATCGGGGCCAGCCGGACGGCCCGGTAGGTCTCCGGCTCCGGCGTCGTCACCACGATCCGGCGCACGCCCTCGGCGGCCAGCCACCGCGTCAGCACCGGCACGTCGAGGCGGCCCTCGGCGCGCTGCCCGCCGGTCATCGCCACGGCGTCGTTGTAGAGCAGCTTGTAGGTCATCGAGACGCCGGCCGCGACGGCGGCCCGTACGGCCAGGGAACCGGAGTGGTGGAAGGTGCCGTCGCCGAGGTTCTGGGTGAAGTGGCGGTCGGAGGTGAAGGGGGCCAGGCCGAACCACTGGGCGCCCTCGCCCCCCATCTGCGTCATGCCGACCTGCCTGCCGCGTCCGTTGCCGTCCAAGGCGATCATGGCATGGCAGCCGATGCCCGCGCCGACCAAGGTGTCATCGGAGGCGCGCGTGGCGGCGTTGTGCGGGCAGCCCGAGCAGAAGTACGGCGTGCGGGCGGCGACCAGCGGGAGCATGACGCGGCGCCGGGCAGGGGCGGGCGCCAGGATGGCCACTTGGCGTGGCAGGCGGTCCGGGCCGAGGCAGGTGGCGAGCGCCCCGGCCACGTCCTCGGCGCCGAGCGTGCCGCGCGACGTCAGCAGTTCCCGGCCGATGACGTCGGGACGCATACCGGTGTCGTACAGCGCCTGCTTGAGGTGCCCCTCCAGGAACGGCACCTTGTCCTCCACCACGAGCACCCGGCCGAGCCCCTCGGTCATGGCGGCGAGATCGTCGTAGGCGAGCGGGAACGGCATGGCGAGCCGGATGAGCCGCAGGCCGAGGTGGTCCATCGCGGCCTCGTCCAGGCCGAGGTCGGCGAGGGCGCGCAGGACGACGGCGTAGGAGGTGCCGGACGCGAGCACGCCCGTCGTGGCGCGCGGCGCGTCGTGGGCGACCCGGTTGAGGCCGTGCGTGCGGGCGTACTCGCGGGCGAGGCCGAGCCTGCGGGTGAGCATGTCGTGCTCGGCCTCGAGCGAGGCCGGGCCGACCAGGGTGGGCGGCGCCCCGCGGTCGGCGCGGTCCGGCACGGGGATGCCGGTCCGGATCGTCTCGCGCAGCGCTCCGAGGTCGACGGTGGCGGAGGAGTCGGCGACGTCGGCGACGATCTTCAGGCCGGCCCAGAGGCCGGTGGCCCGCGACAGCGCCACCGCGTGCAGCCCGAGCTCGACGACCTCCGCCACGGAGCCGGGGGCGAGCAGCGGCATCGACAGGCTCTGGCACATCGGCTCGCAGGAGCTGGGCACAGTCGACGACTTGCTGCCGGGGTCGTCGCCGATCCAGGCCACCGCGCCACCGAGCGGCGCCGTTCCGGCGAGGTTGCCGTGCCGGATCGCGTCGGCGGCCCGGTCGAGGCCCGGGTTCTTCCCGTACCAGAACCCGGTCACCCCCTCGTGCCTGCGGCCCGGCACCTGGGCGAGAAGCTGGGTGCCCGCCACCGCCGTGGCGGCGAGCTCCTCGTTGAGGCCGGGCCGGGCCACCACGCCCGCCTCCTCAAGGAACCGCGCGGCCCTGGCCATCTCCAGGTCGACCCCGCCCAGCGGCGAGCCGGGATATCCGGAGACGAAGACCCGGGTGTCCAGGCCGCGCGCGGCGTCGAGGCGGCGCTGCTCCAGGGTCAGCCGGACGAGGGCCTGGACGCCCGAGATCAGCACGGTGCCGCGCTCGGCCGCGTACTTGTCGTCGAGCGAGACGGGAGGCGTGGACACGGGCGGGGACACGCGAACCTCCTTGAGGTCGGTAAGTGACCCACAGCACACCAACGCTCCGGGCGTACGCGCAAGCATCGCGCGAGAACCGGCCGCCAAGACGCAAAAATATGGACGAGTCCGCCTCAGGCGCTACTGTTTCTTGCGCCGTACCGGGTGGAGAGGAAGTAGCCCATGGCGGAGATCGACGACATCGACCATCGGCTGCTGCGTCTGCTGCGCGAGGACGGGCGCAGGACCTTCTCCGAGATGGCCGCCGAGATCGGCCTGTCGGTGGCCGCCGTGAAGCGGCGGGTCGACCGCCTGCGCGAGATCGGCGTCATCACGGGCTTCACCGTGCGGATCGACTACGCCAAGCTCGGCTGGGGCATCGAGGCGTTCACCGAGCTGCGCTACCCCGGCACGACCCCGGTCGGCAAGATCGTCCGTACCGCCACGGACGTGCCGGAGGTGCAGGAGGTGTTCACCATCGCCGGCGACCCGGACGCGCTCATCCACGTCCGCGTCCGCGACCTCGGCCACCTCCAGCAGGTCATCGACCGCCTGCGCCGCGCCGGCGACGTGACCGGCACCAAGACCCTGCTCGTGCTCGGCTCGTGGACCCGCGACCTCGGGCCGGTCGAGGATCTCAGTCGCCGTTCCCCCGGACACTGAGGCCGCCGGCGTTCAGGAAGTCGGTCAGCGGGCCGTCGGCGAGCCTGCCGGCCCGGTACTCCTGCCGCAGCTTGACCAGCAGGTCGCCGACGCGCCGGGCAGCCTTGTCGCCCCTGTCCCCGCCCCGGTCTCTCCCTCTGCCGTGGCCTCCGGACATGTCCCTGGCCGTCTTCCTGATCGTCTCGTGGGCGTCGCGGGCCAGCTTCGGCTCGATGCCGCCCCGCCTCTCCTGCTCCTGCACGGCGCGGTCGAAGGCGGCCAGCCACTCCTGGTAGCTCCGGTAGACGCGGCGCGCGGACGGCGTGGGAGACGGCCTTGGGGACGGCTTCGGGGACGGCCGAGAGGTCGTCCTGGTCACCCGGGGCACCGGGGTGGGTGACGTCCCGGCATGGGTGGCGGTGGGCGACGGGGCCGCGGCCGCGGGTTCCGCCTGCCCGCCGCCGTCGGACAGAGCCGCCACCCCGATCGTGACCACGGCGAGCCCCGCCACCGCGGCGCCGAGCCGGATGAGCGTGCGCCGCTCGGGCGACACTCCCGTCGTACGCCCCGCGGGCACGCCGGGCGGCAGGGTGCCGGGCGGGGCGGTGTCGAGCAGCGGGGTGTCGAGCAGCGGGGTGTCGAGCAGCGCCGTGTCGCCCGCACGCGCGCCGCCCGCGTACGGCGTCGGCGACGGGGGCGGAGTGGGTGCTCCCGCCTCCCACGCCGGCCTTTCGGCCGAAAGCGCGACGGCCGCCAGGATCCGGCGGGCGACCTCCGCGTCGGCGGGCCGGGCGGCGGAGTCCTTGGCCAGCAACGCCATGATCAGGCGCTCCAGCTCGGCGGGGATGTCGGGGCGGTGCCGACTGGGCGGCGCCGGGGCCTGGTGGATGTGCTGATACACCAGCTCAGGGGCCGACCCGGTGAACGGCGGGTGCCCGCACAGCAGCTCGTAGCAGACGCACCCCAGCGCGTAGAGATCACAGGCGGACCCGCCGCCCCTGCCGTCGATCTGCTCCGGAGCCAGGTAGGCGGCGGTGCCGACGACGGTGCCCACCATGGTGAGCCGCGCCGCCTCGGTCGCCACCTGGGCGACGCCGAAGTCGACCACCTTGAGCACGCCGCTCGCGGTGAGGTGCAGGTTGGCGGGCTTGACGTCCCGGTGCACGACCCCGGCGCGGTGCGCGGCGTCCAGGCCGGCGGCGGCCTGGCTCATGAGGTGACACGCCTCCGCCACGCCGTACCGGCCGCGGTCGAGCAGCTCCGCGGCCAGGCTGCGGCCGGTGAGCAGCTCCATCACCAGATAGGGCCGCGCGTCCTGCTCGCCCACGTCGAGCACCGTCACCACGTTCGGGTGGACGACGCGGGCGGCGGCCCTGGCCTCGCGGGCGAAACGTTCCCGCGAGGCGACCCCGGCGACCTGCGGCGTGAGGATCTTCACCGCCACCGGGCGGTGCGCCCGCAGGTCCCGGCCCCGCCAGACCTCGCCCATCCCGCCCTGGCCGATCAGCTCCTCCAGCTCGTAACGACCGCCGAGCGTGGACGGCACCACGTCCCGCACCTCCCCATGGCCACTCGCGCCCCTCATGATCGGGAGCCAACCTATCCTCTCGGGCGGGCGGGGCGGGAACGGACGGCGTTACGCGGGGGTCCGCGGTCGCGACGAGGCCGCGGCGTCCTCCGGCTGTGCCCGCCCTTCGCCGCGCCGTTCGTGGGCGGCGGCGAGGATGAGATAGGCGCCGGCCGTCCAGGTGTAGGCGCGGTCGCGCAGCCCCTCGCCGGTGCGCGCGTCGAAGTTCTCCGCGAAGCCGGACCGCTCGCACAGCGCGCGGAACCGGGCGCTGATCTCGTCGGCGAGCCCGGTGTGCCCGGCGCGGCGCAGGCCGTCCTCGATGAGCACGGTCGAGGGGGCCCAGATCGGTCCCCGCCAGTAGCCGTCGTCCTGGTAGTGCTCGGACTCGGGGTGCTCGGTGGCGGGCCCGAAGGCGGTCAGATGCGCGGCGATGCGTGCGGCGAGCGCCGTGTGCACCGGCTCGGGGAGCTCGTCGCCGAGCACGATGGGCATGAGGTCGAGCAGGCTGGAGCTCGACCAGGTGTGCCCCGTGTGCGCGCCGCGGGCGACGAACCGGTCCCCCGTCCACAGCTCGGCGAGCAGCGCGTCGCGCATCCGGTCGGCGGCGCCGGACCAGTGGGCCGCCGCGGACGGGTCGGGGGCCCGGCGGGCCAGCTCGCGCATCTGCAGGACGAGGAACGCGGCCAGGTCGGCGGTCTCCACGACGCGTTCGGGGTCGAAGCTGGTGGCGTTGTCCCAGCCGCTGTCGTTGCCGTGCTGGTAGTGCGGCAGTTCCCGGCCGGGGACACGCCGCGCCGTGAGCCAGAAGGTCGTCCAGCGTTCCAGCAGCCGGTAGACCTCATCCGCCTCCGCCGCCTCCGGGAGGCGGCGCAGGGCCCAGCCGTGGATGGGCGGCTTGACGAAGTTGTAGAGGATCTCCGAGTGGGTGACGGAGTCGGGCAGCGCGCCCGCGGCGTCCTGGTGGTCGAAGGGCAGCAGGAACTGGTCCCACGCCAGGCCGGGCAGGCCGCCGGCGAGGGCGAGGGCGTTGAAGCAGTGGTCCCAGCTCCACACCTTGTCCATCCAGTGCTTGGACATCAGCACGGCGGGCCGGGTGACGAACCCGGCCGGGCGCACGGTCGCCGACCACAGGACGTAGGCGGCCAGCTCGGCCGCGGGCGTCCGGTCGCTGCGCCAGGGCGCCACCGCCGCCGTGAACGCGTCGAACTCGGCCCGTGCCGCCTCGGCCACCTCCTCGAAGGCGCCCGTGCGCGTGTAGGGGGCGCGGGCGGTCTCGTACTCCTCGACGGCGATCTCCCATTCGCCGCTCAGGACGACGCCCCGCTCGGCGGCGCCGAGTGCCTGGGCGCCCCGCGCCTCGGCCTGCCCGGCGAGCACCGTGATCCGATAGCGGCGTCCGGTCTGGTAGACCGTGAAGACGAACGATCCGTCCACCGGATCCTGGTAGAAGTACGGGCCGCTGAACGGCGTCAGGACGGGGTCGGCGGCCAGGAGGCTCAGTCCGAGGCCCCGGCCGCGCAGCCGCACCGTGTCGGCGTTCTCGTAGGCGAGGTCGATCCGGCCGTCGGCGCCGCTCCAGGTGAGCCGGTGGGGCGTGGCGGTGACATCGCTTTCGGCGGACGGCGCCAGCCGCAGGATCGGATGCATGCCGGTCTGGTGGGAGACCAGATGCACGTCCCGCGCGTAGGTGTTCTGGGCGACCACCGGCGAGAAGCCGAACCAGGAGCCGCGGTAGCTGAACGGGATTTCCCGCAGGGAGAACACCGGGCCTGAAGCGGCGACGGTCATGAAGAGGGGGTCCCTTCTCGAAAAAAGGCTCAGTCCTTGACGGCGCCGGCGGTGACGCCTGCGGCGACGTAACGCTGGGCGACGATGAGCAGAACGGTGGCCGGGATGGAGGCGACCACGGCGGTGGCCATGATGGCGTTCCACTCCTGGTTGTTGTTGCCGATGTAGTGGTAGATCCCCAGCGTGATCGGCTGATGGGCGCCGCCCTGGTCGAGCGTGGAGGCGAAGACGAAGTCCGACCAGGCCCACAGGAACGCGAACAGCGACACCGTGATGACCGAGTTGCGGGAGACCGGCAGCACGATCGAGACGAACGTGCGCATCACCCCGGCGCCGTCCACCCGCGCCGCCTGCAGCAGTTCCTCGGGGATGCCGGACATGAACGTGGTGAGGATCAGTACGGCGAACGGCACCGCGAGGGTGGAGTCGGCCACGATCAGCCCGGGAACGGTGTTGAGCACGCCGGTGGTGAGGAAGATGGCGTAGAAGCCCATCGCCATGATGATCCCGGGGATCATCTGCGCGATCAGCAGCACGAAGCTCAGCACGCCGCCGCCGCGCGGGCGCAGCTTGGCCAGCGAGTACGCCGCCGGGGCCGCGATCACCAGCGTCAGGGCCACGGTGCCCAGCCCCACCACGAGGCTGGTGGCGAGGTAGGGCCCCTGCTGCTCCAGCACCGCGCGGTAGCCGTCCAGCGTGCCGTGCACGGGGAACCAGTAGGGCGGCGACTTGCGCATGTCCTGGTCGCGGGTGAACGAGACGTTGACCATCCAGTAGACCGGGAACAGCATCACGGCCGTCAGCGCCAGCCCGGCGACGGTCTTGAGCCGCCTCATGCCGCGGCCTGCCGTCGCTGCACGCGGATGTAGACGAGCCCGAAGACCAGCGCCATCACGATCAGCAGGTTGCCCACCGCCGCGCCCGGGCCGAAGGAGGGCAGCAGGTTGCCGAAGCCCAGCCGGTAGGACCAGGTGGCCAGCGTCGTGGACGCGTCGCTCGGGCCGCCCTTCGTCATAATCCAGATGATGTCGAACACCTTCAGCGTGTAGACCAGCCCGAGCAGCAGCGTGATCGCCGAGACCGGCCGCAGCAGCGGGAACGTCACGCGCCAGAACCGCTGCCAGGGGCCGGCCCCGTCGAGCGCCGCCGCCTCGTACACCGCCGAGGGGATCGCCTGCAGGCCGCTGTAGAGCACGACCAGGTTGAACGGGATCCCGATCCAGATGTTGGCGATGATCACCGACCACAGCGACCAGTCCGGCGACGTCAGCCAGTTGACCGGACCGGCGCCGACCCAGCTCAGGGCGGCGTTGACCACGCCGGATTCGCTGTTGAGCATCCACGACCAGGTCGACGCGGACACGATCAGCGGCAGCAGCCACGGCACCAGGAACAGCGCCCGCAGCGTCGCCGACAGCCGGAAGTTCCGGCTGAAGAACACCGCCAGCGCGAGCCCGATGGTGAACTGGAAGGCCAGCGACACCACCGTGAACACGATGGTGTGCCACAGCGCCGGGGCGAAGGTGGCGTCGGCGAACACCTTGGCGTAGTTGGCGAATCCGGCGAACGGCGCGTCCCCCTGCACGAACGAGCGCACCGTGTAGTTGCGGAGGCTCAGCTCGACGTTGCGATACAGCGGGTAGGCGTAGAAGATCAGCAGGTAGAGGACGACGGGGGCGAGGAACGCCCACGCCGCCCACTGCCCCGATCGGGTGCGCGCCGGCGTTCTCGTCGCTCGGCTCATGCTCATTACTGGGTCGCGCTCGCCGCCGTCGACTGCGCCGCCGCCATCGCCTCCTGCGGTGCCGTGGAACCGCTCAGCGCGGCCTGCATCGCCCCACATCGGCTCGGAGATCTTCGGGTACTTCGTGCCGAGGTTGTCGCTGGTGCGGCCCTTGGCCGCCTTGACCGCCTCCACCCACACCTTCAGCTCGGCGTTCTGCTCGACCTGCTTGGTCTGCACCGCTTCCGTCGGCGCGATGTACGACAGCGTGGTCGTGGTGGTCAGGGAGTTGTCGGTGCTGGTCAGGCAGCTCACGAGCTTCTGGGAGGTGGCGTAGCGTGCCGTGTCCGACTGCACCGGGATGCTCACGAACTCGCCGCCGGTCGGGGCGGGGGCGGTGCCGCCGTCCTTGGCGGGGATCGGGATGATGCCGTAGTCGAAGCCGGTCTTCTTGGCGTTGGCGAGCTGCCAGGTGCCGTTCTCGCCGAAGGCGAAGTCCCCGGTCGCGAACTCCTGCCAGCTCGTGGTCTGGGTGTTGTTGATGACCGAGTTGGGCGCGTAGCCCTTCTTGAGCCAGTCGGCCCACAGGGCCACCGATGCGACACCCTCGGGCGAGTCCAGTTTCGTGAGGTTCGCGCCCGAGCCCCAGAACCAGGGCAGGAACTGGAAACTGCCCTCCTCGGTGCCGATCGCCGAGAACGTGATGCCCTTCTTGCCCGCCGCCTTCACCTTCTCCAGCGCCGCGGTCAGCGACGCCCAGTCCTTCACCGAGTCGGCGTCCACCCCGGCCTTCTTCAGCACCTCTTTGTTGTAGTAGAGGGCGAGCGTGTTGGCCCCGATCGGGATGCCGTACGTCTTGCCGCCGAGCTGGCCGGCGGCGAGCAGGTTCGGCGCGATCGACGTGACGTCGAGCTTGTTCTCCTCTGTCGTCGTCAGCACGCCGGCCTCGGCCAGCGTCGAGACGACCGGGTTGTCCACGATCAGCACGTCCGGCGAGTTGCCCTGCTGGGCGGCCAGCAGCGCCTTGTTGGTCAGGTCGGTGGTGTCGTAGCCGGTCCGCTCGACCGTGACTCCCGCCTGCGTGCCGCACGTGTCCAGCAGCTTCACCCAGTCGGAGCTCTTGTCGTACTGGGGGTAGGGGTCCCAGATCGTGTAGGTCCCGCCTCCAGCGGCGGACTGGCCCGCGCCCGCCGAGGGGGCGCCGGCGCCGTCGGGCTGTGACGAGCAGGCGGCCAGCCCGGTGGCGGCCACGAGGACCGCCGCACCCATCCCGGCCGCACGCCGGCCGCTGAAACCTGGTCTCATGACGTGACCTCCACTGGCAGCGTTACGCGCCTGTTTCCGATCTGAGTCGAACCGATTCGGCGAATCGGTTCGCCGACGATAGGCCCGGCTCGGCGCGCGCGTCAATGGGGTACGCGGCCCGATTTGCGGAGACGCCTGCCGGACAGCGGGTCGGATGGCGGGTCGGATCGCTCGTGTCGGCGAGATGACGATGACATGCCGGAAGGGTTTCCGGACCTTGACCGCTTTGCGACAGCACGCTTATCGTCCAGTCGAATCGATTCGCTGAAGCGATTCGACTGGCCCCGACCCCTACATCACTCAGCCCCCCGCGAATGGGACAGCGCATGGCCGTACCCTTGTCCGGGCGAGCACGCAGGCGCGCGCCTCATGCCGTTCTCGCCTCCGTCCTCGCGATGACCGCGATCCCCCTTGCCGCTGCGCCGGCGCACGCCCTTCCGGCGGACAGCGCCGCCGCACCGGCACTCGTCCTCCACTACGACTTCGAAGGCGACCTGTCGAGCGGCGTCGTCGAGGACCGCTCCCCCTCCGGCCTCGACGGGGCCCTGGCCAACCCGGGCTCGGCCAAGACCGCCGTGGGTCCCGACGGCACGCAGGCCCTGTCACTCCCCGGCGGGGCGACCGGCTCGACGACCGCCCCCTTCGTGACGATCCCCAACGGCCTGTTCCGCGACCGCCACGCCATGACCGTCTCCACCTGGCTCAAGTGGGCGGGCGGCCCCGACTTCCAGTGGGTCTACAACCTCGGCAAGGACAACGCGACCGCCACCTTCGTCACCCCGTCCTACGCCGGCGACGCCACCACGAGATCGTCCATCAAACCGGTCAACGGCAGCGCCGAGGTGGGGGTGCCGGGCGCGCAGAAGCTGCCCACCGCTCAGTGGGTCAACCTCGTCACGACGATCGACGGCAAGACCCTCACCTACTACGTGAACGGCGTGGCCATCGGCAGCACCACCGCCCAGATCGACCTGGCCGCGGTGATGCACTCCGACCGCAACACCACCTCGGGCTTCCTCGGCAAGCCGTTCTGGGGCGGGCACCCGTTCCTGGCCGGCGATCTGGACGACTTCCGCGTCTACGACGCCGCCATGGACGCCGAGCAGGTCGCGGCGCTCGCCGGAGACCACAAGGCCACTGTCACCAAGGTCGACCAGGCCTCCTTCGCGATCACCACCTACCCGGGCATCGCACCGGCACTGCCCGCGACCGTCAACGCGCAGTTCTCCGACGGCATCCGCCGGGGCGTTCCGGTCGTCTGGGAGGCGGTCGACCCGGCCGCGTACGCCAAGCCGGGCCGGGTCACGGTCAAGGGCACCGCCTACGGGACCACGGTCGAGGCCACGGTCGACGTCGTCGCCAACGACCTGACCATCGACCTCGGCACCGAGACCGGCGCCTTCCACGGCGGCGCGTCGGGCACCCTGTACGGCGTGTACGGCGAGGGCGTGCCGACCTCCAACCTCCTCGAGGGCATGCGGCTGCGTACGGTCGCGACGAAGGCCCAGGACGGCCCGCAGCACCCGGGCGCGGACGCGCTGGAGGTGGTGAAGCCGCTCGCCGACAGCACCGGCGGCGACGTGTACATCTACATGACCGACATCTACCGGGGCTTCCCCTACGAGTGGCCCGGCACCACGCCCCAGGCCAGGCTGGACGACTTCAAAGCCAAGATCGCCAAACAAGTCGACCAGGTCCGCACTCTCGACCCGAAATATCAGGACCACATCGTCTTCGTGCCGTTCAACGAGCCCGAGGGCAACATGTTCGGCACCGGCACGTGGAGCTACAACAAGATCAGCTGGTTGAGCGACCCCCAGTACTACTTCAAGGCGTGGGACGAGGTCAACGCGCTGATCAAGGGCAAGCTGCCGAAGGCCAGGATCGCCGGCCCCAACACCAGCGTCCTGTACGACCAGGTGCAGGGCTTCCTGCGGCACGCCGTGCAGGCGGGGACGGTCCCCGAGGTCATGACCTGGCACGAGCTGGGCGACCCGGCCCGCATCCGCACCAACGTGGCGAAGTACCGCCAGTGGGAGCAGGCCATCTTCGCGGGCACCCCGTACGAGGGCAGGCAGCTCCCGATCAACCTCGACGAGTACGCCTTCAACTACCACACGTCGGTGCCCGGCCAGATGGTCCAGTGGGCCTCGGCCATCGAGGAGTCGAAGGTCGACGCCGACATCGCCTACTGGAACATCGACGGCAACCTGTCCGACTCGGCCGTCCAGGCCAATCGCGGCAACGGCCAGTGGTGGCTGCTCCACGCCTACGGCCAGATGACCGGCGACACGGTCAAGGTCACCCCGCCGCGGCCGAACGTCAGCTACACCCTGCAGGGCGTCGCGACGCTCGACAAGGCCAAGGCGCAGGCCCGCGCGCTGTTCGGCGGAGCGTCCGGTCTCGTCGGCGTCCACTTCGCCAACGTCGACACCGCGCTGTTGGGAGGCACGGTGCACGCCCTGATCCAGGAGATCCCCTGGACCGGCCAGGTCGGCGACTCCGCGCAGCCCCGGGTCGTCGCCGAGCTGAACCAGAAGGTGACGGACGGCGCGGTGACCTTCGAGTTCGGGTCCGCGCTGCCCGCCCTGAAGGAGTCGTCGGCCTACCAGATCATCCTCACTCCCGGCGACCACGCCTCCTCCGGCACTCCGGCGACCACGCTCTGGCAGGCCACGTACGAGGCGGAGAACGCCGGCCACACCGGCACGGGGTACAGCCGCAACGGCCCCGAGGGGACTCCGTCCGACGTCGGCAAGTTCTACACCTCCGGCGGCTACGACGTCGGCGGGCTGCGCACCGGCTCCGACGTCACGCTGAACTTCCCGGTGTCGGTCCCGCAGGACGGCACGTACGACCTGTCGGTCTTCGCGAACTCGCTGAACACCTACGGCGCGGTTCAGGAGCAGGGCCCGACCAACGTCTTCCTCCGCGTCGACGGCAAGGACGAGCGGGAGCTCCACCTTCCGCTGGGATACAAGTGGGTGGTCTGGGACCACACCGACACGAAGGTCACGCTGTCGAAGGGGGACCACACGATCACCCTGGCCACCAGGAGCCTCGACGGCACCCGCGCCACCAAGGGGGACGCGATCATCGACAAGATCGACCTGACCCTCGCCAACCCGGCCGCGAGCGAGTCCGTCTACGAGGCCGAGTACGCCACGCTCGACGGAGCGCGCACCGCCTACGGCGAGAAGAAGGTGTCCGGCTCCGGTGTGGCCGACCTGCGCAAGGGGCAGGCGGCGACGTTCTGGGTCTACTCGCCCGGCGACGGCGAGTCCACGCTGGGTGTCGACCTGCGCGGCGGCGGCAAGGGCACGCTGACCGTCAACGGGCAGGACATCGCCGAGCCGTCCGGGTCCTCCCAGATCAAGGCGTTCCTGTCCGGCGGCGTCAACAAGATCACCTACACCGCGCGGACGGGCAGGGTGCGGCTGGACCGGCTTACGGTCCAGAAGACCGAGGGCGCGCTCACGCCCGCCTGGTACGAGGCCGAGTCGGCCCACGTCGCCGGCGCCGCCAAGGTGGCCGCCTATCCGCTGGCGAGCGGCGGCAAGGCCGTCACCGACATCGGCGGCGCCCCCGGCGACGCCGGCACCCTCACCTTCGACGTCACCGCGCCCGAGAACGGGACGTACGCGCTGACGGTTCGCTACTCCAACCCCGAACAGTCCCCCGCGTCCCACTACAACCCCGACCCGCTGGCCCGCCACGCCGAGATCTCGGTCAACGGCGCCGCACCGCGGCGGGCCTGGTTCCCCCACTCCTTCCACGCCGACAACTTCTGGGAGCTGACCATCCCCGTCCAGCTCAAGAGGGGAGCCAACACCGTCGCCTTCGCCTCACGCGAGCTGCCGAACTTCGACGGCGCCACCTACATCTCCGAGACCTTCCCCGACATCCTGCTCCGATCGCGGTACGCCCCGATCATCGACAAGATCGCGGTGACGCCGATCGTCAAGTAACACGCCGGGCACCTCAGCCGGGCGGGGCCGACGGCCCCGCCCGGCATTCTTGTTCTCGGCGGAATTCAGGCCGGGCGGGCCCGGAGGCCGTCGAGCGCCATGCCCAGCACCCGCTCACGCTGCTCGTCGTCGACGAACCCGCCCCCGGTGATACCGGAGATCATCCGCAGGACGTCGTCGAAGGTCACGTCGCCGCGGACCTCCCCGGCCTCCCTCGCCCGGTCGAACAGCGGCCCCCCCGCCTCGTACATCGCGGTCCTGCTCGACCGCATCATCTCCGAGTCGCGATTGAGCGCCTCGGAGATGGCCCGCTTGGTGGCCACGTAGTCCACGAACCGGCGCAGCCAGGCGGCCAGCGCCTCCCACGGCGGCAGGTCCGCCACCTGCCCCGCGGCGTCGCACAGCTCGTCGATCTCGTCCAGGTAGACGCTGTCGAACAGGTCCTGCCGCGTGGGGAAGTTGCGGTAGAGCGTGCCGATGCCCACACCGGCGCGCCGGGCGACGTCCTCCAGCGAGGCACCCGTGCCGTGCTCGGCGAACGCCTCCCGCGCGGCGGAGAGCAGCGCGTCGAAGTTGCGCCGCGCGTCGGCGCGCTGGGGACGCCGCACCCTCGTCCGGGGGCCCTCGGCCGCCTTCTCCGTCACCGGTCTTCCTCCCGAGGTTGAAGTGGAGGCACCCCTCCGCTAATGTGGAGGCACGCCTCGACTTTAGCAGGCGGACATTCGCGTTCGCGTCCTCTCCCGCGACGCCCCCTGATCGTCGTTCTTGTCGCACGCCGTCCCCGTTGCCGGGGCGGCGTCGCCGGCGCGCCTCGCCGGGCCGGTTCCTCCTCTCGAAGGATCTCGATGTCACGCACCACCTCGCCGCAACGGCTGACCTTCCTCGCGCTGGCAGCCGCCACGGCCGCGTTCTCCATGCTGCAGTCCCTGGTCAGTCCCGTGCTGTCCACCATCCAGCACGACCTGCACACCGGTCAGAGCACGGTGACCTGGGTGCTCACCGCCTGGCTGCTGTCCGCGTCCGTCGCCACGCCGCTGATGGGCCGCATCGCCGACATGATCGGCAAGGACCGCACGCTGCTCGTCGCACTGGGCGCCATCGCGCTCGGCTGCCTCGTCGCCGCCGTCGCCCCCAACGTCGGGGTCCTGATCGTCGGCCGGATCATCCAGGGCCTCGGCGGGGCCGTGTTCCCCGTGTCGTTCGGGATCGTGCGCGACGAGTTCCCCGCCACCCGGGTGCCCTCGATCGTCGGCATCCTGTCGGCCGTCATCGCGGTCGGCGGCGGCGTCGGAATCGTGCTCGCCGGCCCGATCGTCGACGCCCTCGGCTGGCGCTGGCTGTTCTGGATCCCGGCGATCATCGTGGTCGCCACCGCCCTCGTGGCCTACCGCAACGTTCCCCGGTCGCCGGTGCGCACGCCCGGCCGGGTCAACTGGACGGCCGCGGCGCTGCTGTCCGGATGGCTGGTGGCGCTGCTGGTCCCGCTCAGCGAAGGACCGGCCTGGGGCTGGGGTTCGGCCGCCGTCATCGCGCCGCTCGCGGGCGCCGCGGTGCTGTTCGCGGCGTGGATCGCGGTCGAGCTGCGCTCCCGCGACCCGCTGATCGACATGCGCATGATGCGGCTTCCGGCCGTGTGGACGACCAACCTGGTGGCGCTGCTGTTCGGCGCCGGCATGTTCGCCTCGTACGCGTTCCTGCCGCAGTTCATGCAGATGCCTGTGGCCGTGACGGGCTACGGATTCGGATCGAGCGTCACCGGCGCCGGGCTGCTGATGCTGCCCATGCTCGTCACGATGGCCGTCGCCGGCACCGTGAGCGGCCCGATCTCCCGCGTCGCCGGGGTCAAGGCCCAGCTCGTGTGGGGATGCGCGCTCGGCGCGCTGTCGAGCGCCGGCATCGCCCTCTGGCACGACCGGCCCTGGCAGCTCGCCGCCGCGACCGCCGTGTTCGGGCTCGGTCTCGGCCTGGCCTACGCCTCGATGACCAACCTGATCGTGCAGAGCGTGCCGGCCGGCCAGACCGCCGTCGCCGGCGGAATGAACACCAACATCCGCACCATCGGCGGCTCCATCGGCACCGCCGTGATCAGTGCCGTCCTCACCGGCCACCTGCGCCCCGACGGCCTGCCGTACGAGTCGGGCTTCACCACCGCCTTCCTAGTGCTGGCCGTGACCCTGGCGGCCACCGTCGCCGTTGCGCTGCTGGTCCCGGGGGCGCGCCGCCGTACGGCGCCCGCCGCCGAGGCGGCCGAGCGGGTCCCGGCGGTCCCGGTGGGCACGGTGGGCACGGCCCGCTGAACATCACGCAAAGGAGACACATCATGCAGAGGACATGGCTCATCACCGGCGCCTCCCGGGGCCTGGGACACGCGCTGGCCCGGGAGGTGCTCGAACGCGGCGACCGCCTCGTGGCCACCGCGCGACGGCCGGAACTGCTGGACGACCTCGTCCGGGCCCACGGCGACCGGGCACGCGCCGTCGCGCTGGACGTCACCGACGCCGCGGCGGCGCAACGGGCCGTACGGCTGGCCGTCGAGGAGTTCGGCTCGCTGGACGTGCTGGTGAACAACGCGGGGTACGCGAACTCCTCGCCCATCGAGGAGACCTCCGACGAGGACTTCCGGGCGCAGTTCGAGACCAACCTGTTCGGCGTCGTCACCATGACCAGGGCCGCGCTGCCGGTGCTGCGCGCGCAGCGGTCCGGGCACATCCTGCAGATCGGCTCGGTCGGCGGCCGGGTTGGGGGCACGCCGGGGCTCGGCGCCTACCAGGCGGCCAAGTTCGCCGTCGAGGGGTTCTCGGAGGTGCTGAACAGCGAGGTCCGGCCGCTGGGGATCACTGTGGTCATCGTCGAGCCCGGCGGGTTCCGTACCGACTGGGGCGGCTCGTCGATGCGCATCCCGCCCGTGGGACCCGACTACGAGCAGACCGTCGGCCGGGTCAACGCCTACCGGCGCGAGGTGGACGGCGCCCAGCCGGGCGACCCCCGGCGGGCGGCCAGGGTGATCGCCGGGCTGGTCGACGTGGACGAGCCGCCGCTGCGGCTGCTGCTCGGCTCCGACGCGCTGCGCATGGCCGAGCAGGCGTCCCGCCTCCGCGCGGCGGAGGCGGAGCGCTGGGCCGCCGTCAGCCGTTCGACCGACTTCGACGGCGTCGTGGGGCTGACCGAGGAGCCGGTCGCCCGGCTCCTCGCGCACGGCGAACGGTGACGGCCGGGTCAGGCCCGCAGCTCGGGGAACTGATCGTCGCGCCACTCCCCGGACGGCGGGGCTCCGGCCTCCGCGGCGTCGCTCTCCCTGGCCCGCAGCTCGACCCGGCGGATCTTCCCCGAGATGGTCTTGGGCAGCTCGGCGAACTCCAGCCGGCGCACCCGCTGGTAGGGCGCGAGCCTTTCACGGGCGTGCCGCAGGATGGCCCCGGCGGTCTCCCGGTTCGGCTCCCAGCCCGCGGCCGGCACCACGTACGCCTTGGGCACGGCGAGGCGGATCGGGTCGGGGGCGGGCACGACCGCCGCCTCCGCGACGGCGGGGTGCTCGATGAGCACGCTCTCCAGCTCGAACGGCGAGATCTTGTAGTCGGACGCCTTGAACACGTCGTCGGTGCGTCCCACGAAGGTGATCGAGCCGTCGGCGTCCCTGACCGCGACGTCGCCGGTGTGGTAGAGGCCCTCGGACATGGCCCCCTCCGCACCGTCCAGATAGCCGGTCATCAGGTTGACCGGGCGGGCGGCGAGATCGAGGCAGATCTCGCCCTCGTCCGCCGGCCGGCCGGTCACCGGGTCGACGACGACGACCGGGACGCCGGGAAGGGGGCGGCCCATCGAGCCGGCCTTCACCGGCGCGCCGGGCGTGTTGGCGATCAGCGCGGTCGTCTCGGTCTGGCCGTACCCGTCCCGGACCGTCAGCCCCCACGCCCGCTCCACCTGGGCGATGACCTCGGGGTTCAGCGGCTCCCCCGCGGCGACCACCTCACGCAGGCTGCCCGGCCCGCCCCCGAGGTCGGCCTGGACGAGCATGCGCCAGACCGTGGGCGGCGCGCAGAACGTGGTGACCCCGGCCCGGCGGATCTGCCCGAGCAGGGCGGCGGCGTCGAAGCGGGAGTAGTTGTGCACGAACACCGTCGCCTCGGCGTTCCAGGGCGCGAAGAAGCAGCTCCAGGCGTGCTTGGCCCAGCCGGGCGAGCTGATGTTGAGGTGGACGTCGCCCGGCCGCACCCCGATGAAGTACATCGTCGTCAGGTGCCCGACCGGGTAGGACACCTGGGTGTGCCGCACGAGCTTGGGCCTGCTCGTCGTCCCCGAGGTGAAGTAGAGCAGCAGCGGATCACCGGGGGAGGTCCGGGCCTCGAACGGATCCGGCTCAGGCGTCGCGTAGGCGTCGCCGTACCGGAGCCACCCGGCGGCCTCGCCCACGCAGACGCGGCCGTACTCTCCCGGCACGCCGTCGAACTTGTGCGTGTCGGCCGCGTTGGCGATGACGTGCCGGACACGCCCCCGCTCCACGCGGTCGGCGAGGTCCGCCGTGCCCAGGGCGGTGGTCGCCGGCATGATCACCGCCCCGAGCTTCATCACCGCCAGCATCGACTCCCACAGCTCGACCTGGTTGCCGAGCATCAGCAGCACGTGGTCGCCCACGCCGACCCCCTGGGCGGCCAGCCAGGCCGCCACCTGGTCGGAGCGGCGGGCCATCTCGTCGAAGGAGTAGCGGCGCTCGGAACCGTCCTCCTCGACGATCCACAGCGCCGTACGGGGATTTCCTCTGGCGATCGCGTCGAACCAGTCCGTGGCCCAGTTGAACCTGTCGCCGAAGACCGGCCAGGCGAACTCCCGTGCCGCCTGCCCGGGCTCCTCCCTCAAGCCGAGCAGCAGGTCGCGGGCTTCTCTGAAGACTTGGGTGCTGGTCGTCTCGCTCACGGTGACTCCTTCGTCGCGCAGGCCACGGACGTCAACGTACGACCGCCCCTCGCGCCGTGTCACCCCCGGAGATCCGCCAGCAGGGAGCCCGCGACGGCTTCCTCGTAGACCGCGGTCCACCGCTCGCCCATCGCGTCCGCGAGGGCGGGATCCCAGGGTGTCGGCACCGGCCGCCCGGCGAGCCGCAAGTGCTCGTCGCCTTCGGGGAGGTCGCCGAGGTTCGCGAGACCGGCGAGGTAATCGGCGGCGGTCATGCGCCAGAGCTCCGCGCTGTAGCGCCGCGCCACGGCACCGGCCATGTCCACTCCCGGCCAGTCGAAATCGCCGTGGTAACGCAGGCGGGCCCCTCCGCGTACGGCTGTCGCCGCCAGCCGATGGAATGCTGTCGACGGACGTCCCTCGGTGCAGACGAGGGGCGGGCATTCCGGCCCGAGTTCCACCGCCGCGCGCCGCAGCACGGCGGGGTTCTCGCACACGTGGACGACCGGGGCGCGCAGGGCGATGGAGAAGGTGGTGAGCTGGTGGAGCGTGACCTGGAACGGAGTGCCGAAGCGGGCGGCGCCGGTCAGCCACTCCCCCAGCCCCTCGCCCTCCGCCGGCAGGTTCAGGACGAGGATCCGGCTGGCGAGGTCGTCGACGACCACCTCATAGCAGTCCCACAGATCCCGGCGCTCCTCCGCTGTGCTCGGGGCCGGAACGCCCGCGCGGATCGCCAGGGCCCGCAGCACCAGGGTGGACAGGGTGGCCGGATGGTCGAGCGCCTTCGGATGACCCGTGATCTTGGTGGCCAGCCCGGCGAGGGTGATCTCCGGGTCGTCCTCGGGCCGCGCCTCGAGGAACTCCAGGACGCGGGCGGCCCTGGCGAGCGCCCCGGCCGTGCGCGGGCGGCCGGCAAGCCTGCTCACGGTGCCGTCGCGGCTCACCTCGTCGAGCCACCCGCGGTACCACTCCGCGCTCTCGTCCAGCGGGCTCTCCTTCGCGGGCCGAAGGACCTCGTCGCGGGCGGCGAGTGCGCGGGCCGCCTCGCGGGGGCGGTTCCGCAGCGGCCCGCCGAGCGTCTCCAGCAGGTCGACGAGGCCGAGGTTGGTCCCGGCGCGTACGACGGCGTCGAGCTCGCGCAGCGTGACGCCGATGCGCTTAACGCCGGGTTCGCGGTAGCCGATGATGCCGATAAGCGCCTTGCGCTCCGCCTCGTCGGGCTTGTAGACGCCGACCGAAGCGTCCAGGCTGCCGCCGTTGCTTTCCAGACGGCGCCGCGCGGCCTGGAGCAGGCGGCGATACTCCGGCCCCCGGTAGCGCTCCACCGCTTTTGCGGTCACTGTCATACGCTGGCCTCCGTGTCGTCGGGCTCGTCGTCGCCGTCGGCGGCGAGGAGGGTGCCCTCGGTGAGGGCGGGGGCGCGGCGGCTCGGCCGGAAGCCGAGCAGCGTCTCGGCCAGCTCCTCGTTGCCGGAGAACCCGGCGTCGGCGTCGACGGTCTGGGCGCCGTCCCAGAGCATGAGCATCGCCGACACCGCGTGCGCGCTCTTGTCGTGGTGCATGTCGTAGTGCGCGGCCATCGGCACGGTGTCGAAGTGGATCCACAGGTCGTGGCCGGTCATGAACAGATCGAGGCCGAACTTCACGGTCAGCCCCAGCAGCTCGGGCTTGTACCGGTCGTCGATGCCGGCGAACGCCTCGTCCAGCGCGATCATCCGCGGGCATGTGGGCTTGGCGGACGAGTAGAGGGCGTTGGCCGCGGCGAACAGCGGGAGGTGGATGGCCGCCGACTTCTCCCCGCCGGACATCTCCTCGTGCTTGGCCCGGGTGAGCTTCACCTCCTTCTCCCCCGGCACGGCGAGCACCAGCTCGAAGCCGTACCAGGTGCGGTAGTCGAGCACGTCGGCCAGCGCCTGCTTGTAGGTGGCGCGCGGATGGGCGGCCCGGTAGTCGCGGATCATCTCCCGCAGCAGGCCGCGCAGCTCGCCCAGCCCGGCCGCGCCGAGCCCCTGCGCGTCCCTGTCGAGGAGCCGCGAGACCGCGACCTGCCGGTCGTTCAGCCGGTCGGAGCGGCCCCATCGGATGCCGATCCTGGTGCCGGACGACATGGGCCGTGACCGGGTGTCCTCGTTCATCCCCCGCACCAGGTCGCGCGCGGTGCGGACCCGGTCGTGCACCTGCTGGGCGAGCGTGGTGAGCAACTCGTCCTCCAGCACCGTGCGCTCCCGTTCCTCGAGCAGCAGCCCCTGCTCTTGGACGCGGTCGGCGACCCGCCGGGCGAACGCCGCGACGGGATTGCGGCCGCCCTCGTCGCTGACGTAGACCATGACGACGCCGGTGGGGTCGTGCTCCAGGCGATAGTCCTCGGCGCAGCCGTCGAGCGCGTCCTGGAAGGTGCGCAGCGAGGCCGACAGCCGGCTCGCGGCGTTCTTGAGCGCGCTCTCCCCGGGCACGCGGATGTCGGCCATCTCCGCGGCGAAGGCGTCCAGCAGCGCGGCCACGTCTCCCGGCAGCACCCGGCCGACCAGGGCGGCGGGGTCCGGCGGCTGTCCACCCCCCTCTCCGGCGGCGGAGCGGGCGGACAGCTCGGCGGCCACCGAGGCGGCCGCCTCCGCCGGTTCGGGCCAGCCGACGTGGGCGGGCCACGGCGTGGTGGCGGTGACGCCGAGCAGCGGGCGCAGTTCCAGATGCGCGTACGGCCCGAACGCCGCGACGTGCTCGAAGAGGTGCCCGAGCGCCTGGCCGAGGGAGGCCTGGCCGTGCCTCAGGTCGGCCTGGGCGACGATCAGCGCCTCGTTCTCCCGCGCCGCCGTGGCGGCGTGCTCTTCGCACCGCCCCCGGACCTCGGCGAGACGGCGCTCGGCCTCGCCGATCTGGGCGAGCACCTCGCGCAGCGGCGCGTCCAGGGCCTCCTCGCCCGCCCTGAGCTCCTCGGCGTCGGCCCGGTGCTCCCGCTCCTTGTCCTCCAGGGCGCGGGAGTCCGCGTCGTGCCGCTCGCGCTGCCGAGCGATGGCGGCCTGCCGCGACGCGAGGTCCCGCTCCTCGGACGCGGCCCGCTCGCGGCCGTCGTGCAGCCGCTGCGCCGTCGTGAGGAAGTCGTCGACGGCCCGCGCGACCGCGTCGACCTCCTGTTCGGCGACGGGCATGCTCCGTTCCGCCGCGACCTGCCGCAGCCTCCGGCGCGCCGCGTCGACCTGGGCCACCGCGGCGTCGAGGTCGCGGCGGCGGTCCGCGAGCGCCGCCCGCGCCTGGGCCAGCAGCGCGGACTCCTGCGACACGCGGGTGACGGCTTCGACCACCGCCGTGGCGGGCGGAAGCTCCCGCCGGGCCCGGGCGAAGTCCTCAAGGCGGCGGTTCGCGCGCGCCAGGTCGCGCTGGGCGTCCTCGTGCGCCCGGCTCGTCTCACCGATCGTCTCGTCATACTCGGCGAGCCTGGCCGCGCGGCGGTTGGCCCGGTTCGTGGCGCCGATGTACTCGGGCGACGGCTTGGGCCGGGCGCCGAGGAGGAGCCCGAGGCCGAACTGTGCCCGGCCGGTCACCGTCGGCGCGGGACCAGCCTGACGATCCCGGGCGGGCGTGATCGTGTCGGCGACCGCGACCGACCGCAGCACGTCCGCGACGACCGCCGCCGGCACCAGGTCCTGCTCCTCCGGCACGAGGACGTCGGCGAGCGTACGGCCGGAGGGGCGGCTCTCCTCGGGGAGCGGCAGCAGGTAACCGTCGGATTCCAGGACCTCGACGGCGTCGAGGGTGTGCCGGGCCTGCGGGTGCACCCAGGCGGTCAGCAGTCCCGCGCCGTACAGCGCGCCTTCGAGGCCGGCCGCCTCCTTCTCGTCGAGGTCGGCGGCGAACCGGACGAGCCGCCACAGGGGCGCCCCCGGGCGTCCGTCACGGTCCGCCGTCCTGCGGTCGTCGTGCGGCGGCGCCTCGTCGCGCTCCGCCGCGATCTCCTCCCGCTCGCGGCGCAGGCGGACGAGGCCGGCGGCGAGGTCGCGCGCCCGGGCGGACAGGCGTTCCGCGGACCTGGCCGCCTCCGTCCGCCGCTCCTCGGTCCGCACGCTGTAGACCTCGGCCAGGGACGGCGCCCCGGCGTCTCCGGCGTGGGCGAGCGCCTCCGCCAGCGCCGCCACGTCGGCGGGCCCGGCCACCGCCTCGTCGTCCTCCGGGTTCAGGTCTCCTGGCGCGTCTCCCGTGGGCTCGGACGAGCCGCCCCAGCGGGCGGTCCAGACGTCGAGCGCCCCGCGGGCCTGACGGCGTGCCGTCACCAGCGCGGCGTCGGCGGCCTCGCACCGCGATTCCCGTTCCTCTACGTCCTTGTCCGCCTTGTCCCTGTCGGTCTCCGCCCGCAGCCGGTCCCGCTCCGCCCCCGACACCCGGGCGATCTCGTCGCGGACCATCGCGACGTCGTCCCGGCGGGCGGTGGCGCGTGCCCTCACCGTCGTGAGCAGGTCCTCCCCCGTGTCGGCCGGGCCGTCCCCGTCGTGGGAGACGCCGGCTCGCTCCGCCGCGTCGGCGAGGTCGGTGGCGTGGCGGACGATCGCCGCCCGCGCGCCCTCCAGCCGCTCCGCGAGCTCGCCCGCCTCGCCCTCCAGGGCGGTCAGGTGCTCGGCGCCGTCCGCCAGCCGGGCGCGCTCCCGCTCGATCTCCTCACCGGTCTTGACGATCTGACGGCGGCGCAGTTCCAGCTCGCCCCGGGCGCGGTAGGCGTCGTCCGCGCGCAACGCGGCGAGCCGGCGCTCCAGCCCTTCTCGTTCGGCTTCGGCCTCGGCGGCCGCCGCCGAGGCGGCCTCACGTGCCGCCGCGGCCCCCTTCCGCGCCTCCTCCGCGCGCACGAGCGTGCGGGCGTGCTCCACCGCTCCGTCCATCTCCGTGTGGATGCGGGCGAGCCGGGCCTTCGCATGGGTGCGCAGGTACGCGACGTAGTCGGTGAGGAACGCCCGTACGGCCGCGTCGGCGACGGCGAAGTCGTCGAACTGCTTCTGGACCGCCGCCAGGTTCTCGAAGTCGCGGGCCGCCTGGTCGACGAGCTCCTCGTCGATGGGGCTGAGACCCGAGGTGAGCGTGCCGGAGACCTTGTCGGGGTCGAGGTCCTTGGCCAGCAGCGGGCGGCGCAGCGCCAGCAGCAGGTCGAGAAGCTGCGTGTAGCGCTCCCTGCCGAGCCCGAACAGGCGGGCGTCCACCGCGTCCCGATACTGGGTGGCGGTCTCGCTGTGGGCGTCCGGGCCGAGGACGGCCTTGAGCTGCCGCTCGGTCAGCGGCCGGGAGTCGGGCGCCAGCAGCCCGAAGTCGACGCCGAGGCGCCTGTCGGTGACGAAGAACGAGGTCCGCACCCCGTCTCTGTGCCGGTGCGCGCGGATGCCGATGATGAGGGTGACGGTCTCGTCGGTCACGGCGGGCTCCGCCCCGATCTCCCGCCGGGCGAACTCCATCCACACGTAGCCGTACTCGGCCTCCTGCCCCCGATAGAGCAGGTTGGACTTCATCGTGCGGTTCTCGCCGCTGAACGGGTCGAGCCGCCGGGCGTCCGCCACGCCGTCGAGGATGAACGGGAAGAGCACCTCCAGCGCCTTGGTCTTGCCCGAGCCGTTGTGCCCGCGCAGCACCAGCCGCCCGTCGGCGAAGGCGAACTCCTCGTCCACGTAGTCCCAGACGTTGATCACACCGGCCCTGCTGGGCTGGAACCGGTCGCTCGGCGGCGTCATCGCTCCTCCTCCTGCGTGAACGAAACCTCCTGGCCGGACGAACCCTGCTGGCCGGACGAACCCTGCTGGCCGGACGAACCTCGCTGCGCCGCCGGCTCCGGCAGGGCCACCAGCGACAACTGGCCGCCCGACGTCCGGGTGGGCAGGGCGGCCCGGATGTTGCGGTAGCGCAGCGCGGCGGGCAGGACGAGCACGCCTCCGGGCACCGGCCTGAGCAGCGTCAGATCCGCGAGGAAGCCGACGACGGCGTCGAGCAGCCCCTGGGGATCCTGCTGCCAGACGCTGGTGAACGAGGCCGCCCCGAACTCGTCGTACAGCTCGGTCATCATCGTCTCCAGGCGGCTGCGCTCCACGAACGGCGCCTCGGCGGGCGCGGACCGGTCGTCGGGGGACGGCTCGGCCTCGGACGGAGACCAGGCGAGCTCGGCGACGATCCCGTCGCGGGGCAGGCCCGCGTCCATCCGCGCCACGAGGCGGGCCTGGTCGTGAGCGAGCGCGGGCACGGGCAGCCGCTCCGGCACGTGCTCGGGGTCCTCCAGCAGGTCGGCGACCTTCGCCAGCAGCAGCCCCGCCGCCCGGCTCACCGCGTTGCCCCGGCCCGGGAACGGCCGGTCGGTGAAGACGCCGCCCGGATCGGCGAGCATGACGCCCTCCGCGCGCCGTTCCAGCACCAGGCCGGTGAACCGGACGAGGTCCTCGGCGAGGCCGGGGGTGCGCAGCGCGTCGGCCACCTCGGGCTCGACGTCCGCGTAGTACACCACGGGGAACTCGACGAGCAGCCGCCGCGCCCTGCGGGCCGGGTTCGCGTGCGGCGGCTCGTGCACCAGGCCGGCCGCGCTGGTGAGGTGCTGGACGGGCCGGGCCGGCTTGAACAGCAGCGCGCAGATGTCATGGTCGATGTCGTACAGCGCGTCGCCGCGTTCGGTGTCGCGCGCCCACCACTCCAGGCTGCCGTCGGACAGCCGGAGCGCGCCCCGGTCCACCAGCCAGCCCAGCACGTCGACGACGGCGGCCTTGTGCGATCCGATCGCGGGGTCGAAGCCGAGGCCGTCGATGGAGTTGGCCAGCGGGGTGAAGATCCGCACCAGGTCCGCCAGGCTGATCTCGATGCGGGAGCGCTGGAACGACCCGAGCACCAGGCACAGGTAGGCCAGCCGGCGGCGGTCGAACGGCTTGCCCTTCCGGGAGAAGATCGAGCGCTGCGTCTCGTCCAGGACGTCGAGGTGGCGGACCAGCCGCACATGGTGGGTCGTGGCGATCAGCGTGTAGCCGAGCAGTTCGCGGAAGTCGCGCGTCATCTCGTCGGCCCAGCGCAGCACCTGGTCGAGCACGCCGGGACGCGGCCGGTCCTTGGTGATCAGGTCGCAGGTCAGCACGCGGCGTACCGCCTGCTGGTAGGAGCCGAGGTCGGCGACGGAGACGCCGGCGGCGACCCGGGCGCGGGGAGTCGTCACCGGGCACCCCCTGTTTCCGAGCCTGTTCCCGAGCCGGTTCCCCGGCCTGCCGCCGAACCCGCCTCCGGAGTCCGCGCGGCGAGCTCGACCCGGAACCCGGGCAGGTGGAGCAGTCCCTGCGCGGTGCGCACGGCGCTTCCGGCCTCGCTCGGCACGAGCCGGACCATCACGGCGTCGTTGGCGCCGGATCCTCTCTTCAGGCGGCCGGCGACGACCGTGCGGCCCTCCAGCGCCCGTGTCATCAGTTTCAGCAGGACCCGGGTCTCGGACTCGTCGAGCGCCCGCCCGTGCGCGCCCAGCTCGGTCAGGTGGCCGGCGGCCTCGCGTTCGGCCGCGCGTTCCGCCGCCTGCTCCCGGCGCAGCGCCGCCCGCGCCCCGGGGTTGCCGCGCACCGGCGTGGGCACGCCCGTCGTGGGCGCCTTGCCGCTGCGGAAGAGCGTGACCGACACCTCCACCCCCGGCGCGTCCCACCAGGTCGCCCTGGGCGAGATCTGTTCGGTGTCCTCGTGGGCCGTGCCCAGGTGCCGGGCGCTCCGCAGGTTGAACGCCGCGCCCGTCAGCGCGTGGGCGGCGCCCTCGTCCGGCGCGTTCCAGACCCATTCGGCCAGGTGCCGCAGCTGGGTGGCCCGGTTGACGCCGCCGCGCTGCGCCTCCGAGATCTGCCGGAGCAGCGCGATCACCCCCGACACCGCGATGCGTGTGGCGTTGCGCAGCTCTCCGGCGCGGGACTCCTGTGGCCCCTCAGGGGCGAACCACGCCCGCAGGACCGACCAGCGGCGGCGCCAGTCCTCCAGCCGCTCGTGCCGCTCCATGAAGGGCCGCTCGTCCGCGGCCGCCGCGCGGTCGAGCAGGGAGGCCAGGCCGCTCGCCTCGACGTCGCGTACGGCGGTGGCCAGGCGGGGCAGGTAGCGGTCGAGCTCCGCCATGAACTCGGACATGTGCGTCAGCAGGGCGTTCTTGTAACGCAGGAACGTCTCGGGGGAGGCGTCGGTGGATCTGATGATCTCGCCCAGCGTCACATGGAAGTGCGCGGAGCGGCGCCCCATGTCCTCCATCACCGAGTCCAGCCGCGACAGCCGGCGATAGACCTGCTCGCCCTCCCCCGCGCGGTTGGCCGCCGCGAGCGCCTTGAGGTCCTCAAGGATGTCGGAGAAGACCAGGCGCGACAGGTTGGCGTCCTGGATGCGGGCCGCGAGCAGCCCCTCGACCGAGGTGTACGCCCAGTAGCCGAGCTCGCTGAACTGGTAGACCGACTGCCTGTTGCGGTAGCGGACGAGGTTGCCGGCCCGGGACGCGTCGTCGAACCGGTGCACCACCCCGTCCTCGTACAGGGCGTCCAGCCGGTCGCGCAGGTTGCCGTCGAACGTGGGCACCTCGTCGTGGAGCCGCGTCAGCTCGTTCAGGGCCGACTGCACCTCCCCGGCGTCCACCTGGACCCGGTGCACCTCCCGCAGCCGGTCCATCGCCCGCAGGACCCAGAGATAGGCCACATGGTCGTCGCGCCTGGTGAAGTTGAACAACCTGAACCGATCGCTGATCGCCAGCGAGTCGAGGTCCAACGCCCTGCGGTCCGCCATCCGGTCCCCCCGATCCGTGTGCGGGTCGGTGCCACCGTTCCGTGCCGCACCCGCCCGATCGCGGAGTCCCGCCCACCAGGAGAGGCGGGCGGGGCTCCGCGTGCCGAGAAGACCGTATTGGAGGGCACCGACAGTTGCGACCTGCCCGGGGGCAGGAAGCGGGGGCAGGAAGCGGCGGCCTCGGCTCACGGAGGGGAGTAGCCGCCGGTGCGGAAGCCCATGCCGCCAGATCAGCCGCCGTGTCAGGTGGGCGTCAGGCGGGGCGGAGGAGTGCGACCAGGAAGGTCGAGTCGTCCCTGAACGGATGCAGGTCCCAGGTGGACAGCAGCAGGTCGGGTTCGAGCGCGACGGCGGCCGCGTCCGCGAAGAACTCGCTGAACTCGTAGCCGCGGCCGGCGCCGAAGCCGATCGCGACCCGGCCGTCCGGCGCGAGGTGGGCACGGAACCGTCTCAGCACCTCGCGACGGGTGCTGGGCGCGAGGAACGTCATCACGTTCCCGGCGCAGACGACGGCATCGAACGGCGTGGTGACGCCCTGCGCGGGAAGGTCGAGTTCGGCCAGGTCTCCGACCATCCATCGCGGCCCGGGGTGGTCCTGCTCGGCGGCCTCGATCAGGGCCGGATCGACGTCGACGCCGACGACGTCGTGGCCGGCCTCGGCCAATGCGCCACCGACCCGGCCGGTTCCGCAGCCGGCGTCGAGGATGCGGGCGCGGCGCGGCACCATGGCGTCCACGAGGCGGGCTTCCCCGGCGAGGTCGTCACCGGCGTGAGCCATGGAGCGGAAGCGCTCGATGAACCAGGTGGAGTGATCGGGGTCGGCGGCGACCTTCTGCATCCAGATGCTCTGTTCAACCATGCCTGAATTCTCCCGAGTGGAGGAGGCGGCGAGCGACGCGGTACCGGAGGGCCGGACGCCCGGGCGTCACCGGAGAGGCGTCACCGGAGCCCGTGCGCGTCCGCCCAGTCCGCGACGGCCGCGGCGATCAGCTCCGGGTGGTCTTCCGGGGTGTGGTGCCCCGCGACCTCGTCGAACCGCCGGATCTCGAGGCCGGCGACATTGGCCGCACACCAGTCGATCATGTCCTGGTGCACCATCGTGCCGGGTCCGGGCGCGAAGGCGAGCAACAGCTTCGGCACCTCCGGGCTGGCGGCCAGCCACCTGTCGTACGCCTCCACGCGTGCCACCACGTCGGCCGGCTCACCGCCGAGCGGCATCGAGCGCGCCCACCGCAGCAGCAGCAGGCGGCTCTCGCGCGTCGGGTACGGCTTGCGGTAGACGGCCAGGTCGTCCGGGTCGATGGGGGCCGCGACGGTGCCCGGCAACCCCTGTTCGATGAAGGCGTCGTCCTCCAGGATCATCTTCTCCCCGACGCCCTCGGTCTTGATCGCCGCGAACAGCTCCCGGCCGCCTTCGGGGAACTCCTCCCAGGTCATCGGCTTGACGATGGTCTCGGTGAAGGCGATCCCGCGTACGCGGTCCGGGTGGCGGGAGGCCCAGTCGAAGGCCAGCGCGCCGCCCCAGTCGTGGCCGATGAGGACCACGTCGCGAAGGTCGAGGGCGTCGAACCACGCGTCCAGATAGCGGGCGTGATCCGCGAAGGTGTACGCGATGTCGGGCTTGCCGGAGTCACCCATGCCGATCAGGTCGGGGGCCAGCCGGCGGCCCACGCCGATCGCGGGGATGACGCGCCTCCATAGGTGGGACGAGGTGGGGTTGCCGTGCAGGAAGACCATCGGCGCACCGGAGCCGGTGTCGCGGTAATGGAGGGTGGAGCCGAGAACGTGCTGAACGGGCACGACAGGTCCTTTCAGAGTCGAGCGGAACACATCGATCGGTTCATCGGAAGGCGGAGGCGTTGCGGACCGCCCAGTCGGCGAAGGACCGGGGAGCACGGCCGAGCACGCGCTCGACGTCCGGGCTGACCCGCTGCTCCGCGTCCGTCGGCTCCCCCAGGATGGCGAGGGTCCCCTCCACCACCTGCTCGGGCATGAACTGCAGCATCTGCGCCCGGGCCTCCTCCCTGGTCTGCTCGGCGAACCGCACCGGCGTGCCCAGGGCCGCGCCGATCGCCGCCACGCGTTCGCGCGGCGTGGTCGGCGCGGGACCGGTCAGCTCGTAGACGCGGCCGGCGTGCCCGTCCTCGCGCAGGACGGCCGCGGCGACCTCGGCGATGTCGGCCGGGTCGATGGTCGGCAGGCCGACGTCGCCGAACGGGGCGGCCGCCGAACGGCCCCCGCGGACGGACTCCGCCCAGGCGTAGGCGTTGGAGTGGAAGCCGCCGGGCCGCAGGATGGTCCACTCCAGACCGGACCGGCGCACCGCGTCCTCGAAGGCGGCGGGGTGGCGGTAGAAGTCCGGCCTGGTCCCCGCCCCCTGCGAGGACAGCAGGACGACCCGCCGGACCCCGCCGGCCATGGCGGCGTCGAGGATCGCCTGCGGGTTCTGACCCGCCACCAGCAGGAACAGGGCGTCCGCGCCTTCGAAGGCGTCCTTCAGCCCGGCGGGGTCGTCCAGGTCGGCCCGCACCTGCCGCACGCCCTCGGGCAGTTCGGCGGTCCGCCGGGAGACGGCGGTCACCCGCTCCCCCGCGGCGGCGAGCAGCGCGACGACCTGCCCGCCGACGTTTCCGCTGGCGCCCGTTACCACGATCATGATTGCTCCTCAGTGAGTTAGTTAACTGACTGAGAAGACCGTAGCGGCCCATCGGACCACTTGTCCACTTCTGGTCAGTCGACCGACTCAGAAACTCCGAGATGCGCCCGGATAACCCGGAGGTCGTACGCCGCCCGGCTCGTCTCGCGGGTGCGGGCGCCAGGGACCAAGCGGCCGCCGTCGCCAGAAACTTTCACCGCCGTCGTCGCCGTTCGCGGCGCGGAGCGTGCGCAGCCAGGTGAGCGCGGAGTGCACCGGCGCCCGTTTGACGGGGCCCTTGACGCCCCGGAACGCGACGCTGACACTGAGCGGCGATCTCCCCCGAACGACAGCGTGCTCTCGAGGGCACTTCCGTGCCGAGATTGTTAGCGCTCACATCGACACGCTCACATCGACATCCCGTACCGTCCGTCCCGACGAGAGGCACCCCCGTGGACACCTCCGTACGCTCTCCCGCATGGCCGCGCCGCGTCCTCGCCCTGGCGGTCCTGGCGCTGCTCGCGATCTGCCCATCCCTTGTGGCCGCCGGCCCCGCCCAGGGGGCGACCATCGACACGAGCGCGTCGTACGTGCTGGTCAACCGCAACAGCGGCAAGACGCTGGACGTCTACAACAGGGCGACGAGCGACGGCGCGCCCCTGGTGCAGTGGGCCCGCAACGACGGCGCCAACCAGCAGTGGCAGTTCGTCGACTCCGGCGGCGGCTACTACCGCCTCAGGTCGAGTCTCAGCGGCAAGGTCGTCGACGTCTCCGGCCGCTCCACCGCCGACGGCGCCGACGTCATCCAGTACACCGACAAGAACGCCACCAACCAGCAGTTCCAGGTCGTCGACACCGACAGCGGCTACGTGAAGCTGATCAACCGCAACAGCGGCAAGGCCCTGGAGGTCTGGGAGTGGTCCACCGCCGACGGCGGCCGCATCTCCCAGTACGCCGACCTGGGCGGCGCCAACCAGCAGTGGCAACTCGTCAGACTCACCTCCTACCCCGACCCGGGCTACGTCACCGGCGACATCACCGTGCACGACCCCGAGGTGACCAAGAAGCCCGACGGCACCTACCTGCTCGCGCACACGGGCGACAACATCGCGCTCAAGACCTCGTCCGACCGGACCGCCTGGCGCAACGCGGGCGTGGCCTTCCCCGGCGGGGCCTCCTGGACGCACGCCTACACCAACGGCAGCAACACGCTGTGGGCGCCGGACATCACCTACGTCAACGGCAAGTACTACATGTACTACGCGGCCTCGACCTTCGGCTCCAACCACTCGGGCATCTTCCTGGCCACCAGCACGACCGGCGCGTCGGGCTCGTGGACCAACCAGGGCCTGGTCATCGAGTCGACCACCTCCGACAACTGGAACGCCATCGATCCCAACCTCGTCATCGACGACCAGGGCCGCTGGTGGCTCGACTTCGGCTCGTTCTGGTCGGGGATCAAGATGGTCCAGCTCGACCCGGCAACGGGCAAGCGGCTGGACGGCACGATCCGCAGCATCTCGGGCCGCAACGGCGGCGCGACCGAGGCGCCGTTCATCTACCGGCACGGCGGCTACTACTACCAGTTCGTCTCCTTCGACCTGTGCTGCAAGGGCGCGTCCAGCACCTACCGCATCATGGTCGGCCGCTCCACCTCGGTCACCGGCCCGTACGTCGACCGGAACGGGACGGCGATGACGTCCGGGGGTGGCACGCAGGTGCTGGCCGGGCACGGCAGCATCCACGGCCCCGGCCACCAGGCCGTCCTCGCCGACAACGACGGAGACGTCCTCTTCTACCACTGGTACGCCGACGACGGCTCCTCCCGCCTCGGCATCAACAAGCTCGGCTGGGACGGCGCCGGCTGGCCCTACGTCTACTAGTCACCGGAGAGAGACGATTTTCATCTGACTCGGCCTGTCTGGCGAAAAGTTACGATCTCGACGAGATTTGCGTGGCGCTCTGGCGTGCGGCCGCGCGCGGCGGTGTGATTGCCCCGGCCTGATCCCCCCCACAGGCATTCGAGAAGGGGTCGCACAACGGTGAGAACTCCACATCGCGGCATCGCCGTCGCGGTCGCCGCGGCGGCGGCGCTGTTCCCCGCCGCGCCGTCCGCCCTGGCCACCGCCTCCACGGCCGGGCCGCGGGTCTCCTGCACGGCAACGCTGTCGGCGCCCACGCGCGAAGCCGCCTTCGGCGAGGCGGCCAAGGCGACGGGCGCGCCGGAACCACTGCTCAAGGCCGTGGCGTACATGCTGTCCCGCTGGGACGACCACCGGGGCAAGCCGAGCTCCGACGGCGGCTACGGCGTGTTCGACCTCGGCGACCGGGCGCCCGAGGCATGGGACGGCGCGGACAAGGGACGCGCGGCCGGGGCCACGAGCCAGATCGCGGCGGCGTCCGGGCTGACCGGGCTCACGGCCGACGCGCTGCGCCGGGACCCGAACGCCAACATCTGCGGCGGGGCCGCGCTGCTGGCGTCCTACCACGACGGCGGCGACGGCCTGGGCTCCTGGCGGGACGCGGTGGCACGGTTCGGCGCGAAGAACGACTTCGTCCGGCAGGTCTACCAGACCCTGCGCAGCGGCGAGAGCCGCGTCACCGCCGACGGGCAGCGGGTCACCCTCGCCGCCGACGAGTCGGTGACCCTGCCCGCCATGCGGCTCGCCGCCGGCGCCGACGTCGACTGCCCGGCCGGTCTCGACTGCGAGCCGATCCCCGCGCCGTACGCCAAGGGCTCGGCCTCCGAGCCGGACAACACGACCGACTACGGCAACCACGACCTCGCCGACCGGACCGGACCGGGCGGTCCCACACTCGACTACATCGTCATCCACGACACCGAGGGCTACTACGACCCCTCGGTCCGGTTGGCCCAGGACCCGACGTACCTCGCGTGGAACTACACCATCCGGTCCTCCGACGGCCACATCGCGCAGCACCTCGACGCCAAGGACGTCGGCTGGCACGCCGGCAACTGGTACGTGAACATGCACTCCATCGGCATCGAGCACGAGGGCTTCGCCGGGACCGCGGCGTGGTTCACCGAGTCGATGTACCAGACCTCGGCCACCCTGGTGAAACACCTCGCGCAGAAGTACGGGATCCCGCTCGACCGGGCGCACGTCATCGGCCACGACCAGGTGCCCGGGACCGTCCTCGGCGCCACCAAGAGCATGCACTGGGACCCGGGGCCGTACTGGGACTGGGACCACTACTTCGACCTGCTCGGCGCTCCCATCGGCGGCGACCTGAAGACCACCGCCGACGTCGCCCCCGGCGACGTCGTGGAGGTCCGCACCGGCTACCAGGACAATCCCCAGCCGGTGACCGGCTGCGCCGCCGCCTCTCCGCCCTCCCCCGACTGCGTCACCGGGGCCGGCACCAACTTCCTCCCCCTCCGCCAGTCGCCGTCCGAGACGGCGCCGCTCGCCGCCGACCCCGGCTGGAAGCCCGGCTCCACCGCGGGCTCGACGTACGCGAGCGACATCAGCGCCCGGGTCGTCTCCGGCCACAAGCTCGTCGTCGCCCAGGTGCAGGGCGACTGGCTCGGCGTGTGGTGGGCCGGCTCCCTCGCCTGGCTGCACAACCCCGCAGACCGGCCCGTCGTGGTCCGCACGCAGGCGAAGACGGTCACCGTGAAGTCCGCGACCACCCCCGCCGCCGTCTACGGCCGGGCCTACCCCGAGGCGTCCGCCTACACCGGCACCGGCATCCCGGTCCAGGCGCTGTCGCCGCTGGAGTACAAGATCCCGTCCGGGCAGACGTACGCCGTGAGCGACGACGACCTGGTCACCGACTACTACCGGGCGACCACGTTCGACGGGTCGGCGCCCGGCGACCGCACCGACCTCAAAGGCCAGGACCGGTACTACCAGCTCTGGTACGCCCACCGGCAGGTCTTCGTCCGCACGGCCGAGGTGGACCTGCACGACGCGCAACGGTCGCCGGTGTCCAGCACCGCGCCGCCGGTGATCAGCGGGTCCGCCAAGGTCGGCGGTGAGCTCACCGCCTCCCCCGGCACCTGGTCGCGGCAGGTGGCGGGCTTCACCTACCAGTGGTACGTGGACGGTGCGAAGGTCCCCGGGGCCACCGAGCCGGCGTACCGGCCGGGCGCCGGGGACCTCGGCAAGAGCGTGCTCGTCGAGGTGACCGTCGACGACCCGTACTTCACCGCCGCGTCGGCACGGTCGGCGGCGACCGCGCCGGTGGCGCCGGGAACGTTCACCTCGGCCCAGCCGCCCGCCGTGAGCGGGACGCCGAAGATCGGCCGAACGCTGACCGCCTCCCCCGGCGCCTGGACGCCGTCTCCGGAGAAGGTCGCCTACCAGTGGCTGCGCGACGGCGTCCCGGTCAAGGGCGCCACGAGCCGCACCTATCACCTCAAAGGCCACGACCGCGGCGCCCGCATCGCCGTACGGGTGACCGTGTCGGCGAAGGCCTATGCGAAGGCCACCGCCACCTCGGCGGCGACCCGGCCGGTGACCACCCGCTGAAAGTGCGGCGGGCCGGGGAGGGCTCTCCTCCCCGGCCCCGCCGTCAGGCGTGCCGCGGGTAGGCCGAGACGAGCTTCGCGGCGGCCTTCCGCGCCAGGTTCAGGGTGTCCTTCCAGTGGCTCGCGCGGGCGCTGACGACCTGGACGACGGCGACCGCCGATCGATGCCGGATGACCACGTAGTCGAAGTGGTACAGCTTGGCGTCCTGCCCGCGGTATACCGGGTTCGAGTCCTGGACCTCGAAGGCGTAGGCCGCCTGGCCCAGCCTGCCCGGCGCGCGCTTGACGATCTTCACCATGTTGCGCCGGTCGCCCGCGCCGTCGCAGGCCGCGGCGACCCGCTGGGCGGCGGAGGTCATCTTCTTGAGCGCGGCGGCGTCGCCGGTGTACAGGCGCTCCCCGCCGGACGCACGCCCCAGAACGAGGGCGCTGTGCACCGGCTCGTCGAACACCGCGTCGAACGCCCGCGCGGCGGTGAGGCAGGGGGCGTCGTCCACCTCCAGCCCGGTCAGGTCGAGCCGCTTGAGATCCATGGGCACCGCGCCCCATTCCTTGCCGAGGTCCTTGGTCGTGACCAGCAGCTTCTTGAGTTGCGTACGGCTCAGCGGCCGGTCGGACGCCGCCGAGGCCGGGACGGCGGCGGCGAGCGAGGCGGCGAGCGTCAGAGCGGTCACGGCGATCCGGGCTGGGTTCTTCATGCAGGCGTCCTTGTCGGTCGGGGGGATACCTTCGCGGGCTTGCTCATGCGGATTTCACCGGCGCCTCGGCAGCGTACACAATCCCGGGCATTCACGGCTTCGCGCTTATCGCCTTCAATTCGGCGTGCTTCTCGCCGATTTCGGACCGAGCTTCCTGTGAGGCTTTACCCGGCGTACTGTGTTGGCCGGCGCTCCGGCCGCTTTCCCCGCCCACACTTCAGGAGCCGACGATGGATAACGAGATTCAGCTGCTCAGTGACGGCGATGGCCTTGCGGTCATCGGGAATCCGGCTGCCGTGGATCGTTTCCTCGTCTCCGAGGGACTGCCGTCAAAGGACCTCGGACTGAAACGGCTCAGATCTGTCCTCAACACCGGGGCCGAGGCCGCACAGGCAGGTTCCGAGATTGCCGCAAACGCGGGCCGCTGGGTGAAGCTGACCGAGAAGTCCGCGCGAGCGATGCGGAAACACCCCCTGATGAAAGGTTCGGAGACGGGCGTCAGCCGTGCTGTGCTGACCGAGAAGGGCAAGATCAATGGACTCCTGGAACTGGTGAGGACGCCCGGATCGTTCCTGACCAACCCGGCGATTCTGGCCGGCGCCGCGGGGCTCATGGCGCAGCTCGCGATGCAACAGACCATGGACGAGATCACCGACTATCTCGCCATGATCGACGAGAAGGTCGACGATGTGCTCCGCGCCCAGAAGGACGCCGTGCTGGCGGACATGATCGGAGTGAACCTCATGATCGAGGAGGCCATGACCATCCGCGAGCAGGTGGGCGTGGTCTCCGAGGTCACGTGGTCGAAGGTCCAGGCCACGCCGGTGACGATCGCGCGGACCCAGGCCTACGCGTTGCGTCAGCTCGACGCGCTCGCGGAGAAGATGGACCATAAAGCCAAGATCGGTGATCTCGCCAAGACGTCCAAGGAAGCCGAGCTCACGGTTCAGGAGTGGCTCGCCGTCCTGGCTCGTTGCTTCCAGATGCAGGACGCGATCGCCGTGCTCGAACTCGACCGGGTGCTGAACGCGTCTCCGGAGGAGCTGGACCGGCATCGCCTCGCGCTCCGGGCCGCGCGGCAGAACCGGCTGGACCTCATCTCCCGGAGCACCGAGCGTCTGCTGGCCCGCATGGAGGCGGCTGCCGTCGCCGCCAACACCAAGGTGCTTCTGCACCCGACCACGTCCCGGGCCGTGGTGCAGTCGACCAACGATGTCGCGGTCACCGTCGTCGACTTCCACGGACGGCTCGGGATCGAGCGCGGCCGGCAGTCGCTGGAAGCAAGACGTTGGGCGGACGCGGCCTCGGAGGTGAGGGACAAGGTGCTCGAGACGGGAGCAGAGGGCGTCGACGCCGCCGTGCACCTCGGTACGGAGACCCTCGACCGGGCCAGATCGGTGATGGGCAGGCTTTCCAGCGGGATCGCCGAGCGAACGCTCCGTCCGCGCGGGGACGAGGAGAGCTGACTGCCGCCTGAATCTCAGGGGCGCCCTGGACGCTCCGTTCCCGGGATCCGTGCTCGTCAACGAGCTCTCCCCGGCGGTCCAGGAGGACGCCCAGGCCGGGCATCTGCTGAAGCCGGAAGCGTCCGCGCACACCTGGCACACCGACTACCAGGACGCCTGACGGCCCCGAAGTCCATGGGGTCGGTTGTGAGCGGTTCGGCGAGCAGCACATACTTGATGAGATGAAGCCAGCCAGCGGCGCGTCCCGCCGTCACCTGCCCACCAGTCCCTTCAAGCCCCCGCCTCCGGCCCCGCCTGTCGAACAGTTCAGTGTGAACGACCAGGTCACACATGATCGGTACGGCCTCGGCGTGGTCGTGGAAGTAGAGGAGGGGGTGGCTGTGATCGTCGATTTTCGATCGCAGCAGGAAAGAATCCTGACCCCATACAAGAAGCTGCACAAACTCTGAGACGGATGCGCCGCAGGGGAAGCGCGTCGTGCGAGTACAGCTCCGCCGGCGACACGCCGGCGGACGCCCACGCGCCGGCGCACTCCCTCACGGCCGGATCCGAATGTGCATCCGCCCTCGCCAGAAGCTCCCCTGCCCGGACCGGGCAGCGGCGCTTGGAGGATCGACGAGGTGCGGCACGACGGAGCGTGTGCCCGGACATGAGTCGGGGCCCGCGCTTGTAAAGCGCGGACCCCGAATCACGATGCGTACCTGAGTCAGGCGGGCACGATGTTCTCGGCCTGGGGGCCCTTCTGGCCCTGGGTGATGTCGAACGACACCTTCTGGCCTTCCTGCAGCTCGCGGTACCCCTGGGCGGCAATGTTGGAGTAGTGGGCGAAGACGTCGGGGCCGCCACCCTCCTGCTCGATGAAGCCGAAGCCCTTTTCCGCGTTGAACCACTTCACGGTTCCGAGAGCCATGTTGAATCTCCTTTAACAGGGACCGAACCGGAATCCGCACTGTGCTGATTCCGCGTCGCCCGATGAGGCCCCTCCGGAGAAGGCCGGAAAAACAAAATGCGCCTGAAGGTCACATCCCGCCAGGCGCACACGAGTTTCATGGGTACCACAACTGCAACTCGGTAGACCGTAGCACATGCAGGGGGCGACGGGCACATCTGAGGTTAAAAAATCCGGATGCCCCGGCCGGGCCGCATGACCGAAGTCATCAATTCCCTCCCGCGCGGCCACAACGTCATCAGACAGGAGACGGACGCCATCCGTCGGACTGC
Source organism: Microbispora rosea (assembly GCF_044460045.1). NCBI lineage: Bacteria > Bacillati > Actinomycetota > Actinomycetes > Streptosporangiales > Streptosporangiaceae > Microbispora > Microbispora rosea. The sequence goes on along the minus strand of NZ_JBITJO010000003.1, from coordinate 721,653 downwards.
ACGTGGCGCGGCGGCCGTCGGCCGCCGCGCCATGGGTGCGGTGTTGCGGGTGTGCAGGATCAGCCGGCGCTACAGGAAACCGTCGGCCAGGTCCAGTTGCCGTTGTGCTGGATGGTGACCCCGAAGTTGTTGCCGCTGCCGTTCGGCTTGGCGGTCATCACCTGGGAGCTGGGCCAGCTGGCGCTGGTGTTCCAAGTGGCGATGATCTTCGCGGGGGACGGGACGTTCATCGTGACCGTCCAGTTGTTCGAGCCGCTGACCGAGACGTTGAGGTTGTAGCGGTCGCTCCACGACTGGCCGGCGGACAGCGTCGCGGTGCAGCCACCGCCACCGCCGCCACCGCCGCTCGGGGGCGGCGTGGAGCCACCGCCACCGCCACCACCGCCGCCGGAGGAGCCGCCGATGGTGATGTTGGAGCTGCCGCTGCTCTGGTAGCCCTCGGTCGCCAGGATCTGGTAGTCGTGGTTGCCCAGGGACATGCCAGCGCGGGCCCAGGCGTCGAAGTGGTTGCCGACGGTGATGGTGCCGCCGGTCCTCTTCTGCTGACGGACGCTCCAGTACTGGTTGAAGGTCTGGTTGCCGTCGATCGAGGGCGCGTTGTAACGCGTCGTCTGGTAGATGTCGTAGGTGCCGCCGTCGGAGGTCACGGTGCCCTTGAAGGTGCCCGTGGGCCGGTAGGTGCCCCAGTTCTCCACGATGTAGTACTCCACCAGCGGGCTCCTCGTCCACCCGTACAACGCCAGATAGGCGTTACCCGAAGGGTTGAAGCTGCCCGAGTAGGTCACCGTCCGGCGCCCGCCGGGGCTCCAGCCCTTGCCCGCGACGAAGTTGCCGGTGTTGCGCCAGGAGGTGCTGTAGTTTCCGCCGGACCCCAAGTCCATGGAAACCGTGCCCTGGCTGTCGGTCCAGAACGAATAGAAGTATCCGTTGTTGGTGCCGGTCTGGTTCGTGGTGACGGCGGCGTGGGCGACGCCGGGCAGCATCGCCACGGCCGCGGCCAGCGCCACGGCGCAGACCCGGGCGATGAACACCCTGACGCGGCCGCGTCTGCGGCCTAACCAATGAGCGGGGGCATCGATCATGCGCGCTTCCTCCTCGAGAAGGCTGACGGGGGCAGACGGCGTACGGCGACTCGGCGGGGCACATAAGCGGGCGGGGTGGCGGCCATCGCGCGACGGCTGCCGTACGCCTCCGAAAACTATCGGAGCTTTGACGAAAGTATCGGGCGCGGTAGTTCGGTTGTCAACGATTCCTGTAACGCCGCCGAAACCTTAGGATGAGGGGGTTCATCATTTGCGCTGGTCAAAGGCGTGCGTTTGGTCAGTCCGCATTTCGGCGCACAGTCAGAACAGCAGGTCAACGTCCTTGAAAGTTTCACCCCAGCCGGCCCGCCACCACCCGTCGCCCGCCACACCCGCCGACCAGGCCGGCATCGGTGCGCGCGGCCCCCGGCGTCAGGCGGAGCGTCGCACGAGGTCCTCCAGCACGGCCACCGCCTCGCCGGCCCACTCGTCGGTGCGATGGGCCAACGCTTCCGATGACGACCGGCGACGGCAGGGTTCTCGCGCCTGATCGTACAGCCGCCGCGCAGACCATATTGGACGATTACGTCCAATCGATCCTACCTGGCAACAAGGTGGGATGACGGGCTCAGATCTTGACTACGAGGCGGTGTTCAACGCCATTCCGTGGGTCGACGCTTGGTCTGACGACCGCTCGCCGGCAGATGCTCGCGCCTGGTTGGATCGCCGCGACAGTGACATGATAGTGGACGATTGCGTCCATTTGAGCTATGCTTACCCAATCTGTCGAATCACGGTGTCAAGCACGCGGTGCCGCTGAAGCGCGCGGCAAGGGGCGGGCGGTTGCATGTCCACTGCTTACGACGTCAGAGATCAGCTGTTTCAAACGTTCAACGACCACAACCTGGGCCAACTGGGCCTGTACTACAGTGCGAGCGCCGTCTGGATCGGTCCAGAAGGCGTGGCGGAAGGACTGGAGCAGATCGTCACGGTCTACGAAGAGCTGCTCGCTGCTTTCCCCGATGCCCGCCTGACACCCTGGTACAAGGCGACCTTCAGCGACCCCGCCGTCACCGAATGGATGCTCACCGGCACCCATACGGGGCCCTTTCTTCTCCCATGTGGGCGCTACCTGGAAGGGTCCCACCGTCAGATCGCCGTTCGCGGTTGCTGTGTGGCTCACGTCGAGCACGACAGGGTCATCACACACCAGGTGTATTACGATCAGCTGGAGTTGTGCAGCCAGCTTGGCCTGCCCCGCGTAGCGGCGACGGTCGACTGATCACTCCTCTCAACGCGAACATCTGGTTGTCGAGGCCCGCATGACGGTGACCTGCGCGGACGATTCTCTCAGCAGTTCGACGCCCCGGCCGGCGCCGGCCGGGGCGTCAAGAACGGGGTCGCCGATCTAGCTGACGCTGTCAGCGACGACGTGGATGAGGTTCTTCCCTTGTGCGACGATCGCCTGCCGCCATGCGTTGAAGGTCGCGTCGCTGGGGTTGAACGGCGTCTCGAAGTGCTGCATGTCCGGGGTGTGGATGTGCCCCGCAGGAATGCTGAGACCCATCCGGTCGCGCAGCAGAGTGTTGCGGTACGCGCTCTCGTTGGACAGATAGTTGCCGCCGCCGCCACTGTAGGAGCACGATTCCGGATCGGGCGGAATGGGCGCCGTGGGAGGCGGGAACTCGTTCGGCGGCGGGTTGTTACGGGTCACCCGCTCCGGCGAATTGCAGTCGGGAAATTCGGTGTAGTTGGTGTGCCAGACGATGCCGAAGGCGACCGAGGTGTCCGGCCAGGTGTCCCCCGGAGGCCGCGGGACCGATGCTCCGGTATTGGCCTTGATCATCTCGGCGACAGGCAACGTGGCCGAAGTCCACTGTGGCGGATCGGTCAGACTGAACTCGGTCGGCCCGCCCCACCGGTCCACCACCTTCGCATTGCAGCCGTGGTTGTCGACCGCCAGTTGGGGCGTACCGTTGACCGCCGCGCACGGCCGGAAATTGTCGTTGCCGAGTGAAACGCCGTGGTAGCGGCCGTTCCACTGTTCGAGGTTGAACACCGAACCACCGGCCTGGCTCACCGTGATGGAGGCGTCCACCCGACGGGGGCCGTCCTTCATGAACGGCCCCACGGTGTCTTCCAGGTAGCCCTGTTCGAACTCGGGATAATTGACAGGGAGGGTGTACGCCTCGATATAGGCGGTCTTGCCGTCCTTGGTCTTGTACGTGGTGCCGTCGAGCGACAGGGCGGTCGCGCCGGACGGGTTGCCGTGCCGGATGTTGTTGCCGACCGAGCCGGGGGCCGTGCCGACGGTTCCGCCGTCAAGCGTGTACGGGTCGAAGCCGCTGCTGATCACCCGCACCACACCCTTGCCTGCGGGGAAGTCGATGTCGAACATCCCCCGAGAGGCCCGGTCGAAGGTGGTGATGAGGGCGGCTCGGTCCTCTCCGGCGAGATCGAACCGCGGCGTCCACTCGCGCAGCGCCGCGGTCGATTGGAGGCGGGTCCAGTAGAGCGGCCGGTCGTCACTGTACGGGAGGCTGCCGTCGATCTTGCCCTTGTTCTGGGCGCGACGTACGGCCGCCCGCCACAGGTGCCGGCCTTCCTCCTTCGCCAGAGTCGTCGCCGCTGCGAGGTTTCCGGTGTGGCAGAGCTTGTTGATGAGTTTCGGAGCGAAGTCCTGAAAACCACCGCCCTCGATCATTTGCTGGGCGAAGGGCTTCGACTGCAGAAGGGCGGGGTCGTCGTTGTCGGGAAGGGCGAAGCTCAGCCGGTTTTCTTCGACTGACAGCGGCGCGCTCGGGTCGAGACAGCCGGATGCGTTCGCGGACGCGGGGGTTGATGTCGCGAAGGCCGCCGTGGTGGCGAGCACCAGGGCAAGCGCGCCAATGCCGGCAATGGACGGGGGGGTTTTCATCCTGACCGCTTCCTCCTCATCTACTTCCTTGCGCAAGTCGTTCTGCCCGTGTGGAAGCGAAAGCCCCGCAGGCCGACAGTGGGTACGGCGGTAATGCGATGGCATTCCGCCCTTGGGGTTCAATCTCGAAACGGCAGTCGTCCGCTGCGCGCCTCGTCGAGGTCGGGGCCGTTGCGTAAGTAGAGGTCTACGCCCTTGCCGTCTGCGCCGCTGGGGTTCCACGGCGGAGGTCAGGGCGCCAACTCCCCGCCCTCATCGCGGCGTCGGCACAGCCATCTCGGCGTCGGGCGTTCCGGCGCGGCGGACCGCGGTGCTCTACGACTGGCCAACCGCCTGCTGGCCAATCCTGAGGGTGCGGCCGGCCTGGAGATCACGTTGGGCGGGCTGCTGGTGCGCGCGAGCGGTGATCTGCTCGTGGCGCTTACCGGAGCGCCCTGTCCCGCCACCGTCAGCTCCCCGGACGGACGCACGCGCGGCGTCGGGCACGCGTCGGTCGAGCACCTGCCGGACGGGGCCACGCTGCGGCTCGGTGTGCCGCCCCGCGGGCTGCGCACCTACCTCGCCGTCCGCGGCGGGATCGACGTCCCCGAGGTGCTGGGGTCACGGGCCACCGACCTGCTCTCCGGCCTCGGCCCGGCACGTCCGGCGCCCGGAGCACTGCTACCAGTGGGGCCGCCCCCCGTGGAGTTCCCTGCTGTCGATCTCGCCCCGGCGCCCGAACTCGAGTCGGGGGATCTCGTCCTGGCGGCCGTGCCGGGACCACGCCACGACTGGTTCAGACCGGAGGCGCTGGCAGCCCTGTGCGCCGAGCCGTACGAGGTCACCCCGCACAGCGACCGGATCGGCATGCGGCTGCGTGGGCCACGCCTCGAACGCGCACGCGACGGGGAGCTGCCGAGCGAGGGTATGGTCCCCGGCGCACTGCAGGTGCCGCCGTCCGGCCAGCCGACGCTCTTCCTAGCCGATCACCCCGTGACCGGCGGATATCCCGTCATCGCGGTCCTACGTGACGACGAGATCGGACGGGCAGCGCAGGCCCGCCCGCGCGTCGGCCGCCGAATCGCTCCTGGCCGCCGCGTCCGCCCCGGAGCCGCCTACCGGCCTTCGTCGAGGTCGATCGCGGTGCGGTCCACCAGCCGTTCGTAACGCTGCCTGGCGGCCTGCGGGGTGCCGAGCCCTAGGCCGAAGGCGATCTCCTGCCACGTCATGCCGCGCCCCCGCGCCATCCGGAGGAGCGCGGCCTCCAACTCGTCCATCTCGGCCCGGGCCTGCGGGACAAGAGTCAAGGCGGCCGTGATGTCGGCCTGGTCCACCTCCGGCTCGCCGTCATCGAGCTGCGCGGCCCCGCTCAGCAGGAACGACACGAGTCTGACGGCTTCGTGGGGTCCCATCACGAAGGGGTGGACCTGCCGGCCGCGTTGCCCGTCGGTGGTGGCGTGCCGCTCGGCGATACGGAACAACGACGCGTGGACGCGCTGCGCGCGCGCCGCCTCCGGACGCGGAGACGTGAACGGATCGAGGGGCTGGTCGGCGGTCGGTCTCATACCGCCCAAGGATGTAGCCACAACTCTTCATTGTCAACGTACCGTTGTGAACATCTCGTTCAAGTGGCAGCGTGACCTGCAACTCCCGCGCGATCTCCGCGCTCAATTCGCGCGGACTATGTCTGGCCGAGGCCGGCATAGCCCTCGGCAGCACGTTCGCCACCGCCTTGACCGGAACGCCGTGTTCAGGCCCCGCCCGCCGGTGCTGCTGGTGATCCCACCGTCGCCGACAACCCGGGGGACGAACGCGCCGCTGTAGAAGGGGTGGCGCAGGAACGCGTACGGCAGGCCGTTGCGAAGGAGAATGGTGGTCATGAGCCGGCTCCCTCTCGCCTCGATCCCGGCCGGGCCGGTGGCCGTGCCCGGCGCCGTCGCCGAACTCGCCGCGGGCGACACCGTCACTCCGGTGTGGCGCAACCAGCTCGGCGGCCTGACATTCCGGCTGGAGGACGCGAACGGCGGCACAAGGTACGTCAAGTGGGTCGCCGCCGGCACCCCGGAGATCGACCTGCCCGGCGAGGCGGAGCGCCTGGACTGGGCCGGGCGGTGGGCCGCCGTTCCTCGGGCGCCGACGTGGGGACGAAACGCGGACGGCGCCTGGCTCGTCACGGCGGCGCTTCCCGGCCGCTCGGCGGTGGACCCGCGCTGGACCACCGATCCCACCACCGCCGCGGCGGCGATCGGCCGGGGGCTTCGCCTGCTCCACGACACCCTGCCCGTGCAGGAGTGCCCATACGACTGGGGCGTCGAGCGGCGGCTCCGCGGTCGCGACGAGGCGGCCCGGCAGCGTCTCGGCGAACCGCCCGCAGTCGACCGCCTCGTCGTCTGCCACGGCGACGCCTGCGCTCCCAACACCCTGCTGCACGACGACGGGACGTTCGCCGGGCACGTCGACCTCGGCTCGCTGGGCGTGGCCGACCGGTGGGCCGACCTCGCGGTCGCCGCCTGGAGCACGGAGTGGAACTACGGCCCGGGATACGACGGCGTCGTGTACGACGCATACGGCGTCGCCCCCGACCCCGAGCGCATCGCCTACTACCGACTGCTGTGGGACCTGGCGTGAATCGCTACTTTCCCTTGTCCTGATTCTTCTCCTGGTCCTGGGGATACCAGGGCAATTCGATGCGGCTGGCTGTACAGCGGTATCAGGATGTCGCTCGAGGCTGGTCGCACCACCTGAAGGAGCCGCCCTCGGGATTCACGTCGGGCCCGTGGCGGAGCATCACCGGACGGATGCGGGCGAAGAAGACGGAGCCGCTCACGGACCGCCGGCCCCCCGATATGGCTCCGGCGGCGCGAGGCGATCGTCGGGGCGATCGATGGTCTGGGATCAGCCCAGCTGTTTCCAGATGCGCGTGAGCGCAGCGGCCCGGGTTGAGCCGCGGCCGCATCGCGCGCAGCAGCAAGCGCAGGTCGCTCTCGCCCGTCACCACGAAGCAGGCCACGCCCGCCACTGGATCGCCATGCGGAAACCCCGGCGCGGCCGGGTCACCGTGATTGTTAGCCATAACATTTTGGCCCGGCCATTCGGGCCGGAAACGACACGATAGGACGCCTGCGAGCGACGGGTACGGCGGGCGTCTTCCGTCACTGTGGGCTATTACGGCACGCCCGTCAAGAGCCGGAAAAGGCCGGACGACGGCGCGCGTGCACCGGTCCTGAAACTTTCACGACTTTCCCGTGCAGGCCGGCGCGACCGGCCGGGACCGCACGTCCCAGCGCATCCCGGGCATAGCTGAACCTCCACTGAACAGGAGCGATGTGAAAGAGATCGCCCCAGACGGGGCGCGGTCCCTCACCTCGGGAGTCGGCCGCCGGCGAGATTCGCACGGCGCGTGTGAACGCCCTCCCGGCTGAATTAGGGCCTTGACGGAGACGGGCCGGACGCCAAAACTGAGCGCACCGACCCCCAATGCACGACTGTGAGGCGGCGGGCCCACAGCTGCAATTGTTAGCGCTAACATCACATCGGCACTCGACACCCCCCACGAGGAAGGCACGAAAGCCTCATGATTTTCCGATTAGGGCATCTGAAGAGGGCGGCACTGTCCGCGGGCGCGGCGATCACGCTCGCCGCCGGCCTCCTGGCCGGCCTCTCCGCACCGTCGGAGGCCGCCACGCAGGGGCCGTGTGACATCTACGCCGCGGGCGGCACGCCGTGCGTGGCGGCGCACAGCACGACCCGCGCTCTCTACGGCAACTACAACGGCTCGCTCTACCAGGTGCGCCGTTCCTCGGACAACGCCACCCGCGACATCGGCGTGCTGAGCGCGGGCGGGGTGGCCAACGCCGCCGCGCAGGACTCGTTCTGCGCGAACACCACCTGCCTGATCACGATCATCTACGACCAGTCCGGCCGCAACAACCGGCTCACCCAGGCGCCTCCCGGCGGGTTCTCCGGCCCGGCCGCGGGCGGCTACGACAACCTCGCGGTCGCGACCGCCGCGCCGATCACGGTCGGCGGGCAGAAGGCGTACGGCGTCTACGTGGCCCCCGGCACCGGCTACCGCAACAACAACACCAACGGCGTCGCCAAGGGCGACCAGCCGGAGGGCATGTACGCCATCTTCGACGGCACCCATTACAACGGCGGCTGCTGCTTCGACTACGGCAACGCCGAGACCAACAGCCGCGACAACGGCAACGGCACGATGGAGGCCATCTACTTCGGCAACATCAAGGTCTGGGGCTACGGTGCGGGCAACGGCCCCTGGATCATGGCCGACCTGGAGAACGGCCTGTTCTCCGGGGTGAACCAGCACTACAACGCGGGCGACCCGAGCATCAGCCACCGGTTCCTCACCGCCATCGTCAAGGGCGAGCCCAACCACTGGGCCATCCGCGGCGGCAACGCCCAGTCCGGCGGCCTGGGCACCTTCTACAACGGGGTGCGGCCCAACGTCTCGGGCTACAACCCGATGAAGAAGGAAGGGGCCATCATCCTCGGCATCGGCGGCGACAACAGCGTCGGCGCCCGCGGCACCTTCTACGAGGGCGTGATGACGTCCGGTTACCCGTCCGACGCGACCGAGAACGCGGTGCAGGCCAACATCGTCGCCGCCGGATACTCCACGACGACGGGCGGCGGCCAGAACGGCACGCTCACCCCCGGCTCGGCGATCTCGCTGCGTGCCACCACGCCCGGCTACACCGACCGCTACATCCGGCACCAGAACGACAACGCCATCACGTCCGTGATCACCTCGTCCAGCTCAACCCTGGACAAGAGCGACGCCACCTGGATCGTGCGCAGCGGCCTGGCCAACAGCTCGTGCGTGTCGTTCGAGTCGAGGAACTACCCCGGCGACTACCTGCGGCACAGCTACTACCAGCTCTACCGGCAGCGCGACGACGGCAGCTCGCAGTTCGCGCAGGACGCCACCTTCTGCCCGCAGGCGGGCAAGAACGGCCAGGGCACGTCGTTCGCCTCTTACAACTTCCCGACCCGGTTCCTGCGGCACTACAACAACACCGTCTACATCGCCAGCAACGGCGGCTCGAACGCCTTCGACAACGCCACCCAGTGGAGCAACGACGTGAGCTGGGTCGTCTCCCAGCCCTGGGCATGAGCCCTCCGTCGTGAGCGAAGCCGCCCCCGGGTCACCGGGGGCGGCTTCCCCCTCTGGCCACGCTGTGGCCACGCTCATGCCAGGAGCGTCATCCGGGCTGCCCCCGCACCTCGGTGAGGCCTGCCTCCGCCGCCCGCATCCCGCGTGCGCCGATGACGGCGAGCGTGATCCCGCTCGCCACGAGCACGGCCAGTTGCAGGGTCGCGCTGAGGCCCGTGACGCCGGTCGCGCCCGGGGGCATCGTGCCTGCGCGGGCGAGCACGGCGGGCACGGTCAGGATCGCCGCCGCCAGGGCCACGGGCGCGGCGGGCCGCCCCGGCGTCCGGTGCCGGAGCGCGCACCACACCGCGATCGCGGTCAGCGACACGCACGCGAGGCCGGTCGTGTCGAGCCACATCCAGGCCGGAATGAGGAGCTCCGCGGAGACGGTCTCCGCCCGCGTCGCCGCCCCGAGCACCCCGACGACCACCGAGAGCAGCAGGCCCGCGGCGATCGGGAGCGCGAGCAGGAGCAGGGCCCGCCGCGTGGGCAGGCGGGGCGGCGGGGCGTCGCGATGGAACCCGATCACCAGCGCCAGCGCAGGGACCACGGCAGGCAGGGCCGCGCAGGCCCAGCGCACCGCGCCGTCCCATCCCAACGCGCTGTCCCATCCCAGGAACGGCGGCACCAGCACGTACGGCACGACCAGAGCCGCGATGGCCGCCGCTTTGGCGATACGGACACGGCCTCGCACGAGCGCGCCGAGGCCGGCCGCCCACAGCAGGGGCGTCAGGTCGGTCAGCACGAGCCGCGCACGCTCGGGGGACCCGGGATCGCCGATGCCCATGACACCGTCGGGCAGGGCGTCCACGGGGATGCCGTACGTCAGCACCGCCTGCCCGGCGTACAGGCCCGCGATCATCGTCCAGAAGACGAGGCCGAGCAGGGCGGCCAGGCGGACCGCCTCGCCCCACAGGTGGGCCCCGGGCGGAGACCCCGGACCGCCCAGCCGCAGCCGCAGCGCGAGCGCGGCCACGCTGGCGACCTCCAGGAGGCGCGGACGCTGGTCGTCGTGTCCGGCCGGCTCGCGCCGGGCGCCTTCCATGAAGGCCGCGACCATCTCCTCCTCGCGCTCGGCCCGATAGGACCCCGGCAGCAGCCGCAGCCACCGCCGGTAGCGTTCCTCGAGCACGCTTCGTCTGCCGACGCGCTCGCTCATGCCAGCCCTCCCGCCTGCCTGAGCCGCAGCCGCTCGACGGCGCGGCGCGCGTTGTCGGCCAGCCGTACGGCCTCCTCCTCCAGCGCCCGCGCCCCCTCGTCGGTCAGCCGGTAGTAGCGGCGCAGCCGTCCCTGCCGCACCTCCTCGCGGTCCGCCTCCACGAACCCGTCGGCGGCGAGCCGGTCCAGCACGCCGTACAGGGTGCCGATCTTGAGTTGGACACGCCCTCCGGAGAGCCGCTCGACCTCCTGCGCGATGCCGTAGCCGTGCCGCGGCTCGTCGACGAGTGCGGTGAGAACGAGGAACGCCGGTTCCGTCATCGCCCGTGCTGTCACGTCCCCAGGATATATCGCCGGACATGATATTCAAGTGCGCCTCACATCAACAGGAGAACATCCGCGATTTGCCTAAAAGGATTAGGCAAATACATAATGCGTGAAGGCGACGCAGGGAGAGGGTCATGGCACGCGCAGGGCTGACCACGGAACGCCTGATCAGGGCGGGGGCGGAACTGGCCGACGAGGTCGGCTTCGAGCATGTGACGATCTCGGCGCTGGCCCGGCGGTTCGGCGTCAAGGTCGCGAGCCTGTACTCGCACCTGAAGAGCTCCCAGGACCTCAAGACCGGGATCGCCCTGCTGGCGCTGGAGGAACTCGCCGACCGGGTCGCGGACGCGCTGGCCGGTCGCGCCGGCAAGGACGCCCTGGCCGCCTTCGCGGCCGCCTACCGCGACTACGCCAGGGAGCATCCCGGCCGCTACGCCGCCGCCCGGTTCAGGCTCGACCCCGAGACGGCGGCCGCCAGCGCCGGCGTCAGGCACGCCCAGATGACGCGGGCCATCCTGCGCGGCTACGACATCGCGGAGCCGGACCAGACACACGCGGTCCGGATGCTGGGCGGCGTCTTCCACGGCTACGTCGACCTGGAGCTGAGCGGAGGCTTCAGTCACACGCCCGTCGACCCGGACGAATCCTGGTCCTGGATGGTGGACTCCCTCGACACCCTGCTGCGCAACCGGACCACGCCCTGATCACGAACAGGCTGAGGCGATGAGCATCGAGCACGACCCGATCACCACACCCGTCACCGCGGACATCCTGCGCGGCGCCCTCGACGTGGAACGCACCGCGCACGGCCTGCTGCCGCATCGGCTGCCCGCCTGGGCTCGCCGGCAGATCCCCGACGGGCAACTGGCCATGGCCGAGGCCCAGCCGTCCGGCGTACGGCTGGCGTTCCGGACCCGGGCGACCACCGTCGAGCTGGACGCGCTGCCCACCAAGCGGGCCTACCGGGGCCTGCCCGCCCCGGCGGACGGCGTCTACGACCTGCTCGTCGACGGCCGCCTCACGGCCCAGGCGACCGTGAGCGGCGGCAACGTCCGCGTCATCGACATGGCCACCCAGTCGGTCGAGCTCCGGGAAGGACCAGCCGGAACCGCCCGGTTCGCCGATCTGCCCGCGCGTGACAAGGACGTCGAGATCTGGCTGCCGCATACGGAGATCACCGAGCTGATCGCCCTGCGCACCGACGCCACGATCGAGCCGGCGCCGGACAGCGGGCGCAGGGTGTGGCTGCACCACGGCAGCTCCATCAGCCACGGCTCCAACGCCGCCCACCCGACCGCCGTCTGGCCCGCCCTGGCCGCCGCCCGGGGCGGAGTGGAGCTGATCAACCTGGGGTTCGGCGGCAGCGCGATGCTCGACCCGTTCACCGCCCGCGCGATGCGGGACACCCCCGCCGACCTGATCAGCGTCAAGATCGGCATCAACATCGTCAACGGCGACGTGATGCGCCTGCGCGCGTTCACCCCTGCGGTCCACGGCTTCCTCGACACGATCCGCGAGGGACACCCGGCCACGCCGCTGCTGGTCGTGTCCTCCATCCTGTGCCCGGTCCAGGAGGACACCCCCGGCCCGCTCGCACCCGACTTCGGGGGCGGGACCGTGCGGTTCAAGGCCACGGGCGACCCTGCCGAGCGCGCCGCCGGGCGGCTGACGCTCAACATCGTCCGCGACGAGCTCGCCCGGATCGTGCGACAGCGGGCGGCCGACGACCCGAACCTGCACTACCTCGACGGCCGCGACCTTTACGGCGAGGCGGACTACGCGGAACTGCCGCTGCCCGACGAGGTGCACCCCGACCCCGCGGGGCATCGCCGCATCGGCGAGAACTTCGCCCGGCTCGTGTTCGGGGCCGGGGGCCCGTTCGCCGTCACGGCCGCCTGACTGACCGCGCCCGATCAGGCCACCGGGTGAGAGCCTGATGTGCCCGGCCGGAAATGTGCTGTTACGGTAGGCCGCGGTGTGCCGGGAAGTAGGGTCGGCGACGGGCGCGGGACGCCCGCGTGGTGGGGCTGCGCATGAAGGTGTTCTGGGCCGTGGTGGCGCGCTTCCACCAGCCGGCGCAGGTGATCACGACGGTGTTCGGGGTGACGATCATCCTGGGGACCGTCCTGCTGTCCAGTCCGCTCGCCACGGCCTCGGGGAAGCCCGCGGACTGGCTCACCGCCCTGTTCACCGCGACGTCGGCGGTGTGCGTGAACGGGCTGACCGTCGTCGACACGGCCACGCACTGGTCGGCGTTCGGCGAGGCGGTCATCGCCGTCCTGATCCAGGTGGGCGGCCTCGGCATCATGACGCTGGCGACCGTCTTCACCCTGCTCGTCTCTCGCAGGCTGGGCCTGCGGGCCCGGTTGTCCGCGCAGGCCGAAACCAGGGTGCTCAACGGCAGCGACCTGCGACGCGTGGTGGGCAAGGTGGTGCTCTTCAACCTGACCTGCGAGGCCGTCGTGGGAACCGTCCTCACGCTCAGGTTCGTGCTCGGGTACGGCGAGCCCGTCGGGCGTGGCCTTTACCTGGGCCTGTTCCACGCGGTCTCGTCGTTCAACAACGCCGGTTTCGCGCTGTGGCCCGACAGCCTGGTCAGGTTCGCCGCCGATCCCTGGGTCTGCCTGACCGTCGCGGCGGCGGTGATCGTGGGCGGGCTCGGCTATCCCGTGGTGTTCGAGCTGCGCCGGTCCTGGCGCCGGCCCAGCCGCTGGTCGCTGCTGACCCGCATCACGCTCGCCGTCACCGCCGTCCTGCTGGCGGGCGGCACCCTGGTCTTCCTCGTCACGGAATGGACCAACCCCCGCACGCTCGGGCCGATGGACGAACAGGGCAAGCTGCTCGCCTCGTTCTTCACCGCCGTCATGCCGCGCAGCGCCGGGTTCAACAGCCTCGACATCACGCAGATGCACCCCTCAAGCTGGCTCGTCACCGAGCTGCTGATGTTCGTCGGCGGGGGCAGCGCGGGCACCGCGGGCGGCATCAAGGTCACGACGCTGGGCCTGCTCACGTTCATCGTCTGGGCGGAGCTGCGCGGCGAGAGCAGGGTGAACATCGGCCACCGCCGCCTCACGGAGGCGGCGCAGCGGCAGGCGGTCTCGCTGACCGTGCTGAGCGTGTCCCTGGTCGCGCTCTTCACCTACGTCCTGCTGGTGCTGACGCCGCACTCCCTTGACCGGGTGCTCTTCGAGGTCGTCTCCGCCTTCGGCACGACCGGGCTGTCCGTCGGCGTCGCCTCCGCCATCTCCCCCGCCGCGCAGGTGCTGCTCACGCTGCTGATGTTCGTCGGCCGGATCGGCCCGCTCACGCTGGGCTCCGCCCTGGCGCTCAAGGAGCGCACCCGCCGCTATGAATTACCGGAGGAGGAGGTCATCGTTGGCTGACATGAGAAACGACCCCGTGGCGGTGATCGGTCTCGGCCGCTTCGGCACCGCGCTCGCCCTGGAGCTGGTGCGGCGCGGCACCGAGGTGCTCGCCATCGACCACCGCCCCAAGGTGGTGCAGAGCCTCGCGGGCCAGATCACGCACATCGCCACCGCCGACGCCACCGACCCCGAGGCGTTGCGCCAGCTCGGCCTGCCGGACTTCTACCGCGCGGTGTGCGCCATCGGCAGCGACCTGGAGGCGAGCATCCTCGCCTCGTCGCTGCTGGTCGAGCTGGAGATCGAAGACATCTGGGCCAAGGCCGTGAGCCGCCAGCACGGCCGCATCCTCAGCCGGATCGGGGTCCAGCACGTGGTCTTCCCCGAGCACGACATGGGCGAGCGCGTGGCCCACCTGGTGAGCGGGCGGATGCTCGACTACCTGGAGGTCGACGAGAACTTCGTCCTGGTCAAGACCCTTCCGCCCAAGGAGTACGTCGGAACCCCCCTCGGCGAGTCGAGCCTGCGCCGCAAGTACGGGGTGACGGTGGTGGCGGTCAAGCGGCCGGGCGAGGAGTTCACCTACGCCACCGCCGAGACCGAACTCGGCTACGGTGACGTCATCATCGTGTCCGGCCGCACGGACCAGGTCGAGCGCTTCGCGGAGCTGCCGTGACGATGTGGGGGAAAGCCGGATGTCCGGCTTTACCGGTCGCCGCGTCACGAATTCGAGTAACGTCACTACTCGTAGTGATCAGGTGGGGCCCGCCGCGACTTGACCGACCGGCCGGAAATGGCGCTATCCGTCGCGGACATCGGGGAGTGCCGCGTTCACTAGGCGGGAAGAGTAAAGCCATCAAAGGAATCATGTGCTGACGTGGGGGCCGGCTATGGAGTCGCGATGAGTTCCCAGAGCATCCTGCGTGCGTTGCCGTTCATCGCGATTCTCCTGGTCGTCGTGGTCGACCTGATCACCGGACCCCGTGTGGGCTTCCTGGCGCTCCTCACGCTGGGCCCGGCCTTCGCCTCGGTGGCGGGCGGCGTGCGCCGCACTGCCCTGGTAGGGGTGCTGGCCCTCGCCATCTGCGTCCCCCTCGCCGTGTACGACGGCCTGCTCGGCCGGACGAGCAACTATCTCACCCTCGCGGCGATCGTCGGCGTCACCGCCGCGAGCATGCTGGCCAGCAGACTGCGCAACCGGCGCGAACGAGAGCTGGCCAACCTCCGCCTGGTCGCCGAGGCGGCCCAGAGGGTGCTCCTGCGCCCGGTCCCCCGCCGCGCGAGCGACCTGCGGATCGCGCTCTCCTACACCTCCGCCGCGGCGGAGGCCCAGATCGGCGGCGACCTCTACGAGGTGGTGACCACCCCGGAGGGCGTACGGATCCTCATCGGCGACGTGCAGGGCAAGGGCTTGGAGGCGGTCGAGACCGCGGCGTGGGTGCTCGGCGCATTCCGCGAGGCCGCCTACGACCAGTCCGAACTCGCCGGTGTGGTCGAGCGTGTGGAGACCAGTCTGGCCCGGCACCTGAGCGGTGAGAAGTTCGTCACCGCCATACTCGCGGAGGTCCACGACGGGGAGATCTCCCTGCTCAACTGCGGCCACCCCGCCCCTCTCGTGCTGCGGCGCGACGGCGTCCACTTCGCGGAGCCGCAGGAGGAGGCCCTCCCGCTCGGGCTCGGCGCCCTCGGCTCGCCGCGGCCCAAGCCCCACCGGGTGCCGTTCGGGGAGGGCGACCAGATCCTCTTCTACACCGACGGCGTGATCGAGTGCCGCGACCGCAACGGCCACTTCTACCCGCTCGCGGAGCGGGCGCATCTGCTGCGCGGCGCCGATCCCCAGGTGGCCCTCGACGCGCTGCGCGCCGACCTGCTGCGCCACGTCGGCGGCCCCTTCCTCGACGACGCCGCGATGCTCCTGCTCCGCCGTCATCCCGGATGAGCCTGTCATCCAGGTGAGCCCGGCACCGCCGCCGAGCGCGGCCCCTACTCGGGGTGCTCGCCCCTGGCGCGGTCGCGGAGCCTGCCCACCAGCGTTGCCGCGGCCTGGCCGACCTTGCGGGGCACGGCGTGCGCCGGGCTGGCCGCGAAGCTCGACTCGTCCAGCATGTCCTTCACCATCTGCAGGGCGATGCGGTTGCGGTTGGGCGTGCCCTGGGCCAGCGCCTCGGTCAGCTTGCGCACCTGGTGGCTCTTCACCTTGGCCGGGAGCGGCGGCTCGTGCTGGTCGACCAGGCACTCGACGATGACGGGACCGTCCCAGGAGAGCGCCTCGTACATCTGGTCGGCGCAGCTTCTCGGGTCGGTGATGCACATTCCCCGGGCGCCGCACGCCTCGGCGAACCCGACGAAGTCGATCGGGGCGAGGTTGACGCCGTACTCGGGGTTGCCGAGGAACACCATCTACTCCCACTTGATCAGGCCGAGAGAGTTGTTCTTCACCACCACGATCTTGATGGGCAGGTCGTGCTGCACAGCGGTGAGGAAGTCGCCGAGCTGCATCGTCAGCGACCCGTCCCCGGTGAAGGCGACGACCTGCCGGCCCGGGTAGGCGACCTGCGCGCCGATCGCGTACGGCAGGCCCGCCGCCATCGAGCAGTTCGTGCCGGAGAAGCTGAACATCTGCCCCCGGCGGATCTTGATCTGCCGGGCCGCCCAGCTCGTGACCGTGCCCGAGTCGCCGCACACGATGGCGTCCGGCCTGAGCGCGCCGTTCAGCGCCCAGGCGGGCACCTGCGGCTTCATCGGCATGTCGGCGCGCGTGCCGCGCTCCTCCATGAGCCGCCACCACTCGCGCATCCCCTGCTGGGCCCGGGTCAGGAACGACCTGTCCTCGTTGCGGGTCAGCAGCGGCAGCAGCTCGGCCAGAGTGGCCCGCGCGTCGCCGGCCAGCGGCACGTCCACCGGGTAGCGCAGGCCGAGCCGTTCCGGCATGTCGTCGATCTGGACGCACACCGCCTGCCCCGGCGCGGGGTAGTACTCGATGTACGGCATGGTGGACCCGACGATCAGCAGCGCGTCGCACTCCTCCATCGCGTCCTCGCTCGGACGGCTGCCGACCAGCCCGATGGGCCCGGTGGTGTAGGGGCTGTCGTCGGGCACGCAGTCCTTGCCGAGCTGGGCCTTCACGATCGGCGCGCCGAGCTTCTCCGCGACCGCCTCGAGCTCGTCCACCGCGCCGCGGGCGCCCGCCCCGGCGAGGATGACCGGCCTGCTCCGTCCCGACAGCACCCGCGCGGCCGCGTCGAGGTCCTGCCGCCGCGGCACCCGGATCGGCGGCCGGTACGCGGTGGACGTGTGGCCCTCGACGTTGCGCCGGAAGCGGCTGCCCGAGCTCGCCGGGGCCGCCTGGTAGTCGATCGGGAACGTGAGGTGGGCCGGGCCGCGCTGGGTCAGCGCGGTGCGCACGGCGTAGTCGGTGACGTTGACGACGTGCGCCGGCCCCATGATGCGCTGGTTGTACAGCGCCACGTCGTCGAACATGTAGTCGGTGTTGACGTCCTGCAGGTTGCTGGTGCCGATGAGGTCGTGGTAGGTCATGCCGCTGATCGCCAGGAGCGGCGCCTGGTCCGTCCGCGCGTCGAGCAGCCCGTTGAGCAGGTGGGCCGCGCCGGGACCCGAGGTGGCGAAGCACACGCCGAGCCGCCCGGTGAACTTGGCGTAGCCGACCGCCGCCATCGCGGCCACCTCCTCGTGACGGCAGTGGATGTAGCGCAGGTCCCGCCGGCGGTTGTGCAGGGCGTCCATGAGGCCGTTGATGCCGTCGCCCGGCAGCCCGAAGACGACGTCCACCCCCCACTGGATCAGCCGGTCGACGAGGACGTCCGCGGTGGTGAGCTCATCGCCCATGATGGGTCTCCCTCGATGACACGCGTACGCGCCGCCTGGCGGCCAGTGCCGCCGCGACGGCGACGGCGGCTCCTGTGCCGCCGGCGACGAGCGCGCGCAGCCCGGCACGGCCACCGGCTCCGTCACCGGCTCCGTCACCGGCGGCCCTGGCGGCGGTGCCGTCGGCGGCGGGTCCGAGTTCGCCCTCGCGGATCGCGAGCGCGAGCACCTGGGCCAGGTGCAGAGGCCTGCGGCCGGTGCCGGCGGTGATCTGGCCGCGGCAGCTGAACCCGTCGGCGACGATCAGTGTGCCGGGGCCCGCGGCGCGCACCTTCGGAAGCAGCACCCGCTCCCCCGCCGCCGTGGACGTGCGCGTCCAGGGGGTAGGGGTCGATCAGCTTGTGGGGGTTCATCCGGCCGTCGGGGTCCCAGACGCGCTTGAACTCCTCGAAGGCCCGCATCAGCTCGGGCGGGAACATGCGCGGCCACAACTCGGCCCTCCCGTGCCCGTCCCCGTGCTCCCCCGACAGCGATCCGCCGTACGCGACGACGAGGTCGGCGGCCTGCTCCATGAACCGCCGGAAGGCATGGACGCCGCCGAGGCTGCGCAGGTCGAAGTCGATGCGGCTGTGGACGCATCCCTGGCCCCAGTGGCCGTAGAAGACGGCGTCGTAGCCGTGCCGGTCGAGCAGGCGCAGGAAATCGCGCAGGTAGGGCCCGAGGACGTCCGGGTGGACGGCGGCGTCCTCCCAGTTGGGCCAGCCGCCGTGGCCGCCGAGCCCGACGGGCATGCGGGCGGTGCCCGCCGAGTGGCGCCGGATCTCCCACACCGCGGCCTCGTCGGCCGGGTCGTCGTAGAACCTGCAGCTCGGGCCGTGCGGGCGGGACCGCACGGCCCGGACCAGCCGGGCGGCCCGCACGTCGCGTCGAGGGTGAGCGCCAGCGTGCCCTCCGAGCCCACGAGCGCCCGTGCGACGTGGAAGCCGTTCTCGGGGAGCAGCGCGTCGAGGTTGTAACCGGACACCCGGCGGGGGATGACCGGCAGGCCCCGGCGGATCGCGTCGGCGTAGGTGTCGCGGATGTGACGCAGCCCGGCATAGATCGCGCCGCGCCGCCCCCCTGCCGCGATGACGCACTCCAGCTCGTCCTCGCCGGTGGCGCCGACCCGCATGCGGGTGCCGTCGTAGGTGACGATCTCCAGTTCCTCGATGTTGTCGACGGTCTTGCCCGCGGTCAGGGAGTGGGTGCCGCAGGAGTTGTTGCCGACCATGCCGCCGATCGTCGCGTGGTCGTGGGTCGCGGGATCCGGGCCGAAGGTCAGGCCGTACGGCGCGGCGGCGTCCCTGAGCCGGTCGCAGACGACGCCGGGCTGCACCCGCGCGGTGTGCCGCATGGGGGCGAGTTCCACGATGCCGTCCATGTGGCGGGTGAAGTCGAACACCACGGCCCCGTTGACGGCCTGCCCGGTCAGCGAGGTGCCGCAGCCGCGCGCGAGCACGGGAGCGCCGAAGCGGCGGCACACCTCCAGCGCGGCCTCGACGTCGGCGGCGTCCCTGGGCGTCACCACGCCGACCGGCACCTGCCGGTAGACGGACGCGTCGTAGGCGTACATGGCCCGGTCGCCGCCGCCGAACCCGACCTCGCCCGCGATCGCCTCGGTGAGCCGGTCGCGCAGTTCCCCGGCGTACGGAGGAAGCGGCGGGTTCCTGGCCTCCGCCGCCCCCGGCCACGCGCGGGACGGCGCCGACGGCGGCGGTCTCGGGAAGACACGGGTCATCTCCGCCTCCTCGCGGATCTCGCCGTCCGGCCGCGTGCGCCGCGGACCGGCGGCGGCCTCTGCGGCGGCCTCTGGCGCGACCCTTCCCGCTGAGGGCGGGCAGGACCGCGGGCGCGGGTAAAAGCGCGGCGGGGATACATCCATGCGAACCGTGCGATATGCGGGTCTGCTGCCCACAAAGCCGCCATGACCTGCGGCGTCGTTTATGGGCATCGGGGGCGGGAAGGGCACCCCGGGCGAGCCGTTCGATGCCGGAGCCGATCATGAAGGTATCGATGATGAACGTGCAGAGCAACGCGGTGAAGAGCGCGGGCGACACCCTGGCGTCGGCGATCGGCAGCGTCGCGGGCGCGGTGGCCGACCCGAAGGGCGCTCTGAAGCAGGCCAAGTCGGCCCTTTCGTCTCCGAAGCAGCTCGCCGTCGCCGCCGGCCTCGTCGCCGCGTACGTCCTCGGCTGGTGGAGCGGTCACCGGACCGCGCCGGCCGCGAGAGGCAGGGCGCGGGGCCGCTGAGGGCACGCCCGGACGCGCCGCCGATCAGCGAGGGCGCCCGTACGACCGATGTCGATCGGAGGCGGACATGACCGAGATCGTGGGTGAGAGCCTGGCCCGGCGACTGGTGGAGTGGGGGGTCGACACGATCTTCGGGCTTCCCGGTGACGGGATCAACGGCCTGATGGAGGGCTTCCGCCGGCACCGGGAGAAGCTGCGCTTCATCCTGGTCCACCACGAGGAGGCCGCCGCGTTCATGGCGACCGGCTACGCGAAGGCGACCGGCCGTCTCGGCGTGTGCGCCGCGACCTCGGGGCCGGGCGCCATCCACCTGCTGAACGGCCTGTACGACGCCAAGCTCGACCATGTGCCCGTGCTAGCCCTGACGGGCATGCAGGAGACCTCGGTGCTGGGGACCCACTACCAGCAGGAGGTCCACCTCGACCGCCTCTACCAGGACCTCGCCGCCTACAACCTGATGGTCACCAATCCGCAGCAGATGCCCGGCGTGGTCGACCTCGCGGTGCGCAACGCGCTGACCAAGCGGACGGTGTCGCACCTGACCTTCCCCAACGACATCCAGGTGGCGCCAGCGAGCGAGGACCCGTACCGGCACATCGGCCCCGGCACCCCGCCCGCCAGCCTGACGACCTGCTCACTCCCGCCGCTGCGGCCGGTCGAGGAGGATCTGGCCCGGGCGGCCGAGGTGCTGCGGCGGGGCCGGAAGATCGCCATGCTCGTCGGCGTCGGCGCGCGGCACGCCCGCGAGGAGGTGCTGGCGGTCGCCGACAGGCTGGCCAGCCCCATCGTCAAGAGCCTGCCCGGCAAGTTCGTGGTGCCGGACGACCACCCGCTCACCACCGGCGGGCTCGGCCTGCTCGGCACCGCGCCGAGCGAGGAGCTGATGGAGGAGTGCGACACGCTGTTCATGGTCGGCACGTCCTTCCCCTACGGGAAGTACCTGCCGCCCGAGGGGCAGGCCCAAGTGGTGCAGATCGACACCGACCCCACCCTGCTCGGCATCCGCCGGCCGACGCAGGCCCCGGTCGCCGCCGACGCCAGACTCGCGTTGCGGGCGCTGCTGCCGATGCTGGATCCCGCCGAGGACCGGTCGTTCCTGGAGAAGTACCAGCGCAAGATGGACGCCTGGCGGGAGGACATGAAGGCGCTGCAGGACCCGGGCCGCGACCCCGTCGCGCCGCAGTACCTCATGGGCTGCGTCGACGAGGCGGCGTCCGGCGACGCCATCCTGACCTGCGACTCCGGGACCATCGCGACGTGGGCCGCGCGGCACTGGACGATCCGCGGCGGGCGGGAGTTCTACCTGTCGGGCAACCTCGCCACGATGGCCCCGGGCCTGCCGTACGCCATCGGGATGCAGCACGCCTTCCCCGGCCGCCAGGTGATCGCCTTCGTGGGCGACGGTGGGTTCGCCATGCTCATGGCCGATTTCCTCACGGCCGTACGGCACGACCTGCCGATCAAGGTCGTGATCAACAACAACAACAGCTACGGGCAGATCCTGTGGGAGCAGATCATCCTCGGCTACCCCGAGTACGCCGTGCGGCATCGGCAGCCCGAGGCCGACTTCTCCGCCTGGGCCCGCGCCTGCGGCGCGTACGGCGCGAAGATCAAGGACCCGAAGGACCTGCCGGGCGCGATCCGCGAGGCGCTGGCGCACGACGGGCCGGCCCTGGTGGACTGCGACGTCAATCCCGACGAGCCGCCGATGCCGGGCAAGGTCAAGTACGAGCAGGCAAAGCACTTCACCGAGGCGTTCCTGCGCGGCCAGCCGCACAAGGCGGGCGTCCTCGCCACGGTCGCCCGCGACAAGATCAACGAGCTGCTGTCCTGACGGTTCCGCACGACCCGCAGCGCGACCGGGCGTACCCGCGGGACCCGTTCCCGGCCGGCCGCACGGATCGCGCAGGGTGACGGCCGGCTCGGCGGCGTGAGCGCGGAGTGGCGAAGGTCACGCGTCTCGGCGCGCGAATACTTCGAGTTTTTTGGAACTAAATGCGGGGGCGGGGCGGTTACAAGCGTTCGATCTATTTCGAACGTCAGGCCGGAGCCACGATGACAAGTCGCTTGCACGAACGACAGCACGCCCTCGACACCCCGGCGGTGAGACGCCGCGGCCTCCCGGCGCTGCCGCGCACCGCGGCCTTCTGGCTGGTGGCGGGCACCACCGCCATCCTGCTGTCCGCATCGAGTGCGCCGAGCCCGCTCTATCCCGTGTACCAGGCCGAGTTCGGCTTCAGCGCCCTCACGCTGACGGCGATCTTCGCCGTCTACGTGCTCGCGCTGCTGGTCAGCCTGCTCACGGTGGGACGGCTCTCCGACTTCCTGGGCCGCCGCCCGGTGCTCGCCGCGGCGCTGGTCGCCGAGGCGGCCGCGATGGCCGTCTTCCTCGGCGCGCACGGCGTCGCCGCCCTCTTCGCCGCCCGCGTCATCCAGGGCCTCGCGACCGGTGCCGCGATCGGTGTGGTCGGTGCGTTCCTGCTCGACCTGCAACCCACCGACGGCTCACGGCTCGGATCGCTCGTCAACGGCGCGGCCACCACCGCGGGCTTGAGCATCGGCACGATCGGGAGCGGCGTGCTGATCCAATACGCGCCGCACCCCACCCGGCTGATCTTCGTGATTCTCACGGCGGCGTTCATCGGCCTCGCGGTCGCGACGGCGGTGCTACCGGAAACCGTCGCGCGGACCCCCGGCGCCGCCGCCGCGCTGCGCCCGAAGGTGCTCGTCCCCACCCCGGCCAAGCGTGCGTTCCTGCGCGCGACCCCCGTCATGCTCTCCACCTGGATGCTCGGCGGGCTGATCCTCTCCGTCGGGGCCTCGCTGCTCTCGACGGTGTTCGACGAGCAGAACCACGCGGCGATCGGCCTCACGCTCGGAGCGCTCGCCGCGGTCTCGGCGTTCGTGTCGGTGCTGCTCAGGAAGCGCGCGCCGGAGCGTCTCCAGCGCGAGGGAACGCTGCTGCTCCTCCTCGGAACGATCCTGCTGATCGTCGCCGTGGCGTCATCCTCGCTGACCGCCTTCGTCGCGGCGACGCTCGTCGCCGGCGCCGGGTGGGGGCCGGCCTACCTCGGCGCCTTCCGGACGGTCAGCCAGCTCGCGGCGCCGCACGAGCGAGCCGCGCTGATCTCGGCGATCTACGTGGTGAGCTACCTGGCCTTCAGCATCCCGGCGTTGATCGCCGGGATCGCCATCACCACGCAGGGCCTGCGGGGAACCTCGCTGGTCTACGCCGCCGTGGTCGCCCTCGTGGCCGCAGGCACCCTCGTCTACGAGGCGCTGAGCCGGCGCGAGCCGGCCGCTTCGTGACGGCGGTCGTGGTCCGCGTAGGGTGAGCAGTCTCCGTACGGGCACAATCGTTCAAGACCGCCGCCGTGCCATGGGCTACAACGGTCCCCGGCGTGCCGCCAGTGCGGCACGGGACGTGCGCGGGGAGGCGAACGGATGAACGTGGGTTTCGTCGGTCTCGGGATCATGGGGCAGCCCATGGCGCTCAACCTGGTCCGTGCCGGAACCCCCCTCGTGGTGTGGAACCGCACGGCCGCCAGGAGCGAGCCGCTGCGCGCCGCGGGCGCGGAGGTGGCCGGCAGCGCGGCCGAAGTGTTCCGGCGGGCGCGGGTGGTGATCCTCATGCTGGCCGACGAGGCCGCGATCGACGCGGTGCTGGAGCGGGGCACGCCCGCCTTCGCCCGCAACGTCGCGGACCGGGTCGTGGTCCACATGGGCACGACCTCCCCCGCCTACTCGGCGGGGCTGGAGGCCGACGTGCTCGCGGCCGGGGGCGGCTACGTCGAGGCGCCGATCTCCGGCTCCCGGGTGCCGGCCGAGCAGGGGCGACTGGTGGTCATGCTCGCCGGCCGGCCGGAGGCCGTGGAGGAGGTCCGCCCGCTGCTGAAACCGATGTGCGTCAAAACGGTGGTGTGCGGGCCCGCGCCCAAGGCGCTGCTGACGAAGCTCGCCGTCAACATCTTCCTGATCACCACGGTCACCGGCCTCGCGGAGTCGCTGCACTTCGGTGAGCGCCAGGGCCTCGACATCGGGCTGCTCGTGGACGTCTTGAACTCGGGCCAGATGGCGAGCGACGTGTCGCGGGTGAAGGCGGTCAAGCTGGCCGGGCGTGACTTCGCCGCCCAGGCCGCCATCGCCGACGTGCTGAAGAACAACCGGCTCATCGCCGAGGCGGCACGCCGGGCCGGCGTCGCCTCGCCGCTGCTCGACGTCTGCCACGCCCTCTTCGGCGAGACCCTCGCGCTGGGCCACGCCGATCTGGACATGGCCGCCGTCGTCCACGCGATCGAGGCCAGGACGCACAAGGAGGAAACACGCGGATGACCGCTCACCCGATCGTCATCGTCACCGGAGGCACGCGCGGGATCGGCCGGAGCACGGTGCGGCGCCTGTGCGACGACGGATACGGCGTCGTCTTCACGCACTCGAGCTCGGACGCCGAGGCCGAGACGCTGGAGGCCGAGCTCGGCCGCTCCGGCGCCCTGGCCCGCGGCGTACGGCTCGACGTGACCGAGGAGGACGCGCCGGAGAGGCTGTTCGAGCTCGCCGAGTCCGTCGGCGAGGTCGCGGGCCTGGTCAACAACGCGGGGGTGACCGGCAGGATCGGGCCGTTCACCGATCTGACCGATGCCGATCTACGGCGGGTCGTCGAGGTGAACCTGGTGGCGCCCGTACGGCTGTGCCGCGAGGCGGCGCGGCGCTGGACCGCAGGCACACCGGCGACCCCGCCCGCCATCGTCAACGTCTCCTCGATCGCGGCGCGCACCGGCTCGCCGAACGAGTACGTCGCCTACGCCGCGACCAAGGCGGCGGTCGAGACGCTGACCGTGGGACTGGCCAGGGAGCTCGCCCCGGCGGGCATCCGGGTCAACGCCGTCTCGCCGGGAACGATCGACACCACGATCCACGCCCGCGCCGGGGAACCGGGACGGGCGCAGCGGGTGGCGGCCCGTATCCCGATGGGACGTCCCGGCAGGCCGGAGGAGATCGCCGATGCGGTCGTCTGGTTGCTGTCGGACCAGGCGTCCTACGTCACCGGCACCGTCCTCGACGTCGGCGGCGGACTCTAGGTCGTGACCGGCCCCGGAAGACGGATCGAACGCGATCGCCATCCTTGATGTCGGCATCATGCGAAGATGTCGGGATGCTGTCCCGAGTAGCGTCGGCCGCGGTGCTGGCCGCCGTGCCGTTCATGACCACCCCCCAGGCCGGGGCCGCGGCTGCCCCGCCCGTGATCCGTTACGCGGGTCTCGGGTCCTGCCTCCAGGCCGGCGGCGGCCGCCATCCCTGCGGCCCGTTGAAGCTCTGGCTGAGCAACGGCCGTGTCGTCGCGCTCCCCTACGCCCGCAGGACCGTGGCGCCCGACGAGTACACCGTCGCCGGCGTCATCGCCGTCTCCCAGGACGGCGCGCAGGCCGCGTACTTCGCGGGGAAGGACGGCGTGCTCACGATCTGGGAGGCCGCGACCGGCAGGGCGCGCGAAGTTTCCACGGTGACGTGGCCGGACGACCTCCGGATGGACGCGCTCACCCTCTCTCCGGGTGGCCGGTTCCTCGGCATGCGCGGCGTGGACGCCTCCGAACGGGAGGTCAACCGGGTCGCGGACACGACCACCGGGAAGGTGTTCACCCTGCCGAAGGGATACCAGACATGGGACTTCAGCCCGGACGGGAAGCGCATGATGGCGGGCGACAACCGCAGGGTGGTGCTCTACGCGACCGGCACGTGGTCGGTGAAGTTACGGCGGTCGGTGTACATGCGGGGCGACCTCGGCCCCGACGGCGTCACCGTGGCCGCCCCGAAGTGGACGAAGACCGGCGGTTCCGTGAAGAACGTGGTCCTCACCCGCAACCTCGCCACCGCGAAGAGGACCAGCATCCCCATCCGGCTCCGCAAGGGCGAGACCGCCTTGACGGCACGCTGGGACAGAGCGGGCCATCTCGACGTGCTGACCCGCTCCGATCGTCACGTGAACGGTGACCTGCGCAGGACGCACACCTGGTATCGGGTGAACCGCTCCACGCACCAACTGCGGCGGCTCGACTCCTTCGTCATCCCGTCCTCGGTGGGAGGCTACGTCCTCGCCGAGTGACGGCCCGGGAGGTCTGTGTCGACGACCGCACGGCTCGTATCCGGCCGGGCCGATCCGTCAGGCGAGCGCGGCGGTCCACTTCGCGGGCGTGAGGCCGTAGGCCCGTTTGAACATGCGCGACATGTGGGCCTGGTCGGCGAAGCCGGCGAGCTGGGCCGCCTCGGCCAGGGGCACGCCGTCGCGCAGCAGCCGGCGGGCCAGGTCGAGTTGCCGCATCGTGCGGAAGCGGGTCGGGCTGGTGCCGAACGCCTCACGGAACTGCCGCGCGACCGTCCACCGGTCGAGGCCCGAGACCTGCTCGAACTCCGCCAGCGTGCGCCGCACCGCCGGGTCGCCGGCGATCAGGTCGCGCACCCGGGCCAGCGCCTCCAGCGCCAGCGGAGCCCGCCTGCCCGGCCGTACGGAGGAGTGCCGCACGAGCGTGCGGACCACCCGCAGCGTGAGCGTGAGCCGTTCGACCTCGTCCAGCGGCTCGTCGATGTCCCGCAGGCACGCGGCGAGCGCGGGGTCGGCGTCGCGCCGCCCGATCACGGGATCGGCGACGAACGGCAGCGGCGCCCCGCCCAGCGCGTCCTGGACGAGGGAGGGATCGAGGTAGACGATCCGGTAGGCGAACCCCTCGTCGGTGCCCGCCACGCCGTCGTGCGGCTCGTCGGGGTGCAGGACGTGCCACTCCCCCGGCAGGCAGTGCCGCTGCTCACCGCGATAGCGGAACGTTTGCACGCCCCGCAGCGTCATCCCGATCGCGTACGTGTCGTGGCGGTGCGTGGCGAAGCCCTCGCCGGTGAGCGACGCCTCCAGCCGTTCGATGCCCGCCGCGCCGGAGCCGAACCGCAGCCGATGGCCGGGTCGGGTCCCGCCGTCCGGCAGATGCCGTCGCAGGCCCGCACCGCCGTCCGGTGACTCGTGCCGCACGCGCCGAGACTACAGGCGTTCGCGGCCGGCGGCCGGAGCACGTCCCGCCGGAGCGGGAGGCGGCGGTTTTGACCCCGGCTCGCCCCACCGATCACGATGGGGGCGTGAACGAAACCCCTGTTGAGGTGCCCTCGCCGCGGCCCGGCCGGGAGACGGCGCCGAGCATCCGGGACGTCGCGGCGGCCGCGGGCGTGTCCCGGCAGACGGTGTCCCGGGTGCTCAACGCCTCGCCCAAGGTGAGCGCCGAGACGCGGCGGACCGTCATGGAGGTCATCGAACGGCTGCGGTATCGGCCCAACCGGGTGGCCCGGGCACTGGGGACGGGACGGGCCCGGGGCGTGACGGTGGTCACCTCCGACACCATGCTGTACGGCTACGCCTCGACGCTGCAGGGCATCGAGGAGGCGGCCCGGGTCGAGGGCCTGGCCGTCGGGGTGCGGGTGATCGAGTCGGACCGTGACGTCGACGTGCGCAACGCCGCCGACTACGTCAGCGATCCGAGCGCCGGGGGTGTGATCGTGATCGCGTTCGACGCGGCCGGCATCGCGGTGCTGCGCGCGCTCCCCGACTCCCTGCCCGCGGCGGCCGCGATCGAGCCCGGCGTGCCCGTGGTGGGCCGCCCGGCGATCTGCCTGGACGAGCAGCAGGCGTCGGGCGAGGCGACGCGGCATCTGCTTGCGCTGGGACACCGGACCGTCCACCACGTGGCCATCCCGTCGGAGTCGGAGCACAGCGGGCGTCTCGCGGGCTGGCGCCGCGCGCTGGACGAGGCCGGGGCGGCCGTCCCGCCGGTGGTGCCGGCGGGCTGGGACGTGCGGTCGGCGTACGAGGCGGGACGGGTCCTGGCCGCCGACCCCGGCGTGACCGCGATCCTGTGCGGCAACGACGACATCGCGCTGGCCGTGCGCCGCGCCCTGTTCGAGGCGGGCAAGGACGTGCCTGGTGACGTGAGCATCGTGGGCTTCGACGGGGTGCCGGGCTCGAAGTACTGGACGCCGGCGCTCACGACGGTGGAGATGGACTTCGCCGGGCTGGGCCGCGCCACGGTGGCGGCGGTGCTGGCCGAGCTCGCCGGGGAGCCTCAGCCGGCCGTGTCGCTGACGCCGCCGCGGCTGGTGGTGCGCGAGTCGACGGCGCCGCCGCGCGGCTGAGCCGCATCCGCGGCGAGCCGTAACCGGCGGCCACGGGCCGATGCGGCGGCGCCGACGGCGGGCCCGGCGCGGCGCCGGATGTTGTTAACAACACCGTAACGGGCCCTTCCCCTCGATTGTGTGACCGGTCACACTCGCATTTATGTCGATGTGACCGGTCACACACCTGCTCCGGAGAACCCGGCGCGATCGTCAGGAGACGCAGTTGAACTCACGGCACACCGAGACCAGCCTGGTGTGGGGGCACTCGGCACTGCGGGTGGTGATCGCCATATCGCCCGACGGCGTGGTGGGCATCCGCGAGCTGAGCGCGGGCGGCCCGGTGCCGAGATCGCCCGCGCAGCCTCTCGTGGAGGTGCTGCTGGCCGGGCAGGGACGGGCGCGGGCCTCCCACCGCTTCTCCGACACCGCCGTCGGCCGCCGTTTCACCTACGTGGGGGCCGAGCAGGTCCGCGACGGGAAGTGGCACGAGCTGCGGATCACCCTCAGGGACGAGCAGACCGGCCTGGAGGCGCACACGCACCTGCGCTCGGCCGAGGGCGTGCCGGCCGTGCGGTCCTGGACGACGATCGACAACCGCGGCGCCCACGAGGCGGTCGTGCTGGGCGTGACCTCGTTCGCCGCCGGGTTCCCGGCCGGCTCGGCCGGCGGGCTGGACGTCGTGCGCGGCGACAGCGAGTGGCTGGGCGAGAGCCGCTGGCGCGTACGCCCGCTGCGCGAGGAGACCGCCGACCTCAACCTGCCGCTGCACGGCCAGGACGGCCGGGGCCGCCTGGCGGTCACCAGCACCGGCACCTGGTCGACCGGGCAGCACCTGCCCACAGCGGGACTGCTCGACCGGGAATCCGGCCGGGCGTGGCTGTGGCAGGTCGAGCACAACGGCCCGTGGCGGTGGGAGATCGGCGAGCGCAGGGACGGCGTCTACGTCGCGCTGCTCGGCCCCACCGACATCGACCACCAGTGGCACACCGTCCTCGCCCCCGGCGAGTCGTTCACCACGGTCCCGGCGTCGGTCGCCGTCTCCTCCGGCGGGCTGCACGGCGAAGGACTCCATGGCGCGGTGGCCGCTCTGACCGCCCACCGGCGCGCCCTGGTGCGCCCTCATCAGGACCGGGCCCGCCTGCCCGTGGTGTTCAACGACTACATGAACACCCTCATGGGCGACCCGACGACCGCGAAGCTCATCCCGCTGATCGACGCCGCCGCCGAGGCGGGCGCCGAGGTGTTCTGCATCGACGCCGGCTGGTACGACGACGGCGGCGACTGGTGGGACAGCGTGGGCGAGTGGCAGCCGTCCCAGACGCGGTTCCCGCGGGGCATCGAGGAGGTGCTCTCCCACATCAGGACGCGCGGCATGGTCCCAGGCCTGTGGCTGGAGCCGGAGGTGATCGGCGTGCGCAGCCCGATGGCCGGCAAGCTGCCCGCCGGGGCGTTCCTGCAGCGCGGCGGCACGAGGATCGTGGAGCACGGCCGCTACCACCTCGACCTGCGGCACCCGGCCGCCGTCGCCCATCTCGACGAGGTCGTCGACCGGCTCGTGGAACAGCTCGGCGTGGGCTACTTCAAGCTCGACTACAACATCGACCCCGGCGCGGGCACCGACGTGGACGCCGTGAGCCCGGGAGCGGGGCTGCTCGCCTGCAACCGGGCCCACCTGGCGTGGCTGGAGGCGGTGCTGGACCGCCACCCCGACCTGATCCTGGAGAACTGCGCCTCCGGCGCGATGCGGATGGACTACGCCCTGCTGTCGCGGATGCAGCTCCAGTCCACCAGCGACCAGCAGGACCCCCTGCTGTATCCCCCGATCGCGGTGGCCGCTCCCCTGTCCGTCCTGCCGGAGCAGTCCGCGAGCTGGGCCTACCCCCAGCCCGGCATGGATGACGAGCAGGTCGCCTACAGCCTGTGCACCGGCATGCTGGGCCGCCTCTACCTGTCCGGCCACCTGCCCACCATGACCGGCGCGCAGCGCGACGCGGTCAGGGCGGCCGTCGCCGCCTACCGGGGCATCCGCGGCGACCTCGCGGCGGCCGTCCCCGTCTGGCCGCTGGGGCTGCCGGGCTGGGCCGACCCCTGGCTCAGTCTCGGCCTCACCACCCCCGGCCACACGTACGTCGGCGTCTGGTGCCGCGCGGACGAGCGGACGACGGCCTCGCTGTCCCTCCCGCACCTCGCCGGACGCCGGGTCGGCGTCGAGGTCGTCTACCCCCGCCACCTGCCCGCCTGGGACGGGGAGTGGGACCAGGAGAGGGGCCGGCTCGTCCTCACCAAGCCGGTTCCCGGCCCTTCTGCCCGCATTTTCCGCATCTCACATGCGTCCCCGCCCGACTCATCCCTCCCGCTCTGACATCCCGGGCCTGCGGTCCGGACGCCCCCCGGAAGAGAGATCGAACCCATGAAGAAATGGCAGACCCTCGCGGTCGTCGCCGTGCTCGCCGCGGGCGCCGCCGCCTGCAGCGACCCCTCTGTGGACTCCTCCGCGGACGCCGGCGGCGGCACCGCGGGCGACTCGGCCGCCGCCACCTGGGCCGAGCCGACGGCCAGGCTCGACGGCGTCACCCTGACGATCTGGGCCGCGCAGAACAGCAACACCGTGCCCAAGCAGGTCGTCGACGCCTTCGGCAGGGCCACCGGCGCCAAGGTCGAGATCGTCACCATCCCCGATCCGTACGAGCAGGGCGTGCAGACCAAGGTCGCCACCGGGGACAAGCCCGACCTGGCGTTCTGGCAGCCGACCGCGTCCATGCTCACGGCGATCAACGCCAGGACCAACCTGCAGCCGCTCGACCAGGCCCCCTGGCTGTCCAAGCTGGCCCCCCAGCTCAAGGACATCACCGGGATCCTGAACGGCACGCGGTACGCCGCCCTGATCACCAGCCCGGCCGTCGAGGGCGTCTACTACAACAAGGAGGTCTTCGAGGCCAACGGGATCACCGAGACCCCGAAGAACTTCGACGAGATGATCGAGCTGGCCCGCACGCTCAAGGCCAAGGGCGTCACCCCCTTCTACGAGATGGCCGGAGACCGGTGGGCCACCCAGTGGTGGGTCCAGGTCCAGCTCGCCGACGCCGCCAAGGACGGGCTCTGGGAGAAGATCAACAAGGGTCAGGAGACCTTCTCCAGCCCGGTCGTGCTCAACGCGATCAAGAGGTACAAGTCGCTGATCGACGAGGGACTGTTCAACAAGGACATCAAGACCGCCACGTTCGAGGACCAGGGCAAGGCCCTGCTCGACGGCAAGGCGGCCATGGCGGTGCAGGTCAACTCGTTCTTCGGCCAGCTCCAGGCGACCGCGGACACCGCCACCCTCGACAAGAGGATCGGCTTCTTCCCGATCTCCCCGAGCGGCAACGTCGGCACCTTCATCCCCGACCAGTCCAACGCCCTGGTGGCCTTCAGGACCGGTGACGCCAAGCGCGAGGCCGCCGCGCGCCAGCTCCTGTCGTTCTGGATGGGCCCGGGCTACAAGGACTTCGTCGCCGACCGCAACACGGTGTCCCTGGAGACCGGCGTGCCGAGCCCGGCCTCGGTGCCCGAGGCGCTGCGGCAGGTGCACGACTCCCTCGGCGCGGCCGTCGGCTCCATGCAGGCCCTGGCCGTGGCCAACCCGGACCTGTACATCAACCTCGCCGACATGATCACCGGCACCATGACGCCCGAGCAGGTGGCCTCCACCACCCAGGAGCAGTTCGCCCAGCTCGCCAAGGCCGCCGGCGCGGCCGGTTTCTGACGCCCGACGACAGGCCCATCGCCAGTCACCCGAGGACATGCCATGCTGACTGCCACGGACACCCCCGTCCCGGACCGGCCGCTCGCGCCGCCGCCCGCTCCGCGCGGTCCCGCCGGCCGCGCCCGCCGCGGGCAGGACCGGACCCACCCGATGTGGTTCATGGCCCCGGCGCTCGCGATCCTGCTGGTGTTCTTCTTCCTGCCGACCGCGTTCAACTTCGTCTACGCGTTCACCGACTGGTCGGGCTTCAAGAGCGCCATCAGGCCGGTCGGGTTCGGCAACTTCGCCGACCTCGCCTCCAGCGGCACGCTGTTCTCCGCGCTGCGCGTCACCGTGGTCTACGCCGTGCTCGTGGCGGTCTTCCAGAACCTCTTCGGGCTGGGCCTGGCCCTCCTGCTGGAGCGCGACACCTGGGTCAACCGCACGCTGCGGGTCTTCTTCCTCATCCCGGTGCTGATGTCCGCCCTGGCCGTCGGCTACATCTTCCAGGCCCTGCTCAAGCCCGAGGGCAGCCTCAACCAGCTGCTGTCGCAGCTCGTCGGTCACGACGTGGGCTACGCCTGGCTGGGCGACACCCGATGGACCATCGTCGTGGTCGCCGTGGTCCACGCGTGGAAGTGGATGGGCCTGTCCATGCTCATCTACCTGGCCGGGCTCAAGACGATCCCCGAGGAGATCATGGAGGCGTCCCGCATCGACGGCGCGTCACGGTGGCACGCGTTCCGGCGGCTGCGCTTCCCGCTGCTCGCCCCAGCGATCACCTTCAACGTCGCCACCGCCCTGCTCGGCTCCATGAACGGCTTCGACATCGTGCAGGCCACCACCGGCGGCGGTCCGGCCCGGACGACCGAGATCCTCAACATCTTCATCTACCGGACCTTCGGACAGGGCCTGTTCGCCCAGGCCACGACCATGAGCCTGGTGCTGTTCCTGCTCGTGTCGCTCATGGCGTTCCCCGTCATCCGCATCCTGCGCAAGCGCGAGGAGATCCTGTGACGCCCCGCTCCCCCGCCCGCCGCGACGCCTCCACCGCGACCGGCCGCGTGCAGCCGTTCGCCGCCACCGCGCTCGCACTGGTCACCATCGGCATCCCTCTGTGGCTCGTCGTGGCCACCGCCGGCAAGTCGCGGGGCGAGGCCCTCATCCCGGACCTCACGCCGCCCACCCACTGGCACCTGCTGGAGAACCTGGGGGAGGTGTGGAGCGAGGGCGAGGTGCCCGCCGCGTTCTTCGGCAGCCTGCTCGTCGTGGTGCCCGCCGTGACCGGCGTACTGATCTTCGGGTCGATGGCGTCCTGGATCCTCGCCCGGCGCGCCACCCGGCTCAACGCCGTGCTGTACGCGCTCGCCATCAGCGGCATCATCCTGCCTCCCGCGGTGGTCACGGTCGTGCTGCTGCTGCGCCAGCTCGGCCTCGCCGGCAGTGCCGTCGGGATGATCGGCGTCTACATGGGCATCTACATGTCCACCGTGATCTTCTTCGTCACCGGCTTCGTCCGCACCATCCCCGTCTCGCTGGAGGAGGCCGCGCAGATCGACGGCGCGGGACCCCTGCGCGTCTTCTTCCACGTCGTCCTGCCGCTGCTGCGGCCGGTCCTGGCCACCGCCACGATCCTCGTCTGCCTCTACGTGTGGAACGACGTCTTCTACGCCTTCTTCGTGGTCGGCGGCCGCCTCGACACCCTGCCGCTCAACCTCTTCCGCGTCGCCAGCGCCGGGCTCTACCTCGACAACTGGCACCTCATCTTCGCCTACGTCATCCTCATGAGCCTGCCGCTCGTCGTGGTCTTCGCCGTCGCCCAACGCAAGATCATCTCCGGCATCACCAGCGGCGCCGTCAAGTGAGCGCCGCGGAGTGACAGCCCCCCTCAGGGGCGCCCCCGCGTCCCGGTAACAGGAGAGGACACCCATGCACCGACAAAGGTCATCCCGGCGTGCCCGCATGACGGCCGCGACCACGGCCCTCGCCGCGGCGGCCCTGACCGCCGGGCCCGTCGCCGGACCGGCGGACGCGGACACCGCCGCCGCCGACGTCGTCGCGGTCGACTTCGCCCAGCACACCGGGCCGGTCCACGGCGGCGCGACCGGCATGCTGTACGGCCTGTCCGACCCGGGCGTCCCGGGGGACCCCCTCGTCGCCGGCGCCCGGCCGCGTACGGTCGCGCAGAAGGCTCCGGACGGCGACCAGCATCCCAACGGCGACGCGCTCACGATCGCGGACGGCTTCTTCGCCGCGGGCGGCGAGGAGATCGTCGTCTACATGCAGGACGTCTACAGCAAGTGGCCCTACGAGAACCTCGGCATCGACGACTACCTCGCCAAGGTCGACGCGATGGTGCGCAAGGTCGTCGCGGAGCGCCCGCAGGACAAGGACAGGTTCGTGTGGGTGCCGTTCAACGAGCCCGACGGCATCTGGTACCAGAACTGGTCCACGATGAAGCAGAAATTCTTCGACGACTGGAAGGCGGTCGTCGAGCGCATCCGCTCGATCGACCCCGGCGCCCGCATCGTCGGCCCCAACGAGGCCCGTTACAACCCCGGCCGCCTGCGCGACTTCCTCACCTGGGCCAGGGACACCGCCTGCGGCGCGAAGAGCTGCCTGCCGGACATCATGGCCTGGCACGAACTGTCGCGCGGCAGCCTCGCCGCCTATCGCGGCCACTACGACGACTACCGGCGGATGGAGCGCGACCTCGGCGTCGGCCCGCTGCCGATCAACATCGACGAGTACGGCAACCGGCGTGACATGTCCGTGCCCGGCCAGATGATCCAGTGGATCACCATGTTCGAGGACACCAAGGTGGACGCCGACATGGCGTTCTGGACCTACGCCGGCAACCTCTCCGACCACGCGGTGCGCACCCGCCAGGCCAACGGCGCGTGGTGGCTGCTCAAGTGGTACGCGGACCTGACCGGGCAGACGGTGAAGGTGACCCCGCCGCGGCCGGACGTCCCCGACACGGTCCAGGCCCTCGCGGCCGTCGACCCCTCCGTACGGCGGGGCACCGTGCTGGTCGGCGGCGGCGCCGCGCCCGTCCGGCTCGACCTCTCCGGGCTCGACCCCGCGGTCTTCGGCAGGCAGGTCGACGTCGTCGTGTCCAGGACGACGTGGTCCGGCTACGAGGGAGACGCCACGCAGCCGCCGGTCGTCGCGGCCACCCGGACCACCCTGCGCGGCGGCACGCTGCGGGTCGACCTGCCGGGCGGCGACGTGATGGCCGCCTACCGGGTCACGATCGTCCCGTCGAGCGGCGGCGCGCCCGCGGCCGACGCGCCGTGGAGCGTCTCGGTGGAGGCCGAGTCTGCCGGCCTTGCCTCGGCCCAGGTGCACGACCAGGACACCACGGCCGACCCGCAGCTCTACGCGACCTCCGGCAAGCGGGACGTCGGCTCCATGAAGACGGCCGGCTCCGCCGTCACCTTCCCGGTGACCGTGCCGCGCGACGGCCGCTACCGCCTGGGGATCTTCCAGGGCGCGAACAAGGCCCCCGGCAGGCACGCGCTGTTCGTGGACGGGAAGCTCGACCAGATCGTGCAGTATTCGGCCGACCTCGGCTGGACCTACCGCGGCCGCACCGACGTCGAGGTCGAGCTGACCGCCGGCGCCCACGAGCTTTCCCTGCGCACCAGCACCGACGGCACGACCCCGCTGCCGGGCAGCGACATCACGCTGGACAAGTTCGACCTCACCGAGATCACCGGCCCCGAGCGGGCGGCCTACCCGGCCGACGAGGCCCGGCTGTCCGGCGGCGCGGGCATCACCCGTGAGGGCAGGGGCGCCGCCGTCACCCTCGGCGGCGACGCCCGGGCCACGTTCTTCGCCGCCGTGAGCGAGGACGGCTACTACGACCTGACCTTCTCCTACAAGGCGGGCCGAGCCGGCGACCTCGGCGTCCGCGTGGACGGGCGAAGGATCGCGGGCGTGCGGGCGACGCGTCCCGGCGAGGCGGCCTCCCGGGCCCGCGTCTACCTCCCGGCCGGCGTCTCGGTGATCGAGGTGGGCGGCCCGGCCGGCCTGCGGCTGCGCGGCCTTACCACGGTCAGGGCCGAGGAGGCGGACGCAGCGGCCTACCGGATCGAGGCCGAGCAGGCGCAGCGCGCCGGAGCGGCCCGCGTGGTCGCCGTCCCGGCGACGAGCGGCTCGAACGCCTCCGGCGGCGCCTATGTGGGCGACATCGGCAACGGCGCGGGCAACACGCTCACCCTCACCCGGCCCGCCGGGTTCGGCCCCGGCGAATACGTCCTCGTGGCGCACTACGCCAACGCCGACAGGAACACCGGCCACCCGTACAACACCGACGTCATCAGCCGGTTCCTCGACATCACCGAGACGGGCGGTGCGACGACGCGCGGCGTTTTCCGGCACGGCTACGCCTGGGACAACTTCTGGTCCCAGGCGACGCCGCTCACCCTGACGACCGCCTCCGGGGCGCTCGTCCTCGGCAACGCGACGGCGTACGCGCCCAACCTCGACCGGCTCGAGCTCGCGCGGCTCGTGCTGGAGGTCGACAACACGGCCAAGTGACCGGGACGGCCCGCCGTGTCCCGCACGGCGGGCCCTCCTCCTGCGGGCATCCACGGGGACGGTGGGCAAGACGGACCGCATGTCCCGTCCGCGCGTAGGACGATGTGACCATGAGCACACCCCCGGCTCCCCCAGCCGAGCAGGCAACAGTCGAGCAGGCCGTCGCCCGTATCGCCGACGAAACGGGGGAGGTCGCGGGCGCGGGAGTCCTCGTCGCCGCGGATCTCGTGCTGACGTGCGCGCACGTGATCACCCGCGGGAGGGAGGAACCGCCGAAGACCGTGCTGGTGGACTTCCCGTTCCTTCGCACGGGGCCTTCGCGGGCAGGCGTCCACTTCCTGGCGTCGGCGGCACCCGGTTCGGAACCGCCGACGGGGGATCTCGCCGTTCTCCGGCTGGAAACCGCGCTGCCGCCGGACGTCCGGCCGGTCGAGTTCGCCGCCTCCGCGCCGCCCGGCCTTCAGGTCAGCGTCTACGGTTTCCCGAACGGCTACCCGGACGGGCGCTGGGTGTCCGGGCGCACGGTGGGAAGCCTGCCGAGCGGCGCCGTCCAACTGGAGGTGACCGACAGCGCCGGGTTCACGGGCGGCTACTCCGGAGCGCCCGTCTGGAGCCCCGAACTCGGCGCGGTGCTCGGCATCATCTTCGCGGCGGACGGGCAAGGCGGCAGAGCGGGATACATGAGCCCGGCTCCCGCTCTGGCCGAGACGTGGCCGGAGTTCGACGCCGTCGTCCGCTCCGCCCCGGAGCGAGCCGCCGCGGCTCCCGAGGGCCGGCGCCGGAGAGCCGCGGAGGTCGCGTCCGGCGGGCGGGAGCGGACGCAGTGGGTCAGCGACGCACCGGCCGACCACGACATGCTCAAGCGGACCGCGCTGGCGAACGTGCTCGCCAGGCAACTGCGTCACGCGCGCACGGAGACCCCCGACGCGTCGTTCCTCGTGCACGTCGACGGTTCGTGGGGAACGGGCAAGAGCACCCTGCTCAAGCTGCTCGCCCGCGAACTGCACAGCGATTCGATCGTGGCCTTCTTCGACACCTGGCGGCACGTCCGCATCGAACCGCCCTGGTGGGCGTTGCTCGTCACCATCCGCAAGGCGGTCGTCCAGCACAGGCCTCGCTGGCGGCGTCCCCTCTTCCTCCTGCGAGAGCTGCTGGCGCGCGTCCGCCGTGACGGCGCCCCTCAGGTGCTGTCGGGGCTGCTGCTGGTGGGCGGAGCGCTCCTCGCCGCGTTGCTGCTCAGGGCGGGCGTCATCACGGTCCGCAGCGTCGAGCCGGCCTTCAAGACCGTCACGACCGTCGTCGGAGCGGCCGGCGCGTTGTGGACGGCCGGGATCCTCCTCAGCAGGTACGCGATGTGGGCGTCGGCGCGCAGGGCCCGCACCTTCGAGGACTCCCACACCGATCCCATGAACGACGTCGCCGAGCACATCGCCTGGCTCGTGCGCCACGCCGGGCGGCCCATCGTCGTCCTCGTCGAGGACCTCGACCGCTGCACCGCCGACTACGTCGTGAACTTCCTCGACTCCGTCCAGACGCTTGTCCGCGACGTGCCCGCGCATTGGCGGCGGCCCGCGCGCCGCACCCCCGGCTGGCATGCCCCGAGCTTCGTCGTCGCGATGGACGGCGCCTGGCTGCGCTGCGCCTACGAGAACGCGTACGAGACGTTCAAATCGGCCGTCGCCGAGCCGGGGCGGCCCATCGGCTACCTGTTCCTGGACAAGCTCTTCCAGCTCAGCGTCCCCATGCCCAGGCTCGGCGGGGCCAACAGGGACCTGTACTTCGGCCGGCTGCTCGGCGTGAGCGTCGAGAGGCCCGCGCCTGCCACAGCCGGCCAGGTCCGCGCGGCGCTCACGGCGAGCAGCGACGAAATCGAGGTGCTGGAGACGCTGGCGAAAGCCGACCCCCGGGTCCGCGAGATCGTGGCCGCGCAGGCGGTCGAACGGATCCTCGACGCCGGCGTACAGGACGTCTCCCGGCACGCCCTCGCGAAGTTCTCCCGGTTGCTGCACAGCAATCCGCGCGCGATGAAGCGGTTCGTCAACACCTACACCGTCCTGCGTGCCGTACGCGTTCTGGAGGGCAGCCTGGTGCCGACCGACACCCTCGCGCTGTGGACGCTTCTTCGTATCCGATGGCCGGAGCTGGCCGACTACCTGGAGGCGCATCCCGAGGCCATCGATCTGATCATGGAAGGTTCCGGCGCGCAGGGCCTCCCGGAGTCGCTCCGGGAGCTGGCGCCCTCGGAGGACCTCCATGAGGTGCTGTGCGGCGTGCCGGGGGTGACGCTCACGCCGGACGTGATCCGCGCCTGTTCCGGCGCGGGCGACGACCTGGCGCCGCTCCGTCCGTAGTCTCCGGCGGGCGGGCACACGCTCCGATCGTCCCCGTCGTGCAGTACGGTCCCGCTGCCGCCGCGGGCCGGAATGCCCGCGACGGTCTTGGCCGGGCGCGGGGTGAGGGACTAGGTTCTCGCCGTGCCCACCGCTGATCACGCCTCCCCCGGCGTCCGCGTCTACGCCGTCTGCTCGGAGGTCCCGCCCGACGTCGTCGGCGGGCTGGGCCGGTACGCCGAACGGATCATGGACGCCCTGCGGGACGCGGGGGCGCCGGTCGTGGTCTTCGGCGCCACGGCCCGCCGGGGCCGGGCGCCCGGGGCGGAACGCCGGGGCGACGTCACGCTGCACCGCCTGCCCACCCCCGGGTACGGTCCGGGCGAAGGATCGGCCCTCCCCGCGGGTGTACGGCGGCTCGCGAGGATCGCCGGGCTGTTCGCGTTCAACGTGCGGGCGGCCGCCCGGATCCTGTCAGCCGAGGCGGGACGGACCGGGGCGGTCGTCGCCGTGCACGACTGGATGGGCTGCGTGGCCGGAATCCTGTGCCGTGTGCTGGGGCGGCTGCCGGTGGTGTTCCACGTGCACACCCGCGAGCTGAACGCCCCCGGAGTGGGGCGCCGGTCGGCGTACGCCGTCCTGCTCGACCTTCTGGAGACGGCCCAGGCGAGGACGGCGCGCCTCATCCTCGTGCCGAGCGCCCGCATGCGCGACGACCTGGCCGCCCGCGGCTGGCCCGCGGACCGGATGGTCGTCGTGCCGCACGGCTTCGAGGAGCCCGCCCTGCTGCGGCTGGCGGGGCTGCCCGGCGGCGAGCGCGACCGGGTCCGCGCGGAGGTGCGGCGGCGCTATCTGCCCGGTGGCCAGGGCCGGCTCGTCGTGTTCGCGGGGCGGCCGTCGCCGCACAAGGGGGTCGGCACGCTGATCCGGGCGGTGCCGCGGGTCGCCGCCGAGCACGGTGACGTGCGGTTCGTGCTGATCGGCGCCCCGGCCCCGCAGACCGGCGACGCCGCGACGGTGGCCCGGCTGATCGAGCGGACGCAGACCGGCGCGCACGTGGTCGCCGGCAACCGTTTCCTCGCCCCCGCCGAGGTGTTCGCGCACTTCCTGGCCGCCGACGCCTGCGTCTTCCCGTCGGTGTACGAGCCGTTCGGCCTGGTCGCGGTCGAGGCGATGGCGCTCGCCCGCCCGGTGGTCGTCGGGCCGGGCTACTCGCCGGAGGTCGTCGGGGACGGCGCCGTTCGCTGTGCCCGCGACGATCCCGGCGAGCTGGCCGAGGCCCTGCTGCGCCTCCTCGGCGACCCCGCGGAGGCGGACCGGCTCGCCCTGCGGGGAGCCGCGTACGTGCGGGAGCGCTACAGCTGGGCGCGTACGGCCCGGCACACCCTGGAGGCGTACGAAAGCGCCGCGCGCCCCCGCCGGGAGCGTGGCCTGACGACGGCCGGGCCGCCCCGCGGCGGTCAGCCGATGCGGAGGGGAAGCGTGCGCGGTCCCCGCACCTGACCGGGGGCCCACGTCACCGCCGAGGGGTCGGCGAGGCCGAACACGGGGACCCGCTCCAGCCAGACCTCCAGGGCGACCCGGAGCTCCATGCGGGCCAGGTGGGAACCGACGCAGCGGTGAATGCCGAGCCCGAACGCCGCGTGCCGGTTGATCTCGCGGTCGATGATCACTTCGTCGGCCCGGTCGAACTGCGCGGGATCACGGTTGGCGGCGGGGAACGACACCAGGACCCAGTCGTCGGCCTTCATGTCGGCGCCGCGCCAGTGGATGTCCTCCTTGACCAGCCGCGCCATCGTGACCGGCGCGTACGCCCGGAGGAACTCCTCCATCGCGGTCGGCAGCAGCCCCGGCTCGGCGACCAGGCGCTCGCGGTCGGCCGGGGTCTTCGCCAGGTGCCACAGCGAGGCGCCGATCGCGCTCCACGTCGTGTCGATCCCGGCGATGAGCAGCAGGGCCATCGTGCCGGCCACGTGCGAGGGCTCGAGCTTGCGGCCGTACAGCTCCGCCTCGATCAGGTAGGTGGTGAGGTCGTCGCGCGGGCTGGCCACGTGGTCGCGGATCTGCTCCAGCAGGTAGTCGAACAGCTCCCCCATGTTGGCGACCCGCTGCTCCGGCGGCAGGTTGACGCCTTCGAGCGCGTGCTCCACGAACTCCCGGAACCTGGGCCCGTCCTCCGGCGGGAAGCCCAGCATGTCGGAGATGACCCGCATCGGGATGTGCTGCGCGTAGTCGCGGGCGGCATCGACGATCTCCGCGCCCTCGAACCCGTCGATCAGCGAGTGGCAGAACGCCCGCGCCGCCTCCTCCCGCTTGGCCACCTCCTTCTTGGTGAACGCCGGGAGCAGCAGCTTGCGCGCGTCGTGGTGGAACGGCGGGTCGGAGGAGATCGGCGGCACGGCTCCCACCGGCGCGATGTCCCGGGGCGGCCGGTAGTTGCTCATGATGATCGCCCGGGAGGAGAAGTGCTCGGTGTCGTAGGCGATCGCGGCGACGTCCTCGTACCGCGTCGGCAGCCACCCGCCGCCGAACCTCTCCGTGTGCGCGATCGGGCAGCGCGCCCGCAGCTCGTCCTGGATGGGGTACGGATCGGCGGCCCATTCGGGCTCCAGGTGGGAGAAGTCGCTCGCCCAGTCGGAGACCGGGCCGGTGATGATCTCGCTGCGGGTGCCGAGGGGCTCCTCCTGCCCCTCCCGGAAGTCGCGGACGAAGCGATCGTCGACGCTCATCTCATGCCTCCTCGACCAGGACGATCGCCTTCTCCGGGCAGTTGGAGACCGCGACCCGCGCGGCGCGCTCTCCGCCTGGCGGCACGACCCCGTCGCCGACGACCTGGCCATAGCCCTCGTCGTCCTCGGTGAACAGGTCGGGCGACAGGTCGTAGCAGCGGCCGTGTCCCTGGCAGCGCGCGGGATCGATCTGCACTTTCACTGGTGCTCCCCTTGTTTCTGTGGCGTCCGCGAAGCGGGGTCGGTCGGGGCGATGGCGGCGACGAGGCGCGTGAGCAGGGCGCTCCACTCCTCGTCGCCTACGGCGTGCAGGTCCGGCGTGAGCAGCGCGCTGCCCATCGCGAGCAGGAGGCACAGGTGGGCGACGGCGCCGGGTGAGAGCGCCGGGTCGATCTCACCGTCGTCCTGGGCGGCGCGGACGAGCCCGGCGAGCCAGCCGGCCCGCTCGCCGACGTAGTCGTGCATCGGACGGGCCACGTCCTGGTCGCGGCGGGCCGCGACCAGCGCCTCCACGATCAGGGAGCCGCGGGCGTCGGGACGGCGCGGGAGCCGGCGGCCCACGGCGACGAGCAGGTCCGCGACCGGCCGGCCGGGGTCGGCGGCCAGCATGTCGGCCAGCAGCCGGGGCCCGTGGGCGCGGAGCGCGGCCACGATCAGCTCGGCCTTCGAGCCGAAGTGCGCGTACAGGGCGCCGTTGCTCACTCCGGCCGCCGCGGCGATGTCGGCCACGCGCGTGCCGTCGTACCCGCGCCGGGCGAACACGTCGACGGCCGCGCGCAGCAGCCGCTCCCGCGTCTCCGCGGCGGTGACACCAGCGATCCGCCCCACGACAAAATTAAATGTTCGTTCATTTGATTGCGTCAAGACCGCGTCCGCTCCTCCTAAGGCCAACGCCTCGTAAAAAATGGCGGCGGATGCGCCAAGCACCGGACAAAGGTCGCAAAATAGCAGAATGTTGAACAAATGGGACGAGCATCGCGACTGGTTCGTGGACGCGGCGCTGGCCGCGGCCGTCATCGCGTTCACCGTGCCCACGACGCTCACCGGCTACAGCTTCTCCCTCTGGGGCGGCGCGCCGGACGCGCTCGAAATCACGACGGGAGTGATCACGGCGGCGGCCATGATGGTGCGGCGCCGCACCCCCTGGCCCGCGATCGTCGCCTCGGTCGCGTGCGCCTGCGTCACCGGGCAGGTCGTGCCGATGATCCTGGCCGTCTTCTCGATGACGGCCGAGCACCGGGTGCGCCGGTGGCAGTACATCGCCCTCGCCGTGACCGTGGTCTACTTCGCCGTCGACTACCGCAACCCGCACAGCGACCACTCGGTCTACCTGAACATCGTCCGCGCGCTGACCCTCATCTACCTGCCCGCGGTCGTCGGCACCTGGGTGAACGCCTACCGGCGGCTCATCAGGGAATTGCGTATCGGCGTACGCGAACGCGAGGAGATCGCCGCCTCCGAGGAGCGCCGCAAGATCGCCAGGGAGATGCACGACACCGTCACCCACGCGGTCACCGCCATGGTGCTCAACGCGGGCATAGCCCGCGACACCACCGAGCCGGACGAGATCCGGGCGCTGACGGCGAGCATCGAGGACAAGGGCGTGCAGGCACTCGGCGAACTGCGGCAGTTGCTCACCGTGCTCCGGCGCGACGAAGGGGACCTCGCCGCGGGCACCGAGGCCATCACCCGGCTGGTCGGCGAAGCGCAGGCCAGCGGGCTCAAGGTCGATCTCCGCCTCGACGCTCCCCCGGGGGCGCTGCCACGACAGGTCTCGCACGCGTGCTACCGCCTCGTGCAGGAGGGGCTGAACAACGTGCGCAAGCACGCACCGGACTCCCTCGTCAAGGTCACCTGTGAGGTCACCGGCGACCAGGTGGCCGTCTCCGTGGTCGACACTCCGGACCGCGCCCACCCCGGTGAGAGGACGGTCAGGCCGGCGCCCTCCCTCGGCGGCGGATACGGCCTGGCCGGCATCAGGGAGCGCGTCTGCCTCGCCCAGGGCCGGTTCTCCTCCGGGCCGACCCCCGAGGGCGGTTTCGCGCTCGCCGCCCGGCTCCCCCTCCGGCTGCCGCACGACTGAAACGGTTTTTCCCCTACCCAGCGGGGTAGGTCCCCCTCATACCGACCGGTACAGCGGGAACGTGAGCCCGGAACGCAGCGGCCCGGTTCACAGGGCCGCCGCCACGGAAGCGGAGCGCCGGCGCGCCGCTTCACACGCGTCTGCCGTAACGATC
This sequence comes from Microbispora rosea, assembly GCF_044460045.1. NCBI lineage: Bacteria > Bacillati > Actinomycetota > Actinomycetes > Streptosporangiales > Streptosporangiaceae > Microbispora > Microbispora rosea. Next base: position 677,888 of record NZ_JBITJO010000003.1, on the reverse strand, counting down.
TCGTTTGAGGGTAGCCATGAAAGCCGTGGTCTACGAAGGCCCCCGACACGTCAGCGTCACCACCGTGCCGGACGCCAGAATCGAACGGCACACGGACGTGCTCGTCCGCGTCACCACAACCAACATCTGCGGCTCCGATCTGCACATGTACGAGGGCAGGACCGACTTCGAACCCGGCCGGGTCCTCGGGCACGAAAACCTCGGCGAGGTCGTGGAGATCGGGGACGCCGTCGACCGGGTCAAGGTCGGCGACATGGTCTGTCTGCCGTTCAACATCTCCTGCGGCTTCTGCGCCAACTGCGAGCAGGGCCTCACGGCCTTCTGCCTGACCACCAATCCCACACCGGGCCTGGCCGGCGCGGCGTACGGCTACGCCGACATGGGCCCGTACAACGGCGGTCAGGCCGAGCTGCTGCGCGTGCCGTACGGGGACTACAACTGCCTCGTCCTGCCGGAAGACGCGCGAGAGAGGCAGACCGACTACGTCATGCTGGCCGACGTGTGGCCCACCGGCTGGCACGCCACGATGCTCGCCTGCGTGCAGCCGGGCGACACCGTCGTCGTCTACGGCGCGGGCCCGGTCGGGCTGATGGCCGCCTACTCCGCCCTGCTCAGGAACGCGAGCGGCGTCATGGTCATCGATCACCATCCGGACCGGCTGGCCAAGGCCGAGGAGATCGGCGCGATCCCGATCGACGACTCCCGGGCCAGCCCCGTCGATCAGATCCTGGAGCTGACCCAGGGGATGGGCGCCGACCGCGGCTGCGAGTGCGTGGGCTTCCAGGCGCACGACCCGGAAGGCGCGGAGCATCCCAACATGACCCTGAACAACCTGGTCAGGTCGGTCAAGTTCACCGGGAACATCGCCGTCGTCGGCCTGTTCCTCGCCCACGACCCCGGCGGTCGGAACGACCTGTACAAGCGCGGTCAGGTGGCCATCGACTACGGGACCTTCTGGTCCAAGGGCCAGACGATGAGCACCGGCCAGTGCAACGTCAAAAACTACAACCGCCAGCTGTGCTCCCTCATCCACGAGGCCGGCGCCCGGCCGTCCTGGATCGTCTCCCAGGAGCTGGGCCTCGACGACGCTCCCAAGGCGTACGCGCACTTCGACGCGCGGGACAAGGGCTGGACCAAGGTGGTGCTGCACCCGAACGGAGCCGCCTGACCCGCCTTGATCACACGGCGCCGGGCCCGTGATCGCCCGAAGCGGGCGGACCCTACTCTTGGGGGGAGAGCCGCGCCGCGGAGGCGCCCGGCGCGACCAGGAAGGGACAGGCGTGCTCACCGTCTGCGTGGCCCCGGCGGACCCCCCGCTGATCGTCGAATCCGTCCGTGCCGCCGGTGGCGAGGTCGTCGGTGATCCCCGCAGGGCGGAGGCGCTGGTCTGGACCGACTCGCGGCCGGAGGGCGTGCGGGACTACCTGACGCCGAGCGTGCGCTGGGTCCAGCTGCCGTCCGCGGGTGTCGAACGGTGGACGCGGGAGGGGCTCGTCGACTCCACCCGGGTCTGGTGCTCGGCCGCGGGGGCCTACGCCCCGCAGGTCGCCGAGCACGCCCTCGCCCTGCTGCTGGCCGGAGTGCACCGGCTGCCCGCCGCCGCCCGTCGCCGTACGTGGCACCGCGACCAGCCCGGCACGCTGCGCGGGAGCACCGTGGCCGTCGTCGGCGCGGGCGGGATCGGCAGAGCGGTCATCCCCGCGCTGCGCGCCCTGGGCGCGGACGTCCTCGCGGTCAACCGCTCGGGCGAGCCCGTCGAGGGCGCGGCCGAGACGGTGCCGTTCGACGGACTTGCCGCCGTCTGGTCGCGCGCCGATCATGTCATCCTGGCCGCGCCCGCCACTCCGGAGACCTACCGGATGGTCGGCCGGGACCAGCTTCGGGCCCTGGGCCCGCGCGCGTGGCTGGTCAACGTGGCCCGGGGTGAACTGGTCGACACCGACGCCCTGCTCGCCGCGCTGCGCGCCGGGGAGATCGGCGGCGCCGCCCTCGACGTCACCGACCCCGAGCCGCTGCCGGACGGGCACGGCCTGTGGGCCGAGCCGAACGCGCTGATCACCTCGCACAGCGCCAACCCGCAGGCCCGTCTCGACGAGAGCCTCGCCGAGCGGGTACGCGAGAACGTCGCCCGCTACCTGCGGGGGGAGCCGCTCCTCGGCCGCATCGATCCGGCGCGGGGCTACTGACGCCGCACCCGGCGCGGTTTGCGCGGACCGGGCGGCAGCGGCGAAGATCACCGGATGGCCGCCCCCAGCCCGTCACGACGACGATTCGCGCTCTTCGCGCTCGCCTCCGCCGTCGTCTGCGTCTCCTTCCCGCTGGCCGAACCGGCTCTGTGGAGCGCCGAGCAGAGAGTCCCGTTGAAGCTCCTCATCATGTTCGACGGGGCCGTGGAGCCGGTCGCGATCCTCGTGCTGGCGCTGCCGCTGGGAGTGCTGATCGACCGGACCCGACGCCGGTCAGTCCTGGTGCTGTCGGCGCTGCTGGGAGCGGTGGCCCTCACGTCCGTCCCGGCGGCCGGGGCTCTCGGAGCACCCACCTGGCCGCTCCTCCTCGCGGTGATGCCGGCGAGCGGTGTCCTGGCGATGGTGACGGAACTCGGCCGGGACGCGTACCTGCCGTCCGTCGTGCGGCGCGAGCGCCTGCTTCCGGCGAACGTCCTGCTGCTGACCCTGCTGCCGCAGATCGTCGTCGTGCCGATGAAGCTGACGGGGGCCGTCTGGCAGGGGCCCGTGTTCCTGTTCGCGATCGGCCTGGCACTGGCCGCGGCGGCGGCGCTGTTCCGGGGCGTCTCCGCCGTCGAGGCGCCGCCGCCGCCCAGGGCGGGGCTGTGGCGGGAGACGGCGGAGGGGATCCGTTTCACGGCCCGGCATCCGGCGCTGCGGGCGATCGCCCTCTATCTGGTGCTGTCGGCCGTGGTCGCCGAGATCGCCGGCGCGGTGGCAGGCGAGGCGTGGGAGACCGCGTTCCGCGGCCTGAGCGGGGCCGGCAGCGGGTCTGCCCGGTGGCTGATGAGCGCGCCGGCATACGTCCCTTGCGTCCTCGGGGCGCTGGTGGCCGTGCTGCTGCACCGCAGGATCGGGACCTTCCGCCTGGCCTGGTGGGCCCTGATCGTGAGCGGGCCGTTCACCCTGCTGCTCGCCTTGTCCGGCATCGGGCCCGGATGGGCCTGGTACGTCCTCGGGACCGCCGTCCCGGCGGCCGGAAGACTGATCGCCTTCGTCGCCCTGCTCAGCCACCGGCAGGCCGTCACACCCCACCGGCTGCTCGGGCGCACGGGCGCTGTGCTGATCGTCCTCACCACTGTGACCGACGGCGTGGCGGGCCTCCTGGAGGGGCCCGCGGAGCGACTGGCGGAGGTGGGCGGCGTCGCACCCGCCGCACTCGCCACGGTCGCCGCGCTCGCCGCCGCGGTCCCGCTGCTGCGGGCCCGGCGGTCCGCCGATCACGATGTGAACGGCGGGCTCGGTGACGCCGAGCCCGCCGTGTCATGGGGAGAACCGGCGATTAGGCGGATCGACTGGTGATGCTCACAGGAGTCCCCTCTTCACGAGATTCCCCATGAGATCGCGGACTCCGAAGTTCCAGGGTTCGCACTCCTCGGCGTGCCGGACGCGGTTGACCAGGGTGCCGAGCGCCGGGGAGCTGATCCTGACGATGTCGCCGACCTTGTGCGTGAACCCCTCGCCGGGGCGGTCGCGGTCCTGGATGGGCGCGAACATGGTGCCCAGCATGAGGACCGCGCCGTCGGGATAGTGATGATGCGGCCCGATCATCTGCCGCACCAGCGCTTCCGGATCACGTGACATCCGCGCCATCTCCGAGACGGTCTCAAGGCGGAAGCCGTCCATGCCTTCGATGTCGAGGCCCACCACGAGGCCGCGTACCTGTTCCAGGTCGAACCGCTCGTCGAAGAGCCGGATCAACGGCCCCAGCGCACACGAGGCGTTGTTGTCCTTCGCCCTCGGCAACAGCAGCGCGGATCGGCCCTCGACGTCCCGGAGGTTCACGTCGTTGCCGAGGGTCGCCCCCACGATCCGGCCGCTCGACTGGACGATGAGCGCCACTTCGGGCTCCGGGTTGTTCCAGGTCGAGGCGGCGAGCACGCCGACGGGGACCGCGGTTCCCATGGCGGAGAGGATCTGGCCCTTGGTGAAGATCTCGGCATCCGGTCCGATGCCGACCTCCAGGTACTGACTCCAGATGCCCTCGGCGACGAGGAGGTCCTTCAGCCGCGTCGCCTCCTCCGAGCCCGGTGACAGGCCGTGCAGGTCGGCTCCGAGGCCGGCGAGAATCCGCTGGCGGATGTCCGCCGCGAGCAGCAGGTCGCCGCGGGCCCGTTCCTCGATGATGCGCTCGATCATCGAGACGGCGAAGGTCACCCCGGCGGCCTTGAGCGCCTGGAGGTCGACCGGTGTGAGCAACCAGGGCCGGGTGCGGTCCCGGTCCGCGGCGCCGGTGTTGGCGAGCACGTCCCGGAAGCCGCCGACCCGCCGGCCGTCGAGCCTGGACACCACGGCGGCGGGATCCGGCAGTTCACAGACGTCGCGGATCGTCGGGAACTCGGCGCTGATGTCGAGGACGTCGCCGTTGCGGACGACGACGGGTGACGGCCCTTCGACGCCGGGATCCCAGATCCGGCCGATCAGAATGCTGTCCTCGGCGTCGTCCGGCAGCGCGTCGGCGGCCGTGCCGAACCAGTCGACCTCGGCGGAGTACGCCGCGGACGATGCCTGGCTCATACGGGGTCTCCCAGGTTGAAGAAGGACCGCTCGTCCTCGGGGCGGATGTCGAAGACGGCGTCCCGGAACATCCTCAGGGGGTGGGGCGTGAAGGGGTGCCGCGCGATCGCCTCGAGATCGAGTTCGATGCCGAGTCCGATCCCTGCCGGGATCATGACGTCGCCCTCCTTCGTGAGCACGAGTCGTTCGTTGGTGATCTCCGGGCGCCACGGCACGTCGGTCGCCATGATTTCCAGGTATCGGAAGTTGGGCAGGGTCGCCCCGAGTTGCAGCGTCGCCGCGGTGCTCAGCGGCCCGCTGGGATTGTGCGGGGCGAAACCGACGTAGCTGGTCGCGGCGAGCGTCGAGATGAAGGCCAGTTCGGCGATGCCGCCGGCGTGCGTCACGTCGGGCTGGACGAAGTCGACCGCCTGGCGGGCGATCGCCGGCGCGAAACCCTGCCGGCCGAACCAACGCTCCCCGGCGGCGATGGGCACCGGAGACGCCCGGCGGATGTCGACGAGGGCGTCGAGGTTGTCCGGAGGGCACGGCTCCTCGAACCACACCGGGTCGAACTGGGCGATCTCGCGTGCGATTTTGATCGCGTGGCGGACGTCGAACCGGCCGTGGCCCTCGATGAACAGCTCGACGTCGCGCCCGACCGCGGAGCGGACAGCGTCGATCTGCGCGAGCACGCGGTCCAGCTGCCGGGACGTGATCGTCAGGTCGAAGTTCTCGAAGGGATCCCACTTGAGACCGCGGAAGCCGCTGTCGACGGTCCTCCTCGCGGCGGCGGCGTAGTCCTCAGGCGTGACGGCTCCCGAGAACCAGCCGTTGGCATAGGCACGCACCCGGTCCCGGGTGGCGCCGCCGAGAAGCCGGGAGACGGGGACACCGAGCTCCCGTGCCGAGATATCCCACAGCGCCATTTCGAGCGAGCTCAGCGCGGTCATGATGACCGGGCCTCCTCGCCAGTACCAGTCTCTCGCCAGCTCGTACAGGATGCCGGAGATACGGGTGGGATCGAGCCCCACCATGGCTTCGGCGACTTCCGCGACGGCTCCCTGGACGGCGCGCTCCTTGCCCTCCAGCGTCGCCTCGCCGAGTCCGACGATCCCCTCGTCGGTGGTGACGCGGACGATCACGAGATTGGTGCGGTAGAAGTCGACGACGAGGGTGTCGACCGAGGTGATCTTCATGCTCCCGTTTACCCCTTCACGGCGCCGGCGGTCATGCCGGCCACCACATGCCTCTGCGCGAACAGGTAGAAGACGACGGCGGGCAGCGTGAACATGAACGCGACCGCCATCACCGTCTGGATCGGCGTGCCCAGCTCGCCGATGAAGTTCGCGATCCCCACCGAGGCCGGCTGCTTCCCGGGGGTGAAGATGAATGTCACGGCGAACACGTACTCGTTCCAGGCGTGGAAGAACGCGATGACCGCGGTGGCCGCGATGGACGGCGCGATCAGCGGCACGTTGATGCGCGTCAGCACCGTGAGCGGCCGTGCTCCGTCGACACGCGCGGACTCCTCCAGCGCGCGCGGTATGCCGTCGATCGCGCCCTTGAGAATGAGGGCGACGATCGGCAGGACGAAGGCGGAGTTGACCAGGATGAGGCCGGCCAGGGAGTCGAGCAGGCCGAACCGCCGGAAGAGCGAGAACAGCGGCACGACCATGAGCGCCTCGGGAAGCATCTGCGTGAACAGCAGAAGCACGGTCACGACGGCCTTGCCCCAGAACGAGAACCGCGAGAGCGCGTAGCCGAGCGGAATGCCGAGGCCGATCGAGAGGACTGTCGTGCCGAGGGCGATCACCAGGCTGTTGCGCAGCCACCCCAGCGCCTTGCCTTCGGCCAGCGCGTCGATGAAGACCCCGAATTGGGAGAAGTCGGGGACGAGCCGAGCCTTCGCGGCGAAGAGATCAGAGTTGCTCGACAGCGCCGTGACGATCATCCAGTACAGGGGGAAGACCGCGACGCCGAGCACGACGAGGACGCCGAGGATGCGCAGGGTCAGACCGATGCGAAGCGGCCTCATCAGCGGGCCTCCCTTTCGGCGGCGCGGGCCACGAACCGGCTGCCGGCGACGACGATGAGCGACACGACCACCCCGACCATGCCGATCGCCGCCGCGGAACCGAGTTGCTTGGAGTCGAAGGCCTCCGAGTAGAGGTCGATGACGAGCGTCTCGGTCGCGCCGACCGGTCCCCCCTTGGTCATGAGCCAGATGAGCTCGAACCGCCGCAGCGACCAGATGGTCATGAGGATGGCGAGCAGTCCGATGGTGGGCTTGATGACCTGCCAGGTGACGGCGCGGAAGGTCCACCACCGCCCTGCGCCGTCCACCGTCGCGGCCTCGGTCAGGTCCGGGGGCACGGACTGCAGCGCGGACAGCAGCACCACCGAGGTGAACGGGAACAGCTGCCAGATGGTCGTGGCGAGGATCGCCGGGAGGGCGTACTTCGGGCTGTCGAGGATGGCGCCGCCCGGGACGCCGAGGCCGACCGCGTCCAGGAAGCGGTTCACGATCCCGTAGTCCGGGTTGAGCATCCACGTCGCGATGAGCGCGACCGCGATGCCGGGCGCCGCCCACGGAATGGTCACCAGCGCGCGCGCCCACCCCCTGCCGCGGAACCCTTTGTTGAGGAGCAGGGCGACGGCGAGCCCGGATCCCACGGCGCCGACAACACACACGATCACATAGATGAAGGTGGTGAGAAGGGTGCGGCGGAAGTCCGCGTCACCGAAGATGCGGGTGAAGTTGTCCAGCCCCACCCAGGTGCTGCGGGTGGGATTCAGCAGCGACGTCCGCGTGAAGCTCAGGAAGATCTCCTGAACGAGCGGAACGACCTGGAAGACGAGGATGAAGACGGCGGCGGGCGCCAGGAAGAGGTAGGGCGTCCACTTGCTTCCCCGCGGGCTGCCTCGACGCCGGGTCTCGGATCGAGACCCTGAGGTCTGCTGTTGTTTCAGCACAGTCATCGAGTTCGGTCCTTGTTCGAGTAGGACGCCGCCGGCGCGAGGGATGCTCACGCCGGCGGTCTCGTCCGATCAACCGACCAGTTTGGTCGCCTGCTCCTGGGCGCGGTCCAGCGCGGTCTTGAGGTCGACCGTGCCCTGGAGCGCCGCGACGACGTTCTGCACGACGATCTTGCGGATGTCCGGCGTCTTCGCCTCGAATCCCAGGACGATCTGCGGCAGGCTCGATTCGGTGAGGTCGTCGAACACCTTGAGGAAGGGCGTCTCCTTGAGCTTCTCGGCGCTGCGCTGGGTGACCGTCGCCACGCTGCTCGCGCCGAGGATCTCCTGCAGCTTCACCTGGTTGGCCGGCTCAAGCGCCCAGCGGATGAAGGTGGCCGCGGCCTCCTTCGACGGGCTCGCCTCGTTGATCACGATGGGCGCGAGGATCGCGCCCTGGCTGCGGACCGGGAACGGGATGGGCGCGACGCTGAAGTTCAGGTTGGGGTTCTGGCCGCGGGTCGCCGTCACGTAGCCGCCGTTGTTGAGCTCCATGCCGACCTTGCCCTCGGCGAACATGCGGCGGAACGTCGCCGCGTCCGCGCCCCGCGGGATCACCTTCGCGTCGTACAGGTCCTTGTACGCCTGCAGGCCCTTGAGGTTCTCCGGCGAGTTGATGGTCAGGTTCTTGCCGTCCGACCACTTGCCGCCGAAACCGTAGACGTAGTTGAAGATGTCCTGCCAGACACCGGCCTCCTCGGCCTCCGTCTGACGGAACGCCAGGCCGTAGACGTCGCCCTTGGTCAGCGATTGCGCCGTCTTGGCGAACTCCTCGTAGGTCGTCGGCGGCTTCGAGATCAGGTCGGCGTTGTAGAACATCGCGTAGTTCGACGCCTCGAAGATGATCCCGTCTCGCCTGCCGTCGTGGACCATGAACTGGTCCGGCTGCTTGAGCAGGTCGTACTTGCTGACGTCGATCAGGTCGTCGAGCGGCGCGATGAGGCCGGCGTCCGAGGCGGACTCGAACTCGGGCATGTCGAAGCGGATCAGGTCCGGCCCTTTCCCGCTCCCCATCTGGGTCAGGACGGTCTGGCCGAAGGTCGGGTACGGCACCGCCGCGGCGGACACCCGGACCTTGCTCTGGCTCTTGTTGAAGTCATCGAGCCACTTCGTGAGCAGTGGCCCGCGGCCGGGGTCGCCGAACGTCGAGGCGGCGAAGGTCAGCGTGGTCACGCCGCCGGATCCGCTTCCGGATTCACTGTCAGAGCCGCAGCCGCTCAGGAAGGCGACGGCCGTACAGATGAGACTGGTCGCCACAGCCATGCTACGGCGAACGCGATGCAGCTCCATGTGTTACTCCCGTAATCAACCGTTCGTTCCCCCGAAACGCCGTTTTCTTGCAACGATCGTAGCAACATGTGCAACACTGTCAAGAAGCGAGCGGTTGCGCGGCATATGCTCTACATTGCGCGTAGTGCAACGCAGGGAGGGCAGTAGTGGCACAATCCATCCAGCGCGCGATCAACCTGATCCGGGTGGCAGCGGAACATCCGCTGACCCTCACAGAGGCCGCGGACGTGCTCGGCGTCCACAAGTCCACGGCTTTGCGGATCTTGCAAGCTCTTGAGGCCGCGCGGTTCGTGCGCAAGACAGGGGCGGGGGCCTACGTGTTCGGGAGCGGGCTCATCGAGCTGTCCGAGCTCGCGCTCGGCTCGATGGACCTACGTCAGTTCGCATCGGCGCACCTGCGCCGGCTCCAGGGGCAGACGGGTCATACCGTGCACCTGGCACAGCTGACCGGCAACGAGATCATTTACATCGACAAGGTCGACAGCCCCGCGTTCGACGCGGTGAAGCTGCCGTCTCGGATCGGCCGGGCCGTCTCACTGTATGCGAGCGCCGTCGGGAAGGCGATCCTCGCCTACCTCCCCAGGGAGGACCGCGATCGCCTGCTCGCGCACGTCGCCTTCGACCGGTACACCGACACGACGATCACCGATCGCGAGTCCTTCGAAGTCGAACTCGCGCAGGTCCGCGAGCAAGGCTGGTCTGTCGACAACGGCGAGCACGACGCCTACGTCATGTGCGTGGCCGCGCCGGTCAGGGATTCACGGGGCAAGGTCGTCGCCGCCGTCTCCATCACCGCGATCGAGGTGATCGAGACCTTGGACCAGTTGAAGGAGAAACTTCCGCTGCTGCTGGAGACCGCGACGCTGATCTCACAAGAAGTCGGATACACGCCGGAGGCGCCGCCGGCGAGCTGAGTCGCGACCCGTGGGGGCACTTCGAGGTGCCGTCGGCGTTGGCCTGACACGCCGACTCTCCCAGGGCTTCCCCAGGTCGCGGGCTCGGGTCCTCAGACGACCTTGCCGTGGCACCTCCGTAGGTGGGAGGCGCCACGGCAAGGCCCTGCCGGGTCGGCGGGAGGAACCAGGTCAGTCGACGGTCACCTGCGTGCTCTGTGACGCGTTGAACAGTTTGTCGCCCGGGTAGCGGGCGACGACGGGGCTGTCGAGGAGCGCGCCGTCGACGGCCTCGCGGAAGGTGGCCACACCGTCCTTGACGGGTGCGGATCCGAGGTGGGTGTCACCGGCGTAGAAGTCGACCTTGCCGGTGGGGGAGGCGACGTTGGCGGTCACGGTGCCCACCGCGGCGGTCGCGGTGAGCCTGACGTTGTGGGAGTTCCCGGCGGGCGTGGCGGTGACGTCCAGGCCCGTCGTGGTGGTGCGGAACGCCACGTTACGCAGATAGAAGTTGAGCATCGGACGCCAGACATGCCAGGTGTGCATGCCGTCGACGTAGTACTCCTTGATGTCGACTCCGGCGGACCGCAGCGCCTCGGCGCGTGTGTGCAGGCTCTGGGCGCTGGTGCCGTCCTGCCGTCCGGTGCCGAAGAGGAGGCCGCCGGGCACCGTCTTCAGGCGGTCGATCTGCGCCTGCGAGGCGGCCGGCCCGCCGATGCTCCAGGCGGCGTCGTAGGCGAACAGGTCGGTGTTGTCGTACATGATGGTGAACGCACGACTCCCGCCCGCCGAGAACCCGCCGAACGCGCGGTCCTCCGGCCGGGTCGAGACGTGGTAGTTCTGCTCCACGAACGGGATGACGTTGTTGCGCAGCTCGTCGGCGTACCCCTGGTTGCCACCGGGCAGGCCGTTGAAGTCGGTGGACACGACCACCATCGGCTGCACCGCGCCGTCCCTGATGGCGTTCTCCACGATGTGGTGGGCCACGCCCTGCATCGTCCAGGCGATCGAGCTGTCCCCGGCACCGTGGCTCAGATAGAGCGTGGGATAGGGCGTCGCCCGGTTCGGGTCGTAACCGTGCGGCGTGTAGACGACGATGTCATGCACCCCGGCCGGGTTGGTCGACAGCGGCGACGGATACCGCCGCGACTCCAGCTTCCCGGCCTCACCGGCCTTGACCGGCGCCTGATAGTCGTTGTCGTAGGTGGGGAACTTCGCGCTGCTCGGTACGTAAATCGTGCTGCGCACCGCGCCCGGCGCGCTCGGGTACTGGGGCTGCACCTCCCACCGGTTGGCCGGGTCGTCGTGCAGGGCGCAGCCGGTGGCCTCCACGTTGGTGCAGTCATGGGTGAAGGCGTAGCGGAACGTTCCGGCGGGTAACGGGACGGTGATCTCCCATACCCCGTCGGACCCGAGTTGCATGGGCAGGATGCGCCAGGGGGTGGCCGCGGTGTCGCCCGGCTGCCACTGGGACGGCGGGTGGTTGTCGCCGACGTTGTCGGGCTGAGCGAAGAACCAGTCGCCGTAGATCTGCACGCTGTCGACGCCGGCGGGCGCCTGGTATCGGAATGTCACCGCGTACCCGGTCGGGGGCGCGTCGGACTTGACCAGGGTCGGCCCCAGCGGCTTCACCGGCGCCGCCGAGGCCGGGGGGGCCGACACCCCGACCGCGGCCACCGCTGTCGCGACCGTGAGGCCGGCCAGAAGCGACCTCAGCCTTCTACCTCGTTGAATCCTCGGCGGACGATGGGGATGGGCGACGGGCACGTTGCTCTCCCTCCGAAGAGTGAAAAGTGGTCAGACGTAACGAATCGGACCTGACCGTTGCCATGATCGTAGGTGGACGCCCACCGATGTCAAGAGCAAATTGCATATGACGTTCCATGCGTTGCAACATGCGCAATAAAGTCGCGTCCGGCCTCGGCAGGCGGTGGGCGGCCGGCAATCAGAATCGGGGCGAGACCTTTATCGAGGTCCCGCACAACTTTCATCGATCGGCTCACAAAGTTTGCCGATGTTAGCGCTATCTTTCGTTGGGGCTGGAGGTTAGTGTCTGCATTCAAGAACCCGCAGGGAGGATCGATTGATATTGCGACAGCGAACGTCACGTCGCAGGCTGAGTCGCACGAGTAGAGGTGTCGCGGGCCTGGCACTGGGTGCGCTTCTCTCGGTCTCGCTCGCGGCGACGCCCTCGCAGGCTGCCGAGGAGAAGCTCGACGAGGGCCTGGTGCACCACTTCGCCCTCGACGAGACCAGTGGGACGACGCTGGTCAACTCGGGTAGCGCGGGAACGGCGGCGAACGCCACGCTCGTGCATCCGGAGAAGGCGACCTTGACCGGCGACGGAGTCAGGTTCAACCCCGACTCCTACGAGAGCGCCCTCGACGGTGCGTACGTGGCCCTGCCGGACGACATCACCGCCGGCATGTCGAACCTCACCGTCGACTATGACGTGCGGATCGACCCGGCGAACGTCGGCGAGCACCAGATGTGGAGCTTCGGCGCGAAGTCCGGCTCGTGCGACGCCGACACCGGCGCCCAGGGCTCCATCTTCGCGTCGAACACCCAGCGGTTCCGCGTCGCGGTGGGTTCGGCGAACATCCAGCAGAATCGGGTCCGCATGCCCGAGGGCGCGTGGACGCACGTCACCTACACCCAGTCGCTGAACGCGAACGGCACGAGCTGGACCGGCAGGCTTTACCTCGACGGCGTGCTGCACGCGACGTCGGCGAACCTGACCACGCCGCCGTCGGTGAACGCCGCGGGGACCAACTGCAACTTCCTCGCTCGCTCGCAGACGTCGGGCCACTACTCATTCCGCGGAACGATCAGGGACTTCCGGGTCTACGACCGGGCGGTGAGCCTCGACGAGACACTCGCCCTGGCGGAAAGAACCGTCTCCGACGGCGTGCGCGCCGACGCCGAGGCCATCGACCTCGGTCTGACCAGCGCGATCGTCCGCGACATCGTCCTGCCCAAGGTGGGCTCCACGGCGGGCTCGACCATCACGTGGACGAGTTCGGACCCGTCGGTCGTCCAGGTCTACACCCCGCCGGCCGTCCCCAGCGCGCGCAAGGTCGCGGTGACCGGCAAGATCACCCGGCCCGCCCAGGGGCAGCCCGACGCGACGGCCACGCTGACGGCGACCGTTCGCAAGGGCGCCCAGGAGGTCACCACACGGGAGATCCCCATCGTGGTGAAGGCCGAGTTCGACGACGCGCAGGCGGTCGACCGTGACACGTTCGACCTGGCCCTGCACGCCACCGACCACGTGCGCGGAAACTTGGACCTCCCTGCCACCGGCGAGTTCGGATCCGCGATCACCTGGAAGTCGACCACCGACCTCGTCACCCCGACGGGTAAGGTGACCCGCCCGGCCTTCGGCCGTGCGGACGTCGAGGGCGTCCTGACGGCGACCATCACCAAGGGCTCGGCCTCGAAGACGAAGTCGTTCCCGGTGACCATCACCGCCATGCCCCGCTCCGAGGAGTACGAGCGGTACTTCATGGGGTACTTCAAGGGCGAGGGGATCGCCGACGGCGAGCAGATCATGTTCGCGACGTCCAACGGAAACACCGCTCTCGACTGGACCGGTCTGACCGGAGGCCGGCCGTCGCTCATCTCGCAGCTGGGCGACCAGGGCCTTCGCGACCCGCACATCGTCCGCTCACCCGACGGCGACACGTTCTACATGATCGCCACCGACCTGAACTGGTACGACCAGGGCGGATACGCCATCAACGACACCCAGTACATCGAGGTGTTCGAGTCGCACGACCTCGTGCACTGGACCCCTCAGCGACACGTGAAGGTCGCGCCCGACAACGCGGGCAACGCCTTCGCACCCGAGTCGCTGTGGGTCGAGGAGATCGGCGCCTACGCCGTCTTCTGGGCGCAGTCGCTGTGGAACGACCCCGTGAACCGCACCGGTCAGGGGAACGCGCAGATGTGGTACACCACGACGCGCGACTTCCAGACGTTCTCCGATCCCAAGGTCTGGCAGAACCCGGCCCCTCTGTCGCGGATCGACACGACCGCGATCCGGGTCGGCGACCAGTACTACCGCGTGACCAAGAACGAGGCCGGCAACCAGGGCTCGGACATCTTCTCGGAGAAGCACACCGACTTCCTGGACAGCGACATCAACCACTGGACGTTGGTCGCTCCGGCTCTGGGGCGCACGACGTGGGCCGCCAACCAGGGCTACGAGGGGCCGATCATCTTCAAGGCCAACCCCGGTGACACCTCCTGCCCCGGCCAGTTCTACCTCTGGGGTGACCGGTACACGAACGGTGGTGGATACCAGGCCGCGTGCCACGAGAACATCGAGGCTCCGACCTGGAACGCCAAGGCGATCACGATGACCAACGCGGGCGTCGCACGTCCGCGTCACGGCACCGTGATCCCGATCACCCTCCGCGAGTGGAACGACATCCGCGGGATCCCGAACAGCGACGTCACGACCACGACTGAGGTGGCCGTCGAGCCGTACGCGAGCGGGGCCCAGACGAGCACGGCCACCGCCACGGTCAAGGCGGCCGACGGGTTCGAGACCGGCGGCCAGGTGCGGTTCAGCATCGGCTCGTGGTCGAAGCTCGCCCACCTGAAGGACGGCGCGGCCACGGTCACGCTGCCGGCGGGCCTGCCTTCGGGCGCCCGCACGGTCAAGGCCGAGTACCTCGGCTTCGACTACCTGAAGGCATCGGAGGGCACGGCGTCGTTCCAGGTGCCCTCCGGCCCCAACGCCGTCAAGGTCAAGGCGAAAACCGCGCCGGCGTCCGTTGTCCGCGGGGACACGTTCACGTTGAACGTGACCGTCGGGCCGGCGGGCGGGCAGAAGAAGGACGCTCCGACTCCGACCGGCGAGGTCACCGTCACCTTCGGCGGCACCGTGCAGGTCGTGCCACTGGCGGACGGCGAGGCCGTCGTCACACTGCGGACCGCCGATCTGCAGCGCGGGGTGTACCCGGTCCACGTCGCCTACTCCGGCAACCCGACCTACCAGCCCCACGCCGCCGACTACCAGAAGTTGACGGTTCGGTAGCCGGCGAGTGGCGGGGGGGGGGGGGCCCCCCCCCCCCCCCCCCCCCCCCCCCCGGCCCCGGGGGGGCGCCCCCCCCCCCCCCCCCCCCCCCCCCCCCCCCGCCCC
>NZ_JBITJO010000003.1:0-662807 GCF_044460045.1 Microbispora rosea | reverse complement strand
GCGCGCACGCCTCCCGGCGTGGGGTGGTGGTGGGGCGGCGGCTGGGGGCGCCGGCCCCAGGCCGCCCGCGGGCCCCCGCCACGACCGGTCTGCGCGGGTATCGCCCTGCCCAACGCCGCTCCGGCTCTTCCGCGTATGGGGACGGCGTCTATCGTTCCCCCCATGAAGGTCTGTTCGATCGCCGCTCCGGCCACGGCGGAGGAGGCGGAGGCGATCCAGGACGCCCTGCGGCCCCGGCTGGACCTGACCGGCCCCGGTCCCCGTGACCCCGCCCTGGTCGCGGGGGTGGACGTGGCCTACGCCGACGACCTGCTGGCCGCCGCGGTCGTGGTGCTCGACGGGACGACTCTGGACGTGGTCGAGCAGGTGACGGTGCGGGGACGGCCCGCCTTCGACTACGTGCCCGGCCTGCTCGCCTTCCGCGAACTGCCCAGCCTCGTCGAGGCGCTGGAGCGGCTCACCGTCACACCCGACCTGATCGTCTGCGACGGGTACGGCCTGGCGCATCCCCGGCGGTTCGGCCTCGCCTGCCACCTCGGGGTGCTCACCGGCCTGCCCACGATCGGCGTCGGCAAGACGGCCTTCGTCGGCTCCTTCGAGCCGCCCGGCCGGGAACGCGGCTCGTGGAGCGAACTGCTTCTGGACGGCCGGGTGGCCGGCCGGGTGTTGCGTACCCGGGACGGTGTGAAGCCGGTCTTCGTCTCCGTCGGCCACCGCGTCGACCTGGAGACCGCCTGCCACGACGTGCTGGCCCTGACCCCGCGTCACCGGCTCCCCGAGACGACGCGCGCCGCCGACCGGCTGTCGCGTACGGCGCTGAAGGCCGCCCTGGCCGCCTCCACCTGACTACGGCGACGCGTCCCCGCACGTGATCAGGAGGCGCCTTCGGCCAGGTGGCGCTCGACGGTCGCGACCTTGGCGTCGAGCCTGTCCTGCCCGGCGCGGGCGTCGGCCTTGAGCACCAGGCTGACGCGGGAGCAGCGGGCCTCGACGGCGGCGACCGCGTCCTTGACGACGGCGAGCACCTCGTCCCACGTCTCCCCCTCGACGGTGGTGAACATGGCGTCGGTGCGGTTGGGCAGCCCGGACGCGCGGACCACGCGCACCGCCTCCGCCACCATCTCGCCGACGTCCTCACCGGCGCCGATCGGCGTGACGCTGAACGCGACGAGAACCGACATGAAACCTCCTCGAAGATCGCATCCCCGGGCCACGCTAACACCCGCCGCCGGGCGGCGGCGGGTGCGGGTGGTTCACGCCCGAGTGGTGCGCTCACCCGGCCTGTGGCCTGCGGCCGCGCGGGCGTGCGCGCCGGTGAGGAGAGCGCTCACCCGCGCGGCGGTGCCGTCGCCGGGGTTGAGCACGCAGATCCACGACTGGGCGGCGTACACGGGGTGCGGCAGGATCCGGTCCGGCACCCGGTAGTCCAGCGCGTCGTGGCGGTCGGCGTGCGCGGCCGGCGGATAACCGAGCAGCTCCTCGAACACGGCGCGGCCGACCCCGATGTTGACCCGGAAGACGCCGGGCCGGTTCAGGTCGGAGGCGGTGTCGAACCCCTCGTAATCCTTCACGACGATCGTGGCGAAGGGCATCTTCCGGTTGGCCGGCTCGTCGTCGGGGTCGTAGTAGAAGAAGGTGTCTCCCCATGCCGCCCGCGGCGCGCCGTTGTCCTCCGCGGCGGTGAAGGCGGCGACACCCGGCAGGCCGGTCACGAATTCGATGACGTCGTTCTCGGTCACACGAGGTCCTTTTCTCGCTGGATTTCCTCCTTCAAGTTTCTCATTCAAGTCCTTAGTGAGACTTTTCTAGAGATTTCGTCGACGATCGCTCGTCAACCCTCAACTCGCGGGTGAAGGCCTCCGCGCTCCGGTCCGGGGAGGCCGCACCACCGCCACGGGGCAGTGCGCGTGGTGCAGGACCGCCCGGCTCACCGAGCCGAGCACCGCCGCGCCGACGGCGCCGCGCCCTCGCGACCCCACGACGAGCAGGTCGGCCTTCTCTCCCGCCTCGACCAGCGCGGTGACCGGATGCGCGCAGACGGCCCGCATCTCCGCGGCGACGTCGGGATACCGGTCCCGGTGGGTCCGCAGCGCGCCCGCCGCGCAGTCCTCGTGGGCCTTGCGCACCTCGTCGACGTCGTAGGTGATCTCCGGCGCGAAGGGGTGCACCGGAAGCTGCCAGGCGTACACGGCGAGCAGGCGGCAGTCGCGCAGCCGCGCCTCCTCGAACGCGTAGGTCAGGGCGGCGCCGGCCTCCGCGGAGCCGTCGACGCCGACGACGACCAGCCCGTGGGACGCCGGCACTCCGGCACGCACCACGACG
The DNA here is from genome assembly GCF_044460045.1 of Microbispora rosea. Classification (NCBI taxonomy): domain Bacteria; kingdom Bacillati; phylum Actinomycetota; class Actinomycetes; order Streptosporangiales; family Streptosporangiaceae; genus Microbispora; species Microbispora rosea. The sequence goes on along the minus strand of NZ_JBITJO010000003.1, from coordinate 660,485 downwards.
ACGGGGGCGTCGACCTGACCGGCGACGTGCATGCCGACCGAGCCGAGCAGCATGCCGGTGAACCCGCCGTGCCCCCTGCTGCCGATCACGATCTCCGCCGCGTTCCCGGCCTCCTGCCGCAGCACCCGGGACGGGTCGCCCTCGATCATGGCGGTGGTCACGCGTACGACCGGGTGGATCTCCCGCACGGCCTGTTCCGCCTCCTCCAGGATGCGGCGGCCGGCCCGGTCGAGCTGGTCCTCGATCGGGACGGGATAGCGCGCGATCTCGTACGGCAGGCGGTCCACCGCGTGGACGATCCGCAGCGGCAGGCCCTTGCGCGCCGCGTCGCCGGCGGCCCATTCCACCGCGGCGGCCGCGGCACGGGATCCGTCGGTGCCCACGATGACGGGTTCGGTCATGGCTCCTCCTTCTGCTCCTGCCCCTATCCGACCGCCTTGGCCTCGTCCGGGGCAGGGCCGCTGGTCCCCGCCCGGCGGGACCTTTCTCCTCCCCCACGGCACACACCGGGGCACACCCCGGGGCAGGACACCCGGGGCGGACCCTGCGCGGACCCTGGGCGGATATGGAGCGGCCGGCTCGCGTGGCGACGAGGCGCGCGAGCCGGCCGGAGGTCGGGAACGGGTGGTGAGGGGCGGGATCAGGAGCAGGTGAACCCGCTCGCCCCCGGCGAGGAGGGACCGGACCCCTGGAAGCCGAAGCTTGCCGACGCGCCGGGCGCCAGGTTCTGCGCCCACGAGGGCGCCTTGGCCGTCCAGCGGCTGCCACTGGAGGTCACGGTCGCGCTCCAGCCGCTGACGAGGCTCACACCGGACGGCATGTCCCAGGTGACCGTCCAGTTCGGCCAGGCCGCCGCGCCGGTGTTCTTGACCGTGACGTTCGCCGTGAACCCGCCCTGCCAGGAGCTGGCCACCTGGTAGGTCACCTGGCAGTTCCCCGGGTTCGCCGACGGCGACGGGCTGGGGCTGGGACTGGGGCTGGGACTGCGGCTGGGCGAGGGCGACGCCGAGGGGGACGCGGACGGGGACACGGAAGGAGACGACGAGGGCGAGGCGGAGGGCGACACGGACGGCGACGGCGACGGCGAGCCGCTGGGCGTGGTCGTGGTGTAGCTCGCCGCGGTGTAGTCCGCGCCGCACTGCGATCCGCAGGACGCGGGCAGGGCGAAGCTGTAGACCCGGCCGCCGTTCACCAGCGCGTCGGACGCGTCGCGCACCCGGATCTGGAACTGCGTCGATCCCTGGGTGACCCCGCCGATGATGTACGACTGGCCCATGTCGGAGTTCATCTGGGCCTGCTTCCAGGCGCCGTCGGCGTAGTACTCCACCCCGTGGATGCCGTTGGGCAGGTGGGAGACGGCGATCGCGGGCCACCACGCCTGCGCGCCCTTCATGAACCCGATCCTGATGTCGCCGCTGTAGCCGGGCGCCGGGACGAACGACCAGGTCATGTGGCGGTTGTTCCAGTGGTTCGGGTACATGTCCCCGACCGGCGACCCGTTCTTGACGAACCTGTTCAGCGACGGCTTCGACAGGTCCAGGTGATACCGGTCGTCGCGGCACCAGCCGTTGGAGTCGCCGCAGCTGTCCGCGACGATCATGGTGAGCGTCGCGCCGTTGTAGGCGTCGGAGACCCACGACCCGTTGCGGCAGAACGCCTGGCCGGGCGCCCCGTCGTTGACGCCGGTGCAGTAGTCGGAGACGGTCACCTTCACATACCGGCCGCAGTTGAGGCCGTTGTTCCACAGCCCGGCCTTGGACGCGTTCGCGCCGGTGAGCGGCCGGGGGTAGAAGGAGTAGTCGCCGGGCGTGTCGTACACGTTGAGCGCGACGAAGTCCTGCGAGTCCAGCTCCGACTGCGGCAGGCCGCAGCCGCCGTACGGCGAGCCGAGGCCGTCGAAGTAGGTGGCGCTGCCGGTCACCGGCGCGGGCGGGTCGTCGACCGCGCCCGCCGGTGTCGCGGCGGGCCAGGCGGTGAGCAGCACCGCGGCGACGGCGGCCGCCCAGATGCGGCGTCGGACGGAGGTTGCGCGGCCGGTCATCGGGCTCCCTGCGCTCACGGTAGGGCTAGGAACGCCGAGATCGTGGCGCGGGGCGGCGGCCAGGTCAAGGCGCCGACGCCGGCCATCCCGGTGAGCTGGGCGATCCTCGGTGAAGGCCTGTAACTTTCATCACCATCCCAAACCAGAGACGTGCATAAGCCGACTTTCGGGGCAGAGGACACGAAATCACTCATCGGCCTGGGGGAGCGGCTACATGACAGACCTCGCACGCGGCATGGCGGTCGGCGTCGAAGAGGAGTTCCATGTCGTGGACCTGGGGACCCGGCGACTCGTCCCGCGCGCCGGCCTGCTCCTCCAGCAGTTGCCACCGGACCGGTTCACCCAGGAGTTGCACCGCTCGGTCGTGGAGGCCAACACCCGCCCGTGCACCAGTCTGGAGGACCTCTCCCGCCAGCTGACCGGGCTGCGGGCCGACGCGGTCGCCGCGGCGGACGGGCTCGGTCTGGGCATCGTCGCCGCGGGGACGGTCCCATTGGTCGATCCCGAGACGATGAAGATCTCCCCCGATCCGCGCTACGAGCAGATGCTGGCCGACTACCAGGCGCTCGCCCGCGAGCAGCTCATCTGCGGCACACAGGTGCACGCCGAGGTGCGCGACCGCGACCTCGCGGTGGCCGTCACGCACCGGCTGGCTCCCTGGCTGCCGCCGCTGCTCGCTTTGAGCTGCAGCTCGCCGTACTGGATGGGGGCCGACACCGGCTACGCGAGCTTCCGGTCGATGGTGTGGCAGCGCTGGCCCACCGCGGGACCGGCGGCGCGGTTCGAGTCGGCCGAGGAGTACGACGCGATGGTGGACGAGCTCATCCGGTCGGGGGTCATCAGCGACCCCGGCATGCTCTACTTCGACGTCCGGCCGTCGGCGCACGTGCCGACCGTCGAGCTGCGGGTGTGCGACGCCTGTCCGCGCGTGGACGACATCGTGCTCATCGCCGGGCTGTTCCGCGCGCTCGTCAGCCGCGAGCTCGACGCCCTCGCCGCAGGCGGGCCGCGCTCCGCGGCCGAGGAGTCGGTGCGTACGGAGCTGGTGCGGGCCGCCTCCTGGCGGGCGGCCCGCTCGGGGCTGGACGGCGAGCTGGTCGATCCAGTCGAGGGGGTGCCGCGGCCGGCCCGCACGGTCGTCGGCCGGATGGTGGAGGGGCTCCGGCCGCAGCTGGAGGAGTCCGGCGACTGGGCCCTCGTCTCGTCGCTGGCGTCCCGCGCGCTGGCGGACGGCGGATCGGCGGCCCGGCAACGGGAGGCGTTCCGGCGCGGCGGCCGCCTGACCGACGTGGTGGACGTGCTGCTGGCCGAGACGAGATCCCCGGCCGGGACGAGATCCCTTGCTGACACGAGATACGGGGACCGGCGGCTCGCGGCGGCGGGGAGATAGGACATGTGCGGACTGACCGGCGAGATCCGGTTCGACGGGCGACGCGCCGACATCGGCGCGGTGGGCCGGATGACCGACGCGATGCACGATCGCGGCCCGGACGGGTCGGGCCTGTGGGCGCGGGGCCCGGTCGCCCTGGGCCACCGGCGCCTGAAGATCATCGACCTGTCGGACAAGGCGGCCCAGCCGATGGCGGACGACTCCCTCGGCCTGGCCGCGGTCTTCAACGGCTGCCTCTACAACTACCGTGAGCTGCGCGAGGAGCTGCGGGCCGAGGGATACCGCTTCTTCTCCGGCTCCGACACCGAGGTCCTGGTCAAGGCGTTCCACCGCTGGGGGCCCGACTGCGTGCACCGCTTCGCGGGGATGTTCGCCTTCGCCGTCTTCGAACCGGCGACGGGACGGCTGACACTCGCCCGCGACCGGCTCGGCATCAAGCCGATGTACGTCTGGCAAGACGGGCGGCGGCTGCGCTTCGCCTCCACCCTGCCCGCGCTGCTGGCCGGTGGCGGGGTGAGCACCGACATCGACCCCGTCGCACTGCACCACTACATGACCTTCCACTCGCTGGTGCCCGGCGAGCGCACCATCCTCGCCGGTGTGCGCAAGCTGCCTCCGGCGACCGTACGCACGGTCGAGGCCGACGGGACCTCCCATGACACGGTCTACTGGGAGCCGCCCTTCACCCGCCTGCCGCGATACGAGGGGATGGACGCGCACGACTGGCGCGAGGCCGTGCTCGACCGGCTGCGCGCCGCCGTACGCAAGCGCATGGTCGCGGACGTGCCCGTGGGCGTGCTGCTGTCGGGCGGGCTGGACTCCAGCGTCATCGTGGCCCTGCTCGCCGAGGAGGGCCAGCGGGACCTGTCGACGTTCAGCATCGGGTTCCCCGCGGCCGGCGGGGACGCCGGGGACGAGTTCCGCTATTCCGACCTGGTCGCCGAGCGCTTCGGCACCGACCACCACCGCATCCTCATCGAGGACTCCCGCCTGCTTTCGGGTCTGCCGGAGGCGGTGCGGGCCATGAGCGAGCCCATGGTCAGCCACGACTGCGTCGCCTTCCATCTGCTGTCGAGTGAGGTGGCCAGGCACGTCAAGGTCGTGCAGTCGGGGCAGGGCGCCGACGAGGTGTTCGCCGGATACCGCTGGTTCCCGCCGCTGGCCGCCGTGCCGCGCGAGGAGGCCTTCGCGACGTACGCCCGGGAGTTCTTCGACCGGCCGCACGAGGACCTCGCCGGCATCGTCGCGCCCGACCATCTGATCGACCAGGACGTGAGCACCGACGTCATACGCCGCCACCTCGACCGGCCGGGAGCCGAGACTGCGCTCGACGCGGTGCTGCGCCTGGAGACCCGGCTGATGCTCGCCGACGACCCGGTCAAGCGCGTGGACAACATGACCATGGCCCACGGTCTAGAGGCCCGCACGCCGTTCCTCGACCACGAGCTGGTCGAGCTCGCGGCGGCGTGCCCGCCGGAGCTGAAGCTCGCCGGGGGCGGCAAGGGCATCCTGAAGGAGGCCTCCCGGGCGCTGCTGCCGCGCGAGGTCGTGGACCGGCCCAAGGGCTACTTCCCGGTGCCCGCGATCCGGCACATCGACGGGCCGTTCCTCGATATGGTGCGCGACGCGCTCACCGCGCCCGCCGCGCGCTCCCGCGGCCTGTTCGACAAGGCGTACGTCGAGGAGCTGCTGGAGAACCGGGAGGCCCACCGCACCACGACGGGGGTCAACGTGCTGTGGCAGCTCGGACTGCTCGAGATGTGGCTGCAAGCGCAAGGAATCTGATGGCGGAGCACCTCCTCGGCGCTGGGTCCGGCGCAGGGTTCCCCGGCGCACGGTTCCCCGGCGCCGGGTTTCTCGACGTGTGGGGCTGCTGGACGCCGGCCCCGGCGCCGGACCGGCGCGCCGTCGCGTACGTCAGCGACAGGGACGGCACGCCGCGGGTCTGGGTCCAGCCGGTGGGACCGGGCGGGCGGGCACGGGTCGTCGACACCGGGCCCGAACCCGTCGCCGACGTGAGCTGGTCGCCTGCCGGGGACCGGCTGGCCGTGCTCGTGGCACCCGGCGGCGGCGAGCACACGCAGGTCTGGACGGTCCTCACCGACGGCGGCGACCTGCGCCCGCTGGCCGCGCCCGAGGGCGGGTCGGCGTGGTTCGTCGACTGGACCGGCCGGGGCGACCTGCTCCTGGTGGCCGAGGTCTCGCCGGCCGGTTCGACCGAGGCCCTGCTGGTCGACGCGGCCACCGGGAGCCAGGAGACGGTCGCCGCCGGGCCGCTCCTGCACCCGGAGGCGGTCAGCCGCGACCACGCGAGGGTGCTGCTGCGGCACGGTCCGCGCGGCGTCCGGCGGATGTACGTCACGGACCTGTCCCCGGGCGGCGGACACCTCCCCGGGGGTGACACAGGCCCGCCCGGGAGCGTCACGGACCTGTCCCGAGGCGGTGCGGGCCCGTCCGGGGGCGTCGCCGAGCGGTCGCTGCTCGCCGGCCTGCCCGGGTCGACCGAGCAGGGCAGGCTCTCCCCCGACGGCGGAACCGCCTACCTGCTGAGCGACGCGGGCCGGGACCGCGCCGCGCTGGTCGCCGTACCGCTCGACGGGCCCATCGGCGGGCCGGTCGCGGTGGCCGAGCGGCGGGACGCCGAACTGGACCGCTTCGCGCTCAGCGTGGACGGCCGTCGCCTCGTGCTGGTGTGGAACGCGGCCGGACGCTCGGAACTGGAGGTGCTGGAGGCGGGCGGTGGACCCGGCGGTGGCCCCGATGACGCCGGACGCGCCGGCTCCGCTCCCACGCACACCGGACGCGGGGACGCGCAGGCCGCCGCGGGCCCCGGGGGCCCGAATCCGGGCGACGCCGCGAGCGCCGGAGGCGAAGTCGGGGGCGGAAGTGGCGGCGCGGCGACCGTGTTCTGCGCAGGACCGGGCGCAGGACTGGGCGCAGGACTGGACACGGGGCTGAGCGCGGGGCCGGGCGGCGGCTCCGGGTGGGCGCGACGCCCGCTCCCTGCTCCGCCCGGTGAGGTGGTCTCCTCGATCAGGCTCTCGGCGGACGGCCGGACGGCCGCCCTCGCCGTCGAGGGACCGGCCCAGCCGTCGCACGTCGTGCTGTGCGACCTCGACACGGGCCGATACCTGCCGGTCGCCGGAACCGGGCGACTCGCCGGGGCCGTGGACGCCGAACTCGTGCGCCTCCCGGCCCGCGACGGGCTGGAGCTCAGCGGATGGCTCTACCGGCCGCCCGGCGCCCTGGGCCCGGCGCCGTACGCGGTCTTCCTGCACGGCGGGCCAGAAGACCAGGAGCGACCGGCGTTCACCCCGCTGTACCAGTGCCTGGTGGCCGCCGGCATCGGCGTGTTCGCGCCGAACGTGCGCGGCTCCGCCGGGTTCGGCCGGGCCTTCCGCGACGCCGACAACCACGCGCTGCGTTTCCGCGCGGTCGACGACGTGGCCGACTGCGCCGCCTTCCTGGTGCGGGCGGGGCTGGCCGACACCGCCCGTCTCGCATGCCTGGGCTGGTCGTACGGCGGCTACCTGACGCTGGCCGCGCTCGTCACCTATCCGCGGCTCTTCCGCGCCGGGGTGGACGTGTGCGGGATGGCGGACTTCGCCACCTTCTACGAGCGTACGGAGCCGTGGATCGCGGCGGCCGCCGTGAGCGAGTACGGCCATCCGGAGACCGACCGCGACCTGCTGCACGCCCTGTCGCCCCTGCACGCCTTCGACCGCCTGGCCGCTCCCCTGCTCGTGGTGCACGGCGCGCGGGACACCAACGTCCCGGTGTACGAGGCCCAGCAGGTCGTGCGCGCGGCCCGGGCCCGGGGCGTGCCCTGCGAACTGCTGCTGTTCGAGGACGAGGGGCACGAGATCCGGCGGCGGGCCAACCGGGTCGCGTTCGTGCGGCGGGTGACCGAGTGGCTCGGACCACGCCTGACCGGCGTGTCCTCCGGGTGACTCCCGCCGCGGCTCTCAGCGCGACTCGTGCAGCCGCGCCAGGTCGCTCTCCATCTTGGCCATGACCAGCTGGTACCCCTCCCAGCCGTACATCCGGAGCAACTCGGACTTCATGCGGAGCGTCTCCTCCTGCACCGCCTCTGGACCCTGGCGGCGTAGAGCGTCGAGCGCGAGACGCGCCTGCCGCTCTCGGTCGGGGGCTCCGGCGAGATCCTCGCGTCTCATCTCAGGAGTAGGCATGGGGCTCTGCCCTCCGGGTCTGGACGAACGGTGCCTACACCTGACGCGCCTCGGCGGCTCTAGGTTGACCGCCGCGAGAAAAACTTCACAACAAGCGTGTACCGGCGGGTAGATGTGACCGGTCCCCCGGCGTCCCGTCAGGGCGCCTCGCCGCCGGGGACCTCGACCGCGATCTCTCCGCCCAGCCGGTGCCCCCCGCCGAGCACGAGGTTGTCGCCGCTCCAGAACCTCCCGGGGTCATACCAGTTGGGCCGGCGGCCGGCGGGCAGCAGGCCCATCGCCTCGTAGGTCACGGCGACGACCTCGGCGCAGTAGGCCGTCTCCAGCGCACGATCGGGCGCGGTGTCCCCGGCGCCGTCGCCCGCACCCTCCCGTGCGCCCTCCCACGTGCCGTCGCCCGTGCTGTCTCGCGTGGCGTCTCGCGCGCCGCCTCGCGTTTCGTCTCGCGCCGCGCGGCGCAGCGAGGGCAGCCGCCCGCGCACCCAGCGCCCGGCCAGGCGGGCCGTGGACGGGAACGGCGTGCCGTCCAGCCGCGCGATCGTCCGCAGGACGGCGTCCTCCATCTCCCTGGTCGTGGACGGTTCCAGCTGCCGCAGCCAGGCGCGCTGGCCATACCTGGCCGCCCAGACGCAGACCGCGTCACGCATGTCGTGCAACTGGACGCCGCGCTGATGCGTGCCCGACCACATGTCGGGCAGCGACCGGCCGAGCTCGGCGTGCCACATGAGCGGCGGCAGGTCCTCGATGACGACGGCCATGCCGACATGGTTCACCGGGCTGTTGGTGGTGACCTGGATGGCGCGGTCCGGCGCACTGCGTCCGCGGAACACCCAGACGTCGCCAGTGCGGGCCAGTTCGAGCGCCTTGTCGAGACTTATCCGCGTAGGAGCCACGGCAGTAGCCTAGGCACATGCGCTGGTGGAAGATACTCGGTCTGGCGGCCTTCGCGGGCGTCGCGGCGACCGGTGTGGTGATCGCCCGGGCCGAGCGCCGGCGGCGTGCGTACACGCCGGAGGAGATCCGGGAGCGCCTGCGGGCCCGGCACGCCGAGGCGGTCGCCTCGGCGGAGCCGCCAGGGATCGCCGCTCAGCCGCCGCGGTAGGCGTCGACGCCGAGCTTGACCGCGACCGCGAGACCGCAGAGGGCCGCGGCGAGGCGCAGCGTCTGGCCGGGCAGGCGGCGCGCGACCGCGGGGCCGAGCCAGCCGCCCACGAGGAACCCCACGGCCAGCGGGCCCACCGCCGCCCAGTCGACCGGGCCGAGGACGGCGAACCAGACGGCGGCGACGGCGTTGGCGAGCGCCGAGACGACGTTCTTGACCGCGTTGACGCCCACCGCCGGCCTGTCGAGCGCCGCCGCGAGCACGGCGAACATGATGATCCCGCCGGCGGCGCCGAAGTAGCCCGTGTAGACGGCGACGCAGAAGACGCCCGCGCGCAGCCCCAGGCCGCTGTCCCCGCCGAGGCTCACCCGCCCGGGACGCGGCGGACGCAGCAACAGCAGCAGCGAGGCGCCCGCGACCAGCACCGGGGCGACCATCTCGAACGTCCGCGGCGGCGTCACCAGCAGCAGCCCGGCGCCGGCCGCGCCGCCCAGCCCGGCGGCGAGTCCGAGGCGGCCGACGAGACGTGCCTGGCCTGCCAGCTCGGGCCTCGACCCGGCCGCCGCTCCCACGCCGGTGAACAGCAGCGCGACCGTGTTGGTGACGTTCGCGGCCAGCGGCGGCAGACCGAAGGCCAGCAGCGCGGGGTACGACACGATCGAGGCCAGGCTCACTACCGTGCTGACCACTCCGGCGACCAGGCCGATCCCGGCCAGCCCCAGCACGTCCACAAGCACAAGGGCACCCAACCATATGGGTTCAGTACGACCGCTACCGGCCTCCTCCTCCCGGCGCCCCGGCGGCGCGACTCGCCTGTCAGGACGCGGGAAAGCGCAGCACCCAGCGGCGCTGCCAGGGTGTCTCCACGGCCCGTGGGTGGTATTCGGCCCGGGCCCAGGCGACGGCCCGGTCGGCGGGCAGTCCCGACAGCACGGCCAGGCACGCGATCACGGTGCCGGTGCGCCCGACTCCCCCGCCGCAGGCGACCTCGACCCGGCGACCGGCCCGCGCGTGCGCGTGCAGCGCCCGGATGCGGCCGATCGCGTGCTCCCGGTCGCGGGGCAGGAGGAAGTCGGGCCAGTCGATCCACTCGTGCGGCCAGGTGAGGGCGTGGTCGTGCTTGTGCCTGAGCCGCCGGCTGCCCAGATAGAGGCCGTGGTCGGGCAGGGCGCCCGGCGGCATTGCGCGTCTCAGCCCGCGGCCCCGCACCCAAGGGCCGTCGGGAAGCCGGATGGCACCAGGAAGATCATCGATGGGCATGCCTCATCTTGCCCTCCGCCGCGCGGCCCCGGCAGCGGATTTTCGGGCTCATCCGGACGCGAGGCCGAACTCGTCCCGCAGGATGGAGAACAGGAGCTGGTCGTGCCAGCGCCCGCCCCGCCACTGGGCACGCCGGACCACGCCCTCCAGCCGGAACCCGATCTTCTCCAGGCACCGGATCTCGGCCGTGTTCTCCGGGTCGGTGGTCGCCTGGACGCGTTCCACCCGCGTGTGCGTGAACAAGTAGCGGACGAGCTCCCGCTGGGTCCGGGTCCCGACTCCCCTGCCCCGCCAGTCCGGCAGCAGGCCGACGGCGATCTCCCAGCACAGCGACGTGTCACGGCGGCCCCAGCGCCGTTCCAGCCACTCGACCCGCCCCGCCAGCTCGCCGTCCACCGTGACGGAGAGCATGTTGTCGGCTCCGGCCAGGAGCCCGCGGGTGCGCAGCGCCTCCCGCAGCGCGATGGTCGGCGTGAATCCGAACCACTGGTGCGGGGTCGCGCCGCTCTCGCTCTGGAAGGCCGAGTCGAAGGCGTCCAGGTCGGCTTCCGTCACGGGGCGAAGGGCCAGGTGGTCGGGCATCGCGGTCGGTCTTCCTCACGTGTCGTTCGAGTGATGGCGGCCTCGCGCCGGGCGGCAGGACGTTCCCCTCGCCCGCTCCGGCGGCGTGGACGTGGCCCGAATCATCGCATTCCGGCCCGTGACCACCGCCGCCCGGCCGCCCTCGCAGGACCGGAGAGCGCTCTCCACCTCGTGCTATAAATGCCTGCATGAGCACCGATCTCCCGCACACGTCGGGAGCCCCCACGCTGGAGGACGTGGCCCGTGTGGCGGGAGTGTCCCGGGCGACCGTCTCGCGCGTGATCAACGGTATCCGCAACGTCGCGCCGGACATCCAGGAGGCGGTGCACCGCGCCATCGAGACCACCGGCTACGTGCCGAACCGGGCCGCCCGCTCCCTCGTCACCCGCCGCACGGGAGCGGTCGCGCTGGTCGTGTCGGGCGCGGGCGACGCGGAGGGCGGCGAGCCGTTCGAGTCCCGCGTCTTCGCCGACCCGTTCTTCGGCCGGGTCGCCAGCGGCGTGGTGGGATACCTGCGGCCGCAGGGCATCCACCCGGTGCTGATGCTGGCGGACTCGGCGCAGACCCGCGACGACGTCGTGTCCTTCCTCCGGCAGGGCAGCGCCGACGGCGCCCTGGTCGTCTCGACGCACGGCGAGGACCCGCTGCCGAAACTGCTGGTGGACGCCGGGCTGCCCGCCGTGCTGTGGGCGCGGCCCGCCCGGCCGATCCCGATCAGCTACGTCGACCTCGCCCACCGGGCCGGCGCGGCGCTGGCGGCCGACCACCTGGTGGCGCGCGGCTGCCGCCGGGTGGCCACCATCAGCGGCCCCTTCGACGTGCCCGCCGCGCAGGACCGGTTGTCGGGGTTCCAGGAGGCCATGGCCGGGCACGGCCACCCGTACGTGCCGGCCGTGGAGGGGGACTTCATGCCCGCGAGCGGGGAGGCGGGCATGCACCGGCTCATCAAGGAACACCCGGACATCGACGGCGTCTTCGCCGCCAACGACCTCATGGCGCAGGGCGCGCTGCTCGCGCTGCGCGACCTCGGGCGCCGGGTGCCCGACGACGTCGCGGTGATCGGGTTCGACGACAGCGCCGCGGTCACCTGCCGCCCGCCGCTGACGACCGTGCGCCAGCCGATGGAGGACATGGCCGCCGAGATGGCCCGCCTGCTGCTCGCGCAGGTCGCGGACCCGGACTTCCGGGTCACCTCGGTCATCGTGCAGCCGACGCTGGTGGTCCGCGAGTCGGCCTGACGGACCACCGGCGCCGCGTCTTTCACGCCACGCGCAGCCCCTTGCTCGCCTTGATGATCTCGGCGTAGCGGTGTCCGCTCGACTTCACGGTCCGCGCCTGGGTCTCGTAGTCGACGTGCACCAGGCCGAACCGCTTGTCGTATCCGTACGCCCACTCGAAGTTGTCCAGCAGCGACCACGCGAAGTAGCCCGCCACCGGCGCCCCCTGTTCGATGGCCCGGCCGCAGGCCGCGATGTGGTCCTCCAGGTAGGCCAGGCGCTCCGGGTCGTCCACGGTCCCGTCGGGGCCGACCGTGTCGCGCCAGGCGGACCCGCTCTCGGTGACGTACAGACGGGGCGCGGCGTACTCCCGGGCGAGGCGCACCAGCAGGCGCTCCAGACCGCCCGCGTCGGCCTCCCAGCCCATGGCCGTGGTCGTCGCCCCCGGCACCTCCAGCTGCCGCGCGTACGGCACCGGCCCCTCGGGGTCGGCCGCGACCAACTGCCGGAAGTAGTAGTTGACGCCCAGGTAGTCGAGCGGGGCGGCGATCGTCTCCAGGTCGCCGGTCCGGATCGGCAGGTCGACGCCGTACACCGCGAGCATGTCCTCGGGGTAGCCGCGGCCGGTGACCGGGTCGAGCCACCAGCGGTTGACGTGCCCGTCGAGGCGCCGCGCGGCGGCGTGGTCCTCCTCGCTGTCGCTCGCGGGGTCGATCGGGCTGAGGTTGTTGACGATCCCGATCGACGGCGTGAGCCGCGCCGCGGCCCGTACGGCCTGCACCGCGAGGCCGTGCCCGAGGTGGAGGTGGTAGGAGGTGCGGACGGCCGCCTCCAGGTCTCGCAGGCCGGGGGCCATGGAGCCCTCCAGGTGCCCGTGCCAGGAGCAGCACAGCGGCTCGTTGATCGTCGTCCAGTCGGCGACGCGGTCACCGAGCCGTTCGGCCACGACGGCGGCGTAGTCGGCGAAGCGCTGCGCGGTGTCGCGCTCGGGCCACCCGCCGCGGTCCTGCAACGCCTGCGGCAGGTCCCAGTGGTAGAGGGTCGCGAACGGCCGGATGCCGGCGTCGAGCAGGGCATCCACGAGGCGGTCGTAGAAGGCGAGCCCGCGCGGGTTGACCGCTCCCGTGCCGTCGGGCACCACGCGGGGCCAGGCCACCGAGAAGCGGTAGGCGTCCACGCCGAGTCGTTCGAGCAGGCCGACGTCCTCGCGCCACCGGTGGTAGTGGTCGCAGGCCACGTCTCCGGTGTCGCCGCCGTCGATCGCCCCGGGCACCGCGCAGAAGGTGTCCCAGATCGAGGGCAGCCTGCCGTCCTCGAGGGCCGCGCCCTCGATCTGGTAGGCCGAGGTGGCGACGCCCCAGACGAAATCGGTGAAAGCGGTTACATCGGGGACATGGCCGCGCTGCGGCTCCATTCGCTGGTTCTCCTTGGTTCGACGGTGGTGGTGAAGGTGGTCGAGCTGAAGGTGGCCGAGGTGAGCGTTCACTTCACGGCGCCGGCGGTGAGCCCCTGCACGAGGTAGCGCTGCAGCAGCAGGAACCCGGCCACCACGGGGACACTGACGACCAGGGAGGCCGCCATGATCTGGTTCCAGTAGACGTCGTTCTCGGTGGCGTACCCCTGGAGGCCGACGGCGAGGGTGCGGCTCGACTCGTCGGTCATGACCGAGGCGAACAGCACCTCCCCCCACGCCGTCATGAACGCGTAGATCGCGACGGCCACGATACCGGGGGTGGCGGCGGGAAGGACGACCCGCAGCAGCGCCCCGATCGGGCCGCTGCCGTCCACCTGGGCGGCCTCGTCCAGTGCCGTCGGGATCGAGTCGAAATATCCGGCGAGCATCCAGATCGAGAACGGCAGCGAGAAGGTCAGATAGGTGATGATCAGCCCGGTGCGGCTGGCGTACAGCTCGACCCCGAGCGCGGTCCCGAGGTTCACGTAGATCATGAACAGGGGAAGCAGGAAGAGGATGCCGGGGAACATCTGCGTCGACAGCACGGTGACCGAGAAGATCCGGCGCCCGGGGAAGCGGAAGCGGCTGATCGCGTACGCGGCGAAGATCGCGATGAGGACCGACACCAGCGCGGCCACCGACGCCACGATCAGGCTGTTGGCGAAGTAACGCGCCAGCGGGACCGTCCGCCACATGTCGGCGAACGGCCGGAGCGTGATCGTCGTGGGGATCCAGTGGAAGTCCCCCTGCACGTCCTGCAGCGGCTTGATCGCCGAGGTCAGCATCACGTACAGCGGGGTCAGGGTGAACAGGCCGAGCAGGCCGAGGCCGGCCCACCGCGCCCACGGCAGCCAGCGGGGGTCACGCATCGCTCCTCCTCCGGGACGTCGCCACCAGATACACGGCGGTCACCACCAGCAGGAACAGCAGGAGCAGCACCGACATGGCCGAGCCCGAGCCGAAGTTCCAGGTGACGAACGAGCTCTGGTAGATGTGGATCGAGATCAGGTCCGCGTCCTGCGGCGCCGACTTGCCGAACAGCACGTACGGCGTGTTGAAGTCGTTGAACGTCCACAGGAACAGCACCAGGACGAGCACCTGGTTGACGGGGCGCAGCATGGGCAGCGTCACCGCGCGCAGCCGCCGGCCCCAGCCCGCGCCGTCGATCGCGGCCGCCTCGTACAGGTCGCCGGGGATGTTCTGCAGCCCGGCCATCAGCACGAGGAAGGCGAACGGCCACGACCGCCACACGCAGACCACGATGAGGGACCAGAAGCTGTTGGACCCGATCAGCCAGAACGGCCGCTCGCCGAACAGGTGCAACTGGTCCACCAGCACGTGGTTGACGAGCCCCGAGTCGCGCTGGAGCAGGAAGCTCCAGGTGATCACCCCGGCGTAGACCGGCAGTGCGTACGGCACGAGGAACAGCGCGCGCAGCACGGCCCGGCCCCGGAACGAGCCCTGCATGAGCACCGCGCCGCAGATGCCGAACAGCCACGACAGCCCGACGGTGAGCACGGTGAACACGACCGTGACGAGGAACGAGTGCAGCAGCGAGCGGCCGACCGCACTGTCGAAGTCGACGGCGACGGTGTAGTTGTCCAGCCCCGCGAAGGGCGCGGCCGACCAGTTGCGCAGGAAGAACTGGGTGAGCTTCAGGAAGCTCATCCCGATGCCGATCAGCATCGGCACCAGGTGGACGAGCAGTTCGAGCAGCACGGCCGGAAGGATCAGCAGGTAGGGCAGGGCGGCCCGGCGCAACCGCACCGGGACCCGGTCCGCGAGCCCCCGCCTCCGATCGCTCCGAGACACGGGGCCGATCGGAGACACAGGGCCGATCGGAGACACGGGGCCGATCGGAGACACAGGGCCGATCGGAGACACAGGGTCGCCTGGAGGCGGAGGCTCTTCCGGAGACGAGGGCATTTCAGGAGGCGTGGGCGTTTCCGGAGGCGTGGGACCGTGTCCCGCTCCGGGCCGGGACGCGGCGGGCATCGCCGTCGGATCCGGTGCGGGGCGGGGGGAACGCCTGCCGCCCGATGCCGTCCTGGTGCGCCCCGCAGGGGCATCGGTCAGGGCTTGGCCGTCGTCTGCCCCGGCCACCTCGGCCGGGGACAGCGAGAAGCCGTCCTCTTCAGGGGACGGAGGAGTCACGGACTTCCTCTCGATGTCGAGGTCTGCGTCAGGGCGCCGGGCGGAGCCTCCGCCCGGCGCGGGCTCACCGGGCCGCTCAGCCGCCCATCTGCTGGTTGGCCTCGGTCAGCTTGGCCTTGACGGCCTCCTCCGTGGCCGGCTTGCCGCTCGCGACGTCGGCGAACAGCTGGTTCATCGCGTTGCCCACGAGCGTCTCGAACTGGCTCTCCTGCGCCACCTGCGGCAGCGGCGCGGCCGTGGTGGAGAGGATCTGCTGGAACGTCTTGATCGTCTCGCTCTCGAACGCGGGGTCGTCGTAGGCGTCCGTGACGGTCGGCAGCGAGCCGTACGCCTTGTTGAGGTTCTGCTGGGCCTGCTTTGACGTCATGAACTGGACGAACTTCAGCGCCCCGTCCTTGTTGGCGGCCGTCTTGAACACGGCGAGGTTGATGCCGGCGACCATCGCGTTGACCTGCTTGCCGCCCTGCGACGGATCGGGCAGCGGGATCGGGGCCAGGCCGTAGTCGTCCTCGCTCCAGCCGGCCTGCTTGAGCTGCGTGGCGATCGACTGCCACATCAGCATCCCGGCCTTGCCGGAGACGAAGTCCTGCACCGCCTCGGTGCCGTTGGCATACTCGGCGTTGCTCGGGTTGACGATCTTGTGGACGGCCATCAGGTCGAGGTACTGCTTGATGGCCGCGACCTCCTGGTCGGAGTCGAAGCGCGGCTTGCCGGAGGCGTCGAACAGATCCGCGCCGTGCTGCTGGCCGAAGATGAAGGCGTGGTGGGCGTTCTCGCTGACGCTCGCGCCCTCCACCGCGAGCCCCCACTTGCCGTCCTTGGTCAGCTTCTTGCCGTCCGCGATCAGCTCGTCCCAGGTCGCCGGCGGCTTGTCGATGCCGGCCTCCTTGAACATCTTCTTGTTGTAGAAGAGGCCGTAGGTCATGCCGTAGATCGGTACGGCGGTGGGCGGCTGGCCGGGGGCGCCGGTCGCGGCGAGGCTGGGGCCGAGGAAGCGCTCCTTGCCTCCGAGCGTCTTGAGCAGGGCGTCGTCCCACGGCACGAACGCCCCGGTCGCCTGCAGCGAGGCCGACCAGGTGTTGCCGATGTTGACGACGTCCGGGCCCTTGCCCGACGTGGTCGCGGCGAGGATCCGGTTGAGCAGGTCGGCCCACGGGACGACCTCCAGGTTCACCTTGATCCCCGTCTCCTTGGTGAACCTGTCCAGCTCGGGCTTGAGCACCTCCTTGTCGTTCTCCAGGCTGGTGCCCTGGTTGGACGCCCAGTAGGTGATCGTCTGGGCCGCGCTTCCACCGGCCGAGCCGGCCGTGGACGACGAGTCGTCGGTGCCGCAGGCCGTCGCGGCGAGCACGAGGGCTCCGGCGACGGCGAAGAGATATGGCTTGCGTCTGCGCACGGGTGTTGTCCTCACTCTTGCGGTGCGACCGCCCGCCCGTGCGGGCGGCGGCCTGGGGGGTGAACGGTCCTTCTCGCCGGTGAAGGCGCGGTGCTGTGACGGGGCGGTGCTGTGACGACGCGTCCTGTCGCAGCGCGGCGCGGACGGCCCCCAGCCGCGGGAGTCGTCCCAGGTGACGGTGCCCGCCACGCGAGCACGGGCTCTCCGCACCGCCGCCGGTTTGGAGAGCGCTCTCCACGGAGGAGAGTGTCGCGGAAGGCGGAGAGTGTCAAGGGGCGGCCCTCCCCCACCCCCGCACGGCCGGCCGGCCCGATTCTGTTTCACCGGTATGACCTGCGGGTTTCCAGCGCGTCGAGAACTCGCCTTGACAGGGCGACTCTCCGGGTCCACGCTCTGGGAAAGCGCTCTCCTGCCCGCTTTCCACATCTCCGCCGAAGAGAGGCCGCCGTTTCTCCACCGCCCGCCGGGCACGTTCCCGGCTCTCCCCGCCGGCCGGCGGCGCATCGCCCCCGCCCGGCCGCGCAGGCCCGTACGCAGGGCTTTTGACGCTTCGGTGAGCGACTCCCCTACCGAGACGCGAACATACGCCGGGGGAAAGCGAACTGCCGCAAAGCGCACACCAGGCATCCACACAGCAGGGAAAGACCCCCACGCGGACGGGGGACCGGCGTGACCGCCTCACCGCCGTACCCCGACGGCACCGGATATCGGGCCGGTGGCGAAACGCGCGACGACGCCGGGCCCGTTCACGCGAAACCGCCGCAGACGCCGAGTGCGCGACATTTACAATACAGATCTGCACTGTATTGTAAGTGGCATGGTTGAAGCGGAACCAGAGCGGCCTCCGGGACGTCCGCGCAGCGCGGACATCGACGCGGCCGTCCTCACCGCGGCCGTGGACCTGCTGATCGAGCGCGGGGTCGACGCCGTCACGATCGAGCAGGTCGCCCGCCGCGCGGGGGTGACCCGGGCGACGGTGTACCGGCGGTTCCCGGACAAGATCCGGCTGCTCGTCGCCGCGCTCGGCGCGGGCCAGGACGCGTCGCCTCCGCCGCCGGAGCCGGTCGACATCGAGCAGATGCTCGCCATATGGGCCCGCCACCTGGCCCTGCCCCGGCTGCGAAAGCTCACCCGCCGGCTGATGACCTCGCTCCACGACCACCCCGCGCTGCGGGAGGCGTACTGGAACGCGAGCATCCGGCGGCGCGAGGAGGCGATCCGCGCCAGCCTGGAGCACGCGCGCGATCACGGGAGGTTCCCGCCCTCCGCCGACCTCGGCGTCATCCAGACGATTCTCACCGGCGCGGTCGGCACGCACCTCACCACCCAGCCCGACACCAGCAGCGAGGACGAGATCCGCGACTTCCTGCTGGCCGTGCTCCACCAGACCGGTTACCGCGGAGGCGAGCGACCGGCGTGACCACCGGGAGGACCGGATGCGGAAGATCCCCGTCGACTTCACGGGAGTGCGCGTCACCGCGCTTCTGGAGCTCTACCTGCGCTGGCTCGACAGCCGGGACCGGCACCCGATCCTCGGCGACGAGTGGGCCCGGCAGGCGATCGACCGGCTGGACTTCGACTTCGCCCAGTTCACGTCGCTCGGCATCGGACGCTTCGCGGTCGGAGTGCGCTCACGGATGATGGACGACTGGGTCAGGGACTTCCTCGGCCGCGCGTCCGGCGCGGTCGTCCTCGACATCGGCTGCGGGTTCGACAGCCGTGTCCGGCGCGTCGACCCGGCAGAAGGCCACCATTGGTACGACGTGGACTTCCCCGACATCGTCGAGATCGCGGGCCGGCTGTACCCCCCGCGTCCCGGTCACACCGCCGTCGGCGCGTCCGTCACCGAGCCCGGCTGGCTCGATTCGATCCCCCGGGACAGGCCCGCGATCGTGGTCGCCGACGGCCTGCTGAACTTCCTCCCCGAACCCGACGTACGCCGGATCCTCACCCAGATCGTCGAGCACTTCCCCAGCGGGGAGATCGTCTTCAACATCACCTCCCCCGTGGTCAGGAAGCAGCGCGAGAGACGACCCGTGCCGGTCTTCGTGAAGTTCGGGATCAGCGAACAGTGGTTTCCCGGCGACCCGCGCGACGTCGAGGGATTCCATCGCAGGCTTCACCTCGCGGAGGTCGGCAGCCCGGGCGACGGCTCCCTGCTCAGCCGCTCCCCGCTGTACTACCGGCTGCTGGTGGCCCTGATCGGCCTGGTCCCCGCGTGGCGGAACGCCGGGTGGATCCTGCGTTACCGCTTCTGACACGGCGCCGTACGTCCGGATCGGGCACAGGGTTACGATCAAGAACAAGGACGGATCAAGGGGGAGCGGCGATGGCGCGAGGGACCAGGTCGTGAGGGCCGCCCGGCTGCACAAGGTGGGCGACATCCGGCTGTCCGAGGAGCCTCGCCCCGTTCCCGGGCCCGGAGAGAGCCTTGTCCGGGTCACCGCCGTCGGTCTGTGCGGCTCCGACCTGCACTGGTACTCCGAGGGAGGCATCGGCGACGCGGTGCTGGACGATCCACTCGTCGTGGGGCACGAGATCGCCGGAGTGATCGAAGGCGGCCCGCGGCACGGCACGCGGGTCGCGGTCGACCCCGCCATCCCCTGCGGCCGGTGCGGGGTCTGCGCGACGGGATACGGCAACCTGTGCCCGGACGTCCGCTTCGCCGGGCACGGCACGCTCGACGGCGGCCTGCGCGAGTACCTCGCCTGGCCCGACGACCTGCTGCACCCGCTGCCCGACGCGCTCTCCGACAACGACGGGGCCATGCTCGAACCGCTCGGTGTGGCGATCCACGCCGTTGACCTGGGACACCTGGGGCTCGGGGCGCCCGTGGCCGTCGTCGGCTGCGGGCCGATCGGGCTGCTGGTGATCCAGCTCGCCCGGCTCGCCGGCGCCTCGGCGGTGGTCGCCGTCGATCCCCTGCCGCACCGCCGCGCCGCCGCCCTGCGGCTCGGCGCCGACCACGCCCTGTCCCCGGAGGAGGCGGGACCGGCCGCGTGGACCGGCATCGACGGGCTCGACGGCCTCGGCGTACGGGTGGCCTTCGAGGTGGCGGGCGACGACGACGCGGTGCGCATGGCCATGACCGCGGCCCGGCCCGGCGGCCGGGTCGTGCTGGCCGGCATCCCCGACGAGGACCGCACGTCGTTCCCCGCGTCGCTGGCCCGGCGCAAGGGCCTCACGCTCGCGCTGGTCCGGCGGATGAACCTCACCTATCCCCGGGCGATCCGCCTCGTCGAGAACGGGTCGGTGGACGTGTCGTCGCTGGTCACCGACCGCTTCCCGCTTGCGGCGACGGCGGACGCCTTCGCCGCCGCCGTGTCCCGGCGCGGGCTCAAGGTCGTGGTCGAACCGCAGAGCTGACGGGCCGGCCCCGGCCGGTGCGATCTCATCGGCTGACGAACTGGTCGTACCCGAGCTTGGCGACCAGGGCGGCCACCACGCACAGCAGGACGACGCGGACGAATCCCGTTCCCCGGTTGAGCGCCATCCGTGCGCCGATCTGCGCTCCGGTGATGTTGCAGACGGCCATGGCCAGGCCGAGCGCCCACACCACGTGGCCCTGCGCGGCGAAGACGACGAGCGCCCCGAGGTTGGTGCCGGTGTTGACGACCTTCGCGGTGGCGGAGGCGTGGACGAAGTCCATCCCGAGGATCGAGGTGAACGCGATGAGCAGGAACGTGCCGGTGCCCGGCCCCACGATGCCGTCGTAGTAGGCGATGCCGACGCCCGCGACCGCGACCCCCGTCATCACCCGCGCACGCGTACGCAGATGCGGGTGGGGCAGCCGGCCGAACCCCGGCCGCAGAGTCACGAACGCCCCCACGCCCAGCAGCACGACCATCACCAGCGGCTTCAGCACGTCCGCGTCGAGCAGCGCCGCCGAGGCGGCGCCGAGGCCGGCGAAGGCGACCGCGAGCGCCGCGGCCGGCACGGCCACCGCCCGGTCGAGCTTCGTCTTGCTCGCGTAGGTGACGGCGGCCGAGCCCGTCCCGAAGATCGCGGCGGACTTGTTCGTCGCCAGCGCCTGGACCGGTGTGAGACCGGCCAGCAGCAGCACCGGAAGCTGAAGCAGCCCTCCCCCGCCGACGACGGCGTCCACCCATCCGGCGGCCACGGCGGCGAGCAGCAGGAGCACCACCTGTCCGGCACCCATGTGATTGCGTCCCCCTTTGTACCCTTTTGACCCTGACCCGACGAGCGAGCCTAGCGGGCGGTGGGCAGCCCGGCGTTGGCCAGGATCGCCTCTACGGGCACCGTCGTGCTCTCGGCGGCGGTCAAGCCCGAGGCGGCGAGGTGGGCGTCGACGATCCGCAGCCCGACGGGGTAGCCAGCGTGGTCGGGCAGGCCGACGGGCGGCTGCCCCATCAGCTCCGCCGTGGCGTCCCCGTGCACGTACGCCGTGAAGTTGTGCATGCCGGTCAGGTTCACGGCCTCGGTGATCGTGGCGTACGCGCTGTCGAGCGCGGGCCCCTCCAGGGAGGTGCTCCAGGGCCCGAGCCCCTCCGGTCCGTACAGCTCGCGGACGAACGCCTCGGCGAGCCCCTCGGAGACGATCTGCTCGCCGAGGGTGACGGCGGCGGGGTCCCAGACGACGTTCGAATACCTGATGTTGTGGTTGAGCTCGTGGACGGCGCAGTGCCCGAGGCGGCCGAGGTTCTCCTCGGTGGGCCAGACGAGAAGGTAGACCAGGCCCTTGCCGCTCATGCCGAGGTAGCCGTGGTTGCGCCGCACCAGGTGCTCCGCGTCCGGGTCGCCGAGGACGACGTAGACCTGCAGCGTCTCGGGGTGCCGGATGCCGGGAATGGCCTCGCGCTGGTGCTTCCACGCGGCGGTGAGCGCGTCGCGGACCTGCTCCCACACCCCCGCGTCGCGCATCCGCCGCAGCGCGGGCAGGTAGCGCTCGTCGTCCCGGTCGACGCGGAAGCCGGAGCCCTGGTGATGCATGCCGACGACGTCGGCGACCGGCATCCAGGGCACGGCGTCCCACATCGGGCGCAGCATGCGGGTGAGCGCCGCGGGCCGTTCCGCGAGGGGGGCGGCCAGCAGATCGGCCATCGCGGTGGCCGTGTCGTGAACGATGATCTCCATGCCGCCGACGCTAGAAGCTCACGCGACGTGAGGCTCAAGCGACTTTTCCCCCGCGCGGGGGAGGCGGGTCCCGCCCGGCGGGGAGGGCCGGCGAGGACGCGGCCGCGAGCCTGGAGTCATGGAAACGACACACCTTCGCCGCGGGTCTCGGCCCGCGCGCACCGGCGCGCTCGCCACGGCCGCCACCGCGGTGGCCGGTCTCGCGCTGACGGGCGTCGGGGCGAGCGGGATCGCCTTCGACATCGTGGGCGGGATCATGGCGGCGATCGCGGCGGTCACCGGGCAGAGCGGCGTCGTCGACCTGGGCTTCGACTTGCCGATGGCCGCCGCCCGCGCCGCCGCGCTCGCCGTCGGCACGACGCTCCTCGTGACCGCCGTACGACGTCGCCGCCGCGCGCGCGGGGCCTGCGCACGCTGCGGCCGGTCCGAAGGACCCAACGGCGCTCACGCCGAGGGACCCGGCGACGCTCAGGCCGAGGGACCGGACGGCGCTCAGGCCAAGGGACGCGACGACGCGGGCCGCACCTCTCCCGCCGGCGGGGGCCGGGAGACGTGGCAGGCTCGGGGATCATGGCAGAGGCTCAGCGTCCGCGCCGGATACCTCACCGTGCTGCTCGCGGCCGGGTACGGCGCGCTGAAGGTGCAGTGGGGTCTCGGGGGCACGGTCGGCCTCGCCGATCCCCGGCCGTTCGGGGACGTGCGCCTGTGGACGCCGGGACTGGGCGACACCGGGGTGCTCGCACTGATCGGCATGGCGCTCGGGCTCGGTTTCGCCCGGACCTGGCGGCCGCCGCTGCGCATGCCGCGGTGGATGCCGCTGACCGCCGCCTTCGTGGGGAGCGTGATGCTGGTCCCGGTCGGCGTCCTCGGCACGGGACTGCGCGTCGCGGTCGCCCTCGGCCTCGCGAATCCGTCCCTGGAAGGCGTCTCTCCCTGGGTTTTCGACGTCATCTATCCCTGGTTCCTCGCCTGGGGCCTGGCGATGGGGACGGCGGCCGTCGGCTACCACCACCGCACGCGTGGCGTCTGCCGCGCCTGCGGCCGGGGGCGGCCCGCCTTCGTACGGCACGCCCGCAGGGAGGGGGCGGCGGCGCGGGAGGGGGCGGCGACGACGACACTGTGATCAGAGGGACGAACGGTGAGGAGCTGATGTGACGTCGTGGAGCGACCACGCGATCTGGTGGCATGTCTACCCCCTGGGTTTCACCGGCGCCCCGTTGACGGCGGCGCCAGAGGGAGCGCCGGTCCGGCATCGGCTGCGGCGTCTGGAGAGCTGGCTCGACTACGCCGTGAACCTCGGCTGTTCTGGTCTGCAGCTCGGCCCGATCTTCGCGTCCGAGACGCACGGCTATGACACGGTGGATCACTTCCGGATCGATCCCCGGCTCGGGGACGACGACGACTTCGACCACCTGGTGGCGCAGGCGCGGCGGCGCGGGCTGCGGGTGTTGCTCGACGGTGTGTTCAACCACGTGGGCAGGGGGTTTCCGCTCTTCGCGCGGGCGCTCGCGGAAGGGCCGGACTCCCCCGCCGCCCGCTGGTTCCGTCCCGGTGACGGCGCGGGCGGCTTCGCCGTGTTCGAGGGCCACGATCAGCTGGTCGCGCTGAACCACGCGGAGCCCGCCGTCCTCGACCACGTCGTACGGGTGATGGGCCACTGGCTCGACCGTGGCGCGTCCGGCTGGCGGCTCGACGCGGCCTACACGGTGCCGCGCGCCTTCTGGCGGGAGGCCGTCACCCGGGTGCGGCGGCGGCATCCGGACGCCTGGTTCGCCGGCGAGGTGATCCACGGCGACTACACGGCGTACGTGACCGAGGGCGGGCTCGACTCGGTGACGCAGTACGAGCTCTGGAAGGCCATCTGGAGCTCGCTCAACGACGGCAACTTCTTCGAACTCGCCTGGGCGCTCGACCGGCACAACGGGCTGCTGGAGGTGTTCGCGCCGATGACGTTCGTCGGCAACCACGACGTGACGCGCCTGGCCAGCAGGCTGACCGATCCGCGGCACCTGGGGCACGCGCTGGCCGTCCTGTTCACGGTGGGCGGGGTGCCGAGCCTCTACTACGGCGACGAGCAGGCGCTCCCCGGGGTCAAGGAGGAACGCGCCGGGGGCGACGACGCTATCCGGCCCGCCTTCCCCAACGGCCCGGACGGCCTGGCCTCGCACGGCATGCCCGTGTACCGGCTCCACCAGCGGCTGATCGGGCTGCGCCGCCGGCACCCCTGGCTGGTCCGGGCTCGTACGAAGGCCGAGCACGTCGCCAACAGGGCCCTCGCGCTGCGCAGTGAGGGAGCGGCGGAAGAAGTCGTCACACTGCTCAACATCGGCGACGACGCCTATCGCTTCCCGGTGGACGTCTCCCGGCTGACCGTCGCGGACAGCTCTGCCGGGGCGGGCGGCCCGGACGAGGACCCCGCTCTCGTGCCCGCGCACGGCTGGCGGGTGCTTGTCCACAGGCCGTGACCGGACGGCACGGCCCGCGCCGCGACCGCGGGATCATCGAACCGTGAACCGCGTCCTCGCTCCGCTGCTCGACAGGGTCACCTACCGCAGGTGGGCCTGTCTGATCGTCGGCGGGGCGCTGCTCATGCCCTACATGATGGCCGGAGAGGCCGCGACGGCGCTGTGGCGTCCGACATCGGACGCCGGCGATCCGCTGCTGTCGGTGCAACTGCTGATCTTCATCGGGGTGCTCCCCGTGGTGGCCGTGTCAGGGCTGTTCCTGCCCATCCGGGCCTTCGAGGCCGCCGCCGCCCGCACCTTGCTGGGCGTGGCGGTGGAGGCCCCGCTGTCCCCCGTACAGCGGACATGGTCCGAACGCCGCCGGACCGCGGCGTGGTTCACCGTGCATCTCGGGATCGGCGGTCTGGTGAGCGGGATGACCCTGGCCATGGTGCCGTTCGCGGTCTGGCTCGCGGTCCTGCCGCTGGCCGGGGATCACCTCGGGCTGGTGCACCCCGGGCTCCGCGGCGGCTGGGCGACGATGTGGGGGCCGCCCGCAGGGGTGGCGGTCCTCGTCTGCCTGCTCTTCCTCGCTGTCGGCGTCGGCGCGCTGCTCGCCCGCCTGGCCCCCGCGCTCCTCGGGCCGTCCGCCGCCGACCGGCTCGCCCTGGCGCACCGGGCGGCCCACCGGCTGGCCGTCCGCAATCGCCTCGCGAGGGAGCTGCACGACTCGGTGGGCCACGCCCTCAGCGTGG
Organism: Microbispora rosea; assembly: GCF_044460045.1. Taxonomy (NCBI): domain Bacteria; kingdom Bacillati; phylum Actinomycetota; class Actinomycetes; order Streptosporangiales; family Streptosporangiaceae; genus Microbispora; species Microbispora rosea. The sequence continues at coordinate 635,407 of NZ_JBITJO010000003.1, read as the reverse complement.
TGACCGTACAGGCCGCCGCCGCGAACCGGGTGCTCGACCGGAACCCCGCCGCCGCCCGGGCCGCGCTGGAGGCGATCGAGACCTCCGCCCGCAACGCGCTGGACGAACTCGACCACGTCATCGGCGTGCTGCGGGAGGGCGCGGGGCGAGCCTCGCCGGAGCCGTCCCTCGGCGGCCTTCCCGCGTTGCTCGACGCCGCCGTCACCGGAGACAGACCGATCGTCCGGCGGCTTGGCGACCTGTCTGGCGTGCCTCCCGTGATCTCCCGGGAGGCCTACCGCGTCGCGCAGGAGGCGTTGACCAACGCGATCCGGCACGGCACGGGCCCGGTCGAGGTGGACGCCGAGGTGCGCGACCGCGTCCTGGAGCTGCGCGTGCGCAACGAGGTCCGTGCGCATCGCCGGCGGAGCATCACCGGATCACGCCGGCGCGACAGGAACGGCGGCGGCGCGGGGCACGGGCTGGACGGCATCCGGGAGCGGGTGACGCTGCTCGGCGGCCGGGTGGACGCGGGCGCCGACGGCGAGACGTGGCTGGTCGAAGTCCGCGTGCCGCTTCCGGGCGCGGACGCCGCCCGTCTCCCGGAAGCACGGGCATGAGCGAGGACTCAGGTGAGAGGCGGACGGGAACATGAGCACGAGCATCAGGGTGCTGCTGGCCGACGACGAGGACCTGATCCGCACCGGCCTGCGGATCATCGTCGAGTCCGAGCCCGGCCTGAGCGTCGTGGGCGAGGCGGCCGACGGCGCCGCGGCGGTGTCACTGGCCCGCTCGCTCAGGCCCGACGTCGTCCTGATGGACGTACGCATGCCCGCGGTGGACGGCATCCAGGCGACGCGGGCCCTCACAGCCGCGCAGGGCGCGCCCAAGGTGGTGGTGGTGACGACGTTCGAGAACGACGACTACGTCTACGAGGCGCTGCTGGCCGGCGCGAGCGGCTTCCTGCTCAAGCGGGCGAGGGCGGACGAGCTCGTCCAGGCGATCCGGGTGGTGGCGGCGGGCGAGTCGCTGCTGTTCCCTGCCGCCATCCGATCGCTGGTCGCGGCCCGCGGCGCCGCCCGCGCCGTCCCCGGCATCGGCCGGCTGACCGCGCGGGAGGGGGATGTGCTGCGGCTGATGGCACGCGGCCTGTCGAACGCGGAGATCGCCGCCGAGCTCGTCGTCGGCACGGAGACCGTCAAGACCCACGTGGGAAACGTCCTGACCAAGCTGGGCGCCCGCGACCGCACGCAGGCGGTGGTCGCCGCCTACGAGTCCGGCTTCGTCTCCCCCCGCTGAGCAAGGCGAACCCGCGTCACCCGCCGGCCAGACGCCACAGCGAGGTGCTTCGCGGCCCGGAGGCGCGCCGGGGTGGGGCAGCTCGATCCAGGCCGAGCCGGGCTTGCCCATAGCGGGGTGGGCACGTCTGCCACTCGGGTTGGGGCGCGATCGTTTTGCCGGCGGAGCGCTCCGCAGCGTCGCATGAGCCGAGCTCCGCTGACCCATACACGTGGAAGCGGCTACCGAGCTTGGAGTACACCGGCGTCGAGAGACGTCGCGAAGGTCTGCACGTAGTCGATGGCTGCCTGCAACGCGTCTTTCAGCGGAGCGATGTCCCGCGCGACCTGGGCGAGGAGCATGCCGCCCTGGAAGGCGGCAAGGAGCAGATTGGCCAGCTGCGTGGGATCCGCCTCAGCGCTGATGCGGCCGAGTCGCTGCATGCGCTCGATTCCATCGCGGAAGATGCCCCTCCACTGGTCGAACGCACTCGCGAGCTCGTCGTGCACGTCGAGGTCCGTCTTGATGATCTCGCTCGCCAGGGAGCCGAGGCTGCAGCCTTCCTGGTAGGCACGCTCGTAGCGGACGTAGAAATCCGCCCACTCCCGAAACGCGTCGAGGTTGTCGAAGCAGGTGAACCGCTCGCCGCGGTGGAACGTGAGAACGCGCTCGGCCTGCCAGGCGATCACGGCCAGGACGAGACTCTCCTTGGTCGGGAAGTAGTGGTTGAGCTGCGATCCGCTGACGCCGGCGGCGCGGCGGAGCTGTTCGTTTTTCGTCGCGTGGACGCCCTTGGCGTAGATGAGCTCCGCGGCGTGCTCCAGGATGCGGGCCCGCGTTGCCTGTCCCTTGTCGGTGAGCTTGTGGGGCTCCCGTGCTCCTGCGGTGGGTTTCATGCTTCAGAGGATACCTAAATTGGGCTTGACAGCCCAGTCTCTGGCAGTGTTCACTCAAGAAGTGGGCTGACAAGCCCAAAAAATCTCAAGCGCATCCCAAGCTGAAGACGACCACTCACCGGAGGCTGATTCGCCATGTCACGACTGAACGTCCCCTCTTCTGACGACGTCCCCGACGGAGTGAAGGGCATCCTCGACAACGTCGGCGCACAGTTCGGCTTCGTCCCGAACATGTTCGCGACTCTCGCGTCGAACCCGACCGTCCTCGACGTCGTCATGACACTGCAGGGCACCTTGAGCCGGGTTCTGGACGCCAAGACGCGGCACACCATCGCGCTCGCCGTGTCGCAGGCGAACGGTTGCGATTACTGCCTGGCGGTGCACACGTACGTATCGTCCGAACTCGGTGGCATGTCGAGCGATGACATCCACTTGGCCCGCGCCGGGAGCTCGATCGATCCCAAGCGCGCCGCGGTCGCCCGTTTCGCTCAGCGGCTGGTGGACAGCCGCGGTCAGGTGAGCGACGCCGACCTGGCGGCCGTGCGAGGTGCGGGATACACCGACCCGCAGATCCTGGCGATCGTCACGGTGGCGGTGCAGGTCCTGCTGACCAACTTCATCAACAACGTCAACCAGACCGACATCGACATCCCCGCCGTCAGCCCGGTCGGTACGCCGTGATGAGCGTTCGGGTCCTCGTCGAGGCGGCGTACTGAGCCGCTCGATCCGTCACTGTCTCCCACGGCACGAACTAGCTCGAATCACGCCGACCACCGCTCCTAACGCACTCATATAAGAAGCAGGCAGATTGACATGAATCTTGACAAGCTCATGAACAAGCACCTCACCAGGTATTTCGACCCCAGCAAGACCATTCCGGAGGAAACCCTTCAGCAGCTGCTGAGGTTCCTGCGCTCCACGCCGTCATCGGTGAACGTACAGCCCAACCACTTCTACGTCCTCGCCACGCCCGAAGGCAAAGAACGGCTCGCGGCCAACCTGGGCGAACGATTCCAGGACAACGCCGAGAAGATCCTGAACGCGTCGCACACCATCATCCTCACCACCCGGGCAGATGTGCCTGACAGCCACCTCGATGCGGTGTTCACGAAGGAGAGGGCCGACGGCCGGTTCCCTGACCCGTCGAAGCAGGAGCTGTGGGAATCGATGACCCGAGACTTCCTCGACCTGCGCAACTACGGCTACAAGGACCTGAACCACTGGATGGAGAAGCAGACCTACATGGCGGTGGGCCTGACCATGATGGCGGCCGCCGAGCTCGGCGTCGAGGCCACGCCGCTGGAAGGGTTCGACCCGGCCAGTGTCGACAAGGCGTTCAAGATCCGCGAGACCGGACACAGCACGACGGTGCTGCTGGCCCTCGGCTACCCCGACCCCGGGAAGGTGTACACCAACCCGATCTCGCGATTCGACGCCGACCGGCTGTTCACCTTCATCTGAAAACCCACGACGCATACGAGGAAGGGGGCAATCTCAATGAAAGCCATTGTGGTAACCGACCAGGCCGCGGGAACGGCAGGGATGACGCTGACGGAGCGGCCCGAGCCGTCCGCAGCGATCAACGATGTCATCGTTCAGATTCACGCATCGGGCTTCGTCCCGACTGAGATGGAGTGGCCATCGACCTGGACCGATCGCGCCGGCCGTGACAGGACACCCTCGATCCCCGGCCACGAGCTGGCCGGAGTGGTCGCCGCCCTCGGCTACGGCACGACGGGGCTGTCGGTCGGGCAGCGGGTGTTCGGCCTCGCCGACTGGCACCGCGACGGCACCCTTGCGGAGTATGTGGCGATCGAAGCACGCAACCTCGCACCGCTGCCCGGCGACGTCGACTTCACAGTCGGCGCGTCCCTGCCGATCTCGGGTCTGACCGCGTGGCAGGGGCTGTTCCAGCACGGCCGTCTTCAGGCCGGCCAGACCGTCCTCGCCCATGGCGCAGCCGGGGCGGTCGGGACGATGGTGACCCAGCTCGCCCGGGAGGCGGGCGCATACGTCATCGGCACCGGACGCGCCGCCGACCGTGAGAAGGCACTCGACTTCGGCGCGCACGAGTTCCTCGCCCTCGAGAACGACGCGCTGGAAGACGTCGGAGGCGTCGATCTGGTCTTCGATGTCATCGGCGGCGACATTCAGAAGCGGTCCGCCGCCCTGATCAAGGCCGGAGGAATGCTGGTGTCCGTCGTCGGTCCGGTCGAGGCGCGGCCCGCTGACGGCCTGGCGGTGGACTTCGTTGTCGAGGCCGATCGTGCCGAACTGGGCGAGATCGTGCAGCGGGTGCGGGACCGGCGGCTGCGGACGAACATCGGTGACGTCGCGAGCTTCGACGATGCCATGGATGCCCTTAACCCGACCACCCGACGCAGTGGAAAGACAGTCATCCGCATACGCCCGTAGGGAGCCGATGGCCGCAGTCCGACTGGCGGGTCATCCGCCGCCGTTCGTGGCGGCCATGCGGAGGACGCCACATTGGCCTTGACCGGGCGGTCAGGGCACTCGGATCGATAGAGGAGTTGATCACCTTGGATGGACAGGAGCTGCAGAAGATCGCGGGCGACTGCACTGTGGGACTGCCCGGCGCCGAGCTGGAGCGTGATTCCGGCCCCGACTGGCACCGCTACAAGGTGCGCGGCAAGGTCTTCATGCTCATGACCGACATGCCAGGGCGCCCCGTCGTGATCCTGAAAGCCGATCCGGACGACGCCGCAGCCCTGCGTGAGCAGTACGCAGACATCACTCCCGGCTATCACATGAACAAGAGGCACTGGATCACGCTGGAAGGCGGGGGCACCATCGACGAGAAGCTGGTGAAGGAGCTCGTGATCGACTCCTACCGTCTCGTGGTCGGCGGGCTTCCCAAGTCCGAGCAGCCCGTGGATCCGCGTACCTACGGCCGCCGCGCCTGAGCACGAGGCCGGCAGGTGGCCGCATGGCCTGAGCCGGCACGGCGGGCAGCACGGCACCGACAAATCTTCCGCGGCTTTTTGGTCGATCGTCACGCCTGCCGGGGGTGCGGGCACTGCGGCAGCGTGGGAACCGGAAATATCCGGCGCGATTCGCCCGCCATGCGGGACGAATCGGTGCGGCCATCAGAGAAGAGGGGGTCGTCGATGGGAGACGGGATCAGGGCGCGGGTGTCGGTCACCGGGCTGGGCGCCACCACGCCGCTGGCCGGGGACGTGGCCGGCACCTGGGCGGGCCTGCTGGAGGGACGGTCCGGCATCCGCCTGATCGAGGAGGACTGGGCCGGGGATCTGCCCGTGCGGATCGCCGGCCGGCTGCCGGTGGACCCCGCCGAGGTGCTGGGCCGGGTGGCGGCGCGGCGGCTCGACCGCTGCCAGCAGGCGGCGCTGGTCGCCGCGCGGGAGGCGTGGGCGGACGCGGGGGCGCCCGGCGTCGAGCCCGAGCGCCTCGCCGTGGTGATCGGCACAGGGGTCGGCGGCGTCCTGACCACGCTGACGCAGAACGAGATCCTCGAAAGGTCCGGGCCGCGCAGGATCTCGCCCTACACGGTGCCGATGCTGATGCCCAACGGACCTGCGGCGGTGGTCAGCATCGAGCTCGGGGCGCGCGGAGGCGCGCATACGCCGGTGAGCGCGTGCGCCACCGGCGCCGAGGCGATCGCGATGGGCCTCGACCTCATCAGGCTCGGACGCGCCGACGTGGTGATCGCGGGCGGTGCGGAGGCGTGCGTGCACCCGCTGACCCTCGCCGGGTTCGCCCAGGCCAAGGCCGTTTCCCCGCGCAACGACGCGCCGCAGGAGGCGTCGCGGCCGTTCGACACGGGACGCGACGGCTTCGTGCTGGGCGAGGGGGCCGCGCTGGTGGTGCTGGAACGCGAGGAGTTCGCCGCCGCCCGCGGCGCCCGGGTCCACGCCGCTCTCGCCGGCGCCGGGGTCACCTCCGACGCCCACCACATCACCGCCGCCGACGCGGCGGGACAGGCGCGCGCGATGCGGCTCGCCCTGGCCGACGCCGGTCTGGACGCGCTCGACGTGGGCTACGTGAACGCCCACGCCACCTCGACCCCCACGGGCGACCTGACCGAGAACGCGTCGATCGCCGAGGCGATCGGCACGCACCCGGCGGTCACCGCGATCAAGTCGATGACCGGTCACCTGTGCGGCGCGGCCGGGTCGCTGGCCGCGATCGCCACCGTCCTCGGCCTTCGCGACGGGATGATCCCCGCGATCCGCAACCTCGACGACCCGGACCCGGAGGTGAAGCTCGACCTGGTGGCCGGCGCGCCGCGCACCGGACGCTGGACGGCCGGGCTGGTGAACTCCTTCGGCTTCGGCGGCCACAACGCGTCCCTGGTGTTCACCAGCGTCTGACGGCCGCGTCAGATGGGGCCGCGGCCGTCGAAGAGGTCGTCCGGCCAGGGGCTCTGGCTGCCGTCCCCGCTGCCGGACGGGCCGGGAGTGGGCTGCTGCGGCTCGGGCGAGGCGGGCTCGGGCGGCGGGGTGGGCACGAACTGCGTGTTCGGCAGCGGCCGGGGCGGCTCCGGCTCGTCCTCGCCGCGGAACAGCATCATCCAGGTGACCAGCAGCAGCGCGAGCACGAGCGTGGCCAGCAGCGTCGAGGCGAGCACGACCGCGCGCCGGGTGGCCACCGGCGGCGGGGGCGGCGCGGGCGGGGCGGGCAGCGCGGGAGTGCGGTCGCCCAGCCAGTAGTGCGCGAAGTCGGGCCCGTGCCGCTGCCCGATCAACGTGCCGGACACGGGGACCGGGTCGAGGAACCGCTCCGCCCCCGGGCCGTTCGGCATGTACGGCACGGCCACCCAGGGCGCGGGGCCGCCCTGCATCGCCAGGACGGGAGGCGTGTCGGGCGGGACCCGGCCGCGCACCCGGTCGACCAGGGAGGCGCCCCACCCGCGTACGCCCGTCCGGCCCTGCGCATCCCTGATCGCGGTGACGAACCGGTCCCTGGCGGCGGCGTCGAGGGCGGCGCCGCTGGACAGGACGGCCACCGACACCACCCGGCCGTCGGGCGCCTGGCCCAGGTAGACGAGCCCGGCCGGGGCCGTCTGCAGACGTGCCTGCAGCGCGAACGGCCCCACGTGGGGCGGGTCGCCGTACTGCAGCGGAGTCACCATCCTCCACATCAAAACACACGGGCACGGCAGGGGGTGTGGCACGCGCCGGGACGGGCAAATGGGAGAGAAATGGATTCTCCAGCCGAGTCACGATTGAATAACGAGCATGACCGTTGCCGATGAACGCAGTGACCCGGAGCCCGGCGAGGGCGTGACAGAGCAGGAGGGCGAAGCCCGGCTGGACGCCCTGCGGGAGTCGCTGGCCGAGGTCCGGCGGGTGATCGTCGGGCAGGAGCACATGGTCGAGCGGCTGCTGGTGGCGCTGCTCGCCCGGGGACACTGCCTGCTCGAAGGCGTCCCGGGGGTCGCCAAGACGCTGGCCGCCTCGACGCTGGCCACCGTCGTGGGCGGCACGTTCGCCCGCATCCAGTTCACCCCCGACCTGGTGCCCAGTGACATCGTCGGCACCCGCGTCTACCACCCCAGCTCCGAGCGGTTCGACGTCGAGCTCGGGCCGGTGTTCGTCAACTTCCTGCTCGCCGACGAGATCAACCGCGCTCCGGCGAAGGTGCAGTCGGCCCTGCTGGAGGTGATGGCCGAGCGGCAGGTGACGCTCGCGGGACGCACCCACCCGCTGCCCCGGCCGTTCATCGTGCTTGCCACACAGAACCCGATCGAGTCGGAGGGCGTCTACCCGCTGCCCGAGGTGCAGCGCGACCGGTTCCTGTTCAAGGTGCGCGTGTCCCACCCGAGCGCGCACGAGGAGCTGGAGATCCTGCAGCGGATGAGCGTGCGGCCGCCCGTGCCCAGGCCGGTGCTCGATCCGGCCACGCTGGTGCGGCTGCAGGACATGGCCGAGGAGATCTCGGTCCACCAGCTCGTGGCCGACTACGTCGTACGGCTGGTCATGGCCACCCGCACCCCGGCGGACTACGGTCTGGCCGACCTGCAGGACACGATCGAGATCGGGGTGAGCCCCCGGGCGACGCTGGGCCTGATCGCCGCCGGGCGGGCCCTGGCCCTGCTGCGCGGGCGCGACTACCTGCTGCCCGACGACGTCCGCGACGTCGCGGTCGACGTCATGTCGCACCGGCTGATGCTCACCTTCGACGCGCTGGCCGACGAGGTGGACCCCGACGACGTCGTACGCCGGGTCCTGCAGGCGGTGCCGCCGCCTCTCGTCGTGTGGAACCAGGGCATGCGATGAGCGGGGCGAACCCCGACCAGGCGCTGCGCCGGCTGGAGCTGACGGTGGTGCGGCGGCTCGACGGGCTGCTGCAGGGCCGCCACCAGGGGCTGATCCCCGGGCCCGGCAGCGAGCAGGGCGACACCCGCGTGTACGTGCCCGGCGAGGACGACGTGCGCCGCATGGACTGGGCGGTGACGGCGCGCACGACCGTGCCGCACGTGCGCGACCTGATCGCGGACCGGGAGCTGGAGACCTGGGCGGTGGCCGACCTGTCGGCCAGCATGGAGTTCGGCACGGCCGACATGTCCAAGCGCGATCTGGTCGTCAGCGCCGTCGGGGCGATCGGGATCCTCGCCGGCCGGGTGGGCGACCGGTTCGGCTCCTACATCCTGTACGGGGACGACGTACACCGCTTCCCGGCCAAGCCGGGCCGGCCCCGGCTGTACGCTCTGCTGCACTCGCTGCTCAGCGCGCCGCCCGCGCAGGGCGCGGTGGATCTCGGGGAGGCTCTGGAGATGATGGCGACGGCGCACCGCAAGCGCGGGCTGCGGGTGATCGTCTCCGACTTCCTCGACTCGCCCGACTCCTGGGAGCCGCCGCTGCGCCGCCTGGCCGCGCGGCACCAGGTGCTCGCCGTGGAGATCATCGATCCCCGCGAGCTGGAACTGCCCGACGTCGGGTTCGTCAACCTCGCCGACCCCGAGACCGGGCGCTCGCGCGGCGTCCACCTGTCCCAGACGCTGAGGGAGCGGTACGCCGAGGCCGCGGCGGAGCAACGGCAGGAGACCCGGGCGGCGCTGCGCCGGGCCGGGGCCGCCCACCTGGTGCTGCGCACCGACCGCGACTGGGTGTTCGACATCGCCGAGTTCGTGCTGCGCCAGCGGCGGGCCTCCCACCTGCTGCGCCGGGCCGCGAACAGGAAGGCGGGCGCATGACCTTCCTCGCCCCCGGGTGGCTCTGGCTGTTCGTCCTGATCGCCACGCTGGTCGCGGCGTACGTCGCGGCGCAGTTCGCGCGCCGCCGCTACACCGTGCGCTTCACGAACCTCGCGCTGCTGTCGCTGGTGGCGCCGGAGCGGCCCACCTGGCGGAGGCACGTGCCCGCCGTGCTGTTCCTCGTCATGATGAGCCTGCTGGTCCTCGGCGCGGCCCGGCCCGCGGGCGAGGTGAGGGTGCCCCGCGACCGCGCCACCATCATGGTCGCCGTGGACGTGTCGCTGTCGATGGAGTCCGCGGACGTCCCGCCCACCCGGCTCGTCGCGGCCAAGCAGGCGGCCCAGCAGTTCGTGAAAGACCTGCCCGAGCGGTTCAACGTCGGCGTGGTGGCCTTCGCCAGATCGGCCGCCGTCGTCATCTCCCCCACCACCGACCACGCGGCCGTGAACACCGCGATCTCCAGCCTGACCACGCGGCCCGGCACGGCGATCGGCGAGGCCGTGTTCAACTCGCTCGACTCGATCAGATCGTTCGACCAGCGGGCGGTCACCGATCCGCCCCCGTCCGCGATCGTGCTGCTGTCGGACGGCGACAACACCTCCGGGCGTTCGGTCAACGATGCCATCGAGGCGTCGGTCGGCGCCAAGGTGCCGGTGTCCACGATCGCGTACGGCACGCCCGACGGCACGGTGTCGATCGACAACCGGGCGGTGCAGGTGCCGGTGAACAAGGCCACACTGAAGTCGTTGTCGGACGGCACCGGGGGCCGGGCGTACACCGCGGAGTCGGGCAGCGAACTGCACGACGTGTACGCGCAGATCGGCACCTCGCTCGGCTACAAGGTCGTGCACCAGGAGATCACCCAGCGGTTCCTCGTCGCGGCGATCGTCGCGGGCCTGCTGGCCGCCGTCGCGGCGATGCTGCTGGGCGCCCGCATCCCCTGACCGCATCCCCTCACCCCATCCCCCGACCGCGCTGTGTTCAGCCCACCGGCGCCTCGCGGGGCAGCTCACCGACCTTGTCCGCCTCCTCCCGCCGAGGAGCCCGGGCGAAGGCCAGCCCGGCCGCCAGGCACGCCACGGGCACGACGGGAAGCACATAACGGTGGTCGAAGTCGAGCACGGCCACCGGCGCGACCAGCAGCGTCACGGCGACCGCCCACGGCAGCGCCGCCTGCCGCCGCGGTCGCCGCAGCGCCCCCGTCAAACCCAGCAGCAGGACGGCGGCCAGCAACGGCCCGCGCAGGTAGGCCGCGTACTGGTAGGCGATCAGCAGGTCAGCGTACGGCCGGACCGAGCGCATGCCCGTGAGATCCGGGTCGTACTCACGTCTCACCTGGTCGGCGAGCGGCTGATCGGCGGGCAGCGGCCAGGTGCCGAGTGCGAAGCCGAACGCGGGGACGGTGCGCGCCGGGTGGGCGACGGGGGTCCAGGCGAACGCGAGCGCGGTGTCCTTCACCACGTCGCGCAGGTAGTCCAGCGGCTGGGCGGCGACGGCGCGCAGCGCGAAGGCGCGTGCCCGGTCGTTGAGCGCGACGTGTCCGCCGGGAAGCCGGTTGAGGGAGGACTCCTTCGCCCACACGTACTCCCCCGCGGCGTCGAGGACGGTCCCGTTCGGACACAGTGGCGCGAGATCCCGAGGAGGGCGGATGACCGCGCAGTCCGCGAAGGTCATCGACCGGGCCCACAACGCCACGCCGTCCGTGCCGCTGACGCCGATCCGGCCGTGGACCCCGCCGTACCACGCCGCGTACGCGGCGACCGGCAGTAACCCGGTCAGGGCGAGCACGGCCGGCCGGCGCCAGGGGACGCGGCGGACGGCAAGCACCAGCAGGACGAGCAGGATCAGTGGCAGCGCGATCGTCCGGGTGAGGGCGGCGCCCGCGAGCAGCAGGCCGGCGGTCGCGGCGGCACGCGCGGACGGCACCGGCCGGCGGACCAGCAGGGCCGTGGCGGTGACGACCAACAGGATGAACAACGTGTCGGACACCACGGCGTGCTCCAGCCGGAGAAACGACGCGTCGAACAGCCCCGGCGCCGAGGCGGCCACGGCGGCCCAGCCGGGCGATCCCCTGCCGCGCAGCGCCGCGTAGACGACCACGCCGGTCGCGAGGCCCATCGCGTGCTGCACGGCGACGACCACCTCGACGCTGTGGAAGGGCAGCAGGGCGCGCAGCAGCAGGGGGTATCCGATCGGGTGGAATCCCTGCTCCGGCTGCAGGTGAACGGCATTGCGCAGGTAGGCGAACGAGTCGTACCAATAGAGCCGGGCCGGCGGGTAGCCGAGCATGGTGACCATCCTGAGCACGGCCGCGGCGACGAGCGCGACCGTGAAGGCCCGGTGGTGTCTCATCCCGGCGAGCACCGGGAGCAGGACACGAGCGTATGCGGCCATGACGAACCCATTCGTTGAGGGGGAGATCCGGCCGGGCGCACACCCGACCGGGGTCTCACGGACGCCGTGGCTTTACGGGCGTTCAGTGCAGAAGGCGTCCCTGGGGCGCGGCTGGGGGTTCGGAGTGGGGTTGACGAGCATGAGCGCCTGTCCGTCGGCGACCATGACCCCCTCGTAGACGTACCAATCGGCGGGAGCGGACGGCCTGGGTCCCTTGGTGGCGTAGGAGGTGAACTCCGCCCGCAGACCGCGTTCCCGCAGCAGGGGCAGGACCTCGGCGACGGTCTTGTTGACGTAATCCACGCAGTGGAACGGCTGGCCCTCCATGTCGATGGCCTCCAGGACGCCGTAGCGCTCCCCGGGCCGCGCGGCGCGGCCGATCAGCACGGTGGCGTGCCCGCGGAAACCGACCGGGATTCGGAAGCCGATCGGGCAGCCCGCCATTCGCACGCACTCGCCCGGCGCCTCGATCGGCCTGATCGCGCTGAAGTCCCGGGTGCCGTCGAAGTAGAGCGCACGTCCCGCAGAGGCCGCCGCCATCGGCACGAGTCGCACGTCCACGTCAAGGCCACGCTGACGCAGTTCCCGCTGGTACGACGCGGGAGCGGCGAACAGGTCCCGCACCATGACGACGTAGTGGTCGCCCTCCCGCCTGATGTCGAGCGCCGCCGCGGCGGGCGTGGGACCGAGGCCGGCCGCCCCGGGCACGAGCCAGCCCACGGCGAGCAGGACGGCGGCGAGCGAGACGATCACGGGCACCAGACGAGGGCTGCGCGCGATGCTCCGGGCGGCGCCGGCGACGGCCCTCGCCACACGCGGCCGGCGGGACGCCGGAGCCGGGCCGGAGACGATCTCCTCCAGCAGTTCCAGGGCGGCCGGCGTCATCCCCGGGCCTGGGTCCGGGGCGATTCGGGCAACGAGCCGGTGCAGGTCATCGCGGTCGCAGGTCATCACGCCTCCCCTCCCGCCAGCGCCGGCATCCGCGCCAAACGCGGGCCACGTCCACCCCCGCGGAGCTCAGCTCCCCGGCGAGACGCTTGCGGGCCCGGTGCAGCCGAAGGCGGGCGGCTCCGCGCGAACAGCCCAGCACCGTGGCGATCTCCGCCGATCCCAGCCCTTCCCAGCTCACCAGCGCCAGCACCTCACGGTCGTCGGGGCCGAGGCGCCGGAACGCCGCGCGTACGGCGTCGAGATCCTCGCGATCCGGTGTCCAATCGTGCTCGCCCCATGGCCGAGCTCCGCGCCGAGCCGCTCCACGAGCGCGCTCCTTCGGGTCGCGGCCCTGCGGCCGTTGGCCAGCACCCGCCGGGCCACGCCGTACAGCCATAATCGCGCCGACGGGCCGGGAGGGACGTCGGCGATGCGGCGCCATGCCGTGGCGAAGGTCTCGGCGAGAGCGTCCGCGGCGTCCTCGGGGGATTCGGTGCGGCGCCGCACATATGCGAGGAGATCCGCGTAATGCGCCATATAGATCTCCTCGAAACGACGCCTCAGGTCCGAGCGGGCCACCGACACTCCTCCTTCACCGCTTTCTCCGTCATCTCGTACGTGTCCGGAAGGCCGGAAGTGTTTCAGCCTGCTCCCTGGTCCTCGCGGGCGCGGAGATCACCGGTCTCCGGCGTTGGTACGTTTGGGCACGTGGCCCATTACTTCGAGGAGAGTCCCCAGGCGGCCAGCCGGCCCGGTTCGGTCGCGCTGGTCCTCCCGGATCTGCACCTGCGGCTGGAGACCGACCGCGGCGTGTTCTCCCCCGAACGCATCGACCCGGGGACGCGGGTGCTGCTGGAGACCGTGCCGCCGCCACCGGCCGAGGGCGACCTGCTCGACCTCGGCTGCGGCTACGGGCCCATCGCGCTGACGATGGCCTCGCGGGCGCCGAAGGCCACGGTGTGGGCCGTCGACGTGAACCGGCGCTCGGTGGAGCTGTGTGCGCGGAACGCCAAGAGCGCCGGCCTTGACAAAGTAAGGTCGGTTCATGCCGACGAGATACCCGAGGACGTCAGGTTCCGGGCCATCTGGTCGAACCCGGCCATCCGGATCGGCAAGACCGCGCTCCACGAGATGCTCACCCGGTGGCTCGACCGGCTCACCCCCGACGGCAGCGCCTACCTGGTCGTGCAGAAGCATCTGGGCTCCGACTCCCTGCAGCGCTGGCTGAGCGACCAGGGCCGGCCCACCTCACGGCTGGCCTCCCGGTCCGCCTACCGGGTGCTGCGGGTCGACGCCCGTCCCGCCGAGATTCAGGAGCGATGACCGCCCGATGAGCACTCCCAACCCGCGCAGGCAGCTCAAGCCGACCGACGTCAAGCGGCTCAACCGCACCTGGCGCCGCAACACCGAGGGCCGTCTCGCGCTGATCCTCGAATCGGTGACCGGGCCCTTCAACATCGGATCGATCTTCCGTACGGCCGCCGCCTTCGGCGCGGAGACGGTCTGGCTGGCCGGCAACGCCACCCCGCCCACCAACCCGAAGGCCCAGAAGACCGCGCTCGGCACCGACCGGCTGCTCGAGTGGCACGAGCCGGTCCCGGTGGCCGAGGCCGTACGCGCCGCGAGGGAAGACGGCTTCCGGGTGGTCGCGGTCGAGCTGACCGGCGATGCCGTTCCCCTGCACGAGGCCAAGCTCGGCGGCGATGTCTGCCTGGTGCTCGGCAGCGAGGACCACGGCTGCTCCCCCGCCTGCCTGGAGGCGGCCGACTCGGTGGCCTACATCCCGCAGGTCGGCAGGGTCGGATCGGTCAACGTGGCGGTCGCCGCGGCCATCGCGATGGCGGAGGCCAGGCGGCAGGAGTGGGCGTCGCCCGCCGGGTAGCCCACGTCCACCCCCGGGAGGCCAAGCAAGCGGCGAGGGCCCGCGGCCCGCGCCGGCCGCGAGCCCTCAGGGGCCGTACGACGGTCAGCCCAGCGTGGGGAGCGGACCGAACAGCCAGTTGCCGCGGCTCTCGGGGTCGGGACTGCGGAAGAACTGCTCGTTGGCCACGTGCAGCTCCTGCCTGCTCAGTGAGCCGTTGCCGTCGAGGTCGAGACGCTCGAACGCGACGGCGGCGTTCGCCTCCGACATGCGGAAGGCGCTCTCGGCCATCCGCAGGTACTCGGTCCGGGTGATCCTGCCGTCTCCGTCGGTGTCCATCAGGTCGTAGAAGGCGTCGGCGACCGGCGCGACATGGGTGTGGTAGCCCGCCTCGGGCTGGGTGACGAACCGACGGAACCCGTCCGTGAACTCCTTCAGCTCGACGCGCTCGTCCCCGTCGGCGTCCATGGGCAGGGTCACCTCGTCCCACAGCCTCGCGTACCGGTCCCGGACCCGCCGCGACTCCGTGGAGCCCGGCGCGAACCCGAACGCGTTCACCAGCCGGTCGGCCGAGGCGGTGTAGTCCATCTTGTCGACGGTCCCGTCGTCGTCCACGTCCAGGAGCGTGAACAGATGGGCCAGCTTGCGCTGCTGCAGGTCGTTGAGCATGCACCCTCCTTGAATTGGTCACCGTGAGCAATCGCGACTTTACCTTCCGCTACCTGTTGTGGGAAGGTGCCGTGGTGCGGGTTCACGTGATCGACGGCGCCAACGGCTTCGTGGCCTCTCATCTCATCGGCACACTGCTGGCCCGGGGCGAGGAGGTGATCGCCCTCGCCCGCGCCTCCGCGGAGGTGGTGCGCCGCCGTGTCGAGGACGCGCTGCGGTGCCTCGGCTTCGACGAGGCCCCGGCGGGCCGCCTCCGGGTGCGCGGGCTGGCGCTGGACGAGCCGGACCTCGGCCTTCCGGTCGCCGAGGTCTTCGCGGAACCCTGCGTCTACTGGCACGTCGCCGCGCTCGTCACCTTCTTCCCCCGCCGGGAGGAGGAGCTCCTGAACGTGAACGTGGCGGGATCGGCCAACGCGCTGTCCACCTACGAGCGGCACGCCCGTCCCGGCTCGCGCTACGTCCACGTCGGGACGGCCTATCAGTGCGGGCTCGACGACACCGAGGGCCCCGTTCCCGAGGACTGGCCGTCGCAGGCTCCGCCGGACCGGTTCCGGAACTTCTACGAATACTCCAAACGCCTAGCGGAGATCGCGCTGGCGCGGTCGCGGTCCGTCCGCGAGGGCACCGCCCTGGTGGCCCGGCTGGGCGTGATGGTCGGGCACTCCGGCACGGGGCGGGCGCTGACCGACTACGGCCTGTACGACTTCCTCCGGGTGATCGCCTTCTTCGCCCGGCGCACGCCCGGTGAACGGGTCCGCCTCCCCTGTCATCCGGAGGCCAACCTCCATCTGACCCCTATCGACACCACGGTCTCCCGGTTGCTCGCGCTCGCCGCCGCCGACCAGCCGCGTCCGGTCTCCCACGTGGTGAACGGAGCCACCGTGCCGGTGCGCGACCTGTTCGGCGTGATCAACGCCCGGTTGCCGATCGAACTGGTTCCCGCCACACCCGAAGAGATCCGCGACAGGCCTTTCGGCCGGTTCGAGGCGCTGGTCAACATGCGGGCCAAGTACACCGCGACCTACTTCCGGCACCGCTACGACTTCGCGTGGCGGAACGCGGTGGCGCCGCCCGCCGTCACTCCCGCGGTCCTCGACCGGCTCGTCTCCTGGTACGTACGGGAGGGGTTGCCCGAATGACCGACTTCGTCACACACATACGGAGCCGCATCAGCGACGACCGTGAGTTCGTCTTCGTGCGCGACGACGGCGGCACGGCCCGGCTCACCTTCGCCGAACTGGACCGGCGGGCGCGCGCCACCGCCGTGTGGCTCGCCGGACGCGGCCTGACCGACCAGCCGGTGCTGCTGCTCTACCCGGCGGGGCTCGACTTCACCGTGGCGTTCCTCGGCTGCCTCTACGCCCGGGTGCCGGCGATCCCCGCCCCCCTGCCGGACGCGGGCGCACCACACGCGAGCCGCGTACGGACACTGATGCGGGACGCGGGCGCGCGGCTGGTCCTGACCGATCCCGGACACGTGTCCGAACTGTCCGATCTTTCGGCCCGAGTGGCCGATCACGCGGTCGCCGATCCGGACGCCTGGACTCCACCGGCCCTCTCCGACGCCACCATCGCCTACCTGCAGTACACCTCCGGCTCGACCAGTGACCCGCGCGGCGTCGAGGTCTCGCACGGCAACCTGCTGCACAACCTGGAGCTGTTCCGGTTGCTGGCGCGGAACACGCCGGTGCGGCGGCTGGCCGGGTGGCTGCCCCACTACCACGACATGGGCCTGGTCGGCCTTCAGCTACAGGCGCTCCACGCGGGCACCGGCCTGGTGTTCATGTCACCCACCGCGTTCGTCGCGCGGCCGGTGCGCTGGCTGGAGCTGATCAGCCGGTACGGCGCGGACTGGACCGTGTCGCCGGACTTCGGATACGCCTGGTGCACGCGAAGGATCACCGACGAGCAACTCGCCGGCCTGGACCTGTCCACACTGACCATGGCCGTCAGCGGAGCCGAGCCGATCCGCGCCGGCACGCTCGCCGAGTTCGAGCGGCGGTTCGCTCCCGCCGGCTTCCGGCCGACCACCTGGAATCCCGGTTACGGCCTGGCCGAGTGCACCCTGATGGTCACCTGCGTGCCGCAGGGGCAGGGCGTGACCGTGCGCCGGTTCGACCCCTCCGCGCTGCAACGGAATCGGGCGGTCCCGGCGCCCGAGGGGACGCCCCTGGTCGCGTGCGGCCCGGTCTCCGGTCTCGATCTGCGTATCGTCGGCCTCGACGGCTCCGGCAACGTCGCCGACGGCGAGATCGGGGAGATCTGGGTGGCGGGCCCCAGCGTCGCCCTCGGCTACCGGGGCCGCCCGGCGGAGACCCGCGCCGTCTTCCTGGCCGACGATTCCGCACCGCACGGCCGCTGGCTGCGCACCGGTGACCTGGGGTTCCTGCTCGACGGCCAGCTCTACGTGACGGGACGGATCAAGGATGTGATCATCGTCAACGGCCGCAACCTCTACCCGCAGGATCTGGAGGAGGCCGCGGCGCGGGCCAACCCGGCCGCGGGGCGCAGCGCCGCCTTCGGCGTCCGGCGCGGCGACGGCCGGGAGCACGTCGTCCTCGTGCAGGAGGTGCGCCGGGGCCAGTCGGGGGCCCTCGGCGAGACGGCCGAGCGGATCATGGATCGGGTGACGCGGGAGTTCGGCATCCCGCTGAGCCTGATGCTGGTGCCTCGTGGCGCGGTGCGGCAGACCACCAGCGGCAAGCTTCGCCGCCGGCACATGCGAGAGCTGTTCCTCGACGGACGCCTCACCCCACTGCACGCCGAACTGGAACCCGCGGTCAACGACCTGCTGGAGACCGTCGCGTGAACGCCGCCTCCGATCCGATGTCCCCCGGTGACCTGCGCCGATGGCTCATCGAGCGGGTGGCCGCCTATCTCGGGCTGCCACCCGCGGAGATCGATCCGACGGTGAAGCTCCGCACGTACGGCCTGGACTCGATCCATTCGCTCAGCCTGTGCGTCGACGTGGAGGAGGCGGTCGGCCTGCTGGTCGAGCCGACCCTGGCCTGGGATCACCCCACGATCGAGGACATCGCCGCCCATCTGGCCGATCTCCTGTCACGAGACCCGACCACGCGGGGGCCGGCGGACACGGAGTGAACCGCGACACGGTGAAGCGGAACTTCCACCCCGAAGATGACAAGGGACTCTTGTGACGCAAATGTTCACCTTGGCGCGCTGACTGTGTGGCCGGAACCCGGCATACTCCTTTCGTGCATCGCCGTTTCGCGTTCCTCGACCACCCCGGACCGCTCGCCTTCGCGCATCGAGGCGGGGCGGCGGAGGCCCGCGAGAACACCATGGCCGCCTTCTCCCGGGCGGTGGAGCTCGGTTACACCTTTCTGGAGACCGACGCGCACGCGACCGCCGACGGCGTCCTGCTCGCGTTCCACGACCACACTCTCGACCGGGTCACCGACCGCACCGGCCGCATCTCGCGGCTGCCCTACCGCGAGGTGCGCGAGGCCAGGATCGGCGGCCGGCACGAGATCCCGCTGCTGGAGGACCTGCTCGGCGCCTGGCCGGACGTGCGGTTCAACATCGACGTCAAGGAGAGCGCCGCGATCGCCCCGCTGGCCCGGGCGATCCACCGCACCCGCGCCTACGACCGCGTGTGCCTGACCTCGTTCTCCGAGGCCCGGCTGGCCCGCGCCCGGCGGGCGATCGACCGGGAGGTCTGCTTCTCGCTCGGCCCGCGCGGCCTGACCGCCCTGCGTACGGCCGCGATGGGAGGCGGGTACGGCAGGCTGCTGTCCGGGCTGGCCCGGGCGGGCGTGCCGTGCGCGCAGGCGCCGATCGGGTTCCGCGGCCTGCGGGTGACCACCCGTGCCCTCGTGCGCACCGCGCACGCGATCGGGATGCAGGTGCACGTGTGGACGGTGAACGACCCGGTGACGATGGCCCATCTGCTCGATCTCGGCGTCGACGGGATCATGACGGACAACATCAGCGGCCTGCGCGACGTGCTCAAGTCACGCGGGCAGTGGCACCCCCGCCCGGCCGTACCGTGACCACGGACCATCCCGTCCGATCAGCCGCACCCCCTGACGCTGCCCCCTGACCTGTCCCTTGTTGCACCCGGGCCCCCGCCGAACCCCGGCCTCCGCCGATCTCCCGGCCCCCGGCGACGCTCCACCCCCATGAGGAGAGACCATGACCGCTCCCCAGGTCGTCCACGAGGAGATCCCCAGCGCACGGCGGCGCGAGCAACGCGGCTGGTACTGGTATGACTGGGCGGACTCGGCGTTCCAGACGACCGTCCTGACCGTCTTCCTCGGGCCGTACCTGACCTCGGTCGCCACTGCCGCGGCGGGCGGCGAGGACGGCTTCGTGGCGTTCCTGGGCCTGGACCTGCGGCCGAAGGCCTACTTCACCACCATGGTGACGATCTCGGTGCTGCTGCAGATCGTGATCATGCCGGTGGTCGGCGCGCTGGCCGACCACACCGGCCGCAAGAAGCAGATCCTGGGGGTCTTCGCCTACCTGGGCGTGGTGGCTACGCTCGGCTTCTACTTCGTGTCCGGTGACGCGTACCTGCTCGGCGGCGCGCTGTTCCTGGTCGCCAACGTGACCTTCGGCGCGGCCCGCGTGGTCTACGACTCCTTCCTGCCGCAGATCGCCGGGACGGAGGAACGCGACACGATCTCCAGCAGGGGCTGGGGCTTCGGCTACCTCGGCGGCGGCCTGCTGCTCGCGCTCAACCTGGTGATCTACCTGTTCGCCGACATCGAGACCGGCCTGGCGGTGCGGATCAGCCTGGCCTCGGCGGGCCTGTGGTGGGGCGCGTTCGCCCTGATCCCGATGCTGCGCCTGCGCAACCGGCGGGTGCCCGTCCATGAGTCGACCGCGGCCCGGGCCGTGGCGGGCAGCATCCGCCAACTCGGCCGTACGATCGCCGACCTGCGCCGCTACCCCCGCACGCTGCTGTTCCTCGCGGCCTACCTGGTCTACAACGACGGCGTGCAGACGGTGATCAGCTTCTCCGCCACGTACGCCGACCAGGAGCTGGGGCTGAGCCAGACGCACCAGATCGGGGCGATCCTCATGGTGCAATTCATCGCCGTCGGCGGCGCGCTCGGGCTCGCGCGGCTCGCGGTGAGATTCGGGACCAAGCGGACCGTCCTGGCCAGCCTGGTGGTGTGGACGATCGTGGTGGGCGTGGCCTACTTCCTGCAGAAAGGCTCGGCCGTCCAGTTCTACGCGATCGCCTTCGCCATCGCGATCGTCATGGGCGGCACCCAGGCGCTGTCGCGCTCGCTGTACTCCCTGGTGATCCCGCCCGGCCGGGAGGCGGAGTACTTCAGCCTCTACCAGATCAGCGACAAGGGGTCGGCGTTCCTCGGCTCGCTGGTGCTCACGCTGGCGCTCCAGCTCACCGACAGCTACCGCACCGCGATCGTCTCGCTGGTGGCGTTCTTCGTCCTCGGATTCGCACTGCTCAGCGTTGTCAACCTTCCCCGAGCCATCCGTGAGGCGGGGAACGAGGTGCCCGACCACATCTGAGACCAGTGGGACGGAAAAAGCGCGATTGGATCAGGTCTCGGCTGGGAATCCACACACGGTATCAGGCGTTGTACGCGGTGGCGAACGAACCCCTCGAAGGCGGGGACCTCAGGAGGCTTAAAGACATGGGCGAGCGTGCACTTCGCGGTACCCGGCTCGGCGCGACCAGCTACGAGAACGACCGCAACACCGATCTGGCCCCGCGTCAGGAGGTGTCCTACACGTGCCCCAAGGGCCATCTCACCACCGTCCCGCTCGCCGTCGAGGCCGAGATTCCCACGACCTGGGAGTGCCGTCACTGCGGCAGCCCGGCGCTGCGGGTGGACGCGGAGCAGCCCCAGCAGAAGAAGGCGAAGCCCCCGCGGACCCACTGGGACATGCTGCTGGAGCGCCGCTCGATCGAGGACCTCGAAGAGGTGCTGAACGAGCGACTGGCCATTCTGCGCGAGCAGCGGCGCAAGAGCGCGTAGGACGCCGACGACGCCCCCGGCGGCCCGGAGATCCATTCGTCCGGGCCGCCGGGGGCGTTCACGTGTCCGCGCTGTTCGGTGCGCGCTGTTGGGTGCGCGCTGTTTGGTGCGGATGCGGGATTCCGGTCCGGACTGCTTGCTCAGCCGGTCGGCGCCGGCGCACGGACGACGGCCATGGGGCACGTCGCATAGTGGAGCATGGCCTGGCAGACCGATCCGAGGATCAGGCCGGTGAACTCGCCGTGCCCCTGGGAGCCGATGACCAGCAGGTCCGCGCCCGCCGACGCCTGCCGCAGCACGTCCACCGGATGTCCCCGGACGACCTCCTCGACGACCTTCACGTCGGCATAGAGCTCGCGCCGCCCGGCGAGTGCCTCCCTGACCATCCGCACCTCGACGCTCTCGTCGTCGAAGTCGTCGGGGAGCGGCGCGAAACCGCCACCCGCCCCCAGCGGGCTGTAGGCGTGCACCACCCGCAGGCCCGTCCCGCGCAACGCCGCCTCGGCGAAGGCGAAGTCGAGCACCTTGCCGCAGGCGGGCGATCCGTCGATGCCCACCACGATCTCCGGGCGCGGCGCGGAGGGCACCTCCCGCACGACGACCACGTCGCACGGGGCGTGACCCGCCACGCCGTACGCGACCGAGCCGAGCAGCAGGCCGCGGAAACCGCCGAGCCCGTGGTTGCCGACCACCAGGAGATCGGCGTCCACGGCCGCCTCGACGAGCGCCGGGCGCGGGTCGCCGGCCAGGATCGCGGTGTCGACCTGCACCCGGGGCGCCTCCACGCGGACCCGCTCGGTGGCGGCGTCGAGGACGGCGGCGGCGCCGTCGCGCATCCACGCCGCGACGTTCGTGTACGGACCCTGCTGCGCGGTCGAGCACGCCCAGGCGGGGATGGCGTTGGCGATGCGCAGGGGGACGCCACGCAGCTCGGCCTCCCGGGCCGCCCAGCAGACGGCCTCCATGCCGGCGCGCGAGCCGTCGACACCCACGACGATCATGACGCCCTCCCCTCGTCCGGTCCTTCCATCACATCGTTCCCCCGCCGGGCCGTGCGAGCGCCGAAGGTCCCGCCGGAACGGGACCTCCGGCCCCCGGCGTCCTCTACGACACCCCCGCTCCTACAACAGGGCGCGCTCCGGGGAGACGGCGGCGCGGGCGGTGAGGTGGTGACGCAGCCGCTCACCCTCGACGTCGAGGTCGGGCAGCGCCCGGTCCAGAGCGCGTGGCAGCCACCAGGCGGCGCGGCCGAGCATGGACATCACGGCGGGGACGAGGGTCATGCGGACCACGAAGGCGTCGACGAGCACACCGACGGCCAGCGCGAAGCCCATCGACTTGATGATCGGGTCGTTCATGAACACGAACCCGCCGAACACCGCCGTCATGATCAGCGCCGCGGCGGTGACGACCCGCGCGTTGTGCCCCATGCCGTTGATCGTCGCCTGGCGGGGCGTGTCGCCGTGCACGTAGTCCTCGCGCATCCGCGAGACCAGGAACACCTCGTAGTCCATGGCCAGGCCGAACAGGATACCGATGAGCAGGATCGGCAGGAAGCTCACCAGCGGGCCGGGCACGTCCACGCCCAGCAGACCGGCCAGGTGGCCCTCCTGGAAGATCGCCACGGTGATGCCGAAGGTCGATCCGACGGTGAGCAGGAAACCCAGCGCCGCCTTGACCGGGACCAGGATCGAGCGGAAGACGAGCATGAGCAGCAGCACCGACAGGCCGACCACCAGCAGCAGGTACACCGGCATGGCGTCGGCGAGCTTGTCGGACACGTCGATGCCCACGGCCGTCGCGCCGGTGACGGCGATCTCGGCGCCGCCGATCCTGGCGACCTTGGCGCGGATGGCGTGGACGGCGTCCTCGGTGGCCGCGGCGGTGGGCCCGGCCTTGGGGATGATGGTCAGCAGCGCGGTGGTGCCCGCGGCGTTGGGCTGTGGCGGAGCCACCGCCAGCACGCCGGGGGTCTGCTGGATCAGCTTGGCGGCCTCACTGGCGGCGGCCGTCGTGGCCGCGCGGTCGGCGGCGGAGACCACGGCGATCAGGCGGGCGTTGAAGCCCTCGCCGAACCCCTCGCTGGTCAGGTCGTACGCCTCGCGGGCCGGGGTGCCGGGGGCGGCGGTGCCGGCGTCGGGCAGGGCCAGCCGCAGGTCCTGGGCCGGCAGTGTGAGCGCACCGAGGCCGAGGACCCCGGCCAGCAGGATCGGCACGCGCAGCCGGGTGACCACCCGTCCCCAGGTGTGGCCGAAGCCCCGGCCGCCCGCGTCGGCGTTCTCGCCGGTGCGCTGCCTGCGGGGCAGCACCCGGGTTCCGGCGTACGACAGGAAGGCGGGCAGCAGCGTGAGGGCGACCAGCACGGCGACGGCCACCGTGCCGGCGGCGGCCAGGCCCATCACGCTCAGGAACGGGATGCCGACCACCGACAGACCGGCGAGCGCGATGACCACGGTGGCCCCGGCGAACACGACCGCCGATCCGGCGGTGCCCACCGCGCGGCCCGCCGCCTCCTCCGGTGCCACGCCCTCGGCCAGGAACTGGCGGTAGCGGGAGGTGATGAACAGCGAGTAGTCGATGCCGACGGCCAGGCCCAGCATCAGCGCCAGCACCGGCGTGACGGAGGTCAGCTCGACGACGCCGCTGAGCGCGAACAGGCCGCCCATGCCGGCCCCCACGCCGATCAGCGCGTTCAGCAGGGTCATGCCGGCGGCCACCAGCGAGCCGAAGGTGACGATCAGCACCACCGCGGCGATGACGACGCCGATCCCTTCGGATCCGCCCACTTCCGGCGCGGCGTTCAGCACCTCCCCGCCGTGCTCGACCCGCAGCCCCGTCACGGAGGAACCGGCCTTCGTGTACGCCTCGCGCTGGGCCTCGGTGACGTCCTTGAGCGCGCTGGCGAACTGCACCTGGACCAGGGCGTAGCGGCCGTCGGCGGAGACGGCGCCGGACTTGAAGGGGTCGAGGGCGGCGACGACGCCGGGGATGCCGGCCGCCTCCTTGATCACGGGCGCGATCGCGGCGGGGTCCAGCTTCCCGCCCTGCGGAGCGGCGACGACGATGGTGCCGGTGGCGCCGCTGGCCTGCGGGAACTCCTTGGCCAGGGCGTCCAGCGCCCGCTGCGACTCGGTGCCGGGCATGGCGAACTTGTCGCCGGTCGGCCCGTGGAAGGCGGCCGCGGCGAGGCCCAGGACCACGAGCAGCAGCAGCCACACGGCGGCCACGAGCCCGCGTCTGCGGAAGGAGAACCGGCCCAGCCGGTACAGCAGGGTTGCCATAGCAGATCTCTTTCTTCGGGAGGTCAGTCGGTCTGCAGGCCGAGCGTCCGCAACGCGCCGCGGGTCAGCTCCGCGCGCAGCGTCTCCTCGGGGAGCGTGAGCTCGCCGGCGCTGGTCAGGATGATCCCCAGCATCGCCATCCAGGCCCAGACCCGGGCCTGAGGGGTGGCCGAGCGGCCGGACAGGGCGACCGTCAGCCGTTCGGTGAGGCCGTCCACGTCCGGCAGTTCCGGCCGGTTGAGCAGCGCGTCGACGTCCTGCAGGAGGATCTTCACCTGCAACCGGAACCGCAGGGACAGGTCGACGAGTCCGGCGACGGCGGCGCGGGCCGCCTCCTCGCCGTCGAGCCCGGCGAGCCGCCCTTCCAGCTCGGCGAACTCCGGCCCGACGGGCGCCAGCAGCTCGGTCAGGATCGCGTCCTTGTTCGTGAAGTGGTAGAGCAAGGACGCCTTGGAGCAGCCCGCGTCCGTGGCGATGTCCTGCAGGGAGGTGCCGCGGAAGCCGTGGGCGGCGAACAGCCGCACGGCCGAGTCCAGGATGTCCGCGCGCATGGTGGTTGCGGAACGTGCCATGCGGACCACCTTAGCTGACCGATCGGCCAGCTTTTGACCGATCGGCCAGTAACCAGGGTGCGCGAGACGCCGCGACCTCTTAGGCTCGGAGCGGTGATCCATCTTGCGTTGGCTAAGTTAGCTTGCTAAGTTAGCTGCATGGAACGGAATCTCAGCCTCAACCTGCACGTGCTCACCGCCCGGCTGGACCGGGCCGCCGACCGGATTCTCCGGGCGGAGCACGACATCTCCTACAGCCGATTCCTGGCCCTGACCCTGGTCGGGGAACTGGGGGCCTCGACACAGCGAACCCTCGCCGAATACCTCGGCGTCACCGAGCCGTCGGTGAGCCGCATGACCGGTGTCCTGGCCGCCGACGGCCTCCTCGATGTCCAGCCCGACCCCGCCGGGGGCAACCGCCGGCGGCTGAGCCTCACCGACGAGGGGAAGCGGCGGGTGGCCTCGATCCGGCAGGAGTTCGAAGACCGGCTGGCCATGGTCGTCGCGGCAAGCGGCGTGCCGTACGCCGAGTACGCCGAGCACACCGCGCGGCTGCTGACCACGTTCGACCGGCTGGAGCGGGAGGCGGGCAAGTGAGCCAGAACACCGATATTTCGCCCTTACACGAGCACACGGCAGTTTCGGCCGACGGCACGGCGATCGGTTACCGGACCCTGGGCGCAGGACCGGACCTGATCATGGTCGGCGGCAACCTGAGCACCTCCGACGACTACCTGCCGCTGGCCCGGCTGCTGGCCGGCTCGTTCACGGTGCACGTCGTCGACCGGCGCGGACGCGGCGCCAGCGGCCCCCAGGGACCGGAGTATTCCCTGGCCAAGGAAGTGGAGGATCTACGCGCCGTCCAGGCCGCGACCGGGGCCCGCCTGGCCTTCGGGCACAGTTATGGCGGGCTTGTCATCCTGGAGACCGCACGCTCCTTCCCGTTGTTCGACCGCATCGCGGTCTACGAGCCGGGAGTGCCCTGCGCCCCCGTCCCCACCGGATGGATGGCCCCGTTCCGGGAGCGGCTGGCCGCGGGCGACCACTACGGCGCGTTCGTCCACTTCATCCAAGGCTCCGGCGGAGCGCCGGCCTTCATGACCAAACTGCCGCACTGGTATCTGCGCACCGTGATGCGCGTGGTGTTGCGCGGGCAGAGATGGGAGCGCATGCGATCCCTGCTGAAGGCGTGCCTGGCCGAACACGAGCAGCTCGCCGCCCAGTACGGCCGGCTCCCCGAGTTCGCCGACGTCACCGCCCCTGTGCTGCTCCTCGTCGGCGGCCGCTCCAAGCCCGATCACCGAGCGGAGTTCGCCATGCTCCGCGACACCCTTCCCGACGCCACTCTCACCACCGTCGAGGGCCTTGATCATCTTTCCCCGACACAACCCAAATCGGGCCCGGTCGTGGTCGCGCGGGCACTGCCGTTCCTCCTGTGACGGTTCGGAGGGAGCGGCCCCCGTTGAGCACGGACTATTTCACCCGCCTCCATGTCTCAGCCCGGCGCCAGTCCGGGAAAACGAGAAGGCCCGGCTGGAAAGGCCGGGCCTCCGCTCGGGCGGACCGTGCCGCCAGATCACCCGCCGGAGATCACACGCGGGAGATCACAGGTCGAGCAGGTCCACCGACACCTGCCAGAGGAGGGTGGCGGCCTCCGGGTCGAGCGCGTACGCCGCGACGCCCCGGCCCTCGCCCGATTCGACGACCTCCGTCTCCTGGTTGTCCTCGAAGGGTTGCGCGGTCTCTTGCCTGGGTCAGCGGGCTTCGAGGGTGCCGTGTGCCTCGATGGAGAGGTCCTGCCAGTCGGACCAGGTCTTGAGCCGGTCGGCGTAGGCCTGCTCGATCAGTGGGTGGAAGCCCTTGCCGAACAGCACCCGCAGCGGCGGGTTCTCGGAGTCGACGAGCTTCAGCAGTGCCTGAGCCGCGGCGGCCGGGTCGCCTGCGGGCATCTTCCCGGTCATCGCCCCGAGGCGCTGACGGAGACCGTCGTAGGCCGGGTCGGGCGCGGCCATGTGGCCGTTGGCCAGCGGGTCGGGGTTCTTGCCGTCGCGGGTGGCGAAGCCGCCGGGCTCGATGATGGTCAGCTTGACGCCGAACTCGGCGACCTCACCGGCGAGCGCCTCGTTCAGGCCCTCCAGAGCCCACTTGGAGGCGTGGTACGCGCCGCCGAGCGGCATCGCGATCACCCCGGCCGCCGAGGAGAGCTGGATGATGTGCCCCGAGCGCTGCTCGCGCAGGTGGGGCAGCGCGGCCTGGACCACCCACACCGCGCCGAACAGGTTGGTTTCGAGCTGGTCGCGCAGTTCCTGTTCGGTGAGTTCCTCGATTGCGCCGACCTGGGCGTAGCCGGCGTTGTTCACGATGACGTCGAGCCGCCCGAAGTGCTCCTTGACGCGCTGCACGCTCTCGAAGACGGCGGCCCTGTCGGTCACGTCCATCTCCATGAGGAGCACCGCGTCCCCATAGGTGTCGGCCAGCGTCTTCAGGCTCGCGGTGTTGCGGGCGGTGGCGGCGACCTTGTCGCCGCGCGCCAGGGCGGCCTCGACGAAGTGGCGGCCCAGGCCGCGGGACGAGCCGGTGACGAACCAGACCTTCTGCATGGTGTGCTCCTTGTTGCTGCGTTCAGCCGTTACAACCCCCTGGACGAGACGGCCGGCGGAGATGTGAGATCGCCCGAGTGTGACCTGCGGCACAACGTCGCGTTTGTCCGGCAGGGTGATATCAATGGGCGGCGTGACCCGCGTCGAGGAGTTCCAGGAACTGAGGCTGCTGCTGTTCGCGATCGCCTATCG
This sequence comes from Microbispora rosea, assembly GCF_044460045.1. Lineage (NCBI taxonomy): Bacteria > Bacillati > Actinomycetota > Actinomycetes > Streptosporangiales > Streptosporangiaceae > Microbispora > Microbispora rosea. Next base: position 607,624 of record NZ_JBITJO010000003.1, on the reverse strand, counting down.
CATCCTGGGCAGCGTGAGCGAGGCCGAGGACGCGGTCCAGGAGGCCTGGCTGCGCTACGAAGGCTCCCCGACCCAGGCCGAGTCGCCCAAGGCCTTCCTGTCGGCGACGGTGACGCGGATCTCGATCGACGTGCTGCGCTCGGCCCGCGTCCGGCGCGAGGCGTACGTCGGGCCGTGGTTCCCCGAACCGCTGCTGACCGACCCCTACCAGGACCCGGAGCGGTCGGCGGAGCTGTCCGACTCGTTGTCGATGGCGGCGCTGATCCTGCTGGAGCGGCTCAGCCCGCTCGAACGTGCGGTCTTCGTGCTCCATGAGGTGTTCGCCTTCAGCTACCGGGAGATCGGCCACGCGGTGGAGCGGTCGGAGGCGGCCTGCCGCCAGCTCGCGCTGCAGGCGCGCCGCCACATGGACGCGGGCCGGCCCCGCTTCCAGGCGGATCGCCAGGCGCGCGACCGGCTCGCCGGGCGGTTTTTCCATGCGATGCGGGAGGGGGACGTCGCAGGACTGCAGGAACTGCTGGCCACCGACGTCCAGCTCGTCAACGACGGCGCCGGCAAGATCGGGAGCACGATCCCCCTCTTCGGCGCCGCGAAGGTCGCCCGGGTGCTGTCGGTCACCATCCCGCCGTTCGCCCAAATCGGCGCGGTGCTGGAGGCGCACGAGGTGAACGGCCAGCCGGGCATGATCATCCGCGACCGCGAGAGCCGCGTCTTCAACGTCTGGACGTTCGACATCCTGGACGGACGCATCCAGACCATCCGTTCGATCGTCAACCCCGACAAGCTCGCTCACCTCGGCCCCGTCGCCGACGCCCACGCGGTCATCCGCGAGAAGAAGGAGATCCGCCGCGACCAGCGGACGTCATGACCGGCGGCCCGGCGGCCACAGTGCCCCGGGATCTAACAGTGCCCCGGGATCTAACAGTGCCCCGGGATCTAACAGTGCCCCGGGATCTACAGGTCGAGCAGGTCCGCCGACACCTGCCAGAGGAGGGTGGCGGCCTCCGGGTCGAGCGCGTACGCCGCGACGCCCCGGCCCTCGCCCGATTCGACGACCTCCGCCTCCTGGTTGTCCTCGAAGTAGCGTCCGCTGACGCCCTCGACCAGCGGCGAGGCGGCGAGCAGCACGGAGGTGGCCGCGCCCTGCTCGGTGTTCTTCCACGTCACGCCGGTCGAGCTGCCCAGCGCGCGGCGGCGCTCGATGTAGTCGGGCTCCAGGTGCCGCTGAAGGCCGGTGGGGATGCCGCCGGGCATGAGCGCGTTGACCGTGATGCCGTCGCCGGCCCACCGCCTGCCGGCCTCGACCGCGAACAGCACGTTGGCCGTCTTCGACTGCCCGTACGCCAGCCACGGCTCGTACGGGCGCTCGTTGAAGTGGATGTCGTCGAAGACGACCGGCGAGCGCAGGTGGGCGCTGGAGCTGACCGACACGACGCGGGCGCCGCCGGCCGCCGCGAGCGCCGGGTGGAGGCCCGTGGCCAGCGCGAAGTGACCGAGGTGGTTGGTCGCGAACTGCAGTTCCCAGCCTTCGGGAGTCCGCGTCTCCGGGCAGGCCATCACTCCGGCGTTGTTGACCAGGATGTGCAGCGGCCCCTCCCATCCGGCGACGAACGCCGCGACGGAGGCCCGGTCGGCGAGGTCAAGCGGCGCGACGAGAACGGGCGCGCCCGCGTTGGTGGCGGCGATGTCCTCGGCGGTCCGCTTGCCCGCGTCGAGATCGCGGACCGCGATCGTCACCTCCGCGCCCGCCGCGGCCAGGGCCCGGGCGGTCTCGACGCCGATCCCCGACGCCCCACCGGTCACGATCGCGCGCCGCCCGCGCAGGTCGACGCCTTCCAGGACCTCGGCCGCGGTGGACTGCGCGGTGAACGGCGTGGTGATGCGGGTGGTCTGAGTCATGTTCGTCCCCGTCCCGTACGGCGGCGGCCCCCCGGGAGCCCGGCCGCTACAATCAGGAAAACCGGAGGAACCTCCGGTACGCCTGGAACTCTAATCGGAGGACCCTCCGTTTAGCAACCCACGCCTGTGGAGGAGCCGTGTCCACCCCCGCTCGACCAGCCGCAGCCAAGCCGTTGCGCGCCGACGCCCGGCGCAACCGCGAGCGGCTGCTCGACGTCGCCGTGCGGGCGTTCTCCCAGGACGGGCCGGATGTCACGCTCGACGCGATCGCGAAGGAGGCCGGCGTCGGCATCGGCACGCTATACCGCCACTTCCCCACCCGGGAGGCGCTGATCGAGGCGGCCTACCGCAACGAGCTGGCGAAGCTGTGCGACGCGGCGGCCGAGCTCGCGCACGAGATGCCGCCCGACGTGGCGATGCGCACCTGGATGGACCGTTTCGTCGACTACCTGGCCACCAAACGGGGCATGGCCGACGCGCTCCGCGCCGTGATCGCCTCCGGTGCGAACCCGTACGCGCACAGCCGCGACCGGCTGCTCGGCGCGATCGGCACGCTGCTCGACGCGGGCCGCACGGCCGGGACCCTGCGGCGGGACGTGGCGGCCGAGGACGTGCTCACCGGCGTGAACGGCATCTGCCTCGCCGCCGGCGAGCCCGCGCAGCGCGAGCAGGCCGGGCGTCTGCTCGACCTGCTCATGGACGGTCTACGCCACGCGGCGACCGGGACGACGACCTGAGGCTCCGCCCCGGCGCACCCGCTCACACAGGTCACATAGGGTCACACACGGTGCCAGCGGGCCTCCGCGAAGCAGTAGACGGCGAACAGCACCAGGCCGACGGCGACCACGGCGAGCAGCCACGGACCGGCCGGGGTGTCGGCGAGCGCCTTGAGCGCACCGTCGATGCCGGCCGCCTTGTCGGGGTCGTAGGTGAGGGCGGCCCGGCCGATCAGGACGCCGGCGGCCAGCGCGATGACGCCGCGGGCGATGTAGCCGGCCTTGCCGAGCTTGACGACGACACCGCGAGCCCGGGGCGCGGTCACGTGCATGTCCTTCATGAACTTCTCGGTCCAGCCCTCGTAGATCCAGAAGACGCCGAGGGCGATCACGCCCAGCGCCATCAGGCCGACCAGGAACTGGCCGCCGGGCAGCTCGAACAGCGTCTTGGTGACGTCCTGCGACTGGCTGTCGGACGAGGAGGCGGCCTTGTTGCGCGTGAGCAGCGCCACCATCGAGAACACCAGGGCGGCGTAGACGACGGCCCTCGCCACGGCCTCCACGCGCTCCTTGACCCCGGGCCGGCCCCAAACGGCCTCGGAGACCTGCCAGATCGTCAGTGCGGCCAAGCCGACGGCCATGACCCACAGCAGGGGGTCGCCCAGGGGCGCGTCGCGCACGATCTGGAGCGCGCTACTCTTGTCGGCCTCCCCGCCGCCGCCGAAGGCGATCTGGAGGGCGACCAGGCCGATGATCGCGTACAGGACGCCCCGGGCGGCGAACCCGACCTTGGCGAGCTTCTCCAGGACAGGGTGGTCGGCCGCCCTGCGGGCCGCACCTTCGAGACGGCGGCCGGCCTGATGCGCGGTCGTCATCGCGGCTCCTCTCCTTCGGGGATCGGTCGGCGGATCGGTCCGTCTGCCGGACTGGTCACCTACTGACCCGGACGAGGAGGATCAAACGTCCGCCGGGCTCAGCCGGCCAGGCGCAGGGCCTCCGCCGCGACGGCGTGCCGGAGGTCGCGGATGCCGGGGCGGCCCCGCAGCGGATGCACGTTGTTGGTGAGCACCACGACGGTCAGCCGGCGGGCGGGATCGACGACCAGCGACGTTCCGGTGAAGCCCGAGTGGCCGAACGCGCCCGTGAGCGGCCCCACGATGGCCGGGTCGTCGATGCGCACGCCGAGCCCCTGCCGGAAGGCGGCGCCCGGCACGCCCTGGTCGCGCAGCATCTCGGCGGTCCAGGCGGGAGACAGGACGGGGCCGCCGCCGGTGCGCAGCGCCTCGCCGAAACGCACGAGGTCGGCGGCGGTGGAGAACAGCCCGGCGTGCCCGGCCACGCCGCCCAGCGCGTGAGCCGTCTCGTCGTGCACCTCGCCCCGCACGCAGGTGCCGCGCTTGAATTCGGTGGCGACGGCCCGGCCCGCCTCGACCGGCCCGTACGTCGTGGCGCCGAGCCCGAGCGGGCCGGTGACCCGCTCGCGCACGATCACGTCCAGCGGCGCGCCGCCGGCGGCCTCCGCAACCCGGCCGGCCGTGATCATTCCGACGTCCGAGTAGAGGTGCGTCCCCGGCGGCCCCTGCTCCGGAGTGGACAGCACCAGGTCCCAGCGGGCCTCCTCCGGCTCCTTCTCCACCCGGCGGCTCGCGGGCAGGCCCGCCGAATGCGTCAGCAGGTGCCGCACGGTGATCTCGGGCCGGTGCCCGTAGAACCGGGGCAGCCGGACGGCCACCGGCTCGTCGAGGTCGAGCGCGCCCTCCTGGGCCAGCGAGACCAGCACCACGGCCGTGAACATCTTGGTCAGGGAGGCGATGTCGAAGAGCGCGCCCATCGCCACGGCGGGCCGTTCCGCCAGCAATCCCCCGGACGGGTCGGCGTACCGCATGGCCTCCCCCACGGCGGCCGCGGCCGCCGTGCGCCCGTCCACGGCGATCTCGGCGACCGCCGCCGAGGCGACCTCGGGCACGGCCGCCCGCAGGACGTCTTCGAGCGCGGACACCCCGTCAGGCACTACGTCGGGCACCGCGTTGTCAGGCACCGCGTTGTCAGGCACTGTGCAGCGCCGGGCCGAGCCGGTTGCCGTGCGCCGCGAGCAGCGCCCGCGCGTCGTCGGCGCCCACACCGCGCTCGATCATCACGACGGCCGTCTTCACGTCCCGTCCGGCGCTCTCCAGGACCTCCCGCGCCCGCAGCACCTGCGCGCCGGTGATCTCGGAGACGATGCGGGCCGCCCGGTCGACGAGCTTGGAGTTGCTGGCCACGACGTCGACCATGAAGTTCCCGTACGTGCGGCCCGTCCTGATCATCGTGATCGTGGAGATCATGTTGAGGACCAGCTTCTGGGCCGTGCCGGCCTTCAGCCGGGTCGAGCCGGTGACCACCTCAGGCCCCACGATGACCTCGACGGCGTGGTCGGCGGCCCGCGCGAGCGGGGACCCGGTGTTGCAGGCCAGGCCCACGGTCAGCGCGCCGAGCCGCCGGGCCTGCTCGACCGCCGCGACGACGTACGGCGCGCGCCCGCTGGCGGAGATGCCGACGACGGAGTCGAGCGGGCCGACGTGCTTGTCGCGGATCACGGCGGCGCCCGCCTCGGCGTCGTCCTCGGCGCCCTCGACGGAGCGCACCAGCGCGGCCTCGCCGCCCGCGATGATGCCCTGGACCAGGTCGGGGTGCGTGCCGAAGGTCGGCGGGCACTCGGAGGCGTCGAGCACCGCGAGCCGCCCGGAGGTGCCCGCGCCCACGTAGAGGAGCCTGCCCCCGTCGGTCATCCGCGCCGCGATCGCGTCGATGGCCGCGGAGATCGCCGGGACGGCCCGGCCCACCGCGGCAGGGACGGCGGCGTCGGCCGCGTTCATGAGCCGCGCGATCTCCTCCGTCGGGAGCGTGTCGATCCCGCTGTAGCGGGGATCGCTCTGTTCGGTGGCGAGAGCGGCGAGTGAGTGCGTCATGGTCGTGGTTCCTCGGCTTCGGAGTGCTTATGGATCGCGTGCGTACGGGGCTTGAGCTGCTGGTGAGCGCGCCGAAGGCCGGCTGGGAACGAGTGGGCCTCGTCACCAACCCCACCGGAGTCCTGCCCGATCTGACGGCCGCCGCACCGGCCCTGCTGGCCGCCGGGGTGCCCGTGACCACGGTGTTCAGCCCCGAGCACGGCCTGCGCGGCACGGCCCAGGCGGGCGGCGGCGAGGGCGACACCGTCGACCCGGTCACCGGCCTGCCCGTGCTGGACACCTACCGGCGGACCGGCGGTGACCTGGACGCCCTGGTCGCCTCGTCCGGGGTGGACGCGCTCGTCTTCGACGTGTGCGACGTGGGCGCGCGCTTCTACACCTACGTCTGGACGATGTACGACCTCATGGGTTCGGCGGCCCGGCTCGGGCTGCGGTTCACCGTGCTCGACCGGCCCAACCCGATCGGCGGCGCGGTGGCCGAGGGCCCGGTGCTCGACCCGGCCTACGCGAGCTTCGTCGGCCGCGCCGCCCTGCCCGTACGGCACGGCCTCACGCCGGGCGAGATCGCGCTGTCGGTCAACCGCGCGATCGGCGCCGAGCTGGAGGTCGTGCCGATGGAGGGCTGGCGCAGGCGGTGGCGTTTCGACCGCACCGGGCTGCCCTGGGTGATGCCGTCGGCCAACATGCCGACCCTCGACACCGCCCTGGTCTATCCCGGCACCGGGCTGCTGGAGGGCGTGAACGCCGCCGAGGGCCGTGGCACGACCCGGCCGTTCGAGCTGGTCGGCGCACCGTACGCGGACGGCCGGTTCGCCGCAGCGCTGAACGACCTCGGCCTGCCCGGCGTGCGCTTCCGCGACACGTGGTTCGCCCCGACGTTCGGCAGGCACGCGGGCGTCGCGGTGCGCGGGGCGCAGCTGCACGTGACCGACCAGGAGGCCTTCCTGCCGGTGCTGACGGGCGTGTCCGTCCTGCACGTGCTGCGCGCCCTCTATCCGGGCGACTTCGCCTGCGAGCCGTTCCTCGACCTGCTGTGGGGCTCGGCGTCGCTGCGCGAGCACCTGGAGGCGGGCCGCGACCCCCGGGGGCTGTGCCCCCCGCCGGGCCCGCCCCGAGGCGAACTGCTGTACGGCTGACATCAGTCCAGCGCGCGGCGGTAGAGCCAGAACACCCGCTCGGCGCGGGCGCCCACCGCCCGGGAGTAGAAGCGGAGCGGGCCCACCCAGCCGATCTGCGCGGAGGTCTGCCCCGCGGCGGCCTGCTCGGCGAGGCAGCGGCGCAGCAGCACCCGGCCCACGCCGAGACCGCGGGCGGCCTCGGCCGTGCCCATCGGCCCGAACCACAGCGGACGGGCGCCCCATGCGGCGAAACCGAGAATCTCCCCGTCCCGGAAGGCCCCGTCGCGGTAGGCCCCGTCCCGGAAGGCGTAGTGCAGGCCGGTCGCCTGCTCGGCCTCCCAGGCCCACTTGTCGTTCCACTGCTCGCGGACGAAGGCCGCGACCGCGGCACGCTCCCCCGCGGGCGCGGCCGCGACCGTCACCCCGGCGGCGGCGAGCTTCGCCAGGTCGGCCTCGTGCTCGGCCTCGTCGTAGCGGGCGGGCAGGCCGGCCGTCATGTTCCAGGCCACGCGGTAGCGCTCGTATCCCAGGCTCTCGGCCAGGCAGGCGGCCGGGGTGTAGCGCACGTCGATCCCGGGCCAGGCGTAGCAGGGCGGGTTGCCGGCGAACCTGGCCTCGGCCGCGCCGTGCGCCCGCATCCACTCCTCGGCCGCGCCCACGAGCGCCCGCCCGATCCCCCGGCCCTGGGCGGCGGGATCAACGGCGATCAGGTCGATGTGACCGGCGCCGTCCGCGCCGATCGAGGTGAACACGGCGCCGTCCCGGTCCGGGGTGGCCAGGACCGTCCACGCCCGATCCCCGGGTGGGTCGGCCAGGCGGCGTACGACCAGCGCGGCGTCCTCGGCGTCGGCCCACAGGGCGGCGGCGGCCAGGCGCTCCAGCGTCCCCTCGGCCTCGGCCGGAACGATGTCCGTCACTCGCCCACCCCCACCGGGATCACGCTGCGCCGCCTGGGGTGGAAGCAGGCGTACTCCTGCCCGGCCTCCTGCCCCGCCTCCTCTCCGGCCTCCTCTCCGAGCCCGCCGTCGCGGCCGAGCACGGGCATCTCGTTCTCGCAGCGTTCGGTGCTGAACGGGCAGCGCCGGGCGAACAGGCAGCCGCCGTCGGGCTCGCCCTCCCGCTGCATCTCCCTCGGCACGACCCGCTCGGCGCCGGGCCGTTCCAGGCCGTGCAGCACGGGGATCGCCGACAGCAGCGACTGGGTGTAGGGGTGGACCGGGTCCGCGATGATCTTCTCGGTGGCGCCCCGCTCGACGACCTGGCCGCGGTAGAGCACGTACAGCTCGCCGTCGCCGCCGATGTAGCGGGCGGTCGCGATGTCGTGGGTGATGAACAGCACGCCCACGCCGAGGCGCTCGCGCAGGTCCTTCAGCAGGGCGAGGATGCCCAGGCGCAGCGACACGTCGATCATCGAGACGGCCTCGTCGGCGACGAGCACCTCGGGGTCCATGGTGAGCGCGCGGGCGATCACCACGCGCTGGCGCATGCCGCCCGACAGCTGGTGGGGGTAGCGCGGGAGCACGTAGCCGGGGTCGATGCCGACCATCGCCAGCAGCTCCGCCGCCCGCCCGTCCACCCACGACCGCGGGCGGCCCGTCTGCCGGGCGCGCAGCCGCAGCGGCGCCTCCAGCGTCTGGTGGATGGTCCGGGTGGGGTTCAACGCCGAGTAGGGGTCCTGGTGGATGAGCTGGACGCGGCGGAAGTACGGCTGCCGCCTGCGGTGGCTGAGCGACGACATCGGCACGCCGTCGATGACGATCTCGCCACCGTCGTGGCTCTCCAGCCCGGCGACGATCCGGCCGAGGGTGGTCTTGCCGCTGCCCGACTCGCCGATGAACGAGACGGCGCCGCCATTGGCGATGGAGAAGTCCACACCGCGCAGCGCGGGCACCTCGCGGGCGCCGAGCACGCCGCCGCGCTGCTTGAAGATCTTGGTGATCCCGGTTCCCGTGATCACACGAACTCCTTCCGCTTGACCAGCGTGAGGTGGCGGTCGGCGGCGTGGCAGGCGACCGTGCGGCCGTCCCGGTTGACGGACATGGGCTCGTCGGTCTCGCACACGTCCATGCGCCGCTCGCAGCGCTCGCGGAACACGCAGCCCTGCGTGGGCAGCGTCCCGAGCGTCGGCGGGCGTCCCGGCAGCGCCCTGGCCAGCGACAGGTCGCCGGACAGGCGCGGGATCGCCCTGATCAGGCCCTGGGTGTACGGGTGCCGGGCGTCCCCGAGCACCTCGGTCACCGGGCCGTGCTCGACCACCCGGCCGCCGTACATGACGGCGAGGCTGTCGGCGACCTCGGCGACCGCGCCGACGTCGTGGGTGATCACGAGGGTGGTGAGGGCGCGTTCCTCGTGGACCTCGCGGATGATCCGCAGGATCGTGGCCTGCGTGATCATGTCGAGGGCGGTGGTCGGCTCGTCCAGAACGACGACTTTGGCGTTCAGGACGAGCGCGAGCATGATGCCGACCCGCTGGCGCATGCCGCCGGACAGCTCGTGCTGGTAGGAGTCGAGCACCCGGGCGCCGTCCATGCCCATGCGGGCCAGCAGGTCCTTGGCGTCGCGCACCAGCCCCCGCAGGTCCTCCACGTCGTGGGAGCGGCCGAGGTCGAGCAGCTGCTTGCCGATGGTCTTCAGCGGGTTCAGCGAGTTCTGCGCGGCCTGGAAGACGTAGCCGACCTGGCGGCCGCGGGCGCGGCGCAGGTCCTCGCCCCGCAGCGCCAGCACGTCGCCGAGGCCGTCGATCTCCACGCTGCCCGCCGCGATCCTGCCGGGCGGCTGGACGGCGTTGAGCAGGGAGAGCGCGAGCGTCGACTTGCCCGAGCCCGACTCGCCGACGACGCCGGTGATCGTGCCGGGGGCGAGGGCGAGGTCGACGCCGCGTACGGCGGGCAACTCGCCCGCAGGCGTCTTGTAGACGACCGTGAGGTCCCGGATCCGGACCCCCGGTGCTTCCATGTCATGTGCTGCCATGTCATGTGCGGTCGTGTCAGCGGTCATTGGGGGCTACTCCTCCCGCAGGCGGGGGTTGAAGATCTCGTCCATCGCGTCCACGATCAGCACGATTCCCAGCGTGAGCAACAGGATCGCGATCAGCGGGGCCAGCAGGTACGGCAGCGCGGCGGGGGTGGTGAGCGCCCCGCCGTTGAACACGGCGAGGTTCAGCATCACGCCCCAGTTGTTCGACTCGAACGGCAGCACGCCGAGGAAGAACAGGCCCACCTGGGCGTACACCGCGCCGGTGACGGCGATGAGCATGTTCATCGCGATGTACGGCGCCATGCTCGGCAGCAGTTCGCGGCCGATGATGTGCCGGGTGGGCAGACCGAGTCCGCGGGCCGCCTCGATGAAGCCGCGCTCGCGCAGCGACAGCGTCTGCGACCGCACGGCGCGGGCGATGCCGCCCCAGCCGAGCACCCCGAGCACCAGGCCCATCTCCAGCGGGCTCTCGAACTTCCACACCGTGGACAGCACGAGCAGCAGCGGCAGGCCGGGGATCGCGAGGTTCATGTCGGTCAGCCGCATCAGCAGCATGTCCCACCGGCCGCGGTGGAAGCCGGCGACCAGCCCGATGAGCGTGCCGAGCGCGACCGTGATGACGGCCGTGGCCAGGCCGGTGAGCAGCACGTAACGCGCGCCGGTGACGACCAGCGCGAGCACGTCGGTGCCCTCGAAGTCGGTGCCGAAGGGATGCGCCAGGCTCGGCGGCGCGTACAGCGCGTTGTCGTCGCGAGGCAGCTGGGCGGGGTAGAGCAGCGGCCCGGCCACGCCCATGAGCGCGAACAGGACCACGATGACCACGCCGGCCATGCGGCTGGGCTTGCGCCGCAGCACCCGCCACACCCCGCGCCAGAAGTTGCGCCGCAGCGTCGCCCGCGTGGTCCCGGCCGGCAGGGCCTCGGGGCTGATCGCCCCCTCCGGGTTGACGATGACGGTCATGCCGCGCCTCCGCTCCTGACCCGCGGGTCGATCGCCGTGTACAGCAGGTCGGCGGCGATGTTGGCGACGACGATGCCCACCGTGATCACCAGGAACGTGCCGCCCATCAGCGCGTAGTCGCGGCTGCTGATGCTGTTGACGAGCAGCAGGCCGAGGCCCGGGTAGTTGAAGATCTCCTCGATGAAGATCGAGCCGCCGAACAGCATGCCGATCGACAGGGCGAGGATCGTGAACAGCGGCAGGATCGCGTTGCGGGCCAGATACCGGAACACGAAGCCGCGCCGCAGGCCGCGCAGCTCGGCCGCGAGGATGAAGTCGTCGCCGAGCACGGCGACCACGTTCGACTTCATCGCGAGGATCCACCCGCCGTAACTGGCCAGCGTGTACGTGACGACGGGCAGCACGGCGTGGTGCACCAGCGAGCCGATGTAGCCGGCGTTGAAGCCGGGGACGAACTCGACGTCCACCGGCCCGCCCGACGGCATGATCGGCCACAGCGTGGCGAAGATCGCGGTGAGCAGCAGGCCGATGACGTACACGGGCACGCCGTGCAGCAGCGAGCCGGACAGCGCGAGCGCGTCGCCCAGCTTGCCCGACCGCTTGATCGCGGCGTAGACGCCCATGGTGACGCCGAGCAGGAAGCTCAGCAGCGTGCCGGCGAGGACCGGCAGCACAGTCCACCGGGCCGCGTGCCCGATGAGCGTGGTCACCTCCACGCCGGGCGTGCTGAGCGAACGCCCGAGGTCGAGGTGGAGCAGCGAGCCCATGTAGCCGACGTACTGCTGCCACAGGTTGCCGGTGGGCAGGAAGCCGTACAGGACGGCGGTGGCCCGCTCGGCCTGCTCGGGCGACATGCCCTTCTGGATCAGGCTCTCGTACTGCCCGAGCACGGGGTTGCCGGGGATCTCCCGGATGATGACGAAGCTGATCGTGGCGACGACCCAGATCATCGCCAGGCCGCGGACCAGGTGGCCGCCGATCTTCCTGGCGATGGCGCCCAGCCGGGGACGCCCCGGAACGGCGTGCGTCATGCCTGCCCCTTCTCCGCTTTCCTGATCATCCCGAGCTGCATCCACACGCCGGACGACAGCCGCAGGGACTCGTCGTCGTCGGGCGGGAACGCGGTGTACCGGGACGTGTTCACGAACTGGGTGTTCACGTAGTCCCACAGCTGGACGACCGGAAGCTGCTCGTTGGCGACCGTGGCCAGGACGCCGACGATGCGCTTCTGCTCGTCCTGGGACGCGTAGTTCAGCCTGCTGGTCAGGTCGCCCGGGTCCACCGTGCCGGCGGCGCCCGCGTCGACCTTCTCCGGGCCGCCCATCCAGTTGCCCTCGGTGCCCGGGGCCACGTGGCGCAGCCGGCCGCCGAACATCTGCCAGCCGTTCGCCTGGCCGAACAGCCGCTGGAAGATGTTGTACGGCGAGGGGCCGAGCCCGATCAGCCAGAACCCGAGGTCGTACTTGCCGTCGGCGAGCTCGCCCAGATAGAGCGTGTAGTCGGCCGCCGTGACCACGCTCGCGTCGATGCCGTGGTCCCCGAGCTGGCTGGTGATCGACTTGGCCGCGGCGACCCAGTCGGAGAACGACGCGGGCACGTGGATGCGCACCTTCCACGGGCTGCCGTCGGGCAGGGTCCAGCGGCCGCCCCGCTTGGTCATGCCGGCCGCCTTCAGCTCGGCGTCGGCCTTGCCGGGGTTCACGCGATACTGCTCCAGGCCGTCGAACGCGTCGCCCAGCCAGGCCCGGGCCGCCTTGGCGTGGATGCCCGAGGTGGTGGCGGCGGGCGTGCCGCCCTCCGGAGAGGCGATCCTCGTGACCTGGGCGCGGTCGATCAGGTAGGCCATCGCCCGCCGCACGTGCACATTGTCGTACGGCTTGTGCGACTGGTTGAACGCGAGGGAGACCGCCACGGGCGAGTAGCCCTTGACCACCTTGCTGCCCTTCGCGTCGCGGATCCGGTTCATGACGGCGGTGGGCACGGAGGTGAAGGGGGCGTTGTCCAGCCGGCCGGCGATCAGGTAGTTCCAGATCTGCTCGTTGCCGGTGTAGTTGAGGATCTTCACCTTGTCCGGCGCGATGTTCTGCCGGGCGAAGAAGTAGGGGTTGCGCCTGAGCAGCGCCGCGCCGGGGTTCACCCGCTCCAGCACGAACGGCCCGGCGGACACGTCGTGACCGGGGTCGAACGCGATGACCTTCTCCGCGAGCCCGGTGATCTGGTTCTTCGCCTTCTCGGCCGCCGCGCCCTGGCCGTGCTGGGCGACCTTGAGCGTCTGCCAGAAGTCGGCGGGCAGCAGCTTCCCGAAGACGTGCGCGGGCACGACCACGGTCGACAGCAGGTTGGCGAGGAACGTCGAACTGCGGTTGGCGCCCTGCGTCACCCTGATCGTCTTGGGGTCGACGACCTTGATGTCGGCGGCGGCGCCCGCCGCCTTCGGGTCCAGCGCGTACGCCGTGCCGCCCTGGGTGTAGGCGAGACCGATCGAGACCCGGACATCCTCGCTGGTCACCGGCTTGCCGTCGGACCACCTGGCGTCCGGCTGCAGGTGGATGACGACCTCCGACCGGTCCGGGGACATGCTCCAGCTCCTGGCGATCGCCGGGTAGAACTGGTTGGGATCGGTGGGGTCGTTCTTGGGCCACGCCAGCGCCATGCCGTTGTATCCCGAGAAGACCGATCCGACGGGGTTGAACGGGTTGATCGGCGCGCTCGCGTTGATCTGCTTGCTGCCGTCGATCGTGGTGTACACGCCGCCGCTCTGCTGGGCGGTGTCCGTCGTCCCGGTAGTGCCGCAGGCGGTCACGGTGACGATGGACGCCACCGCCATGATCGCTGCGAGTCGCTTCATGGGCTGCTCCTGGTTCCCGATTGCCTGGACAATACGGGCGCTCGCGGGATGTCGTCAATTTTTTCCACGAGTAGACAAGGCTATGGAGATAATTTTTACCCGAGCCCGCTACCTGCGACAACATCGTCTGCGGGGGGCTCAGACGGCGCCCGTGAGCCGGCGCGCCGCCGCCCGCGCGGAGGCCGTGGAGTTGCCGTGCGTGGCGAGGTACAGCCGCCCGGCGGGCGGCCCCGGGACCCCCGTCTCCACCACGACCGCGTCCGGGCGAGCCCGCAGCGCGTCGTCGAGGAGCCGCAGCATCCAGGCGTGCCGTACGGCGTCGTGGACAGCGATCACGAGGGGGCGCGCCATCTCGCTCAGGTCGGGCAGGCGCCCGTCGTCGTGCACCTCGGCCGTCACCGTTCCGGGGAGTATCTCCTCGATCGCCTGACCGAGTTTCAGCGGGGTCGCGCGGCCGACGGCCTGGCTGGGCCGCGCCGCCAGATGCACCACCAGCGGCGCCTTCGTCAGCGGCGGCGCCTGCTCCGCCGGGGTCGCGCGCAGGGCGGCCGTCGCCGCCGCCAGGCCGAGGCCCTCGTCGGCGTCGCGGGCCGCGGCGGCTCGTGCCTCGGCCTGCGCGTCGTACCACGCGGCCAGGTCCCGCACCCGGCCCGCCGCCTCGGCCAGGCGCTCCTCCGCCAGCCGTCCCTCGCGGACCGCGCGGGTGATCGCGTCGCGCAGCGCGTAGACGCTCTCTCCCCTCGCCGAGGACACCCCGACGCAGATCGCGTCGGCCCCGGCGGCCAGCGCGCGCACCGCGATCTCGCCCGGCTCGTGCAGGGCGGCGACCGCGCGCATCTCGATCGCGTCGGTCACCGCGAGGCCGTCGAACCCCAGCTCCTCGCGCAGCAGGCCGGTCAGCACCGCCCGGCTCAGGGTCGCGGGAAGCTCGTCGACGGCGGGGACGAGCAGGTGACCGCACATCACGGCGCGCACCCCTGCCGCGATGGCGGCCCGGAACGGCGGCAGGTCGCGCCGTTCTATCACCTCGCGGGAGGCCCGTACGGCGGGCAGCGCCAGGTGGGAGTCGGTCACGGTGTCCCCGTGGCCGGGGAAGTGCTTGGCGCAGGCGGCCACTCCCGCGCTTTGCAGTCCCTCGATCCATGCGACGCCGTGACGGCCGACCTCCTCGGGGTCGGAGCCGAAGGAACGCACGCCGATGACGGGGTTGCGGGGGTCGGCGTTGACGTCCACCACGGGCGCGTAGTCGAGGGTGATCCCGGCGGCGGCGACCATCCGGCCGATCTGCCGCGCCACCCGGCGGGTCAGCGACTCGTCACCGGCCACGCCCAGCGCCATGTTGCCCGGCCACGAGCTGCCGGTGGCCGCCTCAAGCCGGGTGACGGCGCCGCCCTCCTCGTCCACGGCGACGACCACGTCCGGCCGCTCTCTGCGCAACTCGGCGACCAGGGCGGCCGTCCCGCCGACCGCATCGGCGTCGCCGGCGGCGTCGCGGACGACGTTACGGGTGACGTCGCGGGCGACGTTACGGGTGATGTTGCGAGCGAACAGGATCACGCCGCCCAGTCCCTCCGCGAGCGCCCGCCGCAGCCACGCGGGCGGCTCGGTGCCCTCGAAACCGGGCTGGAGCACGGCCATCGCCATCCGGTCCAGCTCGCCGCCGATCATGCGACCTCCTGCCCGATCAGCACGCGGTGCGCTTCGGCGGCACGGGGGTCGCCGGGCAGGGCCGCCCGCACCGCGAGCGCGGCGGCCCCCGCCGCGTTGTCCCGGGCGCGCACCAGCACGGCCTGCCTGCCCAGCTCGGCCCGGACCAGATGGGCGAGCTCGGTCGGCTCGGTCAGCAGCGACCCCGCGAGCACCAGCGGCCCCGCACCCATCTGGTCCGGGCCACCCTTCTCCTGTGTCCCCCTCTCACGGGGGCCCTCCCCCGTCACGACCCGCGCCGTACGGCACAGCCTGCGGGCCGCCTCCGCGACGATGCCGCGCGCCACCTCGTCGCCCTCGCGGGCGGCGGCGTCCACCACGGGCGCGAGCGTGCCCAGCCAGGCGGGCCCCGATTCGGCGACCCGCGCGTACACGGCCGCCACCAGGGCCTGGGTGAGCGCGGGCCCGTCGTCGTCGCCGGCCGCCCCCGCTCCCAGGACGGCCTCGGCCACCCTGGCGACCAGCACCGTGGGCGCGCCCCGGCCGTCGATCGCGTTCAGCGCCGCGGCCGCGGCCCTGCGGCCCAGCCACACGCCCGAACCCTCGTCGCCGAGGAGCCAGCCGAGCCCGTCGGCCCGCCGTACGATGCGGCGGTCGCGGACGCGGGCGCCGATCGCGCCGGTGCCCGCCACCAGGACCGCACCGTCCGGCTGGTCGGTGGCGCCGGTGAAGGCGACCAGCACGTCGGCCACCACCGCCGGACGCCCGGCGAGCCCCGCCTCCCGCCAGGCCCGCTCCGCGGACTCCGCGGCGCGGGCGGCTCCGGCGAGGCCGAACACGCCGCCGGCGACGCGCGCGGGGTCGAGGCCCTCCAGCGCGCCGAGCAGCGCGGCGCGCAGGTTGGCGGCCGGGTCGGGGACCGAGATGGCGTTGGCGCCGCCGGCCCGTCCCCGCCCGGCGATCTCCCCCGACTCGGTGGCCACGACGCAGCGCGTGCTGGTGCCTCCCCCGTCCACACCGACGAACAGAGCCCCCACGACCGCTCCTTTGTAGATACCTTCCATCAAGGTATAAGGCGATGGAAATCATCTACAACGTCGCCGGCCGGACGGGGCGCCCGGTTATTTCTTGCTGTCGGTGAGATCGACGAGCGCGGTGGCCGCCCGGAAGAACTTGTTGCGGCCCAGATCTCCCACGGTCTTGATGTGGAAGGCCTTCTTCAGCAGCTCCGCGTCCTCCGCGCTCACCCCGGCCAGCGCGTCCACCGGCGCCTTGATGATCTCATCCAGCGTCTTGTCCTCGTATTCGCGGTCGAGCAGCTTCGCCAGGTCTGCCGATACAGCCATGGTTCCCCCCATCGAACACGCCCCCGATACCTCTTGAAGTGCCCAAACGGCACATTTCCTATGCCGCTGCGATCGCGGAGCTCCCGTAGTCCCACAGGCGGTCCGCCGCGTCCGGATCGAGCGCGTGGGCCGCCACGCCGCCGAGGATCTCGGGGGTGGCGAGCGGGGCCTCCTGGTTGTCCTCGAAGTAGCGGCCGGTCACGCCTTCCACCAGAGGTGAGGCCGCCAGCAGCACCGACGCCGCCGCGCCCTGGGAAAGGGTCTTGAGGTAGGGCTTCGGGATGATCTCACCGTTCTCGTCGATCGCGCCCATCTCGCGCATCGTCGCCTCGTCCATGTGGCGCTGGAGGTTCGTGATGATCCAGCCGGGGTTGAGCGCGTTCGCCGTGATTCCGTCGGCCGCCCACCGGCGGGCGCCCACCGCGAGCAGGACGTCCGCCGTCTTGGACTGCCCGTAGGCCGTCCACGGATGGTACGGCCGGCGCTCGAACTGCGGGTCGTCGAAGTCGAACGGCACGTCGCGATGGGCCCCCGAGCTGACGATGACGATCCGTGCCCGGCCCGCCGCCCGCAGGCTGTCGTACAGCTCCACGGCAAGGGCGAAATGTCCGAGGTAGTTCGTCGCGAGCTGCATCTCCCAGCCTTGCGCGTTGACCTGGCGCACCGGGAGCGCCATGATCCCGGCGTTGGCGACCAGCACGTCGAGCGGGCCGCGCCAGTTCCGTACGAACTCCGCGACCGATGACAGATCGGCCAGGTCGAGCGCGGCCGACCGCACGGATCCGGGCGCGTCGGCGAAGGTCTCGGCGATCCGCGCCCCCGCGGCCGGATCGCGGGTGGCGATGGTGACCTCCGCCCCGGCCGCGGCCAGGACGCGGACGGTTTCGGTGCCGATGCCGGAGGCGCCGCCGGTGACGACCACGCGGCGCCCGGACAGATCCACCCCCTCGATGATCTCGGAGGCGGTGGCGTGGGAGTGGAACGGAGTCGTGAGACGAGTCTGGTCGTTGGTCATGAGGCCACGCTAGGAGACCCGATTAGGACTATCTATAGTAGAAAGTCCGTAGAACTTTATCCGTCGTCCAGCCCACTCGAACCGCCGCGGGGGAACCAATGGATCCGCTCGAAGACGTGCTCGCGCTGCTGGGCACCAGAGCGCACCTGTCCACGGGAATGACGGCGGGCGGCAGCTGGGCGGTGCGCTTCGAGCCGCCGGACGGCGTGAAGTTCAACACCCTCCGGCGCGGCCGGTGCCTCCTGGACGTCGAGGGCCTCACCGCCCCGATCGCTCTGGAGGAGGGCGACTGCTTCCTGCTCACGCACCCCCTCGCCTTCACCCTCTTCAGCGACCCCCACGCCATTCCGGTCGACGCCGGGCCCTTGTGGACGGCCGCGGGGGACGGACTCCCCCATGTCGGCGACGGCGTGGACACGTTCCTCGTCGGCGGCCGCTTCTCGTTCGGCGACCGGGCGCGCGGGCTCCTGCTCGACGGGCTGCCGCCGGTCATCCACGTGCCCGCGGACACCGGCGAGGCGAGTGCGGTGCGGTGGGCCCTCGGTCAGATCGACGCCGAGCTGCGGGGGCGTCCGATCGGCTCGACGCTCGTGGCCGAGCATCTCGCCGTGGTGATGCTCATCCACGTCCTGCGCCTGCATCTCGCCCGCGAGCCCCGCGCGGTGTCGGGGTGGCTCGCCGGTCTCGCCGACCCCGTCGTCGCGGCGGCCCTGCGGTCCGTGCACGCCCGGCCCGCCCACCCGTGGACCGTCGCGGAGCTGGCGCGGGCCGGTGCGGTGTCCCGATCCACCCTCGCCGCACGGTTCAAGGAGACGGTCGGTCTCGGTCCCCTCGACTACCTCACCCGCTGGCGGATCGAGCTCGCCTCCCAGCGCCTGCGCACCGGCGACGACACGCTCGCCACGATCGCCCTCGCCGTCGGCTACGGCTCGGAGAGCGCCCTCAGCACCGCGTTCAAACGGATCACCGGCAGCTCACCGCGCGAGTATCGCCGGCGGCATGCGGGCGCTCCGGCCCTCGAGGCGTCCCCCGGCCCGGCGTCACTGGCCGCCGGTTGAACCGTCGCCGCCGGCGGAGCGATGGCCGCAGCGGCCGCCGGAGCGGTGGCCGGTGCGGTGGCCGGAGCAGCCGTCGGTGCGGTGGCTGGAGCGGTGGCCGGAGCGGCCGTCGATGGGGGCCGGGAAGCAGGACGCCCGCGACACGGTCTGCCGGAATGGGGACCGGGCACCCGGCATGCGATATTGGCTGTGCCATGCCGGTGACATCGCCTCTCCGCCTCGCCCGAGCCGCCGCCTTCACCGCGGTGTGCCTCGGCCTGGGCGTGGTGGCGCACCTGTTCAGCGGCGGCGCGGTCGCCCCCGGCGCGCTGGCGCTGGGCCTGCCGGCGGTCTTCGCCGCCGCGCTGCCCCTGTCCGGCGGGGAACGGACGCTGCGTGCGATCCTCCCCCTGCTCGCGGCCCTGCAGGTCGTGCTGCACGCGCTGTTCACGCTGTCGTCCCCCTCGTCGTCCCCGTCATCGTCCCCGTCCGCCGTGGACCTCATGGCCGGGCATGCCATGCCGGGACATGCCGTGGCGGGGCATGCCATGGCGGGGCACATGCCGAGCCTCGGAATGCTGCTCGGCCATGGCTGGGCGGTGGTGCTGACGGCGCTATGGCTGGCCAGAGGCGAGGCCGCCCTGTGGGCGCTGCTGCGGCGGCTCGCCGTACGGCTCACGCGGATCGCGGCCGATCCGGCGCCGCCGGTGTTCGCGCCGCCTGCGTCGCCGCATCCGGATGAGCCGCGCCTGCCGCGCTTCCTCGCGCCGCGTCACTGCGTCACCCGGCGCGGCCCGCCAAACCTTCTCCAGCCGTCCGCCTGAGACGGCCCTCCTCACTCCGCTCCCTGCGGCGTACGGCCCGGGGAGCGATGTCAGTGATCTTTTCCGGCGGAGCGTGCCCGCGCACGTGCCCGATCTTCGGCGCCTGCGACCGGTCACGCCGTAATGCCCCGCGTCGCAGGGGACGGCCCGCACGGCCTGCCTCGGCACGCCGCGCCTCGTACGCCTGTGCCTCGCACGCCTGCCTTCGCGTGCCTGTCTCGGCACGCCTGTCTCGGCATGCCTGGGGACGCCGCCCGCATGCCCGCGCATGCCCGCCGGACGACCGAGAGAAGGCTTTCGCATGACCATCATGACCGTTAACCGCATGCTTCCGGCGGCGCTGGCCGCCCTCCTGGCCGCAGGGGCCTGTGCCACTGGGTCCGGCACGCCCTCCGGCACGCCCGCCGCCGCTCAGGCCGCCACTCCCGCCGCGGCGCAGGCCCCCGCCTCTGCGGCCACCCCGCTGTCGATCAGCGACCCGTGGGTGAAGACGGCCCGCTCCGGTATGAGCGCCGCCTTCGCCACACTCGTCAACACGACCGGCGAGGAGGTGACCGTCGTCGCGGCGAGCACTCCCGTCTCCCCGTCTGTGGAGCTGCACGAGGTCGTCGGGGACGGTGGCGCCACGACGATGCGTCGCAAGCAGGGCGGGGTCGTGATCCCAGCGGGCGGCCGGCACGTGCTCCAGCCCGGCGGGGACCACATCATGCTCATGAACGTGCGCACGGCCATCGAGCCCGGAGCGGAGGTGCCCTTCACGCTCACCCTGAAGGACGGCAGGACGGTGTCCTTCACCGCGGTGGCCAAGGACTTCGCCGGCGCCAACGAGTCCTACGCTCCTCATGAGTGAGAGCCGATACCCGGCGGGACGGCGGCTGACCCGGCGCGGCCTGCTCGCGGGCGGGGCCGTCGCCGCCGCGGCGGCCTGCGCCCCGGCCTCCGCCGTGCCGGACGTGGCAGGGCACGCATCCGCCGGGCAGACGCCCCTCCCTGGCGGCACCGCCGTCGAACCCTTCCACGGCGTCCACCAGGCCGGCGTCGCAACGTCTCCGCAGACGTTCGCGGTGTTCGCCGGGTTTGACCTGCGGCCCGGAAGCGACCGTACGGCGCTCGCGCGCCTGATGCGGCTGCTCACCGACGACGCGCGGCGGCTCACCCGGGGCGAGCCCGCCCTCGCCGACACCGACGCCGAGCTGGCGCTGCTGCCCGCGCGGCTGACCGTCACCTTCGGGTTCGGCGCTGGGCTGTTCGAGGCGGCGGGGGCCCGACATCTCGCGCCACGGCCGCTGCCGGCGTTCAAGGTCGACGCCCTCCAGCCCCGTTGGAGCGGCGGCGACCTGCTGGTCCAGGTGTGCGCGGACGACCGGGTCACGCTGGCGCACGCGCTGCGCGTGCTCGTCAGGGACATTCGCTCGTTCGCGTCCGTACGGTGGACGCAGCACGGATTCCGCCAGAGCCCGCAGGTGCGCGCGCCGGGCACGACCCAGCGCAACCTGATGGGCCAGCTCGACGGCACGGTCAATCCCCGGCCCGGGTCGGCGGACTTCGACCGGGCCGTGTGGGTGCGCGACGGGTGGTTGCGCGGCGGCACCACACTGGTGCTCCGCCGCATCCGGATGGACCTGGAGAAATGGGACGCCGCGGACCGAGCGGCTAAGGAGTTCAGCGTCGGGCGGCGGCTCAACACCGGTGCACCACTGACCGGCCGGGCCGAGACCGACGAGCCCGACTTCGCCGCGCTCGGCCCGTCGGGCCTGCCGGTGATCTCGGAGTACGCGCACATCCGCCGGGCCCGGGTGGCCGACCCGGGCATGCGCATCCTGCGACGGGCTTACAACTACGAGGACGGCCTCAGCCCCGAGGGGCGGCCGGACGCCGGATTGCTGTTCGCGTCCTACCAGGCCGACGTGGCACGACAGTTCGTCCCGATCCAGCAGCGCCTCGCCGAGGTGGACCTGCTCAACCAGTGGATCACGCCCATCGGGTCGGCTGTCTTCGCCATACCGCCCGGGTGTGCGCCAGACGGCTGGATCGGGGAGACCCTCCTGTCCTGACCCCGGCGCATCCTGAAGGACCGGCGCGGTTCCTGTCACGGGATCGCGCCCCCCTTCAGAACGGCGGCACGTCGAGGTCGCATTTGAAGGAAGCTCCTCCGGCTTCGTCGTCCGCCTGCTCATTGGCGCCGTGTCCGGCACCACGTCCGGCACCGCGTCCGGCTCCGTGGCTGGCTCCGTGGCTGGCTCCGCCGTCCGCCGTGCCGTTGGTCGTGCCGTCACGTCCGCCGCTGTGGGGCGGAGGAGGGCTTGGTGGAGCCATGATCGTGTCTGGTGCTCTGGCGGGGTCGGCGGGCGGGCGTCCGGGCGGGGCGTCGGGACAGTTGCGGGGCTGGGGTTCGGGGGCGGGTTGGATGATCTTCGGGAGCGGGCTGGGGTAGGTGTGTCCGAGCGGGCTGGTCCATACGATCAGTCGGGGGCCGGGCGAGGTGACCCGCCAGCCGCCGATGTGCCTGGCGCGGTGGTCGTGGCGGCAGGCCAGGTGCAGGTTGTCGGCGGTGGTGGCGCCGTTGCCGGCCCAGGGGTGGATGTGGTCCTGGTCGGTCCGGGTGGCGGGCATGCGGCAGCCCGGCCAGGAGCAGACCCGGCCGCGAATCTGGACGTAGCGGCGTAAGGCCGCTCCAGCATGCCGTCGACCGGCGGACTCATCGGACTCGATGGATTCGGACTCGCCGGACTCGGCGGACTCGGCGGGCTGAGTGGGCTGGGCGGATTGGGTGGACTGGGTGCATTGGGTGGACTGGGTGGATTGGGTGGGCTGGGCTGCGTCGGGTGGATGAGTGCGGGGGCGGCCGTTTTGCGATTGTCGGGTCTCGGCCTGCTGGGCGTTGCGGGCCAGGTCGGCGATCAGCGGGGCCCAGACGCCGGTGGCGGTGGGGGTCGCGGCCAGTTCGCGGAGTCGTGTGAGGGTGACTTGGAGCTCGACGATGCCGCCGCGTCGTGTATCGCGTGCGGGCCGTTGCGCGGGCGGGCAGGGGCGCCGCCCGGTGATGCCGGTCAGCAGCAGATGCCCGTTGTCGGCACAGACGGCAAAGCGCCATTGCCCGGTGAGCATGGAGGCGACGATCCGGCGGGCCTGAGCGGCGTGGACCATGCCCCAGCCGGGCAGCTGGGCCGGGTGCTCATCGAGGCCGAGCAGGGTGGTCAGCTCCACCCGTATCTCCCGCACCGACCACGCCCGCACTGACCACGCCCGCACCGGCCACGCGTCTGCTGCGAGCGGTGACACCGGGCTGGGCTGGGCACTGTCGTCACCGTCTCCGCCACCGGCACGGCTGTCAGCGAGTGCGGTCTCGCCGTCGTCGGCGGCCATATCAGCGGGCATGTCAACGGCCTCGGCGGCAGCCCGGTCAGCGGCTTTGCCGTCAGTCTTGTCGGCGATGTCGCGGCCATGGTCATCGGCGTGACCGTTGACGCCCTCCTGCCCGGGAGGATCGTTGCCGACGTCAGCGGGGGCGCTCTCGTCGTGGTCACGGGTCTCGTCGTGGTCACAGATCTCGCCGCCGCTCGTGTTATCGGCCCTGCCTGCACGGTCGCTAACGGCGGCACCGGCGTGATCGCCGGCGTGAGCGGTGTGGTTGCCCGTGTGGCTGTCGGGGCGAGCCTGTGGGAGATCTCCATCGCGCGCCTGCCCGTGGATTCCGGTGCTGGTCGAGCCTCCGGTCCCGCTGCGGGCTTCAGGACGTGTCCGACTGCGGGTTCCAGAGCGGCTCCTCGCGCCGCAGGGCGTGGCGGCGGGCTCCGTGGCGGCGTCGGCGGCCGTGTCTGCCTCCGTGTCATCGGACGCGGCGGTGGACTCGGTGGTGGGCTCGGCGGTGGTGTTGGTATCCGTGTCCTCGGTCGCGGTGTCGGCGGCCGTGTCATCGGAGGCGGCGGCGGGCTCGGCGGTGGTGTCGGTGGCGTTGGTGGTGTCGTCTGCAGGCGGGAGGTCGGGGGTGTCGGCTGGGGCGTCGGAGGGGGTGGCGTCCAGGAAGGGGTGGGTGCGGACGTGGGTGACGATCTCGGCGTCGGACAGGCCCTCGAAGCTGCCGTCCAGGCTGCCGAGGAAGAGGTCGGCCCGGATGTGGTCGACGGGACGGTGGTCTCCCGCGCGTTTGCAGGCGCGGGCCAGCTCGTCGATGCGCTCGCAGCCGGCCACCGCCCGATCAAGCGGCAGATCCAGCCCCGAAACCGTCGCGGTGCCGTCGTCGGTGCGCATGCCGACCACGCGGCGTCTGCGCACCGCCTCCCGGTAGCGCTTTTCCGCCCAATCGGGGTCGATGGCCAGCACCAGACGCTGGATGTGCTCGATCAGCTGTCCCACCGTCCAGGCCGGAGCACGACCGATCAGGTGCTCGCAGACCCAGTCGGCCTGGGCGTCGGTCAAACCGCCCGTCCAGCGGATGAAGGCCGCCGCCCGCGGCTCGTCCAGCTCTCCGGCCAGCATGGCCTCCCCGAGAACGGGAAGGCGGCGGTGCAGGTTCCACGCCAGGTCGAACGCCGAGTCCGCCCGGCGGCGCGACCACACCAGCGCCGCCCGCGCCTCATCGGGAGCGAACTCATCGGGCACTTCCAGACGGACCACGCGGTCGCTGGTGAACTGCTCGCGCAGCCCGACCTCCAGCAGCGCGTACAGGAAACGCGCCCGCTCATGGCAGGACTGGCGATAGGCGGCCTTGAGCACCTCGACGGTGTCGAACCCCGACACCCGCCCCACATCGATACCGGCCAGCACCCGGGCGAGCTCGGCCCCCGGCGGCATCGCCGCCAGCCCTGCAGGAATCGCCACCGGCGCCCCGCCCACCCGACACGAAGACGACCCCTCGGCACCAGACGACGAACCCGGCCCCCACCCAGACGTCCACACAGACGCCGGCACAGGCGTGGATATAGACGCGGACACAGGCGCGGACGCAGACGCCGAGATGGGCGCGGACACGGTGCGGGACCCCCGGAAGCGGAGACGAAGGCGACTGAACGGCTCCCGGCCGCCCGGACCGGGACTTCCTTCACGCAGACTCGGCTCAACACACGGCGTACGGCCACTGAGGGCCCGCCCACTAGGCTCACCTGTAACGGCTGCCCCAAGACTATCTCGAACACACTATCGATCCAAGCCCCCACCAGCACAAACGTGGAGTCACAGCCACTCGCCAGGGATCGCACCGGCCGCGAATGGAGGGCGTTCTCGGAGGCAGCGTGCGGCAGGCCGACACTGGCGTCGGCGTCGGCGCGGGCGTGGGCGTGGACCTCAACGCTGACGTGACCGTGGGCGCGGGACTGGACCTCAACACTGACGTGACCGTGGGCGCGGGCGTTGCCGACCGGCCAGCTCACACAAAGGCACGCCCGGAGAAGCACGCCCAGAGAAGCATGCCGGAGAAGAGGGAGCCCGTCCCGGGTCATGTGTGACCCGGAACGGGCTCGCGGTAGGGCGACTCAGCCGCGCGAACGGCGCAGGGCGGTGATGCCCGCACCGGCCCCGATCAGTCCGGCGACGAGGCCGAGGCCGCCGAGCACCAGGGCCGGGGTGCTGTTCCCGCCCTCGCGATCGTCGTCGTCGCTCGCCGCGGCCGCCACGGTGGGGGCGGCGGCCGGCGAGGCCGGGGCCGCGCCGTGCTCGTCGTCCTCCCCCTCCTCGGCCGCGACCAGCTTGAGCGTCGGCGCGGGGTGTTCGGGCTCGGACCCGTCGGTCGTCGCCGCGTCCGCCCACTTGACGACCTCACCGTTGGAGTAGGTCTGAGCCGTGGGGAACGCCAGCGCGTCCACGTTCTTCGGCAGCGGGCCGACCGACACCTCGAACTCCTGGAACTGGCCGGACTCGACCTTCCCGCCGGACCATGTGATCTTCAGCACCGACTCGGTGATCGTGTCGCCGGCGTCCGAGACGACGGGCTTGGGCAACTTGCCGCGGGTGAGCTTGACGTCCCAGCCGGGCACCGGGCGGACCGAGACGAACGGCAGCGGGTGGTCGGTGGGGAAATCGACCTCCACCTTGGTGGTCGAGGCGTTGTCGCGCTCGTTGGGCACCCGGAAGGCGATCTTCGTCCAGGAGCCCTGCACGGCGGTGCCGGGGTTGACGGTGATGTGGGCGAGGGCGGGCACGGCCAGACCGACGGTGAGCGCGAGGGCACCGGCGGTGACGGCGGCCGCACGACGGACGTACGAGGTCATGGGGGTTCTCCAGTCGTCTGCGAGATTACGGAGGCGCGCGAGCATGGCCCTCTGGGGACAAGGGGATCCCGTGGGGAGGTACGCGCCGCTCGCGCGTGAAGCTCAGAAGACGGGGAGAAGCGGTGGCCCGCGGCGGACGACCGCGTGCCGCAGCACGCCCGCGGTGCGGGGTGCGCGCCCGGAACCCGGCGCCGTGAGCCGGCGGGGACGTCCGGTGCCCGCGAGATCGGCCCCCCACAGCGCCAGCAGCGCACGGGCCAGCACGGCCACCGTCCGCAGGCAGCGGACCGCCCCGGCGCCGATCGCGCGCAGCACGGACCACAGGGCCTCCTCGCCGCGCGACAGCCACAATCCGGTGAGCAGCGCCGCGGTGAGGTGGGCGGTGAGCATGCCGGTCTGCGCGGTCAGGCCGCCATGCCAGGTGGGGTGCGACGCCGCGCCGGGTCCCGTCATGTCGAGGAGACAGTGCAGGAACACCTGGGCGCCGACCAGCAGACCGATGATCGCCTGGGGTGACCGTTCCCGGCCCGCCGCGACGGCCGCGCCGGCCGTCACCGTGAGCACCCCCGTGAGGAGCGCGGCGGGCGCCGGCCCGCCTCCTCCGGCGAACCGGTGCGCGCCGACGGCGAGGAGCACGCAGACGGCGGAGAAGGCGGCCGACCGCGCGAGCCTGAAGGAGAGCGTGGCGCGCATGACGCCGGGATTGTCTCACACCCCGGCGATCTCGGCGGTCCGCCACCGATCGCGCCACCGACCACGGCGGCGGACCACGGCGGCCGACCACGGCGGCGCACCACCGCGGCGCACCACCGCGGCGCACCACCGCGGCGCACCACCGCGGCGCACCACCGCGGCGCACCACCGCGGCGCACCACGGCGGTGGATCATGGCGACAGGCCACCCCAGCAGGCCACCCCAGCAGGCCACGGCGTCGGGACCACGGCAGCGGACCACCCCAGCGGGCCACGGCGGCGTCGGCGGGGAAGGAGCCGCGCTGCGCCGTGGCCCGCCGCTGCCGAGCACGGCCTTCGCCGGCACGGATCGTGCCGTCCCGCGCGAGGGACATGCGCGGAGCAGGGTCAGCGGAGAGGGGTCAACGGAGCGGATTCAACGGAGCGGGTTCAGACGCGGGTCCAGCGCTGGTTGGACTGGCCGTTGCAGGACCAGATAATGATCTTCGTACCGTTGGCGGTGCCGGCGTTGTAGGCGTCCAGGCACTTGTTCGCGCCGACGGCGGTGATGCTGCCGTCGGAGTTGAGCCGCCACTTCTGGTTGTTCTGCCCGTTGCAGTCCCAGATGATCACGTTGGTGCCGTCGGCGGTGCCGGCGTTGTTCACGTCCAGGCACTTGTTGCCGTAGACCCGCAGCTCACCCGAGGCGGTCGGCGTCCACTGCTGGTTGGACTGGCCGTTGCAGTCCCACAGCTGCACCTGGGCGCCGTTGGCCTGCGAAACGCCGCTGACGTCCAGGCACCGGCCCGACCCCACGCCCTTGATCGCGCTCCCCCCGGCAGGAGTGGGCGAAGGACTGGCGGACGGGGTGGCGCCGGTCCCCGTGACGGTGAGGAGGACGGCCTCACGGGCGGGCACGGTCGTGGTGTAGCCACCGTCGAACGTGCCGGAGTCGGTCCCCGTCCACAGGTTCCGTACGGTCGCCGGCCCGGCCAGGCCGAGGTCGGCCCAGCGGGCGGTGATGGCGGCGGACGACGTGGTCCGGTTGAGCAGGAGCACCGCGCGCCGGCCGGTCCCCGACAGCACCTTGGAGTACACCTGGCGTCCGCTCTGGTCCTCGGCCACCTTCACCCCCTGCCGCCCGAGGGGGTCCTGGTCGACCGCCAGCACCTCCCGGTTGGTCAGGATCGCCCTGGTCTCGGTGCTCATCGTGGCGAGGTTGTTGCCGGCCAGCAGCGGCGCGCCCGAGATCGCCCACAGGCCCATGTGCGTGCGGTTCTGTGCGGCCGAGAAACCGTTCATGCCGACGACGAGCATGTCGGGGTCGTTGTAGTGCCCCGGGCTCTGGGCCGCGGGATGCTGGGCGGAGTCGAAGTTGGCCAGCACCCGGTCCATCGACGCGGTCTGACCCCAGTAGATGATGTCGCCGCTGGTCCGCCACATGGTGGACATGCCAGGCGCCCAGTCCCAGGGGTTCTGGACACCCCAGTTGCACACCGACAGCACCATCGGCCGCCCGGTCTGCGCCGTGGCCCGGTCTATCGCGTCGCTGATCGCCTGGTAGGCGGTGCGAGAGTTGAGACCCTCGGCGTTCCCCCCGCACCAGTCGACCTTCACGAAGTCGAAGCCCCATCGGGAGAACTGCAGGAAGTCCTGGTCGTAGTGGCCCTCGCTGCCCGTGTTGGGCGCGGCCGGACGGCCGGTCGGGTAGTAGTAGCCGCATCCGTTCCGGCCGGCGTCCGTGTAGATGCCCGCCTTCAGGCCCTTGCTGTGGATGTAGTCGGCGATCGCCTTCATCCCGCCCGGCCACTCCGCCGTGTCGACCGTGATGTTGCCGGAGGCGTCACGCGTTCCCTGCCACCAGCCCTCGTCGATGTTGACGTACTCGTAGCCGGCGTCCTTCATCCCGGACGACACCATCGCGTCCGCCTGAGCTTTGATCACGTTGTAGTTGATCTGGGCCGCGAAGGTGTTCCATGACGCCCAGCCCATCGGCGGCGTCGCCACGGCCGCCACGGCCGCGGCGGTGACCGTTCTCGTCGTGGCGGCGGAAGCACCGTCCGCGACCACCCACCCCGCCGGCACCATCGCCGCGATCGCGAGGTGCACGGCGGCGACCAGCCGCCGCAGCCGCCGGACGCGAGGGGAAGTGCCGCTCACGGTGTGCGCGGGGGGCCGTCGCCGGCCAGGCCTGCGCAGGCGCATTCGTTTCTCCTTCTGGTAGAGGGCCCTCGACAGGTGCGGGCACGGCCGATCTCCGGAGAGACGGCTGATCCCGCGTCCAGGTCCGAGCGGCATGGCGGTACGGCGGCAAGGAAGCCGGAGACACCCGCGAGATCCACTGCGTGGCTGATCGCCGGACGCGACACGACCGGCGCCACCGCAGGCCCCTGCCGCTCATCACCGACCCCGGCAGGAGGAAGCCGAACGCGGCTTCAGTGTCGAAACCACCGCGGGACGTGTCAAGACCGTTGAGCGAATCGTTTCGCGCGGTGCTCAGCATCCCGGCCCCGGCGGCTGAAAGTTTCAGCACGTTTCGCCGCCGACGAGAACGTGAGCACTTCCGATGGACGGGAATCCGGCGGGTGGCCCGGCCCGGGCTCTTGACAGTGCCCGCCGCGTCGTATTTGCTCCGCTGCACCACCGCCCTCGGGTGACTCCCGGAAGGAGGACATCTCCGCCCCCGAATTGTTAACGCTAACAACTGCGCGTGAACCACACTCGGCGAGAACCGTCGGAAGGAATGCCCAGCCGTCCCGCAAGCGCGCGGCGTCTCGCGGCCGACCCCGCGAGACAACGCGAACACACCGGTCTGTCCCCCACCCGGCTCACCCCTGAGGGAGGAAAGAGAGCTCGGACATCGGCCCCAAAAGTGGGCATTGCACCTTTCAGCCCGACATAACGGTTCAGTCGGGGCATCGGGGATGGCAGCCAATCCCGCCGCGGGGGCTCCCCTGAGAACGACATTTCGGTCATACTCGCTAGCGATCAACGGTGCCGAGCCGAGGACGTCCGACGATGACACCCCCCCAGCGCCGCCACGGCGTGGTAGTCCCCGCTGTCGCCGCGACGGCCTTCGCCGTATTGGCGCTCGCCCTGTGGTTCGGCGGCGGCAGACCGCAACCGGCGATCCAGGGCTTGCCCTCCCCCGGCGCCCTGACGACCTGGGGCCTGCCGGTCGCGCGACTCGTCCACGACGTCTGCGCCGCGGCCACCGTCGGGGCCCTGCTGGCGGCCGTCGTGCTGGCCCCCACCAGCGGCCGGGCCGTCGTGCGGGCGGCCGGAGACTGGGCGCTCGGCTGGGCGGCGAGCGCGGCGGTCACCGAGGTCCTGACGCTGTCGGACTTCATCGGACTGCCTCCGGGAGACGCGCTGCGCTCCGGCGCGCTGCCCGCCTTCCTGCTCCACATCCCGCAGGGTCAGGCGTTCCTGACGGTGACGCTCGCGGCCCTGGCGGTCGCCGCCGGGACGCGTCTGCCGGACGGTCCCCTGCTCCGGCTCACGCTGCTCGCGGTGGCGCTCCTCACGGTGCTGCCCCCGGTGTACGTGGGCCACTCCGCGTCGGCCGCCGACCACAATCTCGCCGTACTGAGCCTGATGGCGCACGTCGCGGCCGTCGCGCTGTGGACCGGCGGACTGTACGCCCTCGTGGCGCACCTGCGCGCCGCGCCCGGGCTCACCGTCGCCGTGCGCCGCTTCAGCACGCTCGCGCTGGGCTGCTTCGTCGCCGTCGGGGCGTCCGGCGCGCTCAACGCCTGGGTGCGGCTCGGCTCTGTGCCTCTGCTGTGGCAGTCGAGGTACGGCCTGCTCGTGCTGGCCAAGATCGCCGCGCTCGCGGCGCTCGGCTGGTTCGGGTGGCGGCACCGGCGCAGGACCATCGAGGCGATGGACACCGGCGGGGCCCGCGCGCCGTTCCTCCGCCTCGCCTGCGGCGAGATCGCGGTGATGGCCGGCACGCTGGGCCTGGCCGTGGCACTGGGACGCACGCCCCCGCCGCCCACGGAGACGGCCGTCCACCATCACGACGCCCTGGGATACGCCCTGCCTCCCTTCACCCCTGGCGCGCTCGTCACCGAGGTGCGGCCCGATCCGCTCGCGCTGCTCCTGCTGGCCGCCGCCCTCGCCGCGTACCTGTCCGGCGTACGGCGGCTGTCGCGCACTCCGGGGGAGGGCGACGGGTGGCCGGCCTGGCGGACCGCCTCCTGGGTGGCCGGTCTGGCCGTGATCGGTTATGCCACCTCGGGAGGCGTGGCGGCGTACGCGCCGGCGCTGTTCTCCGCGCACGCGGCGCAGTACGCGCTGCTCGGCGCCGTCGGCCCCGTGCTGCTCGTGTTCGGCGCGCCGATGACGTTGTGGCGGCGGGCCCGTCCGGATGCGGACCCCACCGGCGGTCCCGCCGGCCGCGCGCTGTCCCACCCGGTGACGGCCCTGGTCCTGTACGCGCTGCCGTATCCGGCGCTGTATCTGACTGGCCTGTTCGGGGACGCCCAGCCGAGCCTCGCCCTGCGACTGGCCGCGCAGACGGCGGTGACGGTCACCGCGGTGCTGTTCCTCGCGGTGGCCGCCGGCGTGGACCCGCTCCCCCGCGCGATCCGGCCGCAGATCCGCGCCTGGATGCTCGCCGGGGCGATCGCCGTACGCGCGTGGGCGGGCCTGGTGGTGCTGACCGGGCCGCCGCAGGCGCCGGAGTGGTATGCGGCGCTCGGACTGCCGTGGGCGCCGGACCGGGCGGCCGACCAGCGACTGGGGGCGCTGCTCGGCACCGGCGTGACCGTCGCCGTCCTCGCGGGCCTGCTCGCCCTGCTGCTCGCCCGCTGGCGGGCGGCGCGGCGCAGGACCGCCGCTGCCGCCCCCTCGGGGACGTCCGTGGGCGCCCGCTGACGGAGCGCGGCGCCGTGCGGGAAGGTCAGCGGCGGCCGCGGGGGGCGCCGTCGCGGTCCCTGCGCACGATCGGCCTCCTGCCCTTGATCGTGGTGTGGCGCAGCGCCGCGACCACCTCGTCCACGGCGCCGTCCGGGATCTCGACCAGGGTGAACCGGTCGGCGATCTCGATCGCCCCGATCTCGCGCCCGCTGACCCGGGTCTCCCCGGTGATCGCGCCGACGATGTCCTGGGGACGCACGCCCGCGCTGCGGCCCGCGCCGACGAAGACGCGGCTCATCGCGCCGCCCCCGCGCCGCCCGCGCCGGTCGTCGCGGCCCTGCCTGTCGTCACGCGCCCCGCGCTCGGCCCGCTGCGGGCGCGGCGTGACCTCGGGGATCTCCTCCTCGTCGGCGGCGGCGCCGGTCGACTCGTGGGCGAGCTTGACCGCCGCGAGCGCGATGTCGACCAGGTCGAACTCGTCGGCGAGCGTCTCGACCACCACGCGGAAGCGGTCGAGGTCGCCGTCCTCCATCAGGCTCTCCTGCAGCGCGGCCCTGGTCAGCTCCAGCCGCCGGGCGCGCAGGTCGGCGACCGTCGGCACCTTCTCGACCGCGATCTTGCTGCGGGTGACGCGCTCGATGGTCTTGAGCATGCGGTGCTCGCGCGGCTCGGCGAGCGTGATCGCGACGCCCTCGCGCCCGGCCCGGCCCACCCGGCCGATGCGGTGCACGTACGACTCGGGCGCGGACGGCACGTCGTAGTTGATGACGTGGGTGAGCTGCTCGATGTCGAGGCCGCGCGCGGCCACGTCGGTCGCGACGAGCAGGTCGGCCGTCCCACTGCGCAGCCGGCCCATGACCCGGTCGCGCTGCTCCTGGCCCATGCCGCCGTGCAGGGCCTCGGCGCGGTAGCCGCGGCCGTTCATGGTCTCGGTGAGGCTGTCGACCTCCTCACGGGTGCGGCAGAAGACGATCGCCGCGGTCGGCGCCTCCACGTCGAGCACGCGGCCCAGCGCGGCCGGCTTGTACGCCCGGCTCACGATGTAGGCGCTCTGCCGGATGAGCGGGGCCTCGCCGGCGGCGGGCGCCTCCCGCTCGATCCTGATCCGCACCGGCTCGCGCAGGTGGCGGCGGGCGATCCCGTCGATGCGCGGCGGCATGGTCGCGGAGAACAGCACGGTCTGCCGGTTCTCCGGGGTCTCCTGGAGGATCGCCTCGATGTCGTCGGCGAAGCCCATGTCGAGCATCTCGTCGGCCTCGTCCAGGACGATCATGCGCAGGCCCTTGAGCGGCAGGGTGCCCCTGCCGATGTGGTCGAGCGCCCGCCCCGGGGTGGCGACGACGACGTCCACGCCGCGCTCGAGCGCCCGCAACTGCCGCCCGATCGGCTGGCCGCCGTAGATGGGCAGCACCCGCGTGCCGAGGTCGCGGCCGTAGCGGTGCATGGCCTCCGACACCTGCACGGCCAGTTCGCGGGTGGGCACCAGCACCAGCCCGCCGGGCTCGCCGCCGTCGGCTTCCAAGGCCGCAGGGTGGCCGGCATGCAGCCGCTGGAGCATGGGCAGGGCGAACGCGGCCGTCTTGCCCGTGCCGGTCGCGGCCTGCCCGAGGAGGTCGCGGCCCTCCAGCAACGGCGGGATGGCCTCCCGCTGGATGGGCGTGGGCTCCTCGTAGCCGAGACCGGTCAAGGCCTTGAGGAGCTCGGGGCCCAGCGCCAGATCGGCGAATCCGGGTCCTTCATCGATCTCGTTCACGACCATGTCCTGCTCCTGGTCCTGCTCCTGGTCCCGGCTGTGGCGGGGCGAATGTGCACGGGACGACCCTATGGTCTTTCCGCCCTTACCCCGAACGCCGCCCCCGGCACCCGCCCGGTGCGCCCTGGGTTCCAGGGCGCACCGGGCCGCGTGCCGCCGTCCTCGTGCGGGCCGTCAGCCCAGGTCGCGGGTGGTGCGCAGCAGTGTGGCCAGTTCGGTCACGGCCGGGTCATCGGTCCGCGCCGCCAGGCGGTCGGCCTGGTCGATCAGCTCGGCGAGGCTCCAGGTCCCGCCCTTCCCGGACCCCCGGCCGCGCAGATGCCCGGCGAGATCTGCGGCCACGGCGTCGACCTGGAGACGGACGGAGGCGCTCCCCCACAGGGCCGGGGCCAGCGCGAACACGTCGACGCTCCGGTCCGCCTCGGACGGCCGCCGGGTGTCGGGGTCCAGCCAGCGCACGGTGGCGGTGGCGAGCCGGCCGTCCGCGTCCGGGCGCAGGCGCACCCGGTAGAGCGCCGTGACCGAGTGACCGGGACCGATCTCCCCGCCGTCCTTGCTGTCGTCGCGGAAGTCCTCCGAGGTCAGCGCGCGGTCCTCGTAGCCGAGGAGCGAGTACGACTCGACCGCCGACGGGTTGAAGGAGACCTGCGCCTTGGCGTCCCGGGCGCGCACCTCCAGCGTGGTGGTGAGTCTTTCGGTGAAGGCCTTGCGCACCTCGTCCTCCGTGGAGACGTACACGGCCGCGCCGTCGCCCCTGTCCGCGAGCTGCTCCATGAGCTCGTCGCCGTACTCGCGGCCGACGCCCACGCACAGCAGGGTGATCTTCTTCCCCGCGTACTCGCTCACCCGGTCGAGGATCGCCTGCCAGGCGGTCTCGCCGGTGTTGGCCAGGCCGTCGGAGAGCAGGATGACGCGGTTGGTGGCGTCCTCGCGGAAGGCACCGGCCGCCAGCCGGTAGCCGGTCTCCAGGCCGTCCGACAGGTTGGTCGATCCGCCGGCGCCGAGCATGTCGACGGCCTCGTGCAGCTCGGACCGGTAGGTGACCGCCGTCGTCTCCGCGACCACCTGGGCCGTTTCGCGGAAGGACACGATGGACACCTGGTCGCCGGGCACGAGCTGGTCGACGAGCGTGTGCAGCGCCCGGCGCACGAGGTCGAGCCTGCCGGGCTCGGCCATGGACCCGCTGACGTCGACCACGAAGGTCAGGCTGACGGGCCGCCGCACCGACGCGTCCGGCTCGCGGGTCTGCAGGCCGACGCGGAGCAGCGCCGCCTGTTCCCCGGGCAGCCTGGCCCCGTCGAGGTGGACGGCGAAACCGTCGCCGTCCGGCTCCGCATAGTCCTGGCGGAAGGCGTTGACGAACTCCTCCGTACGCACCTGCCCCGGTTCTGGCAGGCGCCCCTCCTGCAGGACACGGCGGGCGTAGCCGTAGGAGGCCGTGTCGACGTCGAGGGCGAAGGTCGAGGGCTCCTCCGCGCGGTGCTCCCCCTCTTCCCTGTCGAGTGAGGGCATCTCCGCGCCGGTGTCGTCGTGCCGGGCCGAGTCCGGGAATCCCCGGGGAGCGGCCGGCGCTCTGGCCCCGGCGTCCGGCGCGGCCGGTCCGACGGCACAGGCGGTGGCGAACAACAGGGCGATCACAGTCAGAACCGCGAGGATCGGGCTGGACTTCTTCATGGGCGCCTCCGAGGTAGGTCCACCCTCTAGGACGGACCCCGGACGGCCGTGCGCCGCCTCGGTCATCCAAGTGAGGGCGAACCGTTCCCCGCTCGTGATCATCGAGGCCCGGTACGTCACCCCTGCCTCAGCGGTCACACTCCCGGAGCCGCCCAGGAGGACATACCGTGTTGGTCGTGGATCTTCGGGAGCTGAGACGGGCCAGGTTCGCGGTGTCGGTCACCTTCGCCCTGCACGGAGCGGTGACCGGCGGCTTCGCCTCCCGCATCCCCTGGATCCAGGACCACGTCGGGGCCGGGCCCGGCGGGCTCGGGCTCGCCCTGCTCGCGCCCGCGGTCGGCTCCATCCTCGCGATGCCGACCGCGGGACGCCTCACGCACCGGTTCGGCGGGCGGGCCGTCACCCGCGTCTCGATCGGCCTGTGGTGCCTGATCCTCGTCCTGCCCCCGCTGGCGCCGGACCTGCCCCTGCTGTGCGCGGCGCTCATGCTGTACGGCGCGGTGGCCGGCATCGGCGACGTCGCGATGAACGCCCAGGGGGTGGTGGTCGAGCAGCGGCTCGGCCGTTCGATCATGTCCGGGCTGCACGGCATGTGGAGCGTGGGGACCCTCGTGGGCGGCGCGGTGGGCACGCTGGCGGCGAGCACGGACCTCGACGCCCGGCTCCATCTGGGCGGCACGGCAATCGTGCTGTTCCTCGTGGCCCTGGCCGTCGGACCGCTGCTGCTCGACGTGCGGGCGGGCGAGGACGAGCCGGCCCCGCCCCACTTCGTGCTGCCGCCGCGCGGAGTGCTGCTCATCGGGCTGGTGGGCTTCTGCGCGGTGTTCGGCGAGGCCGCCGCCCAGGACTGGTGCGCGGTCTATCTCCGTCAGGTCGCGGGCGCGTCCCAGGCGCTGGGCGCCGCGGCGTACACGGCCTTCGCCTGCACGATGGCCGCGGGCCGGTTGTGCGGCGACGCGGTGGTGCGGCGGCTGGGTCCGGTGGCGACCGTGCGCGGCGGCGGCGCGCTGGCGGCGCTCGGCGGGCTGCTCGTCGTGGTCTCCCGTACCCCGGTGCCGGCGATCGCCGGGTTCATGCTGATCGGCCTGGGGATCGCCGTGGTCATCCCGCTGGTGTTCGCGGCGGCGGGCAACGCCGGGCCCTCACCGAGCGCAGGTGTCGCGGGCGCGGCCACCGTGAGCTACGCGTCGGGGTTCTTCGCGCCGAGCGCCATCGGCGGGATCGCCACGCTGGCCGGACTTCCCGTCTCGTTCGCGCTGGTCACCGCGCTGCTGCTGGCGGTCCTGCTGGGCGCGCGCAGGCTCGCGCCCTCGGCCGGGAAGGCGCGTCAGGAGACGCGGCAGGCCCCGCACGGGCAGTAGCGCCCGGACCTCTGCCGAGGTCTCCGTCGTACGCGTACGGGAGCCCGCCCAGCGGGACAGGCGACGGCCCAGGGACTGGGCCGGGCGCTCGACGGCGCGGTAGGTCAGCGCGGAGCAGGCGAGCACCACCCCGAGCAGAAGGACGGCCATGGCCAGGCGTTCGGCGAGGGAGAAGCGGCCCGGGTCCGTCGTCAGCCGCCGGAGCACCTGCACGGCGAGGGGATGCAGCAGGTAGACGGAGTAGCTGATCAGGCCGAGCCCCACGAGGGCGCGGGGCATCGGCCGGCGCCGCAGAAGACGGGCGGCCAGGAAGGTGGCCCAGGCCGCGGCGACGGCCGTGGACCAGCCCCAGGTGAACGCCAGCGCCTGGTCGGCGGGCATGCCCCAGCCGGGGCCGAACGCCCACGCGGCGCCGATGGACGCGACCGGGACGGACACCAGCGCCCACCCGCTCCTCTTCCAGCGCAGCCGCCCCTGGTCGAGCCGGTAGAGCACGGTGCCGGCGAACATCGTCGCGAGGATGGCGAGGCTCTGCCACGCCCCGATCCGGCTGTTGGCGCCGAGCAGCACGAGAGCCAGCACGGCCGCGGCCGCGGTGCCGCACACGCGCAGCCGCCCGCGACACGCCAGCGACGCGGCCGCCGCGAGCAACACGACCGCCGTGACGACCACGACCTGGGCGGTGCCGGCGCCCCTCGACAGCGCGCCCGCCGGAAGCAGTCCGCCCACGGTGACGGCCGCGGCGGCGAAGGCGAGCATGCCCGTGGTGCCGGCACGGTGCACGCCCGCCACGAACATCGCCGTCACGAGCAGGTAGAAGACCATTTCGTACGACAGCGTCCAGAACACGTTGACGACGCTGACCACCTGAAGGAGGTCCTGCAGCATCGTCAGGTGCGCCAGGGTGGAGATGCCCGGATTGTCGGCCAGCTGGCTCGGCAGCGTCGCGTACACGCCCGCGGCGCCGAACACCGTCCCGGCCGCCGCGGCGACGAACCACAGGGGATACAGGCGGAAGACCCGGTTGATCCAGAACCCGCCGACGCTGCCGCGGCGTTCCAGCGAAACCGGCACCACGTAGCCGCTGACGAGGAAGAACACGAGCACGCCGTACTGGCCGAAGTTGAACCACTGGCTCGCGCCCGCGCGCACCTCGGGAAACAGCGCGTCCACGCAGTGCTCGAACACCACGACGAGCGCGGCCAGGCCACGCAACGCGTCCAGCCATCCCTGCCGCGGCGACTGCGACGGCGGCCGCGGCCGCGCGGGTGACGCCTCCTCTCCGACACCGGTCCGGTTCGTTTCCACAACATCGACGAACATCCGGTCAGGGTAGGGGGTCAACCTGGGAAAAGCGTAAGCGCCCCCCTGGACCTTACGGCCTCAGGGGGCGCATACGTACCACTATGTCAGGTCTGCACAGTTTCGGGCGTCGGCGTCCCCAGCCGCGCCCGGCACCCACCGAACGTTCGCGAACGAGGCGGAGAACGCGCCGTCGGTGTAGACGAGGAACGGCGTGTTGACGTTCTCGAAGTCCAGGTTCGGCGAGAAGCAGGACACCGGGATCTTGACGGTCGCCTTCGTGCCCGCCGGCAGGTTCTGGAACAGCGACGTCGCCACGACCTCCGCGAAGCAGGGGTAGACGCAGTGCGCGCTGATCACCGTGCGGGCCGCCGGCGGCTGGTGGACGATCGTGTCGAAGACCAGCGCCGCATCGGCGTTCAGGTAGCCGCGCAGGTCGCTGCCGCCCGCGGGATCCTGCATGTAGAGCTGCGCCGCCCCTGCGCCGTTCCAGGTCGCCTTCAGCCCGTCGCCCTGAACGGTGACGTCCGACGGGACGACGGCGATCTCCGCGTGCGCCGCCTCGCCGTCCACGCCGATCTCCGTGCCGCCCCAGTTCTCGGCCGAGCCGATGTAGCTCTTGTACGGCGCCACGTCCTGGCGGTTGTAGACCTCCAGGTCCTCCGTCGCGGTGCCGCCGCCGCCCGTGCCGGAGCAGCCGGACCCGGGTGAGGTCTCGTCGAGTGTGCCGACCGACCCGGTCTGCCCGTAGCGCAGGCCGTAGCCCAGCGGGAAGAGCGGGTCGTAGCCCTCCTCACCCTGCTTCTGAGAGGGGGGATTCAGCGGCGACTGGCAGGCGCTCCTCGGCCACGAGTACGACAGCGTGCCCGTGTAGCCGGGGCCGCTGTGGCGGCTCCTGACCAGCAGGTCGGCCACGCCGCCGCCCTCGGTGCCGGGCAGCCAGGCGACCACGAACGCGTCCGACCGGTTGAGCTCCTTGTTCACATGCAGCGGACGGCCGGTGACGTAGACGGTGACGACCGGCGCGCCCTTGCCGGAGACCTTGTCGAGCACCGCGAGGTCGCCGGGGTAGAGAGCGGCCGCCTCCAGCGAGCGGCGGCCGAGGTCGCCCACGCCCTCGGCGTACGGCGTCTCGCCGATCACGGCGATCACCGTGTCGTACGCGCCGGGGTCCACGCCGTCGGCCGTCTCGCTGAAGGTCACGTGGTCCGCGCCGAGGACCTCCCGCAGGCCGCCCAGGATGGTCGTGCCGTTCGGGAAGTCGGCGTTGGTGTTGCCGGTGCCCTGCCAGCTGAGGGTCCAGCCGCCGGTCTGGTTCTGCATGCTGTCGGCGCTCTTGCCGACCACCAGCACCTTCGACCGGGGGGACAGCGGGAGCACCTTGCGGTTGTTCTTCAGCAGGACCTGCGACTCCCGCACCGCCTTCCTGGCCAGCGCCCGCGCCTCCAGGGCCTTCGCCGAGCCCGCGCCGGGGCGCGCGGAGGGCTTGGGCGCGTCGAACACGCCCGCCCGCAGCTTCACCCGAAGGATGCGCGTCACGGCGTCGTCGATCCGGGACATCGGGATCTCCCCCGCCTCGACCTGGGCGATCGTGGTGGAGATGAACGCCTTCCAGTCGTTGGGCACCATCACCACGTCGATGCCGGCGTTGATCGCCCGGGCGCAGTTCGAGTTCGTGCAGCCGGCGACCTGGCCGATGCCGTTCCAGTCGGAGACGACCACGCCGTCGAAGCCCATCTTCCGCTTGAGCACCTCGGTGAGCAGTTTCTCGCTGCCGTGCACCTTGCCCTCGGTGATGCCGAGGTCCTCGTTGGTCCAGCTGTTGAAGGACGCCATGACGGTCTGCGCCCCTGCGGCGAGCGCGCCGTAGTAGCCCTGGCCGTGGATGTTGACCATGTCGGCCTCGGACGAGGGGTTGACTCCCTGGTCCTGTCCCTTGAGCGTGCCGCCGTCGCCGATGAAGTGC
Organism: Microbispora rosea; assembly: GCF_044460045.1. Taxonomy (NCBI): domain Bacteria; kingdom Bacillati; phylum Actinomycetota; class Actinomycetes; order Streptosporangiales; family Streptosporangiaceae; genus Microbispora; species Microbispora rosea. Next base: position 568,494 of record NZ_JBITJO010000003.1, on the reverse strand, counting down.
TTGGCCGTCGCGATCACGCCCCGGTCGCCCAGCCCGCGTGGGCCGCCGCCCTGGAGGCCGCGGACGACCTCGTAGCCGTACGCGCGGGTGATGCGGGGGTCCTCCGAGTAGCCCTCGTACGTGCGGCCCCAGCGATCGTCCCTGACGACGGCGAGGGTGGGCGCGAAGGCCCAGTCCTGGCCGGTCGCGCGGACCTGTGCGGCGGTCGCGGCGCCGATGTCGTGCAGCAGGCACGGGTCGTGCGCCGCGCCGAGGCCGATGTTGTGCGGGAAGAGCGTCGCGCCGAAGACGTTGTTGTTGCCGTGGACGGCGTCGATACCCCAGATGACCGGGATCCTGGTCCTGGTGTTCACCGACGCCTGCCAGTATGCGTCGGCGAGGGCGAGCCAGTCCCCCGGGGCGGCGTGCTTGTCGCGGCCCGGCCAGGATCCGCCGCCGTTGAGCACGGAGCCGATGCCGTACTGCGCGACCTCCTCCGGAGTGATCGCGGAGATCTCCGGCTGGGTCATCTGGCCCACCTTCTCGGCCAGGGTCATCCCCGCGACGATCTTCGCGACGCGCTTCTCGTCGGCCGGGTTCCGCTTGATCTCGCTCGTGACGGCCGGCCAGTCGGGCAGCGCGGGCAGGCGCTTCTCGATGCGCGCGCAGCCGTGGTCCATGTCCGGCTTGCCGACCACCGGCCGGACCGCGGGATTTCCCGGGGGCTTCCCCGGCGGCTTCCCCTGCGGCTCGCCGGGGGGCGCCGCCGCGACGGCGCCCGGCAGCAGGGCGAGGCCGGCCAGGGCCGACAGCAGCCGCCGGCGGCCCGGCGGGCGAGGGGTGATGAGTCTGCGCATGAACGTCCGTTCTCCAGGAGCCACGTGGGCCAGATCGGGTGTTACGGGCGTGTTGCGCAGATCGTCACCCCGTAAGACCCATCGGTCAAGAGAGCGCTCTCCAGCCCCGGCGGGCCTCACCGAGGATGACTAGGAAACATTCCCCTCGGCGGGCGCGGAGTCGCCGATGGCATTTCCGGTGCGAGGCAGGACGCGCAGGACGGCCTCCCGGGACCCGGCGACCCGCAGACCCTGCTCCTCGGCGTCCGCGAGGCCGAGGCCGCCGCTGAGGAGGGCGAGGATGCGGGGCGGCGAGCCGGTGACGGTGGCGTCGGCGTCCGGGTCGGCGCCCAGGCGAAGCGAGACCCGGCCGGCGTCGGCGTCGATCACCACGCTCTGGTCCCCTGCGTGGATCTGGATCGAGGACGCGGGCCGATCGGGCTCGTGGTCGATGAGGAACATCCGGACAGGCAGGCGCAGCCACTGACCACGGAAGGCGTCCTCGGCCCGGTGGTCGCGCATCAGGGGCACGCCCCAGCGGCCGAGCGCGTCGATCACCGGCGCCAGCCCGGCGCCGCGCTCGGTGAGCCGGAACAGGGTGGTGGCGATCGGCGGCGGGGCGTCCTCGCGTTCCACGAGCCCGGCGGCCTCCAGCTCGCGCAGGCGGTCCGCGAGCAGGTTGGTGGCGATCCCCGGCAGCCCGGAGCGCAGGTCGGTGTAGCGGCACGGGCCACGCGACAGGAGCTCACGCACGATCAACAACGTCCATCGATCGCCGACGACATCGAGTGCTTTGGCCACCGAGCAGTACTGACCATAGGAGCGCATGGCCGGAGCCTACCATTCAACTTGAAACTATCACGTAGTCAGTTGACTTTCTTGTCTTATAACTTTAGAAGTACGTCATGACCAATCTCGAAAGGCGGGCGGCCGCCGCGGGCGCGAGCGCGTCCCCAAGCCCGCCCCCCTTCACTCCTCCCCCCTTCAATCCTCCACAGGGCGCGGGTGACCCGCGTGCCGTCTTCGCTGTGCTGGCGCTGGCCGTATTCGTTTCCACGCTCGACGTGTTCATCGTCAACATCGCCGTTCCGGCCATCCAGGCCGACTTCACGGACTCCACCGTGGCCGGGGTGTCCTGGGTCCTGAACGCCTACGCGATCGTCTTCGCCGCGCTGCTCGTGCCCGCGGGCAAACTCGGCGACGTCGTCGGACGGCGGCGGGTCTTCATCGCCGGGTTGTTCGCGTTCGGCCTGGGCTCGGCGCTGTGCGCGGCGTCGCCGTCCCTCGGGTTCCTCATCGCCGCCCGCATCCTGCAGGGGGCCGGAGCCGCCGCGATCACCCCGGCCTCGCTCGGCCTTCTGCTGCCCTCCATCCCACCGCGGAGCCGGGCGGCCGCGATCGGCGTCTGGTCCGCCCTGGGCGCGGTCGGCGCCGCCTCGGGTCCCTCACTGGGCGGGCTCCTCACCCAGGTGAGCTGGCACTGGATCTTCATCGTCAACGTCCCCCTGACCGCGATCGTGCTCGCCGGCGCGTACCGCGTGCTGCCCGAGATCCGCGACCCCGCCCGCCCGCCGCTGCCCGACGGTCTCGGGACCCTCGTCCTGATCGCCGCCGTCTCCCTCGCCACCCTCGGCCTCGTCCAGGGGCACGCGTGGAACTGGGACGCACGGGTGATCGGCTGTTTCGCCGCCGCCGTCGTGCTCGCGGCCGTGTTCGCCGCGCGCTCCCGGCGGCACCGCGCCCCGGTCCTGGAACTGAGCATCGTGCGCGTCCCGGCGTTCGCGCTGTCCGCCCTGTCAGCGGCCCTGTTCTCGGCCGCGTTCTCGGCGATGCTGCTCGCCAACGTGCTCTTCCTCACGGGGACCTGGCACTACTCGATCCTGCGGGCCGGGCTGGCCCTGACCCCCGGCCCCGTCGCGGCCGCCGTGTGCGCGCCGTTCGCCGGTAGGCTCGCGCAGCGCGTCGGCCCTGGCCTCGTCGGCGGTGCGGGCGCCCTGTTGTTCGGGATCGGATCGGTGATGTGGGTCGCGTTCATCGGTGCGGAGCCCGCCTACTGGTCGCTCTTCTTCCCTGCAATGCTCGTCGGCGGCGGCGGAGTGGGCCTCGCCCTGCCCGCGTTCACGATCGCGGCGACCGCCACTCTGGCGCCGCAGACGCTGGCCACCGGAATCGGCGCGCAGACCATGTTCCGTCAGATCGGTTCGGCCCTCGGCGTCGCCGCCTTCGTCGCCGTCTTCGGCACCCCGACCGCGGCGACCGTGATCGGCGCTCACGACGACGTCCGCTGGTTCATGATCGCCGCGGCGGCCGGCGCCGCCCTCGCCCTCGTATTCATCCGGCGCCCCGGCGGCGCCGACCGGCATCCGGCGCACCGGCAGCGCGACCAGATCGGGGAAGAGGCATGAACGAAGAGATCGCGGCGCTCTCCCAGGTCGCCACGTGGCCGAACGCCGACCGGCGCACCAGGATCGTGCTGGCGAGCCAGTTCACGGCCGCCGGGCTCGACGCGGAGGGTTTCGGGTTCTTCGCGGAACTGTCGTCCCGGACGCCGCGCGACGGTCTCCTGCTGGCGCTCGCCGGCGCCTTCCAGTCCCGGTTGGACGGCCAGGCCGAGGCGGCGATCGCCAAGCTCGACGCCGCCACCACGCTGGACCTCGGGCTTCCCCACTACTACCGCGGGATCTCCCTCGCCGGCCTGCCCGGGTGCGCGGGCCGCGCGGAGACCGTGGTCGCGGATCTGGAGTTCGTCCTCATGGTCAAGGACCAGTTCCCGCCGGGCTTCATGCGGCCCGTCCACGCGGCGCTGGCACGCGCGTACGACCTGCTCGGACGCGCCGAGGACGCCGCGCGGGCACGCGGCCGGGCCGGCCACCTGATCACCGGCTACTGGGCGAATCCCGAGGACGGGTTCCGTTTCGTCCCCCCGCGCCTGGTCGAGCACGCACAGGGCGTCCACGTGGCGCAGGGCTACGACTTCGCCGACGTCGGCTTCGTCGTCACCGGCACCGGGGTGGTCGCCGTCGACGCCGCCAGCACGCCCGAGCACGCGGCCGCGGCACTCGGCGCGCTCCGCGAGATCACCGAGCTGCCCGTCACCCACGTGATCCTCACGCATGCCCATCTGGACCATGTCGGCGGCCTCGACGCCCTCACGGCCGACGGCGCCACGGTGATCGCCCAGGCGAACTTCCCTCGCGAGCTCGCGATCCAGAACTCCGGCCCGCCGCCGCTGGGCTACTACCTTCCGCGTGGCCACGGCCGCCAGGCCCACGTCGTCCCCGGCCGGCTGGTGGACGCCGTGGAGAGCCTGACCGTCGGCGGCGTGGACTTCACGCTCATCCCGATCGCCGGAGGAGAGACCGAGGACGGGCTGGTCGTCCACCTCCCGGATCTGGGCGTGGCCTTCGTCGGCGACATGTGCATGCCCTATCTCGGCTCGCCGACCGTCGCGGAGGGCTCCGCGCAGGGCCTGTTCGACGCCATGCGGGTCGTCATGGACCTGCGGCCGCGCACGCTGATCCACGGGCACCCGGCGCTGACCGAGAACTACCCCGTCGAGGCCTTCCCCGGGCTGCTGGCCGCACTGCGCGACCTGGAGCGGATCACCGCGGCCGGGATCTCGGACGGTCTGACGCTCGCCGAGATCCTGCGGCTCAACCACCTGCCGGACGTTCTCCGGGACCACCCCGCCGCGGTGATGCCCTACCTCGTCACCCGCGACACCTTCATCCAGCGGGTGCACCGCGGGCGGACCGGCTACTGGCACAGAAGCGGCGAGGGCGTCGAGCGCTTCACCTCCGCCGAGCTGTCGGCCGCGCTGGACCTGCTGGGTGGCCGGAGCGCGGCGGCCTTCGTCACCGCGGGGCTCGAGCTCGCACGACGCGGCGAGCATCCGCTGGCCCTGCACGTCGTCGACCTGGGCCTGCTCAGCCACGCCGGCGCTCCCGAGCTCGCCGGCCTGCGGCAGAGCCTGCTGGAGTCGATGGTCGCGCGGAACCAGCTGCTCAACCCGTTCAAGTTCATGCACTACGCCTCACTCGCCGGGCTCGAACTGGACCCGGCCGAGTGACGGGTCCCGACGCCGCCTCGTGAAAGTTTCGGCTCTTCCGGCCCCGGAGGGCGGCCGGGGCCGAGGTCATCGCGTACGGGCCGGCAGGCGGGCGGGCCGGGTCTTGATCGCGTTCCCGGATCGTGTCTAAGGTCCGGGGAGCCTCGAAGCCGAAGATCGGCACTCCGTCCCCCGCGGCCACGTGACGCCCGGCGCTTCGCCTGGCTCTGCCCACGGCCCCGCCCGACCGTCCATCCCCCAGGTGAGGCACCATGAGACGCATCCGCGCGTGGTTCACGGCGCTCGGCACGACCATCCTGATGATCGCCGGGCTGTTCGCGCCCGTCCCGGGGTTCGCCGCCGCCGTGACGCTCCACCCCGGCGTCATGTGGTACGACACGGCGGGCAACCGGCTGCAGGCGCACGGCGCCGGGTTCTTCAAGGTCGGCTCGACGTACTACATGGTCGGCGAGGACAAAAGCGCCGGCGCCACGTTCACAGCGGTCGCCTGCTACTCCTCCACGGACCTGGCCACCTGGACCCGGGTGGGCAACGCGCTGAGCCGGCAGGGCAGCGGCGACCTCGCCGCGGGGCGCATCGTGGAACGGCCGAAGGTGATCTACAACTCGGCGACCGGCCAGTACGTGATGTGGGTGCACATCGACAACTCCTCCTACAGCGACGCGCGGGCGGGTGTGGCCACCAGCCCGACGCCGTGCGGGCCGTACACCTACCGCGGCTCCTCGCGGCCGCTGGGATTCGAGAGCCGGGATCTGGGCCTGTTCAAGGACGACGACGGCACGGCCTACCTGCTGACCGAGGACCGCAGCCACGGCCTGCGCATCGACCGGCTCTCCGCCGACTACACCCAGGCGGTGAGCACGACGGCGGTGCTCGCCGACCTGGAGTCTCCGGCGATGGTCAAGGTGAACGGACGATACTTCCTGTTCGCCTCGCACCTGACCGGCTGGTCCACCAACGACAACTCCTACGCCACCGCGACCTCCCTGTCCGGGCCGTGGAGCGGATTCACCACGTTCGCCCCCTCCGGCAGCCGCACGTTCGACTCCCAGACCTCCTCCGTCGTGCCGGTGTCGGGCTCGTCGGGCACCACGTACCTCTACGTCGGCGACCGGTGGAACCCGAACGACCTCAACAGCTCGACGCCCGTGTGGCTGCCGCTCACGATCAGCGGCTCCACCGCCTCCATGAACGCGTTCTACGACTCCTGGACCATCGACACGGCGACCGGCACCTGGGCGGCCCCGCAGGCCCCGCAGAACTTCACGCTCGTCGGCGCGCAGTCCGGGCGCTGCCTCGACGTCGCCGGCGGCGCCGCGACCAACGGCTCGACAATGCAGATCTACGACTGCAACGGCGGCGCGAACCAGAAGTGGTCCCTCACCTCCTCGGGCGAGCTGCGCACGTTCGGCGGGACGAAGTGTCTCGACGTGTTCGACCAGCGGACCACGGCGGGCGCGACGGTGGGCATCTGGGACTGCAACGGCGGCGCCAACCAGAAGTGGACGGTCAACTCCACCGGCACCGTCGTCGGCGTCCAGTCCGGCCTGTGCCTGGACGTGAACGGCAACCAGACGACCAACGGCGCCAAGGTGCAGCTATGGACCTGCAACGGCGGCGCGAACCAGCGGTGGACCCGGGCCTGACGGGCTCCCGCGGTTCCCCGCCGTCGGCGGGGAACCGCGGGGCCGGCTACAGCGACTTGAGGAAGGCCAGACCGTCCACGGCGAGGGAGTCCTGGCTTGGTGCGAGCGGCCGCCAGATGGAGGCCGCGGTGGCGATCGTCTGGTTGTGGGCGGTGAAGGATTCGATAACGAGGGGGCCCGCATAGCCCGCTTCATCCAGGGCCTGGGTGAAGGCGGGCCAGTCGAAGCGGTCGGCGCCTGGTGTGCCCCGATCCGTTCCGCAGACCTGCACATGCGCGATCCGGCCCGCCGCGGCACGTACGGCTTGCGCCGGATCCTTCTCCTCGATGTTCATGTGATAGACGTCGAGCGCCAGGCCGCATCCGCCGGGCAATGCGTCGAGAGCCTGCTCAACGGTGTTGAGCAGACTGGTCTCGTAGCGGTTGAGCGGCTCGACCGCGATCGCCACACCGTGCTCGCCGGCGTAGTCGACCACGGGTTCCAGGTTGTTCCGGAGCTCGGTGTAGATCGTCCGGCGCTCGTCGTTCGACATCCGCCAGGTCCTGCCGACGGAGGCGTAGGCGGGCCCGCCGATCACCGGGGAGCCCACGGCCGCCGCCACGTCCACGCAGTGCCGCAGGTAGTCCTGGGTCTCCTCGACGACCTCGGCCGTGGCCGCCACGAGCTCCCGCCCCGGCGGCATGACCAGCACCACCGATGCCTTCAGCCCGTGCTCGGCCAGCAGCGCCGCGGCCTTGTGAGGATCCCAGTCGCCGGGCCGCTCCACCGGCAGCTCGATGACGTCGAACCCCCAGGCCGCGACCCGGGGCACCAGGGACGCGAGGTCGTCGTCCGTCAGCGGCGACGCCCACACCCACGTGTTCACTCCGAGAGGGAACGCGCTCACCCCTTCTTACCGCCCCACTTCTCGGGGAATCCGGGCATGCCCTCACAGCCGCACAGCGCGTAGTGCAGCGGCGGCATGTTCGGCTGCAGGTACCGGTCGAGGGTCTCCGCCGTGATCTTGGGCTGCGGAAGGTTCCACACCTTCGGCACCTCCTCACCCTTGAGGATCTTCAAGGCGGCGATGATCGGTGTGCGCCACTGGTAGGTGGGGTACGTGGGAGCGACAGCGGTAAGACCGTCGTCCTTCCACTTACGCAGGAAGTCCTGCTGGTCCTCACCGGTCATCGGCGGGACGGGCACGCCGGCGTCCTCGAACGCCTCAGCGACGGCCACCGAGGTGGCTCCCGAGTCCATCCAGACGCCGTCGAGCTTGCCGTACCGCTGGATGTAGTCGTTGACGATTCCCTTGGCCTTGGCCGCGTCGCCGTCGGTGAACTCCACGCCGACGACCTGGAGGCCGCTGGAGTCGAAGGCGGCCTTCGCCGCGGACCAGCGGGTCTCCAGCACATCCACCCCAGGGCTGATGCGCAGCGCCAGAATCTTCCCGCCCGCCGGCACCTTCTCCACGAGGAACTCGGCCGCGTCGGCACCGAACGCGTAGCCGCCGATCGGCTTGATGAACGTCACCGGGCAGTCGGTCTCCACGCCCCGGTCGAAGACGATGACCGGGACCTTGCCGCAGGCGCCCTTGACGGCTGGAGTGAGCGTCGCCGTGGTGTTGGGCGAGACGATCAACGCATCGCAGCCCTTGGCCTGCAGCTCGGCGATGTCAGAGATCTGCTTGTCGTCCTTGCCCTCGGCGTCGAGGGCGGTGAGCTCGGAAATCTCCTTGTGCAACGCCACCTCGGCCTGCATGGTCTTCCAGCCGACCTGCCGCCAGGGATTGTCGACCGCCGCGTTGGAGAAGCACAGGTGGTACGGCCCGTCCTTCTTCTTGTACTCGGCGGTGGACACCATCTGCGGCGCGATGGCCTGCTCCCAGGGCTTGTCCGCCGGTCCCTCCGCCGTCTGCGAGCGCATCGCGAGCTGAGCGTCGTAGTCGGCCTGGACGAAGAACTTGGACTGCTCACCGGTTCCCGAGGCCGGCGCCGTCGAAGCGGCCGCGGGCGGCGCCGTGCCGGCGCCCGTGTCGGCGGCTGTGGTGGTGCTGGGCTTGTCGCTGGTGCAGCCGCCGACGGCGAACACCGTCAGAGCCGCGGCGGCGAGGATGAGCGGTCTATGAAACCGCATGGGCGTCTCCTTTTACTTTCGGGGCATCGAGGAAGGGAAGACGGATGGCTCCGGCCGCTACGGCGGCGATGAGGACGACGCCCTGCACGGTGAACTTCAGCGCCCCAGAGACGCCGTACAGGTTGAGCAGGGTGAACAGGGCCTCCAGGGTGAGCGCCCCGGCCATCGCGGCGATGACCGTGCCGCGACCGCCGCCCAGGACGACGCCGCCCAGGACGACCGCGGTGATTGCCTGGAACTCCAGTCCCTGGCCGACCTGAGCGGACACTCCGGCGAACCCGCCGAGCAGGATTCCGGCCACTGCGGCGGACACGCCCGAGAGGGTGAAGGCGATGAGCCTCACCCGGGTCACCCGTACGCCGGACAGGGCGGCCGCGCGCTCGTTGTCGCCGATGGCGATGAGTGTCCTGCCGAAGTTCGCCCGCATCAGCAACACGGCCGCGACGGCGACGACCACGAGGGTGAGCACAGCCCATCCGGTCTGCCTGCCGAACATGCGGAACGCTTGGGAGAGCGCGCCGCGCGGTGCGCCGCCCGTCCACAGGAAGACCGCGCCGGACAGCACGAGCATCATGCCGAGCGTGGTGATGAACGACGGCACGCGCAGGAGGGTCGTCACCGCACCGTTGACCAGACCGACGAACAGGCCGAGCACGATCAGCAGGGCCAGCACCGGCCAGGTCGCCGCCTCGTCCCCGTCGATCAAGCGGGCGGCGACGACCACCTCGACGGTGACCAGCGATCCGACCGACAGGTCGAACTCGCCGGAGACGATCACCAGGTACTGCCCGGCGGCGAGGATGACCAGGGGCGCGGCGCGCCTGACGAAGGAGAGGAACCCGGCGGGCTCCAGGAAGAACGGGTTGACGATCGCGATGGCGGCCAGCAGCACCGCCAGCACCGCGAGAATCGGCAGCGCACGCTTCACGTCCGCCTCCTTCCGATCAGGCCCGTACGCCGGGCGTAAACGGCAACGGCGACGACGATCACCACGCCCCGCACGACGTCCTTGAAGAAGGAGTTCACTTCCAGCTGGTTGAACACGCTGTCCAGGACGGCGAGCAGCAGCACGCCGCCCACGGTGCCCGCGACTCCGCCTCTGCCCCCGGCCAGCGCGGCGCCGCCGAGGACGACGGCGGCGATGGACTCGAGGTCGTATCCGCCGTCGGTGCCCACGGTCGGGGCTCCGGCGCCGAGCCTGCTGGCCAGCAGCAGCCCCGCGATGCCGGCACAGAGCGAGCACAGCACGTGCGTGATGATGATCACCCGGTCGGTGCGGATGCCGGACAACCTGGCGACCTCGACGTCACCGCCGACGGCGTACACCCGGTAGCCGTATTTGGTCCGTCTGAGCAGGAACCAGGCGACGAGTGCGACCGCGGCCCAGAGCAACGCCGAGACGGGCACGGGGCCCAACCGGTCGTAGCCGAGGTGCTGGAAGGACTCCGGCACCCGGCCGGCCGGGCCGTCGTAGAGGTCGCCCAGGATTCCCTTGATGATCAGTGAGATGCCGAGTGTGGCGATGAACGCGTGCACGCGCAACTTGCTGATCATCAGACCGTTGACCAGCCCGACCAGTGCGCTCACTCCCATGACGGCGCCGACCGCGAGCACGATGTTGGAGTCCTGGCCCGCCATGGTCACCGCCGCGACCAGCGAGGCCAGGCTGATCAGATAGGCGACCGACAGGTCGAGGGATCCCGCCAGGATGGCCAGCGTCTGGCCTACCGCGACGATCCCGAGCGCCGCCGAACGCTGCTGCACCCCGACGACGGTCTCCATCGTGAGGAACTGGCCACCGTCCACGGCTACCAGCGCCCAGCCCACGAGGATCACGCCGGCCAGTGCCAGGAAGACGACACTCGTGGGGTTCACCAGCGCCCCGAACCTGGCCCTGCCATCAGCGAGCACGTTCTGGGTCATGAGGACACCTCACCCGCGGCCAGGCTCATGACGGCCTCCTCTGAGGATCCTGCGGGAAGGGTGCCCGCGATGCGGCCCTCCCGGAGCACGACGATGCGGTCGCTCATGCCGATCAGCTCGGGCAGCTCGGAGGAGATCATCATGATCGCGACGCCGTCTTCGGCCAGCTCGCGCATCAGGTCGTGGATGGCCGCCTTGGCGCCCACGTCGACCCCACGGGTGGGCTCGTCGAACAGGAGCACCTTCGGGGCGACGGTCATCCACTTGGCGAGCACGACCTTCTGCTGGTTGCCGCCGGACAGATAGCGAACCTCCTGCTCCTCGCGGGGCGGCGTGAGCCGTACACGTTCCAGCAGTTCCCGCACCCCGCTGCGGCGAGCACCACGGCCCATCGCGCGGGTCACGAGAAGGGCGTTGTCGCGCACGGACTGGCGCAGGGCCAGGCCCTCGCTCTTGCGGTCCTCGGTCACCAGGCCGACTCCGGCACGGATTCCCTCGCGGACCGAGCGCGGGCGCACCGGCGTCATCTCGCCCCGGGTGAACGGCTCGGCACCGAACAGGGCCTTGGCCAGCTCCGATCGGCCGGATCCCTGAAGCCCGGCGATGCCGACGATCTCTCCCGCGTTCAGCTTCAGGTCGATGTCGTGCAGCCGGTCGTTGCCGCCGCCGGTGACCTGGAGCCGTGTCTCCCCGACCGAGGTGGAGCGTGGCGGGAAGTAACCGTTCAGATCGCGCCCGACCATGAGGCGGACCAGATCCTCGGAGGTGACGTCCTCGGTGGCGGCCGTGGTGACCAGCCTGCCGTCCTTGATGACCGTCACGTGATCGCTGAGGTCGAACACCTCGCGCAGCCGGTGAGAGATGTAGAGCACGGCGATGCCTCGCTCCTGCAAGCGCCGCACCAGCCGGTAGAGCAGTTCGACCTCGTGCTCGGCGAGCGCGGCGGTGGGCTCGTCCATCACGACGATCCGGGCATCGAGCGACAGCGCCTTGACGATCTCCACGACCTGCTGCTGAGCGACCGACAGGCGCTTGACCAGCTGTCGGGGGCCGAAGGAGTCCTCACCCAGTTCGGCGAGCAGCCGGGCGGTCGCGGTGTCCATCGCGATCCGGTCGACCAAGCCGCGCCGTACCGGTTCCCTGCCGAGGAAGACGTTCTCGGACACGGTCCGCTCGGGCAGCAGATTGAACTCCTGGTAGATGATCGCCACGCCGGCGCGCTGGGCCTCCAGCGGATGGCCGAACGATACGCGCCGGCCGTCGATCTCGATCGTTCCCTCGTCGTGTGCGTGCACTCCGGCGAGGATCTTCATGAGCGTGGACTTGCCCGCTCCGTTCTCCCCCACAATCGCGTGGACCTCGCCCGGCACGACCGCGAGGTCCACGCCGGATAACACCCGCACGCCGAAGAAGCTCTTGCCGATGCCCGTCATGGTCAGCATCGGGCCTACTCCGCCACGGGAACGGAAGACAGAAAAGCCTCGCTCATTCGGCCGTACTGCTGGGCTCGCTGGATTCTCGGCTCGGGCACGCCGTTAATACAGGTCATAAACTCGCTCCCGGCCCGGCACCCCGTCTGCTTGTCAGAACTTTAGGTGCGCCGCTACATATCGCCGCGAGCGTATACATGACTTATGACTTTGGTCAAGCAAAAGACGCGTAGGGTAAAACATAAGGAAACGTCGAGTAGTAAGGAGTGCCAGTGGCTCAGGGCATGCCCGGCGGGACCGGAGCGGGATCACTGCTCTCGATCCTGCGTGACGGGCGAGCGCGTACCCGCGCTGAGCTGGTCCAGCTCACTGGTCTGTCAAGAAGCGCGGTGTCCCAGCGGATTGACGCTCTGCTGCACCAGCGCTTGATCCTGCCCGCCGAGGACACGACTCCATCGGGCGGCAGGCCCGCCACCGCCTTCTCCTTCAACCGTGAGGCCCGCGTGGTGCTCGCCGCCGACCTCGGCGTCACCCACGCCAGGATCGCCGCCAGCGACCTCGGTGGAGCGGTCCTGGCGGAACGTGCCGCCGACCTGCCCATCGACCGCGGACCTGAGCCGACGCTGAGCTGGGTTCTCGACACCTTCCGCGAATTGCTCGCCGAGTGCGGTCATCCGGCGTCGGACGTCTGCGGAGTCGGCGTCGGCCTCCCCGGCCCTGTGGACCACGAAAGCGGCACGGCGGTCAACCCACCGATCATGCCGGGCTGGGACGGCTTCCCCGTACCCGGCTGGCTCGGCGAGCGGCTCGGCGTTCCGGTGCTCGTCGACAACGACGTGAACATCATGGCGCTGGGCGAGCACTGGGCCGTCCACCCCGAGGTCGAGCATCTGATCTTCGTCAAGGCGGGCACCGGCATCGGCTGTGGCATCATCGCCGGACGCCGGCTGCATCGCGGCGCCCGAGGGGCTGCAGGGGATATCGGCCACATTCGCATCCCCACCATCGACCAGGTGCAGTGCCGCTGCGGCTACGTCGGCTGCCTGGAGGCCGTGGCCGGCGGCGCGGCTCTGGTCGCCCGCCTCCGCGACGCGGGGCTTGATGTCGCCGACGGCCGGGATGTCGTCCGCCTAACCAAGGAAGGCAATCCCCTGGCCATCCGCCTTGTCCGGCAGGGCGGCAGAGAGGTCGGCAGCGCGCTCGCCTCGATCGTCAACTTCTTCAACCCCACAATGATCGTGATCGGCGGCGACCTGGTCGAAGCGGGCGATCACCTTTTGGCGGGCGTCCGCGAAATGGTCTACGGCCGCTCGTTGCCACTGGCCACCCAGAGTCTCAGCATCCGTGCCAGCGAGCTCGGTGACCGGGCGGGCGTTACCGGCGCCGCTGTCATGGTCATAGAGCGCATCCTGGATCCCAAGACCGTCGATCGGTCGGTTTCCACATAACTTCTGCCGAATCAAGGGTCTTCTATGAATATTGGGCCACCCCTACGGCGAGAAAGGGGTGGCCCGTTTCCTTTCCGGTCCCGCCGCCGGCTCAGGACTGGTTGAACAGCGACAGCGTCAGCGTCGAGTGATACTCACCGGCGGCGACGTCGACCGGAGTGCGCAGGGCCAGATCGGCGTTGACCTCCGAAGTGCCGATCTCGTCCGCGGAGTTCGCGATCGACACGAGCAACTCCTGGCCCTCCAGACCCACGGCGGGAGCGTCGCTGCCGTCGGAGATGACACTGGAGACCGGCTCACCGGCCGACACCGCCCCGGTTGAGGAGTCGGTCAGCAGGCGGGGCTTCCAGCCGAGGTATTCGGGGCCGATGGTCTTGGACGGGTCGTCGGCCGCGGTGAACTGGCCGGCCTGGCCGACGACCGCCCAGTACTCCCCATCGGGGATGTCCTCCGGGTTGCGGGTGTCGGACACCGTGACCGTCGGCAGGGTGCCGGTGAACTGGCGGGCGGCGGCGTCCGAGCCGTTCTCGGCGAGGGACACCCCGCTGTTGTCGGCGACCGTCATCGACAGCTGACCGGGCGTGGTGGTGGGCTCGATGTTCACCGACACGTCGATGCCGTCGCCGGAGCCGTCGCCGGGTCCGTCGGCCGCCATCGCGGGACCGACCACACCCGAAAGCGCCAGGCCGAGCACCGACACAGCCAGTATCCGGGTGGTTCTCTTGGTCTTCACGTGATGACTCCATCTTTTGGGAGGCATGGGGTGCGGGGCCGGCCGGCCAATCGTCCGGCCGGCCCCGGTCAGTGCTTTCAGTGCGGCGGTCAGGCGCAGCTGATCGCGTTGTAGGCGGCGTCGTAGGTCGAGGTGACCTGCTTGCCGCCGATCGTCGCGGTCCCCTTGACAGTCGCCTTGCCCGCGCCGATCTGCCCGGCACGCGCGTTGAAGGACTGGTACGCCTGCTTGCCCGGGGCCACGTCGGCCACGGTCGTCGAGCCGTACGGGGTCGACAACGTCACGCTCGCCGGCGCGTCGCCATCGTTGACCGCCGTCACCGCCACGTACGCCGACGTGCCCACGCAGCGGGACGTGGCGGTCACGGTCAGCGGAACGCTGGGAGAGGAAACCGGGGTGAAGCCGAACCGCTGGTTGTCGTCATTGCTGCAGGTCCACTGGATCAACGCGGCGCCGTCGGCCTGGGACTTGCCGTTGATGTCGAGGCACAGGCCGCTTACCGCCGAACTGATCTGGTAGGCGTCTCCGGACGGGATGAGATAGAACCTCTGGTTGACCTGGTCGGTATTGCCGTCGGGATGGCAGGAGTACTGGACGAGCTGGGTGCCCGTCGCGGTCGAGCCGGTCGGCACGTCAAGGCACTTGCCGCTCTTGACGTTCTTGAGCTGGTAGGCGCCCGCGGTGAAGGGAATGGCCTCCCACTGCTGCTCGCCGCCCTCCGTCGCACTCATCTGAACGATCTTGGCGTCGTTGGCGGTGGAGGCGTTCTGCGGCGCGACGTACTTGCCGCTGTGCTTGGGAGAGATGGTGTACACACCCGCGGCCCCTCCTCCGACCGTGATCGTCGTGACCATGCCCGCCCACTTCTTGCCGTCGAAGCCGGAGTGGAGCCTGCAGATGACCGTCCAGGTCCCTTCCTTGTTCAAGGTGTAGGAGACCGACGGACCTCCCGGCGAGACAGGGCCCTTGGTGACCTCGAAGATGTCGCCGCCGTTCGGGTCCGGATTGCCGCCGGGCGGCACGAGCCAGACATCGTGTGGCATCCCCGCATCCGCGTTGAAGTGCCAGGTGATGGTGCCACCGAGAGCGATCTCGCAGTTGCCGGGACTCCACCCCGTCCCCATGGCGTAGATGTCGCACGTCGTGGGGAGCGTCTTGCCGCCGTCGGCCACCGTGAAGACGGCGCTCTGCGGGGTGGAGGCGTTACCTGAGTAATCGGTGGCCCGGTAGTCGACCGTGTACTTCCCCGGGTTCTTGAACGGGACCGGCGCGTCGTAGGCGGTCCACTCTCCGCCGTTGACGCGATACTCCACCTTTTCCACCCCGGCACAGCCGACATCGTTGGCGTTGAGCTTGAGGGTGGCCGAGTCGATGTAGGTGTTCTGCTGGCTGGGGTGGGCCCGGCCCTCGATCTGGTGCGACACCGTCGGTGCCTGAGTGTCCTCGGCGCACGTGGTCGAGGGCTTGAACTCGATCTTGACCAGCTCCATCTTCATTGTGGAGTTGACCTGGCTGCGGCAGCAGCCGAAGGTCCAGCGCCCCATGTAGAGGGCGCCGTCGGGCCCGAACCTGGTCGGGATCACAAAGCTGCTGTTCGGCGTGCCGAAGTGGTTGACCGGCAGCCAGTCGTTGACCCGGAGCATCTGGTTGTTGTCCTCCCGCAGGCGGACCTCCTTCCAGAACCCGTTGTCTGCACCGCGGTTGGTGATCAGCCACGAGCCGTCGTAGTAGGGCGGGAAGGCGCCGGGACCGTAGCTGTCCTTGTATCGGTAGACCGGGCCGGTGACCGGCTGCATGCCCCCGGGGCCCAGGTCGCCGAAAGCCAACGGATCCTGACCGCCCGGGTTGTTGGGGTACTTGCGCCAGATCGTCGCCGGTTTCGCGGGGCCTGGGATTTCATCGAGGCCCTGGAATGTGGGTGGCGAGCTCTTGCCGCCCGGCGGAGCCCAGGCGAGGTCGGCCGGGATCTTGTCGAGCGTGCAGTCGTACTGCTGGCCGGTCGAGGAGTTGGTCTCGTAGTTCCAGCGCCACGTGGTGTTGGTCTTCGAGTTGTCGCCGACGCAGAACGGCCAGCCCTGGAAGCCGGGCCCGTCGACCAGATCCCACTCACAGGTGCCCGCCGGGGCACGGTTGGCCTGGTCCACCGAGTTGTCGTGGCAGTACTCGCCGACGACGACCGTACCCGGGTGGGCGGGGTCGGTGTGCACCGTGAAGGGCTGCCGGAAGCCCATGGCATAGATCTCCGGCCGGGTCTTCGGTGTCCCCGGCGGGAACATGTTGCCCTTCGGGACCGTGTAGGTCTTGTCCAGGCCGGGGTCGGGGGCGCTCCCTGAGGTCGGAGGCGGAATGTCCTCGATCGGTTTGATGCGCAGGACCTTGCCGCGCAGGTCGGCGGTGTTGGCCGCCGTCTTGCGCGCGTCCCAGCGCTCGGAGGCGCGATGGTCCATCGGCGGGTAGCCGTTGTGGCCGGGCGCGTTCGGGGAGGTGTCGTCGCCGACGCCGAGGTAGAGGTTGCCCTCGGAGTCGAACACGAGGCTCGCGCCGCCGACATGGCCGGGGCCGTTGTCGGTGGGGCCGCCCGGGAAGCCTGAGGGGTTGCCCGAGATCTTCGCCTTGGGCACGCGCAGGATCTGCCGCTCATCGTAGGGATGTGCCGGGTCACCGGCTCCGCCTGCTTGCGCGGGCTCGAACGCGGTGCCGGCCTCGTTCAACGTGAAGCGGCTGATCAGGTTGTAGCCGACCGTCTGCTGGTTGCCCGTGGTCGGCCAGTCGGGGTTGCGCGGGGAGTAGTAGACGTAGATGTCGCGCTTGTCTGGGTTCGATAGGTCGAAGCCCGGCTCCAGGCTCATCCCCAGCACGCCGTCCTCGGAGTTGCCGTGGTCGGCGCGCGTCGGGATCGTCGCGACCGTGGTCGAGTTGTTCGGCGGGCCGTTCGGATCGTGCATCTTCACGTAGCCCTGGGACTGGTAGCCCGTTGTGGGGCCGATCTCGGTCCAGTAGAGCTTGCCGTCCGACGCCACGTCGAGAGCCATCGGGCCGTTCGCGTTGTCGACCAGGGTCGTGCGAGTGAAGTTCGACCAGACGGTGCCCGAGCAGTCGGTCTTGTCGCCCTCGCCGGCGACCCAGCGCACCCCTCCGACGATCTGCTTGACCAGCGGGTTGTCGCCGCCGTTCTCGCTGTAACGCACGCCGAAGTGGCCCTGCGAGGTCACCCAGCTCCGTCCGTCGTTGTAGGACCGCGGGGTGGTGGTGCCGTCCTTGACCCTGTCGCCGTCGTAGAGCTTGCACCACGTCGTGGGGTGGTCCTGGCCCATCTTCTGGCTGCCGGTGTTGTAGGTGCGCTCGTCGAAGGTCTCGAGCACGTGGTGGGTGCCCCGGACGCTGCGGACGAAGTTGTAGTGCTCGTCGGCGATCTGGTAGGTGTCGGGCAGGTCTTTGGTGGAGAGGTGGTTGTGGTCGGCGACCTGGACGGTCGCGGCGTTGCCGGTGGCCGACCCGTTCGAGTGGGCGGTCATCGTCGTGCCGATGAGGCTGTCCGGCCCGCCGTCCCACCAGTCCCACACGGAGACGCCGGCGCCGGCGTCGGTCATGTTGTGCACGGCCGCGATCCCGCCGCTGTTCTGGGTGAAGCGGATCAACGCATCGCGCTGGGCCTGGTCGAGGAGCGGTCCGGGCCGGCCGCCGCCGGCCCACGACCACGATGAGTTCAGGAACAGGATCGCGTTGTATTGGGCCAGGTTCTGGTCGGTGAAGATCCGAGGGTTCTTGTTCGGGTTGTCGCAGTTGTTCGCGCCGCCACCGTTGTTGTCGCAATCCTCCCAGTCGACCTCGTAGCCCTCGGCCTCGAGAGCGGCCTGCACCACTGGGCGCCCGTTGTCGATCCCATCGGCGTGCCGGTATCCGGTCGTGCCGGTATAGATGAGGATTCTCTTGCCGTCCTCCGCCTTGGCCGGAGCCGCAAGGAAACCATTGTTGGCCGGCCCGGTGCTCGTCGCAGGGGCAGCAGCAGCAGCCTGGGGGGTGCTCTTCGCTTGGGCAGTGGTCGCCGGGGTGAGCATCTGAGCCCCGAGAGCGACCGTAGTCAGCGCGATCAGAGAACGCCTCACACTCCGCGCGGGCAGCGCGGCGTTCCGCATACCACTCACTTCCTCTCCCAATGCGGCGGCGACAGCCCCGCGGCCGGAGCAATATGGTTCGACCGCCCGAGGTTCAGACGTAGCGTCTGCACCTTTTGTCCATGTGTCAAGAACTTTCGCCTCGAAATCCAAAAAGTTGATGGCCGATCTGCCGTTGATTCCTTCGTCAAGAGCGTTAGTTGTCTTGATCCAGACGGTTTCGTCAGTTAGCGTCCCCGCTATGAGCGGTCAGAGGGTTCACCGGCGGCTTCTCAGCGTCGCTGCGGCCACAGTGTCGATCACCGTCGGAGCACTGGCTCTGGCGGGATGCAGCGACGATTCCGGGGAGGCGACGGCCAAGGGGCGCGACCTGACCGCGCTTCAATGCCCGATGGTGGAGACCGAGCAGAACGGGCTCAACCAGTACACGCCCGCGAAGAACGCCTTCGATACGGCGGAGCTGCTCGGCTTGGAGCTCGCTGAGGCGCGCGAGAAGGCGGCCCGTCACAACTGCGAGATCATCGTTTCCCGCGAAGACGACAAGAGCCGGCCCGTGCCGATAGAGATCGACCCGACGAGGATCTACGTCTACATCGCGCATGGCGTCGTCAGCCAAATAGAGGGGGTCGGTGGCGGTCTCTAAGGTCGGCGACCCGATGCGACTTCTCACCAGGGCTTCCGTGATCGCCGCCGGCCGGCGATCACGGTGGGTCGTGATCGCCGTGTGGCTCGCGCTCGCGATGCTCGCGGTGCCGCTACAGGCCAAACTCAGCGAGCGTGCCGCCGACGAGAGCGAGACCTTCCTCGTCCGGGGATCGGAGTCGGCGGCGGTCAAGCGGATCATCGACGAGCGGTTCCGGCGCGGCAGCGAGACGGCGGCGGTGATCGCCTACTTCCGCGAGAGCGGGATCACCGCGGACGACGGACGGCGCGCCGACACCGACGCCCTCGCGCTGTGCCGGTCCGGCGCGATCCCGAACTTGACGATGGTCGCCACCCCGTACCAACGCGCGTGCGGCGAGACCGATCCGCTCGACATGAGCTCGGGCGGTTCGCTGCTCACCTCACCCGACGACACCGTCATCCTGAGCACGGTCCTGATGACCGATGACTCGACGCCCAACGTTGAGCAGGCGGTCGCGGCGATCCGCGAGGTGGTCCCGCCGGCCACCGGCGACAAGAGCGGATTGAGGGCCTTCGTGACCGGCCGTGCCGGCTTCGAGGCCGATCGGCAAGCCGCGTTCGGAGGGATCAACGGAACCCTTTTGGCGGTCACTGTCGCCGTACTGCTGCTCCTGCTGCTCGTGACCTACCGCTCGCCGCTGGTCGCTCTGGTGCCGCTGGCCGTCGTCGCCCTCGCCTATCTGGTCACCTCCGGCCTCGCCTACGGCCTTGTCGCCGCCGGCCTCACCGAGGTCAGCGGCCAGACGACCTCGATCCTGGTCGTGCTGATGTTCGGTGCGGGCACCGACTACTGTCTGTTGATCGTGGCGCGGTTTCGCGACGAGCTGCGCCGGACGCGGGACGCCGAGGAGGCGATGGTCGCC
The DNA here is from genome assembly GCF_044460045.1 of Microbispora rosea. Lineage (NCBI taxonomy): Bacteria > Bacillati > Actinomycetota > Actinomycetes > Streptosporangiales > Streptosporangiaceae > Microbispora > Microbispora rosea. The sequence continues at coordinate 548,653 of NZ_JBITJO010000003.1, read as the reverse complement.
GCCGCCCAGCGCACCGCCCCAGCGATTCTCTCCGCCGGAGCAATCGTCGCCGGCACGATGATGGTCCTCGCCCTTGCCGACTTCAACGCCACACGCGAAATGGGCCCGATCCTCGCCCTCGGTGTCGCGATCATGGTCTGTGCCGGCCTGACGCTCCTGCCCGCCGTGCTCATCGCCCTCGGGCGACGGGCGTTCTGGCCCGCGGTTCCCCGCCTCGAGCCCGAGTCCGCAGCCGCGGTCACGTTCTGGGGGCGCGTCGCGGGCCTCGTTCACGCACGCCCGGGAGTGATCGCCGCGGCGGTCACCGCCGTCCTCGCTGCGGGCGCGCTGGCCGGCATCGGCGCGCGTCCTGCGCTCGACTTCTCCGAGTCCTTCCGCGAGGCGCCGGACTCGGTCCGCGGCCAGCAGGTGATCCGCGACCACTTCATCCCCGGCCGGTCGGCACCGCTTCGCATCGTCGTGGCCGCCGAGGTAGGCGGGAAGGTCCAGAGCGCTCTCACCGAAGGCACGCACACACCGGTCGCCGACATGCACGCGGTGGCCAGATCGGTCGGGGCGGACGGAGACTCTCCGGGGGCGGAGGCGCAAGGCGAGCGAAGTTCGGCGAAGGACTTGCTCATCTTCGATGCGGACCTGCGAATGGATCCGTTCTCAGAGCAGTCCACCGACGCCGTCCCGGCGCTGCGCGAGGTCGCCGAGCGCGCGGCCGGCGGCCAGACCGTCCTGATCGGCGGGACCGTGGCCGAAAACTACGATGCCCGCCAGGCACTCGGCCGTGACACCAGGCTGATCGTCCCGGTCAGCCTTGCCCTGATCCTCGTCGTCCTCGCTGTGCTCCTGCGCGCGGTGGTGATGCCGCTCTACGTGATCGCGACCGTGATCCTCTCCTTCGGCTTCGCCCTCGGCGTCGGTTCCCTCATCTTCACCCACCTCCTGGGCCAGCCGGCCTCAGACCCGAATCTGCCGATATACGCGTTCATCTTCCTCGTCGCCCTGGGCGTCGACTACAACGTGTTTCTCCTCAGCCGGATCAGCGAGCGGCGTCGGCAGCAGGAAACCCGCCGTGCGGTGACGGAGGCCCTTGAGCGAACCGGTGGCGTGATCACCTCCGCCGGCCTCGTGCTCGCCGCCACCTTCGCCACTTTGATGGTGATTCCGATGGAGGCGCTGTTTCAGATCGGCTTTGTGGTCACCCTGGGCCTGCTCGCCGACACCTTCCTCGTCCGGGCCCTGCTCGTCCCCGCTCTCGCGACGATGCTCGGCGAGCGGAACTGGTGGCCGTTCAAGCAGACCGCTACCCCGGACTGACGTCGCCGGTGCCGTGACCCAGGCGCTGCGAGATCCACCAGCGCACGGCCGCGGCGGCGGTCTGCGGCGGCACCTGGTGCCCGCCGCGGAACTCCTCGTACGTCACCTCGTAACCGCTCTCCCTCAGCTCGGGCACGAGGCGCCTGCTGCATTCGTCGATCGGCAGCACACGGTCGGAGACGCCGTGCGAGACGAAGATCCGGGGTCGGCCGTGCCGGATCATCGGCGCCATGAACCCCGGGGAGAACGCGAGCACGGCCTGGAACAGGTCGCCGTTGGCCAGTCCCAGCGACAGCGCGTAGGAGGCGCCGTCGGAGAATCCGGCCACGGCCACCTCGCCGACGGCGACGGCCGTGCGGGAGAACGCCTCCTCCAGCGCGGCGTCGATCCTGGAGACGTCCGCGCCGTAACCGCCGACGATGACGTCCCAGGTGGCGGAGACGGCCTGCGGCGCGAGCAGCAGCACGCCGAGATCCGACGCCTGCGGGAGCAACCACTCCAGCGCCTGCTCCGCCGTGCCGCCCGCGCCGTGCAGCACGACGGCGAGCGGTAACGGCCCGGCCGCCCCGGCGGGCGGCACGGACAACAGGGCGCGCCCGTCCAGGCGGTGCACCCCCGGCTCGGGAGAGGACGCCGTCCGTGCGACGGCCACGGGGCGGGCGGACAACCGGCCGTGCCGCACGCCCTCCTCGGGCCCCGGATGGGGCCGGCTCCGCTCCGGCGTGCCCATCGGCCTCACCCCCCGCCCAGGGTCTACCCCTCCTGCCCGCGGGTCACCGCGGATACGGCCCGGCTTCAGCCGCGCGCCGCGGCGATCACCTCCGCGACCAGCGCGGGCGAGGTGACCCGGCGGACGTACTCGGGCTGGCGCAGCTCCCCGCCCATGAAGGGATACGGATTGCGGTGGACGGCCGGGCTGGGCTCGTCGACCAGGGCGGCGAAGTGGACCTCCCTGGCCCCGGTCGTCTCGACCACCCGGCTCACGTTGCGCGGGGTGATGCCGCCTCCCGGCATGACGACCAGCCGGTCGCCCGCCCGCCGCACCAGTTCGGCGATCAGCGGCGCGCCCTCCAGGGCCGAGCTGTCCTGGCCGGAGGTGAGCACCCGGTCGATTCCCAGGCCGGCCAGCGTCTCCAGCGCGGCGAACGGGTCGGCCGTCATGTCGAAGGCCCGGTGGAAGGTGACCGAGAGCCCGCCGGCGGCGTCGATCAGCCGCTTGGCCACCTCGGTGTCCACCTCCCCCGCCGGGGTGAGCACGCCGATCACGACGCCCTGCGCCCCGGCGTCCCGCACCGCCGCCACGTCGCGGACCATGGCCCCGACCTCGTGCTCGTCGTAGACGAAGTCGCCGCCGCGCGGCCGGATGATCACGTGGACCCGGATCGCCGACACCGCCGCGAGCGTGGCCTCGACCGTGCCCAGGGTGGGCGTCAGGCCGCCCTCGAAGAGCGCGGAGCACAGCTCCACGCGGTGCGCGCCGGCGCGCTCGGCGGCCAGTGCCCCGGCCGTGCTGTCGATGCAGATCTCGTACGTCAGGCTCATGTCTCCCCCTCGGAAAGCTGCCGCTCAGAAAACAGCCGCTCAGAAAACAGCACTGATCTCGCCGACCGGGACTCCCCCGCCCAGCACGGGGACGGTCGTGAACTCGGCCGCCGCAGAGACGTCCGCGCCGGCGGCCCGCAGCGCCGCGAGCGCGATCGCGGTCGTCGCCCGGGGCCCGCCGTCGATCGCCTTGACGGCCGCCGCGTGCCCGGAGGCGAGCGCCACGACCAGCACCCCCTCGGCGCCGCCCTTCACCACGGCCCCGGGCATTGCCCGCATCAGGCGGGTGTTCACGTGGCCGGTCCCGCCGACGTACTCCGGGTGCGCGCGCATGGCGTCGGCGACCGCGCGCGGCGGCGTCCCCTGCGCGGACACGACCATGGCACGAACCGCGCGGGCCAGACCCGTCAGCGAGATCCCGAACAGCGGGGCGCCGCAGCCGTCGACGGCGACGTGGGCGGCCTTCTCCCCCGACAGCTCCTCCACCACCGCCCTCACCCGTTCCTGCACGAAGTGGCCGGGGTCGAGGTAGGTGGCGGTGGGCGCGCCCGCGGCCACGGCGGCGGCGAGCATCGCGGCGTGCTTGCCCGAGCAGTTCATCCGCTCCCGCGACGGCCCGAGGCCCGCCCGGACCAGGGCCTGCCGGGCGGCTTCGTCCTCCGGCCAGTCCAGTGGGCAGCCCAGGTCGCCGAAGCCGAGCCCGGCCTCGGCGAGCATCCCGGCCACGAGCCGCACGTGGAAGTCCTCCCCCGTGTGGCTGCCCGCGGCGATCGCGAGCGCGGGGCCCTGCAGGTGGGCCCCGGCGAGCAGGCAGGCGAGGGCCTGGAACGGCTTGGCCGACGAGCGCGGCAGCACCGGCGCGTGCACCGGGCCGCGCGCGACGGCGACCTCGCCGCCCGCCGACAGCGCGACCGCGCTGCCGAAGTGCACGCTCTCCACGAAACCGGACCGCACGACCTCCGCGAGCGGGGCGTATTCAGCGAGGGACACGAGTGATCTTCCTCCTGCGCGCGCCGCCCCTGCCCGCAACGGAGCGGTCGAGGGAACGGGCGAGCGCGGACAGCGACGCGTTGACCACGAGGTAGACCAGCGCGACGACGATGTACGTCTGGATGAGCAGGCCGTTGTAGTTGGCCAGGACCTTGCCGCTGTAGAGCAGCTCGGCGTAGCTGACGACGAAGCCGAGCGAGGTGTCCTTCAGAAGGCCGACCGACTGGCTGACGATCGAGGGCAGCACCCGGCGGGCCGCCTGCGGCAGCACGACCAGGCGCATCGACTGCCCGTGGGTGAGCCCGAGGGCCAGGGCGGCCTCTCCCTGCCCCCGCTCCACGGACATGATCCCGGCCCGGAAGACCTCGGCGAACAGCGCCGCGTTGGACACGGCCAGCGGCGCCACGAGCTTCCAGAACAGCGGCAGGTCCAGGCCGTACCTCGGCAGCGCGAACAGCACGAGGTAGACCAGCAGCAGCGCCGGGATCGTCCGCACGGCCTCGACGTACGCCGCGGACGGCAGGCGGACCGCCCGGCGCCGCGACAGCCGTCCGAGCGCGAGCGCGATCCCGGCCGCCATCGCGAGCGCGGCGGACACGACGGCGGCCAGCGCCGTGGACCACAGCCCGCCGAGCAGGTAGCGCCACATCGGCCAGGTCGCGTACGGCTGCCAGCGCTCGGCGGCGAGCTGCCCGTTGGCGGCGAACTGGCGCACGGCCAGGGCCACCAGGGCGAGCAGCACCAGCACGCCCGCGACGGTGGCGAGGCGGATGCGGCGGCGGGCGCGCGGGCCCGGCTCGTCGAACAGCAGGTTGCTCATCGCGCCACCGCCAGCCGCCGTTCGAGCCGCCCGGTCACGAACCCGGCGCAGGCGGCGATCGCGGCGTACGCCAGGCCCGCCCCCACGAAGATCGGGATCGGCTGTGCCTCCAGAAGGTTCACCCGGTTGGCGGCGGCGGTCAGCTCGACCACGCCGACGGCCGCCGCGAGCGAGGTGTTCATCGTGAGCGCGATGAAGATGTTGCCGATCGGCTGCACGACCGTGCGCAGCGCCTGCGGCAGCACGACGTGGCGCAGCGACTGGCCGAACGTCAGCCCCAGCGCCCGGGCGGCCTCGCCCTGACCCGAGGAGATCGCGTTGACGCCCGAGCGGAGGGCCTCGGCGATGTAGGCGCCCTCGTACAGCGCGATCACCACGACGGCCGTGGTGGTCAGGCCGGCCTTGAGCCCGATCTCGGGCAGGCCGAAGACCGCGAGCACGAGCAGCACGAGCAGCGGGAGGTTCTGCAGGGTCTCGACGTAGACCGTCGCGACCGCGCGCAGGACCGGGACCGGCCCGACCCGCATCGCCACGATCACGAGCCCCACGACCGCCGCGCCGGCGAACGACGCCACGGTCATCTGGAGGGTCACGACCAGCCCCTGCCAGAACTCGGGCAGGTGATCAAGCAGCGCCGACATCAGGAACCCGGCACCGACCCGATCTCGGGCGGCGTGGGAGCCTCGCCCTGCACGACCGTGCCGAGGGAGTTCTTCCAGATGTCCTGCCAGACGCCGTTCGCCTGGATCTTCTTCAGCCAGTCGTTGACGAACGACTTGAACTGGTCGTCGGCGTGCTTGAGGCCGATGCCGTACGGGTCCTGGGTGAACGGCTTGGTCACGACCTGCAGCTCGGGGTCCTTCTTGGCATCGGCGACCAGCAGCGTCTCGTCCTGCACGTAGGCCACGCCGCGGTCCTGCTTGAGCGCCTGGACGCACTCGGGGTCGCCGCCGAAGGTGATGATCTTCGCCTGCGGCGCGAGCTTCTTGATCTCGGGAATCGCCGGCGTGTTGGCCCCGGCGATGACGGTCTTGCCGTTCAGGTCCTGCGGCGAGGAGATCCCCGTCGTGCCCTTCTTGACCGCGATGGACAGGCCCGAGGAGTAGTACGGCCCGGCGAAGGAGACCTGCTCGGCCCGCTCCGGCGTGATCGTGTAGGTCTGGAAGACCACGTCGACGGTGCCGTTGCTCAGCAGCGCCTCACGGGTCTCGGACGCCGCGTTGACGATCTTCACCTTCGGCTGCCCGATGATGTACTTGGCCAGAGCCTTGCCGAGGTCGGCGTCGAAGCCCTCCACCTCGCCGGTGGCGGGGTTCTGCTGGGACAGCAGCGGCGCGTCGAGCGAGCCGCCGACGATCAGCTCGCCGCGCTGCTTGATCTTCTCCATCGTCGAGCCGGGCAGGATGTCCGCGGCGGCGGCCACCGGAGCCTTGGCGAGCACGCCGCTCCCGCCGCCCTCGCTCGGGGCCGCGCCTGGCACGGCGGAGCTCGCCGAGTCCGTCCCGGCACAGGCCGTCAGGCCGGCCATCGCCACGGCGGCGACAGCGGCCACCCGCTTAATGGACACCATCGGGGTCCACCATCCTTTGCGATCAGTGCGTGAGTACCTTGGCCAGGAAGTCCCTGGCCCGATCGGTTCGAGGCGAGTCGAAGAAGGCGTTCGGCTCCCCCGTCTCGACGATCCGGCCGCCGTCCATGAACACCACGCGGTCGGCCGCGCGGCGCGCGAACCCCATCTCGTGGGTGACGACGACCATGGTCATGCCGTCGGCGGCCAGGCCCGTCATCACGTCGAGGACCTCGCCGACCATCTCCGGGTCGAGCGCCGAAGTGGGCTCGTCGAAGAGCATGGCCTTGGGCCGCATGGCGAGCGCGCGGGCGATGGCCGCGCGCTGCTGCTGCCCGCCCGACAGCCGCGCGGGCTGCTTGCCGGCCTGCTCGGCGATGCCGACCCTGGCCAGCAGCTCGTGGGCGGTCCGCTCGGCCTCGGCGCGGCTCACGCCGCGCACCTTCATCGGCGCGAGCATCACGTTCTCCAGCACGGTCTTGTGCTGGAAGAGGTTGAAGTTCTGGAAGACCATCCCCACGTCGGCCCGCAGCCGGGCCAGCGCGCGGCCCTCCGCGGGCACGGGCACCCCGTCCACGAGGATCTCGCCCGAGTCCGCCGCCTCCAGCCGGTTGAGGCACCGGCACAGCGTCGACTTGCCGGACCCGGAGGGGCCGATCACCACCACGACCTCGCCGCGCGCCACGTCGAGATCGACGTCGTGCAGCACGTGGTGCTCACCGAACCACTTGTTGAGGCCTCGTACCCGAATCATCGCCATCTTCCTTCGAAATCGAAGTTATGGCGGACCGTAATGGATGATTCTGGTCGAAGTCAACGCGTTGGCGCACTAAGTCACGTCGTGGTATCTCTTACCTCCATGCCAGGTAAAGAGAGGTTGCCGGTGCGGGGGGCGCAGGGCGACCTCCTGCGCCTCGTCGCCGCCGGCCACGCCGAGTCGCGGGCGGAACTCGCCCGCCTGTCCGGCCTGGCGGCCTCCAGCGTCTCGCTGCGCGTCGAAGAACTGATCGGCAGCGGGCTGCTGGTGGAGGAGGGCGCGGGCACCTCCCGCGGCGGCCGGCGGCCACGCCGGCTGCGGCTCAGCCCCAGCGCGGGACTGCTCGCGGTCGCCGATCTGGGCGCCCACCACGCGCGCCTCGGCCTCCTCGACCTCAGCGGCACCCCGCTGGTGGTCGAGGAGCGCCCCTGCGAGATCGCGGACGGCCCCGAGGCGACCATCGACTGGATGGCCGGCGCGTTCGAGGACCTGCTGGCCGCGCACGGCCCGCCCGGGGTCCCGCTGCGCGGGGTCGGCACGGGCATCCCAGGGCCGGTGGACCCCGGGACCGGCCGGGTCGTCGCACCCTCGCGCATGCCCGGCTGGAACAACTTCCCCGTAGCGGAGCGCCTCGGCGCGCACTTCGACCTGCCGGTGCTCGTGGAGAACGACGCCAACCTCATGGCGGCCGGGGAGGCCAGGTCGTGGCCGAAGTGCGAGACGCTGATGGTGCTCAAGGCCGGCAGCGGCATCGGGTGCGGTGTGATCGTGAACGGCACGCTCCACCGGGGGCGGGGCGCGGCCGGGGACATCAGCCACGTGCGGGTCAGGAGCGACTCGTCGGTCACCTGCTCCTGCGGCCACGACGACTGCCTTGAGGCCTACGCCAGCGGCGCGGCCCTCATGAGCGTGCTCAACGAGCAGGGCATCGAGGTGCGGCGGCCGGCCGACGTCGTCGCCATGGTGGAGGACGGGGTGCCCGAGGCCACCGCCCTCGTCCGCAACGCCGGCCGGCTCATCGGCGAGGTGCTGACCGTGCTGGTCAACTTCATCAACCCCGACGCGATCGTGGTCGGGGGCAGCCTGTCGCCGGCCGAGCCGCTGATCGCGTCGATCCGCGCGGCCGTGTACGAGCGGTGCCTGCCGCTGGCCACCCGCGACCTGGAGATCTCCACCACGCGGTCGGGGCCCGACGCCGCCCTGCTCGGTGCCGGATCCCTGCTGCTCGACGCCGTGCTCGCCTGAACACCGACCCTGAACGGACAGCCGTACGTGACCCGCTACTGCCTCTTCGACCTCGACGGCACTCTGACCGACCCCGAGACCGGCATCGTCGCGTCGCTGCGGCACGCCCTGTCCGCCGTCGGGATCGCGGAGGCGGAGCACGAGCGGCTCCGCGCCATGATCGGCCCTCCCCTTCCGGAGGGACTCCTCCTGCTCGGCGTGCCGCCGGAGCGTCTGGACGAGGCGATCCACGCGTACCGCGAGCGCTACACCGACAGGATGTACGAGAACGAGGTCATCGAGGGAATCCCCGCCGTGCTGGAGGCGCTCGTCGCCGACGGCTGGACCCTGGCGGTGGCGACCTCGAAGCCGGCCGTCTACGCGGAGAAGATCCTGGTGCACTTCGGGCTCGACGGCTTCTTCGCGTACGTGGCCGGGGCGACGCTCGACGGGTCACGACGGCACAAGGCGGACGTCGTCCGGCACGCGCTCGACGTCCTCGGCGCCCCGCCCGAGGCGGCCGTCATGATCGGCGACCGCGGGGAGGACGTCGCCGGCGCGGCCGCCTGCCGAGTGCGGAGCATCGCCGTCACCTGGGGGTTCGGCGACGTGGCCGACTTCGCCGATCCCGGCCTCATCGCCGTGGTGGACACTCCCGCACGCCTTCTCGAGGCGCTGTCCCAGACAGCCGCGGCCACCCCTCCGACGAGCTGAACGACGAGGATGAACCCAGCGTACCTGGCTGGGAGATGCCGGAATGAACAGGACGTTTTCCGGTTTGGCGGTGCCATAGGCGCGCCGCGGGGTGAAGTCCCTGTCGGGCATTAGAGACCTTTGATGGTAAGGGTTATATGGCCTCACCTCGGCGTGAGCTGGCAGCCGGTCGTCACTGTGCTACATGGGGTGCATGAGGTATTCCGATGGCGCGGCTTGACCGCCGAGCAGCGATTACGCCGCAAGCGGGTGCGGATGCAACCAGCCGACCGCCTCGCCGAAGGCGCCAGTGACGCCCAGATCGCGCAGGAGTTTCGCGTCTCGCGGATGTCGGCAAACCAATGGCGGCGAACCCCACGGCCTGAAACGAGTTAACGAGCAGGGTCGCACTGATGATCACACCGGAGATTCTTGCGAAGGACCTGACAGTTATCTAATATTCAGCCAGCATCTGCGCTATGGAGAAGCCCATGGAGGACAGCACTCTATCCGCGCTCGGCCTTGATGCCTTAAGCCAAGGTATTCGGTTCTTGTTCGAACAGGCAACTATAGCTCTGGGTAGACGCCGCGAGCGGAAGGACGAGGAGCGGACAGCCTCAGAGCCTGCGCCACTGGCGGGTGAACTAGAGCCGCTTGTCGCCGACGAGCCAACTCTGCACAGCCGTCACAAGCAAATTGAGACACTGATCGACGCCCTTCGGGACTACGCCGAAGGCTCCCGGGCTATCGCTATCGATCCTGAACTGCTCAAGAATACCGCTGCCCTTCGAGAGCACCTTGAAGCGATCTACGGACAGCGATTCACTATTGCAGGTGAAGCCCGCCCCGAGTCGGGCCCCCTGACGATACAAGAAATAAAAATTAAAAGAGTCGGCGTCGGAGCGGAGGCCATTGCAATCGAAGCGGACGAAATATTAGAAGGAAAGGTGCAGACCAAAGTTGAAATCGAAGACATAGAAGGCACGTTCAAGGGGCAAAAATTCGGGCGCATAGGAAGATGACGACACTTGGATTCCGACGCCTTATTTGAGTCGGCTATAGCTGACTATCTTGCTGATCATTTTGTTGATAGGACATGGCTTGTCGAGCGGATAGAACAGCACTTCGCGAATCCGGAAAACCGGTACATCCTCGTTACTGGAGGTCCTGGGACAGGTAAGAGCACCTTGGTTGCAGGGCTGACGCGGCGACATAGAATGTCGCCGCGTTATTTCATTCGCGGGAAAGATGTTAATACACTCATAGGTAGCGATGCCTGGACCATGCTCTTGACATTCGGATACCAGTTAATGGTCCTAGATCCTCGACTGATGCAGTCTTCCACCTTATCTTCGGTGCTACTGACTGTAGGACGGGTGAGGCCAGAAGGATCTGTCACACTATATGACATTCAAGAACTTTTCGCATCGCCTTTCTCTCGCATAGCTCTTGAGGGTTACGCAAACATAACAGACCTTGGTGGTGAGTTTATTGGCTTCAAGATAAATCGTATGGCAACCGAGTCCAGGGTGATTGATGTAGGAAATCTAGAGCAACTCGCCCTGCTTGAGCCGGCGAAGAGGCTCGCCACCCTAGAGCCCAATATCCAGCTGGTAGTTCTGATTGACGCTATCGACGAGTTGCGTTATCGCTGGAGCCGCCGAAGTGCCGCGGACGTTCTCGCCTGGCTGGAAGATTGTCCCGAACTTCCCTCCAACATGCGATTCCTGATTACATCGCGATCTGATGATGCGCTGTTGGAGGTGTTCCGGCGACGCCATGAGAGATCATTAGCCGAGATATCTCTTGACGTGGCAGCCGAAGAGCTTTCCGAACTTGATGCGAGCGATGATATTCGCCGGTATCTGAGTGATGTTCTTGCGGAGAAACACATTGCTGACCGGCTGTCGGATCCTTCCCTTGCCTACTGGGTTGCCGTTCGCGCTGCCGGTAACTTCCTTTATGCGACCTTATGGGCTCGCGCGGTGCGACAGGCAATCACCCAACGCGATGATGATCTCCTGTCTAGTCTAACGAACATATCCGGACTCCCCGATGGTCTACATGGCATCTATGACTACTTTATGATCCTTATCAGAGAATTAGTGAGGAGAAGGCATGGTCACTGGTCTAGCTGGGCAAGTGAATGGCAGGAGCTCTATTTTCCTGTTCTTTCCATACTTGCCGTGGCGCGAGATCACCTCTCTGTTGATAATTTACGGGACCTCTCAGGCATTCACGGCAGGTTGGACCTAGTTCTCTCGGACCTTTCTCCATTTCTACTTCGGAGTCCCAGCGGTGTACGCCTTTGGCATGAGAGCATGGCTGAATTCCTGACTACTTTCCAGGAGGGTGATTGGCCTGTGGATCCGGTGGCTAGTCACTTCACGATGGCCCAGCGCTTGATCAGCAGATATGGTGACGACTGGTCTCGATGCGATGACGAGTACGCTCTTGCGCACACTGCAATTCACCTTGTCGAATCCGCCGCCGGAACCACCGGTTCTGTTCATGAGCAGGCCGTTGGCCTATTATTAGAATTACTTGGCAACGCAGACTTCGGCACAGTCAAGGCCAGAAGACTAGGCATTGATAGAATTTTAGCGGACTACATAGCCGCAGAACAGCTATTCAAAATCAACCACTCGGATCAGGCGCCGTCCCTTATTGACGGACTCGCGATTGTGGTAGCCAAATACGCCGAATGGGATACCCAAAATGTCCCGGATGTACTCCATGCAATCCTTGGCTACCGCCAGGGCGCCGACGAACTCAACGTCCAGCTACTGACACGCCTACGTGATACTGATTTTCTCGCAGGGTTCGTGCCTGACGAACAAATGCGTGGCACTCTTCTAATTGGTCTCGCTCACGGTCTCGCCACTCGCATGCGACGAACCGGAAAGTCGGAATCCATAGGGGATGCATATCAACTACTTCAATGGGCAGCAGACACCGTGCATACGCTTACCGGAAATACAACAGTTGCGCGCCGACTATCTAGTATCTATTACGATTTGGCCTATATAGACTATCTGCGTGGAAATTGTGTCGAAGCAGCCGCGCTGTTCCAGCTGAGCATTGCAGCGGCCGTCGCTGCGGGTAATTCCATAGGGGCCATGACTACCCGCATTGTTTGGATGCGCATGGAGGTTATGTTGGATCAAAGCAGAGCGGACGAGTTTCGTCAATTACTTGACAGCGCGCTGCCGGTTTTCGTCGAGGGACCACATGCTCAGCGGCGATCGATGAACGTTCACGCTCATCAAGTGGAGCTTGCCCATATGATTGATAACCTGGAGCTCGCGATAGAACACCTCAGATTTATCGAAGAGGATTCTTGGCTACGAGCGAATCACCGAGAGGATCTATTGTTAGGGTTCCGGGCCCGCTGTGCCATCCTGCAGCACGAGTGGGATGTCGCGCGACGACACCTTGCCAGACTATTGCAGGAAGAGTTGCACGAAACGCCCTCTGGTCGCGAGGAGTTGTCGCGAGACCTGTTCGACTATGGTCGTGCCTTGCTGGGGACAGGTGACCCTGAGGGGGCACGGAAGGTTTGGGAGTTGGGGCTGCGTACTCCAGATTACGCTGCCAACTGGTACTGGAAACCACTGATCCAAAAGGCGATTGATCAGCTTGACCATCTACCTTGAGCTCAGTCGACGTGTTTGCCACTTCGCAGCGGCGCTGCGCCCTTGCGTAACAAGCTAACCGATTCGGCTACTCGCTTCAGTCCAGGAATATGCCCGAACACGCTTGTGGATGCCGTCGGAAACTTTGGCAGGCAGTTCCCGTGTTCACCGTGGTTCGCTCGACGGAGGCGCCCTGCCGTGCCCCTGCAGCCTCGCCGGGCACCGGCGTGCACCAGTGGCAACGCCGTGGGAAACGCAATGTCTGAGGTTACGGCCACTGCTCGTCCTTTCACGGCAACAGCCTTCTCGTCGCGTTCGGCGGCGCGGCGACAAGGGACCTGCCAGCTCCAGCCCAGCCGATGCAGCAGATAACACACCCCGCCCACGGTGTAACTCACGTGGAACAGGCGCCTGACCACCTCGGCGATTCGGGCCAGGGTCCAGCGCCGGTCGTACCAGCCGTAGGCAATCGGTCCTTTCCGAAGGGCCTGCTCCAGGCGGATGAGCTGGGCGTCGTCGCGCTAGCACGCCGCCCCGCCTGTTCCTTCGGAGGCAGGGGCCTCGCGTCCGCCGCCACCGGTTGGCCGACATCTGCGAGACCCGAAACTCCTGCGCGATCTTGGCATCACTCGCGCCTTCGGCGGAGCGGTCGGCTGCTTGCATCCGTATCTGCTCGCTACGTAATCACTGCTCGGCGGTCAAGCCACCGCCATCGGGATACCTCATGCACCTCAGGTAGCACCGCGACGACCGGCTGCCGGCTCACGACGAGGTCAGGCCATATAACCCTCACCTTGAAGGTCTCTAACGGTATCGAACACCCTTTAAGGGCGCTCAGCGGGCCGTGATGCACGAATACGCCCCTGTGCGTTGGGCGTTCGGAACGCGGCACGGCCTTCCGCCAGCGTACGGGGCGATATTGCCTTGACGTGATCGGGAGGGTTATGGCTACATCACTGTCGTGATCATCGCTTTCCTTCGGAAACTTCCCAGTCGTTCCAGCACATCCGAATCAGGAATTCATGAGCGCTCGTCGCCCCGCGAACAGAGCGGCAGATTCCATAAGTCATCAATCACCCGGCTGCTGGCCTGCCTCGCAACCGCTCTGGCGGTGACAGCCGGCCTTTTTGTCGTGCAAACACCGGCTGCCTCGGCCGCCGACATCACGACCGACCTGGGCATCACGGGCGGCGGTGACGTGGTGGCGGGAGGAGGCAGGGCCTTCATCGCCGGGAACGACCAACTTCTCGTCGTCAACGCCAACGGCACGTTCAACACCGCTGTCGGCGGCCTGTCCGCGCGGAGCCTTGCCATCACGCCGGACGGCACACGGCTGTATGCGGCACTACGCGATCCGAACTGGATCATGGAGCTCGACACCGCCACTCTCGACACCACCCGGGAGATCAGCCTGGCCGAATACCCATGCCCGACGAACTTGGCACTGTCGGGCAGATGGCTCTGGGTGGGATACGGGTGCGACCAATGGGATGGCGGTGTCGTCGGCATCGACTTGTCGTCCGGATACCGATCACGACTGATCCGGGTGGCGGCGACCTATGCCAGCCCCAAGGTCGCCGCCGCCGGAAATACTCTGGTGGTCGGCGACTCAGGGCTCTCCCCGGCAAACCTGACGGTGTACGACGTGAACCCGTTCCGGGTGACCCAGCGCGGCATCATCGACGGCCACGACTACCACACGGGCTTCCTGGGAGACCTCGCCATCACACCGGACGGCTCGACGATCATCGCGGCATTCCCCGATTCGGACGAATACGTCTCCTGGGACACGACCAGCCTCCAGAAGGTCCGCGCCTACGGCCCGGATCCGTCCTCCGGCTTCTACTCCCCGGTCGTCGCGGTCAGCCCGGACGGAACTCGCGTCGCGGCCGGACGTGGGACCGAGTCCGGACTAGGCGTGACCCTGTACGACAGCGCGACGGCGGCCCCGGTCTACACCGGCACCCTCACGGATCATGGCGGTCTGATGGACCTGCGGAGTCTCACTTTCTCAAATGACGACCTCTTCGCGGTATGGAGAGACCTGGACAGCGACCACCTGCACCTGTGGCGGCTGGAAACCGGCACGCTCCCGGCATCCACGTTGACCCTGACGGCTCCGTCCACCGGGACCGGGACCGGGGCCGACATACTCACCCTGACCGGCCGGCTCACGCTGCCCGACGGGTCGGCTCCGGGCGAGCAGCCGCTTTCGGTGACCCGCTACGTGAACGACAGCGCCGCACTCACCCGCGAAGTGACGACCGCGGAGGACGGCACGTTCACCTTCACAGACAGGCCGAGAAGCGCTGGGGTGATCAGATACGACGTGATCTGGAACGGCAGTCCGACCGTGCACTGGAGCACCGCCTCGGCGACCGTCACCTTGGTCAAGGCAGAGTCGTCGATCACCCTGTCCGGACCGGAGACGGGCACCGTCGGCACACAGCTCAAGGTGAGCGGTGTGCTTTTCCAGGGTGGTCAGCCCATGGGTACCACCACCCCGTTGAAAGTCCTACGCACGGTAATCACCAGCGAGGGCACCGTGGTCACCGAGCTGCCGCACCCACGCATGATCATCTTCGACGGAAGATTCACCTTCACGGATACACCCACTGAAGCGGGCGAGTACTCGTATCGCGTTGAGTTCGACGGCGACCGGGCGAGCCTGCCGACGACGGCCACCTTCGACGTGACGGTCGAAGAAGCGGGACAGGGATGACCCGGCTCTGACGGTGCGCGGCGGCCTCGGCCGGTCGAAGACAGGCCGAGGCCGCCGTCTCTGATCTCTAGGCCACCTGGCCGGCCGGGGCGGCGGCCGCGAGCCGTACGGCGTTGGCAGCGGCGTCGTCGATCTCACGCTGGGCGGCGAGGTCGGCCTCCACGCCGGAGCGGTAGGCGTCGATCTCCGCGCGCATCCGGTCGTCGTCCCAGCCGAGGACGGGCGCGATCAGCGCGGCGACCTCGGGGGCCGCCGCGAGCCCGTGGTCCCGCTCCTCGATGAAGACCCGGGTGCGCCGGACCAGGACGTCCTCCAGGTGCAGCGCCCCCTCATGCGTGACCGCGTACACGGCCTCGGCCTTGAGGTAGCCCTCCGCGCCGGGAATCGGCTCGCCCAGGCCGGGATCGGCCTCGACCAGCGCGAGCACCTCCTCGACGCAGGAGCCGTACCGGCCGAGCAGGTGCTCGACGCGCGCGACGGGCAGCCCCGCGCGCCCGGCGAGACGGCGCCTGTTGTTGCGCAGCGCCTCGAACCCGGCGGCCCCGAGGACCGGGACGCGGTCGGTGACCGACGCGGGCACCTTCTGGCCGAGGCCGGCCACCGCGACGTCGACGGCGTCCTTGGCCATCACGCGATAGGTGGTGTACTTGCCGCCCGCGACGATGACCAGGCCGGGCTCGGGCCGGATGACCGCGTGCTCCCTGGACAGTTTGACGGTCGGCGACGACGACCCCGACCCGCTCAGCAGCGGGCGCAGGCCCGCGTAGACGCCTTCGATGTCGTCGTGGGTGAGCGGCGTCCGCAGCACGGCGTTGACGTGCTCCAGGATGTAGTCGATGTCGGCCCGGGTGGGGGCCGGCTCGACCTTGTCCAGGTCCCAGGGGGTGTCGGTGGTGCCGACGATCCAGTGCGGGCCCCAGGGGATGACGAACAGCACGCTCTTCTCCGTGCGCAGGATCAGCCCGGTGTCGAGCCGGATCCGCTCCCTCGGCACGACGAGGTGCACGCCCTTCGACGCCTGGACCGTCACCGACCCTCCAGAGCCCGGGGAGCCCCCCGCGAGCCGCTGGATCTCGTCGGTCCACACGCCGGTGGCGTTGATCACCTGACGGGCTCTGACCCGCAGCTCGGTGCCGCCCTCCAGGTCGCGCACCACCGCGCCGGTGACCCGTGCCCCTCCGTCCGGCAACTCGTCGCGCAGGAACCCGGTGACCTTCGTGCGGGTGGTGACGCAGGCGCCGTACTGCACGGCCGTGCGGGCCACCGTCATCGTGAAGCGGGCGTCGTCGACCTGGGCGTCGTAGTACTTGATCGCCCCGACGAGCGCGTCGCTGCGCAGGCCGGGGGCCTCCCGCAGGGCCCGGCTGTGGCTGAGCTGGCGGTGCCGCGGCAGCACACGGGCGCCGCCGAGCGTGTCGTAGAGCAGCACGCCCGCGCCGACGTAGCCGCGCTCCCACACGCGGTGACGCAGCGGGAACAGGAACGGCACCGGACGCACCAGGTGCGGGGCCAGCCGGGTCACCAGCAGGCCCCGCTCCCTGAGCGCCTCCCGCACCAGCCGGAAGTCGAGCTGCTCCAGGTAGCGCAGCCCGCCGTGGATCAGCTTGCTCGACCGGCTCGAGGTGCCGGCCGCGAGGTCACGGGCCTCCACCAGCGCGACGGACAGGCCACGCGAGACCGCGTCGAGCGCGACCCCGGCGCCGACCACCCCGCCGCCGACGACCAGGACGTCGAACTCGTCCTCGGCCAGCCTCCGCAGCGCCGCCTCCCGAGCGCGGGGACCCATGGGTACAGACATATCGGTGTTGACTCCCTCGTTCTTGTCAGCCGGCCCTGTTCTGTCGGCCGGCTCAGTCGACGTCGACCCAGTCGAGCGTCCGCTGGACGGCCTTGCGCCATCCGGCGTAGCCGCGCTCGCGCTGCTCGTCGCTCCAGGTGGGCTCCCAGCGGCGGTCCTCGTGCCAGTTGCGCTTGAGGTCGTCGGTGGACTTCCAGAAGCCGACGGCGAGCCCGGCGGCGTACGCGGCGCCGAGCGCGGTGGTCTCGGCGACCACCGGACGCGACACCGGGACGCCGAGGATGTCGGCCTGCATCTGCATGCACAGCTCGTTGGCCGTCACGCCGCCGTCCACCCGCAGCACGTCGAGGACGACGCCGGAGTCCTGCTCCATCGCGCCGACCACGTCCTTGGTCTGGTAGCAGATCGATTCGAGCGTGGCGCGGGCCAGGTGGGCGTTGGTGTTGTAGCGGGACAGGCCGACGATGGCGCCGCGGGCGTCCGAGCGCCAGTAGGGCGCGAACAGGCCGGAGAACGCGGGCACGAAGTAGACGCCGCCGTTGTCCTCGACCTGCCGGGCGAGCGCCTCGCTCTGCGACGCCCCCGAGATGATCCCGAGCTGGTCGCGCAGCCACTGCACCGCGGAGCCGGTGACCGCGATCGACCCTTCCAGGGCGTACACGGGCTTGGCGGAGCCGAACTGGTAGCAGACCGTGGTGAGCAGGCCGTGCTGGGAGCGTACGAGCTCGGTGCCGGTGTTGAGCAGCAGGAAGTTGCCGGTGCCGTAGGTGTTCTTGGCCGTGCCGGGCTCGAAGCAGACCTGGCCGACGGTCGCGGCCTGCTGGTCGCCGAGGTCGCCCGCGAGGGGGACCTCGCCGCCGAGCGGGCCGCCGGCGCGGGTCACGCCGTACAGGTCGGGGTTGGAGGAGGGCCGGATCTCGGGGAGCATCTGACGGGGCACGCCGAAGAACGACAGCAGCTCGTCGTCCCAGTCGAGCGTCTCCAGGTTCATCAGCATCGTGCGGCTGGCGTTGGTGGGATCGGTGACGTGGACGCCGCCGTCGACGCCGCCCGTCAGGTTCCACAGCAGCCAGGTGTCGGTGTTGCCGAAGATCGCGTCACCGCGCTCGGCGGCCTCACGCACGCCGGGGACGTTCTCCAGGATCCACTGGATCTTGCCGCCCGAGAAGTAGGTGGCGGGCGGCAGGCCGGCCTTGCGCCGGATCACCTCGCCCTTGCCCTCCCGGTCCAGGGCCGAGGCGATGCGGTCGGTGCGGGTGTCCTGCCAGACGATGGCGTTGTAGTAGGGCCGGCCGGTGCGCCGGTCCCAGACGACGGCGGTCTCGCGCTGGTTGGTGATGCCGAGCGCCGCGAGGTCGGAGGCGTGCAGGCCCGCGGTCCGCATCGCGGTCTCGATCACCGCCCGGGTGCGCTCCCAGATCTCGGTCGGGTTGTGCTCGACCCAGCCCGCCTGCGGCAGGATCTGCTGGTGTTCCAGCTGGTGGCGGGCGACCTCGTTGCCGCCGTGATCGAAGATCATGAAACGGGTGCTGGTCGTCCCCTGGTCGACCGCGCCGACGTAGTCTGCCATTCTCGTTGCGCCTCTCGTTTCGGTGAGGTGGACGTTGCTGGTCTCGGCCCCGGGGTGATCAGCCGGCCTGCGCGGCAGGCTCCGGTGTGCGGCCGGGCTCGGGCGCGTCCGTACGCGGCAGGAAACGGGCGACCAGGAGCTGGTAGAGCCCGGCGCCGATGACGCCGCCGACCAGAGGGCCGATGATCGGCACCCAGAAGTAGAGCCCACCGTACTGGTCGCGGAACGCCGAGCCGTACCCCGTGAAGAACGAGGCGAGGCGCGGGCCGAAGTCGCGGGCGGGGTTGATGGCGTAGCCGGCGTCGGTCCCCCACGCCATGCCGATCGCGACCACGAGCAGGCCGACGATGACCGGCGCGAGGTTGGCGAGCGGCGCGGAGTTGCGCTCGTCGGAGATCGCGAAGATCAGGAACAGCAGGATCGCCGTGCCGATGATCTGGTCGCGCAGCGCTCCCCATTGGGTGACCGGCAGCGTGCCGTTGCCGGGGAGGGTGGAGAAGACCCCCTGTGTCTTGATCGTGTGGCCGGGGTCGACCTTGGCCAGGACCTCGGCGTAGTTCCACCGGACGAGCAGCGCCGCCACGAAGGCGCCCGCGGTCTGCGCCAGCGCGTACGGCAGGACCTTCCGCCAGGAGAAGTCCTTGAAGACCGCGAGGGCGACCGTCACGGCCGGGTTGAGGTGGGCGCCGCTGATGCGGGCGGCGGTGTAGACCCCGAGGGTCACCCCCAGCCCCCACGCCCACGCGATGCTGTCGTGGTCGCCGATGCCGCCCGCCACCACCTGGGCGACCACTCCGACGCCGAACAGGATGAGGATCGCCGTGCCCGCGAACTCGGCCGCGAGCTCACCCGCAAGTGGATTGAGTAGCCGCCGGTCGCTTCGCCCTTCCGCCATGTGTCTCCTCCTTGACCGCGCCCGTCACATCCAGAAGTGCCCGTTGTGAGCACTGCCGGTCGTCCGGACGTTAAACGCCGCCCAAGGGAGCGTCAACGAAAGATCGTCGGCATTGTCGAACACTGGTCACATTCAGAACCGCGTACTACGCTCCCCGGGTATGACGCGAACAATCACATTTCGCGCGAACCTGTCCCATTACCGAAGATCTTTCAGCAGCTCAACGCACCTGCACCGGCGGGGTGTCGGCATTGTCGAACACCGGTCGACAGCGCTAGGATCCGGGGCGTGCCAGGTCCGGTCCAGTCCATCGAGCGCGCCGCCGCGATCCTGCGGCTGCTCGCCCAGGGATCGGGGCGGCTCGGCCTCACCGAGATCGCGAACTCCCTCGGACTGGCCCGCGGCACGGCGCACGGCATCCTGCGCACCCTCCAGCTCGTCGGCTTCGTCGAGCAGGACGAGGCGACGGGCAAGTACCAGCTCGGCGCGGCACTGCTGCACCTGGGAACCAGCTACCTCGACGTGAACGAACTCCGCTCCCGGGCGATCAACTGGGCCGACGCCCTGGCCGCGCGCAGCGGCGAGGCGGTGCGGATCGGCACCCACCTGCAGGGCAAGGTCCTGGTCGTCCACCATGTCTTCCGGCCCGACGACAGCCTGCAGACGCTCGACGTCGGCATGCTCCTGCCCATGCACGCCACGGCGATCGGCAAGGTGCTGCTCGCCTACGACGCCAACGCGGCCGCCGCGCTGCACGACGCCGTACAGGACGGGGAGCTGGAGCAGTTCACCCGCCGCACCGTGCGAACGCACAGGGAGATGTCGCGCGTGCTCACGACCGTGCGCGAGCACGGCTGGGCGTCGGACGTCGACGAGGCCGGCATGGGCGAGGCGGGGGTGGCCGCCCCGATCCGGGGGTACGGCGGTCTCGTGGTGGGCGCGATGGGCATCTCCGGCGCCACCGAGCGGATCTGCGATCCCGGCGGGCGCCCCCGCCCCGACCTGGTGGGCTATGTGCGCGACGCGGCGCGGGCTGTCTCCCGCGACCTCGGCGCTTCCCGCTGGTGACCCTCTCCACTCCCCACACCGCTTCCGCCGCCAGAAGGTAGGCCCGCCGTGACCCAGCGTTATGTGATGTCCATCGACCAAGGCACCACCTCGACCCGGTGCATTTTGTTCGACCAGCGCGGCCGGCTGGTCTCGGTGACGCAGCGGGAGCACAAGCAGCACTTCCCCCGTCCCGGATGGGTGGAGCACGACGCGGTCGAGATCTGGCGCAACCTGGAGCGGATCGGGCCGGAGGCGCTCGCCCAGGCGGGCATCGGGCCCGGCGAGGTCGCCGCCGTCGGCATCGCCAACCAGCGGGAGACGGCGGTGCTGTGGGACCGGCGCACGGGTGTCCCGGTCGCCCCCGCCGTCGTCTGGCAGGACACCCGGACCGACACGCTGGTCGACGAGCTGTCCCGCCGCCCCGACGCGCACGTGGTGCGCGAGCGCTGCGGCCTGCCCCTGGCCACGTACTTCTCCGCCCCCACCGTCCGCTGGCTGCTGGACAGCACCGACGGGCTGCGGGAACGCGCCGAGCGCGGCGACGTCCTGTTCGGCACGATGGAGAGCTGGCTCATCTGGAACCTCACCGGCGGGCCGGACGGGGGCGTCCACGTCACCGACGTCACCAACGCCAGCCGCACGCTGCTGATGAACCTGCGCGACCTCGACTGGGACCCGGTCCTGCTCGGCTTCTTCGGCATTCCCCGCGCGATGCTGCCGCAGATCCGCCCGTCCAGCGAGACGTACGGCACGGCACGGCGGGTGCTGCCCGGCGTGCGGATCTCCGCCGCGCTCGGCGACCAGCAGGCCGCGCTGTTCGGGCAGACCTGCTTCCACCGCGGCGAGGCCAAGTGCACCTACGGCACCGGCGCCTTCCTGCTGCTCAACACCGGAACCGAGCCGGTCGCCTCCACCCACGGCCTGCTCACGACGGTCGGCTACCAGATCGGCGACCAGCCCGCGGTGTACGCCCTGGAGGGCTCCATCGCGGTCACCGGCGCGCTCGTGCAGTGGTTCAGGGACCGGCTCGGGATCATCAGCACCGCCCCGGAGATCGAGACCCTGGCCCGCACGGTCGACGACAACGGCGGCTGCTACATCGTCCCGGCGTTCTCCGGGCTGTTCGCGCCCCACTGGCGCAGCGAGGCCCGCGGGGTCATCGTCGGGCTCACCTCGTACATCACCAAGGGCCATCTCGCCCGCGCCGTGCTGGAGGCCACAGGCTGGCAGACCCGCGAGGTGGTGGACGCCATGAACGCCGACGCGGGCATCGCCCTCACCACGCTCAAGGTCGACGGCGGCATGACGTCCGACAACCTGCTCATGCAGTTCATCGCCGACGTGCTGGACGTGCCGGTGGTCCGGCCCATGGTCGCGGAGACCGTCTCCCTCGGCGCGGCGTACGCCGCCGGGCTCGCCGTCGGCTACTGGCCCGACCTGGAGGGCCTGCGGCGCAACTGGCACCGCGCCGCCCAGTGGACGCCGGCGATGGACCCGCAACGGCGCGAGGACGAATACGACAACTGGCGGCGGGCGGTCGAGCGCGCCCTCGACTGGATCAAGCCCACCGCCGGCTGAGACGAGGCCGGCTCGCGGGCCGGCCGGATCCCGCTGCCGCCGCCTTCGCGCCCATCACGTCGGCCGCTACGAAGTCCTGGCCCCGCCGCCATTGTCTTCAGTTCTGTGACCGGATAATGTCATCCGGTCAAACAATTGGGATGGGGATATGACCAGGGTGGGACGGCCCCCGCAGGATCCGGTGCGCCAGGTGGAGCGGGCGCACCGGATCCTCGACGCCGCCGCCGAGCTGATCGGCCGCTGGGGCTACGACAAGACGACCATCGACGACGTCGCCAAGCAGGCCGGCGTCGCCAAGGGCACCATCTATCTGCACTGGAGGACGCGCGACGCGCTCTTCGCCGCGCTACTGCGCCGGGAGCGGGTGCGGATGCTCGAGGAGGTGCGGCGGAGCGCTCCCGCCACCCCGCGTGAACTGTTCGCCGGGATCGCCGCGGGCTTGCTGCGCCGGCCGCTGCTCAAGGCCGCCCTGGTCGGCGACTCTGAGGTGCTCGGCAAGCTCGTCAGGCAGAAGCGGCACGGCCCCGGCGCGGTGAACCCGGGCGAGGCGTTGGACGCCTACTACGCCGCGCTGATCCAGGTGGGCGCGGCCAGAGACCTGTCGGGCGACCACGTCCTGGTGATCGGCTCGATCATTTACGGGTTCCTCACCGTGCCGTGGATGCTCCCCGGCGGGCCTCCCCCGGAGGAGCGACTCGCCCCGCTGCTCGCCGACATGGTCGAGCGCGCCATCGGCACCGGACGGGCGCTGCCCGATGACGCCGTAGACGCCGTGGAACGGGCCACCCTCGACTATCTCGACTCGATGACGGACGTCGCCCGGCGCAAGCTGGCGGACTCCCTGAGCTCTCCGAGGAGCGTGTGACATGAAGGTCGTCATCCCCCTTGACGACACCGGTGCCGACCTCGCCACCGTGGGCGGGAAGGGCGCCTCGCTGGCCACCCTCGCACGGGCAGGGCTGCCCGTCCCCGGCGGCTTCCACATCACCACCGAGGCCTACCGGGCCTTCGTGGCGGACTTCCGCGAGGAGACGCTGGCCGCCGCCGCGGCGGGCGACGCCGAGCGGATCGCAGCCCTGTTCGCCGGGCGCGAGCTTCCCGAGCCGATCGCCGCGGAGATCCGCGCCGCTCATGCGGCACTGGGCGACGACGTCCCGGTGGCCGTGCGCTCGTCCGCCACCGCGGAGGACCTTCCCGGCATGTCGTTCGCCGGGCAGCAGGACACCTTCCTCAACGTCAGAGCCGATGGGCTGCTCGACGCGGTCAAGCGCTGCTGGGCCTCCCTCTGGAACTCCCGCGCCATCGCCTACCGGGAGCAGAACGGCGTGCCACACGACGACGTCGCCCTGGCGGTCGTGGTGCAGGAGCTCGTGGACGCCGACGCGGCGGGCGTCATGTTCACCGCCGACCCCGTCACCGGCGCCCGCGACTCGACTGTGATCAACGCGTCGTGGGGCCTGGGTGAGGCCGTGGTCGGCGGCCATGTCATCCCCGACACGGTCGTCGTCTCCGGGGCCGCGGTCGTCGAGGAGCGCACCGGCGACAAGACCGTCATGACCGTCCGCGCCCCCGGCGGCACCCGCGAGGAGCCGGTCCCCGAGGACATGCGCCGGGCTCCCGTCCTCTCCCGGGCGCAGGCCCTGGCGCTGGCCGAGCTGGGAGCGCGCGTCCAGGCGCTGTACGGCACGCCGATGGACGTGGAATGGGCCATGCGCGCGGGCACGTTCGCCCTCGTCCAGGCCCGCCCGATCACCGCTTCCGGGTCACGGGTGGAGGAGTGGAACGACAGCCTGAAGGGCGACTACCTGTGGACGTCCGGCAACCTCGGGGAGGCCATCCCCGACGTCATGACGCCCATCACCTGGTCGTTCGTCCGTCTGTTCATCAACGAGGCCATGTCGGCCTCCGCGCTGCCCGGCTTCGACCTGGTCGGCAACATCGGCGGCCGTTTCTACATGAACCTGAGCATCGCGGTCTCCGTCGCCCGGGCGTTGGGCATGGGGAGCAGGCTCGGTGCGATCGAGCAGGTCTTCGGCAAGCTGCCGCCGGGCCTGGACGTGCCGCCGCTCGGGATGTCCCGGTGGCAGATCATCACAACGGCGGTGCCCTTGGCCGTACGCCGCCAGCGCAAGGTCAAGGCGAGCCTCGGAGGCATGCGGGCCTTCCTGTCCACCTCCCTGGAGCGATGCGAGGAACTGCGCGCCGCGATCCGGTCCACCTCGTCGGCGCCGGAACTGGCCGGCCTGTGGTCGCGGGCCGTCGAGCCGCATTTCCGCACGGCCTGCCGCATGCTGGAGGCCGCGGGCCGGCAGGGTGGCGGCACGCTCGTCTTCACCCGCGGCAGGCTGCGCACGCTGGTGGGCGAGACCGACGCGGACGCCATCCTGACGGGCGCGGGCGGCGAGGGCGAGCTGGCCAGCCTCGGCCTGATTACGGGGCTGGGCCGGCTGGCATCCGGCGAGATCACCAGGGAGACCTTCGCCCGGCTCTACGGCCACCGCGGACCGCACGAGTTCGAGGTGGCCGTCCCGCGCCCCGGGGAGGACCCCGCCTGGATCGACGCCCAGCTCGCGGGGCTGCGGGACACACGGGCCGACGCGGACGTCCTGCTGGCCCGGCAGCGCAAGGCCAGGGAGGAGGCGTGGGCGCGCTTCGCCCGGCGCCACCCCCGCCGGGAGGCCGGGATGCGGGCCAGGGTCGAGCGCTGGGCCGGGGTGGTGCGCGACCGCGAGGCCACCCGGTCGGAGGTCATCCGCGCGTTCTGGGTGCTGCGGGCGTTCGTCCTGCGGGCCGGCGAGCTGACCGGTCACGGCGGTGACCTCTTCCACCTCTACCTGGACGAACTGCTCGACGTGCTCCGCGGCGACGCCACTCCCTTGCAGCGGGTGCCCGTCCGGCGGGCGACGTACGAGATGTACGCGGCGCTCCCGCCCTACCCGACGCTCATCGTGGGCCGGTTCGACCCGGTCCGCTGGGCGGCAGACCCCCGCAGGCGCGCCGACATCTACGATGCCCGCGGCGGCGTCCCCCCGGCCGTGGACACCGTGACCGGCTTCCCCGGCGCGCCGGGCGTGGTCGAGGGTGTCGCCAGGGTGATCGCCCGCCCCGAGGACGGCGATCGGCTCCGCCCCGGTGAGATCCTGGTCACCACGCTCACCAACGTGGGCTGGACGCCGCTGTTCCCGCGCGCGGCGGCCGTGGTCACCGACGTCGGGGCGCCTCTCTCGCACGCCTCCATCGTGGCCCGCGAGCTGGGCATCCCCGCCGTCGTGGGCACCGGCAACGCCACCATGCGGGTACGCGACGGCGACAGGATCAGAGTGGACGGCGCGAACGGCACGGTGGAACTGCTCGGCATTTGAAGCCGCTGACCGAACTCGGGGCCGCTACCGGCGATGCGGAACGGCGGGCATGGCCCACCACCCGCCGGTCGCGGCGGCGGCGACGCCCCGCCATCCGCGCGGAGCCGGAACGGCTCAGGAGGTCGGGCCGATGTCGGGCTCGGGTTCGGGCATCGCCGACTCGGTCCCGGTCGGCGGCGGCGTCTCCGCGGCCGGCGTCTCGATGTCGGACACGTCGCCGATCATCTCCTCCAGGCCCCCGTCGTCCGGTTCCGGCGTCAGCGGCTCGGGCGAGGCGCCCCGCGCGTCCTTCGCTCCTGATCTGTCCGCCACCACGTCCGCGTCTCCTCCCACGTGTCCTCGCTGCTGTCCGCCGGTCCCCCCGGCCTGCGGATCGCGCATGACCGCTCACCTGCCCCCGTCGTACGGCCTTCATTCATCCTCGCAAAGGCCTGTCATGCGTACGCCCCGGCCTCCCGGGGGTAGACGACAGGTGATCGGAGCGAGGAGTGGACGGGATGGACAGGCGTCGGCGTGAGCTGGTCGACCGGGACCTCGACGAGGCGGCGGCGGACCTCCTGGCGCACGACCCCCGGCTGCGCGGCCTGGACGTTCGGATCCGCTTCGACGGCGGGGTGGCGCACGTCGAGGGCGACGTGCCGTCCGCCGCCGAGCTCGCTGTGCTGCGCGAGCGTCTCGGCCGCCTGGCCGGGGTGCTGGCGGTGTGGGACCGGGTGCGGGTGGCCGGCGTCTCGCCCCGCGTCATCGATCTCGGCTGCGGCGGCACCAAGCAGCACCGCGACAACATCGGCATCGACCTGCGCCCCGGCCCGGTGGTCGACGTGCTGGCCGACCTGGCGTACGGAGTGCCGCTGGCGGACGAGGCGGTGGACCAGATCTTCGTGGTGCACGTGCTGGAACACCTGGCCGACTACCTGCCCCTGCTGCGCGAGTGCCACCGCGTGCTGCGGCCGGGCGGCGTGCTGCACGTCCTCGCGCCCTGGTGGCGGCACGTCAACGCGGTGGCCGACCCCACGCACGTCAGGCTGATCGACGTGCAGACGTTCAAGCACCTGTGCCGGCCCGACGACGCGGGCCGGTGCTGGTATCCGCTGCTGGTCACGCGCGACGAGTCCACGGTCTTCGCGGACCTCGTCCCGGCGAAGGACGGCCGGGAGCCCGCCTGCGAGCGGCGGCTGGCGCGTTTCTTCGACTGAGCGGTCCGCCGGGTCGCCGAAGGCGCCCACACCGCGGCAATCCACCCGCACTGGGGTAATTCGTCGCCCAAATCGTCATGGTGTTCGGGCTGACACTACGGGTAGTGGCGCATCGTGGGTAGGTGACGGAGGACCACGGGGGTGGGCAGATGGAGCAGGGCATCCCCCCTTCTCATGATCGTGGGCTCATGCGCGCGTTGACGGGCATGCTGGAGGACAGCCATCTGGTGGCGTTCGAGGACATCCCGTCGCTGGTCGACCGCCACAAACGCGATGCGGGCTTCGCGGAGGTCGGCATCTACCTGGCCGACCTGCAGCAGAGCGTGTTGCGCCGGTTGTACGGCCCCGGCGGGGATGACGCCCAGCCGGAGGAGTTGAAGATCGACACCACGCTCGCCGGGCTCGCCCTGCAGGAGGTGCGCACGCTGCGGAGCGTCACGGAGGGCGACGCCCCCGACCAGTGGTGGGTTCCCGTGCTGGACGGCACAGAGCGCCTCGGCGTGCTGCACATGACCCCCACGTCGGAGGGCGACGACATCGAGGAGCGCATGCGGCACATCGCGTCCCTCATCGCGCTGATCGTCGTCAGCAAGCGCTCGTTCAGCGACTGTCACGCGCGGCTGGTGCGCAGCCGGGAGATGAACGTGGCGGCCGAGATGCAGTGGAACCTCATGCCGCCGCTGACCTTCGCCACGCCGGCGGTGACCATCGGCGCCGTGCTGGAGCCGGCGTACGAGATCGGCGGCGACGCCTTCGACTACTCCACCTCCGGCTCCATGGCGCACGTGAGCGTCTTCGACGCGATGGGCCATGACGTGTCGGCCGGGCTGACCGCGAACCTCGCCGTGGCCGCCTGCCGCAACCACCGGCGGCAGGGCATGAGCCTGGCGCGTAACAGCGAGGCGATCGAGCGCGTACTGATCGAGGAGTTCGGCCGGGGCGACCGCTTCGTCACGGCGATCATCGGCGACCTCGACCTCTCCACCGGCCTGTTCACCTGGGTCAACCGCGGCCACCACGCGCCGGTGCTGATCCGCCACGGCCGCTGGACGTCCACCCTGGACTGCCCGCCCGCCCACCCGATGGGGCTCGACCTCGGCCTGCCCGTCGTTCCGTGCCACGAACAGCTGGAGCCCGGCGATCGGATCCTTCTCTACACCGACGGCATCACCGAGATGCGCAGCCCCGACAGCGGCGAGTTCGGCCTGGGCCGGTTCGTCGAGTTCATGATCAAGCAGAACGCCGCCGGACTGCCGGTGCCCGAGACGCTGCGCCGCCTGATCCGGACCGTGCTGGAGTATCACGACAACCGGCTGCACGACGACGCGAGCGTGCTGCTGGTCGAGTGGCACGGCAACGCGCACGAGAAGCTCAGCCCTTGACCCGCCCCGCGACGCTCTCCCGCGTGATTCGGGGCGGAAGGGCCGAACCCCCGTCCGCCGCCGGGGACGTGCTCGCGCGGTCCCCGGCGGCGGGTGTGAGTGGGGCTAGCCGTTCCAGGTCCACTTCTGGTTGGTGCCGCCGTGGCAGGAATACAGCTGGATCTTGGTGCCGTTGCCGGTGCCCTGCCCGGTGGCGTCCAGGCACAGCCCGGACTGGACGCCCTGGATGGAGCCGTCGGAGTTGACGCGCCACTTCTGGTTGTCGCCGCCCCAGCAGCTGTAGATCTGCACCTTGGCGCCGTTGCCGGTGCCGGCCGCGTCCAGGCACTTGTTGCCGTACACGCGGATCTCGCCCGCGGAGGTGGAGGACCAGGTCTGGTTGGTCTGGCCGTTGCAGTCCCACAGCTGCACCTGGGTGCCGTCGGCGGTGCTCGCACCGGGCACGTCCAGGCAGCGGCCGGAGGCCACGCCCTTGACCGGCCCGCTACCGCCACCCGTGGTGGGGGTGGTGGTCGGGCTGGGCGAGGGGGACGGCGTCGTGGTGGTGGTGCCGTCGAGGCCGAGGAAGGAGATGGCGTAGGCGAGTTGGCCGTTCATCGGCAGTTGGTGGCCGACGCCGGAGATGCTGATGCCTTCGACGGTGGCCTGGGTGGAGGTGTTGCCGTAGCGGGTGCGGGTCCAGGAGGACTGGGGGTGGTCGGTGAAGGCGGGGGTCTGGCTGAGCCCGTTGAGGTTGGTCCACTGTTTGATCTCTTCGCCGTAGTTGGGGTAGGCGAGTGTGGTGTCGGTGGTGCCGTGCCAGAGTTGGATGCGGGGGTAGCGGCCGGTGTAGCCGGGGTACATGGCGCGGGCCTGGTCGCCCCATTGCTGGGCGGTTTTGATGAGCTGGCCGCCGGAGCACTGGCTGTTCCACAGGGAGCCGTTGGTGGTGGCGAAGCAGCCGGCGGGTACGCCGGAGTAGGCCGAGGCGGCGGAGAACACGTCGGGGTATTGGGCGGCCAGGACGTTGGTCATCATCGCGCCGGAGGAAAAGCCGCTGACCACGATGCGGGAGGGGTCGACGTTGTAGCGCTGGCGGGTGTAGGCGACCATGGCCATGATGCCGGTGGAGTCGCTGCCTCCGTCGCGGCGTAGCGCGGCGGGGGTGGACACGTCGAAGCATTTCTCGCTGCGGGTGGCTTCGGGGAGCACGATGATGTAGCCGTAGCGGTCGGCGGCGGTGACGTAGTCGTGGCCGTTGCCGTTGAAGATCGCGCTGGCCGAGCCGCCGCAGTAGTGGACCAGGACCAGCAGGGCCGGGCGTGCGGCGACCCTGTCGGGCACGTAGAGGTACATGTTCAGGTTCGTGGGGTTGGTGCCGAAGCCGGTGACCCGGGTCAGCGAGGCCGCCGCGGCGGGCCGGATCCCCAGGAGCATGCCCGCAACCGCCAGAGGCAAGGCAGCGGCCGCCAGTAGGACTCTGAGCCTTCGTTTCACGCCATGTCCTTCCATCTTGAGATGACGCGCATGCCGCGCGCGCTCGGCCTCGCTCCGAGGCGGCACCGCAGGCTCCATGGCACTCGAGGTAGCGTTGTTAGCGCTAACATCGAACTGGACGAGTCGGCCATTCCTCTCCTCGCGCGACCGGCCGGTGGTGATGCGCCGGAGCAAATACGAAGCGGGGAGGTGTCGTCAAGAGGACCGGCGTCCGCGTTTCACGGCGCCGCACGGGCCGGACGTCGTTCATCTGGAGTTATCGACGACGGCGGCCCCGCTGTCGGCCTCGCCGTCGTGCTGAAACTTTCATCGACAAATGTCCTCGCACGGCTCGACAATTGCCATGTTTTCGGAGGCAGGAAGGCTCATGGGAACGCGTTTGACGCGCATTCGGCGAGCGCGGTGGCCGAAAGTTTCAGAAGAGTCTTGACACATTTCGGGGAGATTTCCAGACTGAGTCCCCGAGGCGGTCTCCCCCTGCCAGGTCGGTGGTGAAGTGGCGGGGGGTTGCCGTCCGCAACGCCCTCGTGGTGTGCATCCCCGTGATGGGACGCGGTGCCGATCCCGCGGATGTCCGCTTTCCGTTGTTCAGTTGTGGAGGCTCAGGCATGGATACGAACGCCACCCCCTTAGATCGGCTCCGGCGGCCAGGCCGCGGCCGGGTGCTGCTCGCCGGCGCCCTCGGCGTTCTCAGCGCGATCACCGCCGTGGCGGTGTCGGTTCCCGCCGACGCGGCGGCGAGCACGCTGGGCGCGGCGGCCGCGCAGAGCGGCCGTTACTTCGGCACCGCGATCAGCGCGAGCAAGCTGGGTGACTCGAACTACACGACGATCGCGAATCGTGAGTTCAACATGATCACGGCCGAGAACGAGATGAAGATCGACGCGACCGAGCCGAACCAGGGGCAGTTCAACTTCACCAACGCCGACCGGATCTACAACTGGGCGACGCAGAACGGCAAGCAGGTGCGCGGGCACACGCTGGCCTGGTACTCCCAGCAGCCGGGCTGGATGCAGTCCCTGTCGGGCAGCGCGCTGCGCCAGGCGATGATCAACCACATCAACGGGGTGATGGCCCACTACAAGGGCAAGATCCCCTACTGGGACGTGGTCAACGAGGCCTTCGACGACAGCACCGGCGGTCGGCGCGACTCCAACCTGCAGCGCACCGGCAACGACTGGATCGAGGTCGCCTTCCGCACCGCGCGAGCCGCCGACCCCGCGGCCAAGCTGTGCTACAACGACTACAACATCGACAACTGGACCTGGGCCAAGACCCAGGGCGTCTACAACATGGTCAAGGACTTCAAGCAGCGCGGCGTGCCGATCGACTGCGTGGGGCTGCAGGGCCACTTCAACAGCGGCAGCGCCTACAACAGCAACTACCGCACGACCATCTCCAGCTTCGCCGCCCTCGGGGTCGACGTGGCCATCACCGAGCTGGACGTCGAGGGCGCCTCGGCCACCACCTACGCCAACATCGTCAACGACTGCCTGGCGGTCTCCCGCTGCGTCGGCATCACCGTGTGGGGCGTACGCGACAGCGACTCCTGGCGCTCCAGCCAGACCCCGCTGCTGTTCGACGGCAACGGCAACAAGAAGGCCGCCTACACCTCGGTCCTCAACGCCCTCAACAACGCCTCACCCAACACCTCGCCCAGCCCCACCCCGCCGGTCAGCCCAAGCCCGACCCCACCGGTCAGCCCTAGCCCCAGCCCGACCCCGCCGGTCAGCCCGTCTCCCGGCACCTCGCCCCAGCCGGGCGGATGCAGCGCGACCATGCGTACGATCAACTCCTGGCCCGGCGGCTTCCAGTCCGAGGTCACGGTCAACGCCGGCAGCTCGGCACTCAACGGCTGGACCGTGAAGTGGACCTGGCCCGGCGGCCAGACCATCAGCAGCCTGTGGAACGGCACGCAGAGCGTGTCCGGCTCCTCCGTGACCGTCCGCAACGCCCCCTACAACGGCTCCGTCGCGGCCGGCTCGTCCACCACCCTCGGCTTCACCGCCAACGGAAGCGCGGCCACTCCGTCCGTCACCTGCAGCTGACCCCTGACCCCTGAAGAAACCGGATCCGGTTCGGACGCTGTCCGGCCGGGTCCGGTTTCGCGCTGTCCCACCCGCGCCTTCGGGGGTGGAGGAGCGGACGCCGGCGGCGGGATGATGGCCGTGATGGACGGGACACTGCTGCTGCTGGACGTCGACGGGGTGCTCAACCCAGTGCGACGTTCCTCGCCGCGCTTCCGCCGCTTCGAGTGCGTGGCGGAGGGCGAGTGGTTCCGCCTGCTGCTCGATCCCCGGCACGGCGCCAAGCTGACCGCGCTGCGCCGGGAGACCGGTGCGACGCTGACCTGGGCGACGACCTGGGGCGAACGCGCGAACACGGAGATCGGCCCCAGGATCGGGCTGCCTCCGCTGCCGGTGATCCCGATCGACGGCGACCCTCCCCGCCCGCCCGGTGTGAACCTCAAGACCTGGCACGTCGCCGAGTACGTCCGGGGCCGGCCGTTCGTGTGGTTCGACGACGACCTCGGCCCGGCCGATCTGGAGTTCCTGCACGGCCATCCGGGGGTCGGTGAGTTCCTGGTCGTGGCGGTCGACCCCAGGGACGGGCTCGGCGACGCCCACCTGGACGCGGCCCGCCGATGGCTGACCGCGCGGAGGCGGCAAGCCGCCAGGTAGGACATGGTGGGGTCACAGGTGAGCGAGGGGCGGATTCTCAGGGATTTCCCCGGAAGCCCCGGTAGTCTCGCGGGCCATGACATGGCAGCGGAGGATCAACGGCGCACTCGTCAAGTTCACGGGAGTCCAGCTCACCCGAGTCCCGCCCGCCGCCCAGTCGTCGCCCGCGAGCCCGGCCCCTCCTGCGGCGCCGGAGGAGCTCGTGCGTCCTCCCGCCGACCCTCGCGCCGACCGCCTTCTGGTCGCGCCGGTGTTCATCATGTCCCCGGTGCGCTCGGGCTCCACCCTGCTGCGGTCGATCCTGAACGCCCACCCCGAACTGCACGCCCCGCACGAGATGCACGTCAGGCGGCTGACCGTGGGATTCGGCACGCCGCTGGCCCGCAAGGCCATGGATGCGCTCGGCCACAACCAGGCGGACCTGGAGCACATGCTGTGGGATCGGGTGCTCCACCGCGAACTGGTGCGGAGCGGCAAGCGGACCATCGTGGACAAGACCCCTGCCAACGCCTTCGCGTACGCCCGGATCGCCGCCTGCTGGCCCGACGCCCGATACATCTTCCTGCTGCGCCACCCCGCTTCCATCGCCGCCTCCTGGTACGAGGCCGATCCCGTCAAGCGCACCAGGGAGGAGGCCGCCTCCGACGCGCTGCGTTACATGAAGGCGGTGCAGCGGGCGAGGAAGGCGCTCACCGGGCTGACCGTGCGGTATGAGGATCTGACCGCCGAGCCGGAGAAGACGACCCGGGCCATCTGCGAATTCCTCGAAGTGGAGTGGGAGCCCGGCATGCTGGCGTACGGCGAGCAGAAGGTGGTGCAGAAGGGCCTGGGCGACTGGAGCGACAAGATCCGGTCGGGCACGGTGCAGCCGGGACGCGACCTGCCCGGGCCGGACGAGATACCCGACCTGCTCAAACCGATCTGCCGCAGCTGGGGCTACCTCCCCAAGGAGGAGGGCCGATGAGGATCCGTTACATGCTCCTGCACGCCTACGGCATGGGCGGCACGATCCGCACCGTGGTCAACCAGGCGAACGCGATGGCGGCGCTCGGCCACGAGGTGGAGGTCGTCAGCGTGGTGCGCCGCCGCGATGAGCCGCAGTTCCAGCTCCATCCCGACGTCGCGCTCACCACGCTGGTGGACCAGCGGACCGGCGTACGGGCCGACACCCTCGGCCGGCGCGTGTGGCGGAGACTGCGCGGCAAGATCGTGCCGCACGGCGAGTTCGCCGCGGGCTACTTCACCGAGCGGGTCGAGAAGGCCGTCATCGACTACGTGGCCTCGATCGACGACGGGATCCTCGTCACCACGCGCCCGGCGCTCAACCTCATCTCCGCGCGCCGTGCCTCCAAGAACGTCGTGCGGGTGGCGCAGGAGCACATGAACCTCGGCACCTATCCCGGCCCGCTGCGCGAGGAGATCATCCGGCACTACGGCGCGTTCGACGCGGTCGCCGTGCTGACCCCCAGCGACCGGCGCGAGTACGAGCAGGTGCTGCCAGACACGAGGATCGTCCGGATCCCGAACGCGGTGCACTCGGTGAACCAGGCGCCGTCGCGGCAGGAGCATCCGGTCGTGGTCGCCGCCGGACGCCTGGTCAAGCAGAAGGGCTTCGACCTGCTGCTGCCGGCGTTCGCCCAGGTGGTGAAGGAACATCCGGAGTGGCGCCTGCGCGTCTTCGGCACCGGCCCGAAAAAGGCGGCTCTGCGGGCGCTGATCAAAGAGCACGGCCTGTCCGCGCACGTGACGTTGATGGGCCGGACCAACCGGCTCGACGACGAGCTCGCCCGGGCCTCCATCTACGCGCTGAGCAGCCGGTTCGAGGGCCTGCCGATGGTCATGATCGAGGCGATGACCCACGCGTTGCCGATCGTGGCCTTCGACTGCCCGACCGGACCCGGCGACGTGCTCACCGACGGGACCGACGGCGTCCTGGTCCCCTCGGGGGACGTGGACGCCCTCGCCGCGGCCGTCAACCGGCTCATCGCCGACCGCGACCTGCGACTGCGCATGGGCGCCGCCGCCGCGGTCACCGCCGGGGAGTACGCGCCGCAGAACGTCATGCCGCTGTGGGAGAACCTGTTCACCGAACTCCTGCTGGCCAAGACGGGCAGCGACGCGCGGGCGCGGCGCTGACCCGGCCGCACGCGTACGCGGCCCCGGCCGGTCCGCCTCGCGCAAAGGCGGGAAGGGCCCTTGACCGGCGGTAACGCCGGTCAAGGGCCCTTCCGTCTGTTCGGCCTGCGTCAGCCGTCGTTGTCCGACGACGGGATGTAGGCGCCCGGCACCTGGTCCGGCGCGTAGATCTCGCCGTCACCCGGGTAGGGCTTCTTGTAGTCGTGCGCCTCGTACCACGAGAAGCGGTTCATCTGCTCCGGGTTCCCGGAGTCGGCCCTGGCGGCGGGCCCGTTGAACGCCTGGTGCGACTTCCAGGCGCCCCACTTCTTCGCGATCTCCTGCTTGTCCGCGGGCACCTTCGCCGACGGCGCCGCCGCCGCGGCCGGGTTCTGCGGCGCCGGGGTGTCCGCACCACAGGACGGCAGGGTGGAGCCCGACAGGCCCAGCGTCAGCGACGTGCGGTTCGGCAGGGCGGTGAACGGCGTGTAGTCGGGCTTGTTGGTGAAAGCCGCCGCCATCGGGGTGGCGGCGCTGTCCTTCTGGTTCATCGGCTGGATGCCGAGGATCTGCTCGATGGTGCGGATCATGGTGATCTGCGTGTAGTAGCGGCTGTCCACGGTGCCGTGCTTGGCCCAGGGGCTGATGATCTGGATCGGAGCACGGTGGCCGTCGACGTGGTCGGTGCCGGCCTGGGAGTCGTCCTCGACGACGAAGATCGCCGAGTCCTTCCAGTACTTGCTGTGCGAGATCTTGTCGACGATCTTGCCGACGGCCAGGTCGTTGTCGGCGACCTGGCCGGCGCCGTTCACCGGACCGCCGGTGTGGTCGCTGGACAGCCAGAACATGTTCAGGTTGGCCGGCCCGTTGGCGTCGAAGTCACGCTTCCAGATCTCGTACCGATAGATGTCCGGGACGCTGGTGTCGAACTTCGGGAAGCCGTGCACCGACACGTCGTTGAGCGACGGGATCGGCGAGGACGAGTTCAGGGTGTAGGCGGTGTTCGCCCCGGTGGCTTCCATGTTCTTGGTGTCGCAGTACAGGTTCTGCCACGTCGCGCCCGAGGGCTTGGTGAGGAACTGGTGGAACTCACCGAAGTTCCGCACGGTCTTGCCCGCGGCCTGCGCACCGCTCCAGATGAAGCCGGTCCGCTGGTGACCGAGGGCGTCGTCCTCGGTGTCGTAGCTGCGCAGGTACTGACCGGCCGAGGACTCGGTGTACTCCGGGTTGTCGGCCTGCATCAGCCAGTTGTGACCCTCGGCGGAGTTGGTGCCGATGTCGTAGGTGTTGTCGTACAGGCCGAACTGGCGCGCCAGCGCGTGCTGGTTCGGCGTCACGTTCTCGCCGTACTGGGCCAGCGACGGGTCGCCGTTGCCCTCCGGAATGTCACCGAGGACCTGGTCGTAGGTCCGGTTCTCCTTGACGATCAGGAAGACGTGCTTGATCGTCGAGGGGTCGCCGAGACGCTTCGGGACCGGCTCGGCCTTCTGCTTGTTGCCGTGGGCGATCTTGACGTCGTTCTTGCCCCAGCCGTTCTGCTCGAAGACCGTGGCCGTGGACTTGGCGATCTCCTTGTCGTCCGGCAGCGTGAACCGCTGCAGGCTCGACGTCGTGTCATGGGTGCCGTGCCCGGCGGCGGTGGTGGGGCGGCGGGCGTCGATACCACGGGTGTTGGAGATCAGCACCTGGTCGCCGACCGTGGTGATCTCCGCCGGGAAGTAGTCGGTCGGGAGCAGGCCGACGTAGCTGACCGGCTCCTGCGGGCTCGTGTACCGGTAGACGGCGACCGCGTTGGCGCGGCCGAGCGTCACCAGCAGGTGACCGTCGTCGGTGAGCGTCACGGCGTCGGGCTCGTAGCCGACGGAGGACTGCGGCCACGGCTGGGTGGCGATGGTCTGGACGACCTTGTCGGCGGCGGTGTCGATGACCGACACGTCGTTGGTGGCGGTGTTGGTGACGAACAGCGCGCCGTTCTTGACGTACAGGCTGGTCGGGTGCAGGCCGACGTCGATGCTCGAGGGGACGGCGGACGGGTTCGCCAGGTCGATGACGCTGACCGTGCCGGTGGTGGTGGCGCCGGTCTTCGGGTCGGCCGGCACCTGGGTGCCGTAGGAGTTGATCGTCGTCTCGCCGGGCTTGGCCGGACGGCCGCCCTCGTTGCTGACGTAGAGCTTGGTGCCGACCATGACCATGTCACGCGGGGCGTTGCCCACGGCCCAGCTCTGCTGGATGGCCCCGGTCGCCGCGTCCATGGCGACTACCCGGTTCTGACCGTTGACGGCGACGTACACGGTCTTGCCGTCGGCGGAGAACACCGGCTCACCCACCAGCGCGCGCTTCGAGCCCTGCGCGGCGATGGCGATGTTGACCGGGGCGGCGAGGGAGCCGTCCGGGTTCACGGTGAACCTGGTGAAGCCGTCGGCCCGGCCCAGCCACAGCTGCGAACCGTCGGGCGAGTACGTGGGGCCTTCCTGGCCCACAAGGTTGTCGGTGATGCGCAGGTTCGCCGCGGCGTTGTTGCCGACGACCTGCTGCACCTTCCAGTTCTTCAGGTCGACGATGACGAGCGCCATGCCGCCGTCGGTGACGGAGGCGGCGAGGTGCGTGCCGTCCGGGCT
The DNA here is from genome assembly GCF_044460045.1 of Microbispora rosea. Classification (NCBI taxonomy): domain Bacteria; kingdom Bacillati; phylum Actinomycetota; class Actinomycetes; order Streptosporangiales; family Streptosporangiaceae; genus Microbispora; species Microbispora rosea. The sequence goes on along the minus strand of NZ_JBITJO010000003.1, from coordinate 511,674 downwards.
GAGCGAGGACGACATGATCTTGCCGTTGTCGATGACGAGACGCTCGCCGATCGGGTTGATGTACTGGTCACTCGACACGACCAGGCCCTTGTCGGTGGTCTGGCCGACTTGCTGGGTGCCGAATACGTCGGTGGACGCGTAGGCGATGCCGCCGCCGGTGACGACGAGAGCGGCGGTGGCGGCCGCGAGGAGGCGGGTCCGCCTGCCGGTGCGTCCGCTGAGGAGTCCGGTAGGGACCTTGGCGACGCGCTGGCGCGTGACGTGCATGAATCATTCCTTCGGGGTGCTTGCGAGCAGGTCGACGTTCCCGTCGAACTGCCAGAGGGGGTTGGGTGCGTCCCCGGCCGGGGTGCGCACCTGGAAGTAGCCGTTCACCTCCTTGGGTCCGTCTCCGTCGGCGACGTACCGCCCGTCCGCGGTGACGTCGAGCTGGTAGATGGCGGAGCCGACGGCGCTCGCGCCCGGCAGGTGCCAGGACACGACGCACCGCCAGTCGTTGCCCGGTCCCCGGTCGAGGACCCGGGAGCCGCCCTTGTCGCAGGACGCGGACGCCCCCAGCTGCGCCTCGGTGACGTCGGGGCGATGGAGCTCCCGCGTCTGCAGCCGATAGAGATGGGCGTACGCCGTGGCGAGCGAGTCCTGCAGCTTCCCCTTCTCGATCCCCGAGCCCGTGGCCGGGGTCGCGACGGCGATCACGCCCACGGTGAGGACGACCAGTGCGGCCAGCGGCAGGACCGCCGCCACGACGACCCGCCGGCCCGACCCGTCGTACGCGAGGTCGGTGAAGTCGCGGCGCAGGAACAGCCGGTAGGCCAGCGCGGTGGCGGCGACCGCCCAGACCACGCTCACCGCGATACCGATGAGGAGGGGGCCGGTCTGCGCCGGGCTGGTGAAGAGCCCGCGCCAGGCGATGAAGGCGCTGTTCGGCAGGGCCGTACGCACCGACACCGGCAGCGGGAGCAGCTGTGCGAGCTGCAGCACCAGGGCGAGCAGCGCGGGCATCAGCAGCCCCATCGGTGAGCGGCCCAGGGCCACCGAGCCGAGGAGCCCGACGGCGGCGAACGCCACCGTCGGCGCCAGCACGCACACCCAGGCGAGCAGAACCGTGGCGGCGGCGTCCGCCGGGGCGAGGAGATGGCCGTCCAGGCCGGCGAGCGGCCGGTTGCCGACCGCGGCCAGGCCGCCGATGACGCCCGACGCGGCCAGCCCCGCCACCAGCAGCAGGAGCACGGTCAGGCTGGCGAGGCCCTTCGTCACGAAGATCCGCCTCGGTGAGCGGACCGCCACGAGGAGGTGGCGCCAGGTGCCCAGCCGATCCTCGGCCGCGAAGACGTCGCCGGCGACCAGCGCCGTCAGCAGCGGAAGCGCCCAGCTGCACGAGAAGTCGAGTACGACCAGCGCCCCCGCCCAGCCGGTCGCGTTCATCCAGCGGCCGAAGACCGTGTCGGCGGGGAGCGAGCTCTGCAGGCTCACCGCGGCCACGAAGGCCGCCGGAGCGATCCAGCAGGCGAGCAGCAGCAGGCGGATGCGCCACTGGGAGAGCAGCTTGGCCAGCTCGAACCGGTAGCCGGGCAGCACGGGCGCCGGCCGGACGCCGACCGGGGGTTGGGTGACGGTTGCGGTCATCGCAGGTTCTCCTGATCGGTCTGCGCCTCCTGGCCGCTCCGCTCCTGCTGGCCGGTCCGCTCCTCCTCGGTCTGCGCAGGGGCGATGCCTGCCCCGGTCAGGGCGAGGAACGCGGCCTCGAGCGGCGTCACCACGGGCGCCAGCTCCCGGAGCGCCACGCCGGCCCGCACCAGCCGTACGACCAGCTCGTCGACGGCCGGCACGGGCCCGCGCACCACGAGTGCGTCGGCGTCGAGTCGTTGGGCGGGGTCGCGGCCGGGCACGACGCGGAGCCCGGGCGTCTCCGACGCCAGCCGGTGGGCGGCCGCGGGGTCGGAGGTGAGCAGCCGGTAGTCGAGCTCGCCGCTCTCGGCGGCGAGCTTGCTCACCGGCCCGGAGAAGACGACCCGTCCGGTGGCGAGGATGGTCACCTCGGAGCACAGCGCGGCGAGGTCGTCCATGCGATGGCTGGACAGGACCACGGCGGCCCCGTCCGCGGCGAGTCCGGCGATGACGCGGTGCACGTGGTGCTTGCCCGCGGGGTCAAGGCCGTTGGCCGGCTCGTCGAGGACGAGCAGTCGCGGCTTGGTGAGCAGCGCCGCGGCCAGCCCGAGCCGCTGGCGCATCCCCAGCGAGAAGCCCCGGACCCGGTCCTCGGCCACGTCGGAGAGCCCGACCTGCTCCAGCGCGTCGTCGACGCCGGTGGCGCCCCCGGCGTCGTACCGGCCCAGCGAGGCCAGGGCCGCGAGGTTCTGCCGCGCGGTGAGCGAGGGATAGAGCCCGGGCCCGTCGACGAAGCCCGCGACGCCGCCGGGGACGGCGAGCGTCCGCCCGACCGGCGTACCCAGGATCTCGAGGCGGCCGCCGTCCGCGACCGCCAAGCCCAGCAGCAGGCCGAGGAGCGTCGTCTTGCCCGCGCCGTTCGGGCCGACCAGGCCGTGGACCTGCCCGTACGCCACATCGAGGTCGACGCCGTCGAGTGCGGCCACATCGCCGAAGGACTTCGTGATCCCGCGAGCCCGGACTGCCGGGCTCCTGTTTTCGTCGACTTTTCCCATCCGTGTCCTTCCTCGGCAGCCGGCACTCGATCGCAGGTTCGTTGATCGGTACGGCAGCGAGAAAGTTAGACCCACTAAGGACGCTGGACGGTGTGCACCATGACAACACTGGGTTTACGCCGAGTAAACAAAGATCGTGACAGGCGGGAGACTTGGCCCGTGCGGTTAAAGATGTCTCCAGGCCACGTTCACCTGATGGTGGATTTTCGACCGTAATATCCCCGTCTTGCAAACAGATACCCACTTGGGGGTTTTACATGGGTTCCTCCCGCACGCGTCTGCTGCGGCTGCTTGTCCCGACGACGACTGTGGCCACGGCGGCGGTCGTCAGCGCGGTCCTCAGTCCCGGCCTGCCCGCGAACGCCGCCACCTCTCACCACGACGGGGGCCGGGCACGCAGCGTGATCTTCATCAACGGCGACGGCATGTCCGCGGCTCATCGCGAAGCCGGGCGGCTGTACCTGACCGGCCTCGGCGGACAGCTGGCCATGGACAAGCTCCCGGTCTCCGGGCAGCTGAGCACCAGCCCGCACGACCCCAAGACCGCCGTCACCGACTCCGCCGCGGCGGCCACCGCCTGGGCGACGGGGACCAAGACCTACAACGGCGCCATCAGCGTGGACGTCAATGGCAAGCCGCTGCCGATCCTGGGCCGGCAGGCCAAGGAGGCGGGCAAGTCCACCGGCCTCGTCACCACGTCTCAGGTGACCGACGCCAGCCCTGCCGCGTGGTTCTCCCAGACCGCCGACCGCGACTCCCAGGACGAGATCGCGCGGCAGTACCTGGCGGTCAGCAAGCCGGACGTCATCCTCGGCGGCGGCGAGGACTGGTGGCTCCCCGCGGGCACGCCGGGCGCATGGCCCGACAAGCCCGCCGAGGACCCCAGCGAGGCCAGCAAGGGCACCAAGGGCAACCTGATCGACAAGGCCAAGCGCGCCGGCTACCAGTACGTCTCCAGCGCGAAGGAGCTGGCCCAGGCGAAGCGAGGGAAGCTGCTGGGCCTGTTCAGCAACGAGGAGATGTTCCAGCAGAGGCCCGAAGGCCAGGGCGACGTCTACGCTCCGGCCGTGGACCTGGCCACGATGACCAAGAAGGCCCTCGACACCCTCAGCACGAACAAGAAGGGCTTCTTCCTCTTCGTCGAGGAAGAGGGCATCGACGAGTTCGCGCACGAGAACAACGGCTCCCGCGTTCTCCAGGCCATGGCATCCCTGGAGAAGGCCGTCAAGGTCGCCAGGGCGTACGTGGCCGCGCACCCCGACACGCTTCTCGTCATCACGGGTGACCACGACTGCGGCGGCCTCACCGTGGAGGACACCTCCGACACCGACGAGAGCGGCAGCGACCTGTCGACCGAGGACGGCCCGTTCCCGATCCACGGCAGCAACCTCAAGTTCGTCATGGACTGGACCACCACCGGGCACACCGGCGTGGATGTGCCGGTCACGGCCGAGGGACCCCTGTCCACCCTCTTCACCGGCAAGCACCCCAACACCTACGTGCACAAGGTGCTCTCCCAGGTGCTGACCTCACGGCACTGAACGGCCGCCCGTCGCGCCGCCGCCTCCGTCGGCGGCGGCGCGCGGATGGCGGTGCCCCCTCGGCGCCGGCGATGACCGCCGGCGATAACCGGTTGCCCGCCCCGACACGAGGTGGCGACACTCGGCGGCATGAACATTCCCTACAGGCAGATTCGTGCCTCCTACACCGAGGAGGCCGTCACCGTCTACCAGGCCTACGATCCGGACATCGCCGGCAGAGCCGTCGCGGCGCAACGGTTCGTGCCGCCGTTCAAACGGGAGCGGATGACCTGGATCAAGCCGTCGTTCCACTGGATGATGTACCGCAGCGGCTGGGCCGCCAAGCCCGGCCAGACCCGCGTGCTCGCCGTCGAGATCACCCGCGACGGCTTCGAATGGGCGCTCGCCCGTTCCTGTCCCAGTCATCCCGGCGCCGGCGACGACCACGCCTCGTGGGCCGCCCGGCTCCGCGACAGCCCCGTCCGGATCCAGTGGGATCCCGAGCGTGACGCCCACCTGAACCCGCTGCCGTACCGGTCGATCCAGATCGGCCTGTCGCGCGAGGCCGTCGACCGCTACGTCGACCAGTGGATCGTCGCCATCACCGACATCACGGACACACTCGGCGCGGTCCGGGCCGGCGCCTCCGCGCCGCCCGCCGAACGGCCCTATCCGCTGCCGGCCGCCCTCGCCGCCGTCGTCGGCGCCGCCTGAGCAGGGCGCGGTCTCCCGGCCTGTGCCAGACTTCGCGGCGATGGCGTCCGATCCCCTCACGCGCGCGACCGCATCCCTGTACGGCCTGGCATTGGGCGACGCGCTCGGTTCCCAGTTCTTCGTGCCCGCCAACCGCGAGGCGCTCACCACCCGCACTCTCCCGCCGGAGCGGGTGTGGAGCGACGATGACTGGGCGGTCATCCGGCTCGGCCACCGGCCCGTGGGCATGGACGACCGATGGTCCGCCTACGTGGAGAGCGACACGCTGCACCTGCACCGGAGCTGGACCGGCCACCAGATCTACGAGGCCCGCTTCGGCCGGACGCAGGGTGGCAGGTTCGTGGTCGCCGCCCGGGTCGAGGCCGACCGCGGGCGGCACCGGCGGGTCGGGGACGCGTACGACCGCCTGCTGCTGGAGCTGCTCGTCGACACGATCCTGCTGCAGCGCCACGACCCCCGCCGCTGGGACGAGCTGGCGTCCCTGCGGTGAGGCGGGCGGCCGTGCGGCCGGGATAATCCCGATGCCGTACGCCCGCGCACTCGATTATGGTCGTCGTCATGCCACAGTCCCCCCGCACCGGGGATGCGCCGGGAAGCGCCACGCCACCGGTGAGCGGCCCGGAGTTCAGGGGCCTCTTCGACATCCACCTGACGGTGGCCGCCGACGACATCGCGCCGCTCGCCGCCTGGGCGCGGGAGAACGACGCCAAGTTCACCCACATCGTGCTCGATCGTGGGACGGTCCGCTCCCAGCCGATGCTCACCGTCCGGGGCGCGGGCACGCTCAGCGCGCAGCGGACGGCCGCCGCAACGCACGTGGCGCGGTTGCGGGACGAGGGGTTTCGCGTGGTCCGGGTCAAGATCGAGGCGGCTCCTTGGAACGAGGACGTCCCTCCGACCGCCGAGGCCGCAGCGGCGATGCCGGACCGCTACTTCGAACATCACGTCAAGGTCGTCCTCCGGGGAGACCCGGCGCCCCTCACCGATCTCGCCGTGGTCCACGGCGCGCACGTGTCGCAGAACGCCCGCCGGCGGCGCGACGACGGTTCACACGAGCGTTTCGTCACGCAGCGATGCCGGGGTGTCGGGCTGGCCACGGCGGGCCGCCGATTCGAGGGACTGCTCGCCGACCTGGAGCGGCACGGCTACGCCGTACTGGAAGCCGAGCGAGAGTACGTCGTCCACGACGACAACCCGGATGCCGACCACGGCTGGATCGAGGAGAGATGACGTCGAGCTGGGAGCGGTTCCCGTATGTTTCCCTCCCCGAGGGAGTCACCGTCCCACCTCGCGGGACGCAGGGCTTCCCGGAGACCTACCTGCCGGTCGCGAACAGGCCGGGCATACGCCAGCCGCCGATTTTCGACCCGGCGCTGAAGCAGTTCGACCGTGCGTTCCGGGCCGGCGAACCGCTTTTCGACGACCCAGAGGCCGGGCGCCGGTGGCGGCGGGCCCGCCGCCAGGCGATCGATCATCTCGTCCGGGTCGTCGCCGAGTCCCCGTGGCACGAGAACCTCGTGCTGCGCGGCAGCCTGCTGCTCGAGGCGTGGGTGGGCGAGGAGGCGCGTGAACCGGGCGACCTCGACTGGGTCGTCGTCCCGCCCACCGTGGACATGGTCAGCCCGCTCACCGCCGAGATGTTCAAGGGCGTCATCGCCGCCGCCATGGCCGGACCGGCCGACGGCGCGGTGACCTTCGACCCGGGCGACATCGCGACGGACGAGATCTGGACCTACGACCGCGTCCCCGGGCGGCGGCTCGTGTTCACCTGGCGGGCCGGCGACCTTCCGCCGGGGACCGTCCAACTCGACTTCACCTTCAACGAGCGCCTGCCCGTCCCGCCGGAGGTCGCCCTGATCCCCCGCTCCGGCGGGGGCGAGCCCACGCCGATCCTCGCCGCCTCCCCGGAGTTGTCCCTGGCCTGGAAGCTGCTCTGGCTGGCCTCCGACATCTGGCCGCAGGGCAAGGACCTCTACGACGCCGTCCTGCTCGCCGAGCGCGTGACGCTCCCCCGCGATCTCATGCACGAGGTTCTGCGCGACGCGCTCGGGGAGCGCGAGGCCGGTGACTTCGGCCCGGAGACGATCCGTTCTCTCGAGGTGGACTGGGACGAGTTCCGCGCCGAGTATCCCCAGGTCACCGGGAACCCCTGCGACTGGCTGGAGCGGCTGGCGTGGGCGCTCGGCCCGGCCTTCGCGAAGAAGTGACCTCGGATCAGGTCAGGCGGCCGACGTAGGCGAGCGCCTGCTTGAGCAGCACGCCCTGACCGCCGGTCATCTCCTGCTGGACGATCGGGGCGGCCGCCTCCTCGGGCGTGAACCACTCCAGGTCCAGCGCGTCCTGCCGGGGCCGGCAGTCGCCGCGCACCGGGACGATGTACGCCAGGGAGACCGCGTGCTGGCGGGGGTCGTGGAACGGCGTGACCCCCGGGGTGGGAAAGTACTCCGCCACCGTGAACGGCGTCGGCGAGACCGGCACGCTCGGCAGCGCCACCGGCCCGAGATCCTTCTCCAGATGGCGCAGAAGCGCGTCGCGGATGCGCTCGTGGTAGTACACACGCCCGGACACCAGTGCCCGGCTCACGGTGCCGTCGGCGCCGATCCGCAGCAGCAGGCCGACGCGGGTAACAGTGCCCGTGTCGTCCACGCGCACAGGCACGGCGTCCACGTACAGGATCGGCATCCGGCCCCGCATCGACTCGATCTCGTCGGGAGCGAGCCAGCCTGGCGTCGTTTCGGTCATTTCGGTCACGGATCGATCGTACTTGCCGAGGCGGGGAGCGGTTCGCAGGTCGGCGCAACCCGTGCCGCGAGTCCGGCCACCTGCTCCCCTTGACGGCAGGCCGCGACGAGAAGCGGAGGGCCATGCCGGGTCATCCGGTGGCCGTGTTCACCCGGCCTCGGGCGCGGACCGTGTCGTTGTGACGCCAGATCCGCGGGTGGACGTCGGCGGGGGCCGATCCCTCGGGGACATCTGCCAGGACCTCGCGACGAGAGATCCCGGCGACGGCGACCCGCCGCCGATAGTCGGAGAAGATCTGCACTTCGCCGTCGCCCCAGCGCAGCGGGCTGTTCGACGCCTCCAGATAGACGTAGTCCATACCGTGGCGCATGTCGTCGCCCAGCGCGGCGACGTCGACGGCCCATTCCCGCAGCCGCGCCGGCGGGGCGCGGAAGACCAGCGCGCCCCCGATCCGTTCCACGGCGGCGCCGCGGTCTGCGGCCGGCGGCTCCCAGCCGGGCCATCGACCGAACTCCCGGCACTCGCGGACGCGCTCACGCATACGGGCAAGCTCGGCGTCGAGGCCCCATGTGTGCCAGCGGACCGTGCCCTGAGAGGGCTCGGCCATACGCCGGCGCAGCCGCCGGATCGCCTGCGCGGTGAGGGTCGTCAGGTGCGCCGGGACCAGCACGATCGGGTCGGCCGGCTCGGCGTCGAACGGGTTCTGGTCGAGGTGCGGCCGGTCGATCACGACCACGGTGCCCGGCAGGCGCTGGAAGGACAGGCCCCACAGCAACCTGCCCAGCAGGCGTGCGCCGTGCAGGTCGGACAGGATGTGCCAGGTCTCGTGGAAACGGTTGGTGGACAAGCGGGCCCGGGTGCCCGGCCGCAGGGTGATGACGCTGTAGTCGCGACCGTCCGCTCGCAGCGGGCGGCGGTGCAACTTGAGCCCATCACCGATGGCGGCCGCCGTACCCGGCCTCGGTCGCTTACGCTCCGGCACGTCTCACCAATCGTCTCCCTCCTTGAGCTCCGGCACTGCTCATGAAAGCCCCACGCGCACGTCGGCACAACCGAATTAGCCCGGCCGGCGCGACCGGTGGTCCTCGTCGTGCGGGGGGCCGAGCGGGCGGGCGAGACGAGGGTGCGGTTCACGCCGCTCCAGCCAATGGGCGGTCGACAGGGTCGCTCGCTCGATCATGTCCGCCGTACCGCGGAAGTCGACGGGCAGCACCTCGACGGGGCAGAGCGGCGGCAGCACGTGCAGGCGGGTCTGCCGCCTGTTCTGCCTGATCGAGGCGCTGATGCGCTGCTCGCTGAGCAGGTTGTAACCGTGCAGGGCCATGGCGATCGCCGTCGACGGCGCGGACGGCAGGTGGCAGGAGAACCCCGGCGCCAGCAGGTACGCCTCGTCGGCCCCGGCGTCCACCGCGTAGTCCAGGGTGGTCAGGTCGGCGACGCCGCCGTCCATGAGCACGCGGTCGCCGATCGTCACGGTGGGATACAGGGCCGGGATCGCGGTGCTGGCCAGCAGGGCCGGCAACGCGGGCTCCCGCGACAGGACCACCGGCCGCCCCGTCCGCACATCCGCGGTGAGCACCGACAGCGGAATCAGCGTCTCGTCCAGAGCGCGGATCGGCAGGATGCGTTCGAGGAACCGCCGCAGGGAGGAGTTCTCGAACAGGTAGTTGCGACGGCCCAGCAGGGCCGCGGCCAGCGTGGCCGGATTGAGCGGGAAGGTGTAATTCAGGACGCCGAACGCCTGCAGGGCTCCCCGCAGGGGATGCAAGGGAAGGTTTCCGGCCAGTGTGCGGAGCACGTCGGGCCCGCTCACCGGATACACGTCGTGGCTGCTCACGGACAGCCACAGCCGGGCCAGTTCCTCCACACCCGCGGCGTCGGGGCGGGAGGCGTAATAGGCGCCGTTGAGCGCCCCGATCGAGGCGCCCACCACCATGTCGGCGCGGATCCCGTGAGCGGTGAGCGCGCGGAGCATGCCGACCTGCGCGGCTCCCAGACTGCCGCCTCCCCACAGGATGAACGCCGTCGTCATCGGCCGCTTCCCCACACTCCCCCGGCCCCGGTTCCCCTTCCTACCCCGTACGACCCCCACGCCACCCGCCCTCCTCAAGAGGTGAGGGTTATGTGAGACGAGGGACTTTCACCGAGCCCTTGTTTATCCTGCCGGGGGCGACAGTCGAAAGGCAGGAATCCCCCCGATGGCCTACGCCGACAAGATCTCTCCAATTCTCCGCGCCACGCTCGAGCTCCTGCGTGAGGCCGGACGGCCACTGCGACCCGAAGAGGTCCGCAAGGAAGTCGAAGGGAGAGTGACGATACCCCCGGAGCTCCAGGGGCCCAACGCGCACGGCCAGGCGCGGTGGTGGGCGCAACTGGGCTTCCGCACGGGAGAGGCCGCGTCGCTCGGCTGGATGACCAAACGGAACGGCTGGGCGATCACCGAAACCGGCGTTCGCGCGCTCGACGACTTCGAGGGCACCGAGCTCTACCGCGAACTGGCGCGTCAGTACCGGGCGAGGCGACTGCCGCCGCAGGGTCGTGTCTACAGCGATCCCCGCTGGAGCATCGTCCTGGAGGCCCTCGAACGTCTGGAACCGGGCCACTGGACCACGTATGGCGACCTCGCGGCCCTGGTGGGCATGTCGCCGCAGTCGGTGGGAGGCTTCATGGCCGAGAGCGCCGACACCGACCATGCTCACCGCGTCCTGCAGTCGGGAGGGCGGATCTCCCCTCAGTTCCGCTGGCTGGACCCGGAACGGACCGATGATCCGCGTGAGGTGCTCGAGAAGGAAGGCCTGACCTTCGACCAGGCGGGCCGGGCCGACCCGCGGCGGCGCGTCAGCGCCGACCGGTTCCGCACGATCCTCGCCAAGGACGGCGTCGTCCTCCCGCCCGCGGGCGGCCCCCAGCCTCCGCCTCCCCCCGACCCGACTCCTGCCGCGTTCGAGCAATTCCAGCAGAACCTCGAGTACGCCCGGCAGCTCGTCGACGGCGGCCGCAGCCTGGAACGACTTGGGGTCGGCTCCTTCGACGTCACCGACCTCTACCGCGCGGCCTGGACCCAGGCCGTGGCGGCCCTCGACCATTGGGTCACGCGCGAGATCGTCGACCGGGCCGTTACCCTCGCGCTGACCCCGGGTGAGCCCCGCCCCCACAAGTTCACCAACCTGAGCATCCCCGTGGAGTTGTTCGAGGACATCCACCACCGCAACGAAGACCTCGGCAAGGCCTTCCGTGCACATCTCGAGCGCCATTTCGCCTTCATGACCTTCCAGAACCCGGACAAGATCAAGGAAGGATTCGCACACGTCAGCACGGTGAACCTCTGGGTGAGAGTCGCCGAGGTCCTGACCGGACAGGACGCGAAGAATCCGATCACCGCGGACGGCGTCCGTACGAGGCTGCGAGAGATCGCCTGGCGCAGGAACAACATCGCCCACACCGCCGACCACGATCCGGTACGCCCCGGGCAGAAGGCCTCGATCACCGCAGACGAGGCGGAGGCGACCATCGAGTGGCTCGAAACGATGGCCATCGCCATCCAACTGGCCCTCGGCGACACCCTTCCCGCCCCGAGCCCCGACGGCCCGAGCGAGATGCGAGGCGTCCCTTCGGCAGCCGGGGCAAGGCAGGCCGCCGGCTCCCGGGTGAAGCGCACGTGGGACGAGCCCGGCTTCCTCCAGGCCGTCGAGCAGTACTGTCCCGCCGACGTTCGCGAGACGCTACTGGCCGTTTATCGTCACGCCGAGAGCCACCCGTCCTTCCACGAGTACTACTTCGGTGATGGCGAGTATCCGTCGGTGACCGCCTGGTTCAACCTCGGCTCGGACACGGCATCCGTATGGAGCATCTACACGAGTCCGGCCAAGTCCGTCATGGCCGTCAACTTCGGGTCCATGCACAACCACGGCGCATCACGAGAGCGCATGGCACGGCTCGCCGAGAGGCTCGGCGTCCTTCCGGGATCGGCCCGTCTGCGCGACCAGCTCGAATCCGCCGGCTACGCGAAATACCCCTCGCTCCAGCCGGCCGCCCTCGCGCGTCCGGATTCGCGGGAGGTCATCATCTCGGCCCTGAACGAGTTCCTGACCGGCGAACCACCCCACTGACCGGAACACCAGGATGTCCCTCCGCGTAGGCGGGCTGGGAGACAGGGGTTCCGCCGGCGGCTGGAACGGCAGCCGCCGGCGAAGATCGGACGTGCACCTCATCGGATCGCTCTGCGCGCCGAGCAATCGGCGCCGCAGCCACCACTAACGGACGGGCAGGCCGGTGACGGCGCGGCCGATGATGAGGCGCTGGATCTCGCTGGTGCCCTCGAAGATGGTGAAGATCTTGGCGTCGCGGTGGAAGCGCTCGACCGGGTGCTCGCGGGTGTAGCCGGCCCCGCCGAGGATCTGGATGGCCTGTTCGGTCGTCCAGACGGCCGTCTCGCTCGCGACCAGCTTGCTCATGGACCCTTCGGCCTGCTCGAGCCGCCGGCCGTGCCGGGCCATCCATGCCGCCCGCCAGGTCATCAGCCGAGCGACGTCCACCCGGGTGGCCATGTCGGCCAGCAGGAACGCGACCGCCTGGTTCTCCCCGATCTTGCGGCCGAACTGCTCACGCTCTCGGGCGTAGTCGCGGGCGTACTCGTAGGCCGCACGCGCGACGCCGACGGCCATGGCGGCGACGAGGGGGCGGGTGGTCTCGAAGGTCCGCATCGCGGCCTGCTCACCGGACCGCTCGCCGGCGCGCACCCGGGCGAGCCGCTCGTCCAGCTTCTCCTTGCCGCCCACCAGGCACCGGCCGGGCACCCGTACGTCGTCGAGGACGACTTCGGCGGTGTGCGAGGCGCGGATGCCGTGCTTCTTGAACTTCTGGCCCTGGGACAGGCCGCGCGTGCCCGGCGGGACGATGAAGGACGCCTGGCCCCGGGTGCCGAGGGAGGGGTCGACCGAGGCCACGACGACGTGGACGTTGGCGATGCCGCCGTTGGTCACCCAGGTCTTCACGCCGTTGAGGACCCACTCGTCCTTCGCCTCGTCGTAGACCGCTCGTGCCCTGATCGCACCGACGTCGCTGCCCGCGTCCGGCTCGGAGGAGCAGAACGCGCCGAGCTTGACGTCGTCGGCGGTGCCGAACATCTGGGGCAGCCACTCCCCCATCTGCTCGGGGGTGCCGTTCGCGGCGATGGAGGCGGCGGCGAGGCCGGTGCCTACGATCGACAGGCCGATCCCGGCGTCCCCCCAGAACAACTCCTCGAACGCCACGGGCAGGCCGAGCCCCGACTCCTCGAACCACTGCTGGGCGAAGTAATCCAGCGAGTACAGCCCGATCTTGGCGGCCTCCTGGATGACCGGCCAGGGCGTCTCCTCGCGCTCGTCCCACTCCGCACCGGCCGGGCGGACGACGTCCCGGGCGAACTCGTGGACCCAGTCGCGCAGTTCGCGAAGGTCGTCGCTCAACTCGGGGCAGAAGGTCATCGGGGGCTCTCCTCTCCTTGGTGTTACCAACGGTAACAGCACGGCGGAGGGAGCCGATCAGCGCAGCCGGGACGCGTACTGCGGGACCGTGGCCATCGGCGGGCGCTCGGCCACCCCGACGTCCCGGGTCAGCGGGCGGTGCCCGGTGGGGCCGCGTTCGAACTGGACGAGCCGCGCGGACGGCTCGTGCAACGGAACGATCTTGTCTTGGCGCTCCAGCCGCGCCCAGGCGGTGTGCATGATCTGCCCGGCCATCCCGCCGAGCGCCTCCGTCGACTGGTGCGAGTGGATTCGGCGGCCCAGGTCGACCTGGGCGAGCGCGTCGAGCCCCAGCATGTCGAGGAGGTCGATGAGCAGTCCCAGCTCCACGCCGTATCCGGTGACGAACGGCACCCGTTCCAGAACCGCGCGGCGGCCGGCGTACTCGCCCGCGAGCGGCTGCACGAACCCGGCGAGCAGCGGCCAGTGCAGGTTGAGCAGCGGACGGGCGACCAGCTCGGTGACCCTGCCCCCGGCATTCGGTTCCGTCGCGCCGAGCAAGGGCCGGTCGTAGCACGCCTTCACGTATCCGACCGCGGAATCGGCGAGCAGGGGCCCCAGCAGGCCGGTGACGAACGAGGTCCGGAACTCGCGCAGGTCGGCGTCGACGAACACCACCAGGTCGCCGGTCGTCACCGCGAGGGACTTCCACAGAGCCTCGCCCTTGCCGTCGTAGCGCGGATCGTCCAGCTCGGGCAGGATCTCGTCCTGCGCGAAGACCTTCGCCCCGGCGCGTAAGGCCCGCGCCGCCGTGTCGTCGGACGACCGGGAGTCGATCACGACCAGCTCGTCCACGAGCGGCACGGCCTCGACGAGGTCGCGCCGCACGGCGGAGACGATCTCCCCGACCGTCTCCTCCTCGTTCCTCGCGGGCAGCACCACCGAGATCGTGACGCCTCCCTTGGCGGACAGCAGGGCGCGGGCCGGCCAGTCGGCCGCAGACGAGGTACGCCGACTCAGCCAGGCCTCCACCTCAGCCAGCACGCCCGTCCTCCCCCTGTCCGCCACGTTTACTGGCATCACCTTATGCGGCGGCCGGAGAAGGCGATCAGCGCGAGCCCCCCTCCGAGCTCCGGCATGAGCGCGGTGTGCCGCAGCGTCCGCAGCGCGGAGGGATCGCCGGCGATGCCCGCGGGGCCTTCCAGCCGCCGAGCAGGAATGCCGGCCGCCACCCGAGCAGGTCGACGAGCGCCTCGGCGGCGACCTCGGCGGCTACGCGGACGGCGTGACCGGGGACCGCAGGCCGAGCCACTGCTCGGCGCCCCAGGCTTCGAACCGCTCCACCTCGGTGAACCCCAGCTTCGCCGCGAGGCGCATCGAGGCGACGTTGGCGGTCTGGGTCGTGAGCACCACCGGCTCGCCGGGAAGGACGCCCTCGAACCAGTCGAGTGCCGCCGCGCAGGCCTCGGCGGCGTATCCGAATCCCCACGCTCGCGGCAGGAACAGGTAGCCGAGATCGGCCTTCCCCACGGCGGCCGGGCGACGGTGCTCGGTTGCTCTCCTGAGCAGGATCTGGCCGATCATCGCCCTGTCGAGTTCGACGACGAAGCTTCCGGGCCACCGCTCGGGCGCCCCGGGCATCTCGCGCTCGAGCTCGTCACGCGGGCGGGGGCCGCCGAGGTAGGTGTGCACCTCCGGCGACGCCAGCAGTTCGATGAACGCCGCGCGATCCCGGGCCTCGGGTGCGCGGAGCACGAGTCTGCCGGTCTTGATCGGTTCAGGCGGCCAGGCGACAGGCCCCAGGTCTGACATGCGCGCAGGCTAACAGCCCGAGAGCCGCTGGACGCCGGCAGCCGGCACAGCGGCGGAGGCCCGGCCCAGGTGTCCGGACCTCCGCCCAGGGCGTTTCACCCGATCGCCCTCATGCGCCGACCTGATGTCGGAGTCAGCTGCGCAGGCTCCACTTCTGGTTGGCCTGTCCGTTGCAGGACCAGAGGATGAGTTTCGTGCCGTTTGCGGTGCCGGCCGCGTTGGCGTCCAGGCACAGCCCGGACTGCACGCCGGTGATGGTGCCGTTGGAGTTGACGTTCCACTGCTGGTTGGCCTGGCCGTTGCAGTCCCAGATGATCACCTGGGTGCCGTTGGCCGTGCCCTGCCCGTAGGCGTCCAGGCACTTGTTGCCGTACACCTGCAGGCTCTTGCCCGAGGTGTAGGTGAACCGCTGGTTGGTGCCGCTCCCGCAGTCCCACAACTGCACCTGGGTGCCGTTGGCGGTGCTGGAGTTCGGCACGTCAACGCACCGGCCGGACTGGCCGCCCACGATCTGGACGCCCTGCTGCGGGTTGCCGCCGCCCGCCGGCGCGTAGCCCGCGGCGGCGATGTTGGCCTGCACGGCGTCCTCGGTGGCGGCGCTCGGATAACCGGAGGTCAACACGCCCTCGAAGAAGGTGCCGCGGCCGGAGACGCTGTTGTCGCCGCCGATGCCGAGCAGGATGGCGCCTTCCTTCTTCATCGGGTTGTAGCCGTTGGGGCGTCGTCCGTCGAAGTAGTTCGTCAGGCCGCCCGACTGCGCGTCGCCGCCCCGGATGGCCCAGTGGTTCGGCTCGCCCTTGACCATGGCCGTGACGAAACGGTGGTTGATCGACGCGAGGGTGTTGTGGCCCGCGTTCACCCCGGAGAACAGTCCCCACTCCAGGTCGGCCATGATCCAGGGGCCGGCTCCGTCCCCGTAGCCCCACTGCTTGTCGGCGCCGAAGTAGACGGTCTCCATGATGGCGGGGGAGTCGGCCTGGCCGTCGGTCTGCGCGTTGCCGTAGTCGAAGCAGCACCACTGGTTGTAGTGCGTGCCGTCGACGACGGCGTAGATGCCCTCGGGCTGGTCGCCGGTCGCCACCCCGTTGGTGTTGTTGTTGCGGTAGCCGGTGCCCGGCTCCACGCGGACACCGTAGGCCTTCTGCCCGCCGATGGTGATCGGGGCCGCCTTCGCGTCGGCGAGGTTGTCCCATCCGCCGGCGGCAGGACCCTTCCAGTAGCCGGGAGGCGCCTGGGTGAGGCGGTTGTTGCGGCCGGACTGGTCATAGATGATCGTGATCACGCAGTTCGTGTTGGCGCAGAACGAGTCCTGCGCGGCCGCGTTGACCACCCCGCCCGCGCTCAGCACGCCGATGTCGCGGGTGGCGTTGTCCGAGGAACGGCGCACCTGGTACAGCGGGCCGTTGTAATTGCCGTAGAGAGCGCGGGTCGTGCTGTGCGCCGCCGCACACGGCGTCCCGCCGGCGGCGTAGATGTCACACGGCTGCGACGTCGCGGCCTGGGCCGTACCACCGCCGGCACCACCCCCGACCAGACAGGCGCCGGCGAGCACCGCGCCCGCCCCTGCCGCGAGCGCCCTTCTCAGGCTCCAGAAAAGCTTCATTGCCTTCTTCCCTCGATCAGGAATCATGATCGGACGACGGCGACACGGCAGGCCTGGCCAGGCAATGTTAGCGCTAACATCATGCGACGCCCGACACCGATTCGCGGTTTGACGGTAGTGCGGAGTCAATTCGACGAAGGGTGCGGCGTCAAGAGGAGAGATGCGATGTCTCAGATGGGCAGGTGCCGTCGGCGCGCCGCCTGGGCTCTCTCCATGGCACGGTCACGCCGTGGTGATGGGATGTCGTGAAACTTTCATCGGGGCGGTGAGCCGCCGCCCGCCGTACCCGCACCCCCGACCGCGGACCGCTCAGCCGTGGGCGGCGTGGCGCTCCAGGAACGCGTACACGAACGCGGTGTAGAGGGCGACGAACGCGCCGAGGATCGTCAGCGTCGCGGCGTACACCAGGACCAGGCGGGGGTGCGCAGCAGCGCCGGGACGGCGGCGTAGGGGTTCGCTCCGGCACGGCGGTCGGTGTCGGGCAGCATCACTGGCGCCCGCCGACGGGTGCCACCAGTTTCGACCGCCGGGCGCACCGCTCGTAGAACTCCCGCACCTCTCCCGGGCTCTGGATGATGGGGTGCAGGTCCTCCTCGGGGGAGTTCAGCTCCGGCCGGCTCATCCCGCCCTGTCCCCTGAGGGCTCGCTGAGGGCGGCTTGCCGAGGGCGTCACCGGAGACTCCGGGGCCGCTCAAGGCCCTCACGCGCGGCCAGGTCGTGCTCGATCGACAACGCTCGCGACACGCCGCCGCGTTTCACCGCGCACTCCGCAACTCGCCCGCCGGTCAACCCCGTCCTCCATCGGCCGGCCGTGTCTCCGTCTCGTCCCCATCTCGTCCGCGCTTCGTCCGCACCGTGTCATGGTCGCGTCACGGTCGCGCCGACGGTGGCAGCCGTCGATGAACGGTGACATTCGGGGGACAAGGCGCGCACATGCCGCGTCGATCGTGGTGCGGCATGGACAAGCTGCAAACCATCCCGCTTCGGCCCCGTGACCGGCTCTACGCCGCAGTCACGCCCCTGCTCGCCGTGCTCCGGCCGCCCTCGGCGTTCCTTCGCCATCGCGCTACGACCTGCGTCCCGAAGCCGGCGATCACCGCTGCCCGCCTATGAGCGCCGTCCCTACGCACGACCCACGCGGGTGCGGGAAGCGCGCCCCGGTCTCTCGGAGGTGAAAAGCCCTTGCCATCTCGTCTTTCTCCCCTCACGCGGGTGCTCGGTGTCACCGCGTCCGCCGTCCTCGCCGTCGGGGGTTGGCTGGTCTACACCGGCGCGCAGGACCAGGACGAGCCACCGCCGTTGTCGAACTCCACGCCGGCATCGTTCACCTCGGCCGGGCCATGGGCTCTGCCCTGGCCGTCGACGGGGCAGGCGGCGGTCGAGGTCGCCGGGCGAGCGGACAGCCTCAGCGTGTACGGCGAGCAGCGGCCCGTGCCGATCGCGAGCGTCACCAAGGTGATGACCGCTCTGGTGATTCTTCGCGACCACCCGCTCGGCAGGAACGACCCAGGGCCGTCCATCCCGGTCGACCGGCAGGCGGCGATCGAGTCAGGAAACCGGGACGAGTCGACGGTGCCGCTCGCCGCAGGCCAGATCTTCACAGAGCGGCAGCTCCTCGAGCTGATGCTGATCCCCTCGGGGAACAACGCCGCGCGTCTGCTGGCCCGCTGGGACGCCGGCTCGGAGCAGGCCTTCGCCCGCAAGATGAACGCGGCCGCCGCCAAGCTGGGCATGACGAACACCACGTACACCGGGGCGAGCGGATATGAGCCCACCACGGTCAGCACGGCGGTGGATCAGCTCAAGCTGGCCAGGCAGGCCATGAAGAACCCCGTGCTGCGCGACATCGTCGCCACCGCCAGGACCACCGTCCCGGGCATCCCGGGCGAGATCGTCAACACCAACACGCTGCTCGAACTGCCCGGGGTGGTCGGCATCAAGACCGGCACCAGCACGGCGGCGGGCGGGGCGCTGCTGTGGGCCGTCCGTCCCATTTCCGGGGACCGCGACCGGCTGGTCCTCGGGGTGGTCCTGCGCCAGGGCGACCCCGGTGACACGCTCGAGGAGAAGAAGGAGGCCGCGTTCGATGCGAGCAGGAAGTTGATCGTGGCGGCCCTGCGATACCTGAATCCTGAAATGGTGCCGATTTCGTGAATGGCCCGGTCGGTCATCCCCTCTCGGGCGGCCCAGCATTCCCGAAGCCGCGACACGCCGCGAAGCAACGGATCAACCACAGGTCGGCGCGGTGGGGACTCCCGAGCTCGTGCTGCGCATCCGGCATGTCGCCGCAGCGCCCGTAAGACCGTTGCCGGGGACGTCCGCCGGCCCTTCGGCGACCGCCGATGGATCGCTACCGTCGCCTCGGGCAGTTCCGGGGGCCGACGCTCTGCCCAGCACCGACGACGGTGACCTGAACAGGGCTTTCCGGCGCCGAGGCGGCGACCGTGCACACGATCTGCTCGACGGCCAGAGAGGACAGGTCGCCGGCCGCGGCCGACAGGGTCACCACCACGTGGCCGGCCGGCCCGGCGGTCACCGAGAACGGGCCGGCCGCGGGCGGGATGTCGGAGGTCAGTCCGTCCGCCTGTTCCTCCGGAGTGGGTCCGGCGGCCAGCAGCATGAGCGTTTCCCCTGGGAACAGCGGACGACCGATGGGCCGCCGCGTCACCGCGCTGAGCCGGCCGTTCTTCACCAAGAAGAGGGTGATCGTCGTGGTGCGTGCGACGGCTCCGCTAGGCGGGTCGCCGCCGATGATGACGCCGCTGGGTCGCACACCGCAGCCGGCCACGGCGACGAGCGCAACCAGGCCCGCGGCGAGCCCGCGGCGGGCGAGCCCGGTCCTCACTCGGGGCCTCCGTCCGGATCGTGTGCCCGGCGCGGCAGCCGCAGCGTGAATACGGCGCCGCCGTCCGGGGCGTTGGTGACGGTGAGGTCGCCTCGGTGCAGGCGCGCGTTCTCCCGCGCGATCGCGAGGCCCAGGCCGCTGCCCTCGGACCTGGCCCTGGCCGCGCTGGCCTTGTAGAACCGGTCGAACACGTGCGGCAGCACCGCTTCGTCCAGCCCCGGTCCGTGATCGCGGACCTCGACGGCGATCCAGTGCGGGTCGGCGTGAAGCCAGACCGACACCGGTGGTTCGCCATGCCGCAGGGCGTTACCGACCAGGTTCGCGAGGATGACATCCACTCGGCGCGGGTCCAGCCGCGCCGTCACCGCGGTTGCAAGCTCGGTACGCACCAGATCTGACCAGCCCCGGACACGCAGGGTCGCGTGCACCAGCTCGGCCACGTCGACCTCGTTCAGCGCGAGGGCCACCACGCCGGAGTCGAACCTGCTGATCTCGATGAGATCGTTAACCAGAGAGGTGAGGTTGAGCGTCTCCTGGCTGACCAGCCTGGCGGCCCTGCCGGCGGGCTCGGGCAGCCGGACCGCCTCCTCGTCCAGGACGTCGGCGACCGCGGCCAGCGCGGCCAGCGGGGTACGCAGCTCATGCGACACATCGGCCACGAACCTGCGGGCGTCGGCCTCCATCTCGCGCAACTGCTCGACGTGCCGTTCCAGCTCCGCGGCGGTGGTGTTGAACGTGCGCGCCACCTCGGCCAGCTCGTCGGAGCCGCGCACCGCGATCCTGGTGCGCAACTCGCCCTCGCCCAGCAGGCGTGCCGCCCGGCCGAGCTCGCGCACCGGCCCCAGCACGCCACGGGTGGCCAGCAACGCGAGGACGACCGCGAACGCCAGGGCCGCCCCGCCGATGCGCCAGGCGCGTGCGGCGAGCTCATCGACGCTGAGCTGCTCGGGCAGCAGGCTGCGCGCGGTGTAGACCTCGATACCCGACACGCGCGCCGTCCGGTCCTGGTCGACGATCAGCAACGGCATGCCGATGATCAGGAAGGGCGCGTCCTGCCACACCACGCGTTGCCACGCGATGTCGCCGCCGGCCACCGCCCACCGCAGCCCCTTCGGAATCACCCCGGGAGTCAGGGCCGGCGGGTTCTCGCCCAGCGTCCGATTCCCCTGCGGCGGCCCGACCGGCGCGTCCGGGATCACCCCGGGATCCAGGGCCGGCGCGTTCCCGCCCAGCGTCCGATTCCCCTGCGGCGGCGGCCTGACCGGCGCGTACGTCTCGTGGTAGACGGCGATCGCGGAGCTGTACCGGTCGGTCACCGCGCCAGCGATCTCGCCGAGCTCGTCCGGGCCCGGCGCCGGACTCCGCAACGGGTAGAGCGCCTCCAGGCGGCTCTTCATCGCCTCCGCCGCGGCATCCTGGGTTCGCACCAGGATGGCGTTGCGGGCCAGGAGGTACATCCCGCCGGCCACCGCCGCCGCGGTGACCACACACAGCAGTGCGAAGGCGAACAACAGCCGGGCGCGCAGCCCCGGGCTCGGCCGAGATTTCACCGGCTGCTCACACCGGCCCGAACCGGTACCCGAACCCGCGCACCGTCTGCACGTAGACGGGCGCCGCCGAGTCGTCCTCGATCTTCGCGCGCAACCGCTGCACGCACGCGTCCACGAGACGCGAGTCGCCGAAGTACCCGTGCTCCCAGACCGACTCCAGCAGTTGCTGGCGGCTGTGCACCCGGCCCGGCGTGCCGGAGAGCTCGAGCAGCAGGCGCAGCTCGGTCGGGGCAAGGCTGACCGGGACGCCACCCTTGGCGACCACCAGCCCGGCCCGATCGATCGTCAGGTCCCCGTGCCGCTCCAGCTCCGCCTGGTCCCGGCCGATCCGCCGGAGCACCGCGCGGATGCGCGCCTCGAGCACCCTCGGCTGCACCGGCTTGACCACGTAGTCGTCGGCGCCCGCCTCCAACCCGGCCACCACGTCCATATCGTCGCCGCGCGCGGTCAGCATGATGATCGGCACCTCGCGGGCGGCCCGGATGCGGCGGCAGACCTCGAACCCGTCCATGCCGGGCAACATCAGATCGAGCAAGACAACGTCGGGAAGGTCCGCACGCAAGCGCTCCAGCCCCTGCTCACCGGACTCCACCACCCGCACCCGGTATCCGTGCAGGGTCAGGGCCAGCTCAAGGCCCTCCCGCACGGCCGGGTCATCCTCGATCAACAACACTCTCGGCACGCCGCCGGGTTTCACCGCACGCTCCGTAACTCTCCCGCCGGTCGACCCATCCACTGTCGGCCGGCCGTGTCCCCACCTTGTCCGCGCCGTGTCATGGTTGTGTCACGGTCGCGCCGACGGTGGCCGCCGTCATGAACGGTGACATGAGGCTGACAATGCGCCCACATGCGGCGTCAATCGTAGTTCGGCATGAAAGCGCCGCATACCACGACGCCGGGGCTTCTTCTGGCGAAAGCCTCGCGCAGGATGGACGTGACTCCCGCGCCGTCCCCGGGCACGGAGGACGAACGACTGACGAGATCGATGATGGGTGACTTGGGCGAGCGGGACACCGACTGGGACGAGCTGATGGCGGGGGCCGAGCCGGCCGGCTGCGTCGACGTGACGGCGACCGACCCGCTGTACATCCTCTACACCTCGGGCACCACGGGCAGGCCGAAGGGCGTGGTGCGCGACAACGGCGGCCACGCGGTCGCGCTGACGTGGTCGATGGCCAACGTGTACAACATTGGGGCCGGCGACGTGTGGTGAACCGCCTCGGTCGTGTTCGGCGGGTTCGCCGCGTTGAAGGAGGTGACGATCGTGGACGGCCTGCCGAAGACCCGCTCGGGAAAGATCCTGCGCAAGTCGATGCGTGCGATCGCCGAGGGTCGCGACGAGCCGGTGCCCTCCACGATCGAGGACCTGGGAATGCCGGCCTCGCTGCGCCCGCACCTGCGCCCGGAGTGACGCCCCTCCCCTTCCGCCGGGAGTGACACGCCTCAGCCGTGGGCGGCGTGGCGCTCCAGGAACGCGTACACGTCGGCCTCGTCCACCCCGGGGAACGAGCCGGGCGGCAGCGCGGCGAGCACGTGGGAGTTGGCGCGTGCCGACGGCCAGGCGTAGCCCTCCCAGCGCTGCGCGAGCTCGGCCGGCGGGCGGCGGCAGCACTCGCCGTTCGGGCAGTTCGACTTGGTGCGGTGGGTGGTCTCGCGCCCGCGGAACCAGCGCGACTCCCGGTAGGGCACGCCCAGCGTGATCGCGAAGTCCTTCTCCTGCGACGGGTCCACGTGGGCGATGCAGAAGTACGTGCCGGTGGGCGAGTCGGAGTACTGGTAGTACAGCGAGAACCGGTCGGGCGAGAGGAACACCTGGCGGCCCGACCACTGCTGGCACATCCGCTGGCCCTCGATCGCCCCCTGCTCGTCGGCGGGGAAGACGATCCCGTCGTTCTCGTACGCCTTGTAGATGATCCCCCCGGCGTCGTTGCGCACGAAGTGGCAGACGAGGTCGAGGTGGCGGGTGGCGAGGTTGGTGAACCGGTGCGCCGCCATCTCGTAGGACACCGCGAACACGTCGCGCAGGTCCTCCACCGACAGCGCCTTGTCCTGCTTGGCCTCCCGCAGGTAGGGGGCGGCCGCCGCCTCGGGCACGAGGACGGCCGCGGCGAAGTAGTTGGCCTCCACCCGCTGACGCAGGAAGTCGGCGAAGTCGCGCGGCTTGTGGTGCTGGAGCGCGATGTGCCCGAGCGTCTGCAGCAGCACGGTGCGCGGCGTGTGCATGCCCAGCTGCTGGCGCTTGACGTAGATGCGCCGGTTGCGCAGGTCGGTCACCGACCGCGCCGACCGCGGCAGGTCGGGCGCGGTGTGCACGGTGAACCCGAAGTGCGACACCAGCGCCTGGACGGTGCTCTCCGACAGCGCGCCGGTCCGGTAGCCGACGGCGGTCAGGGCCTCGGCGGCGGCCTTCTCGATCTCCTCGAAGTAGTTGCCCAGCTCGCGCTGCCTGCGGCGCAGCTCGGCGTTGGCCGCCCGTGCCTCCTCCGGCGTGGCCGTGCCCTTCGCCTCCCTGGCCTTGAGCTCCTCGAACAGGCCGAGGATGTGCTCGAGCACGTCGTTGGGCACCCGTGAGGAGACCTTCAGCCGGCTCAGTCCGAGCCCCGCGTAGAGCGGGTCGCGCTGCGCCTCCTCCAGGGCGATCTCGAGCTGGGCCCGCCGGTTCGGCGCCTGCCTGCGCAGCAGCTCCTCCACCGGCACGTTCAGCGCGGCGGCCAGCGACTTCAGCAGCGAGAGCTTGGGCTCACGCTTGCCGTTCTCCAGCAGCGACAGCTGACTGGGCGCACGCCCCACGCGCTCGCCGAGCTCGGAGAGCGTGAGACCGCGCTGCCTGCGCAGGTGCTTGAGCCGCTGACCGAAGGCCAGGAGATCGAGCTCGTGCGTCAAAGACAGCGGTTCTTCGCCCAGGACGGAGGTCATAACCCGATCCTATGCGGAAAATCGGCGTTTCTTCCAGCAGTACGTGATCGATCCGCCACGGATTGGTCTAGTCCATTGGGAAAACTCTGCGTTTCTTCACCCTCGAATACCCGCCAGTCTTACACAGACCGGAAGTCTTGGCGTTCTTTCGACCGATACCTCCTTGTGAGTGTCTTGATATCGACACAAACTCGGAAGCAAGCCCCAGGTGACGCCAACGCACGCAACAAGGGAGTGACCGGAGATGTCGGATCGCCTCACCGCAGCCGCCCAGCGGCTGCAGCAGGACTGGGAGACCAATCCGCGGTGGACGAACGTCGAGCGGACCTACACGGCCGAGGACGTGGTCCGCCTGCGCGGCTCGGTGCAGGAGGAGCACACGCTGGCCCGGCTCGGCGCGGAGCGCCTGTGGGACCTGCTGCACCACGAGGACTACGTCCACGCCCTGGGCGCGCTGACCGGCAACCAGGCGGTCCAGCAGGTGAAGGCGGGCCTCAAGGCGATCTACCTGTCCGGCTGGCAGGTGGCCGCCGACGCCAACCTCAGCGGTCACACCTACCCCGACCAGAGCCTCTACCCGGCCAACTCGGTCCCCGCCGTGGTCCGCCGGATCAACAACGCGCTGCTGCGGGCCGACCAGATCAGCTGGGCCGAGGGCGACCAGGAGGCCCCGCACTGGCTGGCGCCCATCGTGGCCGACGCCGAGGCCGGCTTCGGCGGGGTGCTCAACGCGTTCGAGCTGATGAAGGCCATGATCGCGGCCGGCGCTGCGGGCGTCCACTGGGAGGACCAGCTCGCCTCGGAGAAGAAGTGCGGCCACCTCGGCGGCAAGGTGCTGATCCCCACCGGCCAGCACATCAAGACCCTCAGCGCGGCCCGCCTCGCGGCCGACGTGGCGGGCGTCCCCAGCCTGATCATCGCGCGGACCGACGCCCAGGCCGCGACGCTCCTGACCAGCGACGTGGACCCCCGCGACCGCGCCTTCTGCACCGGTGACCGCACCGCCGAGGGCTTCTACCGGGTCCGCAACGGCGTCGGCGCCTGCATCGCCAGGGGCCTCGCCTACGCGCCGTACGCCGACCTGCTGTGGATGGAGACCTCCACGCCCGACCTCGACGTGGCCCGCGCGTTCGCCGAGGCGATCAAGCAGGAGTACCCGGACCAGATGCTGGCCTACAACTGCTCGCCGTCGTTCAACTGGAAGAAGCACCTGGACGACGCGACGATCGCCAAGTTCCAGCGCGAGCTGGGCCACATGGGGTACAAGTTCCAGTTCATCACCCTGGCCGGCTTCCACTCGCTGAACTACTCGATGTTCGACCTGGCCAGCGGCTACGCCCAGGACGGCATGACGGCGTACGTCGGGCTCCAGGAGGCCGAGTTCGCCGCCGAGCAGCGCGGCTACACCGCCACCCGCCACCAGCGGGAGGTCGGCACCGGATACTTCGACCTGGTCAGCACGGCCGTCGCGCCGGACTCCTCCACGACGGCCCTGAAGGGCTCGACGGAGGAGGCGCAGTTCGCCGGGGCTCACTAACCACAGCGGACATCTCGGACACAGGTCGGTGACGGGCCCCGCCACCTGTCCGCAGGTCACCCTCGGGGATCTGACGGATCGGCGGCGGGGCTTCGTCGTCGGGGCCGGTCAGACGCGCAGGGCGCGGGCGTACCAGCGGCCGTCCAGCGAGTCGATCCGCAGCCGCCGGCCGAAGCACTCGGACAGGTCGGGCCCGGTGAGCACCTCCCCCACGGGACCGGCGGTCAGGATGCGGGTGTCCCGCATCAGCAGGGCGTGCGTGGTGGTGGCCGGCACCTCCTCCAGATGGTGCGTGACCATCACGGTGGTGAGCCCTGGGCGGGTGCGGGCCAGATCCTCCAGCGCCTCGATCAGGTCCTCCCGCGCCGGCAGGTCGAGGCCCGCGAACGGCTCGTCGAGCAGCAGGATCGCCGGGTCGGCCATCAGCGCCCTGGCCACCCGGACCCGGGCCCGCTCCCCCTGCGAGCACACCTGGAACCTGCGGTCGGCCAGGTCCTTGCAGCCGAGATCGGCCAGCAGCCGGTGCGCCCGCTCCCGCTCCTCGTCGCCGTACCGGTCCCACAGCGGCGCGCTCGTCCCGGTGTGCCCGGTGAGCACGACGGTCAGCGCGGTGGCGCCCTCCTCCTCGAGCAGCGACTCGTCCACCAGCCGCTGGCTCGCCGCGACCAGGCCGATGCTCCGGCGCAGCTCCCGGAGGTCGACCCTGCCGAGCCGCCGCCCGAGCACCGTGGCCGTCCCCGAACTCGGGTGCCGTACGGCCGCGGCGACCGAGAGCATCGTCGTCTTCCCCGCTCCGTTGGGGCCGAGGATCACCCAGTGCTGACCGTGTTCCACGCGCCAGTCGGCGCCGGTCACCAGGGTCCGGCCGACCACGCGGACGGTCACGTCGTCGAGTTCGAGAGCTGCTTCCATGAACACACAGCATGCTGCACGCGGACAGCCGATCGGGACGTCGTATCAGGGTATGGACGGCGCGGGGGTGGTGACCACGCTGGGCGGCCCGCTCTCCGGCGGGGTGCTCGGGACAGGCGGCGGCGACTCCCCGTCGCCCCACTGCGGCTCCTGGCTGACCCCCGAGGACGGGACCGGAGAGTGGCCCTGCCCCGGCTGCCCCGGCTGGCCGGGCTGACCGGGATGCCCCGGCTGACCGGGATGTCCCGGCTGGCCCGGACGCCCGGGCGGGGAGGGCCGGGTGGGACGGCAGTCCCTCTGCCGCCCGGTGACGCAGCGCCCGTCCCCCGGACGCAGGGTCATCCCGGCCGGCGTCGGCGAGGGCGCCGAGGTCGTCCGCCCGTCGTCCGCGGTCGGCGGCCCGGGCTTCGAGCCGGGCGAGCCGGGTGTGCCGGGCGGCATGGTCCGCGTGGCCGTCACCGTCACCCTGGGCCGGGCGGCGTCCGCGATGGGCACCACCGGCGTCCGGGCGGTGCCGAGCACGTCCTCCGGCGGCAGGGCGCTGTCCTCGCCCGGAATGACCACCGGCGCCGCGGGTGGCGGATCCGCGGAGCTGTCCATATGGGCCGACCCGGCGCCCGCCGCGACCACCGTCACCGCGGCGATCGTCACGGTGGCGAGCGCCGCGAAGCCCGCGTGGGACACCTGCGCCCGCGACCGCGCCGCCTGGCGCCGCGCCACCCTGCCCTGAGTCGCCCCCTGCGCCGGTTCCTCCGGCGCTTGGGAGGCCCTGCCCTGTGTGCGCTGACCCTGCGTGGCCCGGCCGGGCATGGTCCCCGCCGGGTAGGGCACGGGCTGCCAGATCTCGTCGAGCACGGCGGCGACCGCCCGCCGGGGGTCGGCGGTCACCTGGACCCCGCCCGCCGCGAGCAGGGAGGCGAGCAGCCATGCCGCGTCCGGACGGTCGGCGGGCTCGCGCTGCAGCGCCGCCGCCACGCCGCCCCACAGCAGCCTCGGCACGGCGTCGAGCCGCGGCTCCTCGACCAGGATGCGCCGGGTGAGCACGTCGAGGTCGCCGGCGCCGAACGGATGCAGCCCGGTCGCCGCGAACGCGACCAGGCAGCCCCAGGAGAAGACGTCCGAGGCGGGGATGGCGTGATGGCCGCGAAGCCGCTCGGGTGCGACCCAGCCCGGACTGCCCATGATCTGCCCGGCCTGCGTGTGCGCCATCGCGACGTCGAGGTCGCGGGCGATCCCGAAGTCGATGACGAACGGCCCCCGCGGCGACAGCAGCACGTTGCCGGGCTTGAGGTCCCGGTGCACCAGCCCGGCCTCGTGCGTGGCCACGAGCGCGGCGGCCGTGCCGAGGGCCACGCCGTACGCGAGGTCGGGGGTGAGCGCCCCCCGGGTGGCGACCACCTGGGAGAGCGGGGGGCCGGGGACGTACTCGGTGACGAGGTAGGGCCGCTCACCGTCGAGGCCGTCCTCGATGACGGCGGCCGTGCAGAACGGCACCACGCGCCGGGAGAGCGCGACCTCCTCGGCGAAGCGGGCCCGCAGCGTGGGGTCTCCCAGGTGCATCGGATGCGGCGTCTTCAGCGCGACGTATCCTCCGCTCGGGTGCTCGGCCAGGTAGACGACGCCCATTCCGCCGCTGCCCAGCCGGCCGAGCAACAGGTAGCGCCCGATGACGACCGGGTCGCCCACGGTCAGCGGGCGCACACCGGGAGGCATGCCGTTACGGGAAGCCTTTCCGCCTCGTGCCATACGGAAGCTACCTCTCTCGAAGTGCCGCACAGCCACTGTGGCCGTTTGGAACGCGCCACGCGCTCAAGTAGCGCCAAGCGGCATGAGAGGTAAGACCAATGGCACCCTAAGGTAAGGCCCGCCGAGGATAACCGCAGGTCACATAGGCCTCATAAGCCACAAACCAGCGCCGCCCTCCCCGTGAACGGCGATCGGCGAAAGGTCCTTCAGGCGGCCTCCACGCCGGAGGCGGAGGTGTGGTCGTGGACGGCGTCGAGGAAGCGGGAGACGTGATCGAAGAACAGGCGGCCTTCGGGGAGGACGTCGGCGAGGAGGGGGAAGATGTGCGGCATGCGGTTCCACTCCTCGTAGGTCACCTGCACGCCGTTCTCGCGGGCGCTGACGGCGACCCGGCGGGCCTCGTCCCGCAGGACCTCGGTGGAGCCGGTGACGATCATCAGCGGGGGGATGCCGGTGTAGTCGCCGTACACGGGGGACACGAGGGGGTCGAAGCAGTCGAGGCCGTCGGTCCAGCGGCGGGCGAGCCATTCGACGCGGCCGGCGGGGAGCATGGGGTCGGACCAGATGTTGGCGCGGCGGCGGCTGGAGCTGAGGTCGGTCCAGGGGGACAGGCAGAGGCCGGCGACGGGGAGGGGCATGCCCCGGTCGCGGAGGGCCAGCAGCGTGGCGAGCGTGAGATGGCCTCCGGCGGAGTCCCCCGCCAGCACGATGTCCTGGGCGGCGTACCCGAGGCCGAGCAGGCACTCGTACGCCTGGAGCGCGTCCGACAGCGACTCGGCGAGGGAGTGGACCGGGCCTTGGCGGTAGTCGAGGGAGAACACCGGACGGCCGGCGGCGGCCGACAACCGCCACGTGATCGGCCGGTGGGTCGCCGGGGAGCAGACGAAGTACGCCCCGCCGTGGAAGTACAGCACCACCTTGCCCTCGTCCAGGCCGGGCCCGCCGTGCACCCATTCTCCCGTGCACGAGCCGAACCGGTCTGGAACGATGGACACGTGCTTGGGGAGGATGCCGGGAACCCGCTCGCCGAGGCACATGATGCGGCTGGCCACGGCCATCCCCGTGGTGTTGCGTACGAGGATGGTGGAGATCGGCTTCATGGTGCCCCGCAGGACCCCGTTGATCGCGGCGGCCTGCCAACTAACCGGATATTCCGGACGGATGTCTACGTTCAGCTCATGTCCCATGCAAGCCTCCCAAAAGGGACATTCCCCTTCTGGTCATCCGTTCTACCGGTAGGTATGTTTCACTCCCCTTACAGCGGTGTTACGACCAGATAACAGCGCAGGACATGAGGCATCCATTGACTGGTTATTCGGGGTCTTCGCTGCCCTGGACGCTCGGCGTCAAGCCCGGCCCCTGCGTGTCGCCGGTAAAGGCTCCGCAAAACCTGCCAACAAACGGTCACGACGAGGACTGCCCTCGCTTCGTCCACCGCTTCGACTACCGCCTCGCCGGCCGCTGATGCCCGGTCACGGCGCCGCCCTCTCCCTCTATCCGCGGCTGGCCTGGTACGGCTTCCGCAGGCACGCGACCTACTGGGCGGCCGCGCTGGCCGGGGCGTTCACCAACACCGTCTTCGGCGTGCTCCGCGCGTACGTGCTGATCGCGCTGTGGCAGGCCCGGCCCGGCCTCGGCGGGTACGACGTGGCCGGCGCGATCACCTTCGCGTTCCTCACGCAGGCGTTCATCGGCCCGATGCAGTTGTTCGGCGGCGGCCTGGACCTGCCGCAGCGGATCCGCACCGGCGACGTCGCGCTCGACCTGGTCCGCCCGGCGTCCCTGCAGATGTGGTGCCTGTCGGAGGACCTGGGCCGGGCGGCGTACCTCTTCGTCGTCCGCGGCGGCCCGCCGGCCCTCGTGGGCGCGCTGCTGTTCGGCATCGTCGCCCCGCACGCCCCGGCCGCGTTCCTGGTGAGTGTCGCCCTGGGCGTGGTCGTGAGCTTCGGCTGGCGCTACATCGTCGCTCTGGCCACCTGCTGGGTGATGGACGACCGGGGTCTCGTTGTGCTGTCGATGGTGCTCACGACGTTCTTCAGCGGGCTCATGCTGCCTCTGGCGATCTTCCCCGGATGGCTGGGGGAACTGTCCCGGGCGCTGCCGTGGTCGGCGATGGCACAGGTGCCCGCCGACGTCTATCTCGGCACGGCCGATCCCGCCCCCGCCCTCGGCTTCCAGGCCCTGTGGGCCGCCGTCCTGCTGGCCCTGGGCGCGCTCATGACCGGCGCCGCCCGCAGGAAGGTCGTGATCCAGGGTGGGTGAGCGGCCGTGATCAGGACGTACGCACTGCTCGCGTGGACGTGGACGCGGGCGGCGGCGCAGTATCCGTTGTCGTTCGCGCTCATGACGGCGGGCGGGCTGGTGGTCGGCGGCCTCGACGTCGCGGTCATCTGGGTGATCTTCGCCAACACCGGCGAGCTGGCGGGCTTCGGGCTGACCGAGGTCATGTTCCTGTACGGCGCGTCGCAACTGGCCTTCGCGCTCGCCGACCTGCTGTTCGGCAACGTCGACAAAATCAGCCAGCACATCGTGGCCGGCACGCTGGACGTCATGCTGATCCGGCCCGCGTCGCCCTTCGTTCAGGTCGCCGCCGACCGGTTCACGCCGCACCGGCTCGGCCGGTCGATCCAGGCCGGAGCCGTGCTCGCCGCCGGCCTGGCGGGGCTGGACGTCCCCCTCGGCCGGGTCTGGATGGTGCCCGTCATGGTCGTCTCGGGAATCGTGATCTTCGCGGCGCTCTTCACGCTCGGCGGCGCGCTGCAGTTCCTGCTCACCGCCGCCCCCGAGGTGGCCAACGCCTTCACCTACGGCGGGGCGACGCTCACGCAGTATCCGCTGAGCGTCTACGACCCCCGCATCGTGCGGGGGATGACCTTCGCGCTGCCGCTGGCGTTCGTCAACTGGCAGCCGGGCCTGTACGTGCTCGGCCGGCCCGATCCGCTCGGGCTGCCGTCCTGGACGGGCCTGCTGTCCCCCGCCGCCGCGCTCGCGCTGGCCGCCGTCGCCGCGCTCGCCTGGCGGGCGGGGATCCGCCGCTACCGATCGACGGGGAGTTGAGAACAGTGATCGAGACAGACGGGGTCGGGAGGACCTTCACGGTCCGCCGCCAGGTCGTGCACGCCGTACGAGACCTGTCCTTCCGCGTCGGGGCCGGGGAGTTCGTCGCCTGCCTCGGCCCGAACGGCGCGGGCAAGTCCACCACGATCAAGATGCTGACCGGGATCCTCACGCCCACGTCGGGCCGGGTCCGGGTGGCCGGTCTCGATCCCTCCCGGCGCCGTACGGCTCTCGCCCGCAGGATCGGCGTCGTCTTCGGCCAGCGGACGACCCTGTGGTGGGACCTGCCGCTCCGCGACAGCCTGGAACTGGCCCGGCTCCTTTACAAAGTAGATCGGAAGGTGTTCCGCGAGCGGCTCGACGAGATGTGCGACCTGCTCGACCTGGGCGGCTTCCTCGCGACGCCGGTGCGGCAGCTCAGCCTGGGCCAGCGGATGCGGGGCGACATCACCGCCGCCCTGCTGCACGACCCCGCCGTGCTCGTGCTCGACGAGCCGACGATCGGGCTCGACGTCGTCAGCAAGGCGGAGGTGCGCGACTTCCTGCGGCGGCTGAACGCGGAACGCGGGACGACGGTGCTGCTGACCACCCACGACCTGGGCGACGTGGAGCGGCTGTGCCGCCGCGTGCTGCTCATCGACCACGGCCGGCTGGCCTTCGACGGCACGGTGGACGGCCTGCGGGCGACCGCGCCGGGACGCGCCTCGATCGAGGACGTCGTGGCCGAGCTCTATCTCAGAAGCCGTACGACTCCTCGTACTCCTCCTGCTCCTCGTCCGGCTCCGGACGGGCCCAGCGCGACGGCATGAGCACCGGGAGGAACAGCGCGACGCCGAGCAGGCCGTACACGCCGGTCGACAGCAGCATGAGCATCCCGCGGCCGGCCTGCAGCAGCTCGGCCTGCACCGAGGGACCGGAGGGCACGAGGCTCGCGGCGCGCGACACGTCGAGGACGTAGACCACGGTCCAGGCCAGCAGCGCCATCGACGGCACGAACGTCGCCAGCGGGGACACCCGGCCGACCAGCACCAGCCCGAGCAGCAGGCCCACGACGGCCATCACACCGAGGGCGATCAGCATCCGGGTGTCCTTGGCCGGGTCGACGCTCTGTGCCGCTCCCCGGACCGCCTCCTGGGACGCCCATCCACCACCGAGGAGAAGAGCCGCCGCGACGACAACGCCAAGGAGCAGCCCGAAGAAGTGCCGCATGAACACCGCCTTGGGTGAGAGGTCCGCGGCAACACTAGCGATAAAGAACGGTAAAGGGCAGCACTTACGCCGTGATGTCCTTACTCGTGAAGCGCGACCAGGCGAGGGAGCCGAAAACCAGGACGTACGCGGCGAAGGCGAGCAGCCCCTGTCCCATCTGGTCGAACGCCACCGGTGCCCGCAACGCCCCGTCGAACGCCCCCCACCACGAGGTCAGCAGGGCCGGCCGTACGGCCGCCACCTGCGGGATCGCGCTCAGGACCTGGCTGACCACCACCAGCACGACGCTCGTGGCCACCGCCCCGATCGGCGCCTCGGTCAGCGTGGAGACCGCGAGCGCGACCGCGCCGAGCGCGGCCATCCCCGCGGCGGCGTACAGGACGACCACCCCGGCGCGCAGCAGGGCATCGGCGGCCGGGATCGTCGTGCCCGACAGCAGCGTCACCGGCCCGGCCGGGAACAGCACCAGCCCGGCCACCAGCGCCGACAGCGCCACGAGCGCGCACGCCGCGAGGCAGAAGACCACGACGTTGGCGTACTTCACCAGCAGCAGCCTCGTCCGGCCGGTCGGCGCGACGAGCAGGTAGCGCAGCGTGCCCTGGCTCGCCTCGCCGGCGATCGCGTCGCCGGCCACGACCGCCACGGTCAGCGGCAGCACGATCGGCGTCATGACGGCGAACGCGGCGAAGGTCAGCATCAGACCGTTGCCGGCGATCTGGCCGATGATCGAGCCGCCCACGTCGCCGCCCGACGCGACCCGCACCGCGACGCCGACCAGCACCGGCACGACCGCGAGCACCCCGAGCATCGCGAGGTTGCGCGGACGGCGGAACGTCAGCCCGATCTCGGAGGCCAGCAACCGCGTCAGGTGCCGCCTCCCGTTCTCACGCACCGACATCGAACCCCTCCCCCGTCAGGCCGACGAAGACGTCCTCAAGCGTGGGACGCACCACGGCGAACCCGCGCACGGCCACGCCCTCGCCGACGAGCAGCGCGCAGATCTCCTCCGGCGCCCGGGCGCCGATGACCGCCGTCACCTCGCCGTCCGCGGCGCGCACGTCGCCGAGCCCGGCCCTGGCCAGCACGGCCGCCGCCGCGTCCGCGTCCGGCGTCTCCACCCGCAGGCGCGGCTCCTCGCCCGACGCACGCAGCGCGGCGATCGGGCCCTGGGCGACGAGCCTGCCGGTGCGCATGACGCCGAGGTGGGTGCACATCTGCTCGACCTCGCTCAGCAGGTGGGAGGAGACGAAGACGGTCGTGCCGTCCTCGGCGATCCTCCTGATCAGCGTGCGGACCTCGCGGGTGCCCTGCGGGTCCAGTCCGTTGGTCGGCTCGTCGAGCACGAGCAGCTCCCTCGGAACCAGCAGCGCGGCCGCGATGGCCAGGCGCTGGCGCATGCCGAGCGAGTAGGTGCGGTAGCGCTTGCCCGCCGCCGCCGTCAGCCCCACCCGCTCCAGCGCCGCGCCGATCCTGGCGCGCGCCGTACGCGCGTCGGCCGCCGGATCGGCCGCGTCGAAGCGGCGCAGGTTGGCCTCGCCCGACAGGTACGGATAGAAGGCCGGCCCCTCGACCACCGCGCCGACGCGCGGCAGCGCCCGGGCCAGCCCGGCCGGCATGGGCGTCCCGAGCAGCGACCAGGTGCCCGAGGTCGGGGCGACCAGGCCGAGCAGCATGCGGATCGTCGTGGTCTTGCCCGAGCCGTTCGGGCCGAGGAAGCCGAAGACCGATCCGCGCGGCACGGCCAGGCCGACGCCGTCGACGGCCACCTGGCCGCCGCGGAAGCGCTTGGTGAGACCGGACGTGACGATGGCGGACGCCGCCGCGGCCTCGGGGGAGGGCGGGGGCGCCCCGGTGTCCTCCCGTGGCGCCCCCGCGCGCGTGCCCACCGTCACCGCGTCCACCGCGTCCACCGCGTCCACCGCCTCCACCGGGCCCACCGCGATCCCCGTTCGTCCGCGGTGCGTGGGCTCGGTCATCCCTTCACACCGGCCGCGCGGTAGAGGGCCTCCGGGGCCACGGCGCCGGCGAGCAGGCGGCCGTCGTCGGTGACCAGGATCGACACCACCTTCGTGCGCAGCAGCCGGCCGCTGCCCCACTCCCCGCTGACGGGGGTGGCCGCCCCCTTCAGGCCGTCGAGCAGCGCGGTCACGTCCATGCCGTCACGTCCCTTCCCGTCCTGCTGCTGGGCGGGAACGTCCTGCGCGGGAACGTCGGGCAGGGAGGTGACGAGCACGCTGTCCCAGCCGGAGCCGACGACGCGGCCCCGGTCGTGCGCCTCGGCGAGCGCCTCCGGCCGGTGGTCCTGCGGAGGGGTGGCCGTCCCCTGCTCGACCTTCGCGCCGGGCGGCGGCGTGAAGGAGAAGTTCTCCGGCGCGGGAGCGGTGAACGACAGCGACTCGAAACCGACCTCGAAGACCGGCTCGGCCGCCCCCTTGGCGTACACCTGGACGCGCAGCGGCATCAGCTTCTCGCCGTCGAGCGCCACCCGGACGTCCTTGATCAGCGAATCGGCCGACTTCGGCGTCAGCACGATCTGGTAGGCCGCGCGGCCCGCGACCGTGACGACGTCGCCGACGCTGATCGCCGTGTCGGTCCCGGCCGCCTGCAGCGCCTGCCGCGCGGCCTGTTCCGGCGTCGCGAACGGTGACGCGAACGGTGACGCGGCTCCCGGCCGCATCGGGAAGGCGCCGCCGTGCCCGCCGCCGTGCCCACCTTCGGGAGCCGCGGGGACGGTGAGACGGGTCGCCTTGTTGGCGGCGCTGTCCCACAACCACACCGTGCCGCCGTCGGCGACGAGGTCGGTCTCGCTCATCTCCCCCGGCAGCATGAGGCGGAACCTGTCCTCCCCCGCGTACCAGATCTTGAGCTGGTGCGACCCCGACAGCAGCGACGTTGGCGAGGCGCCGGACGGTCCGCCCGGCCCGGACAGGCCCGACAGGCCGGGCAGCGCGGGCAGGCCGAGCGACGCGGTCTCGACGATCGTGCCGGACATCTGCGGCATCCGGCCGTTCTGCCAGGTGCGCGCGACGTCGGCCAGCAGTTGCTCCGCCGTACGGTCCGGCAGGGACGGGTCGCTGCGCACCGCCGCGATCACCGGCCCCGTCCCCACGGCAGCCGCCACCACGGCCACCGCCGCCACCGGCACTCCCCACCTCACGGCGCGGGTTCTCTTCGCCATTTCACATCTCCCACTATGGGCGGAAAACCTGACAACCCGAGACTGCCGACACGTTCCTGTGCCGACGCTGAGACGGACTGAGAGGGCTCTCAGGCCGGCCGCGCCCGCGCAGGCGAAAGGGGCCACACTGGGGCAATGCGGGTTCTGGTGGTGGAGGACGAGCGGCGGATGGCGGCGGCGCTGCGCCGGGGGCTGCAGGCGGAGGGCTTCGCCGTCGACCTGGCGCACGACGGGAACGAGGGCCTGCACCTGGCGCGCGTCGGCGACTACGACGTGGTCGTGCTCGACATCATGCTTCCCGGCTTGTCCGGCTACAACGTGTGCAAGCAGTTGCGCGCGGAGGAGAACTGGGTGCCGATCCTCATGCTGTCGGCCAAGGACGGCGAGTACGACATGGCCGACGGGCTCGACCTCGGCGCCGACGACTACCTCACCAAGCCGTTCTCGTACGTGGTGCTGGTGGCCCGGCTCCGGGCGCTGCTGCGCCGGGGTGGCGGCCGCAGGCCCTCCGTGCTGCGCGCGGGCGACCTGTCGCTCGACCCCGCGGCGCGGGCGGTCGCGCGGGGCGAGGCGCCGGTCGAGCTGACGCCCAGGGAGTTCGCCCTGCTCGAATACCTGATGCGCCGGCCGGGCGAGGTGGTGTCGAAGCCGGAGATCCTGGAGCACGTGTGGGACACCTACGACACCGATCCGAACGTGGTCGAGGTGTACGTCGGATATCTGCGCAGGAAGATCGACACGCCGTTCGGCCGCGCCGCCCTGCAGACCGTGCGCGGCGCCGGCTACCGGCTCGCGAGCGACGGCGGCTGAGCGTGCCCGCGTCACCCCCGCCCCCATCATCCGCGCCCGGATCACGCGGCGCCGGTGTTGCCGTGCTCGCCCGCCCGGTGACGTGGTGGCGGCGGCAGAGCCTGCGGTTCCGGGTCACCGCGGCGGCGACGGCCGTGCTGGCGCTCGCCCTGGCCGGGTCGGCGTACGTGTTCGTCGCGGTGCTCGGCGAGGCGCTCGTCCGGAGCATCGACGACCAGGTCTACCAGCGGGGACGTGAGATCGTCGCGCTGTCGGACGCGAACCGGCTGTCCGATCCCGTCGTCTCGGTGGACAACACGATCGTGCAGGTGCTCGACCGGGACGGGCGGATCGTCGACGCCACCCCGAACACCGACCGCCTCGTCCCCCTGCTGTCCGCGCAGGCGCGGGAGGCCGCCGTGCGCACCGGCGAGCCCGACTTCCTCGACGGCCGGCCGTACGCGCTGCCGGGGCCGCTGCGGGTGCGGGCGCTCAGCGCGGACCGCGGCGTGACGGTGATCGTGGCCCGGTCGTTCGGCGAGGTGGAGAGCAGCCTGGTGACCATCGGTCACGTGCTCATCGCCGGCATGCCGCTCCTGCTCGCGCTGCTGGCGGCGGTCTCGTGGCTGGTCGCCGGGCGCACGCTGCGGCCGATCGCGCTGCTGCGGCGGGGCGCGGCCGAGGTGGGCGCCACCGCGCGGTCGCGGCGGCTGCCGGTGCCCGAGGCGCGCGACGAGGTGCACGCGCTCGCCACGACCCTCAACGACATGCTCGGGCGGCTGGAGGAGGCCGACGCGCGCCAGCGGGCGCTGGTCTCCGACGCGGCGCACGAGTTGCGCAGCCCGCTCGCGAGCATCCGGCTCCAGCTGGAGGTCGCGCTCAGCCACCCGGAGGGGCAGGACTGGAAGGAGACGGCCGAGGGGGTGCTGGAGGACACCCTCCGCCTGTCCCGCCTCGCCGAGGACCTGCTCGCCCTCGCCCGGCTCGACGAGGGCCGCACCGGCCGGCGGGAGCCGGTCGACCTGGCCGGGATGGCCCGCCGTACGGCCGAGCGGTACGGCCTCGGCCTCGACCTCCCGCCCGGCGCGGCTCCCGTCGTGCTGGGCGACGCGCTGGACCTGCGGCGGGTGCTCGCCAACCTCGTCGACAACGCCCTGCGGCACGCGGCGTCGGCGGTCAGGATCGGCGTACGCGCCGTGGGGAGCGCCGCCGAGCTCACCGTCACCGACGACGGGCCGGGCATCCCGCCCGAGGACCGGGAGCGGGTCTTCGACCGGTTCACCCGGCTCGACGACGCGCGCAGCCGCGACGACGGCGGCGCCGGGCTCGGTCTCGCGATCGTGCGCACCACGGTCGAGGCCCACGGCGGTACGGTCCACCTGGAGGACGCCTCCCCCGGACTGCGCGCCGTCGTCCGGATCCCCCTGGCACGTTGAGGAGTCGCATGCTTCCCGAACACGGCAGGCCCGTCACCGAGCTGCTCGCCGAGCTGACCGCCCTGAAGGCGGCCGACCTGCCGGTGCGCGGCGGCAAGGTGACGGCCTACGTCTACGACACCGGCCTGCCGGAGGTGCACGAGGCCGCGCACCGGGCGTACGCGGAGATGCTCGAGGTCAACATGCTCGACCCGACGGCCTTCCCCAGCATGGTCGCGCTGGAGCGACAGGTGGTCGGGGCGGTCGCCGAGTTGCTCGGCCGTCCGGGCGCGCCGGGGATATTCACCAGCGGCGGCACCGAGTCGATCATGCTGGCGGTGAAGGCCGCCCGCGACGCCCGCCCGGGCGCGACCCGGGTCGTGCTGCCGGTCACCGCGCACCCGGCGTTCCACAAGGCCGCGCACTACCTCGGCATGGAGATCGTGCCGGTCCCCGTCGACCCGGTGACCTACTGGGCCTCGGTCCCGGCGTTCGAGGCGGCGCTCGACGA
Source organism: Microbispora rosea (assembly GCF_044460045.1). Classification (NCBI taxonomy): domain Bacteria; kingdom Bacillati; phylum Actinomycetota; class Actinomycetes; order Streptosporangiales; family Streptosporangiaceae; genus Microbispora; species Microbispora rosea. Next base: position 473,511 of record NZ_JBITJO010000003.1, on the reverse strand, counting down.
GCGTACGGCGCTGGCGGTGGTGTCGGCCCCCTCCTACCCGCAGGGCGTCGTCGACCCGGTCGAGGAGGTCGCCGCGCTGGCCGCCGCGCGCGGTGTGCCGTGCCACGTGGACGCCTGTGTCGGCGGCTGGCTGCTGCCGTGGCTGCGCGAGGCGGGCGCCGCGATCCCGCCGTTCGACCTGGCCGTGCCCGGCGTCACCTCGATCTCGTGCGACCTGCACAAGTTCGGCTACGCGCCGAAGGGGGCGTCGGTGCTGCTGTTCCGCGACGCGGAGCTGCGCCGCCGCGCCTACTTCGCCTCGGCGGCCTGGCCCGGCTACACGATCATCAACGCGACCGTGCAGAGCTCGCGGTCGGCCGGGCCGCTCGGCGGCGCCTGGGCCACCCTGCAGGCCCTCGGCCGGGAGGGCTACCTGGAGCTCGGCCGCAGGACGCTGGAGGCGACCCGGCGGCTGGCCGAGGGTGTGGGGAAGATCCCCGGGCTGCGGGTGCTCGGGGAGCCGGAGGCCGCGCTGGTCGCGATCGCCGGATCCGCCGAGGTGGACGTCTTCGTGCTGGCCGACGAGGCGCGCCGGCTCGGCTGGTTCCTCCAGCCGCAGCTGTCGTACGCCGGGATCCCGGCCAACATCCACGTGACGGTGACCGGTGTGACGCTGGCAGGGGTGGACGCGATGCTGGAGGTGATCGCCGAGGCCGCCGACGCCGCCCGGCGACGGGGACCGGCCGACGTGCCCGGGGGCCTGCCCGAGCTCATCGCGTCCCTCGACCTCGACGCGCTGGACGACGCCACGTTCGCCGAGCTCGCCGCGTCGGTGGGAATCGACCTCACGGCGACGGGACAGCCCGGGATGGCGGTGGTGAACGCCGTGCTCGACGCGCTGCCCGCCGCCACCCGCGAGGCGATCCTCGTCCGGTTCCTGTCGGTCCTGTACTCCTGACGCGGCCGTCTTCCCGGTCTTCGCCTTCCGGCGTTCGTCGGCCGGCGGTCAGCGGCCGGCGGTCAGCGGCCGGCGGTCAGCGGCCAGCGTTCACCTTCCGGTGGTCAGCGGGCGGCGCGGCGCGTCGGGGACGCCGGCCGGCCGGTCGTCCCAGTCCTCCGCGCCGCCACCGCGAGCGCCAGCGCCAGCGCCAGCGCCACCAGCAGCGCGCTGACCCACAGCGGTGACCGGTAGCCCAACCCGGCGCCGATGGCGACGCCGCCCAGCAGGGGCCCGGCGGTCGCGCCCACGTTGAAGGCGGCGGTCGCGAACGCGCCGCCCAGAGACGGCGCATCGGCCGCCGCGTAGAGCGCTCGCGTGATCAGTGTGGAGCCGACGGCGAAGGACAGCGCGCCCTGCACGAAGACGAGCACGAGCACGACGGCCGGGTAGCCCGCGGCCACGGCGAACACGATCCAGCCGGTCGTCAGGGCCAGGCCGCCGGGCACCAGCAGCCGCATCGGCCGCCGGTCCGCCATCCGGCCGCCGATCGACACCCCGGCGAACGACCCCAGGCCGAAGAGCGCCAGCAGCACCGGCACCCAGCCCGGGCCGTAGCCGCCGACCTCGGTGACCAGCGGAGCCAGGTAGGTGAAGGTGCAGAACGTGGCGCCGTTCACCAGCGCGCCGAGCAGCAGGGTCACGAGCAGCCGGGGCCGGCGCAGCGCCCGCAGCTCGCGGCGCGCGGCGGGCACGGCCGCCTCCGGTGGCGGGGCCGCGTCCGGTGACATGGCCGTCCCCGGCGGGATGGCCGTCCCCGGTGACATGGCCGTTCCCGGCGGGATGGACGGAACGGCGACCGCGACCGCGACGACGGCCGGCACCGAGACGACCGCCACCGCCCAGAACGCCGAGCGCCAGCCCCACACCTGGCCGAGCACGGCGCCCGCCGGCACCCCGGCGACGCAGGCGAGCGTGATCCCGCCGAGCAGCACGGAGGCGGCCCGGCCCTTGGCGCCGGGCCCGGCCATGGCGGTCGCCGCCGCGAGACCCACGGCCAGGAATCCGGCGTTGGCCAGCGCTCCGGCGACGCGGGCGGCCAGGAGAACGCCGAAGCTGGTGGTGACCGCGCCGGCCACGTGGACGATCATGAAGATGGTCAGGAAGACGAGCAGCGCCCGCCGTCTCGGCCACCGCAGGCTGAGAACGGCCGTCAGGGGCGCGCCCACGATCATCCCCACGGCGAAGGCCGACGTCAGCGCCCCCGCGGCGGGGACGGACACCTGAAGGTCACGGACGATGCCGGGCACCAGGCCCGACAGCATGAACTCGGAGGTCCCCTGGGCGAAGACCGCCAGTCCGAGCATGTAGATGGCGATTGGCATGACAACTCCACACCGCGTCGTAAGAGGTCGCGAAGCCCACGAAGGCACGAAGGATCGCGAACGGTCGATGAGCACGCGGTGGGCCGCGGCGGACCACGGCCGGACACGAGGGGAGCGTCCGGCCGGGCACGCGGGATCACCGCGCGAACGAACCCGGGATCCGGCGGTGGAAGCACTCCATGACGGCGGCGACCGTGCGCGGAGCCCGGGAGAAACGGCCCGTACGACGGTCATTCGGCCGCAGGCGCCGCGCGGCGGCACTGCGAAGGCACAGCGACGGCACAGCGACGGCACAGCGACGGGCGCGACGGCGGTCCTCATCCGCGTCCCCTGTGCGGTGGCGTGCGGCGACGACGGGGCCGCGGCGATTCAGCGCCACTGCAGCCAGGCATGACGTGCAGCCAGGCATACAGCGGGGCGAGCACGGCGGGACATGCCGGCGCCGCGGATCAGCGCGCCACGTGAGCGGTACGACAGCTCAGTGCTGCCACCGCTCAGTGCTGCACCACTCAGTGCTGCACCACTCAGCGCTGCGGCCGTTCAGGGGTGCGACGATTCAGCCACCGAATGACCGGTGGCTAGCGTCTCGACGCCTCGGGGCTCGACATGGCCGACACGTTAGCCACGGCGCGAACGCCCTGTCCACCGCTTTGATCGCGACCCGCTTCCGGCACCGGCAGGACGGGCGCGGCCGGTCGTGGTGCGGAAGGGCCGAGGCCCAGGGCCCTGCCGGGGAGCCGTGCCGGGACCTGCCGGGACCTGCCGGGAGCTGCCGGGAGCTGCCGGGAGCTGCTGGGGCCTGCCGGCGCCCTGCTCGGGGTCTTGCCGGGGATCGAGGGCTAGGAGAGCGCGCCGCCGAGGCGGGCGACGACCGCGAGAGCCGTACGGGCGCTCGCCGCGTCGTGGACGCGGAACACCCGGGCGCCCTGCAGCGCCGACACGGCGAGCGTGGCCAGCGTGCCCGCGTGGCGATCCCCCACGGGCAGGCCGCCCAGCGTCTCGCCGACGAAGTCCTTGTTGGAGACGGCCACCAGCACCGGCCACCCTGTGGCGGTCAGCTCGCCGAGCCGCCTGCTGACCTCCAGCGAGTGCCACGTGTTCTTGCCGAAGTCGTGAGCCGGGTCGATCAGGATCGCGTCGCGGCGGACCCCCGCGGCGACCGCGCGCTCCGCGAGGTCCGTCGTGTACGCGACCACGTCGGCCACCACGTCGGCGTACGCGATGCGGTGCGGCCGGGTGCGCGGCTCCACCCGCCCGGCGTGCGCGCACACCAGGCCGATGCCGTACGCCGCGGCCACCTCGGCGAGCTTGGGGTCCACGCCGCCCCAGGTGTCGTTGAGCAGGTCGGCCCCGGCCTCGGCGACGACCTCGGCGACCTCCGACCGCCAGGTGTCGACGCTGATGATCACATCGGGGTGCCGGTCGCGCACCGCGGCGACGACCTCCGCCACGCGGCGTATCTCCTCGGCCGGATCGACCTCCGTGCCGGGACCGGCCTTCACGCCACCGATGTCCACGATGTCCGCCCCCTCCTCGATGAGGCGGGAGGCGGCGTCGACCGCGGCCGAGAATGCGTAGGTCGATCCCCTGTCGTAGAAGGAGTCGGGGGTCCGGTTCACCACGGCCATGACCGCGAAGTCGCCGGGACCGAAGGCACGGCCGCGCAGGCGCAGAACGGCCGACAGGCCAGGCGCCTCGGCGGGCATCGGCGTGGTGGACATCGCCGCCAGCGTACTAGGTGGACGCCGTCCTCTCGCGTGCCCGCCGGGAGCGGAGCCGTGGAACGGTCCAAAACGACGGCATGCGGTCACGCCGCCGAGCCGCCCTCGGCCAGGGCCACGAAATGCTGCGCCATCGCGGGGAGTCGCCGCCGGGCGTGCACGACCGCGATGATCTTGCGGAGCGAGGGATCGAGCGAGCGGACCACCAGGCCGGCCCTGGCCGCCTGCTCGGCCATGCCCCGATACCACAGCAGCGAGGCCCGCCCCTCCCGTACGGTCCGCAGCCAGCCCCGGCGCTCGTCGGACTCGACCGCCGCGATCGGCCGGACGCCGTGCGTGGCGAAGATCTGGTCGAACTCCCTGCGGCGGGGGCTGCCGGGAGCGGGCAGCACCAGCCGCATGCCGTCGAGCCTGGCCACGGGGACGGGGTCGGGCAGGTCGAAGCCGGGCGGGGAGATCAGCACGATCTCCTGGCGCTCGAGCGGGTGGCTCACCAGGTCGGTGGGCACCGGGAGGTCGGTCAGCCCGAGGTCGGCGCGCTGCTCGCGGACCGCGCTGACCACCCCCTCCCGGCCCTCGCACCGCACGATGTGCACCCGGATTCCCGGATGCTCGGCGGCGTAGGCGGGCAGCAGACGCCCGGCGAGACCGGGCTCCAGGCTCGGGGTGGACGCGATCCGCAGTTCGGCGCCGGAGGAGGTGCCCTGCGTCGCGAGGGCCTCGATCTCGGCCACCGCGTCGAGGGCCTCGCGGGCCAGCTTCACCACCCGGCGCCCCTGGGCCGTCACGACGACCCCGCGGCCCGAGCGGGCGAAAAGCGTCATTCCGAGTTCACGTTCCAGGTCGCGTATCGCGCGGGACAAGGCAGGCTGCGCGATATAGAGCGATCTGGCGGCATCGGTCATGGTGCGGTGCTCCGCAGTGGCGACCACGTAACGGAGCTGCTGCAGATTCATGCGAAAAACGCTAGGGCAGACGAGCCCGGCGATTCCGGAACATCGCAGAGATCACGTCGGTCGATTACACATCGTGCCCGACATCTGCTACATCCGTGATGGATGGGAAAACAGTATTCTTTTGCCCCAAATCCACAAAGGGGGCAATGTCGTGGCGCAGCAGTACCCTCCCCAAGAGCCACCCGGGGAGAGTTATCCCTATTCCGGGCCGCCGTATTCACCGCAACCGGAGGCCGTGCCCGGCACACCGGACGGATCGCGACCCCCCGGCGCGACGCCGGGGCCGTACGGGCCGCCGGGGTGGAGCGGCCCTGAGGGCGGCGCGTGGCAGCAGGCGCCCGGCGCCGCCCCCTACCCGCCGCAGGGGCAGCCGCAGAACGGCTCCCCGCCGCAGGGAGGTCAGCCGTACGGCGGCCCCTACCCGCCAGGGGCACATCCCCAGGGCCCGGCCGCCTACCCGGGGAGCGCCCCGTCTCCCGGCCCGGCCTACCCCGCGAACGCCTCACCCCAGGGCGGCCCCCCTCATTCCGGCCCCCCGCCTTCCGGCTGGCAGTCTCACGGCGCCGTCCCCGGCATGCCGCAGGGCTCCGGTGCGTACGCCGGATCTCAGCCGCAGGGCGGGGTTCCGCATCCGGGGCCGAACGGCGGCGGTGTCTATCCGCAGGCCGCGCCGCCCTACAGCTCAGAGTCTCATTCAGGGGCGGAAGCGCAGGGTGGCGCCTATGGGCAGAACGGCCCTTACCCCGGCGCGACGCCCTACCAGCCCGGGCCTCAATTCCAGGGCGGGGCACAGTTCCAGGGCGAGGCACAGTTCCAGGGCGGGGCGCAGTTCCAGGGTGGAGCGCAGCCTCGGCCCCAGGCTCCGGCGTGGCCGGATCCGGCGGGCGCCGGAGGGAACGCACAGCCTCCGGCGCAGTCGTACGCCGGGCCCTACGGGCAGCCCTACCCACCCCCGCCGTCCCCCGCCGCCCCGGCGGGCACGCCACCCGGCGCTCCGTACGCGCCGAACGGGCTCGGGTATCCGCAGGAGTTCCCGGGATCGCCCGGGAACACGGCCGCCCCCGGCCCTGCGCAGGGCATGCCGTTCCAAGCGGCGCCACCTCAGGCTTCACCAATACCGGCACCGCAGGCGGCGTCGTTCCAGGTGCCGCCGCCTCAGGGAGCGCCGTTCCAGGTGCCACCGCCGCAGGCGCCATCGCAGCAGCCGACGCCGCCCCAGGGGCCGGGGTGGGTTCCGCAGTCTCCGCAGTCTCCGCCTCCCCCGCGCGGGCCCGCCGCCCCCTATCCGCCGCCCGCCTGGCGGCCGCCCCGCCGCAAGTCCGGCGCGGGGGCGGTCATCGGCGCACTCATGGGCGTGCTGGCGCTGGTCTTCGTGCTCATCGTGGTCGTGAGCGCGCTGGTCGGCCTGTCCGACCACGACGAGACCGTGTCGCCGGTCGCGATCCCGACCTTCACCTTCTCGCCGTTCCCCACCGACGAGGCCACCACGGACACGGAACCGACGGGGAAGCCCACCTCCAAGCCGACGTCGCAGCCCACGACGCGGCCGACTCCGGTGCTCAACCGCACGACGAAGAACAACACTCTCTATCGGGCCGGGTCGCTGGCGAAGACGAGCTGCCGGGCCGGGAACGCGAGCATCTACAACCACACCCAGTTCAAGGCGCTGATCCTCAAGACCGGCGGGTGCATGGGTAAGGCGTGGGGGCCGGCGCTGAAGCGGGTCGGGATCGACTGGAGCCCGCCGAACTACATGATCGCGGCCCGCAAGGGCAGGGGCGCGTGCGGCGACTATCCCTCCCCCGGCAGCAACGTGCCGTACTACTGCCCGAGCAACAGCACGATCTACGCGTCCACCTCGGCCATGACGAGGGAGTACGGCCCGCTCGGCTCGTGGAACGGGATCATCGTCAGCATGATGGCCCATGAGTACGGGCACCATATTCAGAACCTGTCGGGCATCTCCGACTCCTGGTGGCGGCAGACGCTCGACTCCGGTTCGCCGAGCGGAAAGATGGCCCTGAGCCGCCGGCACGAACTGCAGGCGACGTGTTTCGGCGGCATGTTCATGCAGTCGGTCGCCGCCTCGTATCCGATCGACACCACCCGGCGCAACACGCTCCTGTGGGCCTACAGCCACCTGGGCGACCCGCCGGGAGGGCCTCGCGACCACGGGAACACGCGCAGCAACGCCGCCTGGTTCCGCCAGGGATACACGCGCCCGAAGGCCTACCAGTGCAACACCTGGGTTGTCGGCTCCACTTCCGTGTCCTGATCGACGCCTCAGTTTGCGTCTACCTTGTCCGGATATGGGGGCTAGAATCCCCCCACAGCTTCGGAGGAGAGAGCGGTGAACCATGCGAGGCGGGGGTCCCGCTGACGAGACCGGCAGGCCCCGGGAAGGTCAGCGGCCAGGTCAGCCCGGTGGGAACGCAGGTCAGCCCGATGGAAACGCGACTCAGCCCGGCGGAGGCCCAGGCCGGCGTAGCGATGGCGCGAGCCGGCCGGGAGACCCAGGTCAGCCCGGTGGGAACACAGGCCAGCCCGGTGGGAACGCCGCTCAGCCCGGTGGGAACGCAGGCCAGCCCGATGGAAACGCAACCCAGCCCGGTGGAGAGGCGGGGTGGCGTGGTGGGAGCGGGGACGGCCAGGCGCCCATGGGCCCGCCGCCCGCCGCGGCCCCGCGCGGTGGGCAGCCGCGTTTCGGCACCCCGCTGACCACCGCCTCCCTGATCGGCTGGACGGCGCTGTCGGCCGTCCTGCCCGGGGCGGCCCACCTGCGGGCGGGCAACCGCCGCACCGGGATCGCACTGCTCGCGACGTTCGGCGTCGTGCTGGTCGCCCTGGTGGTCCTGGGCCTGCGTCTGAAGGACAACGCGGGGGTCGCGCTGCGCGGCAGCACGATGACCGCCGTCATGGCCGGGGCCGCCGTGTGCGCGCTCGCCTGGTTCGCGCTCGTGCTCCTGTCGTTCGTCGCCCTGCGCCCGCAGCGCCTGACGCAGATCGGGCAGGTGGTGTCGGGCGTCGTCGCGGGCGTCCTGTGCGTGGCCGTGATGGCCCCGTTCGCCTTCACCGCGAACACGATCAGGACGGCCAGCCAGTTACTCGACGACGTCATGGCCCCGGTGGAGGGCTCGACCCCCGTCCCCGTACGCGCCGAGGACCCGTGGAACGGCCGTACGCGCGTGAACTTCCTGCTGATCGGCGGCGACGCGGCGGGCAACCGGGTCGGGGTGCGCACCGACTCGATGACCGTGGCCAGCGTGAACATCGCCACCGGCAACACCGTCCTGTTCAGCCTGCCGCGCAACCTCCAGTACGTCCGCTTCCCCACGACCAGCCCCCTGCGCAAGGTGTTCCCCAACGGGTTCGACGCCGAGGGGCAGGGCCTGCTCAACTCCGTCTGGTACTACGCCGACAACAATCCCCAGGTCATGGGCGGCAAGAACAGGGGCGCGCAGGCGCTGAAGGACGCGATCGGCTACACCCTGGGTCTGCACATCGACTATTACGCGATGGTCGACATGTACGGCTTCGCGGCCCTGATCGACGCGGTCGGCGGGCTGAAGATCCGGGTCGAGAAGGACGTCAAGTGGGGCGGCCACTTCGGCACCGCCGGGACCATCAAGGCCGGCTACCGGACGCTGAACGGCGAGGAGGTGCTCTGGTACGGCCGCTCGCGGGTGGACAGCGACGACTTCTCCCGCATGGCCCGCCAGCGCTGCGTCATCGGCGCGCTTGCCCAGCAGGTCACCCCGGCCACGGTGCTCGCCAACTTCAACAAGATCGCCTCCGCGGCCCGGCACCTGTTCCGCACCGACATCCCCCGCGACCTGCTGGAGCACCTCGTCCCGCTCGGCATGAAGGTGCGCAGCGCCAAGATCACCAGTCTCCAGTTCGTGCCGCCGCTCATCTACACGGGCAACCCGGACTGGGCCAAGATCAGGCGACTGACCAAGGACGCGATCCGCGAGTCGATGTCCGACCGGGGCGCCGTCGCGGCCACCGCATCGCCGATGACGTCCGCCGGATCGGCGGCGTCCGCCACTCCCTCCGGCGCCCACTCCCCGTCCGCGTCGCCGAGTCCGTCCGCCTCCCGTACGCCGGTCGTCGCCGGGGCGAGCCCCCGCACGACGCCCACCCCGAACGACAAGGCGGCCAAGAGCCTCTCGGACCTGTGCGGCTTCTGACCGAGCGCCGCTGAGCGGGGACTTCCGGGCGAAGGCTGCCGGGCGAGGGCTTCCGGCCGGGCGACACCGGGCCGTTTTTGCGCGAAGGCGTGGACGCCGCCTTCCCGATGCAGCAATGTGGTCACGTAACGTATCCACCCAGTCACTGTCCGCCTAACAAACGGAGTGGACTCGTCGTGCGCGTACTCATCCAGTTGCGTCCGTCCCCCGACCTGGTCGCCGCCGTCGCCGACCCGTCGGTCCCCTCGATGACGTCGGACGTGGCCGACGGCCTGCCAGGGGTGGTCCTCGACCACTCGTACGCCCCCGTGGCCGTGCCCCGTCCGATGCCCGCGTCCCCCGGCGGCGACCCGCTGTCGCTCAACCAGCCGCTGGTCTTCTCCATGGCGCCCCAGGACGCCTCGGTCGTGATCCGCGGGGAGATCGCCGACGACGAGGTCACCAGCAGGGTCGCCCTCCTGTCCGCGGCCCGCCGCGACGTGGTCGCGGTGTACGCCGACCCGGCGATCGAGACCACGCTCACCTGCGGAGGCGACCCCGCGGTGGGCGACTGGCACGACGTCGAACGGCTGCTGCGCGTGCCCGACCTGACGGCCGAGGGGCTGGACGGCTCCGGCGTCCGCCTCGCGGTTGTCGACACCGGCATCAACGCGGCGTATGTCAAGGCCGCCCGCGGGCACGACGTGACAGTGGATCACGAGCGGAGCTGGAACCCCGAGGGCGTCTCCGGAACCCCGGGGGACTTCCCGGTCGACCACGGCACGATGTGCGCCTTCGACGCGCTCATCGCCGCGCCCAAGGCGTCGCTGCTGGACGTGCCCGTGCTGCTGTCGCGGCGGCAGGGCGGCTCGACGCTCGACGGCCTGCTGTCCGACGCCATCGCCGCGTACGCCCACCTGCGCGATGTCCTCGACGCCCAGCCCGCCGAGTCGCGGGCGCTCGTGGTGACCAACAGCTGGGGGTCGTTCTCCCCGCGCTGGGACTTCCCGCCCGGGCACCCGGGCAACTACTCCGACAACCCGGCCCATCCGTTCAACCTGATCGTCGGCAGCCTGGCCGAGGCGGGGGCGGACATCCTGTTCGCCGCGGGCAACTGCGGGACGCAGTGCCGCGACGGCAGGTGCGCCTACCCCGACCGGCCCATCGTCGGGGCCAACTCCCATCCCAGCGCGCTGTCGATCGGCGGCATCGACACGGCGGGGACGCGGGTGGGCTACTCCTCGCAGGGCCCCGGGCGGCTGGCCGCGCGCAAGCCGGACGTCTGCGCCTACACGCACTTCGCCGGTTCCGGCGCGCTCGGCGACGGCGAGCCCGACTCGGGCACCTCGGCGGCCTGTCCCGTCGCGGCCGGGCTGGTCGCCGCCGTCCGGTCCCGCTGGCCCTCGACGGTGCTGCCGCCCTCCCAGCTCCGGACGCTGCTCCGCAGGACGGCCGATGATCGCAGTGCCGTAGGGTATGACGACGATTATGGGTACGGCGTGGTGGACGCCGCCGGCATCATCGCCGCGCTGCGCCGCCGCGCCGCGAAGGCGGCCTGAAAGCACAGCGCCGCGAAGGCGGCCTGAAGAGGCCACGCCGTCCGGTGACGAGAACGTCCAGCAGAGGGAGGCGGGGCCGGTGGCCAAGGTGCTCGTCACCGTGCGGCTCGCCGCGCCCGCGACGCTGGAGGGCGCGATGCGGCGGCTCGGCCTCACCGAGGACGAGGTCGACACCGGCTATGGTCTGGTGCCGGTCGATCCCGGCAGGAACCTGTACGTCCTGCGGGTGACGGAGGAGGCCGGGCGGCGCGTCGGCGACTCGGACGCCGGGGCGGCGGACGGCGGGCCCTACTCCGATCCGCCCATCGAGCCCTACGGCCCGCCGCGATGACCGCTCCCGTCTGGGTGGTCTCCGGTCCGCCGGGCGCGGGCAAGTCGACCGTCTGCGAGCTGCTGCTGGCCCGCCTCGACCCGGTGCCCGCCCTGCTCGACAAGGACACGATGTACGGCGGCTTCGTCGAGGCCACGCTCGCGGCGTACGGCAGGCCTGCGGGCGAGCGTGAGGGGCCGTGGTACGACGAGCACGTCAAGCGGCACGAATACGCCGGCATGACGGCGACGGCCAGGGAGATCCGCTCCCACGGCTGCCCGGTGCTGCTCGGCGGGCCCTTCACCTCCCAGGTGCACGACGCGGCGCTCTGGCACGCGTGGGTGGAGGCGCTGGGCGGGCCCGGCGTGCGCCTGGTCTGGATCCGCTCCGACGGCCCGACGCTGCGTGAGCGGCTCGTCCGCCGGGGTCTCGCGAGGGACGGGCAGAAGCTGGAGAGGTTCGCCGAATATCTGCGCGCCATCCGCGTCGACGAGCCGCCCGCCGTGCCGTACGACGAGGTCGACAACCGCCTCGGCGCGCCTGCGCTGGAGGTCCAGATCGACCGGCTGGTGACGAGGGCGTAGGCCGGCGGCTTCGGTCCTGCACAACCGTGCGGGGCGTCGGAACGCGGGATCCGAGGCAAGCGGTCGCCCGCCGTTCTCACTTCGGCCGGCCGGACGGTGGTGGCCGTTACCGTCCGAGGCGTGGAAGCTCCCTGCTTCTCCGGGTGCGGCCCGCCCGCGCGGCGCGCCGCCCCGACGATTCCTGCACAGGAGACGACAGTGAAGGCAGTCGCGATCCGGAAGTTCGGACGTCCCGAAGGCTTGGCGGTCATCGACCTCCCCGCCCCGGCCCCGGGCGCCGGGCAGGTGCTGATCGCCGTCGAGGCCATCGGCGTCGGCGGCGTGGACGCCGTGATCCGCAGCGGCGCTCTTGCCGCCTACGGCTTCGAGGAGGGTCACATCCCCGGCGGCGAGGTGGCGGGCACCCTGACCGCCGCCGGCGACGGCGTCGACGCGTCGTGGATCGGCCGGCGGGTATGGGCGTTCACCGGCGTGGGCGGCGGCTACGCCGAACAGGCGATCGCCCCGGTCGAGGAGGTCCTTCCCCTCCCCGCGGACCTGTCCGCCGCCGACGCGGTGACGCTCGGCAGCTCCGGTGTTGTGGCCCACTTCGGCCTTGCCCATGCCCGCTTCGCGCCCGGCGAGTCGGTACTGGTGCGCGGCGCGGCGGGCAGCATCGGGATCATGACGGTCCAGCTCGCGGCTCGTGGCGGTGCCGGTGCGGTGGCGGTCACCACCTCGTCGGCCGAGCGCGGCAAGCGCCTGCGCACACTCGGCGCGACCCACGTGCTGGACCGCGCCGGCGAGGGAGGCGAGGGCGCTCCCGCGGGCTACGACGTCGTCATCGACGTCGTAGCCGGTCCGGACCTGCCCTCCTTCTTCGCCAGGCTCAACCCGAACGGCCGGATGGTGGTCGTCGGCGTGGTCGGGGGCCAGCCTCCGGCGGACTTCGGCACGGCGATGATGTCGGCGTTCCGGAAGTCGATGTCCTTCGCCACCTTCAGCGCCGACACCGTGGCCGGACGCGACCGGCGTGCCGTGCGGATCGAGCAGTTCGCCGCGGCGAGTCGCGGCGAACTGCACACGGTGGTGCACGAGGTGCTGCCGCTGGAGCAGGCCGTGCTGGCGCACCGGAAGATGGACGCCGGCGAGGTGTTCGGCAGGATCGTCCTGACCCCGTAGCCCTCGCGGCTCACGCGGTCGCCGTCACACGATCTCGTGCCCGTACGCGGCCGCGAGCGGCCGTAGGTCGGGGACCCCGAAGACGGCGCACATCGACGCGAACACCTCGGCCTTGTCGTCGCCGTACCGGCGGACATGGGCCGCGTAGGCCTCGGCGGTGACGAACCTCGGCGGGTCGCTCTTGCTGTGGAACTTGTCGGCGAACATGACGAGCCGCTCCTCGGCCGACTCCGCGAGATAGTCGCGGGGAGGCAGCGGCAGGCCCTGGCGCAGCACGTCCTCCCTGCTGATCCCCACACCCGTGTGGTGGGAGCAGAACCGGCACAGGCTCTCGGGCAGGCCCTCCCCGCGGAGCAGTTCGTGGCCGAGGATCCCGTGGCGCACGTAACCGGCGTGGTCGAGCCGTCCGTCCGCGTCATAGAGGAGGTAGACGCCGATGTCGTGCAGGAGGCTTCCGGCCCGCACCACGTCGGTGTCGACGTCGAGCCCGGCGTGGTCGGCCAGGCGCAGGGCGATCGCGCAGACGATCTCGCAGTGCGTGTGGACGAGGTCGAACGCTTCCTCCGTGGGCGCGTGTTTCGCGTGCAGAGCGCGGATCTCGGCGTCCGTCGGAAGCCCCATGCGCGGAGTCTAGCAAGCGACGATCATGAGCGAAGGGGCCCGGGCCCGTACGTCAGGAGGGCACCCGTTCGCCCAGGCTCTCGCGCAGGCTCCTGATCTCCTCGCGCAGGGCCGACAGCTCGGCGAGCGTCGGGTTGTCGTCCCTGGCCTCCTCCTCCATGGCGCTCACCACGACCGCGATGAAGAGGTTGAGCACGACGAAGGTGCAGACCAGCACGAAGACGACGAAGTAGATCCACGACGAGGGGTGGCTCTCCATCAGCTGGCGGTTGATCTCCGACCAGCCGTCCCCCGTCATGACCTGGAACAGCGTGTACAGCGACGTGGGCAGGTCGCCGAAATACTCGGGCGCGGCGGTGCCGTACAGCTTGGTGCCCATGACGGCGCCGACGTACAGGACGAGGCCGAGCAGGACGACGATCGAACTCATCCCGGGGATGGCGGTGAGCAGCGCGGAGACCACCCGCCGCAGCGACGGCACCACCGAGATCAGCCGCAGCGCCCGCAGGACGCGCAGAGCCCGCAGCACCGACAGTCCTCCCGCCGTGGGGAGGAACGAGAAGCCGATGATCAGCAGGTCGAAGACGTTCCAGGTGTCGCGGAGGAACCGCCACCGGTAGACGTACATCTTGGCCAGGATCTCCGCCACGAAAATGTACAGGGCGATGTGGTCGGCGACGTGCAGTTCCGTGCCGTAGCGGGCAGTCGCCTCTGCGGAGGTCTCGACGCCCAGCGTCGCCGCGTTGACGAGGATCACCACAGTGATCACCTGCTGGAACCGCCGCGACTCGATCAGGCGGCGGACACGTTCACGCACGAAAAACTCCTGGGGGACATGGGAGATCGCCACAGAGCCTAGTGCCACCGCCCGGCATGTTCGTTCCCGGTCGGTTCGGCCCCGGCGGTGGCCGACCCGATCGAACACCCGGCGCGACACCTGGACGGAGCCGATGCCTTCGCTAGGCTGGACCGTGATCACGATGGATGAGGGGCTGCATGGCCGGAAGTCCGTTACGTGCCGGAGACCCGGAACAGCTGGGTGACTACCGCCTCATAAGCCGCCTGGGCGAAGGCGGCCAGGGAGTGGTGTATCTCGGCGAGACCCCGGCCGGGGAGAGGGTGGCGGTCAAGGTCGTACGGGCGCGGCCGCCCATCGGCGTTCCCGTGTCCTTGGCGAGGGAGCTGGCCGCGGTGCGCCAGGTGGCCGAGTTCTGCACGGCGCGCATCGTCGACGCCAGACTGGACGCCGCCCTGCCCTACATCGTGAGCGAGTTCGTCGACGGCCTGTCGCTCCAGCAGGTGATCGAGAACGGTGGCCCGATGAAGGGCGCCGCGCTGCACCGGCTGGCCATCGGCACCATCACCGCATTGGCGGCCGTCCACGGGGCGGGGGTGGTGCACCGCGACTTCAAGCCGAGCAACGTGCTTGTCGGTCCCGACGGGCCGCGCGTCATCGACTTCGGCATCGCCCGGCTGATCGACGCCTCGGCCACCACCGGTTACGCGGCCGGCACGCCGTCGTATATGGGGCCCGAGCACTTCCGCGGTGACCGGATCGGGCCTCCGGCGGACGTGTTCGCCTGGGCCTCCACCATCACGTACGCGGCCACGGGGGCGCCGCCGTTCGGCAGGGACACTCCCGCGGCGGTCGCCTATCGGATCATGCAGGGCGAACCCGTCCTCGGTGACCTGGCGGGCGGGCTGCGCGACCTGGTGGCACGCTGCCTGGACAAGGACCCGGCGCGACGGCCGACCGCCCGTGAGGTCCTCCTGATCCTCCTGGACGACGTGCCGTCCTCCGGAGGGGACGTCGCAGCGCTCCAGATGGGCCGGCAGGCGGCGGCCGGGCAGGCCCCTCGTCTCCTCGCGGCGGGGACGACGAGCGGCGGGCAGCACCGGCTTCCACGCCGGGCTCTGCTCGCCGGCACGGGCGCCGTGGTCGCGGCCCTCGCAGGGACCTGGATCGCGGTCGCCCGCCTACCCGGTCGGACCGCGACCGGCGGCGTTCCGCTGTCGGCGTCGGGGCCGGGGGCATCGCCCGTGCCGATGGCCGCATCCGGCTCCCCCTCCCTCGCCGGGCCTTCGGGCGGGTCCACCGCGAGCAACTCCGCCTCGGCGACCTCCGCGCCCGGCGGGACCGCTTCGCCGTCGGCAGGCCCGGCCCGCACGGCCGAGCCGTCCCCGGTCGCGGCTCCCCGGACGCCGGCGGAGCTGGGCGCGGCGATCGACGCCGCCGCCACGGCCACTCCCTCCGCGAGCTTCACCTGCTCGGGGGCGTTCACCCAGAGTGACACCTACCTGCAGGCCGACGGCAGGTTCACCCATGACCCGGCAGGCCGGTACGACAGCGATTCCTACGACATGCGCGTCAGCTATCCCGGCAGCGATCGCAAACGCGTCGTCGTCATCGCCGACGACGTCCACCTCCCGCACGGCGAGAAGCTGCCGCTGGATCTCGACCCGCAGGGGCAGGCCGCCGACGGGCGCGACAGCGCGGCGGCGGGCGCCGCGCTCTTCATCCTCGTCGGCTCGATTCCCACGATCCTGACCCTTGTCGGCGCCACCCCGAGGGTCTACCGCTCCGGGAAGGACGGAAGGACGTACTCGGGCGGGGTCCAGGTCGCCGACGCCGGTTACGAACTGCGCCAGTTCCTCGCGAGCTGGATGAGCTCGGCCCGCGGTCTCGACAGGTCCCGCATCTCGTACGTCGTGACGCTGGGCCAGGAGGACCTGCCGGTCAGGTTCGTGTTCACCTGGAAGGCGTCCGTGCCGCAGCTGGGACTGCTCTCGTCGTCCTTCACGACGTCCTACCGAGGGTGGGGCCCGGCCCGGCCGATCGTCGCCCCCGCTCGCTGAACCCTGCTCGCTGAACCCTGCTCGCTGAACCCTGCTCCCCCGAAGCCGGCTCCCCGAACCCTGCTCCCCTAAGCCGGCATCCGCCCGGGGGGCCGCAGCGCCCAGGACAGCACGGTGAGTGCGGTCAGGATGGCGAGCACCCCCACTTCGCCCACGGCATACCCGGTGGCCAGGTGGGAGACCACGGCCCCGGTGTAGGTGTAGAAGGCGCCCGTATACGCCCACTCCTTGACCAGCGCGCGACGCGGGACGAGCAGGGCGATCGCCCCCAGCACCTTCCAGGTTCCCAGCAGCACCAGGAAGTAGGACGGATAGCCCAGGTGCGTCATCAGGTCGCGGACGTACGAAATCCGCGCGATGTCCCAAACGCCGCCGGCCGCCAGTTCGGCCGCCACCGCCGCGGTGGCCGTCCAGTAGCCGGCCGCCCGCACGCGTGCGCGGCGCCTGGCGCTGCCCGAAATCGATGCCATGAGATGCTCCTTGTCACATCCGAGCGGGGTCCGGGTTCATCGCCATGAACCCCGGCGGCGGAAGGATGTGACAGATGGACGAGGCCAGGCTGGCCGTGCGCTTCGAGGAGCAGCGGCCCCGTCTGCGGGCGGTCGCCTATCGGATGCTGGGCTCGCACGCGGAGGCGGACGACGCGGTGCAGAACGCGTGGCTGCGTCTCAGCCGCGCCGACACCGCCGAGGTGGCCAACCTCGCCGGGTGGCTGACCACCGTCGTCTCCCGGGAGTGCCTGAACATGCTGCGCGCGCGCCGCAACCGCCGTGAGGAGCCCTTCGCCGGCACCACCACCGAGCCCTTCACCGCCGAGCCCTCCGCCGCGGGGCCCTCCAGCGCCGGGCCCTCCAGCGCGGGGCACGACGCCGGAGATCCCGAAGCCGAGGCCCTGCTGGCCGACACGATCGGTCCCGCGCTGATGGTCGTGCTCGACAGTCTCGCCCCCGCCGAGCGGCTCGCCTTCGTCCTGCACGACGTCTTCGCCGTGCCCTTCGACGAGATCGCCGCCATCCTCGGAAGGTCCCCGGCCGCCACCCGTCAGCTCACCAGCCGCGCGCGCAGACGGGTCGTGGGCGCGACCCCGCCCCGGCAGGTGGACCTCGTCCGTCAGCGGCAGGTCGTCCAGGCCTTCCTCGCCGCGCTGCGGCACGGTGACTTCGACGGGCTCCTCGCCGTGCTCGATCCCGACGTCGTCCTCAGAGACGGCGACGCGGGGCTGGTGCGGGGTGCGCGAGCCGTGGGCGCCCGCGCGCTCGTCTTCTCACGGGCCGCCCGGTTCGTACGGCCCGCGCTGGTGGACGGGACCGTGGGTCTCGCGATCGTCCCGCAGGACCGCCTCATCGGGGCGCTCGGTTTCACCTTCGGCCACGACAAGATCACCGCGATCGAGATGATCGGCGATCCCGGACGTCTGCGGCACGTCGGCCTGCTCGTGGGATGACGGACGGAAGGCCCAAGTTTCCGGACCTGTCTTCGAAGCCGTCCTTGGCACGTGCTGGGGCCGCCGGGAGAGTCGCGCCATGACACGGACGACACGCGACAGGCATGAGAAGGAGCATCGAAGCCTGGGGACGCTCATCCGGGCCTGGCGGGAGCGGGCGCTGCTGACCCAGGAGCAGCTCGCCGACCTGGCGGGCGTCAACGTCCGCACCATCGGCAGGCTCGAAGGCGACGCCGTGGGGCGCCCCCGTAGCGCGTCGTTGCAGCGGCTGGCCGAGGCGCTGGGCCTGGACGCGTGGGAGCGGGCCGCGCTCGCCGCGGCGGCCCGCCGCATGCCGGCCCGGCGCGGCGCGGCACAGGCCTGCCCCGGCATCCCGCGCCGGGGGGCGCCTGCGCACGAGGCCGGTCCCCCGGAGCGGGCGCAGAGCGGCACCGGCCTGACGGAGCGCGTGAGCGTGCCCGGCGACAGCACCGTGGCCGGGGAGTCCGATCACCGGCTCGTGCGGCGGTTGCCGGAGGCGTGCCTTCTCGTCGATCTGTCGGGCAGGCCGGAGCCCGACGAGGTTCTCCGTCATCTGTTGCGCACGCTCCGCCTGCCTCATATGGAGACCTCGAACCCCGGAGGCTGGGGCCGGCCCTACCGGACGGTCCTGACCGGCCACAGGCTGCTGATCGTGCTCGCGGACGCCGCGGCCGTGAGGGTCGAACCGGCGTGCCGGTGCGGGACACGCCGGGACATCCCGTGCTGATCGCCGGCCGGTGCCGAAGCGGCGAAACGCGGCGCCCTTCCGGGGAACGATCCGGAAGGGCGCCGCCGGTCGTGGTCTCAGGCGGCCACGGCACGGCTCGCGAGCGGCTCGTCGCCCCTGCAGACCACGCAGAAGAGCCAGAGCTGGACCGCGACGGTGCTGCCGCCGTCACGGATGTTCCGGCAGTAGGCGCGGTAGTTCCCGGTCGCCTCGTACGCGCTGCCCGCCGCCACGCACTTCCCGCACGCGTTGGGCTGGGAGTAGGTGGCCTCCAGGAAGGAGCCCGACGGGGGAAGCGAGGTCGAGCAGCTCACAGCGGGCGCGAGGCCGGCCGTGGAAGGCTCGGCCCACACCGGGGCCGCACTCGCGATTCCACCCGCCATCAGCGCGAGTGCCGCGCCCAGTCCTGTGGCCGTCTTCGTGAAGCGCACGGTCATGATGCGTTCCTTTCGATAGCGTCCGTTGGGCGTGACCGGCGCCACCGGTCGTCGCGGCGGTCAGCGGTCCGCGGAGCCGGCGCCGGCTGAGGCCGCCCACACTCCGTCGGCCCGGTCGCAGGCCTCGGCGGCATGCGCGGCGCTGACGCCGGTCTCCCTGAGCACGTCGTAGCAGAACACGTAGCCGCCGATCTCGCCGCTGGCGGCCCGCTCGCACGCCATCCTCTTCGCCGTCGTCTCGGGGTAACCCGCACCGGCGAGGTAGGAGAGACAGTCACTGGGGGACGCCTGGGCGGGCGACGCGACGAGGACCGCCGCCGCGGTCGCCGCCACGGCGGCAGCCACCGCCGTGGCCGCTCGGAGCCGTCTGAACATGCGAGTCTTTCCCTTCTGCCGGGCCGTTCCGGGGGAACCGCATGGTGCGGCCTTCACGGCGGCATCGGAGCGCGGACGAAACAGCGGCGCCCCTGCCGCGGATCGACGGTCACGCACCGGTCGTGGGATCCACTCTCCTGGCCGCCTACGTCACGGACCAGGGCATTCACCCGGCATTCGCCGGGCATTCGCGGCATGCCCGGCCGCCCGTGGGACTTCTAGCGGGCGGCGGCGTCGACGGCCTGGGCCGACAGGACGTGGTCGAGGACCATGAGGGCGCAGCCGGTGATGCCCGCGCCGGGCCCGAGGCGGCTGCGCTCGATGCGCAGGCTGCGGGTGGCGAGCTGCGTCGAGCGCCGGTAGACGACCTCGCGTACGCCCGACACCAGCGGCTGGAACATCTCGGCGACGTCGCCGCCGAGGACCACGACGGCGGGGTTGAGCAGGTTGACCGCGCCGGAGATGACCTCGCCCAGCCAGCGGCCCGCCTGCCGGACCACGGCCATGGTCTCCGCGTCGCCGGCCCGGACCAGGGCGGTCACGTCGGCCAGCGACATCACGTCGCGGCCCTTGGCCCGCAGCTCGCGCAGGATCGCGGTGCCGCTGGCGACCGAGTCGACGCAGTCGAGGTTGCCGCAGCGGCACAGCACTCCCCCGCCGTCCCGCACGGGGATGTGCCCGATCTCCCCGGCCGCGCCGAGCGCGCCGCGCAGGATGCCGCCGCCGGAGATGACCCCCGCGCCGATCCGGGTGGAGACCTTCACGAACAGCAGGTCGTCGAGTTCCGAGGCGTAGACGACCCGGTGCTCGCCCATCGCGATGACGTTCACGTCGTTGTCCACGAGCACCGGCACGCGGAACCGCTCGGCGATGATCGGCGGGATCACCACGCCGGTCCAGCTCGCCATCACGCGGGCGCTCTCGACCCGTCCTGCGGCGAACTCCACGGTCGCCGGCACGCCGAGGCCGATGCCGACGACGTCGTCCCGCCCGTCGAGCAGCTTCTCCCAGGTGTCCATGAGCAGGGGCAGGACGACGCCCGGCCCCTCTTCGACGTCGATGTCCAGGTCGGTGCGCTGCAGCACCTCGCCCGCGAGGTCGCACAGCGCGATCTGGGTGCGGCGGGCGCCGAGCGAGGCCACCGGGACGACTCCCCCGGAGGTGGCGAAGCGCAGCCGTACGGGCGGGCGGCCCCCGGTGGACGGCCCCTCGGCGTCCTCCACGATCAGCCCGCGCTGGAGCAGGTCGGCGACGCGGTGCGCGACGGCCGGGCGGGACAGGCCCGTCACACGGCCGATGTCGGCACGCGTCACCGCCTCTCCGCTCCGGATGAGCTGGAGGACCTCGCCGGGGGTGGCTAAACGTGACATCGAGCGTAAGTGAAGCACAGAAGCTCACCTAAGTTCAATGACTTATTCATTACAAGTTACAAAAGTGGGCTTGAAAAGTCGCATAACTTCCCGATACTGTCCCTTCCGTGCCCGATCGACACCTGGTGCCCGATCAACTGGTGCCCGATCAACGAATCGGGGGCCGGACGCGCCGACGGGCACACGTCCCGGGACGAAGGCCCCGGGGCGAGTTGGACCCCGCCTCGCGGCGGCCCCGGCAGGAGGAGGACCTTCCGTGACGCACCCCGTTATCAGCGAGGTCACCGAGCGCGTGGTCGCGCGAAGCCGCGAGAGCCGCGGGGCCTACCTGGAGCGGGTGCGCCGCGCCGGGGCCGAACTGCGTGAGCGGGGGCCGGCCCGGGGGCGGCTCGGCTGCGCCAACCTGGCCCACGGCTTCGCCGCCGCGCCCGCCGAGGACAAGCTCGGCCTGCGCGGTACGGCGAAGCCGGGGGTGGCCATCGTGACGTCGTACAACGACATGCTGTCGGCGCACCAGCCGTACGAGACCTACCCGCCGGAGCTGAAGCGGGCGGTCCGCGAGGCGGGCGGCGTGGCACAGGTGGCGGGCGGCGTGCCCGCGATGTGCGACGGCGTCACCCAGGGCCGGGCCGGCATGGAGCTGTCGCTCTACAGCCGCGACGTGATCGCCATGGCGACCGCGATCGCGCTGTCGCACGACATGTTCGACGCCTCCCTGCTGCTCGGGGTCTGCGACAAGATCGTCCCGGGGCTGCTCATCGGCGCCTTACGCTTCGGTCACCTGCCGGCGATATTCGTCCCCGCCGGGCCCATGACCTCGGGCCTGCCCAACAAGGTCAAGGCCAGGGCGCGGCAGGCCTTCGCCGAAGGCAAGATCGGCCGCGCGGAGATGCTCGACGCCGAGGCGGCGTCCTACCACTCCCCCGGCACCTGCACGTTCTACGGCACCGCCAACTCCAACCAGCTCCTCATGGAGGTCATGGGCCTCCACCTGCCGGGGGCGACGTTCGTCAACCCGCACACCGAGCTGCGGCACGCGCTGACCGCCGCGGCGGCGCGGCGGGCGGTCGAGATCACCCCGCACGGCGCGGAGTACACGCCCGTCGCCGAGGTCGTGGACGAGAAGGCGATCGTCAACGCGGTCGTCGCGCTGCTCGCCTCCGGCGGCTCCACCAACCACACGATGCACCTGGTCGCCATGGCGGCGGCCGCCGGCATCGAGCTGACCTGGGACGACATGGCGGCTCTGTCCAAGGTCGTGCCACTGATCACCCGCATGTACCCCAACGGCCAGGCGGACGTGAACCACTTCCAGGCCGCGGGCGGCATGGCGGTGTTCATCGGCGACCTGCTGGACGCCGGGCTGCTCCACGCGGACGTCCTGACGGTCGCCGGGCGCGGCCTCGGCCTCTACCGCTCAGCCCCGGCGCTCAAGGAGGGCGTGCTGGCGTGGGAGGAGCGCACGGAGCCCAGCACCGACACCGAGGTCCTGCGGCCGGTCGCCGTGCCGTTCTCCCCCGACGGGGGCATCCACATGCTGTCGGGCGACCTGGGCCGGGCGGTGAGCAAGGTCTCCGCCGTCAAGCCCGAGCACCTGGTGATCGAGGCCCCCGCCAAGGTGTTCGACGACCAGCTCGACCTGCTCGCCGCGTTCGAGCGGGGCGAGCTCGACGGGCAGGACTTCGTCGCGGTCGTCCGCTACCAGGGCCCCCGGGCCAACGGCATGCCGGAGCTGCACAAGCTCACGCCGCCGCTGGCCGTCCTGCTCGACCGCGGCCAGAAGGTGGCCATCGTCACCGACGGCCGCATGTCCGGCGCCTCGGGGAAGGTCCCCGCGGCGATCCACCTGTCTCCCGAGGCCGCCGACGGCGGGCCGATCGCGCTGCTGCGCGACGGCGACGTGATCCGCCTCGACTCGGCCGCGGGGACCCTCACCGTGCTCGCCGACCTCACCGGCCGTACGCCGGGGGGCGCACCGCTGACCGACGAGCAGTGGGCCGGCACCGGTCGCGAGCTGTTCGCCTCATTCCGCCGCACGGTCGGCCCGGCCGAGCGCGGGGCGAGCGTCTTCGGAGGTGCCGCGTGAGCCTTCCCTGGCTGGTCGCGGACATCGGCGGAACCAACGCCAGGTTCGGTTTGGTGGCCCGGCCCGGAGGGCAGCCGGAGGCGGTAGCCGTACTCGACGTTTCCCAGCATCTCGGCCTTGCCGATGCCGTAGCCGCCTATCTCGCAGACCATGCGGGCGGAGTTCGGCCGGGGGCCGCGTGCCTGGCGATCGCCGGTCCGGTCGACGACGACCGATACCGGCTGACGAACGCGGGATGGTCCGGGTCCGTGAAGGAGCTCGGCATCCCGCGTACGGTGCTGCTCAACGACTTCGAGGCGCTGGCGATCTCGCTGCCGCACCTGGCCGGGGACGACCTCGTGCCGCTCGGCGGCCCCCGGCCGACCGCCGGCCTGACGAAGGTCGTGCTCGGACCCGGCACCGGGCTCGGGGTGGCCGGTCTCGTGCCCGTACGGGAGGGCTGGCAGCCGGTGCCCGGCGAGGGCGGGCACGTGGCGGTTCCCGCCGTCACGGACCTGGAGATGGAGATCGTCCGGGCGCTGCGCGCGGACGGCCTGCCGTACGTGGACGCCGAGCACCTGTTGTCGGGCACCGGGCTGCCCCGTCTGCACCGCGGGCTCGCACTTGTGCGCGGCATCGCGCCCGAGCAGCTCACGGCCGCCCAGATGACGGCGGCGCAGATCACCTCTTCCGACGACCCGCTGTGCGCCGAGACCGTGGAGGTCTTCCTCGCCATGCTCGGCGGCTTCGCGGGCGGCGTGGCGCTCACCTTCGGCGCGCGTGGCGGGGTCTACCTGGGCGGCGGCGTGCTGCCCCGCCTGGTCTCGCGGATCCCCGGCAGCGCGTTCCGGGCCCGGTTCGAGACGACCGCGCCGGCGCTGACGGAGTACGCCGCCGCGATCGCCACCGTCCTGATCACCGCCGAGCAGCCCGCGCTGACGGGTGCGGCCGCCTGGCTCGCCCAACAAAACCCCGATGTGGAGCTGGTATGAGCAACCTTCTCGACCTCGCGCCGGTCGTCCCCGTGGTCGTCCTCGACGACGCCGAGAGCGCCGTCCCCCTCGCCCGGGCCCTGGTCGCGGGCGGGCTGCCGGTCATCGAGGTCACGCTGCGCACCCCGGCCGCCCTCGACGCGATCCGGCGGATAGCCGCCGAGGTGCCGGAGGCCGTCGTCGGCGCGGGCACCGTGCGCTCGCCCGGGGACGTGGAGGCCGCGGCCGGGGCCGGCGCCCGCTTCCTCGTCTCCCCCGGCACCACGCCCGGCCTGCTCGCGGCCATGCTCGCCGCGGGCGTGCCGTTCCTGCCGGGCGTCGCCACGGCCACCGAGGCGATGACGCTGGCCGAGCGCGGCGTGCGCGAGCTCAAGTTCTTCCCGGCCGAGCCGGCCGGCGGCGTCGCGTACCTCAAGTCGCTGAGCGGCCCGCTGCCCGACGTGCGGTTCTGCCCCACGGGCGGGATCACCCCGTCGAACGCGCCGGCCTACCTCGCCCTGCCGAACGTCGGCTGCGTCGGCGGGAGCTGGCTCACGCCGCGCAGCCTGGTCGCGGCGGGCGACTTCGCCAGGATCGAGAAGCTCGCGTCCGAGGCCGCCGCGCTGCGTCCCTGAGCGCTGCGTCCCTGAGCGCTGAGCCCCTGAGCGCTGAGCCCCTGAGCGCCGCGTCCCTGGGGCTCCCTCAGCTCGCCGGTCCGTCCTTCCTCCCTCGGCGGAGCCGGTGGCCATGCTCGTGTCCGCGACCCGGAGGCGTCCATGGGTGCCGGGCCCGCGACCGCTCACCGGCGGTGGCGGGCCTGGCGTCGTCTCACCGCACCGGCCCCGGTCTCACGACACCGCGCTCAACAGGGCGTCCAGGCCGATCGGGTCCTCGTGGGTGCCCTCGCTGGTGCACGCGTGCGCCCCGGCCACGCCGCCCAGCCGTACGCACTCCTCCAGGGGCCGGCCGGCCAGGCGGCCGTACAGGAAGCCGGACACGAACGCGTCGCCCGCGCCGTTGCTGTCGGCCACAGGCCCATGATTCGGCACGGGCAGCGGCTCGGCCGGGAAGCTGCGGACCTTGCCTTCGGCCAGCACGTGGCAGCCCTCGGCCCCGGCCGTGCACACGACGGCCGACGCCCGGCCCCGCTCCGCGATCGACCGCATGACCTCCTCCCGCCGCCCGCCGAGCTTCACCGCGGACAGGAAGACCAGGTCGGAGGAGTAGGCGAAGTCCTCGTGGTGCGGGTTCTCCCCGTCCCAGTCGTGCAGGTCGGTCGAGACCGTCGTGCCGTCCGGGATGTCGGCGTACACGTGCCGGGCGAAGTCCATGATCGAGACGTGGACGTGCCGGGCCGACCGGAGGGCGGGCAGGTAGAGATCGCGCGGCATCCGCTGGCCGGGGACGGCCCGGGGGTCGAAGAGCGACAGCCGCCTGCCGCCGGCGTCCACCAGCAGGACGCTGCGGCGGGTGCCCGCCTCCGACGCCGCGTGGGAGAAGTCCACACCCCGGGCGGCGAGATGGTCCCTGATCAGCGCGCCCTGCGGGTCGTCGCCGATCAGGTCGACGAACTTCACCCGCAGGCCGAGAGCGTGGCAGCCGAGGGCGACCCCCGCGCCGGTGTTGCCGATGCGGTCCACCACGGGCGGCACGGCGTAGGTGTCGGCGTACGGCAGGGGCAACTCAGGCACGTAGACGGTGGTGTCGACGCCGGCGCCGCCGACGACGAGAACGTCGAGTGCATGATCAGGAAGGGCGTCGTTCGAGGTCACGCCGGGCTCCACGGGGTTGGTGCATGATCACGAAGGGTGGACGCGCAGGTGAGCGGCCCTCCGTGCGACAAACTGCAAGATCACGGGGGGTGGGGGTGGTGGGGTCAGCGGTTGACCAGCGGGCCTGAGCTGGTGGAGCCGCGCACCACGAGCTCGGGCTGGTAGACCAGCTCGACGTGCTTGGCGGGAGTGCCGCCGATCTCCTCCAGCAGGGTCTCGACGGCGGCGGCCGCCATCGCGCCGATCGGCTTGCGGACGGTCGTGAGCGGCGGGTCGGTGAACGCCATCAGCGGCGAGTCGTCGAACCCGACGACCGACACGTCCCCGGGCACCGACAGCCCGCGCTCGCGGGCGGCGCGGATCGCGCCGAGCGCCATGAGGTCGCTCGCGCAGAAGATCCCGGTGCAGCCGCGGTCGAGCAGCGCCGAGGCGGCGGCCTGCCCGCCCTCGACGGAGAACAGCGAGTGCTGGATGAGGTCGTCGGCGTCGGCCGGGCCGAGCAGCTGCGCCATCGCCTGGCGGAAGCCCTCGATCTTGCGGATGACCGGGACGAAGCGCCGCTGCCCCAGCGCGAGGCCGATGCGCTCGTGCCCGAGGTCCACCAGGTGCTGGACGGCCAGGCGCGCGGCGAGCCGGTCGTCGGGCGAGATGAACGGCGCGGGGATGGCCTCGTTGTAGCCGTCCACGAACACGATCGGCAGCCCCCGGTCGGTGAGCCGGGTGTATCGGTCCATTCGCGCGGTGGTGTCGGCGTGCAGGCCGGAGACGAAGACGATGCCGGACACGCCCCGGTCGAGGAGCATCTCGGTGAACTCGTCCTCGGGGGCGCCGCCGGGCTCCTGGGTGCACAGGATCGGCGTGTAGCCGTGCTGGATCAGCGACTTCTCCATCGCCTGCGCGAACGCCGGGAAGATCGGGTTGCCGAGCTCCGGGATCACCAGGCCGATCAGGCCGTTGCTGCGCTGGCGCAGCCGCTGGGGGCGCTCGTAGCCCATCAGGTCGAGGGCGGTGAGCACGGCCTGGCGGGTGGCCGGGGAGACCCCCGCCTTGCCGTTGAGCACACGGCTCACCGTCGCCTCGCTGACTCCGGCCTGGGCGGCGATGTCGGCGAGCCGTGTGTTGTTCATGAGCTTTACTTTAGACATCTCTCGCGGTCCACCAGGTGGCGGAGTCGGGGGCGATCCGGACGACGTCGCCGGCGGTCTCCGGTCCCCCGCTGGCGAGCAGCAGGTCACCGTGCCCCGGCCCGATCTCCACCCACTCGGGCGTCATGTTGAGGACGCAGGCGAACGCGTCGCCGCGCCGGAACGCGAGCGTGCCGGCCGGGCTGTCGAGCCAGGTCAGCGTGCCGTCGCCCAGTTCCGGGTGCTCCCGCCTGAGGGCGAGGGCGGTCCGGTAGAGGCTGAGCATCGACGCGCCGTCCCGCAGCTGCGCCTCCACCGACAGGCCGCGCCAGTCCGGCGGCATCGGCAGCCAGCTCTCGTAGCTGCCCGGCGGGGTGAAGCCGTACGGCGGCTCGCCCGCGGTGGTCCACGGGAGCGGCACCCGGCAGCCGTCGCGCCCGCTGTCCGGGTCGCGCAGCCGCTGCGGATCCTGCAGATACTGCTCGGGCAGGTCGAGGACCTCGGGCAGCCCCAGTTCCTCGCCCTGGTAGATGTAGGCCGAGCCGGGCAGCGCCAGCATGAGCAGCGCCGCCGCCCGCGCCCTGCGCAGGCCGCGCTCGCCGTCGCCGTAGCGGGTGACGTGCCGCTTGACGTCATGGTTCGACAGCACCCAGGTCGGGGGCGCGCCCACCAGCGCCGACGTGCGCACGGACTCGTCGATGACCTCCCTGAAGCGCGCCGCGTCCCAGGGCGTCTTGAGGAAGTGGAAGTTGAACGCCTGGTGCAGCTCGTCCGGGCGGACGTAGTTGGCCAGCCGCTCGGGCGAGGGCGCCCACGCCTCGGCCACCCCGATCCGCTCGCCCTCGTAGGAGTCGAGGATGCGGCGCCAGGCCCGGTGGATCTCGTGCACGCCGTCCTGGTCGAAGAACGGCACGACCTGCGTGCCGATCATCTCGGCCTGGCCCCGGGCGCCCACGTCGGGCAGGCCCGGCGCCTTGACCATGCCGTGCGCCACGTCGATCCGGAAGCCGTCCACGCCGAGGTCGAGCCAGAACCGCAGCACGCCGGCGAACTCCTCGTGCACCTCCGGGTGCTCCCAGTTGAGGTCCGGCTGCTCGGGCGCGAACAGGTGCAGGTACCACTGGCCGTCCTCGACCCGGGTCCAGGCGGGCCCGCCGAAGATCGACTCCCAGTCGTTGGGCGGCAGCTCGCCCGCCGCGCCCTTGCCCTCGCGGAAGATGTAGCGCTCCCGCTCCGGGCTGCCCGGCCCGGCCCGCAGCGCCGCCTCGAACCAGGGGTGTCGGTCGGAGGTGTGGTTGGGCACCACGTCCACGATGATCCGCAGGCCGAGCCGGTGGGCGTCCGCGATCAGCGCCTGGGCGTCCGCCAGCGAGCCGAAGAGCGGATCGACGTCGCGGTAGTCGGCCACGTCGTATCCGAAGTCGGCCATCGGCGAGGGGTAGAACGGCGTCAGCCAGATCGCGTCCACGCCGAGGTCGGACAGGTACCGCAGGCGGCTGCGCACGCCGAGCAGGTCGCCGATCCCGTCGCCGTTGCCGTCCGCGAAACTGCGGACGTACACCTGGTAGATCACCGCGTCGCGCCACCACCGGGTCGCGACCGCGGACGGCTGGACGGCGAGTTCGGTCATTGGGATCCCCCGATTCTCATATAGGGTCACGCCTTCGTCGCACCGGCCGTCAGACCGGTGACGAGGTGGCGCTGGACGAGCAGGAAGACGACGGCCGCCGGGATGGCGATCAGCACCGACGAGGCCGTCAGCAGGCCCCACTCCGCCTTGTGCTGGCCGACGAACTGGCTCAGGCCGACCGCCAGCGTGTACTTGTCGTCACCCGTCATGAACGCGGTCGCGTACGCGACCTCCGCCCAGGCGGTGATGAACGAGTAGAAGGCGGCCACGGCGAGGCCGGGCTTGGCCAGCGGCAGGATGAGCCGCCAGAACGTGCCGAAGGGGGTCAGGCCGTCCACCCGGCCGGCCTCGTCGATCGTCACCGGGACGGTGTCGAAGTAGCCCTTCATCATCCACGCGCAGAACGGCACGGTGGAGGTGAGGTAGGCGATGACGAGGGACGGGAACTGGTTGATCAGCCCGAGCCCGGCCATCAGGTTGTAGATCGGCACGATCAGGATCGCCACGGGGAACATCTGCGTGATCAGCAGCATCCACATCACCGAGCGGAAGCCGGGGAAACGGAAACGGCTGACCGCGTAGCCGGTGGTGGCCGACAGCAGCACGCCGAGCACGGCCGTCATGAGCGAGACGACGACGGAGTTGGCGGCCCACGTCAGGAACCGGGTCTCCCCCAGGACCTGCGTGTAGTTCGCGAGCGTGGGGTGGTCGACCGGCGCGACCGAGGCGGTCTCGATGACCGTTCGCGGCTTGAGCGAGGTCAGCACCAGCCACGCGACCGGGAACACCGACACGATGCTGGCCGCGATCAGCGTGAGGTGCAGGGCGATCGACCTGCCGGGGCTGCGCCTGTCGCGACTCCACGCGCCGGCGGGAGCGGCCGGGCTCACCATGCCTCCCCCTGCTGCCTGAGCGCGCGCCGGTAGACCGTGGCCATCACGACGAGAAGGGCGAGGATCACCATGCCCCAGGCGGCGGAGCCCGAGTAGTTCCGGATGCCCTCGAACGCCTGGCGGTAGGCGTACGTCACGAGGATCTCCGTGGCTCCGCCCGGTCCTCCCTTGGTCAGCAGGAAGATGACCGGGAACTGGTTGAACGTCCAGATCGTGCCGAGCAGGACGACCGTGCTCGACACCGGGCGCAGGCCCGGCAGCGTGATGTGGCGGAAGCGCTGCCACGGCGTGGCGCCGTCCACTTCCGCGGCCTCGTGCAGCTCGCGCGGGATGGCCTGCAGGCCGCCGAGCAGCGCGAGCATCATGAACGGCACGCCCAGCCACACGTTGCAGGCGATCACCGAGACCTTGGCCCAGAACGGGTCGTCCAGCCAGCTGATCCCCGCGAACCCTGCGGCCCGGAGCATGGCGTTGACCACGCCGAACTCGCCGTTCAGCAGGTAGCGCCAGATGAAGGCGGACACGAAGGCCGGGACGGCCCAGGGCAGCACGAGCAGGATCCGGTAGAGCGCCCGCAGCCGCATGGGCCGGTTCAGCAGCATCGCCAGGCCGAGGCCGATGCCCACGTGCAGGGCGACGCAGACGACGGTCCACACGACCGTCCAGGTCAGCCGGCCGAGGAACTCCGAGGACGTCAGGATGTCGGCGTAGTTCCGCAGGCCCACGAACTCGTACGTGGAGGGGATGACGTTCATCCCGATCGTGCGGCCCATGTTGCCCTCGGTCGCGTCGGTGAGCGACAGGTACACGCCTCGCACGAGGGGGTAGCCGACCAGCACCAGCGTCACGACGACGACCGGCGCGGTCATCGCCCACGCGTACCAGTGACGCGACAGGAGGCGCCGCGCCCCGGAGCGGGGCGCGGCCCTTCTCGTCGCGACGACGTCAGCCGTCATCGCCTACAGGCTCCAGCCCTTGAGGATGCCCTGGTAGGCGGTGGCGACGTCCGTGAGCATGGGCTCGGTCGCCGTCTGCCCGCCCGCGAGCTTCTGGTAGCCCTCGACCAGCGGCTGGAACAGCGAGGCGGCCTCGGGGATCCAGGGGCGCTCGACGGCCGTCTCCATCGGCTTGGCCCACTGCGCGATCTTCGGGTTGGCCGTCGCCTCGGAGGCGCTGTAGGCGGGCTGGCGGGTGGGCAGCAGGCCGAGCTTGCCGGCGACCTTGGCCTGGCTCTCCGCGCTGTCCATGAACTGGACGAACAGGTAGGACGCGTCCAGGTTCTTCGAGCCCGCGTACACGGTGTAGTCGTGGCCGCCCAGGGGCGAGCCGGCCTTCGCCGAGCCGGCCGGGACCGGGGCGACGCCGAAGTTGTCCGGGTTGTCCTTGAACACCTTGCCACCGAGGTTGTCCGCGTTGGACCACGGGCCGTTGAAGATCATCGCGACCTTGCCGTCCTTGAACGCGGTCTCGGCGTTCGTGTAGCTGTCCTGCAGCGCGGGCTTGACGGCGGCGCCGGACGTGATCAGGTCCTCGACGATCTTCACCCCCGCCACGCTCTGCGGGGACGAGATCGTGATCTTCTTGTTCTGGACGTCGACGAAGTCGCCGCCCTCGCCATAAATGAACGGAAGCAGGAAGTAGGCGTCCACATTCAGGGCGAGGCCGCCCGCTCCGGTCTTCGACTTGACGTCGAGCGCCGCCTTCTTAAGGTCGGCCATTGTCGCCGGAGGCTCGTCGTAGCCCGCCTTCTTCAGTAGTTCCTTGTTGTACAGGAGGCCCAGGGTGTCCGTCACCTGCGGCACGCCGTACGTCTTGCCGTTGTACTTGCCGCTCGCCGCCGGGACCGGCAGGAACTCCTCGGGCTTGTCGACGGCGGGGGTGCCGTCGAGCGGCGCGAGGTAACCGAGCGAGGCGAATTCCGCGACCCAGCCCACGTCGGTGCGCAGCACGTCGGGCGCGCCGGAACCGGACTGCGCGGCGGTCTTGAACTTGTCCCGCGCCTCCGCGAACGGCACGTTGACGTAATTGACCTTGATCTTCGGATATTTCGCCTCGAAGTCTTTGACGATCTCCTGGAAGACCGGGCCCTCGGTCGTGGCGTCCGAGGTGTCCCACCAGGTGACCGTGCCGGACACCTCGGCGGGGGCGGCGCTCTTGGCCGGGGCTGATCCGGGGTCGCCGGAACCGTCGCCGCAGGCCGTGACCGCCAACGCGAGCGCCGCGGCAACCGCCGCGGACGTGAGGACTCGCCTCATCTGCGTCGCACTCCTTGCTCAGGGGGATTTGAGCGGAACGTAACAGGGGTGCGAAGGGGATGAAAGGCCTTACAGAAACTTTCAGCAAATTCGTTACATTTGACGCCACATAGAGGGCCGCAGGGAGGTCATGGCACAACCCTGACAGCCGTCTTTAGCAAAGGGAAAGTCGGGTGTAACGAGAAGTTGCAAGTAGATGCCGGATCTTTCACGACACGTATGGACACGAGTGCCCGCGACGCGATGTACTACCTCATCATTCACACCGAAGGCTGGGGATCCGGGCGTGCCTGCCCGGGAGGAACGAGCGCGCATGAGCACCGTCGTCCTCGACAACGTGACGAAGATTTACCCGGGGGGGTACCTCGCGGTCGACCGCATGAACCTGCGCGCGGACGAGGGTGAGCTCCTCGTCCTGCTCGGGCCGTCGGGCTGCGGGAAGTCCACGCTACTCCGCATGATCGCGGGGCTGGAGGAGATCACCTCCGGCGACCTGTGGCTGGGCGGGGAGATCGCCAACCACCTCGCGCCCCGGGACCGGGACGTCGCGATGGTCTTCCAGAACGGCGCCCTCTATCCCCACCGGACGGTGCGCGGCAACCTGTCGTTCCCGCTGGAGATCGCCAAAGCGGATCCCACGATGGTCAAGCAACGGGTCGTCGAGCTGTCGCGCGCGCTGCACATCGACGAGACGCTGGACCGGCGGCCGGGCACGCTGTCCGGCGGCCAGCGCCAGCGGGTGGCGATGGGGCGCGCCATCGTGCGCCAGCCCTCTCTGTTCCTGATGGACGAGCCGCTGTCCAACCTGGACGCCGGCATGCGCACCGAGCTGCGCATGGAGATCTCGTCGCTGGTGCGCGCCCTCGGCGTCACCACCATCTACGTCACGCACGACCAGGTCGAGGCCCTCACCCTGGCCGACCGCATCGCCATCATGAACCGGGGCGTGCTGCAGGACATCGGCACGCCCGCGCAGGTCTACAACGACCCCGCGACCGCGTTCACCGCCGCGTTCCTCAACTCCCAGCAGCTCAACCTGCTCGCGGCGACCGTGCGCACCCCGCAGAACCAGTTCATCATGCTCGACTTCGGCCCTCACCAGATCACGATGCCCTGGACCGATCCACGGGCGTACGCGGTGTCGCAGCACACCGGCACGCAGATCATCGTGGGAATCCGGCCGGACGGGCTGGTGCCGGTGCCGGAGCGGACGGAGGGCCCGACGTTCTTCGGCCGGGTCAGGACGCTGGAGTATCACGGCCACGAGTGGCTCGCCTACCTTGAGGCCGGGATCCCGGCCGTCAACGTGCCGGAACCGCCGGACCGCCGCCAGCTCAACGGCGCGGGAGGCGGCGGCAAGGCGCGGTCGATGATGCGCCGCCTGCTGAACGGCTCGGCCCCGGCGGAGGAGGAGCAGCAGCCGCCCGCGGCCTCGCAGTCGGGCACGCACCGCCGCGCGGATCTGATCGTCAGGCTCGGCAACCGGCCCGTGTGGCGCGCCGGCGACGCCGGCCGGGTCGCCGTCGACGTCTCCCGGCTCATGCTGTTCACGATGGACGGCACCCGCATCGACCCGCCGCGCAGGTAACGCCGTCAGACGGTACGGCTGACGCCGCCGGCCAGCACGGAGACGATGCCCACCAGGCGGGTGATCTTGTCCAGCTCGGCCCGGTGGAACGCGGGACCCTGGGACCGTGCCACCACCAGGTGGACGCCGTCCATCGGCACGCTCACCAGATGCAGCCCGCCCTCCTCGAAGGCCGAGGCGCGCAGCGGCGTGAGGTCGGCCGCGGGGACGGTCTCCGGCGCCTGCCAGCTTCCGTGGACGATCGTGCCGTCGGCCGAGTCGACCGCGACCGCCCACTCGGCGCTGACCAGGTCGGGCACCGCGTCGACGAGGGTGACGTACGCCCGGTCGGGGTCCGCGGCGACGTGGCCGAGCAGGTCGTAGTCGGGGGTCGCTCCGGGGACCTCCCGGGTCGGCCACACGGCCTCCACCCGCGTGCCGGGGACCACGCCGATCCTTTCACGCAGCTCGCCGGGTTCGAAGACGCCCGACCAGGAGACGGTGAAGTCGTCGACCGCGCGACCCGCCTGCCGCTCCAGCACGGTCACCTGCAGGATGTCCGCGCCCATCACGCCGAACGCGCGCGCCACCTGGCCCAGCACCCCTGGCCGGTCGGGGAGCGAGACCCGCAGCCGCAGCAGCATCCCCACCACCTCCTTCTCATGCGACACCAACAGTGTCGGACACACGTTTCGCGCCTGTTACGGCGGTGGGTCACGAAACTACTGCAATGTTTCTGGAACTTACCGCAAATTCTTGCATGCGCCTCGCCTCGGCGTGACCGGCCGCGAGGTGTGGAAACTGTCAGGTGTGGACGGATACCTGCTGCCGCGGCCCGCGGCCACCGGGGCGGACGCCGACCTGTCCAGGGCCACGGCCCAGTGGATCGCCCGGGACACGGTCGCGTGGAAGGGCGAGGCCGCCGAGGAGAACCACTACGCGCTGGCCTGCTCCCCCACGGGCGGCATCGCGTACGAGAAGGGCGACCTGACCGGGGACGCCCACCTGATCCGCCTGGCGCCCGGGCGGCTGAGCGACGCCCAGAAGGCCGCGTGGCCGCATCTGGCGTCTCCCGGCGCGGCGTACGGCGCGCTGAAGGTGGATCCGCGCGACGCCGGCCTCGTGCGCGACGCGCTGCGCGGCCAGGTCCTGGCGATCGAGCGCGGGCCCTCGGGCGCGCTGCTGACCGCCACCGGCGTGCAGATCCCCGGCGTGCTCGACGATCTGTACGCCGGGGCCGCGAAGGCTCCGCTCGGCCCCACCGGCCGCGGCGGGCTCGCGGTGTGGGCGCCGACCGCGCAGAAGGTCGAGCTGGCCCTCTACGACGGCCCGGCCACCGATCGCAGGACGGTCCACCGGATGCGCAGGGACGACGCGACGGGCGTGTGGTCGATCGACGGCCCGGCGTCGTGGCGGGGCAGGTACTACACCTACCTCGTCACCGTCTACGCCCCCGCCGCCGGGAAGATCGTGACCAACGAGGTGACCGACCCCTACAGCCTGTCGGTCTCGGCGGGCTCGGGGCGCAGCCAGATCGTCGACCTCGGCGACCGGTCGCTGCGGCCCGAGGGGTGGACGGGCCTGGAGAAGCCCCCGGCGGTGCGCCAGGACCGGGCGTCGATCTACGAGCTGCACGTGCGCGACTTCTCGGCCTCCGACGCCACCGTCCCGGCCGCCCGGCGCGGCACGTACAAGGCGTTCACCG
Source organism: Microbispora rosea (assembly GCF_044460045.1). Classification (NCBI taxonomy): domain Bacteria; kingdom Bacillati; phylum Actinomycetota; class Actinomycetes; order Streptosporangiales; family Streptosporangiaceae; genus Microbispora; species Microbispora rosea. The sequence goes on along the minus strand of NZ_JBITJO010000003.1, from coordinate 438,917 downwards.
AGACCGGCGGCGCCGGGATGACCGAGCTGCGGAGCCTGGCGAAGGACGGGCTGACCCACGTCCACCTGCTGCCGGTCTTCGACTTCGCCACCGTGCCCGACCGGAAGGCCGACCGCACCGAACCCCGCTGCGACCTCGCCGCGCTGCCGCCGGACTCCGACCGGCAGCAGGCGTGCGTGGCGGAGACGGCCGCGAAGGACTCGTACAACTGGGGCTACGACCCGCTGCACTACACCGTGCCCGAGGGGTCGTACGCGACCGACCCGGACCGCAGGATCAAGGAGTTCCGCGAGATGGTCGCGGGGCTCAACGGCGCGGGCCTGCGGGTGGTCATGGATGTCGTCTACAACCACACCCACGCCGCCGGGCAGGACCCCGCGAGCGTGCTCGACCGCGTCGTGCCCGGCTACTACCACCGGCTCATGGACGACGGCACGGTGGCCACGTCCACCTGCTGCGCGAACACCGCCCCCGAGCACGCGATGATGGGCCGGCTCGTCGTCGACTCGATCGTCACCTGGGCGAAGGAGTACAAGGTCGACGGCTTCCGGTTCGACCTGATGGGCCACCACCCGAAGGCGAACATCCTGGCCGTGCGCGAGGCACTCGACGCGCTCACGCCCGAGAGGGACGGCGTGGACGGCAAGTCGATCATCCTGTACGGCGAGGGCTGGAACTTCGGCGAGGTGGCCGGCGGCGCCCGATTCGAGCAGGCCACCCAGGCGAACATGGCCGGCACCGGGATCGGCACGTTCAGCGACCGGCTGCGCGACGCCGTGCGCGGCGGCACGCCGTTCGACGCGGACCCGGGCGTCCGGGGCTTCGGCTCCGGCCTGGCCGACTCCGCGCCAGCCGACTCCGCGCCGGCCGACTCCGCGCCGGCCGACCGGCTCGCGCACTACGAGGACCTCGTGAAGCTCGGGCTCGCGGGCAACCTGCGCGACTTCACGTTCACCGGATCGTCCGGCACGCCCGTCAGGGGCTCGGAGGTCGACCACAACGGCAGCCCGGCCGGGTACGCCGCCGAGCCCGCCGACACGGTGACCTACGTCGACGCCCACGACAACGAGACGCTGTTCGACGCGCTCGCCTACAAGCTGCCAAGGGACACCCCGATGGCCGACCGGGTCAGAATGCAGTCGCTCTCGCTGGCGACGGTCCTGCTCGGGCAGGGCACCGCGTTCGTCCACGCCGGCAGCGAGCGGCTGCGGTCGAAGTCGCTCGACCGCAACTCCTACGACTCGGGCGACTGGTTCAACCGCCTGCTGTGGGACTGCCACGAGGGTAACGGCTTCGGCGGCGGCCTGCCGCCCGCGAAGGACAACGAGGCACGCTGGCCGTACGCGCGGCCCCTGCTGGCCGACCCCGCGCTGAAGCCGGACTGCGCGGCGATCGGCGCGGCCCGGGCGAGGTTCGGCGAGTTGCTGCGGATCCGCTACTCCTCCCCCGCCTTCTCGCTCGGCTCCGCCGCGGAGATCGGCAGACGGGTCTCCTTCCCGCCGTCGGGCACTCCCGGCGTGATCGTCATGCGCATCGACGCCACCGGCGTCGATCCCGTGAACAAGGCGATCTACGTGGTGTTCAACGCCACCGGGAGGACCGCCGCCCCCGTCGTGCCCGCGCTGAAAGGCGCACGGGTCGCGCCGCACCCCGTGCAGGCGGAGTCGGACGACCCGGTGGTCCGGCAGGCGTCGGTGGATCCGGCGACCGGCACGGTGACCGTGCCCGCCCGCACGGCCGGGGTGTTCACCGAGACATCGTAGGGACGCCCGGAGGAGTGCGACCCGGCGCGGGCACCCGCGCCCGGTTGCACTCATTAAGAGAATTTGAGCATCTTTGGGGTGAGCTTTTCGCTGTCGCGAGTTTCCCTAAGGATGACCATAAGTAACCTCGGGTAATGCTCCTCCCCAGGCGCTCCCCGTCACTGCGAGCCCGGCTGGCCCTCCTCGCCACCGGGACTGCGGCGATCCTGCTGATCCCGCTCGCGATCGTGGTGCACGTGCTCGTACGCGACATGGTCGCGGACCGCATCTGGGACCGGAGCCTGGACACCGCTACTTCCGTCGCCGCGCAGATCCGCGACGGTCACCTCCCCAACCCCATTCCGACCGCCGGCAACGACATCGACCTGATCGAGGTGGCGGGACCGGACGGCCGGGTCGTCGCCGAGAGCCCGGCGGCCGAGGGCGTGCCCCGCCTGAGCCCGTTACGCCCGGCCTCCGACCGCGAGGTCACCCAGACGACGGCCTGCTCGCTCTCCGGGCGCGACTGCCTCTACGTCACGGTGCTGCGGGTCTCTCCGGGGCCCGGCTCCGATCTGGTCTACGCGGGCCGGGCGGCCCCCGCCATCCTCGACACCTCCGTCACGCTGCCCGCGCTGCTCCTGGCGGCCCTGCTGCTCACCGCGCTCGCGGGCTGGACCGCCTACAACGTGACGGGCCGCGCGCTGCGGCCGGTGGAGGCGATCCGGTCGGAGCTCGCCGAGATCACCGAGCGGAATCCCGGCGGCCGGGTGCCCGAGCCGCCCGGCGACGACGAGTTCTCCCGGCTCGCCCAGGCCGCCAACGACGCGCTGTCCCGGCTGGACACCTCTATCCAGCGGCAGCGGCAGTTCGCCGCCGACGCCTCGCACGAGCTGCTCACCCCCATCGCCGGCATCCGCGCCCAGTTGGAGAGCGCGCGCCTGCACCCCGAGGACACCTGTGAGGCGCTCTGCGCCGCGCTGCGCGACACCGAGCGTCTGGAGGCGATCGTCGCCGACCTGCTCCTGCTCGCGCGGATCCCGACCGCCCCCGCGACCGCCCGGGAGGAGGTCGACCTGTCCCAGCTGGTCGTCAGCGAGATCGCGCGGCGGCCGGAACAGCTGCCGACCCACCTCCACAACACCCCGGGCGTGACGGTCAGGGGTGTTCGCCGCCACCTCGTCCGGGTGGTGACGAACCTGCTCGACAACGCCGAGCGGCACGCGCTGACGGTGGTCTGCGTGCGGGTCACGCGCACCGAGGACACGGCCGTCCTGTGCGTGCGCAACGACGGCCGCCCGATCTCCGAGGCGGACCGCGAACGGATCTTCGAGCGGTTCTACCGCACCGACGCGGCGCGCAGCCGCGACCGGGGCGGCACGGGCCTCGGCCTGGCGATCGCCCGTGAGGTGGTGGAGGCGCACGGCGGCTCCATCCGGGTGGAGGACGTCACGGACGGCGAGCCCGGCGTGCGCTTCGTGATCACGCTGCCGCTGGCCCCGGACGCCGCGGACGATCCCGCTGAGAGACCCGCGGGCGATCCCGCGGGTGATCCCGCTGACGATCGCGCCGCCGACGGTCCCGCCGCCGGCAACGCCGCCCCGTGCGGCGACACCCAAAGTTAAGGACCGCGCCCCTGGTCGTTCAGCCCAGTAACCCCCAACGGGAGAACCTGCTGGCTAGTTTTCGGGACACCCCGGCCCCCTGGGGTTCCCGATGTCGCAGGTAGAGGAGTCACTCGTGCGAGTGCTGGCCGTCGTCCCCGCCCGTGGAGGGTCGGTGGGCGTCCCGCTGAAGAACCTCGAGAAGGTGGGCGGCGTCCCGCTCGTCGCCCGTGCGGTGGACGCCTGTCTGCGCGCCGAACTGGTGGACGACGTGGTCGTCAGCACCGACCACGAGCGCATCGCCGAAGTGGCGGAGGGCGCGGGCGCCCGGGTCGTGCGCCGGCCGGCCGAGCTCAGCGGCCCGGCCGCCTCCAGCGAGTCCGCCGTGCTGCACGCCCTGTCCGAGATCGCCGGCGAGGCGCCCGAGATCGTCGTGCTCGTCCAGTGCACCAGCGCGTTCCTCGATCCCCGCGACCTCGACGCCGCCGTCGCGAAGGTGCTGGACGGCGAGGCCGACTCGGTCTTCTCCGGCACCGAGACCTACGAGTTCGTCTGGACCGGCGCCGGCCACGGGGTGAACCACGACCCGGCCGTGCGCCCGCGCCGCCAGGACCGCGAGCCCGACTTCCGCGAGACCGGCGCGTTCTACGTGATGCGTACGGAGGGCCTGCGCGAGCGGGGCCACCGCTTCTTCGGCAGGGTCGCGGTCCAGCCGGTGCCCGCCCGGCACGCGGTCGAGATCGACACCCCGGAGGACCTGGAGATCGCCAGGGCGCTCGCGCCGTTCGTGGACGAGCCGCTGCCGATCGACGTGGACGCCGTCGTCACCGACTTCGACGGCGTGCACACGGACGACCGCGCGTTCGTCGACTCCGACGGCAGGGAGATGGTCGCGGTCAGCCGTTCCGACGGCATGGGGATCGCGCTGCTGCGCCGGGCCGGTGTGAAGGTGCTCGTGCTGTCCACCGAGCGCAACCCGGTCGTCGCCGCCCGCGCCGCCAAGCTCGGCGTGCCCGTGGTGCAGGGTCTCGGCGCCAAGGACGTCGCGCTGCGCGAGTGGCTGGCCGCCGAGGGCCTTGCTGCCGAGCGGGTGGCGTACGTGGGCAACGACGTCAACGACCTGTCCTGCATGGCGATCGTCGGCTGGCCGGTCGCGGTGCCCGACGCCCACCCCCGGGTGCGCGCCGCCGCCCGCGTCGTGCTGTCGGCCCCCGGGGGCGCCGGAGCCGTGCGCGAGCTGTCCGACCGGGTGCTCGCGGCCCGCCCCGCCGCCTCGGTGGAGACCGCCCCCGCCGCCGCGCCCGTCACCGGGTCCCGCCACCTCGGGCAGCCGCGGCCGGTGCGGATCGGCCGGTCGCTGGTCGGCCCCGGACAGCCCGTGTACGTGATCGGCGAGATCGGCATCAACCACAACGGCGACGTCGACATCGCCCGCAAGCTGATCGACGTGGCGGCCGACGCCGGCTGCCAGGCCGTCAAGTTCCAGAAGCGGACCCCGGAGATCTGTGTGCCGCTCGAGCAGCGCGACCAGATCCGGCAGACGCCGTGGGGCGAGATGACCTACATGGAGTACAAGATCCGCACCGAGTTCGGCGCGGACGAGTACGCCCACATCGCCAAATACTGCGATGAGCGCGGCATCGACTGGTTCGCCTCGCCCTGGGACGTGCCGTCGGTGGACTTCCTCGAGGACATGGACGTCGTCGCGCACAAGGTCGCCTCGGCCTCGGTGACCGACCACGAACTGCTGCGCGCGCTGGCCGCCACCCGCAAGCCGGTCATCCTGTCCACCGGCATGTCCACGATCGAGGAGATCGACGCGGCGGTGGAGATCCTCGGCACCGAGCGCCTGGTGATGATGCACGCCACCTCCACCTACCCGCTCCCGCCGGAGGAGGCCAACCTCCGCATGATCACCACGCTCCAGCAGCGGTACGGCGTGCCGGTCGGCTACTCGGGGCACGAGCGCGGGCTGCAGATCTCGCTCGCCGCCGTGACCCTGGGCGCGGTGACCGTCGAGCGGCACATCACGCTCGACCGGGCGATGTGGGGCTCCGACCACGCCGCCTCGCTGGAGCCCACCGGCCTGGACCACCTGGTCCGCGACATCCGCATCATCGAGACCGCGCTCGGCGACGGCGTGAAGCGCGTCTACCCGGGTGAGGAGGCCCCGCGGGCCCGCCTGCGCCGCGTCACCGCATGATCACTCTGTCCGTGGTCGTGCCGGTCCGGGACGGCGAGGCGTACCTCGGCGACGCCCTCGCGTCGCTGGTGCGCAACCGGACGCGCGAGTTCGAGACCGAGGTCGTCGTCGTGGACGACGGGTCCACGGACGCGACCGCGGAGGTCGTCGAGGAGTTCCGGCGCGATCTGCCGGGGCTCACCGTCGTCCGCAACCCGGTGCCGCTGGGACTGGCCGGCGCCCGCAACGCCGGCCTGAAGCTGGCCGCCGGCCGCTACGTCACCTTCCTCGACGCCGACGACTGGCTCGCGCCCGGCTACCTGCCCCGCCTCGTCGCCGCCATCGACGGGCTCGGGTGCGACTTCGTGCGCGTGGACCACGTCCAGGTCGAGGGCCGCAGACGGGAGACGCACCGGGCGCCGCAGCCCCGCCGCGGCGTCGTGCTGGACCCGCGCGACGGCATCCTGCCGGCCGATTTCAAGACGATGGTCGACTACCCCTACGCCTGGGCGGGGATCTACCGGCGGGAGCTGGACGACCTGCTGGTCTTCCCCGCCGGGCTGCACACCGCCGAGGACCGCCCGTGGATCTGGCGGCTGCACCGCCTGGCCCGGTCGTACGCCGTGGTCTCCCTCGCCGGGGTGTTCTACCGGCGGGGGCTCGCGGCCTCGCTCACGCAGATCGGCGACGAGCGGCAGCTCCACTTCTTCGACGCCTACGCGATGATCCTGGACGAGGTCGAGCCCCGCTACCTGCCGAAGGCGGCCCGCAACCTGTGCGCGCTGCTCGCCCACCACGTGGAGCTGGCCGGCCGGTTCACCCCGGCCGTACGCGCCCGGTTCGACGAGCGGGCGCGTACGGCGCTCGCCCGGCTGCCCCACGAGGCGCTGACCGAGGCGATCGGCGGGCTGGAGCCCGAGCGGGCCGCTCTGCTCGGCCCCTACCTACCGGGCCCTCACCTGACAGGAGGGCCGCGTGCCTGACTCCACGCTGTTCTACGCCTCCACGCTGTTCGGCGCGATGACGCTCGCCGCGGCGATCGACGAGGGGCGGTTCCGCGACGGCGGCCGGGTCCTCCTCGTGTCGAACAACACGGCGATCCCGGAGGTCACCCCGGCGCTGGACGAGGCGCCGGGGTTCGCCGCGCTGCGCGACCGGTTCGACCGCGTCCTGTCCTGGAACGAGATCATCGCGCCGCTGCACCCGTCGGACTGGAAGCCCCGCTCGATCGAGACGCCGATGCTCGGCCGTCTGCTGCGCGACCTGATCGGCGATCCGGACGAGCTGGTCCTGGAGTCGATCGCGGTGTCCCCGTCGCGCACGCTCGCGGGCCTGGTCAAGGACTGCCCGATCACCGTCTACTCCGACGGCCTGATGAGCTACGGGCCGACCCGCGACCCGCTCCCCCAGGAGATCGCCGGGCGGATCACCCGGCTGCTCCACCTCGACCTCGTCCCGGGCCTGGCGCCCCTGCTCCTCGCCGAGCACGGCGTGCCGGCCGAGGCCCTGACGGACGCGTCGTTCGCGAGCGTGGCGGGCCGGGTCGCGGAGGCGGCCGAGGCGGCGCCCCGCGCCGAGGCGGTGGTCCTCGGCCAGTATCTGTCCGCGCTGGGCCTGATCACGGATGCCGAGGAGGCGGCGCTGCACGAGCGCATGCTGCGCGGCGTCGCGGCGCGCGGCCATCGAACCGTGCTGTTCAAGCCGCACCCCGCCGCCGGGCGGCGGCACGCCCGCGAGCTGCGCCAGGTCGCCGCGGAGCTCGGCGTCGACCTCCTCGTGGCCCCCGAGACGACGCCCGCCGAGGCGTGCTTCGCCACGCACCGCCCCGAGCTGGTCGCCGGGTGCTTCTCCACCGCGCTGGTGACCGCGCGGCGGCTGTTCGGCCTGCCGGTCGCGACCACCGGCACCGATCTCGTGCTCGAACGGCTCACGCCGTACGAGAACAGCAACCGGATCCCGGCGACGATCGTGGACGCCACGCTGCCCCGGCTGGAGGCCGGCGGCACGGTCACCGAGCCGCCCGCCGCCGACCTCACCGCCCTCGTCGCCGCCGTGGGCTACTGCATGCAGAGCACGGCCCACCCCGGCCTGCGCGACACCGCGGCGGCCTACGTGAGCGCCCACGGACCGGCGCGCTACTTCAAGAAGCGCAGGCTGGAGTCGCTCGGCCTGATCGATCCTCCGCCTCCGCCCGCCCCGCCCGCGCCGCCGGCCTCACGCCTGCGCCGCCTGCTCGCCCGCTGACCCCGCCGCGCCCGCCGCCCCTGCCGCCCCTGCCGCCCCTGGGCGGTCGTGGGGGGTGCGGATGAGGAGGATCGCGTGCGCCTCCTCGCCGCCGAGGGCCGCGTAGACGTGGGGAACGTCCGCGGCCCACGACACGTGCTCCCCCGGGCCCGCGGTCAGCGGCGCGGCGGCGGGGCCCGTCCTGATCGTCCCCCCGACGACCGAGAGGTGCTCGGTGACCCCGGGCGGATGCGCGGGCGAGACCTGCTCGACCCCGGCGAGTATCCGCAGGCGGAACATCTCGTAGGTCGCGCCCGGGTCCCTGAACACCTCCAGCAGGGTGGACAGGACGGCCGTGCCCCGCACCGGCGAGGCGGCGCCGGCCGGGGCGCCGGGGTCCAGCGTCAGCGCGCTCATCGGGACCGACAACGCGGCCGCGATCGCGTACATCGTCTCCAGCGTGGGGTTGCGCGTTCCGTGCTCGAGCCCGGACACGGTGGCCTTGCCGACGCCGGCCCTGCGGGCGAGCTCCGACAGCGACAGCCCGCGTGCCTCCCGGAGCCCGCGCAGCCGCCGCCCGATGGCCGGGTCGATCCGGCTTGTCCCATCTGTACCCACCTGGCTATGGTGTCACCTGAAATCGTTCCGTAAACGGAACGGTCGTATTTTCGGGGAGGGGCGGTGCGGATCCTGCAGCCGGTGCTCACCGGCCTGGTCAGCGCGGTCGTCGGCTACGCCAGCGCGTTCTCGGTCGTCCTCGCGGGCCTGCGCGCGGTCGGGGCCGACTCCCGGCAGGCGGCCTCCGGCCTGCTCGCGCTGTGCGCCGGCATCGCGATCGCCGTCGCCGTCCTCTCCGTCCGCTATCGGATGCCCATCGCGATCGCGTGGTCCACTCCGGGCGCCGCGCTGCTCGTCGCGACCGGCCACGTGGCCGGCGGCTACCCGGCGGCGGTCGGGGCCTTCGCCGTGTGCGGCATCCTGACCGTGCTCGCCGGGGTCGTCCCGTGGCTGGCCCGCGGCGTCGCCGCGATCCCCGGCCCGATCGCGGCGGCCATGCTCGCCGGCGTTCTGGTCCCGCTGTGCACCGCCCCGCTCCACGCGATGGCCGAGGTCCCGCTGCTGGCGGGGCCGGTCACGCTGACCTGGGCCGTGCTGATGCGGTACGCCCGCCAGTGGGCGATCGCCGGGGCGCTGGTCGCGGCCGTGGCCGGCCTCGCGATCGGCGGCGCCACGTTCCCGGCCGCGTCCCTGCGCCCCGACCCGGTGTTCACGATGCCCGCCGTGAACCTGCCGGCCCTCGTCGGCATCGCACTGCCGCTGTTCCTGGTGACCATGGCGGGGCAGAACGTGCCCGGGGCGGCCGTCCTCGCGACCTACGGCTACTCCGTGCCGCTGCGCGGCGCACTGGTGACGACGGGGCTCGTCAGCACGGCCGCCGCGCCGTTCGGCGGGCACGCCGTGAATCTCGCCGCCATCACCGCCGCCCTGACCGCCGGGCCCGACGCCCACCCCGACCCGGCCCGGCGCTGGATCGCCACCCTGGCCCTCGGCGCCGGTCAGCTCGCGCTGGGGCTAGGCGCCGCCTTCGCCACCGCGCTCGTCGTGGCCTCACCGCCGGTCCTGGTCACCGCCGTGGCCGGGCTCGCGCTCCTCCCGGCCCTCGCCTCCTCGCTCGCCTCCGCCTTCACCGGGCCGGACCTGCGCGAGGCGGCGGCGGTCACCTTCGTCGTCACCGCCTCGGCGGCCTCCGTCGCGGGCATCGGATCGGCCTTCTGGGGGCTGATCGCCGGATCGCTCGCGCTCCTGCTCACCCGGCGCCGCACGGCGTCGCGACCACCCGAGCCACAGGCGCCGTCGGCCGAACCGGCACCGCGCGAGCGAACCGAGCCGGCCCGCTCGACATAGGTGACGGTTCGACATCGGACGGGTCCGTCTGGTCGGCCGTATCCGTCCGGCCGTCAAGGAGCGCTGTTCCGGGCTCGGGGTATCGCGGTCGCCAGAAGGCGCTTGTCCGCTTTGCCGTTCGGCGTCAGCGGCACCTCGCCGAGGACGGTGATGGTCGCGGGAACGCACTCGACGCCGAGCCGCTCGCCGACCAGCCTGCGCAGCGAGTCACGGTCGGGGGTCCGGTCCGCCACCGGTACGACGAACGCGTGCACCGCCTCGCCGGTGTCCTCGTCCGGGGCGCCGACCACGTACGCCTCCGCGATGTCGGGGGAGGTGGCCAGGACCCGCTCGATCGGGCCGGTGTAGTGGAGGTTGGCGTTGACGATGACGACGTCCCGTGTCCGCCCCGCCAGGTACAGCCGTCCGTCCTCGTCGAAGTGGCCCAGGTCGCGGGTGCGCACCCACCCGTCGACGAACACCTCGGCGGTCTCCGCCGGGTCGGCCCAGTAGCCGACGGCCTGAGCGGGGGTGCGGACGTACAGCTCGCCGTCGGCGCCGGGCGGGACCGGCAGGCCGTCCGCGTCCCGGATCTCGACGTCGACGACGTCGGGCGGGAACCCGACCGACGGGGGGACGTCCTGCGGCGTGGCCATGGAGATCGTGCCGGTCTCGGTCTGCCCATAGCCGTGGAACACGACCGGGCCGAGCACGTCGGACGCCTCGCGGAGCCGGGACGCCTCCAGCGGCGACCCGGACACCATGAGCGCCCGGAGGCTGCTCAGGTCGGCCGGGGCGGTGCGCTGGGCGGCGACGAGCCTGTACAGGCGGGGCACGGTGATGACGCTGGCGGTCGCCCGATACCTGGTGATCGCCTCGGGGAACGCGGGCGGGTCGGCGACGACCATGGTCCCGCCCGCGGCGAGCGTGAGCACGCCGTACTCCATCATCACCTGGCTGCTCAGCGACCCGAACACCAGATAGCGCCGCAGCCGGGAGGCCAGTTCGCGGATCGCGGGCGGCCACGCCGCCGGGCGGGCCGTCCACGCCGCGTCCATGGCGGCGTAGGTCTGTGCGCAGGCCTTGGGGGTGCCGGTGCTGCCGCTGGTGTAGACGAGCCGGGCGACGTCCTCCGGCCGGCCGGACAGGCGCAGCGGACCGTCCTCGCCGGGCGCGGCCAGCAGTTCGGAGACGGTCAGCGTGCGCCGCGCGTGCTCCGGAGCGGTGGCCGCGTCGGTCACGACCGCGGCGATGTCCTGGTGGAGCACGTGGCGCATCTGGTCGTGGGGCAGCCCGGGCCGCACCCCGACGGCCCGGGCTCCCACGACGTAGGCGGCGATCGTCGCGGCGAACGCCTCCGGGGTGACGCCGAGCACCATGGCGAGGCCGTCTCCGGGCCCGACGGCCGCCGCGCGCAGCCCGGCCGCGATCCGCCGGATGAGGCCGAGCATCCGCGCGCCGGTGACGACACGGGCGCCGTGCTCGAAGACGGGCTTGTCCCCGGCCACGGCCAGGAGGTCCAGAACAGCGCGCGGGTACGGCTCAGCCGGCGTCGGCAAGGCACTCCTTGACGAAGACGGCCAGCGGCTGCTGGTGCACCTGCGGCAGGTTCCACTGGTTCTCCAGGTTCTCCGCGAGGTGGTGGACGCCGGCCGGCGCGCCGTCCCGGTAGTGCCGCACCACCGGGTGCAGGTAGCTCGCGTCATGGGCGTTGACCGCGTCGTTCTCGACGACCCTCGGCACCGAGATGTCGAAGGGGTCGACGGCGTCGTGGTGCAGGCCGTACTCCAGGGTGACGACGAACGTGTGCGGGGGACGGCCGAGGCCGCCGTCCGCCACGTACGCCACCGGGACCTCCTCCTGGTACAGCGCGGTGGCTCCGGCCACGCCGACGACGTCGCCGAGCACGCCGAACTGCTGCCACAGCGCCGACGAGCGGTTGACCCGGGCGATGATCGCGTCGGCGATCGCGTCGGGCGTGGGCTCGACCCGCTCGGCCGGCCAGGCCTCGCCGTGGTAACGGGTGGTCAGGATCCGGTAGAGCGCGCGCACCCCGTACCGGAAACCGTGGATGAACCCGCTGGTGGCCTTCTTGAAGTCGCGTTGCTGGGTGAGCGTGCCGGCGAAGTACAGATCAGGCACGGTGACGGACTCGTACGCCGGCGTCTGCTCGGGGAAACGATCGTCGATGACCAGCTTGGGCCGGCAACCGTCGTCGAAGATCGAGGCGTCGAACCGGAAGCCGGTGCACACGATGACCCGGTCGTAGAAAAGCTCGCGCAGCGCCTCCACGGTGCGGGCATAGCGGAACATCACCCGGTAGCCGCCGTCGGCGCGGCGTTCGATGCTCTCCACCGTGCCGTCGAGCACCGAGTTCTGGGACTTCAGCTGGTAGCTGTCGAGAAAGTTGTTGTTCACCGCCCGCAGGTGCCCGACGTAATGCGACTGCCAGGCCATCCTGACGGAGTGCGGCCCGGCGACGTGGATGACCGCGGCCTGTTCCATGAGCGCGTCGGCGGTCTCGAACCCCGAGTTGCCCTTGCCGATCACGAGGACCCGCTGGTCGGCGAAGGACCGCGGGTCGGTCTCGAACGTGTCGTAGCGTTCGGCGTGCTCGATGCCCGGGATCGGCGGGACGTGGAGCTGGGAGACTCCGGTGGCCACGACCAGCCGCCGCCCCCGCCACGAGCGTCCGCCGCGGTCGGTGGCGGTGAACCCGTCGTCGTCCCGGCCGATCCGGACGACGTCGACGTCGTAGTGCGCCCGGACGCCGGTCGCCGCCGCGTAGTCGGACAGGTAACGCACGAAATCGTCGGCCTGCGGGAAGTACTTCTCGCTGTAGCGGGTGAACAGCAGGTCGGGATCGTCGCTCAGCAACGAGTTCCAGTCCATCCGCAGCCGCAGCTCCGGGTCGTCGTACCCGGTGTGCACCTTGTTGATGGAGATCAACTGGCGGTGCCGCGGGAACCGGGTGAAGAAGGTGCCCGGGCCGGCTCCGCGCTCCAGGACGACGTAGTCGTGACCGCCGTGTTCGAGCTCTGCGGCGAGCTGCAGCCCGGCCGGTCCGGCCCCGATGATCAGGTAGTCATGCGCCATGAGCCGGAAGCTACGGACGAATTCTCATAGGATTCTGAGAATCGGGTGCCTACAGTCCGGACATGTCCGCCGTCGAAGGCACCATCGACCTCAGCGCTCCGCTGCGCTCAGCCGACCTGCGCCGCGCCGCGGCACCGGTGTCCGTCGTGGTCGACGCGTCCGTCCGCGACCGCGTCGAGCGCGGCCGTGGCTTCCTCCGCGACGTGCGGGAGGAGGAACGTCCGGTCTACGGCGCGACCACCGGATTCGGCGCCCTCGTCGGGTTCGCCGGCCGGGAGGAGGAAGCGGACCAGTGTGACAACACCCTGGCCCACCTCGGCGCCGGGCAGGGGCCGGATCTGGCCCAGGACGTGAGCCGGGCCGCGATCCTCGTGCGTACGTGGTCGCTCGCCCAGGGGGCGTCCGGGGTTTCCGCACACGTGGTCGATGGGCTCGCCGCGATGTTCACGACGACGTTCGTCCCCGCGATCCCACGCTACGGGTCGGTCGGCGCGAGCGGGGACCTGATCCCGCTCGCCTATGCCGCCCAGGCACTGCGTGGCCGGGGACAGGCGTATCTCGACGGTTCGCGGATGCCCGCGTCCGAGGCGCTCCGCCATGCCGGGCTGACCCCGTTGACGCTCGACGGCAGGGACGCACTCGCGCTCGTCAACGGCACCTCCCTCACCACGGCCGCGACCGCCCTGGCCCTGGACAGCGTCCGGTCCTCGCACCGCGCGCTGCAGGCGCTCACCTGCCTGCTGGTCGATCTGCTCGGCTGCGACCCGGGCTTCCTCCACCCGCGCCTGCTCGGCGCCTACGGCCATCCCGGCGCGATCGACGTCGCCGACGGCATGCGCAAGACCCTTGCCGGCACCCTCCCCGCCGGCACCCGCCCGCTGCAGGAGCCGTACAGCATCCGCTGTTCGCCGCAACTGCTGGGCGCCGCCGAGGACGCCCTGCGCTACGTCGACGGTGTCGTCGGGGCCGACCTGTCCAGCGTCAGCGACAACCCGCTGTTCTTCCCCGACGACGACCTGGTCGTGCACGGCGGCAACTTCTTCGGGCAGCCGGCCGCGTTCGCCGCTGACGTCCTGGCGATGGTCACCGCTCAGCTCGGCAACCTCGCCGAGCGGCAGCTCGACCTCCTCGTCGACCCGGCCCGCAACGGCGGCCTGCCTCCTATGCTCGCCGCCGGACCCGGCCGCCAGCACGGGATGCAGGGGGTGCAGCTCGCCACGACCGCGTTCGTCGCCGAGATCCGCCGCGCCGCCGTGCCGGCCGGTATGCAGAGCCTGCCGACCAACCTGCACAACCAGGACGTGGTGCCGTTCGGCACCCAGGCCGCTCTGCGTGCCCACGACATGGCCGAACTGCTGCGGCTGCTCTGCGGATCGCTGGCCGTGGGGTTGCGGCAGGCGGCGCACGTCGGCGCCCGCCGGCCCACGGCCTCGGGCTGCGCCGCGCTCCTCGACACCCTGGTCGAGGCGATCCCCGCGGTCGATCCCGACCGCCCGCTCGACGCCGATGTCCGCAGGGCCGCCGACCTGCTCACCGCGACACCCCTGCTGTGAGCGTCTAGAACGCCTTGAGATAGCGGCGCACCCGGCGCTTGGCGCGGTAGCCGTACCGCAGGACCCTGGGCGGCACCTCCAGGCGCAGCCGGGCGCGCCGGCGGGCGGCCGCGTGCTCGGGACCGTCGAGGAGCGAGCGGGCCGGCTCCAGCGTCCCCGCGCGAGCCGCGGCGACCAGCGCGGCGACGCGGCCGGTCCAGTCGCTGGCCGAGGAGTCGTGGAAGTAGTTGGCCCGGCACCACTCCTCGGCGGGGACCCGGAAGTCCGCCGTGGCCAGGTCGTCGAGCGTGCCCAGGCAGCCGCTGCCCTCGAACACCAGATTGATCATCTCCGCACTGACCCCGAAGTCGGACAGCACGAGCAGCGGCACGCTCCCGGCGATCGCCTCGAGCGCGGCCGTCGAGCTGACCGTGACGAACCCGGCGGCGCGGCTCAGATGCTCGTGCATCGGCCCGGCGGCGAAGCGTACGGCGCCCGCGGGCACCCGGCCCTCGGCCTCCATCGCGGTCCACAGCCGTTCGTAGTGGTGCCGTTCGTTGTGCGTCTGCCGCTCGTCATCGCGGGCCCGCAGCTTGACCACCACGTCGAGGTCGGGCCTGGCCTGTCCGAGGCCGGCCAGGGCGAGCAGGATCCGCTCCCGCTCCTCGCGCCGCCGGGGCACCTTGGCCTGGGTGGCGAACACGACGCGGTCGCGTACGCCCCCGGCGCCGTGCGCGGCCGGTTCGCGGGGCAGGAGGTCGAGGTAGGGCAGGCGGGCCAGCGCCACCGCCCCTCCCCCGCCGAGCCGCGACCCGATCTCGGAGAACTCGGCGACCTCCCGGCCGCTGTGCACGACGAACAGGTCGCAGCCGCTGCGGAACAGCCAGGCCTTCTCCGTCGCGGGCACCGAGATGCCGGGCAGCCCCGACACCAGCACCGGCCGGGGCCGCAGCCCGGCCAGCGTCTCCGCCGCCAGCGCGTCCACCACCGGCCCGGTGCAGGCCAGCAGCACGGCGTCGGGCCGGAACCGTTCGACGGCCCGGCGCAGCTGCCGCGCCGTCAGCACCGGGGGAAGCGCCTCGCCCTGCGCGCGGGTCCCGCTCACCGCGGAGGCGATCTGCGCCGCGGAGGGGGTGATGGGCGTGCGGACGACGGCGAGGTCCGTGACCCAGTCCTCCGGAGTCGCGTCGAGCAGGCCCGCGGCCCACTTGAGATACGAGTCGGAGTCGGCCACGGCGAGCAGACGGGTCAAGGAGCGACCTTTCCGGGATCGTGCGTGAGGGGCTGGTGAGGTTCGTGCGCGAAGAGCTGGAGGTGGGAGCGCAGCGACGGTACGGCCGACGCCGTCCACCAGTCGTCCGGCACGTCCACGGCCTCCACCCGTACGCCCCGGGCCGACAGCAGGACGCGCAGCGAGGTCACCGCGGTGGACGGCAGGCTCAGCACCCGCTGGTCCGGCCGCAGGTCGCGCAGCGTCATCTCGGCGGGCGCCCCGGCGTCGTACACGGTCAGCCCGGCGATCCTGCGCACCCGGTCGAGGTCACCGGGATCCTCGCGCCGGTGGGGGAAGTACGCGACGGGCTCGTCGATCCGCTCCAGCCAGCGCAGGTAGCGGTCGCGATGGATGAGCCCGTTGCGTACGAGCGAGGTGCCGAGCACGACGGTGCGCTCCGGCGGCGGACGGTCGGCGGGCTGGGCGCGCAGCCAGGCGAAGTCGTGCCGGACCAGCGGCACGCCCGTGCGCTCCACCGCCTCGGCGAGGCCGGCGGGCACCGGGAGCGCGGTGAACGCCGTGGGCCTGCGGGTGCGCAGGCGGAACCCGGCGGCCGCGGCGAGCGCCTTACGGCCGAGGCCCGCGGTCCCGCGGGCGCGCAGCAGCGGGCGGCGCGCGACCAGCAGCTCGAGCAGGCGGATCGTGGCCAGCCCGTCGTCCACCAGCACCGTGCGGCCGGGGAGGGCCGTGGCGAGGGCGAGCTGGACGCGCCCGGAGAAGGCGTCGCCCACCGCCCAGACGCGGCCCGGCCGGGGCACCCGCTCGGCCGGCTCGGCGAACTCCAGCCCGTCGGGCAGCCCGAGCCGCTCAAGCTCGCGGCGGGTCATCCGCAGGGCCGGCAGCCCGGCCCGCGGCACCACCGTGGTGACGGATCCGAGGAGCCCCGCGTGGTGCGCCTCGACGACGCACAGCATCTGCAGGGGGGACTCCACCCACGCGACGGCCTGCCCCTGCTCGGCGGCGTGGCGCCGTCCCTCGTTCTCCACGCCCCGTAAAGAAACGTTCACGACGCGCTCACCCTAGCCGCGCGACACGACGAGGACGGGAACGCGCGGTGAACAGACCCCGAAGGGATCTCCTCGGCGCGTTACGGCAGCGTGGAGGGCATGGACGCCGTCACTCTCGGCGACGACACGCGCTCGGCCTGGCCCGGCAGCGGAGGATTCACCAGAAGAATCACCCACATAACGGACGCAGCGCGGTCGCGCGATCACGCTGCGGTGTTTCCCCCGGTGAACGCGTGGCAATGATTGCTGCCGTGCCCCAACCACGACCATCGAGAAAGCTGTGGGCCGGGCTCGCCGCGGCGCTCCTGCTGTGCCTCGCGCTCACCGGCGCCTCCCGTGCCGAGCCCGCCCCGGCGGCTCACCGGCCCAACATCGTGCTGATCCTCACCGACGACCTGGACGCGTCGGATCTGAGCCGGTTCCCCAACATCACCAATCTCCTGGTGCGCCAGGGGACCACCCTGTCCCGCTTCTTCGTCACCAACCCCTGGTGCTGCCCCTCCCGCTCGTCCATCCTGCGCTCGCAGTACATGCACAGCCACCACGTGGAGAGCAACCGGTCGCCGACCGGCGGGTTCCCGAAGTTCCGGCCGTTGGAGGCCTCCACCCTCGGGACATGGATGCACGACGCGGGGTACCGCACCGCGCTCATGGGCAAATATCTCAACAACTATCCCGAGGGCGCCCCGCGCACCTACATCCCGCCCGGCTGGGACGAGTGGCACGTCCCCGTCACCCGCCTCTACCAGGAGTACGGCTACGCCCTCAACGAGAACGGCGTGGTCCGGCGGTACGGCGACGACCCCGAGGACTATCTGGAGGACGTGCTGAGCGCCAAGGCCGCGGCGTTCGCGACCGATTCCACCAGAGGGGACACCCCGTTCTTCCTCTACCTCGCCCCCGTCGCGCCGCACCTGCCCGCGCACCACGCGCCGCGCCACGCCACCGCCTTCGCCGGCGAGCAGGCGCCGCGGACCGCGTCGTTCGACCAGGCCGACCTGTCCGCGGAGCCCCGCTGGCTCCGCGAGCGCACGCCGCTGTCGGCCGCCGACACACGCCGGATCGATCGCGTCCACCGCGACCGGCTGCGCGCCATGCTCGGTGTCGACGACATGGTCGGCGCCCTGGTCGAGGCGCTGAGCCGGGCGGGCCGCCTCGACGACACCTACATCGTCTTCACCTCCGACAACGGCTTCCACTTGGGCCAGCACCGGTTGCGGCCGGGCAAGACGACACCCTTCGAGGAGGACATCCGGGTGCCGATGGTGGTGCGCGGGCCGGGCGTGCCCGCCGGGGGCGTGATCGACGCGCTCACGTCGACGGTCGACCTCGCGCCCACGTTCGCCGAGCTGGGCGGGGCCACGGTCCCGCCCACGGCCGAGGGCCGCTCGCTCGTCCCGCTCCTGCGCGGGCAGCACGTCCCCTGGCGCGACACCGTGCTCGCCGAGTTCTACCACCCCTCCTACTCGCCGCACTCGCCGCCCACGTACGCGATGCTGCGGACTGGGCGGTACGCGTACGTGGAGTACGAGACCGGGGAGCGGCAGCTGTACGACCTGCGGGACGACCCGGCGGAGCTGCACAATATCGCGGCGACGGCCGACCCGTTCCTGACCTTGGCGCTCTCGGCCCGGCTCGCGCTGCTGCGGGCCTGCTCCGGACCGGCCTGCCGGCTGGCGGACGCCGCGGTCCCAGGCACAGGAGTCTCGGTGAGCGGCGGAGTGTCCGTGGGGACGGCCGGGGCGGCGCACAAGTGAGGTGATCGATCTTATCAGGGCGGGCGCCCCGGCAGGTTCGGGGCGTCCGCTATTCATTTCTGCCCATATGGATATGGGAGCGCTCCCAAGCGTGGTATGTCCTATTATGTCCCCTTGACCGGCTCTAACCACCCAGGGAGTAACAGTTAGGTTTCGGCATATTGACGCCTCGGTTGCTCATAGAGGACCCTTCGTGGGAGCGCTCCCAACGTGCTCGACACAGGGCGGGGAGCACCGAGCACAACCTTCGATCGCGGGCCGTGAGATCGGGGACCGGCCTGGGATGCACTCCCACAGACGATTCGGGATACCACCTGAGAGGGGTCCGGAATGATTGACAACTCGCGCCGCGGCAAACTGCTCGCGGTCGCCGCGGTGGCCGCGCTGGCTCTCGGCGCAGCCGCCTGCGGGTCCGACGACACGGGCACGGGCGCGGCAGCGGGCGGCGGGTCCTCGGCGGCGGCCGGCCCCGTCACCGTCACGCTCCAGACGTTCGGCGGCGGCAAGAACTTCGGCTACAAGGAGGCCGTCGACAAGTGGAACGCCGAGCACAAGGACATCCAGATCAAGTATGACAACCTGACCGACCAGTTCGAGCAGGTCTACTGGCCGCAGATGATCCAGTGGCTGCAGTCCGGCGCGGGCGCCGGCGACGTCGTCGGCATCGACGAGGGCGGCATGGGCCTCGCCAAGGCGCACCCCGAGTGGTGGGCCGACCTGGGCGAGTTCGGCCTGCAGAACCGCAAGGCCGACTTCGCCGCCTGGAAGTGGGAGAACGGCGTCACCGCCGACGGCAAGCTGTTCGGCCTCGGCACCGACGTCGGCGGCATGAGCCTGTGCTACCGCCGTGACCTGTTCGAGAAGGCCGGTCTGCCCGCCGACCGCGACGAGGTCAGCAAGCTCTGGCCGACCTGGGACGACTTCATCCAGGTCGCCCACAAGTTCCAGGACAAGATCAAGGACACCAAGTTCGTCGACGGCACCAACACGCTCTACAACGTGGTCCTGGTGCAGGAGGCCGCCAAGAACGGCAACGTCTCCTACTTCGACAAGGACAACAACCTGATCGTCGACAAGAACCCGGCGGTCAAGACGGCGTACGACTTCGCCCAGAAGATCAGCCAGGAGGGCCTCACGGCCAAGCTGCGCAACTTCACGCCGGAGTGGAACACCGGCATGAAGAAGTCGCAGTTCGCCACCCTCGGCTGCCCGTCGTGGATGCTCGGCGCGGTCAGCGGCGACGGCGGCGCCGGACCGGACTTCAAGGGCAAGTGGGACGTCGCGGCGGTGCCCGGCGGCGGCGGCAACTGGGGCGGCTCCTGGCTCGCCGTGCCGAAGCAGTCGAAGCACCCCAAGGAGGCGGCGCAGGTCCTCGACTACCTGACCGGTAAGGACGCCGAGGTCAGCGTCTTCAACTACGCCGGCAACATGCCGAGCAACATCCAGGCGCAGCAGGACCCGGCCGTCCAGGGTGCGAAGAACGAGTACTTCAACGACGCCCCCGTCGGTGACATCTTCGCCAAGTCGGCCGCCGCACTCCAGCCGGTCTTCCTCGGCGTGAAGCACGCCCAGGTCAAGAACGCCATCGAGTCGGTCGTCTCCGCCATCGACGACGGCTCGGTGCCGTACGCGAACGGCTGGAAGAAGCTCGTCGACGACGCCGTGAAGGCCGCGGGCTGATCCAGCCCGCCAGGTGAGCACCGGTCCGCCGCAGCGGCACCCCGCCGGCGGGCCGGTCGCCTGCTTTCACCCGAAAGGTAATCAATGAGCCTGCACGTCGACGCCGGGCACCCCACCCGGGCACCGATGCCGCCCAGCCGGAGGCATGTCCGGCCGAGACCGGGCCGGTCCTTCATGACCTGGCTGGACCTCAAGGCCGCACCGTACCTCCTGGTCTCTCCCTACTACCTGCTCTTCCTGATCTTCGGGCTCTTCCCGCTCGGCTTCACCCTCTACTTCTCGTTCTACGACTACGACCTCACGGGCACGGTCGAGTGGACGGGCCTCGGCAACTACACCGCCATGCTCGGCGACGCCGCCTTCTGGAAGGCGGTCGTCAACACCCTCGCGATGTTCGTCATCGCGACGGTCCCGCAGATTCTGCTGGCGCTGATGCTGGCCAACGCGCTGAACAAGCGGTTCAAGTTCCAGCTGTTCGTCCGGCTGGGCGTCCTGCTCCCCCTCGTGACCTCGGTCGTCGCGGTGGCGGTCGTCTTCACCCAGCTGTATGGCCGCGACTGGGGCGTGGTCAACTGGGTTCTCGGCTGGTTCGGGGCCGACCCCATCGACTGGAAGGCCGAGCGCCTCCCCTCCTGGCTCGCCATCGCGACCATGATCGACTGGCGCTGGACCGGCTACAACGCGATCATCTTCCTGGCCGGCATGCAGACGATCCCCAAGGACCTCTACGAGGCGGCCTCGATCGACGGCGCGTCCAAGCGGCGCCAGTTCTGGCAGATCACGATCCCGATGCTGCGGCCCACGATGATCTTCGTGGTCCTGAACTCCACCATCGGCGGTCTCACGCTGTTCTCCGAGCCGACGACGTTCTACAACGGCAACGTCCACGGCGGCACCAACAGCCAGTTCCAGACCGTCTCGATGTTCATCTACGAGCAGGGCTTCCGCGAGTTCGACTACGGCTACGCCTCCGCGGCCGCCTGGCTGCTGTTCCTGCTCATCCTCATCGGATCGGGCATCAACTTCCTGCTCATCCGCCGGATCGGGGGCAACAAGTGACCACGCTCTCCGCGCCCGCCACCACGCGGCGGCGCCGCAAGGCGCCGGGAGGTACCGGCGGTCTCTGGACCGCCACGCCGATGACGAGGCTCATCCTCGCGGTCACGATCATCATCTCGGCGTTCCCGCTGTACTACATGATCGTCATCGCCTCGCGCACCAACACCGAGGCGACCGACATGCCGCCGCCGTTCCTGCCCGGCGGCAAGCTCGGGGAGAACATCCAGCGCGTGCTGACCAACCCCGACGCGCACTACCTGACCGGTCTCACCAACTCCCTGATCATCGCCTGCACGGTGACGGTCTCGGTGGTGGTGATCTCGACGTTCGCCGGCTTCGCGTTCGCCCGGCTGAACTTCAAGGGCGGCAAGATCCTGCTGCTGCTCGTGCTGCTGACCATGATGGTCCCGCTGCAGCAGATGGGCATCGTCCCCCTCTACCGGCTCATGGTCAGCCTCGAATGGGTCGGCTCGATCAAGGCGGTGATCCTGCCCTACCTGCTCAACGGTTTCGGCGTCTTCCTCATGACGCAGTACACCCAGCAGGCCGTGCCCAACGAGCTGGTCGAGGCCGCCCGCGTCGACGGCGCCTCCACCCTGCGGATCTGGTGGAACGTCGTCCTGCCCGCCGTACGGCCGGGCATGGCGGTGCTGGGCATCAACACGTTCATGCTGATCTGGAACGACTTCATGTGGCCGTTGATCGTGCTGACGCCGGACAACCCGACGGTCCAGGTCGCCATCAACTCGCTCAACGCGAAGTACGGGACGGACTACGTGCTGATCTTCAGCGGCACGCTCATGTCGATTCTCCCGCTCATCGTCGTTTTCATCGCGTTCGGCCGACAGATCATCGGCGGACTCATGGAAGGTGCGGTCAAGGCGTGACAACGCAAGGCACACGTCCCGAGGCAGAGGCCCCCAGTGTGATGTTCCCCACCGGGTTCGTCTGGGGCGCCGCCACCTCCGCTTACCAGATCGAGGGCGCCCTCGCCGCCGACGGGCGGGGCCGCTCCATCTGGGACACCTTCTGCAGTCAGGACGGGCGGATCGTGGGCGGCGACACCGCCGAGATCGCGATCGACCACTTCAACCGGTATCGCGAGGACGTCAAGCTCATGGCGGACCTCGGCCTCACCGCCTACCGGTTCTCCGTCTCCTGGCCGCGGATCCAGCCCGACGGCTCCGGCGCGTACAACCGCAAGGGCCTCGACTTCTACAAGAGGCTCGTCGACGAGCTGCTCAGCTACGGCATCGACCCGTGGCTGACGCTCTACCACTGGGACCTCCCCCAGGCCCTGGAAGACGCGGGCGGGTGGCCGTCGCGTGACACGTCGAAGCGCTTCGCCGACTTCGCCGCGACCGTGCACGCGGAGCTCGGCGACCGGGTCAGGAACTGGAGCACGGTCAACGAGCCCTGGTGCGCCGCGTTCCTCGGCTACGCATCGGGCGAGCACGCCCCCGGACGGCGCGAGCCGGCCGCCGCGCTGCGCGCCGCGCACCACCTCAACCTCGCGCACGGTCTGGCCGTCCAGGCGATGCGGGCGCAGAACCCCGACTCGCTGATCGGCGGGTGCGTCAACGTCTACCCGGTCACGGCCGCCACGAACAGCGAGGCCGACCAGGACGCCGCCCGCCGCATCGACGGGCTGCAGAACCGCTTCTTCCTGGACGCCCTGCTCAAGGGCTCCTATCCGGAGGACGTGCTGGCCGATCTGAGCCACCTGTCCGACATGGAGTTCATCCACGACGGCGACCTGGCCACGATCGCGGCACCGATCGACATGCTGCTGATCAACTACTACAGCCGCTTCACCGTCTCCGGCGCGCCCGGCGGCGCCGCGTCCGCGGCCGCCGCGCCGACGGACTCCGGGTCGCCGTGGATCGGCAGCGAGCACGTGGGCTTCGTCAACGGCGGCCGCCCGGTCACCTCCATGGGCTGGGAGGTCGACGGCAGCGGCCTGCTCGAGATGCTGCAGCGGCTCACCGACGAGTATCCGCGGGTCCCGCTCTACATCTCGGAGAACGGCGCCGCCTACGACGACGTGATCGGCGAGGACGGCGCGGTGCACGACCCCGAGCGGGTGGACTACATCGACGCCCACCTGCGGATCTGCCACACGGCCATCGAGTCGGGCATTCCGCTGCAGGGGTACTTCGCCTGGTCCCTGATGGACAACTTCGAGTGGGCCTGGGGCTACGGCAAGCGCTTCGGTCTCGTGTACGTCGACTACGAGACCCAGGCGAGGACCATGAAATCAAGCGCTTTGTGGTACGCCGACGCCATCAGACACGGCGGGCTTCTGGGTCGGGCACAATAAGCGCAGACGCGATAAGGGGGCAGTATAGATGAACGGGGACCGCCGTTCCGGAGGCCGGCCGACTCTGGAAGCGGTCGCCGCGCGCGCCGGGGTCGGCCGCGGCACCGTGTCGCGGGTCATCAACGGCTCGCCGAAGGTGAGCGACCGCGCCCGCGACGCGGTGTTACTGGCGATTCAGGAGCTGGGCTACGTGCCCAACCGGGCGGCGCGCACCCTCGTGACCAATCGGACCGACACCATCGCGCTGGTGGTGTCGGAGTCGGAGCAGCGCGTCTTCGACGAGCCGTACTTCGCCGGGCTGATCCGCGGCATCGGCTCCGCCCTGGCGGAGACCGGCCTCCAGCTCATCCTGACGATGGCGCAGAACCGTGCCGAGCACGACCGGCTGGAGCACTACCTGACCGGCCAGCACGTCGACGGCGTGCTGCTCACCTCGGTGCACGGCGCCGACCCGCTGCCGGGACGGCTGGAGGAGCTGGGCGTGCCGACCGTGCTGGGTGGCCGCCCGGTCGGGCTCAACCCGTACAGCTTCGTCGACATGGACAACCGGGCCGGCGCCCGGCAGGCGGTCAAGTACCTGCTCTCCAAGGGCCGTACCAAGATCGCCACCATCGCCGGTCCGCAGGACATGGGCGTGGGTGTCGACCGTCTCGCCGGATACCGCGACGCGCTGCTGGCCACCGGTATGACCGAGCGCGTCGCGTACGGCGACTTCTCCGAGGAGAGCGGGGAGGCGGGCATGCGCGACCTGCTCGCCCGTCACCCTGACCTGGACGCCGTGTTCACGGCGTCCGACCCGATGGCGGTCGGCGCCCTGCGGGTGCTGAAGGAGCAGGGGCTGGTCGTGCCCGACGACGTCGCGCTGATCGGCTTCGAGGACTCCAAGGTGGCGCTGCACACAGATCCGCAGCTGACGAGCGTGCACCAGCCCACGGAGGCGATGGGCCGGCAGATGGTCCAGCTCCTGATCGCCCGGATCAACGGCGAGCCGCTGGAGCAGCCGGTCGTCATCCTCGACACGCACCTGGTGATCCGCACCTCCGCCTGACGCGCCGCGGCCGCGAGGAGACCGCAACGACGAGACCGCCGCGCACCCTCGGGTGCACGGCGGTTTTGTTTCGGACGGCGTGAGGCGGGCGCCCGGGAAACACAGGCGCCCGCCTCGCGGTCAGTGGTCGGCGGACGAGAGCAGCCGCTCGGCCTCCTCGTCCGAGAGCTCCTCCAGCTCGGCCACCAGCAGGTCCTCCAGCGCGACCGCCAGCTCGGCCACGGTGCGCCGCTCGAAGATCGTGCGGACCGGGACCTCCACCCCGGTCGCCCGGCGCAGCCGGGCCGCGATCCTCGTCGCGAGCAGCGAGTGCCCGCCCAGGGTGAAGAAATCGTCGTTCGCGCCGATGGAACCGACGCCGAGCAGCTCCGCCCAGATCTCGGCCACCAGGAGCTCGGCGTCCGTGCTCGGCGGGACGTGCCCGGCCGACGAAGCCCGCACCGGCGCGGGCAGCGCCGCGCGGTCCACCTTGCCGCGGCTGGTGAGCGGCAGCGCGTCGAGCACGACCCAGGCGGTCGGGACGAGATGGCGGGGCAGGGTCCGCGCGAGGTGCGCGGCCAGCTCCTCCCCGGTCACGGTCCCGGTCACGTACGCCACCAGTTCCTCGGCGTGGACGGTGACGAAGGCCTGGCCGACCCCCGGATGGTCGAGCAGCCGCGCCTCGACCTCGCCCGGCTCGATGCGGAAGCCGCGGACCTTGAGCTGCCCGTCGAGCCGCCCGAGGAACTCCAGAGTGCCGTCCTCGTTCCAGCGCGCCCGGTCGCCGGTGCGGTACCTCCGCGATCCCGGCGGCCCCAGCGGGTCGGGGACGAAGGCGGCGGCCGTGAGCGCCGGGCGGCGCAGGTAACCGCGTGCCACCCCGGCGCCGCCGATGACCAGCTCGCCGATCACGCCCTTCGGGACCGGCGCCCCGGCCGCGTCGAGCAGGTGGACCGTCGTCGCGCCGACGGGCCGGCCGATCGGGGGCCTGCCGTACGGCGTCGCGCCGAGGTCGGCCGCGGTCGCGATGACCGCGGCCTCGGTCGGGCCGTAGGTGTTCACCAGGCGGACGCGGTCGCCGAACCGGCCGCGCCAGCGCGTCACCGCGCCCCCGGACGCCTGCTCGCCGCCGATGACGACCAGGCGGAGCGCGGGCGGCCAGGCGATCTGGTCGATCTCCTCGACCAGGTGGTGCCAGTAGGCGGTGGGCAGGTCGAGCATCGTGATCCGTTCCCCGCCCGGCGCGGCCAGCAGATCGGGCAGCGTCGCCGCCCCGCCGGGCAGCAGCACCAGGGCCGCTCCCGCGGCGAGCGTGGGGAAGACCTCTTCGAGGTGGGTGTCGAAGCTCAGCGACGCGAACTGGACGACGCGCTCTCCGGGCGCCAGGCCGTACTCCTCCCGCATCCACCGGATCCGGGCGGCGATGGCGCGGTGCTCGACGGCGACGCCCTTGGGCCTGCCGGTCGAGCCGGAGGTGGAGATCACGTAGGCCACGTCACCCGGGCGCGCCTCCTCCGGTCCGTCCGGGTCGCCGGGGGCCGCGTCGTCCGCGCCGTCCGCGCCGTCCAGCGGGTCGACGGCGGTGAGCCCGGCGGGCAATGCCCGGGTCGTGATCACGTGCGTCGCCCCGGCGTCCGCGAGCGAGAAGGCCAGCCGTTCCTCCGGCTCGTCCGGCTCGAACGGCATGTAGGCCGCGCCGGCCCGCCAGACGGCGAGCAACGCGGTGATCGCCTCGACAGAACGGGGCAGGCAGACGCCGACCACGTCGCCGGAGCGCACGCCCCGGGCCCGCAGCGCGGCGGCGAGCCGCGCCGCCCGCCGGTCCAGTTCGGCGTAGGTGACCTCGGTCTCCCCGCAGACAACCGCGACGGCGCCGGGCGCGCGGCGGACGATCCCCGCGACCATCTCGGGAACCGTCGTCTCGGGAACCACGAGTCCGGCGGCGTCGGCGCCGTCGCCGGCCATGGCGCGGATGTCGCTCTCGTCGTCGCCGGTCCACAGGCGCAGCTCGGAGATCCGCCGATGCGGCTCGGCCACCGCCGACTCCAGCAGGAGCAGGAAACGGTCGGCGAGCCGGCGGACGGCCTCCGCCTCGTGGGGAGAGCCGCTGGACCCGTCGTGGCCGAACGACACGACGATCTCGCCGTCCTCGAACCACGCCTCGGCGTACAGGCCGAGCTTGACCTGCCGGTAGCCGTCGGGGAAGAAGCCGACGGACAGGTCGCCGAACGGCCGGGTGGGTCCGAGGTCCTGGGTGTGCAGGATGAACATGGTCGGCATCAGCGCCTCGGCGGGATGTCCGATCCGCTCGAACGGCACCGAGGGCCGGCTCAGCGCCGTCAGCGTCTCCTGCCTGGTGCGCCCGAGCAGGTCCGTGAACGACGGGTCGCCGTCGAGGTCGCCGCGCAGCACGACGGTCTGCGAGAGGTAGCCGATCATCGGCTCCAGCTCGACCCGGTCGCGGCCGGCCACGGCCGTGCCGACGAGAACGTCGGTGTGGCCGGTATGGCGGTGCAGCAGCACCTGGTAGGCGGCCATGAGCACGGTGAACAGGGTGGTCCTGTGGTCGCGGGCGAGCCGGTCCAGCTCGGCCGCGACCTCCCGGCCCAGCCGGACGACCTGGAAGTCCCCGGGACCCTCGCCCCCGTTTCCCACACCGCAGGGCAGCTCGGGCGGCGGCGGATCGGCCAGCCGCTCCTGCCAGTACGGCACCGCGCGCTCGGCGCGGCGGCGCTGCCAGCGGGCGTAGTCGGACGGCTGGACCGGCAGCGGTGCCAGGCTCGGCGCGCGCCCGTGCAGGCGCGCGGTGTAGCACTCCGCCAGGTCGTCGAAGAGGATCCCCAGCGACCAGCCGTCGCCGATGATGTGGTGCATCGTGACGCACAGCACGTGGTCCAGCGCGCCGATCGCGATCAGCGCGACGCGCAGCGGCACGCCCTCGGCGAGGTCGAACGGCGCGTTCACCCGCTCGGCGACGATCCGCCGGGCGTGCTCCTCGTCGCCGGCCTGGATCCGTTCGACCGGCGGGACCGACTCCGCCGCCCCCGGCGGCCCGGCGACCGCCCAGGGGACGCCGTCCTCCTCCTCGAACCGGGTGCGCAGGCCCTCGTGGCGGGCCACGACGTCGGCGAGCGCCCCTTCCAGGGCGTCCGCGTCGAGAGGTCCGCGCAGCCTGCGGACGGTGTACATGGTGTAGGAGGCGTCGGCGGGGTCCAGCCTCTGCAGCAGCCAGAGCCGTTCCTGGCCCGGGGACAGGGGCGCCCTCATCTGTCCGACGCCATCTCGTCGAGCACGGCCGCCAGGTCCTCGGCGCTGAGGCCGTCGAGCTCGTCGCGGAGCGCGGCGATCTCGGTCAGGTCCAGGTCGTCGTCGTCGAGCCGGTCCATCGCCGCCGCCAGCTCGGCCACCGTGGGGTTCTCGAACAGCACCACGATCGGCACGCTGGTCGCGAAGCGCGCCTGGATCCTGGCGATGATCTGGGTGGCGGTCAGCGAGTGCCCGCCCAGCTCGAAGAAGTCGTCGTCGACGCCGACCGGCTCGGCGATGCCGAGCACCTCCCCCCACATCGCCGCGAGGTCCTGCTCCAGCGGCGTGGACGGCTGCCGGTACGGCCGGCTCCGCGTCCGGGTCCACTCGGGCACGGGCAGGGCCTTGCGGTCGAGCTTGCCGTTCGGGGTGAGCGGCAGGGCGTCCAGCATCACGAGGTGCGCGGGCACCATGTATTCGGGCACGTCGCGGCGCAGCCGGTCACGCAGGGACGGCCACAGGTCGGCCTCCTCGGGCTCCCCGGACGCGCGCACGACGTAGGCGACCAGGCGCGGCAGCCCGTCGGGGCCGTCGCAGACGCCGACGGCGGCGTCGGCCACCTCGGGCGCGGCCCGCAGCACGGTCTCGATCTCGCCGAGCTCGATCCGGAACCCGCGCACCTTCACCTGCTGGTCGGCCCGGCCCAGATAGCAGAGCCGGCCGTTCTCGATCCTGGCGAGGTCGCCCGTGGCGTACAGGCGGGCTCCCGGCGCCGCGGAGAACGGGTCGGGCAGGAACCTGGCCGCCGTCTGGCCCGGCATGCCGCGGTATCCCCTGGCCAGGCCCGCGCCGCCGATGTGCAGCTCGCCCGCCTCGCCGGGCGGCACGGGACGCCCGTCGGGGCCGAGGATGTGCACCGTCGTGTTGCCGATGGGCTCGCCCAGGTCGACGGCGGCGGGCGACGGGCTGACGCGCCCGGCCGTCGACCAGACCGTCGTCTCGGTCGGGCCGTACACGTTCCAGAGCCCGGTGCTTCCCTCGAGGAGGGCATCGGCGAGGTCGCGGGGCAGCGCCTCGCCCCCGCACAGCCGGGTCGCGACGTTCTCGGGGACCCCGCCGGACTCGAGCAGGATGCGCCAGCTCGCCGGGGTCGCCTGCATGATCGTGACGGCCTCGGCCACGGCGCGCGACCGCAGGGCGCGGCCGTCCGCCGTCTCGTGCCCGGACGCGACCACCACGCGGGCGCCGCACGCGAGCGGCAGGAGGAGCTCGAGCACCGAGATGTCGAACGACAGCGTGGTGACCGCCAGCCAGGCGTCCCGCGGGGTGAGCTCCAGCAGGGAGGCGAAGGACTCCAGGAGGTTGACCACCGCGCCGTGCGGGACGGCGACCCCCTTGGGCCTGCCGGTGGAACCGGAGGTGTACATGAGGTAGGCCAGGTCGCCCACCGCGTCACCCACCGGGCCTTCGGCCGGCACGCCGCCGTCACCGGACGCCCCGCCCGCGACGGGAACGCCGTCCTGGGAAAGCTCGACGACGTCGGGGACGCCCTCGAGCAGCCGGGACTCGACGCCCTGGCCGGCCAGCACCAGCCGGATGCCCGCGTCCTCCCGCATGAAGCGGAGCCGCTCTTCGGGGAAGCCCGGGTCGAGCGGCACGTAGGCGCCGCCGGCCCGCCACACGGCGAGCAGGGCGACGACCATGCCGGGGCAGCGCTCCAGGCACAGGCCCACCGGGACCTCCGGGCCGACTCCGCGGGCGCGCAGCAGCGCCGCCAGCCGGTCGACCCTGTCGTGCAGCTCCCGGTATGTCAGCACGCCGTCGGCGCCGCTCACCGCGACCGCGTCGGGGCTCGCGTCACGCCACCGGCGGATCAGCGCGAGCGCCGTATCAGGGCTGGTCACGCCGCTCACCGCGTCACTCACTTTCAACACCTCTCACTTCGGGAACGGGCCGCCCAGCGCGGACAGCGGGAGGTCGGGGTCGGCCCCGGCCCGCCGTACGACCTCGGCGAAAGCGCCGACGAGGCGGCGCGCCGTCGCGGGCGCGAACAGATCGCTGCTGTAGTCGAGGACGCCGCCCAGCCCCTCCGGGCCCCGCCACAGGTCCATCGAGATCTCGGCCTTGGTGTGGCTGGGCGGGACCACGTAGACCTCCCGGTCGAGGTCGGCGAACCGGGTCCCCAGCAGATCGTCCTTGGGCAGGTTGTGCAGGTTGAACATCGCCTGGCACAGCGGCGGCCTGCTGATGTCGCGGGGGACGCGCAGCGCGGCCAGGACGTGCTCGAACGGCACCTCCGCGTGCCGCATCCCGGCCAGGGTCGCCTCGCGCACACGGTCCAGCAGCTCGTGGAACGACGGGTCGCCGGACAGGTCGGCGCGCAGCACCATCGTGTTGCCGAAGTAGCCGATCAGCGGCGCCAGCTCGCTGCGGGGCCGGCCGGCCACCGGCACGCCGACGCAGAAGTCGGTCTGGCCCGACGCCGATGCGAGGGTCGCCTGGTAGGCCGCGGCCAGGGCCATGAAGGACGTGCAGCGCCGCTTCCTCGCCACCTTCTCCAGCGGAGTGATCTCCTCCGGCGGCAGCAGCAGCTCCTCGCGTCCGCCGCGCCCCGACCAGCGGGCCGGGCGGGGACGGTCGGCCGGAAGGTCCAGCGTGGGAGCGCCGGCCAGACGGCTCGTCCAGTGCTCCAGGCCCTGCGTGTGGTCCCGCCGCCTCTCCTGCACGGCGAAGCGGGGATACTGCGTGGGCAGCTCCGGCAGCTCGGGCTCACGCCCCTCGCGCCCGGCGGCGTAGCACTCCGTGAGCTCGCGCAGGAGCACGTCGAGCGACCAGCCGTCCATCACGATGTGGTGCAGGACGATGCAGACGACCGCGTCGTCCTCGCCCGGCACGGCCAGGCCGACCCGCAGGGGAGGCGCGTTCTCCAGGTCGAACGGGCGCTCGACGAACTCCTTCAGCGCCCGGTCGAGGTCCGCCTCGTCGGACAGCGCGATCCTCTCCAGCGGCACCGGCTCCGGCGGCAGCACGACCTGCACGGGCGCGTCGCCGCGCAGGCGGAAGCGGGTCCGCAGCACCTCGTGCCGCTCCACGATCCGGGTGAACGCCCCGGTCAGCGCGTCCACGTCGAGCGGCCCGCGCAGCCGCATGCACCAGGGCGTGTTGTAACCGGTGTCGCCGGGGTCGAAGCGGCTGAGGAACCACAGGCGCTCCTGGCCCGGCGACAGCGGCCACTCCTGGCCGCCGGGGTCGCGCGACGCGCCCCCGAGGGAGCGCAGCAGCGCCGCCCGTCGCTCGGGGGGCAGCCCGGCAAGCTTCTCGATCAGCGCGGCGCGGCGCTCCGCGCTGGTCATCTGTCCCGGGAGCTCGGCGTCGCCGGGTCGCGTACGCTCAGCGGGCGCATGTCGGTCCACACGGTCTCGATGTGGTCCAGGCATTCCTGCCGCGTGCCGGCGAA
Source organism: Microbispora rosea (assembly GCF_044460045.1). Lineage (NCBI taxonomy): Bacteria > Bacillati > Actinomycetota > Actinomycetes > Streptosporangiales > Streptosporangiaceae > Microbispora > Microbispora rosea. The sequence goes on along the minus strand of NZ_JBITJO010000003.1, from coordinate 407,828 downwards.
GCCGGTGGCCCGCCACCCGGCGGGCGGCTCGCGGTCGCTCCACCATACGGAGTACTGCTCCTCGTCGTTGACGACCACGAGCATCGGGGAGTCGGTCATGTCACCTTCCCAAGACGGTCATTGCGGAAGACGGGGCCCGGCCACCGCCCTCGATCAGGCGGGGACAGGCGGGCCAGCCCGCGGGGCCGGCCGGCGGCGCCGCGCACAGGACGTAGTGGTGGGGGGCGAGCACGTCGGTCCGGCCGGCCGCGGCGCGCATCACGGCGCTGTGGACGGCCTCGGGCGTGTCCAGCCCGGGAGACGCGACGAGATACCCGGTCAGCCGGGCCGCCGCCCCGTCTCCGGCTCCGGCTCCAGCTTCGTCCGAGGCGTCCTCGACCACGACCGCGGCCAGGTCGGTCCCGCACGCGCGGCGCAGCAGTTCCTCGCTCGCCGGCAGGTCCACCCAGTCGTGGCCGATCGCGGTCCATCCGGAGGGGCGCGGCACCGGGTCCAGGCCCGCGACCTTCGCGACCCGGTCCAGCGGCACCTCCTCCGAGACCGCCCGGACCAGCAGTTCCTCCAGGCCGGTGAGCATCCGCCCGGCGACGTCGCCGGGCAGGAAGGCCGTGTCCACGAGCACGTAGAACTCGCAGGTGGACGGGGTCGGGCCGGTGGCGAAGAAGATCCTCGCCTTGACCTTCGAGTAGGCGCCGACGAAGAACGTGCGGGTCCGGCCCCGCAGTGCGGCGAGCGCCGCGGCGTCCCCGGGATCGACCGGCGGCAGGCCCTGCCAGCGGCCCGCCTGCCTGACGTCGTTGAAGAACGCGTCCAGGTCGATGTTGGCGCCGCGGTCCCACGCCTCCGCCTCCCGTGCGGCGTGCACGAGCGCGGGGTCGTAGTGCCCGTTGCGGTAGGTCGCCATGGTCCGGCGATGTCCGTGCCGCAGCGCGTCGGCGAACGTCGTTCCGGCCCCCAGCTCGATGACGCACAGCCCGTCCTGAGCGGCGGGCCCGGCCATCGCCTCCATCCCCGGGTGGTGCCGGTTCGACACGATGAGCTGCAGCGCCGCCGTACGGTGCCCGGTGACGGCGGCCAGCAGCGCAGCGCTCGCGACCGTGAGCACGCTGGACGTTGTCACGCCGTGCCGGGCGGCCAGCGCCTCGGCGGCGACGGCCGCCGCCGGGGAGTCCATCCCGTGCCGGACGAAGCGCGGCTCCTCGGGTTCGCGCATCGGAAAGTCGAACATCGAACGCGGGGCGGACGCCAGACCGGTCCGCCAGTGCCACAACGCCTGGCCGCCGGGCGGCGAGTCCGACCGCTCGAACGCCGCCTGGTCGAGCGGCTGCCGGCCCGGCTCGGGCAGGTCCTCCCCTGCGACCAGCCGCGGCCACTCCGCCGCCACCATGTTCAGCGACCAGCCGTCGAGCGCCAGGTGGGACAACGCGAGCGCCAGCACCCGCGGGCGGCCCCTCTGGCAGACGACCGCGCACCGGATCGGCAGCTCGGCCGCGTAGTCGAACCCGGTCGCGGCCAGCGCCGCGGCCAGCTCCTTGGCCGCGCTCATCGGCTTGGCCGCCGCCTCGTACACGCCCACGGTGAGCCGGCCCTCGCGGCTCACCCGCTGGACGGTGTCCTCCTCGCCGTCCTCCCCGCCTTCCCCGTCGCCTTCCCCGGCGCCTTCCCCGGCGCGGGCGAACGCCGTGCGCAGCGTCTCGTGCCGCTCGACGAGTCGGCCCACGGCGCGCAGCACGGCGTCCAGACCGGCCGCGCCGGTCACCGGCAGGGTCCAGGCCAGGTTGAAGTAGGGGTCGCCGTCGTCAAGCCACCGCGTGGAGCGCCAGATTCCCTGCTGGCCCCAGGTCAGCACGGCCTGCCCGCCCCGCGCGCCGCGGAACTCCACGGTGCGCGGCGGCAGGGCCGTGAGACCGGTGACCTGCGCCGGCGGGCTCGCGGTCACTTCCGCTGCCCCGCGATGTGCTCGACCAGGCCGTCGAGCGTGTCGAGATGGCCGCCGTCCAGGTCGACGTCACAGTCGAACTCGACCTCCAGCAGGTCGATCAGCCGGAGGTAGGCGATCGAAGTGAGACCGAGCGCGGGCAGGCTGCACTCCGCCGCCAGGATGTCGGCGACGGCCAGGTCGCCGCCGCTCGCCTTCGACACCAGCTCGGCAACGCGTTCCCGCATCACGCCTCCTCCCGCAGCCGGGCGACCTCCGCCGCGATCCCGGTGATCGTCGGGTCGTCGAAGAACACGTCGAAGGACAGCTCCACGTCCATCCGCTCGCGGACCTTCGCGATGATCTGAGTGATCGACAGCGAGTGCCCGCCGAGGTCGAACAGGTCCTCGTCCGGGCCGATCTCCGGCATGCCGAGCACCTCGCGCCAGATCTCGCCCACCTCCGCGAGGTACGGCACGGCGTCCGCCGCACCGCCCCGCGCCGAGGGGGACGGCTCCTCCGCACGGACGTCCCCGGCACGGGCGAAGGACGGCTCGACCGCGCCGTCGACCACCGGGGACGGCAGCGGCAGGTCGGCCACGTCGGCGTCAGGAGCGGCGGCCACGGCGCGCAGCAGGGCGAGCAGGTGATCGGCGACGCTCTCGCACCCGGAGCGGCTCAGGACGAGGGGGTTGAACTGCAGCCGGGCCGCGACGCCGTCCTGCGCGTCCACCACCTGCAGGTGCAGCGTGCCGCGCACCGCCTGGTTGAACGCCATCCAGTCCACCGACGCCTCGACACCGGGGAACTCCGGCTCGCTCCCGTCACGCCTGCGGTAGCTGACCGACACCGGCGTCAGCGCGGTGCGCGGGCTCACGCCGCCGACGGCACGCGCGAGCGGCACCTCACGGAACCGGTACGTGGCCCGCAACTCGTCGCGTACGGCGCGGGCGAACTCGGCGAACCTCCCGGCCGGGGCGGGGGCCGGCACCGGCAGCTCGTTCACGAACAGGCCGATGTGGCCCCGCGTCTCCTCGATCCTGGTGGACAGGTCGACGGACACCGCCGCGTCCTCGTTGCCGTACGCCGCGAGCAGCGTGTGCACGGCGGCGAGCACCAGCTCGAACCGGGTGACGCCCATCTTGTCGGCGGCGACGGAGAGATCGGCGGGAAGCGCGAAGTCGACGGCGTCGCCGGCCGCGGCGCGGATCGAGACCCCGGACAGCCCGGGAAGCCGCAGGTCCTGCCGGTCGCTCCAGCGGCCGTGCCAGAACTCGGCGGCGTCGCCGAGCAGCTCGGCCACCCGGGCGTTCTCCCGCTCGACGGCCTCGCCGTACGTCAGGGGAAGGGCGGGCGACGGCAGCCCGGCGTACGCGGCGGCCAGGCCGCGCACCAGGATGTCCTTCGACATGCCGTCGAAGACGGCGTGGTGGGCGACGAAGACCAGCAGGTGCCGCTCCGGCGCGAGCCGGAACACCGTGAACCGGGCGACCGGTCCGGTCCCCAGGTCCAGGGCGAGCGACGTCTCGCGGTCGACCAGCTCGCCGGGCTCACGCCCGGCGTCCTCGAACCCGGACACGTCCTCGAACCTGATCGGCGGCGGCACGGCGGCGGGCACCAGGCGCACCACGCCGTCCCGCTCCGCCAGGGCCGCGGCCAGCTGGGGATGCGCGCGGACCACGTCGTGGCAGGCGGCCAGCAGCCGGTCCACGTCGAGGGGGCCGTCGAGACGGATGGCCAGCGGCATGTGGTACGCCCGGCCCCCGCAGCCCATCTGTTCCGTTATCCACATGCCGTGCTGTGCGAGGGAGGCCTGCTCCCCCTCGCCGATGAGTGTCGGTGACATCTCACTCGCCTTCCGTCGTGCTGATCACGGAGCCGCCCAGCAGCGCGGGCAGCTTCTTCTTGATGACCTTGCCTGACTGGTTCCTGGGCAGGCTGTCGACCACGAGGACCCGTTCGGGCAGCTCGTGCCAGGCCAGCCGGTCCATCAGGAAGGCGCGCACCTCACTCTCGGACAGCCCCGGGCTGCCCGCCTGCCCCGCCTGCCTGGGCACGATCGCGGCGCCCAGCACGGAGCCCAGCACCGGATGCGGGAGCCCGAACACGGCCGCCTCGGCGATCCCCGGGTGCTCGTGAAGCGCGGCCTCCACCTGCAGCGTGGACACCTTGAACGCGCCGGTCTTCACCACGTCGCTCTCCCTGTCGACGAGGTAGAGGTAGCCGTCGGCGTCCACGTATCCGACGTCGCCCATGCGCACCCAGCCGTCGCGGAACGACCGGGCGCTGGCCTCGGCGTCGCCGTAGTAGGACCGGGTGGCGGTGGGCGACCGCATCCACACCTCGCCGGTCTCCCCGGGCGGGAGCGTGTCGCCCTCCTCGTCCGTGACGCGCAGCGACCCGCCGAACGCCGGCCGCCCCAGCGCGGCCGGCCGCGTCCGGTCGTAAATCATGATCGTCTGTGCGGGGGCGGCCTCGGTGGACGTGTAGTAGTTCGTCACGGTCGCGTTCGGGAAGGCCGCCGACAGCCGTTCCGACAGGGCGGGGGGAAGCGCGGCCGCCGCCGACCCGAGCAGCACCACGCTGGACATGTCGTGCCGCTCGTGCAGCCCGGCGTCGAGCAGCTCGATCGCCATGGAGGGCACCAGGAACACGGTGCCGGGACGGTAGGTCTCGATCAGCCGGGCGAACCGACCGGGGGTGAACCTCGCCGGGGTCAGCACGGCCGGCCGGGCGTCCAGCGCGTTGATCAGCATGGTCTGGCCGGCGTTGGTGCCGATCGGGAAGGCGTGCAGCAGGTGGCGCGAGTGGGCGAACCTGCGGTGCTTGGGCTGTGTGACGCACCCGTAGGCCAGGTTGGCGTGGCTCGCGCCGACCCCCTTGGGCCGCCCGGTCGTGCCGGAGGTGTAGAGGATCTGCGCCAGGTCGCCGGGCCGCACCCGCGGCCCTTCCGGCGCCGTCTCCGGCTGGAAGCCGGCCTCCAGCTCCGCCGGGGTCGCGGTCCACGGCTCCGCGGCGCCTTCCCCGGGCCCCGGGGGCGTGGTCAGGTCCCGGCCGAGCAGCACCGCCGACGCCGCGCAGTGCTCGATCATGTAGCGCAGCTCGGCCGGCGCCAGCCGGTCCGACATCGGCACGGCCACCGCGCCCGCCTTGAGCACCCCGAAGAACGCCACGGCGAAGTCGATCCAGTCGCGGCTGCCGAAGTGCAGCGCCACCCGGTCGCCCGGGGCGACGCCCCGGGCCGCCAGCCCGGCGGCGAGCGCCGCCGACCTGCGGTCCCACTCGGTGAAGGTGAGCGTCCCGTGCCCCTCCACGATCATCGCGACGCCGTCGGGTTCCTGCTCCGCGCGCAGCCGCAGCAGCTCCGGCACGGTGAGCGCGGGCACGCGCCGCGTCCTCGTCGTTCCCGTCATGCGTGCTCCTTCTCGCGCTCGAGGGCCGCCCCCGCGTCCGTCCGCGGGTCCGGCTGAGCGTCCGTGCGGGCGGTCGCCATGCGTTCGGTCAGCGCCTGGTAGCCGACGACGTCGTCCGGCAGGGCGTCGGGCACGTCGGTGTCGAACCGGCGCAGCACCCGGATCCGCAGCGCGACCAGCGCGATGATCGCGATCGCCACCGCGAAGCAGGCGTACATGAAGCCGATCCCGCGGCCCGCGCCGGTGCCGAGGAGGGCGCCCGCCGTGCCGGCGAGCGGCCCGTCGGGGGCGAGCAGCGGCTCGAAGACCTGCGCGCCGTACGGCGCGACCAGGCCGAACCCGATCGGCAGGGTGGACCAGGCGATCAGCGTGTTCAGCGCGATGACCCGGCCGTGGAACCGCTGCGGCACCTTGACCTGGATGATCGTGGCGTAGACGCCGTTCAGCAGGGTGAGGCACAGCGACATGCCGAACGCGCCGACCGCGATGAGGAACAGGTCGGGGCGCAGCCCGGTCAGCAGGCAGAACACCGACAGGGCGAGCGTCGACAGCAGCACGCCGAGCAGCCGCCTGCGGCGCGGCCCGCCCCATGCGGCCATGGCCAGGCCGCCGAGGAAGGCGCCGAGCCCGCCCGCGAACGACACCCGGCCGACCTCGGCCAGCGTCCCGAACGACAGCACCAGCGGCGAGATCATCATGAACAGCGGGGACAGGAAGATGTTCAGCACCGCGAAGTAGAACAGCATCGCGCGGAAGCCCCGGTTGCCCCAGGAGTGGCGGATTCCGCCCATCATCTCGGCGAGCACGCTCTCCCGCCGCTTCCAGGCCATCGTCCCCGGGAAGCGGATGAGCGCGACGGTGAGCGTGGCGACGACGTAACTGGCCACGTCGATGACGAGGATGCCCTCGAGCCCGATCGCCGCCATCAGCCCGACCGCGATCAGCGGCACGATGAGCTGCGCGGTGCCGGTGGCCATCTGGACGACGCCGTTGGCGTGCCCGAGGAACCGTTTGGGCACGAGCTGCGGGATCGCCGAGCCGTACGCGAGCCGTTGGAAGGTGAGCGAGACCGACAGGCAGACCAGCAGCGGATAGATGTGCCAGACCTGCAGGTTGCCGGTCCACAGCAGCAGTCCCAGCATGAGCTGGGTGCCGCCGGCGGCGGCGTCACCGGCGATCATGACCTTGCGCCGGTCGAACCGGTCGACGATGGCTCCGGCCAGCGGGGCGACGAGCATGCCGGGCAGCAGGCCGAGCACGGAGAACAGCGCGAACCTGGCGAGCGAGCCGGTGGTGAGGTAGATCCACAGCGGGATGGCGAACTCGGTCAGCGCGGAGCCGGTCATCGAGACGAGCTGTCCGGCCGCGACGACGAGGAACCGCCGCATGCTGGGCGGCGGGCCGACGCGCACCCGCGTGCCCTCCGCATCGTCCCTACCGTCCCCGCCGTCCCGCGCCCCGCTCGCCTCGGCCCCGGTCTCGGCGGACAGGGAGGTATGGGCCCGGCGCGAGACGCCCTGCAGCCACCAGGTGCGGCCTTCGTCCCGTTCCATTCCCTCCGTACGCCCGGAGGCGAGCGCGTGGTGGGTGCCGGTGACGATGTCGGCCAGCTCCTCGTTGCGATAACGCAGGAAGAAGTGCCCGGCCTCGTCGAGGACGACGCACGCCGTCTCCTCTGACAGGCAGTGCCACTCCTTGTAACGTTCCTGGTAGAACTCGGCCGCCGGGTCGCGTTCGCCGACCACGGAGATCACCGGCGCGCGCAGCGCCGGGCCGTCGCCCTCCTCGAAGATCCGCGTGAAGTACCGCTCGGCGGCGCGGGTGCCTTCGCGGCGGTTCTGCACGATGAGTTTGACCTGTTCCCGGCCGAGGTCCTCCACGTCGAGCCCGGCCGCGGTCAGGGCGTTGACCCGCTGCTGGTCGCTGGTGAGGCGGTCGAAGAAGGCCCCGAGCCAGTTCAGGCCGCGGCCGGGGCGGGCGAAGGGGAACACGCCGCCGAGGTACAGCGCGTCCACCGTGCGGCCGTCCGCCTCCAGCCTCCGGGCCATCTCGGCGGACAGCATGACGCCGAGGCCGCAGTGGCCGTACAGCACCAGCGAGCCGCCGTTCCTGTCCATGATCTCGGAGATCTCGGCCACGCAGTCGAGAACGACCTCGTCGAACGGCCGGGCCTGTTCGCCCAGCTCGTGGCCGGGCACGGCGACCGAGTAGAGCGCCCAGTCGTCCGGCAGCGCGTCGGCGAGCGGCTGGTAGACCACGGCGCTGCCCCCGCCGTACGGCACGCACACCAAAGTGGTGGTGGCGGTCCTGGCGGGGGTGAGCCGGTGCAGCAGGGAACGCGGCACGTCCCCCTCGGCGGTGAGCAGCCGGGCCAGCTCGCGAACGGTGCGGTGCTTGAACACGTCGAGCACCGTGATCTGCCGGTCCGGATGCGCCTTGCGCAGCCGGGCGATGACCCGCATCGCCAGCAGCGAGTGGCCGCCCAGGGCGAAGAAGTCGTCAAGCGCCCCCACGCGCTCGACGTCCAGCACCTCCGCCCAGACGCGGGCCACGTCCTCCTCGGCGCCGGGCGCCGGGGGGAGGTATTCGGCCGCCGCCACATCGGCCTCCGGCTCGGGCAGCCGCGAGCGGTCCACCTTGCCGTGCGACTTGAGCGGCAGCTCGTCCAGCCAGGCGTACCGCGAGGGGATCATGTACGCGGGCAGCCGGTCGGCCAGCCACGCGCGCACGGCCGCGGTATCCCCGGCCTCCCCGGCGGCGGGGACGAGGTAGGCGACGAGCTGCTCGCCGCGCGGCTCGACCACGGCCTGCGCCACGTCCGGATGGTCGGCCAGCACCGACTCGACCTCGCCGAGCTCGACCCGGTAACCGCGGATCTTCACCTGCAGGTCGCGGCGGCCGAGGAACTCCAGGTCGCCCGAGGCGGTCCAGCGGCCGAGGTCGCCGGTGCGGTACATGCGCGACCCGGGCGGGCCGTACGGGTCGGGGAGGAACCGGTCGGCTGTCAGGCCCGGCCGGTTCAGGTAGCCGCGGGCCAGCCGCTCGCCACCGAGGTAGATCTCCCCGGGCACTCCCGCCGGCACCGGCCGCAACCGCTCGTCCAGCACGTACGCCCGCGCCCCGGGCAGCGGCGTGCCGATCGGCAGGCTCACGCTCGCCTCCGCCGGGCCGTCGGGAGCGGGCAGCCGGGCGACGTCGTAGGTCGTCACGCCCACGGTGGCCTCGGTCGGCCCGTAGTGGTTGACGACCCGGCAACGGCCCGTCGCCGCCAGCTCGGCCGCCCAGCCGCGCGGGGCCGCTTCGCCGCCGAGGAGCAGCAGCTTCCTGGGCAGCAGGTCCTCGGGCCCGGCGTCGGCGAGCAGCGCGGCCAGATGGGACGGCGTGATCTTGAGATAGTCGATCCCGGTCCGCCGGAAGATCTCCGCCAGCTCGGGACCGGCGGTGCGCGAGGGCACCAGGTGCAGCGTGCCGCCGGTCATCAGGCACAGGTAGAAGACCGTGACGCCGAAGTCGAAGGCCAGGGACTGGAGCAGGGCGAAGGACGAGCCGGGCTCCACGCCCAGCCGTTCGCGGACCCCGGCGAGGTAGACCAGGACCTCGTGGTGCTGCACCGCGACGCCCTTGGGCCGCCCGGTGGTGCCGGAGGTGTAGATCACGTACGCGAGGTCGCCCCGCGCCGCGGGCTCCATGGCGTCACCGGGCTCCGGCGCGTCCTCCCCAGGATGCACGGCGAGGTGCACGGCGGTGACGTCATCGGGGAGCCGGTCGCGCAGGTCCGGGGTGGTCACGACGATCGACGCCGCGGCGTCGGCCAGGACGTATTCGAGCCGGCCGCGCGGGTGCTCCGGGTCGAGCGGCAGGTAGGCCGCGCCCGCCTTGAGCACGCCGAGCACCGCGACCGCGAGCCCGGTGGACTGCTCCAGGCAGATCGCCACACGGTCGTCGCGCCGCACGCCGAGCCCGCGCAGCCGCCGGGCGAGCCGGTCGGCCGCCGCGTCCAGCTCGGCGTACGTGAGCGCCTCGCCGCCGCACACGACGGCGGTCGCGGACGGGGTGCGGGCCGCCTGCGCGGCGATCACCTCGTGCAGCGACGACGCCCCGCCGAACGCGTCCGCGGCGGGCGCGTCGGCCTCGGGCGCCGCTCCCGCGAAAGCGAGCACGCGGTCGCGCTCGTCCGCCGGAAGCAACTCCAGGCCGGACACCCGGGCATCGGGATCGGCGACGATCGACCTGAGCAGATGCTCGAAGCACTCCGCCAGGCGCGCGATCGTGGCCGGCCGGAACAGCTCGGTGCGGTAGGTGATGTTGCCGTGCAGGCCGTCGCCCTGGTCCATCAGGTAGAGCGCGAGGTCGAACCGGCTGGCGGTCACCTCGAACGGGTATGCCGACATGGTCAGGCCCTGGGTGCGCAGCGGGGCCGACCGGTAGTTCTGCAGCGCGAACATCACCTGGAACACCGGCGACCTGCTCACGTCGCGCTCGACGCCGAGCTCGCCGACCAGCCGGTCGAAGGGCAGCTCCTGGTGGGCGTAGGCGTCCAGCGCCGTCTCGCGCACCCGGCCGAGCAGTTCGGTGAAGGTCGGGTCGCCGGACAGGTCCGCCCGCATCGGCAGCGAGTTGATGAAGAGCCCGACGACCCGCTCCAGCTCCGGCAGGTCGCGTCCCGACACGGGCGATCCCACCGCGAAGTCGTCCTGGCCGGAGTATCGCGCGAGGAGCACCTGGAAGGCGGCGAGCAGTGTCATGTACAGCGTCGCGCCGTTCGCCCCGCCCAGCGCCGTGAGCGCGTCCGCCAGCTCGCGGTCCAGCACGATGCCGTGGGCGGCCCCCGCGGAACCCTGCTCTGGCGGGCGGGGCAGGTCGGTCGGCAGTTCGAGCGGCGGCAGCCCGGCCAGCCGCTCCCGCCAGTAACGGATGTCGTCCTCGTGGGTCCGTCCGCGTTCCCAGAGCGCGTAGTCGCCGTACTGCACGGGCGGGTCGGCGAGACCGGCCTCGGTCCCGGTCCGGTACGCCTCGTGCAGGGCGAGCAGCTCCTCCATCAGGATGTCGCACGACCAGCCGTCGGTGACGGCGTGGTGCATGGTCAGGAGCAGCACGTGCTCGCGGGCGCCGAGCCGGACCAGGAGCAACCGCAGCAGCGGGCCTGCCGCCAGGTCGAACGGCCGGTCCAGCTCCGCCTGGACCTCCTCCCGCACGGTGGCGGGGTCGTCCGATTGCGACAGCCGCAGCTCCACGACGGGCTCGTCGTCCAGCACGATCTCCGGCGTCCCGTCGTCGGTGGTGACGAACCGGGTACGCAGGCTCTCGTGGCGCCGGGCCACCTCGATGAGGGCGCGCTCCAGGGCCGCGTCGTCGATCTCACCGCCGTCGAGCCGGACGGCGAAGGCGACGGTGTAGGCGGTGGTGCCCGGGGCGTACTGCTCCAGGAACCACAGGCGCTCCTGCGCGTGTGAAAGCGGTGGGTGGGTGCCTACCGGCCGCGGCGGCACGGTGACCCTCGCGGCTTTCCCGGCCCTGAGGCGCTGCGCCAGCAGCGCCTGCTTGGCCGGTGAGAGGCCGGTCCGGGTCACGACGCCGGCACCTCTGTTGAATTTTGTATTAAGAACATGGCATTCCTTTGTGCGCTCTGCGCCCCGGACGCCGGCGATTCGATGCGAAGACGCGGACGACCAACGGTCCGGCGACGGAATCACCGCCGGAGAGCTTCCATACTGGTGCCTGGGGCGGCGCGAATCCATGCCGCTCGCGCCGTTAACCCCCAATTTCGGACGCAGTAGTGGGAACGCTCCCACGGCAGTGGAGGCTAGGGATCACGGCTTTCGTTCGTCAAGAGTCATGGAAGTTTCTGTCCGTTATTAGCCCCAAGACGGGGAATGTGAGGATATTGCCGCAGATCACGGACAATGCGGTCGTAATCTCCCAAATTAGCCGTATGGCCAGGGATTGACACGGCCCCTTACCGCACTTACGCTCCGTGGGAGCGCTCCCAGGCAGGTTGCTCCTGTCGATGGGTGCTGGCGCTCCTGTCAATGGATGCTGCTGCTCCTGTGATGGATGCCGCGGTGCTCCTTTCCCTGGCAGCGGGGCCCGCCGTCGAGCGCGCCCTCGACCAGAGACGCACCAGGAGCCGACCACCTGTGATCGTCACCGCTGCACCGTCCCGGAGCCCGCGGCATGCTCTCAACGACGCGGACCTCCGCTCACTCCTGCTCATCCGGCACTTCGAACGCGCCCTGCTCGGCCTGTTCGAGCAGGGCGTGCTGAGCGGCACCACCCACACCTGCCTCGGGCAGGAGTACATCCCGGTCACGCTGTCGGCCCTGCTCCGCGACGACGACTTCGTGTTCAGCAACCACCGGGGGCACGGCCACTTCCTCGCCCGCCATCCCGACCCGCACGGCCTGCTCGCCGAGATCATGGGGCGGGAGGGCGCGCTGTGCGGGGGCGTCGGCGGCAGCCAGCACATCTACCACCGGCGTTTCCTGTCGACGGGGGTGCAGGGCGAGAGCCTGCCCGTGGCGACCGGGGTGGCCCTGAAACTTGCCGGCACGGGAGCGCTCGCCTGCGCGTACATCGGTGACGGCACCTGGGGCGAGGGCGCCGTCTACGAAGCGCTGAACATGGCGTCCCTCTGGCGGGTGCCGCTGCTCGTCGTGGTCGAGCACAACGGCATCGCCCAGTCGACCCCCACGTCCGCGCAGATGGCGGGCACGATCGCCGCCCGGGCGGCGGCCTTCGGGGTCCGGCACCACCACGTCGGCTCCACCGACGTCGGCGAGATCAGGCAGGCGCTCGCCCCGCTGGTCGACGCCGTGCGGGCCGAGCCGTCCCCGCTGGTGGTCGAGTTCGCCACCCACCGCCTCGGACCGCACAGCAAGGGCGACGACACCCGCCCGCCGGAGGAGATCCGCCGGGCCGCGGAGTCCGACTGGTACGACCGGTACGCCGAGGCCGATCCCGAGCGGTTCGCCCGGATCGACCGGGAGCAGCGAGAACTCGTCGAGCGCGTGGTCGCGGAGGTCTCCGCCCGCCCCCACGCCCGGCCGGGGGGAGCGGCGTGACCAGGGTCTCCGAGCACCTCAACCAGGCGCTGCACGATCTCATGGAGTCCGACCCCTCGGTCCACCTGCTCGGCGAGGACGTCAGCGACCCGTACGGCGGCGCGTTCAAGGTCACCCGCGGACTGTCCAGCCGGTTCGGCTCCCGGGTGAGGTCCACGCCGCTGAGCGAGGGCGCGATCGCCGGGGTCGGGGCCGGGCTGGCCCTCGCCGGCGACAAGGCCATCGTCGAGATCATGTTCGCCGACTTCGTGGCGCTGGCCTTCGACCAGATCACGAACTTCGCCGCCAAGTCCACCTCCATGTACGGCAGGCCCGTGCCGGTGCCGCTCGTCGTGCGCTGCCCCACCGGCGGCAACCGCGGCTACGGCCCGACCCACAGCCAGAACCCGCAGAAGCACTTCATCGGCGTGCCGGGGCTGTCCCTGTTCGAGATGACGCCGTTCCACGACGCGGGCGAGCTGTTCGCCCGGATGTTCGGGCTCGGGCGGCCCTGCCTGTTCTTCGAGGACAAGGTCCTCTACACGCGGCAGATGTACCGCACGGACGACCTGTTCCGGTTCGAGCTGGTGGACGACGTGGCGCGGGTGCACCTCGACGGCGCGGGGCGGCCCGACTGCACGCTGGTCACCCACGGCGGGCTCGTCCACCGGACGCTCGACGCCATGCGGGCGCTCCTCCTGGAGGACGAACTGGTCTGCGAGCTGCTGGTGCCCGCCCAGCTCTACCCCGTGCCGCGGCTGCCGGGGCTGGAGGCCGCGGCGCACGTCTGCGTCGTGGACGACGGCGCAGAGGGCGGCACCTGGGCGGCCGAGGTGGCCACGGCGCTCTACCCGCGCCTGTGGGACCGCCTGCGCCGCCCGATCACGTTGATCAACTCGGCCGACGGGGTGATCCCCGCCGCGCCCCATCTGGAACGCGAGGTGCTCGTGCAGGCCGACAGCATCCGGGCCGCGGTGAGGGAGGCGCTCTCGTGACCGAGTTCCGGGTGCCCAAGCTCAACAACAACGACACGTCGTACGTCCTGGTCGAGTGGCTGGCCGAGGACGGGCAGGAGGTGCGGGACGGCGATCCGATCGTGCTGCTGGAGACGTCCAAGGCGACCGAGGAGGTCGAGGCCCCGGCGGACGGCGTCCTGCGGCGGCTGCTCGCCGAGGGGGCCGAGTGCGAGCCGGGGCAGGTGATCGCCCGGCTGCTCGCGAGCGCGGACGAGCCGCCCGCGGAGAGCGCGGAGACCCCGGGCGCCGGCTCGGGCGGGAACCCGGGCGAGCCGCAGGCCTCGACGCCGCCCGGCGACGTCTCCGGCGTGATCGTGACGGCCCCCGCGCGCGAACTGATCGAGGCGCACGGCATCGCCATGGAGCGGGTGTACGCCCTGGGGCGCAAGGTGATCAGGCGGACCGACGTCGAGGAACTGCTCGGCGCGCAGGAGCCCTCCCCCGCCGTCGCGGACGACGCCACAGCGGGGAACGACGCCACAGCGGAGGACGACGCCACAGCAGGGGACGACGCCACAGCAGGGGACGACGCCACAGCAGGGGACGACGACGCGCAGTGGATCACGCTGTCGCGGGCGCAGCAGCGGACGGCCGAGGTCGTCGAGCGGTCCCGGCGCGAGATCCCGGCGGCCTTCACGGCGATGAACGTCGACGTGACCGAGGTCCTGTCGCTCGCCCGCGACCTCACCCGCCGGCTGCGCACCCTCGTCGGCCTGCCCGAGATGGTGGTGAAGGCGGCCGGCGGGCTGCTCGACCGCTTCCCGATGTTCTTCGCGGAGCCCGGCCCCGGCCCGCGGGCGAGAAGGGCCGCCACCGCCGACGTGGGCGTGACGGTCGACGTGGGCCGAGGGTTGTTCATCCCGGTCGTCCGCGACGTGGGCAACCGGCCGCTGGCCGAGATCGCCGGCGACCTGGTCGGCTTCCGCAAGACGGCGCTCACCGGGTCGTTCCGGGAACGCGACCTCCAGGGGGGCGCGATCACGCTCACCCTGCACACGCACGACGGCATCGTGTTCGCCGTCCCGATCGTCTTCCCCGGCCAGACGTGCGCGCTGTCGCTGACCGCGCCGCGCACGGAGGTCGTCCAGGACGGTCCAGGCTTCGCCGTACGCAAGACCGCCACAGTAGGCCTCGCATACGACCACCGTTACATCAACGGTCGCGATGCCGCGGAGTTCCTCGGCGAACTCCGCACGGCGCTCGAATCACCCGCGCGTTTCCTCACCGAGAATGGATGAAGCCATGAACTCACCCGCACGGTTTCCGGCCGACTTCGTCTGGGGGGCGTCCACCGCGGCGTATCAGATCGAGGGCGCGACGACGGAGGACGGTCGCGGGCCCTCGGTGTGGGACACGTTCTGCGCGGTCCCCGGCAACGTACGCGACGGCGACAGCGGAGAGCACGCCGCCGACCACTACCACCGCTACAACGAGGACCTCGACCTGATCGCCGATCTGGGCCTGGGCAGCTACCGCTTCTCCATCGCCTGGCCGCGGATCCAGCCGACCGGCTCGGGCAAGCCCAACCAGAAGGGCCTCGACTTCTACCGCCGGCTCGTGGACGGGCTGGCCGAACGCGGCGTCCGGCCGATGGCCACGCTCTTCCACTGGGACCTGCCGCAGGAGCTGCAGGACCGAGGGGGCTGGGAGAACCGGGACACCGCCGAGCGCTTCGCCGAGTACGCCGAGATCTGCTTCGACGCCCTGGAGATCACGGACTGGCTGACGATCAACGAGCCCAAGACCGTGGTCGACTGCGGATACCGCTTCGGCAGCCACGCGCCGGGCTTCAAGGACGACGCGCGCGCGTTCGTCGCCTGCCACCACCTGCTGCTCGCCCACGGCCTCGCCTCGCGGGTGCTGCACGAGCGGCACCCCGGACGCCGCATCGGCCCGGCGCTCAACCTGCACCCGACCTACCCGGCCGACGACACGCAGGAGGCGCGCGAGGCGGCCCACCACCAGGACGGGCTGGAGAACCGGCTCTACCTCGACCCCGTCTTCAAGGGCCGCTACCCCGAGGACACGCTGCGCTGGATCTCCGAGCGGGGCCCGATGGCCGACCACATCCTCGACGGGGACCTCGGCGTCATCAGCGAGCCCATCGACGTCCTGGGCGTGCAGTACTACACCCCGGTCTTCGTGGACGGCAAGGGCGAGCGGGTCTTCCGGCACGAGCGGGCCCAGGCCGAGTGGCTGGAGATCTACCCCGAGGGCCTGCACGACATCCTCGTCCGGGTGCAGCGGGACTACCCCGGGGTCCCGATGATCGTCACCGAGAACGGCCTGGCCGTCGTGGACGGAGTCGACGCCGACGGCCGCGTGCGCGACGACCGCCGGATCGCCTACCTGCGCGACCACCTGAGCGCGATGCACCGCGCCATGGAGGCCGGCGCGCAGGTCGAGGGCTATCACGTGTGGTCGCTGCTGGACAACTTCGAGTGGGCCGAGGGATACAGCCAGCGGTTCGGCATCGTGCACGTGGACTACACGACCCAGCAGCGCACTCCCAAGGACAGCGCGTTCTGGTACCGCGACGTCGTGAAGAGCGGCGAGCTGCGCTGACACCCACGCGGGCCGCGCTATTCGAATGAGCGACACCCGATGAACAGCAGCCGATAAACAGCACCCGATAAAAGGCTCGGCGAGCAGGCCCGGTGAGCGAGGCGATCTCGCGCCGCGCACCGGGCCGCACCCATGGCCGGACTCGGCCTGGGAGCGACGCACGGCACCCCATTCCGTCCCAATGGAGTGCGGTGGTGCGATGACGGCTGCCCGGAATTGCTGAAACTTTCAGCGCGCAATGGTGGGCGATCGCCCATGCACGTGCACGCAAGGACCGGCGTGCGGCAAATCGGTGCCGTTATACCGATCTACGCGATAATCCCGCGAATAAGTTGACGCGTCAGCCGAAAAGACTTAGCTTTACCCGAAGTGGGAGCGCTCCCACTCTCCTCCCACCCCGCTTGGATCAAGCGCGATGAGCTGGGATAAAGTCCCTGCATACCGTCAGATGACCCGCTTCTTGACGTCGCGTCAGCGAGAGGACTCCCCCGTGCCCGATTACACGATTGCCGCCGGCGGATACCAGGCCACGATCAGCGAGCGGGGCGGCGCGCTCCGGGTGCTGCGCCACGAGGGCCGCGATCTGGTGACGAGCTGGCCGGAGGGCGGGCCGGTCCCCTATTACAGCGGCACCGTCCTGGCCCCGTGGCCGAACCGCGTGGTCGGCGGCACGTACGTCTTCGAGGGGCAGCGCCGCCACCTGCCGGTCAACGAGCCCGACCGCGGCCACGCCCTGCACGGTCTCGTCTCCGGGCTCGACTGGAAGTGCGCGGAGCTGCTGTCGGTCGAGGACCACCACGGCCACGTGCGGCTGACGCACGTCGTGGAGCCCACCGAGGGCTATCC
Source organism: Microbispora rosea (assembly GCF_044460045.1). Classification (NCBI taxonomy): domain Bacteria; kingdom Bacillati; phylum Actinomycetota; class Actinomycetes; order Streptosporangiales; family Streptosporangiaceae; genus Microbispora; species Microbispora rosea. The sequence goes on along the minus strand of NZ_JBITJO010000003.1, from coordinate 391,030 downwards.
GCACCGGATCGCCCTGGAGGTGCGGCACTCGCTGTCCGAGGAGGGCCTGTCGACCACGCTGACGGCGCAGAACGTGGGCGAGACCGCCGCGCCGTACGGCTGCGGACCGCACCCGTGGCTGCTGGCCGGGCCCGACGTCACCGCATACGAGCTCTCCCTGCCGGCCGGGCAGGTGCTGCTCACCGACGACCTGCTCGCCCCCACCGACCTGGTGGAGGTCGCGGGAACGCCCTACGACTTCAGGACGCCGCACGTGATCGGGGACACCGCCGTCGACCACGCCTTCACGGGCGTGACGGAGGGACGCGTGCGCGCACTGGGGCCCGAGGGCGGAGTGGAGATCACCTGGGACCCCGCGGTGCTGCCGTGGGTCCAGGTCTGCACCGGCACGGGGCTCGGCCACCGGGGGCTGGCCGTGGAGCCGATGACCTGTCCGCCCGACGCGTTCAACTCGGGCACGGACCTGATCGTTTTGCAGCCGGGGGACAAGCACGAGGCCACGTGGACCATCGCGGTCACCACTGCGTCATTGGAAGGCTGAATGGACAGCAGGACGAAGAGGCGGTTGTCCCCCGCCCAACTCGACGAGATCACCCGCGACGCGCTGGGCTGCGGGGTGACCTCGTCGGAGGAGCTCACCGACGGCTACGCGAACGCCGTCTGGCGGCTCGGCCTCGACGACGGACGTCAGGTGGTGCTCAAGCTCGGCCCGCCGCCCGACCTGCGGCTGCTGTCCTACGAGCGCCACCTCCTGCGCACCGAGGCGATGGTCTACCACCTCGCCGAACCCGTGGGGCTGCCGATGCCCGCCCTGCTCAAGGCGTCGTTCGACGACCCGCTGCTGGGCGGCGACTATCTCATCCTGTCCGCGCTCGGCGGGGCGCCGTGGAACCGGACGACGCTCAGCCCCGCGGAGGAGAGCGCGCTCCGGTTCGAACTGGGCCGCCATCTCGCCCGCCTGCACACCATCCCGGGCACGGACGTCTTCGGCTACCCGTACGCCGGGCTGACCGGCCGGACCTGGCGGGAGGCGTTCCTCGTCATGGTCGGCGCGCTGCTCGACGACGCGGTCTACTACAACACCCCGCTCCCCGCCACGATCGTGGAGATCGTCGGGCTCGTGCACATGAACGCGCACGTCCTCGACCAGGTCACCACGCCGTCATTGGTGCACTTCGACATGTGGCCGGGCAACGTGTTCCTGGACGGCGACAAGCGCGTCCAGGCGCTCATCGACCATGAGAGGGCGTTCTGGGGCGACCCGCTCGCCGACTTCGTCACCCCCACGATCTTCGACGAGCTGCGCGAGGACGACCCGATGCTCATGGGTTACCGGCAGGAGGCCGGCCCCGTGCGGCTGGACCAGGCCGCGCGCGTCCGGATCACCCTCTATCGGGTCTACCTCTACCTGATCATGCTGGTGGAGGACGGCCCGCGGCAGTATCCGGAGGAGGCCTACGCCCGCACCCGGGACATCACCACGAGGTCACTGGTCGCCTGCCTGGACGTGCTGCGCGCGGGGTCCCGCAACCACGCGCACGTCTGAGGTCACGCCTCCAGCGTGAGGGACTGCGAGCCGCACCCGTTGCCGGTGTGCGGCTCGGAGTCGCCGGTCGCGGCGAGGGCCGCGGGCGCCCCGACGGTCAGCGACGCCACGAGGGACAGGACCATCGCCCCGGCCGCGACGCGACCCAGGTGACTGACACGAGCACTCACAGCGAACTCCAGAAGGCCGACTCCATTGATCACAAAATAGCGGTCCCGCACGCGCTCCGGTAGGCCCACTCTGGCGACCCGGCCTCCCGCGTGAGACAATTTCAGCGGGTGATGAATTATGGAGACGACATGTGTGATCGCGGGCGGCGGGCCCGCGGGGGCCATGCTCGCGCTGCTCCTGGCCCGCGCGGGCGTCGATGTCACTCTGCTGGAGAAGCACGCGGACTTCCTGCGCGACTTCCGCGGTGACACGATCCATCCCTCGACCCTCCAGGTCCTGAGCGAGATCGGCCTGGCCGAGGAGTTCCACCGGCTGCCGCACCATAAGGCGTACACGATGTCCGTACGGACCGACGACGGCGAGGTGGCCATCGCCGACCTGCGGCGCCTGCGGGGCAGGTACCGGTACATCGCCTTCGTCCCGCAGTGGGACTTCCTCGACCTCCTCACCCGTGAGGCGGGCGCGTATCCCAACTTCCACCTCCTGATGAACGCCAAGGTCGTCGACCTCGTACGGCACGACGGCGCGATCCGCGGGGTGCGCTACCGCGACGAGCGGGGCGAGGAGCACGAGATACGGGCCGTGCTCACGGTCGCCGCCGACGGCCGGCACTCCGAGATGCGGCGGGCGGCCGGGCTGGCGCCGAAGCGGTTCGGCGCCCCGATGGACGTCGTCTGGTTCCGGCTGCCGCGCGCCGAGGGCGATCCCGATCAGCCGTTCCTGCGGGCGTCGACCGGCCGGCTCATGGTCGCCATCAACAGGAAGACCCACTGGCAGCTCGCTTACGTCATCCCCAAGGGCGGCTTCACCGCGCTCGAGGCGAAGGGCGTCGACGAGCTGCGCCACGAGGTGGAACGGCTGCTGCCCTTCCTCAGCGGCAGGACCCGCGACCTGCACGGCTTCGACGAGACCGGCGTGCTCAGCGTCGAGGTGAACCGGCTCACGCGCTGGCACCTGCCGGGGCTGCTGGCCATCGGCGACGCGGCCCACGCGATGTCGCCGATCTTCGGCGTCGGGATCAACCTCGCGGTGCAGGACGCGGTCGCCACCGCCAACATCGTCGGGCCGGCCCTGCTGCGCGGCCGGGCCCCCGCGGCGCTGCTCGCCAAGGTCGAGCGCCGCAGGAGGGTCCCCACGGCCGTCGTGCAGACCGTGCAGCGGGTGGTGCAGGCACGCCTCATCCGGCCGGCGCTCGCCGGTCCCGTGATGCGGATCCCCGCCCTCACCCGCGTGCCGGTGGTGCGCTCGCTGGTGGCCCGGTTCATCGGGCTCGGCGTGCTGCCCGAGCATGTGCGGCTTACCGGTCAAGAAAAAAGATCTCAGCAAGTGGACAGGGAGGGGGCCGCACAGGACGCGGTGCAATAACCTTGGTGACCGTGAGCGCATCGAATCCCGACACCTCGCGTGCCCTGGACACCTGGCGTGACCTGCCCGCGGCCCAGCAGCCGGACTGGCCGGACCGCGGCGAGCTGGACAAGGTCGTCGCGGAGCTGGCGTCCCTGCCTCCGCTCGTGTTCGCCGGCGAGTGCGACCAGCTCAAGGAGAGCTTGGCCGCCGTGGCGCGCGGGGAGGCGTTCGTCCTGCAGGGCGGCGACTGCGCCGAGACCTTCGCGGGCGCGACGGCCGAGAACGTGCGCAACAAGCTCAAGACGCTGCTGCAGATGGCGATCGTGCTGACCTACGCCGGCCGCGTGCCGGTCATCAAGATCGGCAGGCTCGCCGGGCAGTTCGCGAAGCCGCGGTCCAAGCCCATGGAGACCCGCGACGGCGTGGAGCTGCCGGCCTACCGGGGCGACATGGTCAACGGCTTCGACTTCACCGCCGAGGCCCGCCGCCCCGACCCCAACCGGCTGCTGCGCGCCTACCACTCCTCCGCCGTCACGCTGAACCTCGCGCGGGCCTTCACCAAGGGCGGCTACGCCGACCTGCGCCAGGTCCACGCGTGGAACCAGGACTTCGTCGCGGAGTCCCCGGCGGGGCGGCGCTACGAGCAGCTCGCGCGGGAGATCGACCAGGCGCTCTCGTTCATGCGGGCCTGCGGGGCGGACCCGGAGGAGTTCCACACCGTGGAGTTCTACTCCTCCCACGAGGCCCTGATCCTCGACTACGACCGGGCGCTCACCCGGATCGACTCGCGCACGGGCCTGCCGTACGACGTGTCGGCGCACATGGTGTGGATCGGCGAGCGCACCCGGCAGCTCGACGGGGCGCACGTCGAGTTCTTCAGCCGCATCCGCAACCCGATCGGCGTGAAGCTCGGCCCGACGACCTCTCCGGAAGAGGCCCTCGCGCTGATCGACAAGCTCAACCCCGACAACGAGCCGGGGCGGCTCACCTTCATCACCCGGATGGGCGCCGGCAAGGTCCGCGACGCGCTGCCGACGCTGGTGGAGAAGGTCAACGCCAGCGGCGCGACCGTGGCATGGATCTGCGACCCGATGCACGGCAACACCTTCGAGGCGCCGAGCGGGCACAAGACCCGCCGCCTCGACGACGTGCTGGACGAGGTCGCGGGGTTCTTCGAGGTGCACCACGCGCTCGGCACCCACCCCGGCGGCATCCACATCGAGTTCACCGGCGACGACGTCACCGAGTGCGTGGGCGGCGGGCACGCGATCGTGGAGGAGGACCTGGCGCTGCGGTACGAGACCGCCTGCGACCCCCGCCTCAACCGCGGTCAGTCGCTCGACCTCGCCTTCCGCGTCGCGGAGCTGTACCGGTCGAGCTGACCGGCACCGGGCCGGCCCGCCCGTCACCGCTCGTCTGAATCCGCCGTCGCCCTCCGATCACTCGGACGGGGTGACGGCGGTTTCCGTTTCCGGGCGCGCGGCCCGGGGCCTCAGGAGTTCTTGGCCTCCGCCTCGATCTGGGCGCGGATGGCGTCCATGTCGAGTGCGCGCAGCTGCCCGATCAGGTCCTCGAGCGCGGGCGCGGGAAGGGCGCCCGGCTGGGCGAACACCACGATGCCGTCACGGATCGCCATGATCGTAGGAATCGCGGTGATCTCGAAGCCCTCCGACAGGGCCGGCTGCGCCTCAGTGTCGATCTTGCCGAACGTGATGTCCTCGTGCTCCTCGGACGCCTTTTCGAAGATCGGTGCGAAGGAGCGGCAGGGGCCACACCAGGATGCCCAGAAATCGAGCAGTACGATGCCGTTGTCGGCGATGTCGTTGAAGTTCTTCTCGGTTACCTCGATGGTCGCCACGGGCGACTCCTTTCGCTCGGTCTTCAGCGGGCATAACCAGCCGGACAATCCCAGCATTCCATTTCCCGATGAGCCTCGTGTGATTGGGCAGGAGACCTCCTTGACGTAGAAGGAGCACCCGGATGACGACTCATGCCGCACGGCCGAGCGACCTGACGGCCCAGAGGGGCACCGGCGCCCGGATCGCCTCATGGTTGTCGAGCACGGACCACAAGGTGATCGGCAACCTCTATCTGATCACCACGTTCCTGTTCTTCCTGATCGGCGGCCTGCAGGCCATGGTCATCCGGGCGGAGCTCTTCGATCCCGGCATGCAGTTCGTCACGTTGCAGCAGTACAACGAGCTGTTCACGCTGCACGGCACCATCATGCTGCTGTTCTTCGCGACGCCCTTGTTCGCGGGGTTCGCCAACGCGATCATGCCGCTGCAGATCGGCGCTCCGGACGTGGCGTTCCCGAGGCTGAACATGGCGAGCTACTGGCTGTTCCTCTTCGGCGGCCTGATGGTCCTCGGATCGACGGTGACCGGCGGGGCGCCGGCGTTCGGCTGGACGTCCTACACGCCGCTGGCGCGCGCGACCTTCACCCCGCAGCTCGGCGGGGACCTGTGGGTGATGGGCCTGGCGCTGTCCGGCGTCGGGACGATCCTCGGCTCGGTCAACTTCATCACGACGATCATGTGCATGCGCGCCCCGGGCATGACGATGTTCCGGATGCCGATCTTCACGTGGAACGTGTTCTTCACCTCGATCCTCGTGCTGCTGGCCTTCCCGGTGCTCGCCGCCGCGCTGCTGGCGCTGGAACTCGACCGGAAGGTCGGCGCGCACATCTATGACCCGCAGACCGGCGGTCCGCTCCTGTGGCAGCACCTGTTCTGGTTCTTCGGCCATCCGGAGGTCTACATCATCGCGCTGCCGTTCTTCGGCATCATCACCGAGGTGATCCCGGTCTTCAGCCGCAAGCCGCTGTTCGGGTACGTCGGGATGATCGGCGCGACGATCGCGATCACGGCGCTGTCGGTCACCGTGTGGGCGCACCACATGTTCGCCACCGGCCGGGTGCTGCTGCCGTTCTTCTCGCTGATGTCGTTCCTGATCGCCGTGCCCACGGGGGTGAAGTTCTTCAACTGGACGGGCACGATGTGGCGGGGCAGTCTCACCTTCGAGACGCCGATGCTGTGGGCCGTGGGCTTCCTCGTGACGTTCCTGTTCGGTGGGCTGACCGGGGTGATCCTTGCGTCGCCGCCGCTGGACTTCCATGTGACCGACACCTACTTCGTGGTCGCCCACTTCCACTACGTGGTGTTCGGCACGGTGGTGTTCGCGATGTTCTCCGGCTTCTACTTCTGGTGGCCGAAGCTGACCGGCCGGATGTTGAACGAGCCGCTCGGGAAGATCCACTTCTGGATGCTGTTCATCGGGTTCCACATGACGTTCCTCATCCAGCACTGGCTCGGCGTGCAGGGCATGCCGCGCCGGTACGGCGACTACGCGGCCGCCGACGGCTTCACCTGGATGCACCAGGTGTCGAGCCTCGGGGCGTTCCTGCTCGGGCTGTCCACCCTGCCGTTCCTCTACAACATCTGGTGGACCGTGCGGCACGGGGAGAAGGTGACGGTGGACGACCCGTGGGGGCACGCCAACTCGCTGGAGTGGGCGACGTCCTGCCCGCCGCCGCGCCACAACTTCGTGTCGATTCCGCCGATCCGCTCCGAGCGGCCCGCCTTCGACCTGCGTTATCCGCGTCTCGGCGGCAAGCCGGGCGAACCGCCGGCGACCAAGCGCGACTTCGTCGATCCCAACGCCTGACCGTCGAAAAGGGGCCCCCGTCGCCGGGGGCCCCTTCGCGTGCGGGTCGTCAGCCCTTGCCGCCGGGCAGGTTCAGCCCGATCAGCAGTGGGTCGTGGTCGGAGGAGCGGAACGCGTCGGGCCGGTAGAGGCTCGGCGGGTTGAACTCCAGGTTGTAGTCGAGGATGCGCGGCTCGTCGGCGTTGACGTGCCAGATCGTCGTCCCGGTCACCCGCTTGACGAGCTGCTTACCGGCCATCGCGTGGTCCAGCTCGCCCGACAGCCCGTCGAACAGGTAGCTGTAGCGCTGCGCCTCGGGGATGAACCGCTTGGACAGGCTGGTCAGGCCGCCCGCCTCCAGCGTGTGGATCGGGTCCTCCTCGCCGTAGGCGTTGAGGTCGCCGATCACCAGCGGGTTCGGCAGGTCCATCGAGTCGACGAGGCCGAGCACGGCCTTGGCCTGCCGTACGCGCTCGGCGTTGTAGCAGCTCTGCCCGTCGCCCTGGTCGGTGTCGCCGCCGGTGGCCTCCTCGTCACAGCCCTTGGACTTGAAGTGGTTGACGAGCAGCGTGAACGGCTGGCCGCCGCCCACCCGGCGGAAGGTCTGGATCAGCGGCGGCCGCCGGAAGACCGGGTCGGTCGAGGACCGCGTCGCCCCGACGGGGGCCAGCTTCGCCGGCTTGTAGATCGCGGCGACGTGGATGGCGTCGGTGCCCGGGTAGGGGTGGGTCAGGGCGGCGTACGTGCCCGCGCCCACCTCGGCGTTCAGCGCGGCGACCAGCGCGTTGAGCGCGGTCTGCCCGTTGTTCTCGACCTCCATGAGCCCGACGACGTCGGCGTCGAGGCCCTTGAGCGTGGCGACGGTCTTCTTCAGCTGCCGCTGCTGCTCCTCGGCGGTGTTCGCGCCGCGCGAGCCGAGCGTCGTGAACCAGTTGAGCGTGTTGAGGCTCGCGACGCGGACGTTCCCGCCGACCGGCGCAGGCGCCGGCAGCCGGGGATTGGTCCGCAGGAAGGTGATCGGCTTGGTCGGCTCCAGCCGGTAGGCCCCGAAGCCGTAGCTCAGCACGCCGGTGACGCCCGCCGCGGTGTCGCCCAGGCGGACGGCCTGCGGCGTCGTGTACGGGATCGTCGCCGGGTTCTCGGTGTTCGAGCCGTCGTCGACGAGCAGCGACCTGCGGGCGTCCAGCGCGGGGTCCACTCCCTTCCGGTCGGTCGGCTGGAACAGCCTGCCGCCCGCGGCGAGCGTCACCTCGCCGTACCGGCCGAGGTTGTAGTGGTCGGTCACGGTCAGCGGCTCGGGGAAGGTCACGAGCATGTTCTCGTACGGCTCGAAGGTGGCGCCGCCGGCCGGCGGCAGGTCATAGGCCTTCGGGTTGATCGTCCCGGTGCCGCAGACGTCCACCGCCGTGACCGGGGACAACTCGGTGAGCCCGTTGAACTCGGTGACCCGGCCGGTGACGAGCACCCGATCGCCGGCCTTGACGTCCTTGAACGACGCCCGGGCGAACGCGAACAGGCCGTCGGAGGTGGCCGGGTCGGAGTCGGGCGTCGGGTCCTGGAAGTAGAAGCCGCTCTGCTGGCCGGTCTCCTGGAAGTCGCCGGTCACGATGCCCTCGACCCGGACGGTCTGCCCGGCGAGCGGGGAGGCGTCGCCGCTGCCCTGGACCTCGGCGATCTGCCGGTTCGCCGGCAGATCGCACGGGTCGCCCGCGGGCGTGGGTGTGGGCGACGGGGTCGGCGAAGCGGACGGCGAGGCGGACGGCGAGGCGGACGGTGACGGCGAGGCGACACCGCAGGGAGCCGGGGGCGTCGCCGTGTTGCGCGGTGCGGGCGCGCCCGCGGTGAAGTCCGCGGCGTTGTCGTCGGTGTCCGCGCAGCCGCCGCCGGCGCGCACCGCGGCGGTGGAGTTGCTCAGGCCCGGGGCCGCCGCCGGACCCTCGAAGTAGTTGGCCGTGCCATACCCGACGAGGTCGGCGATCTGCGCCGCCTGCTCGGGCGTGCAGGGCGAGGAGCCGCCGTTGCAGGCGAGGCCGGTGGTCGAGCGGACCAGGGCGACCTTGCCGGCCGTGGCGCTCAGGCTCAGCGCGCCGACGGTGTCGGCTGACGGCAGCGCACCGCTCGGCGTCGATCCGGCGGCCAGCTGGATCAGGTGATACTGGCCCGGGGCGAGCGAGCCCGACAGGTTCTGCTTCTGGGAGCCGAACTGGCCGGTCCCGGTGGCACTCGTGTACTGGAGGGACCAGCCGTCCAGCGAGATCGCGGCGGCGCCGCGGTTGAACAGTTCGACGTAGTCGTTGGTGTAGGGGGCGCCGGAGTTGCCGCCGCCGCCGTACACCTGGCTGATCACCACGGCGCTCGGCTCGGCCGAGGCGGGCGCCGCCGCCGCGACCGTGACGCCGGCGATCAGGAGGCCGGCGGCCGCGAGCGCGGCGACCGCGCGAGCGCCGGGGCGGTCATCGGGGCAGGCCCGGGTTAGAGCACGCATGCCCCGGACTTTAGGGGGAGATCACCGCGACACCAGGACCAATAAGTGTCTTTATCACAAACTTGTAGGAATTTGCCGATTACCTGACGCCGCTACCGTAGGCCTGCTGCCCTTGCGCGTCACGGTCCGGGATGGATCGGTCCTATCGGTCCCCGCCCCCGGCAGCGCTCGGCAGCGCTCAGCAGTGGACGACGGCCACCGGACAGGTGACCGCGTCGATCAGCGGCCGGGTGACCGACCCGAGCCTGCCGAGCACCCCCCGAGCGCGGGTCGCGCCGACGACCAGCATGGTCGCGCCGGGTGAGGCTCCGGCCAGCCCGTCGAGCACGGGCCCCTCGACCGGCTTGAGCAGGGTGCGCACGTCCGGATACCGCACGCGCCAGGGCTCCACGGCGGCCTCCAGCGCCTCGACGGCCTCCCGGCCGGGGACGTCGGACATCACCATGGGCGCCATCCCCGCGCTCCAGGCGGCGGCCGGGTAGCGCCAGGCGTGCACCGCGACCAGCGGCAGCCCGCGCAGGGCCGCCTCGTGATAGGCGAAGGCGAGGACGTGGTCGTCGCCGCCGCCGACGCCGGCGACGACGGGGCCGGGGTGCCTGCGGTGCGGCAGCGGGCCCGTGCCGCGGACCACGACCACGGGGCAGAGGGCGTGCGTCGCGACGTGCCCCGCGACCGACCCCATCACGCGCCGGGCCGCCCCGCTCAGGCCGCGCGATCCCACGACGACGAGATCGGCCGTCTCCGACAGCGCGACGAGCCGGTCGGAGGCCGGGCCCTCGAACAGGTCCTCCCGGACGCGGACGCCGCTCGTGCACTGCCGGGCGCATTCGGCGCCGTGCCACAGCACGTGCTCGGCCGCGTGCTGCAGCGACGTGCGCGCGTCCTGGTCGCCGTCGCCGTACGGCGACTGCCAGGCGTGGCAGACGGTGATGGGCGAGTCGCGGAACTCGGCCTCGTCCATCGCCCAGTCGAGCGCCTGCATGGCGAAGTCGGAGCCGTCGTACCCGACGACGACGCCCGGGTCGGTGACCGGGCAGCCGGCTGGGGTGTTGGGCCGCATACGCTCATGCTCCGCCCGGGCCGTGCGGTGCGGCAGGGCGGAAAGTCCCGGGACCGGGAGGACATCCGGCCCCCGGGGAGGTCAGGTCAGGACCGGCTCCCGGCGAGCACTCCGGGCCGGCGGTCGTGCTCCATGCCGGGCAGCACGACGACGACCGGGCACCTGGCCCGCAGCAGGCAGGCGGAGACGACCGGGTTGAGCACGGGGTAGGGCTCGGACTCGGCCTCGTGCGCGCCCAGCACCAGCAGGTCGGCGCCCTCGGTCGCGCGCAGCAGGACCTGGGCGGGCGGACCCTCGACCACGACCGGCTCGACGTGACGCTCGCCGAGTTCGGCGACGGCCTGGGCGGCGACGTCGAGTGCGGTCCTGTGCTCGTCCTCCCGTGAGGTGCGGCTCGCGATCGGCGCGTAGTGGGCGTGCAGCCCGCCCATCCACTCCCAGGCGTACACCGCCTCCACCCGCGCGCCGCGCAGCGAACCCTCGGCGGCGGCCCACCGCAGTGCGGCCTGCGACGCCATCGACCCGTTGATACCCACCACGATCTTCGGCTGGTTCACGTTCCGCCTCGCTCTCCGCTCTCAGTCTCGCCGACCAGGGTTAACAGGGTGTTGCCGCGGCGAAACGGTCAGAAGACACCGCCCATAAGCATCCCTGTACCCACAAAAACCGCCTGTCCCTCGCGCCGCAAAAGGGACAGGACCATGTTTTGGGGGGCCGGGTTCGCCTGAGGACAGGGTATCTGCGAACCGGAGTGCTGCCGCTCCCCCCCCTTTGCCTATCCGAGGCCTCCGCTGACCGTCTCGTTGCCCGCTCCGCGTTCCTCAAGGAAAGCATCCGCCGGCCCGCGGCGGCAGTGCCGTACGGCTCGGGCGGCACGGGCCCTTGGGCCCAGGTCAGGGATGACCCTGATGCGGCCCCCGGGCTCCCGGCCGTACGCTTGCGGCAGACCGGGGAGGGACGATGGGAAACGCGGGTCCGATCGACGAGTACGTCGCGTCGATGCGTCATGCGCTGCGGGGCCCGGGCGGGGCCAGGCGCGACCTGCTGACCGAGGCGCGCGACAGCCTGCTCGACGCGGCCGAGGCGTACGAGGGCGAGGGTCTCCCCCGGGCCGAGGCCGAGCGGCTGGCGGTCGCCGACTTCGGGACCGTGCCCGAGGTCGCGCCGGGCTTCCAGGGGGAGCTGACGGTGAGCCAGGGCCGCCGCACGGCCGCGCTGCTGTTCCTCAGCGTGCCGCTCGTCGCGTTCATGTGGGCGGTGATCTGGCGGGTCTTCCCCGAGAGCCCGCATGTCGACGAGATCAAACCGGTGTGGTTCGGGCCGTTGGCCAGGACGGTGGATCTGCTCCAGCTCAGTGTGGGCGTGATGGGCGGCGTCGCGCTGCTCGCGTTCGGCCGCTGGGCGCGGCACATCCGCCGGCCCGCGCGGCTCACCCGCTGGCTGGGGTTGTTCGTCTGGATCCAGACGCCGCTGATCGGGGCGATGGGCCTGACGCTGGCGGCGGGCGCCCACGGCCCTGTCGGGTTCAGCGCCTACGTCCCCGGGCTGGCCGTGTCCGCGGTCAGCTACGCGCTCACCGTGTGGCAGCTGTACAGCGCCGCGCACTGCATGCGCTGCACCAGGGCGATCTCCGCGCTTGACTCGACGAATCTCAGCGCAGCGGATCGAGAACGCTCCCTATCGCGGTCGTGAACGACTGCCACGCCGACCGCTCCCCCGCCAGCGCCTTGCGCCCGGCGTCGGTGAGGCGGTAGGTCCGCCGTTTGCGCCCCCCGTCGGAGGCCCATTCGCCGGCGAGCAGTCCGGCGCGCTCCAGCCTGCGCAGCGCGGGGTAGACCGTGCCCGTCGGCACGTCGAGCGCGCCCCCGCTGCGCTCGCGCAGCGCCTCGATGATCGCGTAGCCGTGCAGCGGCTCGCGCTCCAGCACGGAGAGCAGCAGGGCGTCCATATGCCCCCGGAGCGCGTCGGCGTTCACGCCCGCAGCCTATCCCGGTTACTCATGCGACGAGTCTACATGTAGGCTGTCTATATGTAGACAGCCTACGCATGGAGAAATCAATGGACGTCGTCGATCTCGCCCGGACGCAGTTCGCGGTCACGGGCAGCCTCCATTTCCTGTTCGTCGTGCTCACGCTGGGACTGGCCCCACTGGTGGCGATCATGCACACCCGGTACGCCCTCGGCGGGAACCCCCTGCACGAGCGGATGACCCGCTTCTGGGGGCAGGTCTATGTGATCAACTACGCGCTCGGCATCGTCACCGGGCTCGTGATGGAGTTCCAGTTCGGGCTGAGCTGGAGCGGGCTTTCGCACTACGCGGGCGACGTGTTCGGCGCACCGCTGGCCATGGAGACGCTGCTGGCCTTCTTCCTGGAGTCCACGTTCCTGGGCTTGTGGATCTTCGGCTGGCACCGGCTGCCGCGCGCGCTCCATGTGGCCTGCATCTGGCTGGTGACGCTGACGGCGTACGCCTCGGCGCTGTTCATCATGGTCGCCAACTCCTTCCTGCAGAACCCGGCGGGCTCGGCCGAGGTGGGCGGACGGCTCGTGCTGCGCGACTTCGGCGCCCTGTTCACCAACCCGACCCTCGTCTTCGCGCTCCCCCACGTGCTGAGCGCCGGCCTGTGGGCCGGCGGGTTCGTCGTCATGGGCGCCAGCGCCTACCACCTGTTCCGGCGCACCCCGGAGCGGGAGTTCTTCACCCGATCCCTGCGCATCGGCGTGCTGACCGCCTTCGTCGGGTCGCTGTTCACGGTCGGGTTCGGGTACGCCCAGTTCGGGCCGGTCGGCTCCGTCCAGCCGGACAAGTTCCACGGGGCGGTCCCCGGCACCGCGCTCGAACTGATGATCGCGATCGGGCAGCTCGTCCAGTTCGCCGTGATGTTCGTGCTGACGCCGCTGCTCATCCGCGACGTGCTGGCCCGCTCGCGCTGGCTGCACCCGCTCCTCATGGTCATGACCCCGCTGCCGTTCGTCGCCGCGATCGCCGGCTGGATCGTCCGCGAGGTCGGCCGCCAGCCCTGGCTGGTGTACGGCAAGCTCTCCGTGGCCGACGCCCTCACCCCCGGGCTGACCCGGGCGGACGTCACCGCCTCCTTCGCGGGGTTCGCGGGCGTGCTCGGACTGCTCGCCCTCGTCGACTACGTCCTCATCGCCCGTGCCGTACGGCGCGGCCCGGGACCGGTCGCGCTCGGCGCCGCGGACCTTCCCGTCACCGCGGAGCCCGTCCCCGCCCACGCGCTGTAGAAGGACACGCTCCCCATGGACATCTTCTGGTTCCTGACCTTTGCCGTCCTGCTGGCCGGCTACTTCGCCCTGGAGGGCTTCGACATCGGGCTCGGCGTGCTGCTGCCCGTGCTTGGCCGCTCCCCCGCGGGCCGCGACCGCCTCGTCGGCGCGATGGCCCCGTTCGTGCTCGCCAACGAGGTGTGGCTGGTCGCGCTCGCCGGCGTGCTGTTCGGCGCGTTCCCGGTGCTGGAGGGCCAGGCGCTGAGCCGCCTGTATCCCCTCGTCGTCGCCCTGCTGCTGGCCTGGATCGTGCGCGACGCGGGGTTGTGGTTCCGCCGCAGGGCCGGCGGCGCCGCCTGGCGGCTGGTGTGGGACGGCGCGCTGTGCGCGGGCTCGGCCGGGCTGGCGCTCGCCTGGGGCGCGATCCTGGTGGCCGTCGCGCGCGGCCTGCCCGACTCGCCCCTCGACGTGCCCGGCGTGGCGGGAGGCGTGGCGCTGCTCGCGCTGCTCGCCTGGCACGGCCGCACGTTCGCGGCCTGGCGCCTCCAGGACGGCCCGCGCGGAAGCGGGCGCGCGCTGCTGCTGTCGGCCTGCGCCGCCGCCGCGCCCGCCGTCCTGGTCATCGCGGCCGCGACCGGCCACATGCTCGGCAACGCCGCCCCGGATCCGACACTGAGTGTGCTCAGTGTCATGGTGGTCCCGGTCGCCCCGATCCTCGTGGGCGCGCAAGTATGGGTGTGGCGCACCTTCTCCAGGGGCGCGCTGCCGACGTTCTTCTGATTGGAGACCGTTGCACAAGGATCTCCTCCGGCTGGCCCGCGCGGAGCGGGGCGTCCGCATCCATCTCGCCTGCTGCCTGGCCGCGGCGGTGGTGGCCGGGCTGCTCGTGCTCGTGCAGGCGGAGTTGCTGGCCGGGGTCCTGTCGGGCCGGTTCGCGGTCGCCGCGCTGCTGCCCCTGGCGCTCGTCGTCGGCTGCCGCGGGCTGCTCGGCTCGGCGCAGGGAGTGCTCGCGGGCCGCGCGGCCACCGCGCTGAAGTCGGCCCTGCGGCGGCTGCTCCTCGGCCGGGTGGAGGGTCTCGGGCCGGCGTACCGGTCGGGCGAGCTGGTGACGCTCGCGGGCCGTGGGCTGGACGCGCTCGACCCCTACCTGACCGGTTACCTGCCGTCGGTCGCCGTGGCCGGGATCGTGCCGCTCGCGGTCGTGGTCCGGCTCTTCGTGGCCGACCTGGCCACCGCCGTCATCGTGGTGCTCACGCTGCCGCTGATCCCGATCTTCGGAGCGCTGGTCGGGTGGACCACCAAGACCGTGACGGAACGCCAGTGGCGCGCGCTGTCCCGCCTCGGCGGCCACTTCCTCGACGTCGTGCGCGGCCTGCCCACGCTGCGGGCGTTCGGCCGGGCCCGCTACCAGGCGTCGGTGATCCGCGAGGTGGCCGAGGCGCATCGCGCGGCGACCATGCGCACGCTGCGGGTGGCGTTCCTGTCGTCGCTGGTGCTCGAACTCGTGGCGTCGCTGTCGCTGGCGCTGGTGGCGGTGCCCGTAGGGCTGCGCCTGCTGTCCGGCTCGCTCGACCTGCGTACGGCGCTGCTCGTGCTGCTGCTGGCCCCGGAGGCGTATCTGCCGCTGCGCGCGATGGGCACGCGCTTCCACGCCGCCATGGAGGGCGTCGCCGCCGCCGACGAGGCGTTCGCGGTGATCAACCCCCCGCAGGAGGCCGGGCATGAGGCCGGGCAGGTCGCCGCCAGGACGGGCGCCGGGCGCGCTTCGCGGGACGGCGGGCCGCCGGAGATCCGGCTGGAGGACGTCACCGTGCGCTACCCGGGGCGCGAGGAGACCGCGCTCGACCGCGTCTCGCTGGTCATCCGGCCGGGTGAGCGGGTGGCGATCGTCGGCCCGAGCGGCGCGGGCAAGAGCACGCTGCTGCACCTGCTGCTCGGGTTCGTGACCCCGTCCGAGGGTCGGGTGCTGGTGGACGGGACCGATCTGGCCGGCCTCGACCTCGACGAGTGGCGGCGGCGGCTCGCCTTCGTGCCGCAGCGGCCGCATCTGTTCGCGACCTCGGTGGCCGACAACATCGCGCTCGGCTCGGCCGCGGGACCCGCCGAGATCAGGGCCGCCGCCGAGGCGGCGCAGGTGGCCGAGTTCGCCGGCGCCCTGCCGCAGGGGTACGACACCCCGCTCGGCGAGCGCGGTGCGAACCTGTCGGCCGGCCAGCGTCAGCGGGTCGCCCTGGCCAGGGCCTTCTGCCGCCCCGCCGCCCAGGTGCTGCTGCTGGACGAACCCACGGCGCGGCTCGACGGCAGGAGCGAGGCGGCGATCGTGGAGGCCACGCGCAGACTGGCCGAGGGCCGCACGGCGATCATCGTCGCGCACCGCCCGGCCATGATCGACCTGGCCGACCGCGTCGTCCGCCTCGACGGCGGCGCCCTCGTCCACCCGGTTCCGGCGCCCTCGATCTCCACACAGGGCGGGGAGGCCCGATGAGCCACGCGGATGCCTCACCGCTGTCGGTGGTCACCGGCACCGGCATGGGCCGGCGGCTCGTGCTCGCCGCGCTCGCCGGGGCGGCGGCCGACCTCGCGGGGGTCGCGCTCATCGCGTCGGCCGCCTGGCTGATCACGCGGGCCGCCGAGCAGCCGCCCCTGGCGGCGCTGTCGGTCGCGATCGTCGCCGTGCGGGCGTTCGCGACCACACGCGGCGTGTTCCGCTACGGCGAGCGCCTGGCCGGGCACGACGTCGCGTTGCGCGCCCAGGCGGGCACCCGTGAGCGGCTCTACCGGGCGCTGATCCCGGCCGGGCCGCTGCCGCAGCGCGGGGCCGACCTGCTCAGCCGGATGGTGGACGACACCGACGCCGTGCAGGACCTGCTGGTCCGCTGCCTGCTGCCGGCCGCCGCCGCGCTGATCACCGGCGTCGCCGCCGTCGTCATCGCGGGCTTCCTGCTGCCCGTCGCCGCCGTCGTGCTCGCCGCCGGCCTGCTCGTCGCCGGGGTGCTGCTGCCCGCGGGCGCCGCGGCCGCGGCGCGGCGCTGGTCGGCGCGGATAGCCCCGGCCCGCGCCGACCTGGCCGCCCGGGTGGCCGACCTGGTCCACGGCGCGGCCGACCTCGCGGCGTACGGCGCGCGCGACCGGGCGCTGTCGGCGGCGATGGACGCCGACGGGCGGCTGTCCCGGCTGGAGCGGGGGCAGGCCCGGATCAACGCCGCCGCGCTCGGCCTCGGCATGCTGACGCAGGGGCTGACCGTCGTCGCCGTGGTCCTGGCCGCGCAGGCCGCCGGTCTCGACCGCGTCGCGACCGCCGTGGCGGCCTTGACCTCGCTGGTCGCCTTCGAGCCCGCGCTGCCGCTGGCGGCGGCCGGCGAGCGGTTCGCGGGCGTGGTCGCGGCGCTGCGCAGGCTCAGGGAGACCGCCGCCACTCCCCCGGCCGTGCGCGAGCCCGCGGACCCGGCGCCCGCGCCCGAGCCTCCGCTGACGATCGAGGTCGACGACCTCCTGGTGCGCCACGGCGAGCGCCGGCCCGCGCTGAACGGCGTGAGCCTGACGCTGACGCCGGGCCGCCGGGTCGCGGTGGTCGGCCCGAGCGGCGCGGGCAAGAGCACCCTGCTGTCGGCGCTGATGCGGACCGTGGAGATCGAGTCCGGCACGATCCGGCTCAACGGCACCGACGTGCGGCGCCTGTCCTCCGACGACGTGCGGGCGCTCGTCACGGGCCTCACCCAGGACCCGTACGTCTTCCAGGCCACGGTGGCGGACAACTTGCGCCTGGCCGGGCCGCAGGCGTCGACCGAGGAGGTCAAGGCGGCCGTGCGGCGGGCCCGGCTGGACGCCTGGACCGAGCGCACCGGCTGGGACACGGTGCTCGGCGAGGACGGCCGCACCGTCTCCGGCGGCCAGCTCCAGCGGCTCGCGCTGGCCCGGGCCCTGCTGTACGACCCGCCGGTGCTGCTGCTGGACGAGCCGGCCGAGGCCCTGGACGAGGAGACGGCCGACCTGCTGATGGCCGACCTGCTGGACGCCACCCGGGGCCGCACCACGGTGCTGGTCACCCACCGGCTGCACGGCCTGGAACAGGTCGACGAGATCGTCGTGCTGGAGGGCGGCAGGGTCACCCAGCGCGGCACGCACGCCGACCTCGTCGCCGTGCCCGGTTACTACCGCGACCTGTGGGAGTCCGAGGCCCTCACCCGCCACCGCGGCTGAACGCGCCCGCCCCGTCACTCCCTTCGTGTGAACCTTCCGTGACGAAGGCATTGCGGATCTTGTCAGATGTAAGTAATTTTCAGACAACGCGATGACCTTGCATGGCATTTACCTACACGCATGGCGCTCGCCGAACTGGCTACCAGCCGAAAGGGAGTCTCATGAAGAGAGGGTGGATCGCGGGAGCGATCGGAGTGCTCGCGGTGGCTCTGGCGGCCTGCGCGCCCGGGGGCGGCGCATCCGGCCAGAACGGCGACGCGCAGGGCGGCGAGGCGGGCGGTGACAAGGTCACGCTCAGCCTGTGGTCGTGGCGGGTGGAGGACGTCAAGGCGTACGACAAGATCCTCGCCAGGTTCGAGGAGTCACACCCGAAGATCCACGTCGAGTTCAAGCCGTTCCAGGCCACCGAGTACAACAACATCCTGGCCACCGGCCTGTCCGGCACCGCCGGGCCCGACGTCGCGCAGCTGCGCGCGTACGGCGGGCTCCAGCCGCTGGTCGAGGCGGGCCAGCTGGTGCCGCTGGACGGCAAGGTGGAGGCGCTGTCCGGCTTCGACGCCAAGCTGCTCGAAGGCGCCAAGGGCCACGAGGACGGCAAGATCTACGGCGTGCCGTTCGCCTACCAGACGCTCCAGGTGCTCTACAACAAGAAGCTGTTCGGCGACAACGGCATCCGGCCCCCCGCCACCTGGGACGAGATGATCGCGGCGGCCGGGAAGCTGAAGGCCGCCGGGATCACGCCGTTCGCCGTCGCGGCCGGGCCCGACGCGACGTGGACGCTGCCGATCGTCCACGAGATCTTCGGCAACGCCCGTTACGGCAGCACCAAGTTCCGGGACGCGCTGCTGAGCGGCGACAAGAAGTTCACCGACCCCGGCTTCACGGCCTCGGTCAAGCTACTCAAGGACCTGGAGCCGTACTTCCCCAAGGACGTGGTGGCCGTGAAGATCCCCGACGTCCAGGCGCTGTTCGCGACCGGCAGGGCCGCGATGTATCCCACGGGCAGCTTCGACCTGGCGCCCGTGCTCGCGGCCAACCCGAGTCTGGAGGTCGGCGCCTTCCAGGTGCCGCCGCCGCCCGGCTCCCCGGTGACCACGCCCGTCACGCCGGGCTGGGCCGACGGCTCGTTCGGGGTCAACGCCAAGTCGGCCCACCAGGCCGAGGCGCTCGAACTGGTCAAGTGGATGGCGACGCCGGAGTTCGGGCAGCTCTACGCGAGCGAGCTCAAGCAGCTGTCCGCGGTTCCCGGGGTCACGCCGTCGGACCCGCTGCTGGCCGAGATGGCGAAGAACTACGCCGCCAACGGCGCGCCGTACACGCTGCTCGTCGACTTCCGCTACGGCCAGCCGAACGGCGACGCGGTCTTCCGGGACGAGGTGCAGAAGATGCTGGCCGGCCAGACCGATCCCAAGTCGGTCGCCGAGAGCGTGCAGAAGGGCGTCGAGCAGTGGTTCAAGCCGGGGAACTGAACACGCCCCGGCGCTCCGCCGCACCTCGATGGCGGGTGCTGGCCGTCTTCCTGCTGCCCGCGCTCCTGCTCTACTCGGTCTTCATCGTCTATCCGCTGGTCACCGCCCTCGAGTACAGCTTCTTCGAGTGGCGCGGGATCCGGCAGGCGGGGTTCGCCGGGCTCGGCAACTACCGGGACCTGTTCGGCGTCTACCCCTACGACCAGCAGCTGTGGCGGGCGTTCGGGCACAACGCGCTGTTCTTCGCCGGGACCATGCTGATCCAGAACACGGTCGGGCTGCTGTTCGCCCTCCTGCTGTTCCGGTACGGCCGCGGCAAGCGGTTCCTGCAGGCCGCGTTCACCACGCCCTACCTGGTGGACCCGCTGGTCATCGGCTACCTGTGGAGCCTGCTGCTCAACCCGACGTTCGGCCCGGTCAACTCTCTGCTGGAGGCGGCCGGGCTGGACTCGTGGGCGTTGCCCTGGCTGGGCGACACCCGTACGGCGCTGCCGGTCGTCATCGTGGTGAACGCATGGCAGTGGGTGGGCTTCCCCATGCTGCTGTTCTCCGCCGCGCTCGCCGGGATCCCGGCCGAGTACCACGAGGCGGCGAGGGTCGACGGCGCGTCGGCCTGGCAGTCGTTCCGGCGGGTGACACTGCCGTTGCTCACCCCGGCGATCGGCGTGGTGAGCGTGCTGACGTTCATCGGCAACTTCAACGCCTTCGGGCTGGTCTACGCGATGGCCGGATCGACCGGGTCCCCCGCGGGCTCCACCGACGTGCTCGGCCTGCTGTTCTACCGGGTCGCGTTCGTGGAGGGCGGCACGGAGGCGATCGGGCGGTCGTCGGCGCTGGCCGTGCTGATGTTCGTGTTCATCTTCGGGGTGTCGCTGCTGGCCGGCTCGTACTTCCGCCGCCGTGAGCGGAGACTGCTGTGACGGCGCGGAGCCGGGCTCCGGGGCGCGTCGCCGTCCACCTGCTGCTGTGGGGCTACGGGGTCGTCGCGCTGCTGCCGCTGGTCGTCATGGTGCTCAACTCGCTGCGGCCCACGAGCGAGATCTTCACCACGCCGCTGGGGCTGCCGGCGTCCCCCACGCTGAACAGTTACGCCCGGGTGTGGACGGAGGCGTCGTTCAGCTCCTACCTCACGAACTCGCTGGTCGTCACCTGCGGCGCGGTGCTGCTCGGCACGGCGGTCTCCGCGCTGGCGGCCTATCCGCTGGCCCGCTACGACTTCGCCGGCAGCCGGGTGCTCGGGGCGTACTTCCTGGCGGGGCTGATGCTGCCGATCCGGCTGGGCCTGGTGCCGATCTTCTACCTCATGGACTCCATGGGCCTGATCGACTCGCTGCTCGGTCTCACGCTGCTGTACGCCGCGTCCGGGGTGCCGTTCTGCGTGTTCGTGCTGTCGGCGTTCTACCGTTCCCTGCCCGGCGAGCTGGACGAGGCGGCCCGGATCGACGGCGCCGGCGAGTTCCGGATCTTCGGGCAGATCATGCTGCCGCTGGTGCGGCCCGCGCTGGCGTCGGTGATGCTGTTCCAGTTCGTGCCGCTCTGGCATGAGTTCCTCTACCCGCTGGTGCTGCTGCGCTCCGACGAGAAGTTCACGATCCCGCGCGGGTTGTCGCAGTTCTTCGGCGAGTACACGACCGACTGGTCGGCGCTGTTCGCCGGGCTGGTCCTCGCCACGGCGCCGCTCTTCGTGCTGTTCGTCCTGGCGACCAAGCAGATCATCGCCGGGCTGACCGCCGGCATGAGCAAGTGAGGCAGGGCGGCCTGCGCCCCGGCGCGGGCCGCGATCGCGATTGGCGATCGCCGGCGGGCCGTCCCCCCAGAGGCCCGCCGGCGACGATCGTGGGCCGTCAGCCCGCGGACTGCTCCGCGAGCGCGGTGGTGATGGTGTTCTCCTTGCCGTCGCGGGTGAAGGTGATGGTCACCTTGTCGCCGGCGCGGGAGCTGCGGATGGTGCCGACCAGCGCCTCCGCGCTGTCCACCACCTTGTCGTTGATCTTGGTGATCAGGTCGCCCTCCTTGAGGCCGGCCTTCTCCGCCGGGCTGCCGGCCGTGATCGAGCTGACCACCGCGCCGGACGCGCCGCCGACCGCGTCGGCCACGCTCACCCCGAGGAAGGCGTGCGTCGCCTTGCCCGTCTTGATGAGCTGGTCGGAGACGAGCTTCGCGGTGTTGATGGGGATCGCGAAGCCGACGCCGATGTTGCCGGAGCTGGAGCCCGAGGTGGCGATCGCCGTGTTGATGCCGACGACCTGCCCGTTGGTGTTGACCAGCGCGCCGCCGGAGTTGCCGGGGTTGATCGCGGCGTCGGTCTGGATCATGCCGCCGATCGTGTTGCCCTGGCTCTGCGGCTGCTGCTGCTCCATCCCCCAGGGGAACTGCGGCTGCTGCTGCTCCTCGGGAGCCTCGGTCAGCGTGCGGTCGAGGGCGCTCACGATGCCGGAGGTGACCGATCCCTCCAGGCCGAGCGGGCTGCCGATCGCGAGGACCCCGTCGCCGACCTGGAGCTTGTCGCTGTCGCCGAGGGAGGCGGGGGTCAGGCCGGACACGCCCTGCGCCTGGATGACGGCGAGGTCCGTGGTGGGGTCGGTGCCCTTGACGACGGCGCTGGCGGTCTTGCCGTCGCTGAACTTCACGGTGACCGTGCCGCCGCCCCCACCGCCGATGCTCACCACATGGTTGTTCGTCAGGATCAGGCCGTCGGCCGACAGGATGACGCCCGACCCCTCGCCGCCGGCCGTGGCGGTCTTCACCTCGATCGACACCACCGACGGCATGATCGCCTTGGCCACCGCGGCGATCGTGGTGGTAGAGGAGTTGGAGACCCCCTTGACCACCGGGCTCGCGATCACGGTCTGCCCGCCGTTCACGCTGTTGGCGACGAGGGCCCCGGTGACCCCGCCGCCCAGTGCCACGGCCACGAGGGCGAGACCCGCGCCCGCCTTCTGGCGCGCGGTCAGCGTGCCCTTCCGCGCCGGAGGCGAAAACTGCGCCGTGTCATAAGGACCGCTGCCGTAGGCGCCGTACGACTGGTACGCCCCGGTGTACTGCCCGTGCTGCGGCGGAGTGCTTCCGAACTGGCTCCAGCCGTGACCGGGGAGTATCTGGGTGTTCTCGTCGCCGGGAACATGCTCAGGTGAGCTCATCGCCATCCCCCTCAATGGATTCGCCGGTGATCCCGGCTCTCCGCCGGTACACGTAATACGATGACGCATCGGCGATAAGGTCGCGCTAAGCGATCAGTGGGGGGGATCCCCGGGCGCCCTACGTGTACTTTATGTCAGCTCGTCCGGGGCCAGTACTCGTCCCTGAGCAGGCGCTTGTACAGCTTTCCCGTGGGGTGACGGGGCAGCTCGTCCCGGAAGTCGACCGACTTCGGGCACTTGTAGTGGGCCAGGCGTTCCCGGCAGTAGGCGATCAGCTCGGCCTCCAGGACGGGACCGGCGCAGGCCGGGTCCGCGGGCTGCACGACGGCCTTGACCTGTTCGCCCATCTCGGGGTCCGGCACCCCGAAGACGGCCACGTCGGCCACCTCGGGATGCATCGCCAGCACGTTCTCGGCCTCCTGCGGGTAGATGTTCACCCCGCCGGAGATGATCATGTACGAGCGCCGGTCGGTGAGGTAGAGGAACCCGTCCTCGTCCAGATAGCCGATGTCCCCCAGCGTGGTCCACCCGCGGCCGTGCGGGTCCTGGACCGACGCGGTCTTCGCGGGGTCGCCGTGATACTCGAACCTGGGGCCGTCGGAGAAGTAGACCGTGCCGTGCTCACCGGGCGGCAGCTCGTCGCCGTCCTCGTCGCAGACGTGGGGGACCCCGAGCAGCGGCCGGCCCACCGTGCCCTTGTGGGCGAGCCAGTCCTCCGGCCCCGCGTACAGGAAGCAGTTGCCTTCCGTGCCCGCGTAGTACTCGTGGATGATCGGCCCCCACCACTCCATCATCCGCTCCTTGACCTCGACGGGGCAGGGCGCGGCGGCGTGGACGGCGCAGCGCAGCGACGACAGGTCGTAGCGCCCGCGCACCTCCTCGGGCAGCTTGAGCATCTTGACGAACATGGTGGGCACCCACTGCGCGTGAGTGACCCCGAGGCGCTCGACAAGCGCCAGCGCCTCCTCGGGGTCGAACCTCTCCATCACCACCACGGTCGCGCCGAGACGCTGGAAGGACATGCTGTAACGCAGCGGAGCGGCGTGGTAGAGCGGCGCGGGCGACAGGTACACGCTGTCGGCCGAGGGCGCGAACAGGCCCTGGATGAGCTGCACCAGGACCCCGGGGACCTCCAGCGGGGCCCGGCTGAGCGGCGGCTTGACCCCCTTGGGCCGTCCCGTGGTGCCCGACGAGTAGAGCATGTCGGCGCCCTGGCACTCGTCGCCGAGCGGCGTCGCGGGCTGCCCCGCCACGGCCTCCTCGTACGACGTGAAGCCGGGGGCGACGCCGTCGACCATGAGCCGCAGCTCGACCCCGGGCGTCGCCCCGGTGACCGCGGTCGCGACGCCGGCGAGCTTCGCCGAGGAGATGAAGACCCGCGCCCCGCAGTTGTCCACGATGTACGCCAGCTCGTCGGCCTGCAGACGGGAGCTGATCGCGGTGTAGTACAGGCCCGAGCGGTGCGCGGCCCACGCGATCACAAGGAAGAGCGGATGGTTCTCCAGCATGAACGCGATGTGGTCGCCGGGCTTCAGGCCCGCCGCCCGCAGCAGGTGCGCGAGCCGGTTGGATTCCTCGTCGAGCTCGCGGAAGGTGACCACGCGGCCGGAGCCCGCCATGATCACCGCAGGCTTGTCCGGCGTCACCGCCGCGATCGCCCCAGGGTGCATAACCGAACGTTACTCGGTTTGCCGTCGATGTGGTAGGAGTCACATCCTGATGCGCCAGTGATCAGCTCTCCAGCGTCCGATAGGGGTCGCGCAGCGGTGCGGCCCGCTCGGCGAACGCCGCCTTGATCTCCGTCATCTTCGGCCCCGGCGCGTAGAAACGCCCCTTCGTCTCGCCGTACGGCTGGAGCCACCCGGTGGCCGCGAGCTCGCGCAGGTCGCGGGCGGCCTGGCCCTGGCTCAGCCCCTCGTCGGCCTGGTACATGCTCCGGCGCAGCCGCCGGGACACGAACACCTGGTAGAGCGCGGAGACCGTGCGGGGGTGCAGGCCCTGCGCCCCGGTCCGCTCCTCCAGCAGCATCCACACCTCGCCCGCCTCGGCGAGCCGGCGACCCACCCGCTGGGCCTGCATGTGGTGGCAGCGCAGCACGAACCGGACCCACGAGAGGGTCTCCCCGTGTGGGCTCCACCGGCGGCGTCCCACCTCGCCGAGCACGTCGTAGTAGTCGTAGGTGGTGCGGCCCTCGCCCAGCCACTCCTCGATCGAGGCGAACTCCGGCGTGGTGATCTGGTCGCGGCCGAGCACGAGCGTCTGCAGCGCCCGCGACATGCGGCCGTTGCCGTCCCGCCATGGGTGGATCTTGACGAGGTTGAGGTGGGCCATGGCGGCGCGGACGTAGCTGGGCGCGTCGAGGTCGCCCTCGTTGAGCCACTCGACCAGTTCCGCCAGCAGGCCGGGGACCTGCTCGTGGTCCGGCCCCTCGTAGACCACCTCGCCCGTGGCGGAGTTCCGGACGTAGATCCCGCCGGGCCGCACGGTGCCCGGCGTCTTGTCCACGTGGTGGCCGATCATCATGAAGTTGAGCCCGTGCAGCAGGCCCGCGTCGTACCGGAAGGCCCACGCCCGCGAAAGGGTGCCGATGCAGGTGAGCGCCTGCCGGTAGCCGGAGATCTCGCGCGCCACGGCCGCCGACGTCTCCAGCGGGTCCTCACCGGACATGATCGACTCGATGTCCTCGACGCTGGCGCGGTAGCCCTCGATGGAGTTCGACCCCTGGATCGCCCGCGCCTGCAGTTGCCGCCGGAGCAGGCCGTCCCAGCGGTGCGCCTCGGCCAGCCGGTATTTCAGGTCGCGCCGCATCTCCTCGATCTCGGCGAGCACCTTCTCGTCCGCGGCGTCCAGTGCCGGTGTGGCGTACAACATCTGGCCATGACAGCATGGACGAATCATTCAGTCAAGCGACTGGATGATTCGTCCATGTATGTGCCCGTCAGGTGGCGGGGATGACCGAGCCCTTGAAGGTGTCCTCGATGTACTTCTTCACCTCGGGGCCGGTCAGCAGCCCGGCCAGCGTCTTCACCCGCGGGTCGCTCTCGTGCCCCTGCGCGACCACCAGGCCGTTCGCGTACGGGTTGCCCTCGGCCTTCTCCAGCACCAGCGCGTCGGAGGACGGGCTGAGGTTCGCCTCCAGCGCGTAGTTGCCGTTGATCACGGCGGCGTCCACGTCGTCGAGCGAGCGCGGGAGCTGGGCGGCCTCCAGCGGGCGGAAGGTCAGGTTCTTGGGGTTGCCGGTCACGTCGCGCTCGGTCGCGGCGGTGCCCACGCCGTCCTTCAGCGTGACCACGCCGTTGTCGGCGAGCAGCTTGAGCGCCCGTCCGAGGTTCGTTGCGTCGTTGGGCACGGCGACCGTGCCGTCCTGCGGCAGTGAGGCGAGGTCCTTGACCTTCCTGGAGTACAGGCCGAGCGGCTCCAGGTGCACCGGGGCGACGAAGCTCAGCTTGGTGCCCTTGGAGGCGTTGAAGTCGTCCAGGTAGGGCTTGTGCTGGAAGTAGTTGGCGTCGAGCTGGCCGTCCTGGAGCTGCAGGTTGGGCTGCACGTAGTCGCTGAACTCCACGACCTCCAGCTTCAGGCCCTTCGCGGCGGCGAGGTTGTCCGCAACGTACTTCAGGATCTGCGCGTGCGGCACCGGGCTCACGCCGACCTTGAGCGGGGCGTCCGCCGCCGCCGTGCCGGAGGCGGTAGCCGTGCCGGAAGACGAGGACCCGCAGGCGGACAACACGAGCGCGACCACGGCGGCGATGACGAGGCCGAGCGTTCTACGCATGGGAAAGACTCCTTCGAAGGGTTAACGGTGGGAAAGACGACGGGCGACCGCGTCGCCCAGGGTCTGCGCGAGCTGCACCACGACGACCAGGACGACCACGGTGACGACCATGAGCGTGGTCTCGAAGCGCTGGTATCCGTAGCGGACGGCGAGGTCGCCGAGACCGCCGCCGCCGATCACTCCGGCCATGGCCGAGTAGGAGATGAGGGTGACCACGGTGACGGTCAGCCCGGCGACCAGGCCGGGCAGCGCCTCGGGCAGCAGGACGCGCGCGACGACCCTCGCGCGGCCCGCCCCCATGGCCTCGGCCGCCTGCACGACGTCGCGGCCCACCTCGCGCAGCGCCGTCTCGACCAGCCGGGCGAAGAACGGCACCGCGCCGATCGTCAGCGGGACCACCGCGGCGGCGGTCCCGATCGTGGTGCCGGTGAGCACGCGGGTGACCGGGATGACCGCGATCATGAGGACGATGAAGGGCAGCGACCGCCCGACGTTCACGACCAGCCCGAGCACGCGCCGCACGGCGGGCGCGGGGAACAGCCCGCCCCGGTCCGTCCCCGCGAGACAGACGCCGAGCGGCAGCCCGAACAGCACGGTGAACAGCGTGGACCAGCCCACCATCACGACGGTCTGCCCGGTCGCCTCCCACAGCAGGGGGCTCATCTCCGACCAGGTCATGTGTCCTCCTCCACCAGCAGCCCGCGCCCGCGCAGCTCCGCGAGGGCGGCGGCCGTGCCGGCTCCGGTGATCCGCAGCCGCAGGCGGCCGGCCGGGATCCCCGCCACCTGCTCGACCGCGCCCGCGGCGATGGCGACGTCCACGTCGTGCGTACGCGCGAGACGCGACAGCAGGGTCTGGTCCGCGGCCAGGGCGACCGTCACGGTGCCGGGCTCGGGGGACGGCAGCGGGAACAGCTCGGCCGCCAGGCGCGACCCGGGGGTGGCGAGCAGTTCGGGAATGGGGCCCGCCTCGGCGATCCGCCCGTCGCTCATGATCGCCGCCGAATCGCAGACGGCCTTGATGACGTCCATCTCGTGGGTGATGAGCAGGATGGTCAGCCCCAGCTCCCGGTTGAGCCGCCGGAGCAGGGCGAGGATCGACTGGGTCGTGGCGGGGTCGAGCGCGGAGGTGGCCTCGTCCGACAGCAGCACCGACGGCTCGGCGGCGAGCGCCCGCGCGATGCCGACCCGCTGCTTCTGGCCGCCGGACAGCTGCGCGGGGTAGGCCCCGGCGCGGTCGGCCAGGCCCACGAGGTCGAGCATCTCCGCGACGCGCCGGGCCCGGGCGGCCCGGCCGACGCCCATGACCTCCAGCGGGAAGGCCACGTTGCCCGCCACCGTGCGCGACGACAGCAGCGCGAAGTGCTGGTGAATCATGCCGATGCGCTGGCGGGCGCCGCGCAGGTCGGCCGCGCCGAGGGCGGTCAGCTCGCGCCCGTCGACGGTCACCACGCCCTCGTCGGGGCGTTCGAGCAGGTTGACGCAGCGCAGCAGGGTGCTCTTGCCCGCGCCGCTGCGCCCGAGCACGCCGAAGACCTCGCCCTTGCCGACGTGGAGGTCGACGCCGTCGAGCGCGACGACGTCGCCGTAGGCCTTGCGCAGGCCGGAAACCGTGATCACTTGCCGTCCTTCGAAGACGTGATCCGGCGCAGGATCGGATCGGGCAGCGGGGAGAGCGTCATTGGTGAGTGCCTTCGTGGGGAGGGTGCGGACCGACGATGTTCAGGCCGCGGGACACCCTCGCACGTGCGGGTTCACCAGGTTCGATACGCTCACGACCGGCTGAAACAGGATGTGAGGCATTCCTTATTCCATACCGGAAATGTGTGCTTTCTCACAGGAAAGGCCCGCGCCTCCGGGACGACGGAGACGCGGGCCGTGTGGAGTGAGTCAGGCCACCTCAAGCCACCGCCTGCCGGGCGACCGTCGCCGGGGTGAGAGCAAGGTCGAGGACCTCGCGCACGTCGCTCACCGCGTGGACGGTGAGGTCGGCCAGCACCTCGGCCGGGACGTCGTCCAGGTCGGGCTCGTTGCGCGCCGGGATGAGCACCGTGGTGATCCCCGCCCGGTGGGCGGCCAGCAGCTTCTGCTTCACCCCGCCGATCGGCAGCACCCGCCCGGTGAGGGACACCTCACCGGTCATCGCCACGTCGGCGCGGACCGGCCGGCCCGACAGCAGCGAGGCCAGGGCCGTGGTCATGGTGACACCGGCCGACGGGCCGTCCTTGGGCACCGCGCCCGCGGGCACGTGGATGTGCACCGACCTGTCCTTGAGCGACCCGACCGGCAGCTCCAGCTCGGCGCCCCGCGACCGCAGGAAGGACAGCGCGATCTGCGCCGACTCCTTCATCACGTCGCCGAGCTGGCCGGTCAGGGTCACACCGGTCGCCCCGGTCTCCGGGTCGGCCAGCGACGCCTCGACGTAGAGGACGTCGCCGCCGGCGCCGGTCACCGCGAGGCCGGTCGACACGCCCGGCACCGCCGTACGCTGCCGGGCCTCCGGCAGGGACGACTCGGGCACGTGACGCGGCCGGCCCAGGTAGGAGACCAGGTCGCCGGCGGTGACCGTCAGCGGGAGCTCGGCCTCGCCCAGGGCGAGCTTCGCCGTCACCTTGCGCAGGATCCGGGCGATGGAGCGCTCGAGAGAGCGGACGCCGGCCTCGCGGGTGTACTCGCCCGCCAGGCGGCGCAGCGCCGCCTCCTCCACCGTCACGTCGTCGGCGGTGAGGCCCGCCTTCTCCAGGTTGCGCGGGAGCAGGTGGTCGCGGGCGATGGCCACCTTCTCGTCCTCGGTGTAGCCGTCGAGCGTGACGATCTCCATGCGGTCGAGCAACGGCCCCGGCACCTGCTCCAGCACGTTGGCCGTGGCGAGGAACAGCACGTCGCTCAGGTCGAGCTCGACCTCCAGGTAGTGGTCGCGGAACGTGTGGTTCTGCGCCGGGTCGAGCACCTCCAGCAGCGCCGCCGTCGGGTCGCCCCGGTAGTCGGCGCCGACCTTGTCGATCTCGTCGAGCAGCACGACCGGGTTCATCGAGCCCGACTCGCGGATCGCCCTGACGATGCGGCCGGGCAGCGCCCCCACGTACGTGCGCCGGTGACCGCGGATCTCCGCCTCGTCGCGGACGCCGCCGAGGGCGACGCGGACGAACTTGCGGCCCATGGCGCGGGCGACCGACTCGCCGAGCGAGGTCTTGCCGACTCCGGGAGGTCCGGCCAGCGCGAGGACGGCGCCGCTGCGGCGGCCGCCGACCACGCCGAGCCCCTGGTCGGCCCTGCGCTTGCGCACCGCGAGGTATTCCACGATGCGGTCCTTCACGTCGTTCAGACCCGTGTGGTCGGCGTCGAGCACCGCGCGGGCCCCGGCGATGTCGTAGGAGTCGGTCGTGTGGACCTTCCACGGCATGTCGAGCACGGTGTCGAGCCAGGTGCGGATCCAGCCGCTCTCCGGCGACTGGTCGGAGGCCCGCTCCAGCTTGGCGACCTCCTTGAGCGCGGCCTCCCTGACCTTCTCCGGAAGGTCGGCGGCCTCGATGCGGGCGCGGTAGTCCTCCTCCTCGTCGGAGGGCTCGCCGTTCAGCTCGGAGAGCTCCTTGCGCACGGCCGCGAGCTGCTGGCGGAGCAGGAACTCCCGCTGCTGCTTCTCCATGCCCTCCTGGACGTCCTTGCGGATGGTCTCCGCGACGTCCAGCTCGGCGAGGTGGTCGCGGGCCCAGCCGACCAGCTTGTCCAGCCGCTCGGCGGGGTCGGCGGTCTCCAGCAGCAGCAACTTCTGCGGAGTCTGCAGCCAGGGGGCGTATCCCGCGCTGTCGGCGAGGACGGCGGGGTCCACGATCTGGTTGACCGCGTCGACCACCTGCCACGCGCCCCGCTTCTGCAGGATCGTGGTGGTCAGGGCCTTGTACTCCTTGGCGAGCTCCTCGGCTCTCGCTCCGGTCGTGACCGGCTCCAGCACGGTCGCCTCGACCCACAGCGCCGCGCCGGGGCCGGTGGTGCCGGTGCCGACCCGCATGCGGTCGACGCCGCGGACCACGGCCGCGGGCTCGCCGCCCGGCAGCCGGCCGACCTGTTCCACGACGGCGCTCACCCCCACAGGGCCGTAGCGGCCGTCTATGCGGGGCACCAGCAGGACCGTGCTCTCGCCACTGGCACGGGCTGCGTCGATGGCGGCGCGGACCTCGGCGTCCGACAGATCGAGGGGCACGACCATGCCGGGCAGGACGACCTCGTCGTCGAGCGGAAGGACGGGAAGGATCTGGGACATCAGCACTCCAGTAGGTTGAGTTATGTCGGCTCAACTAACAGGAGTCCGATCCTGTTCCCTGTTCTGCGTCAGTTCGCTGTGAGCGATCGTAATTGTGTAATCCACCTTGCCGTTGGGCGCGGCCACTCCTCCGGGTAACGCATGATGGCGTCCATGACATCCGGACATATCCGGCTGCGCTCGGCGCCAGGCCGGTGGGTGCTGCTCACCACGGTCCTCGGGTCGGGCATGGCGACACTCGACGGCACCGTGGTCAACGTGGCCCTTCCCGCTCTCGGGCGCGACCTGCACGCCGGAATGTCCGGCCTCCAATGGACCGTGAACGCGTACACGCTCACCATGGCCGCGCTGATCCTGCTGGGCGGGTCGCTGGGCGACCGGCTGGGCAGACGGAAGATCTTCGTCGCCGGGGTGGTCTGGTTCGCCCTGGCCTCCGCGCTCTGCGGGGCCGCGCCGAACACGCCCGTGCTCGTGCTCGCCCGCGCACTCCAGGGCGTCGGCGGGGCCCTGTTGATCCCCGGGTCCCTGGCGATCATCCAGGCGAGCTTCGCGCCCGACGACCGGCCGCGCGCCGTCGGCGCCTGGTCGGGGCTGGGCGGCGTGGCCGCCGCGCTCGGGCCGTTGTTCGGCGGCTGGCTCGTCGAGACGGCGGGCTGGCGGTGGGTGTTCCTGCTCAACCTGCCGCTCGCCGCCGTCGTGGTCGGCGTCGCCGCCCGGCACGTGCCCGAGACCCGGGACGCCGGTCCGCACGGCCGCTTCGACGTGCTCGGGACCGTCCTCGCCGCACCCGCGCTGGCCGGGCTGACGTACGGCCTGATCCTGGCGGGCGACGGGCTGGCGCCGCTGGCCGCCGGGATCGTCCTGGCCGCCTGCTTCGTGGTGGTGGAGATCCGGCGCTCCCCCCGGTCGCTCGTTCCCGTGGGGGTCTTCGCCTCGCGGGAGTTCACCGCGGTCAACGTCGTCACGCTGGTCATGTACGCGGCGATGGGCCTGGTGTTCTTCCTGCTGGTGGTCCAGCTCCAGGTGTCGGCCGGGTTCTCGCCGATCGCCGCCGGGTCGGCGATGCTCCCGGTGACGATCCTCATGCTGCTGCTGTCGCCCCGGGCGGGCGAACTGGCGAAGCGGGTGGGCCCGCGCCTCCCCATGACGGGAGGCATCCTGCTGTGCGCGGCCGGGCTGCTGCTGATGAGCCGCATCGCCCCGGACGCGTCCTACCTCGCCGACGTGCTGCCCGCGGCGGTCGTGTTCGGGCTCGGCCTGTCGTCGGCCGTCGCCCCGCTCACCGCGACCGTGCTCGCCACGGCGGAGGAGCGGTACGCGGGCGTGGCGAGCGGGATCAACAACGCCCTGGCCCGGACGGGCGGCCTCCTGGCCGTCGCCGCCGTCCCGCCGCTGGTGGGGCTGACGGGGGAGGCCTACGACTCCCCGGTGTCGTTCACCCGCGGGTTCCACACCTCGATGCTGGCCGCCGCGGCCATGATGGTCGTCGCGGCGGCCGTCACGTTCGTCACGATCAGGAGGAACGTCCTGGCGTCCGCGCCCGAGCCGCCCGCCCCCGGCTGCCCGGTCGAGGCGCCTACCCTCGGCCCCCGCCCGTCGGCGAGCTCGGACACCTGACGGGTTTGCGGATCAGGCCAGCAGTCTCTTGAGGTCCTCGCGCAGGGCCGCGGCGTCGTGGAAGTGGACGGCGGCCAGCCCCGCCCGCTCGGCCGCCGCGACGTTCTCCGGCCTGTCGTCCACGAAGACGAGGTCGCCGGGGGCCGCCCCGAGCCAGGCCACGGTCTCGTGGAAGATCTCCGGCTCCGGCTTCACCAGGCCCATCCGGCCACTGTAGAACCGGGGGCCGATCGGCCGCATGAACGGCAGCGTGTCGATGCTCTCGGCGATGCTGACCGGCATGTTGGACAGCAGCGCCATGGGAACCCCGACGCCGGCCAGTTCGTCGATGATCGCCACGGTCTCCTCGTTGGGCCGCGACCAGCTCGCCGCGTCGAGGGCGACGACCGCGTCCAGCTCGGCTCCGCCGATCGGCCTGCCGTACACGTGGGACCAGTACGCGGCCGGGTCGAGCGAGCCGCGGTCGAAGTCGAGCCGCACCTCCCAGTAGCGGTCCTCGAACCCCGGATCACCTCCCGCCATGCGCGCGACGTCCTCGGGGTCCTGGGGAAGTGACACGACGTTGCCGTAGTCGAAAAGCACAATCTTCATGGTCGTACGATCGTAACCTGTGTTCGGAATCAGGTCACATAGGGCTTGAGGTACTCGTTGGCGCTCCCGCAGCGCAGGTAGTTGCGCACGGTGTGGAAGTCGAGCCAGTCGATGTCGCAGGAGACGTCCCGCTCGACGCCGTCGAAGCACGACGCCAGCACCGCCGGGATCGCGGCGATGTCGTCCTTGTCGGCGATGTTGATCCAGCGGCGCACCCCCGGCGGGCGCGCCCCGCGCCCCCGCACCGGGACCGGCGCGAGCCGCTCGAAGACGACGTCGCGCATGCCGAGCGGGCTGCCCAGCGTCACCAGCAACTCGACCGAGAGATCGGGATGCGCCCACAGCGCCTCGTACGTCACGACGCTGCCGAGCGAGTGGGCGACCACCACCCGGGGACGGCGCCTGCGGACGACCTCGGCTACCGCGTCGCGGGCCCGCACGCGCGGGTCTCCTCCGCCCAGATAGGCGGCCACCTCCGGGCAGAAGTCCTGGGCGAACCGCACGGCCTGCGGGCCCATCCTCGTCAGCAGCCACTCGGCCAGCCGGTGCGCGAGACCGGTGAGCGACTCCCCCGCCGCGTCGCGGAACGGGCCGCCGAGCTGGACCGCCCAGTCGGCGAGGACCAGCTTGGCCGGCGCCTCCATCTGCCGCGGCGGCTTCGGCGGCCCGCCGTGCAGGTGGTGGGCGTAGTAGGCGATCTCGGCGAAGTACCGGCCCGCGCCGTCCGCCCGGCCGGTGAGCCCCTGGTGCAGATAGGTGTTCCACTTGGTCCGCACGGCCTCGGCGGCGCCGCCCGCCGACCCGCCGGCCTCCTCGTAGTAGTGGTACTTGCCGATGCCGTGGACGCCCACGATCGAGGTCATGCTCCCGCCCATCCCTGTCGACTGGAATACGGGGGTCACTGTGCACGACGCGTTGGACCGCGACAACCACCCGCCGCGTTTACGGTGATAAATGGCAAGCGGTGGTGATATTCACCGAGATAGGTTGGGCGTCCCGATCGAGGAAGGAACGTCATGACAGGCCCGTTGCACGTGCGCGGCTCGGTCGTCGTGCCCGAAGCGGAACTCGCCTGGCGATTCTCCCGCTCGTCCGGCCCCGGCGGCCAGGGCGTCAACACCACCGACAGCCGGGTCGAGCTGAGCTTCGACCTCGCGGGGACGACCGCCCTCGGCCCGGCGCTCAAGGCCCGCGCGCTCGAACGGCTCGCCGCCCGCCTGGTCGACGGTGTGATCACATTGGCCGCCTCGGAATACCGCTCGCAGCTGCGCAACCGGGAGGCGGCGCGGGAACGGCTCGCCGCCCTCCTCCGCGAGGCGATCGCGCCGCCGCCCAAGCGGCGCCGTCCCACCAAGCCGTCCAAGGGCGCGGTCGAGCGCCGCCTGACCGCCAAGAAACACCGCTCCGACCTCAAGCGCCTGCGCCGTACGGAGGACTGAGCCGCGCCACGCTGCCGCGCAGGTGGCCGATGCCCACGTCCAGCGCCGCCTCCAGGTGGGTGAGCCGGCCGGTGGACAGGTGGAGCAGCACGCCTCCTTGAATCCCCGCAAGCAGCGCGGCCGCCGCCTGCCCGGGATCGATGCCCAGGTCGATCTCGCCCGCGGCCTGCATGTGCCGCACGCCGGCGGCGATCTCCGCCTCCCACCGAAGCATCAGCTCGGTCACCACCGCCTGGGCGCCCGGTGTGCTGTGCCCCACCTGCGACATCACCACGTTGAGCGGGCACTGCCGCCCCTGCTCGCGGTAGCGCTCCACGACGCGGTCACGCCAGGCCTGCCAAGCCGTCCACGAGGTGAGCTCGCCCAGGTAGGGCTGCTGGTCGGCGAGCACCCGGTCGGCCTCGAAGCGGGCCACGGCCAGCAGCAACTCCTCCTTGCCGCCGGGGAAGTAGTGGAACAGCTGGCTCTTGCTGGTGCG
Organism: Microbispora rosea; assembly: GCF_044460045.1. NCBI lineage: Bacteria > Bacillati > Actinomycetota > Actinomycetes > Streptosporangiales > Streptosporangiaceae > Microbispora > Microbispora rosea. The sequence continues at coordinate 356,582 of NZ_JBITJO010000003.1, read as the reverse complement.
CGTCCGGGCGCGCACGTCGTCAAGGGTGGTGTCCATCACCCCGCGCTCGCGGATCGTCTCGGCCGCACCCTCGACGATCCGACGCCGCGTGGCGGCCCCCTTCGTGGTCAGCGCCCCCATTGCCCCTCCTTCTTCTGGACTCACTGGTCCATTTTGCTGCAGGCGCGGCCGTCCAACAGGGCGGCTATCCGAGATGGGCGGCGATGGCGTCCTCCCAGGAGCGGAGGAACGCCGGGTAGTCGGCGGCGAAGGCGGCCAGGTCGGCCTCGGCCGCGGCGGTGAGCGGGGTGAGGTCGTAGGTGACCGTCACATCACTGTGCCCGCGCTCCGCCCGAGCGAGCGTCACGCCGACGGTGCCGGCGTGTACCCCCTCGCACACACGGGCGTAGGAGACCGACCGGCCGGGCTCACGGTGCAGGACGATCCATGTGGTGGTCGCCCCGTGCCCATGGGTCTGGAAGACCGTGCCGGGCGCCGTGTCGTCCGTGACCCGTTCCGGGAACCGCGGCTCCCATCCCTCCACCCAGTCCCGCTCGCCGTACGGGGTGAACAGCCGGAAGGCCTCGGCGGGCGCGAGCGCGACCCGGAGCCTACCGGTGAGGCGGCGACGCCGCGGCCCGGCACTCACCTCTCCTCCAGCCGGTGGGCGTCGGCGGCCGTCAGCGTCAGGCCGTAGACCTCCTTGAGCTGCCCGATCTTCGCGAGGGTCTCCGGCCCGAACGGCGACTTGCCCTCGAAGGCGTGCAGGACGATTCCCTCCACGAGGTCGCCGAGGGACATGTCCAGGTATTCGGCCAGGCCCTTGAGCACCTTCAAGGTGTTGCGCTCGACGCGAAGGCCGGTCTGCGTCCGCTGCACTGTTACCATGGTAACAACGTACCACTTTTTGGCGGACAGGCCGGCCTAGTCGAAGACGAAGACGCCGCCGACGACCGTGGCGACCACGGCGACCTCCTTGATCCGCTCGGGGGCGACCGCGAGCAGGTCGTCGCCCAGGACGACGAAGTCGGCCAGCTTGCCGCGCGACAGCGTGCCCTTGTGCCGCTCCTCCCCGGCGGCGTACGCCGAGCCGATCGTGTACGCGCGCAGCGCCTCGGCGTCCTGCTGCAGCAGCCCCCGGTTGCCCGGCTCCCCCTCGTGGTCGCAGCACATGGCGGTGCAAGGCCGCGAGGTCCCAGACGCCGTTGCCGGCCAGCCCGCGTCCGATGCCCGGCTCGGTGAAGCTGGTGGCCCTCGCCGGCCGCCACCCGGCCGGCCAGCGCGATGCCCTCGACGAAGTCCTCGAACGGCACCGGGCGCGGCACGGCGTCCGCCAGGCCCTGGGCTGGCGCTGACCGGGCTGGACATGCTGCTGCGGCACATCCGCTCGCGGGGTGCGCTGCGGCGTATCCCGGCTGGAGGACGCCTGGCTGGACGTCTTCGTCGGCGGCAGCAGGGAGCCGGCGGCCGAGCTCGCGCAGCAGGCGCTGGGCCCGCTGTCCGCCCTGGCCGGGTCGGGCTCGGTCGCCGATACGGCCGCGGCCCTGTACTGCCATCGCAACACCGTGCAGCACCGCTTCGCGCGCTTCCGGGAGCTCACCGGCCGGGACGTGCGCGTCCCCGAGGACGCCGCCGTCGTCGCCCTCGCGCTGCGCGCCGCCGACGCCCTCTCCTAGACGCGCTGTCCTAGAGCCGGCGGTCTTCCATCTCCCAGATGTGGTCGACCACGTGCCAGATGATGCGGCGCGCGGCGTATCGGACGGGCCAGCCCTCACCACCGGGCGGAAAGGCCTCGGCCGGCCGCTCGAGCACCCGCACGATGTCCTCGCGCATGGCGATGCGGCCGGCCTCGTCCTTGAAGGGCTTGTGCCGCACGCCGATCTTCCGGGCGTACGCGCGCTCGGCCTCCACGACGTGGGAGACCATCTTGTCCCGGTCCCTGCCGCCGCCCCTGGGGCCCTTGCGCAGTTCCTCCGGAGACGCCGCGGTCACCTCGGCGAACACCGCCCACGCCGCGCGGGCGAGGGCGGCCGCACGCGCGGCCTCCGGCGCGTCGACCGGCTCCCGGTCGAAGCCGGGGATGGCGGAGATCGCGCCGAAGTCCGTCGTGCTGTCGCCCTTGACCCGTGCGACGACCTCCGGCTCCCCCGGCGCGAACTCCAGCCCCGCCCGCTCGGCGATCACCCGGAAGCGCGGCGTGTAGTCCACGAGCGTGCCGAGCGCGGCCTCCTCCGTCTTGCCGATGCGGCACCAGCCCGGCCAGTCGATCGAGCAGGCGAAGACCTTCTTGGGGCCGAGTTCCAGGTAGACGCGATGGTTCATGCCGGCCAGCATGGCACCCGTACCTGACGGAACCCGTCAGGTTCAGACCAGGTCGATGAGGTCGGCCACGGAGTTGACCACCTGCGTGGGCCGGAACGGATAACGGTCGATCTGGTCCTTCTGGGTGACGCCCGTGAGCACCAGGATCGTGTGCAGTCCCGCCTCGATGCCGCAGACGACGTCGGTGTCCATGCGGTCACCGATCATCGCGGTGGTCTCGCTGTGCGCGTCGATCCGGTTGAGCGCGCTGCGCATCATCATCGGGTTGGGCTTGCCGATGAAGTACGGCTCCACTCCGGTCGCCTTGGTGATCATCGCGGCCACCGCGCCGCAGGCGGGAAGCGAGCCCTCGGTCGAGGGGCCGATGGGGTCGGGGTTGGTCGCGATGAAGCGCGCGCCGTTGTCGATCAGCCGGATCGCCCGCGTTATCGACGTGAAGCTGTAGGTGCGGGTCTCGCCCAGCACCACGTAGTCGGGGTCGAGGTCGGTCAGCACGTAGCCGGCCTCGTGCAGGGCCGTGGTCAGCCCCGCCTCGCCGATCACGTACGCCGAACCCTCGGGCCGCTGGTCGGCGAGGAACTTGGCGGTGGCCAGCGCGGAGGTCCAGATCGACTCGGGCGGCACCTCCAGCCCGGCCGCGCGCAGCCGTACGGACAGGTCGCGGGGGGTGTAGATCGAGTTGTTCGTCAGGACGAGGAACCGCTTCCCCGACTCCTTCAGGCGCCTGATGAACTCGTCGGCACCCGGCACCGGCTGCCCCTCGTGGACCAGCACCCCGTCCATGTCGGACAGCCACGACTCGATGGGCTTTCGCTCGCTCATGCGTCCAAGCATGGCAGGTGACGGAGTGCCGAAGCACATCCCTCACTACGTCCGGAAATATCCTGATGCGACCTCAGGTTGGGCCGAGCATGAGCGATGACAACATCCGTGGGGTGCCGCGCGGGACGGCCGAGGTGCCACTGTCGATCCTGGAGCTCGCGACCGTCGGCGAGGGCTCCACGCCCACCGAGGCGCTGCGCGACGCCACCGAAGTGGCCCGCCGGTCCGAGGAGTGGGGCTACCACCGCATCTGGGTCGCCGAACACCACGGAATGCCCGGAGTCGCCAGCTCCTCCCCGGCCGTGCTGATCGCGCACCTCGCGGCGGCGACCCGGTCGATCCGGATCGGCTCCGGGGGCGTGATGCTGCCCAACCACGCGCCGCTGGTGATCGCCGAGCAGTTCGGCACGCTGCACGCGCTGCACCCCGGCCGCATCGACCTCGGCCTCGGCCGCGCCCCCGGCACGGACATGGCGACGGCGAACGCCCTGCGGCGCTCCGCCGAGGTGGACCCCGACGAGTTCCCGCAGCAGGTGGCCGAGCTGACCGGCTTCCTCGACGGCGCATTCCCGCCCGGCCACCCGTACGCGAGGATCCAGGCGGTGCCGCGCGGTGACGACCGGCCGCCGATCTGGCTGCTCGGCTCCAGCGGATTCAGCGCCAGGCTGGCCGGGCTGCTCGGGCTGCCGTTCGCCTTCGCCCACCACTTCAGCGCCGCCAACACCGAGCCCGCGCTCGACCTCTACCGCTCCTCGTTCCGGCCCTCGGCGGTCCTCGACCGGCCGTACGCGCTGATCGGGGTGGCGGCCGTCGCGGCCGACACCGACGAGGAGGCGCTGCGCCAGGTCATGCCGGGCGCGCTGTCGTGGCTGCGCCTGCGGCAGGGGAGGCCTGGCCGTACGCCCACTCCGGAGGAGGCCGAGGCGTACCCGTACACCCCGATGGAGCGGGAGTTCGTCCACGAGCGGCTGTCGACGGTGGTGCACGGCGGCCCGCAGACCGTGCGCGACGGGCTGGAGGAACTGCGCAAGCGCACCGGGGCCGACGAGCTGATGATCACCACGCAGGTCCACGGCGGCGCGGCGCGCCTGCGTTCCTACGAGCTGATCGCCCAGGCGTACGGGATGGTCTAGCCGCGCAGGAACGCGACGACGGCGAGGACGCGGCGATGGGCGTCCTCGTCGGGAGGCAGGTCGAGCTTGGCGAGGATGTTCCCGATGTGCTTGCCGACGACGGCTTCCGACACCGCCAGCGCGCGGGCGATCGCGGCGTTCGACCTGCCCTCGGCCATCAGGGCGAGGACCTCGCCCTCCCTTGGGGTGAGCCGCCGCAGCGGGTCGCGGCGGCGGCGCAGAAGCTGACGCACGACCTCCGGGTCCACGACCGTCCCCCCGCCGGCGACGGTGGTCAGGGCGTCCACGAACTCCTCGACCTCTCCGATCCGGTCCTTGAGGAGGTAGCCCACGCCGGTGCCGTCCCCGGAGTCGAGCAGTTCCGCCGCGTAGGTCTGCTCGACGTACTGGCTCAGCACCAGGACGGCGAGCCCGGGGTGCGCGGCGCGCAACGCCACGGCGGCCCGCAGTCCCTCGTCGGAGAAGCCGGGCGGCATCCGCACGTCGGTGACGACGATGTCGGGGGCGTGCTCCTCCACCGCTTTCACCAGCCCCTCGGCGTCGCCGGCGGTGGCGGCCACCCGGTGGCCGAACCGGGCCAGCAGCGTGGCCAGTCCCTCGCGGAGCAGCACGCCGTCCTCCGCGATGACGACGGTCAGGGAAGCGCCGGCAGGCATTCGATCTCCGCGCGCAGCAGGGTCGGGCCGCCCGGCGGGCTCGACAGCATCAGCCTGCCCTCGACCGCGGAGACGCGGTCGGCGAGCCCGGCGAGCCCGGTTCCGGCGGTCACGTCCGCACCGCCCACCCCGTCGTCCCGGATCTCGACGGTGAGCAGCCGGCCGTCGAGCCGGCCCCGCACCCGGGCCCGCTCGGCCCCGCTGTGCTTGGCCACGTTGGCCAGGCCCTCGCTGACGACGAAGTAGGCGACCGACTCCACCGGTTCCGGTAGCCGGGGGACGTCCACGTCGACCTCGACCGGCACGGGCGACCGGTCGGCCAGCTCCGCGACCGCGGCGGGCAGCCCCCGATCGGCGAGGATGCGGGGATGGATGCCGCGGATCAGGTCGCGGATCTCGGCGAGGGCGAGCTTCGCCTCCTCGTGCGCCCTGGCCACGAGCTCGGCCGCCTCCTCACCCCGGGAGACCTTGGCCAGGCCGAGCGTCATCGTCAGCGCGACCAGCCGCTGCTGCGCGCCGTCGTGCAGATCGCGCTCGATGCGCCGCCGCTCGACCTCGAACGCCTCGACCAGGCGGCTCCGGGAGCGGGTCAGCTCGGCGAGCCGCTCGCCCGGCTCGCCCTTCCCGGACGTGAGCAGCAACCGGGCCAGCAGGGCGTGCGCGGTCGCGAGTGCGGTGATCGGGTACGCCGCCAGCATGAGCACCACGACCCCCAGGAGCGCGGCGGCGAACGCCTCGGTGAGCGAGCCGAGCGGCCAGAACTTCAGCAGCACGATGGGCCCCGCCTCCGCCACGCTGACCGGGGCGAAGATCATCACGAGCGGCGCCACCAGGCCGTACGTCACGGCGATCAGCTCGACCGGGCCGAGCACGACGGCCAGCAGGCCCGTGTAGGCGAGGGCCCGCCAGGTCGCCTGCTCCCGCAGGCGCGTCCCGAGCCAGCCGCGCGGGCCCGGGGGCGCGGGGCGGTGGGGGCTCGGCGCGGGCTCGGCGTCCATGATCCGCAGCCGCCGGCGTTCGAACGCGCCCAGCGGCACGGCGGCGACCACCGGGACCGCCAGCAGCGGCACGCCCACCAGGAAAACGGTGAGCAGCGCCCCTGCGGTCAGCGAGACGATCAGCGACGCCAGCACGACCACGCCGACGACCGCGCCCGTCACCAGGTAGGCGAGGGCGCGCCAGGGCAGCGAGGTCGCCAGCAGGTCCCTGCGGGCGAGGGCCTGCCACGGGCCGTTGAGGCGCACCCGACCCACCCTAGAGGCCGTCCGGGCCAGGTCGAAGACGGCCAGGCCCCCCAGCGGAGGTAGGGCTGGCCATACCCCCGCAGGGGGGCCGGGACGGCTGGCGGGCCCAGGTCGCGCACCGGTCTGATGGGCCGCATGAACGAGACAGTCCAGCAGGTCTCCGATCTGAGGGCGTTCGCGGGCGTGGCGCTGCGACGGCAGGGTGTCGTGGGGGCCGTGGCCCCGAGCTCGCGCTCGCTCGCGCGGGCCCTCACCGCCGTCGTCCCGACGAACGGTCCCGCCGTGGTCGTGGAGCTCGGCCCGGGCACCGGCGCGATCAGCGAGGCCATCAGGGAACGGCTCGCCCCCGGCTCCCGCCAGCTCGCCGTCGAGATCGACCCGGGGATGGTGGCGCACCTGCGACGCGCCCGGCCCTGGCTGGACGTGCTGCAGGGCGACGCGGCCCGCCTCGGCGCGCTGCTGGGCGAACGGGGAGTCTCGCGGGTCGACGCCGTGGTCAGCACGCTGCCGTGGACGCTCTTCCCCGAGGACGTGCAGGAGTCGATCCTCGGGGAGGTCGGGCGGGTGCTGCGCCCGACGGGGGCGTTCACCACGGTGACCTATCTGCCCGCGGTGCCGCTGGCACGGGCGCGGCGCTTCCGGCGGCGCCTGCGCGCCGCCTTCGACGAGGTGCTCACGACCGGGCCGGTCTGGCGCAACATGCCGCCCGGCCTGGCCTACGTGTGCCGCAGGCCGGTGCACCGTGGCTGAGCTGCTCGGCCGGCTTCCCGCTCCCCTCGTGCTCTCGGTCGCGGCGATGCTGATCGTCGCCGAGGCCGGCACGCTCGCCGGGGTGGCGCTGCCGGGGACGAGCGTGCTGGTGGCCCTCGGCTACCTCACCCGCCTCGGCGTGCTGCCGTTCGCCGGGACGGTCGCCGTGGCCGTGGCGGCCGCCGTCGCCGGCACGCAGCTGTCGTACGCCCAGGGCCGCAGACGCGAGGGCGCCGCCTCCATCCACCCTCTGGCGGACCGGTTCGCGCCCGCCGCGTGGGCGCGGGCCCGCCGCATGGTGGCGAGGAGAGGCGCCTGGGCCATCGCGGGCGGTCAGTGGCTCGGCGCCGCCCGCACCCTCGTCCCGAGGCTCACGGGCTGGGCGGGCGTGCCGTACGCGGCCTTCGCCCGCGTCAGCGTGCCCACGGCGGCGGCGTGGGCGGCGACCCTGGTGACCCTCAGCAGGTCCGTCCCCGACCTCGCGAACGCGATCACCGCCCACCTGGCCGTCGCCGGGCCGCTGGCCGTCGGGCTCGTCCTCGTCGTGTCCCTGACGGCGGTGGAGCTCACCGGGGGGCGAGAGCTTCCAGGGCCTCTTCGGCGCGTCGCATGGAGTCGCGGGGGTCGGCCTCGGGGTTGCCGATCTCGGGGTCGAAGTTGAGGTCGTGGAAGACCTCGGTCACGCCCTTGGCCTCGAGCGCCTCGACGTCCCGCCGGATCTTGTCGTACGACCCCGTCAGCGGGCCCTCCTCCGACGCGAGGACGCGGGTGACGCCGCGGACGACGAAGCGCAGCGCCCCGGGGTCGCGGCCCGCCTGCCGCGCCGCCTCCTTCACGATGGCGATCTGCTGGTCGATCGCGCTCAGATCGGCCCGGCTGGAGCTGATCCAGCCGTCGGCGATCCGCCCGGCCCGCTCGAGCGCCACCCGGGCCGTGCCGCCGAGCATCACCGGCGGCGGCGTCGCCGGCCTGGGGTCCTGGTGGGAGCGCGGCACCTCGTAGAACTCGCCCTTGTGCTCGACGACGTCCTCGGTCCACAGCCGCCGCAGCAGGCCGACGTACTCCTCCCCGCGCCTGCCCCGCCGTTCCATCGGCACGCCGGAGGCGGCGAACTCCTCGGGCAGCCAGCCGAGCCCCAGGCCCACGTCGAGCCTGCCGCCCGACACCTCCTGGAGGGAGGCGAGCTGCTTGGCCATCAGCACCGGAGAGACGAAGGGCAGGTTGAGCACCGCCACCCCGAGCCGCACCCGCTCGGTGACGCCCGCCAGGTACGCGAGCGCGACGACCGGGTCGTGCACGCTCCGGTAGACCGGGCCCATCGGGTTGCCGACGGGATAGAGCAGGCGCTGGAACGTCCACAACCCGTGGTAGCCGAGCTCGTCCGCGCGGCGCGCGATCCGCCTCATGTTCTCCGGAGTCGCCCACGAGCCCGACACCGGCACACCGAAACCAACCTTCATGACGACACCCTAGTGCCATACGCCTGAAATTCGTCGGATAAATACTTATCCTGATGCGTATGGGGAATCCGGGCCCGTCCGCAGTATCGATCGAGTTGACCGATGCTGAGCGGGTCTGGCTGCACGGCCTCACAGCGGGGGCGTCAGAGCTGGCGAGCCGAGCGAAGATCGTACTGGCCTGTGCCGAGTCCGGGGCCAGCAATGCGCAGGTGGCACGGGATCTCGGTATGAGCGTGGCGACGGTCCGCCGGTGGCGGACCGCCTATGCCCACGGGGGAAGGAACGCCCTGCTCGACAGGCCCCGGACGGGGCGGCCAAAGGCCGGGTTGACGCTGACCGACGCCGAACGCGCCACCCTGCAAGGATGGGCGCGTCGCAGTAAATCCTCGCAAGTCCTGGCGATGCGCTCGAAGATCGTGCTGGCGTGCGCGGACGGCAAGGACAACAAGCAGATCGCCCAGCAGTTGCGGGTCCACCCCGACACGGTGTCCAAGTGGCGCAACCGGTTCGTCAAGCTGCGCCTTGATGGGCTCATAGACGAACAGCGGCCTGGCCGGCCACCGTCCGTCACCCTTGACCAGGTCGAGCGGGTCGTAGTGGACACGTTGGAAAGGGCGCCCGAAGACGCCACGCACTGGTCCCGGGCATCGATGGCTCGTCGCAGCGGACTGTCGAAGTCCACGATCGGCCGGATCTGGCGGGACTTCGGGCTGAAACCCCACCAGGCCGAGACTTTCAAGCTCTCGACCGATCCGCTGTTTGTGGAGAAGGTCGTCGATGTCGTGGGGCTGTACCACAATCCGCCCGAGCGGGCGGTGGTGCTCTGCGTGGACGAGAAGTCCCAGATCCAAGCCCTGGACCGGTCGCAACCGGTGCTGCCGATGATGCCGGGCATGCCCGAGCGGCGTACCCACGATTACGTCCGCAACGGGATCACGAGCCTGTTCGCAGCGTTCAACGTCGCAGACGGCACCGTCATCGGTGAGCTGCACCGCCAGCACCGCGCCGCCGAGTTCAAGAAGTTTCTGATCACGATCGACAAGACGGTTCCCACCGAGTTGGACGTCCACCTGATCTGCGACAACTACGGCACTCACAAAACTCCGGCGATCAAGGCGTGGCTGGCCCGCCATCCGCGGTTCCACATGCACTTCACTCCGACCGGCTCCTCCTGGATCAACCAGGTGGAGCGGTGGTTCGGGTTCCTGACCGATCAGCTCATCCGGCGCGGGGTGCACAAGAGCGTCCAGTCCCTGGAGAAGGACATCCGCGACTGGATCGCTCAGTGGAACAACAACCCTCGGCCGTTCGTATGGAAGAAGACCGCAGAGGAGATCCTCGAATCCCTCGCACGATATTGCCGACGAATTTCAGGCGCAGGACACTAGGGTGTCCCCCGTGATCGAGGAACTGGCGCGGCTGGCGCGCCGCGACGGGCCGGTGACGGTGCTCAAGCAGACCCGCGTGCTCGTGGTCAGGGCCGGCGACGTCGTCGTCAAGGCCCATCCCTCCGGCACCGACGAACGCGCCCTGCGCGCCCGCCTCGACGCCGCCGCCGACCTGCCCGGCGTCATGCTGGCCCCTCTCGGCCTCGAACGGCTGGACGGCAGGCTCGTCACGATCTGGCCCGCCGGCGAACCACTCACCATCGACGACGTGGACGCCGGGACCACCCCGTGGGAGGAGGGCGGCCGGCTGCTCGCCCTGCTGCACTCCCGGCCGGCGCCCCCGGAGCTGCCGCCCGCAGGGGGACCGTCACGGCTGCCCAGGGCCATGGCCGACCTGGCCGCCGCCGGCGTCCCCGACGCCGTCGCCGCGCCGATCCGGGCGGCGTACGCGACGCTGCCGCCGGTCCGGGAGGGCGGCGCGCTGACGCACGGCGACTGGCACCTCGGCCAGATCGTCCGGCACGACGGCGCGTGGCTGCTGATCGACCCCGACGACCTGGGCCCTGGCGACCCCGCGTGGGACCTGGCCCGCCCGGCCGCGTGGTACGCCGCCGGCCTGCTCGGACCGTGGGACTGGGAACGCTTCCTGACCGCCTACCTCGCGGCGGGCGGGACCGCCGTCTCCGCGGACGACCCGTGGCGGGAACTCGACGCGCCGGCCCGTGCGTTGACCGTCCAACTGGCCGCGACGGCGGTGGCCACGGCGGCGCGGGCGGGGGAACCGCCCGACGACGCCGCCGAGGCCCTGGTGTCCGCCTGCAGGAGGATCGTCGCGGCCGCGGAGGCCGGGACCTGATCGAGGGAGAGTTCGTCACATGGAGTGCCCCAAGTGCCGTGGCCGGATGCGGACGTTCGACCGCAACGGGGTCCACATCGAGCAGTGCGACAACTGCCGCGGGATCTTCCTGGACTACGGCGAGCTGGAGACGCTGACCCGGATGGAGTCCCAGTGGGCCCAGCAGCACTACGCTCCCCCGCCGCCGGCGCACGGAGGCCCCGCCTGGGGCGGCCACCACGGAGGCCACCACGGCCACCGGCGCGACAGCTGGGTCGGCATGCTGTTCTCCAGCTGAGTTCTTCTTGACGGCTTCACCGGAGGCCGCGGCCCGGACCCGGGCCGCGGCCTCCGGCGTGCCCGGTCATGCCGGGAAGGCGTCCGGGTCCACCTTGCTGGTGGTGGCGTTCCCGCCGAACACGGCGTCGAGGGTGAGCGTCCAGTCGCTCCACCTCACGCTGTATCCGGAGTAGACGGTCTGGAACTTCAGCGCGTCGTCGAACTTGGAGAAACCGCAGTCCCTGGTGAAGGCACGGGTGGCCCTGTCGTAGTCCACCCCTGTCGTGAAGTAGACGCGGTAGGTGCCGTCCTTGATGTTCGCGACCTTCGCGGTCGACCCCTTGCGCACGTAGAAGCTGACCGCCTTGCGGCCGCCGCGCACGAGGGTCACGACGCCGTCCTGCGTGCCGCCGTTCTTCACGGTCAGGCTGCCCCGGCCGCCCCGGATCGCCGAGAGCAGCGTCGTCCCGTTGCCGAGGCGGCGGGCGTGCCGGGCCGGCGGCCTGATCTGGACCACCGGGTAGTCTCCGGCCTTCGCGAGGCCGCCCGCGGAAGCCCTCAGGTCCTTGAACTCGCCCGACCGGCCGAGACCGGCCAGCACGGCCGTCCCGCTGCACAGGGCGTGCGACGTCACATCCTCGTCCAGCGCGCCGAGCCTGCCGTTCAGGCCCCGCAGCGCCGCGACGTAGTCGGCGTGCTCGGGGGCGACGTCCGCGGGAGGCCGCAGACCGCCGAGCCGCTTCAGCGCGGACTCCAGGGAGCTCTGCGCCCGGTCGATGCGCTGGTGGAGCGACTTGAAGGTCCGCGCCTTGGCGATGTCGGCGAGCGCTGTGCGGGCGGGGCGGCCGGCGGCGGTGAGCGCGTTGCGGTACGCCTCCGGCGTCAACGCCGGCGGGCCGGAGGCCGTGGTCGTCGTGGTGGACGGGGCCGCCTCCTCGCCGGAGGCGGCCTTTCCGGATCCGCCGGGCGATCCCGTGCAGGCCGCGAGCGTGACAGACGCGGCCAGCACGGCGACGGCGCCGGCCGGGACGGTACGTGAGAAGGTCCGGGGGGTGATCACCCGAAACACTGTCAGGCGGTGAGCGGACGCTGTCAACACGTGTTCACGCCGACGACGTCACCCCCTCCGGGCCCAGCGTCACCCATCGGGTGATGCCGATCGACTCCAGAAACGGCAGGTCGTGGGAGACCACCACGAGCGCTCCCCGATATGCCGACAGCGCCTGCGCGAGCTGACGCACGCTGGCCAGGTCGAGGTTGTTGGTCGGCTCGTCCATCAGCAGGAGCCGCGGCGCGGGCTCGGCCAGCAGCAGCGAGGCCAGCACGGCGCGGAAGCGCTCGCCTCCCGAGAGCGTGCCCGCCGGCCGTTCGGCCCGTGCGCCGCGGAACAGGAACCGGGCGAGCCCGGCCCTCACGGCGTTGACCGACGCCGCGGGCGCGACCGCCCGCACGTTGTCGACCAGGCTGAGCGCGTCGTCGAGCACGTCGAGCCGCTGCGGCAGGTAGCGCACCGGGACGTCGAGCCGGACCGAGCCCTCACCCGGCGGGATCTCCCCCAGGATCGTGCGCAGCAGCGTCGTCTTGCCCGAGCCGTTCGGCCCCAGCAGAGCGACCCGCTCCGGGCCGCGGACGACCAGGTCGCCGATCGGCCCGGCGGCCGTGCGCAGGCCGTCCAGTTCGAGCACGGTGCGCCCGGCCGGCACCTCGGTGGCCGGCAGCGTCACCCTGATCTCGGCCTTGTCGCGCACCGCCTCCTCCGCCTCGGCCAGCCGCTCGCGGGCGGCCGCCACCTTCTCCTCGTGCATCGTGCGGTGCTTGCCCGCCGAGACCTCGGCCTGGCGCTTGCGCTCCTGCATGATGATCTTCGGCTCGCGCTTCTGCTCGTACATCTTGTTGCCGTAGCGCACGCGCCGCGCCAGCTTGGTCCGCGCCTCGATCAGCTCGCGCCGCTGGCGGCGCAGGTCGCCCTCGGCCACGCGGACCATCCGCGCCGCGGCCTCCCGCTCGACCGCGAGCACCTCCTCGTACTCGCCGAGCGTGCCGCCGAAGGTGCGGCGGGCGGGCAGGTCGGCGATCTGGTCCACCAGGTCGAGCAGCGCGCGGTCATGGCTGACGACGACCAGCGTCCCCGTCCACGACGCGACGGCGTCGTACAGGCGCCGCCGCGCGTCGAGGTCGAGGTTGTTGGTCGGCTCGTCGAGCAGCAGCACGTCGGGTTCGGCGAGGAAGCGCGCGGCGAGCCCGACCATGACGGTCTCGCCGCCCGAGAGCGTCGCGACCGTCCGGTCGAGATCCACCCCCGTCAGCCCGAGACGGTCGAGCTCGGCGCGAGCGCGCTCCTCGACGTCCCAGACCACCGCGTCGTAGTTCGCCTCGCTCAGGTCGCCCCGCTCGATCGCGTGCAGCGCCTCCCGCGCGGGCGTGATCCCCAGCAGGTCGGACACCGTACGGCTCGCGCCGAGCGGAAGGTTCTGCGGGAGGTAGCCCAGCCGCCCGGTGACCGACACCGAGCCGCGCGCCGGGGTCAGCTCCCCCGCGATCAGCTTGAGCAGAGTGGACTTGCCGCTGCCGTTGACGCCGATGAGCCCGGTGCGACCGGCGCCGAACGCGAAGTCGAGCTCCTCGAAGACGGACGTCCCGTCGGGCCAGGAAAAGGACAGATCCGTACAGACAATGGAATGAGACATAGGGCGGCTCCGGGTATCCCCAAGGGCGAATGGGTGAACGAACCGTGGAGACACCGCGGGCACGGGCCGCGAGGCGAGGGTCTGCCTGAGGTCGCTGCGCCGGACCGCCGATGGCGGCCGTAAGCGCGGTGTCGAGACCTCAGAGCTCCAAGTGACCCTCCAGGGTGCGGCGGCAGGACGTCCGTCACGATAACGGCGAGCGGAGACGGGACGCCACCGAATTAACCGCCTGCCGGATGCATCGCCTCAGGCGTCCCTGAAGGTGACAGAAGACCTACCCCGCTCCACGGGTTGGAGACCTTGTCGGTAAGGTGAACCTGCCCTAAGTTAGGTAAGGCTTACCGACAATCCCGGAGGCGATGTGTTCGCGAGCTATCTCATCGGCCTTCGCGAAGGCCTGGAGGCCACTCTCGTGGTCTCCATCCTGGTGGCCTTCCTCGTCAAGAGCGGCCGTCGCGAGCGGCTGCCCATGGTCTGGGCCGGCGTCGGCGCCGCCGTGCTCCTCTCCGTCGGGTTCGGCGCGCTGCTGACCTTCACCGCGGCCCATCTCGCGACGCAGCAGCAGGAGATGTTCGACGCGGTGACGTCCCTGGCCGCGACCGTCTTCGTCACCTTCATGGTCTTCTGGATGCGCACGGCCGCCCGCAAGATGTCGGGCGAGTTGCGGGAGAAGATGGGCGCGGCCCTCGAACTCGGGTCCACCGCCGTGGTCGTGGTGGCGTTCCTGTCCGTCGCGCGCGAGGGGCTGGAGACGACGCTGCTGTGGTTCGCCGCCGTCCAGGGCGCGACCAGCAGCGCGAGCCCGCTGATCGGCATCACGCTCGGATTGCTGACCGCGGTCGCGCTGGGCTGGGGGCTCTACCGCAGCGCCCTGCGGATCAACCTCACCAAGTTCTTCACCTGGACGGGCCTGCTGCTGATCCTGGTCGCCGCCGGAATCTTCAAGTACGGCGTGCACGACCTGCAGGAGTCGGGGCTGGTGCCCGGCCTGAGCACCTACGCCTTCGACATCAGCGGGGTGCTCGACCCCAGCGCCTGGTACTCGACGCTGCTGAGCGGGATGTTCAACATCACCCCCCAGCCCAGCGTGCTGGAGGCCGTGGCCTGGGTCGTCTACCTGGTTCCCGTCCTCATCCTGTTCCTGCGGCCCGCGGCCAAGACGCCGGCGCGCCCCGCTTCCAAGTCTCCCCAGCCCGCTTCCTGACCGGAGTCCACCGACATGCGCACCCCCACCGTCCTGGCCGCCGCGGCGCTGGCCCTCGCCGGCCTCACCGCCTGCTCGTCCACGGGCGCCGGCACCACGACCGAGGCGACCGCGGCCGGCGACGGGAAGATCGCTGTGGCCGCCACCGACACCGAGTGCACGGTGGCCAAGTCCGACCTGGCCGCCGGCACCTCGACCTTCTCGATCACCAACAACGGCACGAAGGTGACCGAGTTCTACGTGTACGCGGCGGGCGACCGGGTCATGGGCGAGGTCGAGAACATCGTGCCCGGCCTGACCCGCGAGGTCGTGGTGGAGCTTCCCGCAGGCGTGTACGAGACCGCCTGCAAGCCCGGGATGACCGGCAAGGGCATCCGCGGCCCCCTCAAGGTCAGCGGCGAGCACAAGCCGCTCACCGAGGACGCCAAGCTCGCCGAGGCCGTCGCCAGCTACAAGCGCTACATCAAGAGCCAGTCCGACACGCTGCTCGGCAAGACCAAGGAGTTCACCGAGGCCGTCAAGGCCGGCGACGTGGCCAAGGCCAAGGAGCTCTACCCGGTCGCCCGCACCTACTGGGAGCGGATCGAGCCGGTCGCCGAGGTCTTCGGCGACCTCGACCCGGCCATCGACGCGCGGGAGAACGACGTGCCCGACGGCGAGGAGTGGACCGGCTTCCACCGCATCGAGAAGGACCTGTGGGTCAAGAAGGACGTCGGCGGCGACGGCGCGATCGCCGACAAGCTGATGACCGACGTGAACACGATCGTGGCGAAGTCCGCGACGGTCGACCTGTCCCCCGTGCAGCTCGCCAACGGCGCCAAGGGGCTGCTCGACGAGGTGGCCACCGGCAAGATCACCGGTGAGGAGGACCGCTACTCGCACACCGACCTGTGGGACTTCGACGCCAACCTGCAGGGCTCGAAGGCCGCCGTCCAGGCGCTGCGCCCGGTGCTGGAGGAGCGCGACGCCGAGCTGGTGAAGACGCTCGACGCGAAGTTCGCGGACGCCGAGAACGCGCTCGCCGCCCACCGCAGCGGCGACGGCTGGAAGCTGCACACGGAGCTGTCCAAGGACGACCTCAAGGCGCTGTCCGACGCGATCAACGCCCTGGCCGAGCCGATCAGCAGGGTGGCCTCGGTGGTGGCCGGATGAGCGGCGCGGGGATCAGCCGCAGACGCCTGTTCGGCCTCGGCGCGGCCGGTGTGGCCGGTGTGGCCGCCGTCGGGGCCGGGGCGGTCGCCGGCCGGTCCCTCATCGAGGAGCCGGTCGCGCACGCGGCCTCGGCCTCCGACCCCGTGCCCTTCTACGGCCCGCACCAGGCGGGCGTCACCACTCCCGCCCAGGACCGGCTGCACTTCGTCGCGTTCGACGTGATCACGAAGGAGAAGGCCGAGCTCGTGGAGCTGCTCCAGGAGTGGACGGCCGCCGCGGCCCGGATGACCCAGGGCAAGGACGCCGGCACGTTCGGCGCCGTGGGCGGGTCGCCCGAGGCGCCGCCGGACGACACCGGCGAGGCGCTCGGCCTGCCCGCCTCCGGCCTGACGCTGACCGTCGGCTTCGGCCCGTCGCTGTTCGACGACCGGTTCGGCCTCGCCGGCCGCAAACCGCCCGCGCTCGCCGACCTGCCCGCCTTCCCCGGCGAGGACCTGCAGCCCGAGATCTCCGGCGGGGACATCTGCGTGCAGGCGTGCGCGCACGACCCGCAGGTGGCGGTGCACGCCATCCGCAACCTCGCGAGGATCGGCTTCGGCAAGGTATCCGTCCGCTACTCGCAGCTCGGGTTCGGGCGCACCTCGTCCACCTCGCGGTCGCAGGCGACGCCGCGCAACCTCATGGGCTTCAAGGACGGCACCAACAACCTCAAGCTCGAAGACACCGCCATGCTGCGCGACCACCTGTGGGTCGCGTCCGGCGACGGCCCGGCCTGGATGGACGGCGGCACCTACCTGGTGACCCGCAAGATCCGCATGCACGTCGAGACCTGGGACCGCGCCCCGCTGGCCGAGCAGGAGGCCATCTTCGGCCGCGACAAGGGCAAGGGCGCGCCGCTCACCGGGCACGGGGAGTTCGACCCGCCGGACTTCGCCAAGAAGGGCCCGGACGGCACGCCCGTGATCGCCGGCAACGCGCACGTACGGCTCGCGCACCCCGACGCCCACGGCGGGGCGCGGCTGCTGCGGCGCGGTTACAACTTCGTGGACGGCTCCGACGGCCTCGGGCGGCTCGACGCCGGCCTGTTCTTCATGGCCTACCAGCGCGATCCCCGCAAGCAGTTCGTCCCCATCCAGCGGATGCTGTCGCAGAAGGACGCGCTGAACGAGTACATCAAGCACGTCTCCAGCGGCCTGTTCGCCTGCCCGCCCGGCGTGGTCGACGGCGGCGACTACTGGGGCCGCACACTGTTCGCCTGACCCGGGTCACAGGCGCGACCCGTACACCGCCCTGGCCTTCTCGATCAGGTCGAGGTGGTCGCGCAGCTGGGCCCGGGTCCGCAGGCGGGCCCTGGCCCGCACCAGCTCGTCGAGCAGGTCGAGCCACCGCAGGCACCAGCGCACGTCCTCCTCTCGTGCCACGCGCCGTCCCCGCACGTCCAGGTAGACCGGGCTGGTGTGGGCGTACGCGCGCCCGCGCGGGGAGCGCGGATGGGGACCGCCGTGGGCCACGGCCACCACGTAGGTGGCGTCCGTCACCGGCAGCGAGGCGCCGATCTCGTGACCCGGCCCCTCGGCGAGCACGCCGGCCGCGGTCCTGATCTCGATGTGCTCCACCTCCGGCCCGACGGCCCGGGCCCGGATCGCGACCGTCTCGCCGCCCGCCAGGTCGAGCGTCTCCCCCGGCCCCAGGCCGTCCACCGTGAGCTCCAGCCAGGGGCCGGTGGTGGCGAACGTGCGGCCCCGCCGTACGGCCTCGGCGAACGACTCGGCGCTGAGCGGCCCGTCCACGCGGGCGTAGACGCGCTCCCATCCCGGCGGGCTGGAGACCGTGTCCTGGCGGGTGAACGACAGCATGGTGTCGGTCCCGGCCAGGGCGGCGAGCCGGTTGCCCGCGCCGAGCAGTCGCCGGTAGACCTCGGCGGTCCCCGGCGCGGGCGACAGGTCGCTGAAATGCAGCACCTCCACCCCGTCGACCATGCCGAGCGCGGCGTCCACCACCAGGGCGCGGCCGGTGCAGTTCCTGGTCCCGCTCGCGGCCACGTCCTCCGGGGAGGAGATCGGGCCGTGGAAGGGGTGGGCGTACCCCAGGACCGCGCGCGGCTCCCGCAGGTCGCCGCAGACCGCCGCGTTGGGCGGCCAGTCGGCGTCGGCGCCGAACCCCGTGTGGTAGACGGCGGGCGGCGCGGCCACCCCGAAGACGTGGACGTGCCCGAACAGGTCGTTGCGATACTCCACGCCCATCCGGGCCACGTGCCCGGCGTCCGACCACGGCAGGTCCCGCCCGGCCCAGTGCTGGAGCGCCTCCCGGTCGTAGACCCGGTCGCCCGCGACGTTCCCGGCGACGAGGTTCAGCACGTGCAGGTCCTCGCCGAGCTGCGCGGCGGCCGCCTCCGCCGGGACGGCGACCAGATCACCCGCCCAGTTCATGTGGACGTGCAGGTCGGCGCCGTACCAGCCGCGGGCGGCGGCGTCGTACAGCCGCTGGGGGGCGAGCCCGACCAGCGTCTCCTCCCCCGTCCGGGGGACGACCGTCGTCTCGGCGGTGTCATACTCCATGCCGCGCGTGACCCGGATCGTGACCGGCTCGCAGGGCACGGCGAGCACGATGTCGTCGCCGTGGAAGAACGGCCTGTCGTCGTTGTCGCGCCGTTCCGGCACTCCCTCCGGATACCACCCCTGGCCGCCGGCCGACGTCACGCTCCACCGGCACGGGAAGCCCGCGCGCAGCCGCAGCCGCGCGGCCGGCGCGGGCCGGGCCAGCCCCGACAGGTCCACCTCCTCGCCGTCCACCGTGAGCATGGTCGCGGTCGTCACGTCGAGGAGCCTGGCCCCGCCCGCGGCGATCCCGTACGGCACGCCGTCGGCCGTCACCTCGACCGGGTGGGGCAGCGCGGAGTCGACCAGCAGGATGACGGGCACCGGCCCCGGCGACAGCAGCGGCCGGGCCGGGCTGTGTTCCAGGCGATGCTTCAGGCGGTGCCCGTCCGCGGTCAGCCGCAGCGCGACCAGGCCCCGGGGGACCTCGCCGGCCAGCGTGTCGCGGAACTCGGCGTCGAGGTCGGGCCTGATGCTCATCCGGTCGGCCTCCTCAGGAAACCGGAGGAACGGCATCATCCGGACGTAGCCCAGCGGCGGCTCTCCCCAGGTGATCCCATGCGCGGCCAGTAACGCCCGGTACTCCCGCAGCGCGGCCTCCACCTGCGGCGGCATCATCGGATCGTGATTCATCGCACCTCCCCGTAATCGAAAGCGGCCACATGGTGGCACGGTTTCGGCCGGGGAAAACGTGCAACAGTGCATTCCCGGTCACACGGGTAGCGATCTTTCTCACTCGGGAGGAAAGGTGATGCCCCGGGTGTCATGAGAGGCGTCCGCCTGGTCTTCGGTGGCCAGGAAGGCCGCCAGGATGCGGTCGGCGGCCAGCGCGGGGGTGACGGCGCCGGCGAGGACCTGCCGCTCGATGTCCGGCGCGATCTCCGCGGTGGCGTCGCGGAGCATGGCCAGCACCCGCTCCCTTACCAGCGCCCACGTCCACTCGACCTGCTGGCGGCTGCGCCTGGCGGCGAGGTCGGCGCCCTCCTGGTGGCGCACGATGTGCGCCCACAGCTCCTCCAGCCCGGCGCCGGTGAGACCGCTGCAGGTCAGCACCGGTGTGGCCGAGCGCAGCAGCCGCAGCGCCCCGGACAGCTCACGTGCCGCCTTCCGCGCGGCCATCTCGTGCTCGCCGTCGGCCTTGTTGACCGCGATGACGTCGGCCAGCTCCAGCACGCCCTTCTTGATGCCCTGGAGCTGGTCCCCCGTGCGGGCGAGGGTGAGCAGGAGAAAGGTGTCGACCATGTCGGCGACCGCCGTCTCCGACTGGCCGACCCCGACCGTCTCGACGAGCACGATGTCGTAGCCCGCCGCCTCCACGACGACGATGGCCTCGCGGGTGGCCTTCGCCACGCCGCCCAGGGTCCCGGCCGTGGGGGACGGCCGGATGAAGGCGTCAGGGTCGGCCGACAGCCGGGCCATCCGGGTCTTGTCCCCCAGGATGCTGCCGCCGGAGCGCCGCGACGAGGGGTCCACGGCCAGCACGGCCACCCGGTGCCCCTGCCCGGTGAGATGGGTGCCGAGCGCCTCGATGAAGGTGGACTTGCCGACCCCGGGCACCCCGGACACGCCCACCCTGCGGGCCTTGCCGGCATGCGGGGTGAGCTCGACCAGCAGCCGCTGCGCCATCTCCCGGTGGTCGGCCCTGGTCGACTCCACCAGCGTGATCGCCCGGGCGGTCCACCGCCGGTCGCCCGACAGCACGCCCTTGACGTAGTCCTCGATCCCCGATGCGATCACCGATGCGATCCCCGATGACCCAGCCGGGCCGACAGCTCGCGCAGCAGCTCCAGGGCGGCGTCGGCGATCACCGTGCCGGGCAGGAAGATCGCCGACGCGCCCGCGGCCCGCAGCTCCTCGACGTCGTCCGGAGGGATCACCCCGCCGACCACGATCATGATGTCCTCCGCGCCGAGACCGGCGAGCGCCTGCCGCAGCGCGGGCACCAGCGTCAGGTGCCCGGCCGCCAGCGAGGAGACCCCGACCACGTGCACGTCGGCCTCGACGGCCTGCCGGGCGACCTCCTCGGGCGTCTGGAACAGCGGGCCGACGTCGACGTCGAAACCGAGGTCGGCGAAGCCGCTCGCGATCACCTTCTGGCCCCGGTCGTGACCGTCCTGGCCCATCTTCGCGACGAGGATCCGGGGCCGGCGGCCCTCCGCCTTCTCGAACTGCGCGCACGCCTCCCGGACCCGGTCCGCGGCGCCGCCCACCTCCGCGCGGTACACGCCCGATATCGTACGGATCTGCGCGGCGTGCCGGCCGAAGACCTTCTCCAGCGCGTCGGAGATCTCCCCGACCGTGGCCTTGGCCCTGGCGGCGTTCACCGCGAGCTCCAGCAGGTTGTCCCCGCCGGCCGCGCCCTTCGTCAGCGCCTCCAGCGCCTCGGCGACGGCACCGGCCGAGCGCTCCTCGCGCAGCCTGCGGAGCTTGTCGATCTGCTGGTTGCGCACCGCCGTGTTGTCGACCTTGAGCACCTCGATCGGCTCGTCGGCCTCGGGGCGGTACTTGTTGACGCCGATCACCGGCTGCCTGCCGGAGTCGATGCGGGCCTGGGTGCGGGCCGCCGCCTCCTCGATGCGCATCTTGGGCAGCCCCTGGTCGATGGCCCTGGCCATGCCGCCGGCCCGCTCGACCTCCTGAATGTGACCCCAGGCCGCCCGCGCGAGCTCGCGGGTGAGGGTCTCGACGTAGTAGGAGCCGCCCCACGGGTCGATGACCCGTGTGGTGCCCGACTCCTGCTGGAGCAGCAGCTGGGTGTTGCGGGCGATCCGCGCCGAGAAGTCGCTCGGCAGCGCGAGCGCCTCGTCCAGGGCGTTGGTGTGCAGCGACTGGGTGTGCCCCTGGGTGGCCGCCATCGCCTCGACGCAGGTCCGTACGACGTTGTTGAACACGTCCTGCGCGGTCAGCGACCATCCGGAGGTCTGGCTGTGGGTGCGCAGCGACAGCGACTTGGGGTTGGCCGGGTCGAAGCCCTTGACCAGGCGGGCCCACAGCAGCCGGGCGGCGCGGAGCTTGGCGACCTCCATGAAGAAGTTCATGCCGATGCACCAGAAGAACGACAGGCGCGGCGCGAACTCGTCGATGCCCAGCCCCGCCTGGACTCCGGCGCGCAGATACTCCAGCCCGTCGGCCAGCGTGTACGCGAGCTCCAGATCGCACGTCGCCCCGGCCTCCTGGATGTGGTAGCCGGAGATCGAGATCGAGTTGAACTTCGGCATCCGCCTGGAGGTGTACTCGAAGATGTCGGAGATGATCCGCATCGACGGGCCCGGCGGGTAGATGTAGGTGTTGCGGACCATGAACTCCTTGAGGATGTCGTTCTGGATGGTCCCCGCCAGCTTGTCGGGCGTGACGCCCTGCTCCTCGGCCGCGACGATGTAGAGCGCCAGGATCGGCAGCACCGCGCCGTTCATCGTCATCGACACGCTCATCCGGTCGAGCGGGATCCCGTCGAACAGCTGCCGCATGTCGTAGATCGAGTCGATCGCCACGCCCGCCATGCCGACGTCGCCGGCCACGCGGGGGTGGTCGGAGTCGTAGCCCCGGTGGGTCGCGAGGTCGAAGGCGACCGACAGGCCCTTCTGCCCGGCCGCCAGGTTGCGCCGGTAGAACGCGTTGGACTCCTCGGCCGTGGAGAACCCGGCGTACTGCCGGACGGTCCACGGCTGGGTGACGTACATCGTCGGGTAGGGACCGCGCAGGAAGGGCGCGGCGCCCGGGTAGGTCGCGAGGGACGGACCGTCCTCCAGGTCGGCCGCCGTGTAGAACGGCTTGACGGCGATGCCCTCCGGCGTCTCCCACACAGGGGTCTCCCACACAAGGGTCTCCCAGGCCGGGCCGTCCGGGATGTCCGCGGCGGCGGCGCCCGACCCCAGGTCAATCTCCGAGAAGTCCGGAATCATCGAGCCACTCCCAGATCGTCGAACGTCGCGCGGAGCACCCCGAGCGCGTCACAGCCCGCGTACAGGGTGGCGTCCACCCCCTCATACTCCCCCTTCCCCGCCAGCCAGACCGTGCGCGCCCCGGCCTCCCGCAGCGCCGCGGCCACCGCCGCCGCGTGCTCGCCGTACAGCCGGTCGCCGGAGCACAGGCAGGCCACGGGGGTGCCGGAGTCGCGGAAGGCGGCGGCGATCGCGGCCGGGTCGGTGCCCGGGCCGCTGGTGACGGTCGCCACGCCGCCCGCCGCGAACAGGTTGGCGGCGAACGCCGCCCTCGCGGTGTGCGCGGCGACCGGCCCGATCGTGGCGAGGAACACGGTGGGCCGGCTCGGCTGGGCGTCGGCGAGGTCGCGCAGCGCCTCGAACTCCTCGGCGTAGCGCGTCACCGGCAGCCCCTCACCGGACGTGGCCCCGGACGCGGCGGCGAGCCCGGGGCCGGGACGCCGGGACACCGCTCTCTCCTTCAGGTCGGGGAACTCGCTGACCCCGGTGATCGGATCGCGGCGGTGGGCGAGGTTGTCCGCGCGCCCGGCCCTGGTCGCCGCCAGCCGCTCGGGGACCAGCCGCTCCAGCGCGGCCGCCATGCCGCCGGCCCGCTCGATCTCCCGGAACCACTCCCAGGCCCGGGCGGCGAGATCCTCGGTGAGCCGTTCCACATACCAGGAGCCGCCGGCCGGGTCGGCCACGCGGGCGACGTTCGCCTCCTCCACCAGCAGCGACTGGGTGTTGCGGGCGATGCGGCGGGCGAACGCGTCGGGCAGCCCGAGGCAGGCGTCGAACGGCTGGACCGTCACCGCGTCGGCCCCGCCCACTCCGGCCGCGAAGCAGGCAACGGTAGTGCGCAGCATGTTCACCCAGGGGTCCCTGACCGTCATCATCGCCGAGGAGGTGACCGCGTGCTGGAGTTGGCCACCCGGCCCGCCGACCACCTCGGCGACCCGTGCCCACAGCCGCCGCGCGGCCCGGAGCTTGGCGATGGTGAGGAACTGGTCGGCGGTCGCGGCGTAGCGGAACTCGAGCTGCCCGAACGCCTGCTCGGCTGTCAGGCCCGCGCCTGTCAGCGCCCGCAGGTAGGCGACGCCGGTCGCGACCGAGCAGCCGAGCTCCTCGGCGTCGGCGCCGCCCGCGTCGTGGTACGGCAACGCGTCGACCGTGATCGCCCGCAGGCCGGGGTGATCGGCGGCGCAGCGGCGGGCGAGCGCCACGGCGGCGGCGGTGTCCACGGTCGCGCCGGTGCGGGCCGCCAGCCCGATCGGGTCGGCGCCCAGGTTGCCCGCGGGCACGGAGACTCCGGCGACGAGGCGCAGGAACGCCTCCGCCGCCTCGGCCGTACGCGGGCCGGCGTCGAGGACGACCGGGGCGAGGTCGAGCAGGACCCCGTCGAGCACGGCCGGCAGCGCGGCCGGGCCAATCGCGTTCACATCGAGCCACAGGGACGTGACGCCGTTCTCCAGGTCGGCGTGGATCGCCTCCCGCGTCGCGGCCGGATCCGGGTCGGCGTGCCGCTGGCGCACGTCCCACGGACCCGGCGCCCGCGCCGTCCGCGGCGCGGCCGGCAGGTCGGCGGCGTCGTAGAGCGGGGCGACCGCCACCCCGTCGTAGGTCGTGGTGGTCAGGGCGGCCTCGACCTCGTCCGGCGAACCGTCCCAGCCGGATCTGCGCAGCACCTCGGCCGCGAGCGTCCTCCACTGCTCCCGCGTGGCCTGCGGAAACCCCGCTGCGGGATCGGCGAGATCGTCGAGTTCAACAGGCGGCACCGTCATGAACCGGATGCTAGATGCACCGGCCCGGTCTCGGGGCCCCGGGGTCCCGGTCTGTGGACGACGCCGGGTGCCTCATGACGTGGCGAACGCGGCGTTCCAGGTGTCGGGGCCGACGATGCCGTCCACGTCGAGGCGCCGGTCCTTCTGGAACCTGCGGCACACGTCCCGGGAGTCCGGCCCGTACGCGCCGTCCACGACGATGTCGTAGCCGAGTTCCTTCATCCGGGCCTGCCAGGTGCGCACGTCGTCGCCGCGCATCACCGGCGGATATTTGAGCAGGCGGCCGGGCCACTGCTGCGTGGGCTGCGGTTCCGGCTCCGGTTCGGGATCCGGCTGCGGCTGGGTGGCGCCGGGACGCGGCGCGCCCTTCTTGATCCAGGCGTACAGCGGGTCCCCGGGGCAGTCGGTGGAGTAGCCGTCGCGGTGGCCCTTGATCTCCTTGCCCGCGCCGCCCTTGGCTCGCAGATACTCCACCGCGTCCAGGATCGCGTGCAGGATGCCGTCGGTCGGCTGGATCAGGCCGGCGTTGCCCACGAGGCCGAGCACCGCGTAGTGGCCGGAGTTCAGGCCGGGTCCGTTGGCGGCCGGCAGGTGCCCCGGCCCGCGTCCGGTGAAGACCTTCCGATGCGGACAGGCCACCATCGAATAGCCGATGTCGATCCAGCCGTTGCCGTCGATGTGAAAGTTCTGGATGGACTTCACCATGGCCACGCACTTGGCGTGGTCGGTGACGATGTCCGGGTCCACCCGGCCGCCGGTGTAGTGGACCTTCACGCCGCGCGTGGAGGTCAGCGACGAGTACGAGCCCCGGGGAGGACGCGCGCCCCATTCAGCGCGGGACACGAGATCGATGGCCACAGTGCTCTCCGTTGAAAACCGTACGACTGGACACCGAGCGTAGCGGTAACGCCCCAACAGCTACTGCCTTTTGCCCATAAGAAACTACTTAAACGGCAAGCAAAGTGAATACGTCGATAAATCCATTCGACAGAGCAAGTCGTACGTCGAGATCATCGCTGCATGTCCGTTCTCAAGGAGGTCGACTTCTCCCCTCACTCCACGCCCCCGCCGCCGGTGCCGATGCGGATTTGGCTCGACGACGCCGACAGCCCGGCCGACGTCATCGACGCCCTGGCGCTGTCGCCGTTCGCGACCGGCGAGCAGCCCTGGTCGCGCACCACCAGCCTCGGCCGGGTCCGCGCGGACGCCCCGCTGACCGCCGAGGGCGGCCGGCTGCTGCGGGTCGCCCAGCACACCGACGGCTACGAGACCCGGCTGATCGCGGGCGAGGGATGGACGCTTCGGGTGGCGCGCGGCGCGAACCGGTCGGCGACGCTCACCGCAACGGCGGTGAGCGAGGAACTGGCCGGCTCGGTCCTGGAGCAGGCGACCAGGGACGCGGAGGAGGCCGCCCCCGACGCCGACCACGTGCGGATGGGCTTCTGGTGGCGGTCGAGCCACGGGCCGCACCGCTCCGCCAAGCCCATCACCACCTCGTCCTGGCAGGACATCAGGCGGAACTACCCCCGGGCCGCCGCCGGCCGCCTGGACGCCCTCATGGCCACCACCGCGGCCGGCGTGACGGGCCGGCTGATCCTCCTGCACGGCCCGCCCGGCACCGGCAAGACGACGCTGCTGCGCACGCTCGCGCGCGAGTGGGCGTCGTGGTGCCAGGTCGACTGCGTGCTCGATCCCGAGCTGCTGTTCAACGACCCGGGCTACCTGATGGACGTCGCCGTCGGCTGGGACGGCCCGGGTGAGGACGAGGAGCCGCGCTGGCGGCTGCTCGTCCTGGAGGACTGCGACGAACTGATCCGCGCCGAGGCCAAGCAGTCGACGGGCCAGGGCCTGTCACGCCTGCTCAACCTGACCGACGGGCTGCTCGGCCAGGGCAGGGACGTGCTCGTGGCCATCACGACCAACGAGGACCTCAGCAGGCTCCATCCGGCCGTCGTACGGCCCGGGCGGTGCCTGGCGCAGATCGAGGTCGGCCGGTTCGACTCCGGGCAGGCGGCCGAGTGGCTGGGCCACGCCGAAGGCGCCGGTCCTGGCGATGCCACGCTGGCGGAACTGTTCGCCCTGCGGGACGGTCATCCGTCCGTATCGCCCGATCCTGCCCCCGCCACCGGCCTCTATCTCTGACAGGACCACGGCGGCCGATGCCGTACTGTCCGATGTGTCGGATACGTAAACCATCCGATGTGCCAGGTCGGGGCGGTAACAACAATCGGCGAGGTGGTCACCCTGCTGTCGGCCGGACCGAGCCCCCAGGTGAGCCCCGTCGTCCTCCACCGGTGGTCCGTCGAGGCCCGGGAGGCGGGGACGGCGAAATATCTGGACCCGTTCGCTCCCGGCGGCGAGCGGGAGTGGCCCTACCTCCGCTGGACGTCCCCCGAGCGGGAGATCGGCTTCGCGGCCACCGAACTGGTGCCGTCGTGGACGGCCGCCGCGCCGCCCGGCGCCTGGCTGGAGATCGAGATCCAGGCGCGGACGGTCACCGGCGAGCCGACCAAGTGGTACGTCATGGGCCGGTGGGCCGAGACCGACGCCGACATCCACCGCACGTCCCTGCCCGGGCAGGGGGACGCCGACGGGGACGTCGCGGTGGACACCTTCGTCGCCGCCCGCCCCGTCACCTCCTACCGCGTACGCGCCACCCTGTACGGCAGCGGCGGCGGCGTGCGCTCGCTCACCGTGATGGCCTCGGCCGTGGGGCAGGCGGGCAGAGGCGGCCCGCCGGGCCTGCGGGCGGTCGAGCTCGACGTGCCGCGCCGTTCGCAGAAGGCCCACACGGGGCACTACCCGCAGTGGGACGGCGGCGGGGAGTCCTGGTGCAGCCCCGCGTCGTTCACGATGGTGCTGGACTACTGGGGCCGCGGGCCCGCCCCCGCCGACCTCGCCTGGGTCACCCCCGGCGACCCGTGCCCCGCCGTCGACCACGCCGCGCGGGACACGTACGACCACAGCTACCAGGGCACCGGCAACTGGCCCTTCGGCGTCGCGTACGCCGGGAGGTACGGGCTGGACGGCTTCGTCACGCGGCTGCGCTCGCTGGCCGAGCTGGAGCGGTTCGTCGCCGCCGGGATCCCGGTGATCACCTCTCAGGCGTTCCGCGATCACGAGCTGCCGGGTGCCGGATACTCCACCGGCGGGCACATCATGGTCGTCACGGGATTCACGGCCGACGGCGACGTCATCGCGAACGACCCGGCCGCGCCGGACGACGGCGGCGTGCGGCGGGTGTACCCGCGCGCGGCGTTCGAGAGCGTCTGGCTACGCGCCACGAGCAGCGGGGGGATCGCGCACATCGTGCATCCCCCCGGCACTCCGCTTCCAGAATCCGGGGGGAACTGGTGACCATCAGAGCCGTCGACGTCGCGCGGGTGGACGACCGCCCGCTGTGGGTCGAGATCTCGGGGGACGAGGTCTGGTGGGACGAGCCGCGCCCGCGCGAGGGCGGCCGGCGCTGCGTGGTGCGGCGCAGGGCCGACGGCGTCATCGAGGACGTGCTCCCGCAGGGCTGGAACGCCAGGAACCGGGTCATGGAGTACGGCGGGCGGTCCTGGCGGGCGCACGAGGGCCGACTGGTGTTCACCAACTGGGCGGACGGCCGGATCTACCTGTGCACGCCCGGCGAGGAGCCGGTTCCGCTCACCCCCGAGGAGCCCGCCCGCTACGCCGACCTCGTCGTCCACGGCGACGAGGTGTGGTGCGTGCGCGAGCGGGGCGACGCCCGCAGCGGGGACCGGGACATCGTCGCGGTGCCGCTCGACGGCTCTCCCCTGCGCAGCGTGGTGAAGACCCACCATTTCCTGATGAACCCGCGCGTCTCGCCGGACGGGCGGACGCTCGCCTGGATCGGCTGGAACCACCCCGACATGCCCTGGGACGCCACCGAGCTCTGCGTCGGATCCGTGGACGGCGGCCCCCATCGCGTCCTGCTTTCCGGCGCGTCCACCTGCCAGGCCGAGTGGCGCGACGACGAGAGCCTGTACGCCGTCACCGACCCCACCGGCTGGTGGAACATCCACCTCGTCGGCCTGGACGGCGCCGCGCGCGACCTGACCCCGGTGCCGCTGGAGTTCGGCGACGCCACCTGGAAGATCGGCGCCACGTTCTTCGCCGTCGCGGACGGGCGGATCGCCGCCGTGTACGGCACGGCCGACGAGCGACGGCTCGGGGTCGCCGACGACCCGGCGGGCACCGGGTCGATCAGGGACGTCGGCGGCGGCTACACCTACTGGGCGCCCGCCCTGTCGGCCTCGGGCTCCCATGTCGTGGGGGTCGCGGGCTCGCCGCACCGGCCGTACGAGGTGGTGCGGGTCCACCTGGACACGGGGGCGCACGAGGTGCTGTCCCCCGGCAAGCCGATGCCCGAGGACGCCGAGCTGCCCACGCCCGAGGCGGTGACCGTCGAGGGGGTCCACGCGCACCTGTACGCCCCCGCGGCCCGGTCGGACGGCAGGCCCGCGCCGTACGTGGTGTTCGTGCACGGCGGGCCGACGAGTTCCGCGCCGCCGGTGCTCGACCTGGAGATCGCCTACTTCACCAGCAGGGGCATCGGCGTCGCCGAGGTCAACTACGGCGGCTCCACCGGCTACGGCCGGGCCTACCGCGAGCGGCTGCGCCACAGCTGGGGCGTGGTGGACGTGCGCGACTGCGAGACGGTGGCGCGGTGGCTGCTGGACAGCGGGCGTGCGGAGAAGGTGGCGATCAGAGGCGGCAGCGCGGGCGGCTGGACGTCGATGGCCGCCCTCGTCCACAGCGACGTGTTCTGCGGCGCGGTGTCCCACTACGGCATCTCCGACCCCGAACACTGGGCGGCGGAGACGCACGACTTCGAGTCGCGTTACCTCGACGGGCTGATCGGCCCGCTGCCCGAGACCCGGCAGCGCTACGTGGACAGGTCGCCCGAACTGCACGCGGAACGGGCCTCCGGGCCGGCCCTGCTCCTGCACGGCCTGGAGGACAAGGTGGTCGATCCCGCGCAGTCGGAGCGCTTCGCCGCCGCGCTGGCCCGTCACGGGCACCACTGGGCGTACCTCACCTTTGAGGGGGAACAGCACGGGTGGCGGCGCGAGGAGACGATCGTCCGGGCCCTGGAGGCCGAGCTGGCGTTCTACGGGATCGTCTTCGGCTTCCCCACCCCCGAGGTGCCACCGCTGACGCTCGACAAGGGGGAGACACCGTGAGTGAGGTCGCGGAGATCTGCTCGGAACTGCTGCGGATCGACACCACCAACGACGGGTCCGGCGACGGGCCGGGCGAGCGGCGGGCCGCCGAATACGTGGCGTCCCTGCTCGATGAGGTCGGTATCGAACCGGTGGTGTTCGAGTCGGCGCCGCGCCGCACCAGCGTGGTGGCCCGCATCCCCGGCGACAGCCGCGACGCGCTGCTCATGCACGGGCACCTCGACGTCGTGCCCGCCGACCCGGCCGAGTGGCGTACGCACCCGTTCTCCGGGGAGATCTCCGGCGGCTGCGTGCACGGCCGGGGCGCGGTCGACATGAAGGGCACGCTCGCCATGACTCTCGCCTGGGCCCGCGAGAACGCGCGCAGGGGCGTGCGTCCCCGGCGCGACCTCGTGCTGGCGTTCCTCGCCGACGAGGAGTCCACCGGCGAGTACGGCGCGGGCCACGCGGTCGAGCGGCACCGCGACCTGTTCGAGGGCTGCACGGAGGCGATCAGCGAGTCCGGCGGCTTCTCCTGGTATGAGGACGACGTCCGCATCTACCCGGTGGCCGTCGGAGAGCGCGGCACCGCCTGGATGCGTCTGACCGCGCGCGGCGTGCCCGGTCACGGGTCCAAGCCCGCCGTGGACAACCCCGTGGCCGAGCTGGCCCGGGCCCTCGCCCGCCTCGCCGACCACCGATGGCCCGTACGGCTGACGCCCGAGGTGGCCCGGCTGATCGACGAGCTGTCGCGGGCGCTCGGCCGGCCGATCGACCTCGACCGGCTGGAGGAGGAGATCGAGCGGATTCCCCGCGCGGCCGCTCTTTTCAAGGGCGTGCTGCGCAACTCCGCCAACCCGACCATGCTCGACGCGGGATACAAGGTCAACGTCATCCCCGGCACGGCCGAGGCCCACGTGGACGGCCGGTTCCTTCCGGGGCAGCGCGACGAGTTCCTGGAGACCGTCGACCGGCTGCTCGGCCCGAAGGTCACCCGCGAGTTCGTCAGCTTCGAGGAGGCCGTCTCCTCCCCCGCCGAGGGGCTGTTCGACGAGCTCACCGCCGCCCTGCTCGCCGAGGACCCCGCCGGCAGGCCGGTGCCGTACGTCATGACCGGCGGCACCGACGCCAAGTGGTTCGCCAGGATCGGCATCAGGGGCTACGGCTTCGCGCCGCTGCTGCTGCCGCCCGCCCTCGACTACTTCGGCATGTTCCACGGTCTCGACGAGCGGGTGCCCGTCGAGGGCCTGGAGTTCGGCGTCCGCGTCCTCGACCGCCTGCTTACGTCTCCAACGCCGAAATCGTGACATGGAATAGTTTCCTGACCGCACTGCCGAACACCTCGTGCTCTTGTTACTTTGCTTTACAGAACGGGAACGTGAGCGAGGGACAGTGGCCGATCAGCTTGTGCGGTGGGAGATCGACGGCGGGTCCGTCATCGTGGAAACCGACGAGGAAATCGCAGGCGGATGGGCTCCTGCGGGAGTCTCCGGCGAGCGGGTCGTCTATCAGTCGGCCGAGAGCCTGAGGAAGGCCCTGCACGGAGTACGGGACGCGGCACGGACGGCACTGGCCGCCTTTCGCGACTTTCCCGAGGGCCCTCAGGAGGTCGAGGTCGAATTCGGCGTAAAGCTAGCCGCCGAGGCCGGTGCGATTATCGCCAAAACGGCGATGGAGGGGCACTTAACGGTCAAACTTAAATGGACCGATAAAACACCCGATTCTGGGCGCGGATAGCCGGTGCCGCACGCCTGGCACGTCCGCGTCGACGGCATGAGGAACGGCAAGCGCGTGACCGGAGCCGGCCTGCTGGTCGATCCCCGTCACGTGCTCACGTGCGCCCATGTGGTCACCGGCTGCTCGGGAGTCCGCGTCAGCTTCGTCCAGGCCGACCGGCCGGACCTGCAGGACCTCCCCGCCGACCTCGCGTGCGCCGGGCCCTGGCGGAAACCGGGCGACCGGGGGGACGTCGCGGTGCTCACGCTGGCCGCCGAGGTCGCGATCAAGCCGGCCAGGCTGTCCCTCCGGGTTCCGGCGTGGGGTGATTTCGCCGCGCACGGTTTCCCTCCGGACGCGGGGCCGTTCGGCGCCACCATGCGGATCCGGACCGGCTCCGCTCACGGCATTGGGGAATGGCTCCACGTGGAGGGCGCCACCGGCCACGCCGAGATGCCCCGGGCCGGGTTCAGCGGCGCCGGGGTGTACAACGAGGTCACCGGCCACGTCTTCGGCATCATCAGCGACGCGTCGACGAGCCCGGACCGGCGAACCGGACGCATGATCCCACTGGCCTGGGTGCGCAGATACTGGGAGGACCTCGACGACCTCCTCGAACTCGGCTGGCTCAGCCGCGAGACCCGCCGGAAGCTGCGGTCGATCCTGCGCCGCGTCGGCACGGACGCCGACCTGACCGAGCTGGTCGAGACGGAGTTCCATCCCGCGACCGCGCCGCCCGAGTTCTGGTCCGTCTGGGACGCGGCCCGGTACGTCGCCGAGGAGCTCTACGACGACGACCGCCTGGGCAGGTTCCTTGAGGCGCTCATCCTTAGGGCGTCCGGCGGCCCGGCCGTGACGGCGCTCCGGGTCTGGATGGACCGGCACCTCGAGGCTCCCGCGCCGCACCCCGGCGTCACCTCCGTCGTCGTCCGACTGGACACGAAGACGAAGGGAGGCTACGAGCTCGGCTTCTCCCACTTCATCGACGGCAAGCCGTACCCGGGAGGCGCTCCGGCGACGGTGACGCGCAAGAGGTTCCGCAGGGAGGTCGAGGCGGCGCTCAACGGGCTCATGGCGAAGATCGCCCGGGCCGGCCGAGACGACCCGATGATCGAATTCCTGCTGCCGCGATCGTTGATCCTCAGCGAGCATGTGGACGAATGGTACGCGTGCCGTGAACGGGACATCCCGATGACCGCCTATCGCGTGGTCGTCCGGGATGTCGTACGGCTGGGCAACTACGACTACATCCTCCGGGACCAGTGGAAGAGCCGGTCCCGGCGCCTGCGTGACGGGGCCAAGCTCGAGAAGGCGGACTGCTCCCGCCTCGATCCCGAGGAGTTCTACCGGCGGCTCCTCAGC
The DNA here is from genome assembly GCF_044460045.1 of Microbispora rosea. Lineage (NCBI taxonomy): Bacteria > Bacillati > Actinomycetota > Actinomycetes > Streptosporangiales > Streptosporangiaceae > Microbispora > Microbispora rosea. Next base: position 324,124 of record NZ_JBITJO010000003.1, on the reverse strand, counting down.
AACAGGGAGGCGTGCGTCGTCGTCTTCTCCGAAACGCCCGGCGATGCCGTGCTGACGAAGGGCCTCGACGCCGGGGTGCCGGTGATGCTGTGGCCGCGGGCCTCCTGCGCGGACGCCACGCCCGGCGAGTGCCCCTACGGGTCGCTCGACACGCTCGCGCTGCTGGTCGACACCGCCGCCCTGGACGGGCTGCCGGAGCGGGTGCGCCGGTTGCGGGTCGACCCCGGGCACGCCCGTTGCGGGCCGAGACTGACACTCCTCTGGGACGATCCGACGCGGATCCCCGATCCACCCACGTTTGTGGAGGACTAGCATGCCGGACTGGTACGTCTACACCGGCGTCCCCGACGCGACGGGCGACATCGGACGCCTGCCGCCCCCGCCGCCGTGGCGGGACTTCAAGGGCGCTGTTCCGGAGGAGGCCGCGGAACTCCCGGAGATCGACCCGGCGCACGAGCACCAGGCCAGGAGCTACCGGCCGGACCCCGACGCGGTCGAGCAGGTCAACGCAGCGCTCTACCTCCGCAGGCCGCTGCTGGTGACCGGCAGGCCCGGCACGGGCAAGTCCACCCTCGCGCACGCCGTCGCCCGGGAACTCCGGCTCGGGCCGGTCCTTTACTGGGCGATCACCAGCAGGGTCACACTCGCCGACGGCCTGTACAGCTATGACCCGCTCACCCGGCTGTACGACAGGGAGAGCGGAAGGGCGCAGGACGCCGACGACGAGATCGGCAAGTACGTCCGCCTCGGACCGCTCGGAACCGCCCTGCTGCCCGCGGTCAGGCCGCGGGTCCTGCTCATCGACGAGATCGACAAGAGCGACATCGACTTGCCCAACGACCTGCTCACGATCTTCGAGGAGGGGCGCTACGAGATCCGGGAACTCGCGCGCCAGAAATGGCCGACGCACCGGGTCTCGACCGCCGACGGCAGGACCGTACCCGTGACGGACGGCTCGGTCGGCTGCAAGGCCTTCCCGCTGGTGATCATGACCAGCAACGGCGAGCGGGAGTTCCCCGCGGCGTTCCTGCGCCGCTGCGTGACGCTGGCGCTGCCCGAACCCGGCCGGGACGAGCTGAGGGAGATCGTCAGGGCGCATCTGGGCGATCTGAGTGACGAGAGCGAGGACCTGATCCGGCTCTTTCTCTCCCGCAAGTCAGGCGGCCAACTGGCCACCGACCAGTTGCTCCACGCGGTCTACCTGACTCACCACGCCGCCCGGGACGGCGGGGTCGACCGCCTGGCACTGGCCGAGCGGATCATGCCGCACCTGAACTCCGGCGTGCCCGACGATGACGATTGACCGTCTGCGCGGGATCCTCTCCCGGACCGGCCTGGACGTGTCGGCCCGCGAACTGGCCGACGTGCTGTGGCTGGCCGCGCATCTGCCGCCGGAGACGCCCGGCGACCCCGGCTCGGCGGGAGTCCCGGCCAGTGCCGGTCCTATGGACGCGGCCGAGCCGATCCGATCGGCCCCGGTCGAGAAGACGGAGCCCGCCCTCGGGCTCGAACTCCAGGCCGAGGAGGACGGGACGGGCGGCGGCCACCGGATCCGGGTTCCGGCCGCGCCGATGCTCAAGCGCACCCTGGAGATCCAGCGCGCCCTGCGCTCGCTCAAGCGCAGCGTCCCCTCGCGGGTCCGCGACGTCATGGACGAGGCCGCCACCGCTGCGGAGATCGCGCGCACGGACCGGTGGCTGCCGGTGATGACCGGCGCCCCGGAACGCTGGCTCGACCTGGCGCTGGTCGTCGACACCGGAGCCACCATGCGGTCCTGGCGGCCGCTGGTCCGCGAGCTGCGGGCCGTCCTGAGCCAGGTCGGCGCCTTCCGCGACGTACACGTCTCATATCTGGTGGGCGACCGGCTCGCCATGGGCCCACGCGCCACGCCGGGCAACCCGGCGGCCCTGGTCGATCCCGCCGGGCGGCGGGTCGTGCTCGTGCTCACCGACTGTTCCGGACGGCACTGGTGGGAGGGCAGGGCCCAGCCCGTGGTGGCCATGTGGGCCCGCCGCAACGCGACGGCCGTCCTGCAGCCGCTTCCCGAGCGGCTGTGGCGGCGGACCGCCGCCCCCGTGATCCCGGGCCTCGCGACGCAGCGCCAGCCGTGCGGGCCGAACACGGGGCTTCGTTTCCTTCCCTTCGAGGAGACCCCGCCCGCACGCGGGATCCCGTTGCCCGTCATCGAACTGGATCCGGTGTGGATCGGCGACTGGGCCCGCCTCGTCGCCGGGGGTGAGGCGCTGAGCACGGCCATGACGTACGTCTCAACCCGCCCGCGCTCGCTGCGGGACCGGGTGACCGAGGAGAGATCCCTCGATGTCGAGGACCGGCTACTCCGCTTCCGCGCCACCGCCTCCCCGGAAGCCGTGAGACTGACCGGCTACATCGCGGTGTCCACCCCCGCGCTTCCCGTCATGAGACGGATCCAGCGCGCGCTGCTGCCGCGATCAGGGCCGCGGCATCTCGCGGAGGTGCTGCTCAGCGGCTTGTTCCGGCACGTGCGGGGAGATCACTACGAGTTCGTCAGCGAACATGCCAGGATGGCCGCGCTGAAGCTGCTGCCGCGTTCCGAGGCATGGCACGCCGTCGACGTCCTGAACCGCCTGTCCGCCGACATCGAGGCGAGCGCCGTGACGGCCGCCTCGACGTTCGGCGCTGTGCTCGGCGCCGAACCGGACGGCGCGATCCCGCGGCCATCGGGGCGGCGTCCCTTCGCCCTGCTGAGCGTGGAGGCCCTGCGGACGCTCGGCGACCTCGACATCCCGGTGCGTGGCACGGTCCGGCGGCCCCGCCCTGCCGCCGTACGGCAGGCCTCCCCTCAGACGCCCGCGGCGGCCCGCGAACCGGCGGCCGGGGTCCAGGATTGGTCGGCGAAGGGTGCGACCAGCCGCCGGCCGCGTCCGCCGGACGATCGGGCTCCCTACTTCTTCCTGAGCTACGCGCCCATCCCCCCGTACGACGCGACCAGCAAAAACGACCCGAACAGGTGGGTGGTGAAGCTCTTCGGGGACCTGTGCACGCACATCATGCAGATGACAGACGCGCCGGCAGGGCGGGCCGGATTCATGGACCTGGAGCCGCGTGCGGGCGACCACTGGCCGGACCGCCTCGCGGAGGCGCTCGCGACCTGCCGGGTGTTCGTCCCCCTCTACTCCCCCCGCTATTTCGAGAGCGAGCAGTGCGGCAGGGAATGGGCCGCCTTCCAGCGGCGGGTCGATTTCAGCGAGGGACCGGACGGGTGGATGCCCCCGGCGATCGTGCCGGCCCTGTGGGTCCCGGTGCGGAACGACGACCTCCCCGGCGTGGCCCGCTCCATCCAGTTCATGGACGACGCCATGGGGACCAGATATCAGGACCAGGGCTTCTATGGGCTCTCCAAGATCTCGTCCATGCGGAGGCATTACCAGCAGGCCACCTACGCGCTGGCCAGGCGGATCATCGAGGTTGCCATGAGCACTCACGTGAGCGTGCTGGATCGGCCGCCGAGGTTCGACGAACTGCGCAGCGCCTTCCACGACTCCCCCTCCCGGCGGCCTCTGCGGGTCACCGTTGTCGCGCCCGACCTCGACCACCTGCCTCACGGCCGCGCCCCGCACACGTACGGCCGGGCCCCGGAGGACTGGGCCCCGTTCCCGGAGGGGGGAAACCCGCGACCCCTCGCGTCCCAGGCGGAGGAGATCGCGGCGGCGCAGGGCTTCCGGGCCGAGATCGGATCCCTGGACGACCACGTCGCCGCGCTGGAGAGTGGAGATCCGCCGGACGGTCCCGTGGTGCTGGTCGTCGACCCGTGGACCGAACTGCCGCATCGGGCATGGGACGCCGTCACCCGGTCCGCCCGTCAGGGAACGCCCGTGATCCTGGTGTGGAACGCCGACGAGCAGACCTCCGCGCACCGGTTCGAGCTGTACGACCGCCTGCGCGATCGGCTGCCCCTCCGGCCGAGGTCCTCGATGATCGAGGTCATCTCCGCCGAGGAGTTCCGCCGGGTGATGCCGGACGCCATGAACCGAGCCGCCGCCGCGTTCCTCAAAACGGCGGTCGCCTACCCGCCCTCGCGCGAACAGACCAGCCGCCCCCGGCTCACAGGACCTGGAGAGCCCGATGAGTAGCGACGCCGAAGGAAAGATCGTCACCTTCTACTCCTACAAGGGCGGCACGGGCAGGACGATGGCGCTCGCCAACACGGCGTGGATCCTCGCGAGCAACGGGCTGCGCGTGCTGGTCGTCGACTGGGACCTGGACTCGCCGGGACTCCACAAATACTTCAAGCCGTTCCTCGACGCCGAGCTGGTCACGGTCACGGCCGGCGTGATAGACATCGTCAGCGACTACATGTGGGCGGCCGTCAGCCCGCGGGACCGCCGCCCGGACTGGCATCTCGACTATGCGCGCATCGTGCCGCACGCCGTCGCCGTGGACTGGGAGTTCCCCCACGACGGCACGCTCGACTTCGTGTCCCCCGGGCGGCAGAACCGCGGCTACTCGTCGCTGGTGTCCACCTTCGACTGGGACAACTTCTACGAACGGCTCGGCGGCGGCAGCTTCCTGGACGCGCTGCGCGCCGACATGAAGCGCAACTACGACTACACCCTGATCGACAGCCGCACCGGGCTCAGCGACGTCGCGGACATCTGCACCATCCAGATGCCCGACGTCGTCGTCGACTGCTTCACCCTGAGCGACCAGAGCATCGAGGGCGCCGCTTCGGTGGCGCGGTCCATCGACGAGCGCTACCCGTCACGCGGCATCAGGATCCTGCCAGTTCCGATGCGCATCGACGACGGCGAGAAGGTGAAGCTCGACGCGGGCCGGCAACTGGCCCGGAGCAGGTTCGACCGGTTCCCCCAGGATCTGACTTTCGAGGAGGCCAGGCGTTACTGGGGCGCCGTGGAGATCCCCTACCGGCCGTTCTACGCCTACGAGGAGACGCTGGCCGCGTTCGGCGACGCCCCCGGTTTGCCCACTTCGCTCCTGGCGGCGTACGAGCGGCTGACCTCGATGGTGACCGAGGGGCTGGTCGACTCGCTCCCGCCGATGGAGGAGGCCACCCGGCTCAGGTGGCTCGAGGCGTTCGACCGCCGCAGGCCGTCGGCCCCCGCCCGCGTACTGGTGAGCTACGCACCGGAGGACCGGATGTGGGCGGACTGGATCGGCGCGGTGCTGGAACAGGCGGGATGCGCGGTCACACCGCATGTGCCGGGCACCCCGCTGCCCGCCCATACCGGGGAGGGCCGGGCACTGGTGGTGCTGTCGGCCGCTTACCTCCGTACGCCGCAGGCCGGGGACGTCCTCTCGTGGCTGTCGTCGTCCCGCCGATTTGGGGACGGCCATATGGTCACGGTCCGCGTGTCGGACGCGCGGCCGGTTCCGTCAGACGGCGTCCCGTCCGTCGACCTCGTGCCGCTGGACGCCGAGCAGGCCGCCGCGGCGATCCTCCGCGCGTTCGGCAGGCAGGACTCCCCTCAGCTCCCCGGCTCATCGTCGCGAGTCACGAGGTTCCCCGGACGGGTGCCCCCAGTATGGGACGTCCCGCCGCGCGACGCCGCGTTCACCGGCCGGAACGTCCCCATGGAGACCCTGCGGGACCGGCTCCTCGGCGGCGATCCGGTGGTCCTGCACGGCCTGGGCGGGGTGGGCAAGACCCAGATCGCCCTCGAGTACGCCCACCGTTTCAAAGCCGACTACGACGTGGTGTGGTGGATCCCGGCGGAGCAGCCCGAGCTGATCACCACGGCCCTGGCCGAGCTGGCCGTACGGCTGGGCGTCCGGGTGGGCGACAGCGTCGCCGGAGCGGCGCGCGAGGCCCGTGAGGCGCTGCGGCGCGGCGAGCCGTACGCACGCTGGCTGCTCGTCTTCGACAACGCCGACGACCCGCTTGAGGTGCGGGACCACCTGCCCGGCGGGCCCGGGCACGTCATCGTCACCTCGCGGGACCAGTCGTGGTCGGCGGTGGCGACCCCGCTGGAGGTCGACGTCTTCACCCTGGAAGACAGCGTGGAGCACCTGTGCCGGCGCGTTCCCGGGCTGGGCTCCGGGGACGCGCGGCAGGTGGCCGACGTGCTCGGCCGCCTGCCCCTCGCGGTCGAGCAGGCGGCGGCCTGGCTCGCGGAGACCGGCATGGCCGCGTCCGACTACATCGAGCAGCTCCGCACCCGGGCCAGCGACCTGCTGACCGCCGATCCGCCGCCCGGGTATCCCCATCCGGTGACCGCGACCTGGAACGTGTCGCTCGCCCGGCTTAGGGAGCGGTCGCCGGCCGCGGCGCGGCTGCTCCAGTTGTGCGCGTTCTTCTCCCCCGAACCCATCTCCCTGTCGCTGCTTCAGGGCGACGAGATGATCGGCTCGCTGCTCCCCCACGACAGCTCACTGCGCGGCGAGAAGTTGATGCTGCACCGCCTCATCCGGGACATCACCAGGTTCGCCCTGGCGAAGGCCCACCCCGGCGGCGCCGCGATCCAGGTGAACCGCCTGGTCCAGGCCATGATCAAGTCGCAACTGACCGAAGGCGAGGCGGAGAAGACCCGTCACGTGGTCCACCGCGTCCTCGTCGAATCCCTGCCGGGACAGGGTAGTGTCGACGACCCGGAGAATTGGCCGGCCTACGACCTCATCTGGCCCCACCTGCTCGCGTCAGAGGCCGAAGCGTGCACGGAAGAGGAGACGCGGCAACTCCTCATCGACCGTGTGCGCTACCTGTGGAAGCGCGGGGAGTTCGACAACGCGCTGCAGCTCGGCCGGCGGCTCGCCGACTTTTGGGAAGCGACGTTCGGCGAGTCGGATCGTCAGCGACTGCAACTGCTGTTCAACATCGCGAACGTGCTGCGCTCGCGGGGGGCCCACCGGGAGGCGTGCCTGCTCGACGAGTGGACCTGGGACCAGCAGAGCGGGATTCTGGGCGACGGTCACCCGCACACGCTGATGACGGCCGGCGGCCTCGCCGCCGACCTGCGCGCCCTGGGCGAGTACAACAGGGCGCTGGAGATGGACATGCGGACCTACGCTCGGTGGAATGAGCTCTTCGGCGAGGACAACCCGCGTACGCTGAGCTCCGCCGACAACCTCGCGACCTCCTATCGCCTCGCCGGCATCCCCCACAGCGCGCTCTCCCTGCGTCAGGACGTCCTCGACCGGCGGCTCGTCGTGCTCGGGCCGGCGCATCCGTACACGCTGTTCTCGGCGGCCGGGCTCGCCGGGGACATGCGTGCGGCGGGTCGGTTCCGCGACTCGGCGGAGCTGCTGCGCCGGACCCTGGACGACTACCGGGAGAGTCTGGGCGAGGATTTCATCGACACGCTGGGCGCGGCCAGGAGCCTCGCGGTCTCGCTCAGAAAGGAGGGGCGACCGCACGACGCCCGGCTGATCGCGCAGGAGACCTACGAACGCCTCCGGCGTCTCCACCCCTCCGCTCCGGGCACGATGGAGGCAGCCCTTGAGCTCGCGTGCTGTATGTCGGCGCTGGAGGAGAAAGCGGGCGCCCGCGACATGGTCAGGAAGATCCATGACACCTGCCGGTCCCATCTCGGGGAGCGTCACCCGACCACGCTGGTCGCCGCGAACAACCTGACGATTTGCCTGCGCGGAACCGGCGAGCTCGCCGAGGCGTACGAGCTCGGCGCCGGGACGCTGGCCGCGCTGCGTGACGTGGTGGGCGACGCGCATCCGTTCACGCTGTCGTGCATGCTGAACGTCGCGAACTGCGCCGCGGATCTGGGACGGCCGCACGAGGCGCGGGGGCTGGAGCAGGAGGCTTCGGAGGGCCTGGCCCTGAGGCTCGGCCCGGAACACCCCGGCACGCTCGCCGCCCAGGTGAACCTGGCGATCAGCGCCGAGGCCGCCGGGCGGGCCGAGGAGGCGGAACGGCGGATGGCGGCTACGGTGAGCGCAATGCGACGGGTGCTCGGCGACGACCATCCGGATGTCGCGGCGGCGCTCTCGTGGCGGCGGCTCGACCTGGACCTCGAACCTCAGCCCACGTGAGGGTCAGCGCAGGCGGGGGTCGAGGGCGTCGCGGACGACGTCGCCGAGCATGAGGAAGCTCAGCACGGTGGCGGTGAGGAACAGCGCGGGGAAGACCAGCAGGTGCGGGTGGTCGGCGAAGAACGTCTGGGCGATGTTCAGCTGCAGGCCCCACGACACGTCGGGGTACTGCAGGCCGACGCCGAGGTAGTCGAGGGTGGCCTCGCCCGCGATGACGTTGCCGACGTTCAGCATGGCCACCACGATGACCGGTGCGATCGCGTTGGGCAGGATGTGCCGGAACATCAGCCTGCGGTCGCGCGCTCCCAGCATGCGAGCCGCGGCGACGAAGTCCATGTCCTTGACGGCGATGACCTGGCCGCGCATCAGCCGGGTCATGGTCGTCCAGCCGAGCAGCACGAGGACCAGCGTCATCGCCCATATCCCGTGGTCGGGGAAGGCGACCAGCACGACGGTCGCGCCCAGCACGAACGGGATGCCGAAGAACACGTCGGTGATCCGGGAGATGAGTGCGTCGGCGACGCCGCCGTAGTAGCCGCCGACCAGCCCGAGCACGATGGAGATCAGCAGGGCGAAGAGGGTGACCGCGACGCCGACCACGATGGACGCCCGGGTGCCGTGCACGACCTGGGACCAGTAGTCGCAGCCCTGCAGGTCGTACCCGAACAGCGCGCCGTCGGCCGGGCCGTGCTTCGACATGCGCAGGTCGCAGGCCTCGTTCGGGCCGAGGCGGGCGAACAGCCCGGGGAAGGCCGCCATCGCCAGGGCCACCAGCAGGACGGCGGCGGAGAACCAGAAGATCACCCGGCCGCGCAGCTCCGCCCAGGCGTCACGCGCGAGCACGGCGGATCCTCGGATCGAGCACGCCGTACAGCAGGTCGACGGCCAGGTTGGCGAGAATGAAGATCATGACGAGCAGGGTGACGACTCCGACGACGACCGGACCCTCCTGGAGCTGGATCGACTGGAACACCTGCTGGCCGATGCCGGGCAGGTTGAAGATGCCCTCGGTGACGACCGCCCCGGCCATCAGGTTGCCGAAGTCGACCCCGAGGTAGGTCACGACCGGGATGAGCGAGTTGCGCAGCGCGTGCAGCCCCACCACCCGGCGCCGGGACAGGCCCTTCGCGGTCGCCGTCCGCACGTAGTCGGCGCGCAGGTTCTCCACGAGGGAGGTGCGGGTGAGCCTGGCGACGTACGCCAGGCCGAAGGAGCCGAGGACCATGCCGGGCAGCAGGTAGCTGCCCGGCCAGCCCTCGTCGGTCCCCGCGGTCGGGAACAGCCCCAGATTGAGGCCCAGCACGATCTGGGCCGTGTACCCGACCACGAACACCGGGACCGCGATGACGAACGTGGTGCCGGCGAGGACCGCCGTGTCGGCGGCCCCGCCGCGGCGCAGCCCGGCCAGGACGCCGAGGCCGATGCCGACGACGAGCTCGAAGATCCAGGCGGTCAGCGCGAGCTGCGCGGTGACCGACCATCGGTCCTGGAGGAGCTCGCTCACCGGCTGGCCGGTGAAGGTCTCCCCCAGGTCGCCCTGGAACACCCCGAGCATGTAGTGGCCGTACTGGACGAGCAGCGGCTCGTCGAGGTGGTAGCGCGCCCGCATCACGGCGAGCACCTGCTCGGGCACCGGCTTGTCGCCCGCGAGCGCCAGGATCGGGTCGCCCGGCAGCGCGAACACCATCGCGTAGATCAGGAAGGTGGTCGCGAAGAACACCGGGATCGCCTGGGCCAGGCGCTGCGCGGCGTACCTCACCCTTGTGTCACCCCTGCTTCACGCTGATCGTGTACAGGTTCTTGCTGTACGGAGTCACGTTCACGCCGCTCAGCCGGCTGGTGAAGCCGACCTGGTTCTGCCAGTTCCACAGCGGGATCATCGGCATGTCGGCCAGCGCGACGTCCTCGGCCTTCTGGTAGAGCGGCAGGCTGGCGTCCAGGCTGGGCGCCGAGTTCGCCTGCTTGATCAGGTCGTCGAACTCCTTGTTCTCCCAGCCCATCCGGTTGCCCGCGCCCCACATGTACTCGAGGTAGTCCTGGGGGCTCGGGTAGTCCATGACCCAGTTGTTGCGGTACGGACCGTCCTCCTTGCGCTGGCGCAGGGTCGACAGGTAGTCGGCGGCCGGGATCTTGCGGAACTTGATGTCGGAGATGCCGAGGTTCTGCTTGAGCTGGTTGGCGACCGCGGTCATCCACTGCTCGTAGCTGGGGTCGGCGTTGGAGAACCACAGGTTCAGCGTGCCGCTGAAGCCCCCGGCCTGGTCGAACAGCGCCTTGGCCTTGGCGGGGTCGTACGTGCACGCCTCGCCGCAGGCGTTCTCCCGGTAGCCGGGCACCAGCGGCGCCAGCAGGGACGCCATCGGCTTGAACGCGCCGTCGTAGACCGCGTCCACGATGGCCTGCCGGTCGATGGCCATGGAGAACGCCTTGCGCAGGTCGGCGCTGGCGAACCGCTTGTCGAAGGTCGGGAAGCCCAGGTAGTCCATCGTGCCGTCGGGGGTCTGCACGAAGCGGTCGCCGAGCAGCTTCTTCGCCTCGCCCGTGCTGGCCGGCGGGACCGTCGTCATCAGGTCCACCCGACTGGCCCGCAGGTCGGTCCACGCCGTGTCGCGGCTGGCGTAGATCTTGAAGGTGACCGCGTCGGCCTTGGCCGCACGCTCGCCGGTGTAGGACGGCGACCGCTTGATCTTGATCTGCTGGTTGTGCTCCCAGGCGCCGTCGAGCACGAAGGGCCCGTTGCCGACCGGCGCCTGGTCGAACGCCTTGAGGTCGCTGAACGCCGCCTTGGGCATCGGCGCGAACGCGATGTAGGCGAGCGTGATCGGAAACTGGCTGAACGGCGCGGTGAGCGTCACCTCGAGCGTGGTGTCGTCCACCACCTTGAGGCCGCTCATCTTGTCCGTGGACGGGTCGCCCTTCTCGGGGTTGAGCTTGTCGTAGCCCTCGATGTTGGCGAAGTAGTAGTTGTTCGTCCACCCGTTGGGGCCGTAGGCCGTGGCGTTCCAGGAGTCGGCGAAGCTCTGCGCCGTGACCGGCTCGCCGTTGCTGAACTTCTGCCCCGCCTTGAATTTGATCGTCCAGACCTTCTGGTCGGTGCTGTTCACCGACTCGGCCGCCCGCATCACGGGCTTGCCGCTGGCCGCGTCGATGGAGACCGGAGTCTCGAAGAGCGTGTCCAGCACCGTGATCGAGTAGTCGCTGGAGGTGTTGCCCGGAGTGAGATGATCGGGTTCGGTCAGCGCGACCGAGAACGCGTTCGCTCCCTTGCCGCCACCGCCGCCGTCGTTTGACGACGACCCTCCCCCGCACCCGCCGCTCAGCATGATGGCCGCCACAGCGAGGGCGGCCGCCCGGCTTCTCGTGACCCTCACTGGCCCTCCACCTCTCCGTCGTGTTGCGGGTGAGGGTAGGAAACGGGGCCGCCGACTGCATCGGAGACTTTACGTATTCCTTGCGGGACCTTTACCCGGCAGGCTGAACATGGAGGATCCATGGACGCAATCAGCCTCAGCGCGCGGAGCCTGCACGCCGTCGCCGAACTCGGCTTTCAGGTGGCCCGGCAGGGGGCGCATGGGGCGATGACCGCATTGGGCGAGGTCATCCCCGTGGAGGCCTACGAGTTCGTCGCGTTCGACCCGGCGACCGGCCGGCACCGGTCGCTGGTGGCGTCGGGGTACGCGCGGGTGGACGACGACGCCGCGGAGGAGTACGCCCGGCTCGACGCCTACCGCCGGGCCATGTCGCTGCGCACGCCCGTCGTCATGGGCTCCCCCGGCACCGAGCGTTACTTCCGCCGCCATCTGGAACCGTACGGCTGGCGCGCGGGAATCACCACGCCGCTGTTCCTGACCGGCGGGCGCTACACCGGGCTGCTGCACGTCAACTCCCGCGCGGACCTGCCGCCCGAGGCGCCCGCGGTGATCAGCGCGGTCTCCCCCGCCCTGGCCCACCTCACCGACGTGACCCGCTGCGTCATCGACCCGCTCGGCCTGCCGCCCGGATTCCACGCCGTGGCGTACGAACGGGGCGGGCGGCGCAGGGACGTGGCCGGGTGGCCCCCGTCGGAGGCGCTCGCGGCCGAGCCGGCGATGGCGGAGCTGGCCAGGGCGTTCATCGACTCCCGCGAGCTGTCGCGCCGGGGACTATGGCTGGACGGCACCGGCCAGTGGCGCGAGCTGCGCCTCCACCGGGCCGGCGTCGGCTTCCACGGCTCCATCCAGGGCGCGGTCATCGCCGAGCGCCCGTGCGCCCTGCCCTACGACCTGACCTCGCGGGAGATCGAGGTGCTCACCCGGGTCGCGCAGGGCGACTCCAACCCGCAGATCGCCGCCGCGCTCGTCCTGAGCGTGCGCACCGTGACGACCCATCTGGAGCACATCTTCGCCAAGCTGGGCTGTGACAGCCGTACGCGTCTGACCACGAAGGTTCTGGCCGAGGGATTGTGCCGGCTCGACGTTCCGTGACCCCCGTAATGATCGCCCTCACGGGACGCGCCGAGGCCGGGTCCGACATTATTGGCGCATGTCGGTTCACGAGCGTCGGCGGCTCCCCACGGGCCTGGAGCTGCTGTTCGGCGACGGCGGCGACGGCCGGGTGCTGTCCGTCGAGCTGCCGTCCGGGTCCCTCGTGTGGCCGGACCCCGACTACGACAAGCTGCGCACCCATCACCACCCCTCGTTCTGGCTGAGCGACGAGCCGGTGCCGGCCGGGCTGTGGGCCCGGCTGCGCGCCGAGCACCCCCGGTCGGGCCTGTGGCCGGTGCTGCTGGAGGACGGCGTGCAGCCCTGGTCGGCCGGGCAGATCGCGCCGGACTCACCCGGCCAGATCGACTACTTCAGCGCGGCCGGGTTCATGACCGAGACGTGGCAGGACCTGCTGCTGGGCCACGAGGCCTACCTCGCGCCGTTCGGAGCCGAGTGCCCGGGGATCGCGCCGCCCGCCGCGCTCGTGGCCGACCCCGACGTGGTCGCCGACTGGTACGCGGACGTGGTGGCCGAGCGGATGACGCCGCTGGGACTCGCCGCGGTGCACCGCGGCGCCGACGCGATGGTCGCCATGGGCTGGCAGGGGGCGTTGCACCACAACGAGTGGACCGTGCCCCTGGCGGCCGTCGTGCGCAGCTGGGAGGAGCGGTTCGGGGCGCGGGTGGTCGGCATGGGGTTCAACACGCTGGAGCTCAGCGTCGCGGCGCCGCCCGCCACCCCCGCGCACGCGCTGCGCGTGGCGGCCGAGCACTGGACGTTCTGCCCCGACAGCATCCTGCAGGGCCCGGGCACGCTGGCCGACTACGCCGAGCAGATCGTGGGCCAGAATGCCTGGTCGTTCTGGTGGGATTAAGGAGATAATGACCGGCGGACTGATGATGCGTGAGGGAGGAGGCGGTTTGAGCGGCACGGAGCTGGGCGGGGGCGAACGGCCCGCGAAGATTGCGGGCCTCAGCACCGGCACCGCGAACATCGCCAGGATGAGCGACTACCTGCTCGGAGGCAAGGACAACTTCGCCGCCGACCGGGAGTTCGCCGAGCGGCTGATGACCATCGCGCCCGAGGTCAAGACGATGGCCGTGGACACCCGCGAGTTCCTGGAGCGGGTGGTGCGCTTCCTCGTCGGGCAGGGCGTGCGGCAGTTCCTCAACGTGGCGTCCGGGCTGCCGACCCGCCGCAACACGCACGAGGTCGCGCAGGAGCTCGCACCCGACGCCCGCGTGGTGTACGTCGACGACGACCCGGTGGTGCTCAACCACGCGCGGGCCATGCTCGCCCGCGACCGCGGCACCGGGGTGGTGGACGGCTCGATCCTGCGCCCGGCGGAGATGCTGGCCGATCCCGAGATGCTCCGCCTCATCGACTTCCAGCAGCCGGTGGCCGTGCTCATCCCGGCCCGGCTGCAGTACCTTCCCGACGCCGCCGAGCCGTACAAGTGCGTGGCCCGGGTGCGCGACCACCTCGCCCCGGGCAGCTACCTGGCCATCGGTCACGCCGTCTTCGACAGCCGCCCCGAGCTGGCCGCGCCGATCGTCGAGCTGTTCCGGCACATCGTGCCGCAGGCCCACGACGCGCCGCGGGACCGGGAGAAGGTGCTGCGCTTCTTCGACGGCACCGAACTCGTCGATCCCGGACTCGTCTACATCCGCCAGTGGCGGCCGGAGACCCAGCAGAGCACCGGCCAGGCGCAGCGGGTGTGGATCGTCGGAGGCGTCGGCCGGGTGGGTTGACGATCTACCGGATGAGCACGCAGGAGGGGGTGCCCACCTCCAGCGCCTGTTCGGCGGGCCCGGGCAGCCCGTCCTTGAGCGCCAGCACGGCGACGGAATCGGACCGCTGGTTGGCGACGTAGAGGCGGTCGCCGTCGATCGCGAAGTGGCGCGGCCAGCTTCCGCCCGACGGCACTTCGGCCGCCATCGTGAGGCGGGGCCCGTCGACCTCGAAGACGCTGACGGTGTCCGGCCCGCGGTTGGTGACGTACAGGTGACGGCCGTCTGCGGACAGCGCGATGTGAGCGGGCAGGTTGTCGCCCTGGGCGCCGCTCGCCCGCACCACGCCCGCCTCCCGCCACTCGCCGTCGTAGACGCGCACGGTGCCGTCGAGCTCGCCGGTGACGTACCAGTGCCCGTCGTGGTGCAGGAAGTGCCGGGGACCACTGCCGGAGGCCAGCCGTACGGGCCCGTCCGGATGCGGGCGCATGCCGGGCAGGAAGCGGCGCATCTCGTCGGTGCCGAGGTCGGTCACGTACAGCACGCCGCCGGGCCCGAAGACCGCCTGGTGCGCGTGCGGGCCCTCCTGCCGGTCCGGATGCGGGCCGCGGCCCTCGTGCGGGAACGTCAGCGGCCCGGGCTCGGGCATCCCGTCCGCGCCCAGCCGGTAGGCCGTGACGGTCCCGTCGCCGTAGTTGGCGATCGCCAGCCACCCGCCCTCGGGGTCGAGCGCCAGATGGCACGGCAGCGACCCGCCGCTGGGGTGCTCGGCCAGCAGCCGGGGGGCGGCGTCGCCGGGGTCGTCGGCGAAGACCGCGAGCCCGCCGTCCGCGGCGCGTTCGAGCACGGCGTACAGCAACGGCAGCCGCGGGTGCGCGACGACGAACGACGGCCCGGACGCGGTCGTCTCGGCCACCGCCTCCAGCCGCCCGTCCGCGTGCGGCCGGGCCACCGTCAGGCCGGGGCCCGACCCCTCCGTGTCGGGGGTGTAGCCGCCGATCACCAGACCGGGTCGCGACATTCGCCCTCCAAAGGCTCAAATCGTCGGGATACGCATGGTATCGGCCCGCCCGCGGCATAGCGTAGAGACATGATTCGGGTGTTCCTGGTGGACGACCACGAGGTCGTACGGCGTGGGGTGGCGGCGTTGCTGGACGCCGAGGACGACATCGAGATCGTCGGCGAGGCGGGGACGGCCGAGTCGGCCGTGGCCCGCATCCCCGCGCTGAAGCCGGACGTGGCGGTGCTCGACGTGCGCCTGCCCGACGGCGACGGCGTGGACGTCTGCCGCGAGGTGCGCTCGAAGGTGCCCGGCCTGGCCTGCCTCATGCTGACCTCCTACGCCGACGACGAGGCGTTGTTCAACGCGGTCATGGCCGGGGCGGCCGGTTATGTGCTCAAGCAGATCCACGGCTCGGACCTGGTGGGCGCGGTGCGCACGGTCGCCGGCGGGCAGTCGCTGCTCGACCCGCAGACCACGGCCGCGATGCTGCACCGGCTGCGCGACCAGGCCGCGAAGAAGGACCCGCTGGCCGCGCTGTCGGACCAGGAGCGGCAGATCCTGGAGCTGATCGGCGAGGGCCTGACCAACCGCCAGATCGGCGAGCGGATGTTCCTGGCCGAGAAGACGGTCAAGAACTACGTGTCCAACCTGCTGAGCAAGCTCGACATGCAGCGCCGCACCCAGGCCGCCGCGCTCGCCGCCCGCCTCAAGGCCGGACGACGCGCCGGGACAGAGTAATCCTTCGTGTAATCATCCGTGCCGGAGTTCCCCAGGACGCCGCCCTGGCCCAGCGATACGGGCATATGCCCTATGTCGCTTATATCCACTGACGCATGGGCGGGTGGTTGCCAGGTGTCTCGGCACTGCGCGGACGTCTTCAGAACCGATCTCGTCTCGGCGGTGCGGCGGCTTGCGGTGGCCGCGCTCGTCGTCTCGCTGGCCGGTCTCGCCGTCGCGGAATCGGCGGACGCGGCCTCCGCTCCGCTGCGCCGCAAACCGCACGCCGCCGCGGCCGCCGCCAAGGCGGCGCATGCGAAGGCGGCGCATGCGAAGGCGGCGCATGCGAAAGCGAAGGCCAGACCGAGGCCCGGCCCGCGCGGTTACCAGATGGCCCGAGGCGGGCGGACCAGCGCCAGGCAGTACAGGTCGGGCCGCGGCAGGAACATCCAGAACCTCAACGGCGTCTACACGCCCTCACTGCTGAGCGGCCCGCAGTCGACCACCGTCACGTCCGCCGGGAAGATCACCAGCCAGGGCGCCTACTGCGCCCCGGGCAGCCGCTCCTGCGACATCTCGCAGAGCATGAGGTGACCAGGACAGCGGGACGCTGATCCGGCGGCCTCAGATGTGGTGACGGCGCCATCTCTGGTCGGCCGCCGCCCAGGCGGCCTCCCAGTCGCGGTAGCGTCCGCGGTCCAGCCAGTGGCGCGTGAGCGCGAAGCAGGCCCAGGCCAGAACGGTGACGATCGCGACGACGCCGGCGGCGGCCAGTCCCGCCCTCGTCACCGTCTCGGCCCGATGCGGCGGCGGCGCGGCCGGTCTGCCCTCGGCGTCCACCCACAGCCGCGCCTTCATCGGGCCGTCCCGCAGGAGGAGCACCGCCGGGACCACGCCCTCCCGGACCTCGCCGGACGGCAGCGTCCACCGCGCCGAGCTCGCCGCGGGCAGACCGCGCCCGGCGGCCGGTGCGGCGGAGCCCTCCTCCGCGGCAGGGGCCTCGACCAGGGTGGCCTCGACCAGCTGCGGTGTCCCCGGCCCGACCCGCTCGGCCGCGACGCCGCCGTCGTACACGGTGCGAGCGGCCAGCGCCGCGGGCCACACAGCGAACAGGACGGCGGCCAGCGCCGCCGCCGCGATCGCCGCCTCGATCCGGTCGGAACGGCGGCGCAGCGGGTTGTGATCGGGCCGGTAGCGGCGTAGCCGCGACACGGCCCAGCGGGCGAGCGACCTCATCGGCGCACCTCCTGTCGGGCCACAGGAGGTCTCACTTCCCCGGGCGCGCCAAGTCAGTCCATCACGTCGGAGGCCGCGCGACGGACGCTCTCGCTCTCGTCGATGACGAACCCCAGCCGCATGATCATCTGCGGCGCCTCTTCCGAGCACAGGTGCCTGCGGATGAACTCCCGCAACTCCGGCATCTCGAGCGCCTGCGTATGGAACGCGACGCTGAGGCCGTACGCGGAGGCGTGCAGCAGCATCCGCTGCAGCGCCTCGCCCGCGCGCAGCCAGTCCTCCCGGCCGTCCCCCGCGGTGGTGAGGAGCGCCACCAGACCCGTCGAGGCGGACACCCGCTCGTCCGGCGCCATCCCCCACTCGTGGCCCCGGGCGTAGTCCCGCTGCGCGAAGTGCTGGGGTTGCGTACGCCGGGGATCGGTCGGATAACCCGCCGCGGGCACGCCGTCGCGGCGTGAGCTGCCGGGCGGCCGGGCCCAGCGCATGAGTTCGAGGACGAACAACCGGTTCTGCGACTGCACGTCCTGGGCCGCGCCCGTGAGCGCGGCGAGCACCCTTGCGGTGGCCTCCGACCCGACCGGCAGCAGGTGGCCGTCCTCGGCTGCCGCCTCCGCCACGAGCGCGTCGACCAGGCGGTCGGGCACCGGCAGCGCGGTGAACCCGGACCGGTGGGTGCGGCGGCGCTCGATCTCCGCGTGCAGCAGGCGGATGTGCTCGGCGGGCTCCCGCCCCGGCCGCACCCGTACGGTGGCCAGCAGCAGCGGGCGCTCCGGGTCGGGGAAGCGCCGCACCTGGGGCTCGTAACCGAGGGCCTGCAGTGTGATCCGCACGTTGAACAGCGCTGCGCCGCAACTGATCGTCATCTGCCGGCCGGTGGGGTCGGAGACCCGCAGCTTCCTGTCGGGGTCGGCGCGCAGGCAGATCTCGTCTCCCGAGACGCCGAACGACCAGGGCTGGGTGTTGTGGATCGATGGCGCCCACAGAGCCGCCTCCACCGCCGTTCTCGCGGCCTGCACGATCCCTTCAACGGTCCGAGTGTTCACGGTCTCCTCCCCTGGGAATCCTGGGGCTAGGTCACAGCAACGGCGGGGCGATCAGCAGGTCGTCCACGAGGAAGGCGAGGTCGGCGTCCACCTCGACGACGCCCTCGACCCGGCGTACGGCGTGCAGCAGCGGCTTGATGTCCGACCTGCGGGGCACCTGCCCGCTCATCGTGACCACGCCGCCGGAGACGGTGATCCGAAGGTCGTCGGGGCCGAGATTCAGCCGGGCCGCGACCTCCTCGATGTCGGCCAGGATGTCCTCCGCCGGGCGGACGAACACCCGCAGCAGGTCGCCCTGGTGAACCGTCCCCACGATGCGGCCGGTCATGGCGTCGATCACGGGGAGCTGCTTGATGCGGTTGCGGTGCATCAGCCGGGCCGCGTCCCGCACGGAGGTGCCGCCGGTGACCGTGATCGCGGGGCGCGTCATGATCTGGCCGGCCTTCGTGCCCGCCGCCTTCCGGTGCTCCTCGCGCCTGCGGGGACCGTCGAGCACGCTCTCGCCCGGATCGATCTCCTTCAGCAGGATGTCGTCCTCCGACACCACCCCGACCGGGCGCCGGTCGGCGTCGATCACCGTGACCGCGCCCACCTTGAACCGCTGCATGGTGGCGACCAGGTCCGCGAACGACGCGTCCATCGGCACCGCGATCGCGACCTTGCCCATGACATCCTTCACTTTCGCCGTCATGACGACGCCTCCCATCTCTCAGTGCCCAGCGTGCCTCGGCGCGTCTTCCGAGGTCAGCGGTGAAGGTCCTGACAGCCTGGGACTTTCGGCCACCCATCGCGCCACCCGGGGCAGGGCATGGCGAAGGGCCCCACGGCCAGGGTCCTCCGTCCCTACTCATCCGGCCCGTACAGGGCTGCGATGGAGTTGGGGAATGGCATACGGCCCGGAGAGGAGCCGATCATGCACATGAAGGTGCGGGACGTCATGACGAGCGAGGTCGCCTCCGTCAACGGCAGCACGCCGCTCAGGGACGTGGCCGGGGTCCTCATCGCGCACGACGTCAGCGCGGCCCCCGTCGTCGACGGCGAGGGCCACGTGGTCGGTGTGGTCTCCGAGGCCGATCTGCTGCGCAAGGAGGAGTTCCGGGAGCAGTTCTACCGCGAGGGCTACCGGCCGCCGCTACGCGCCCGCCTGCGCGAGGCCGTGGGGCACAGGGCCGCCAGGAGCCAGGAGAGGGCCCGTGGGGTGACCGCCGCCGAGCTCATGTCCGCGCCCCCGGTCACCACGCGTCCGTACACCAGCGTGGTCAGCGCGGCCCGGCAGATGAGCCAGCACGGGGTCAAGCGCCTGCCCGTCGTGGACGACGAGGGCGTGCTCGTGGGCATCATCAGCCGTCATGACCTGCTCAAGGTCCTCGCCCGAGCGGACGCGGACATCGCCCACGAGATACGCGAGGACGTCATCGGGAACTGCCTGTGGGCCGACCTGTCGGGCGTCGAGGTGTCGGTGTCGGAAGGCGTCGTGACGCTCACCGGCGGTCTGGAGCGCCGCTCGCAGGCGCGGGTGCTCACACGCATGGTCGAACGGACCAACGGCGTGATCGGGGTCGTCGACCGCCTGGAGTGGAAGGATGACGACGTGGGCCCCTGGGAGGAATCCTGATCCCGGAGCCCGGCCTCATGTTCCCGGCCCTGGTCATCATTTCCGTAGCCGTGTGGCTGCGAGTCGGTGGTAGGTGAAGGCCCAGCGGTCGGTGCCGGTTTGGCGGCGGGTGTAGCGGGGTGGGGGTGCTGGTAGCGGTCGCGGTTGTGGAACTGGCAGGCGGGTCCGAGGAGTTTCAGGTCGGTGAGTCCGCCGGTGCTCCAGCTGTCGGCGTGGTCGA
This sequence comes from Microbispora rosea, assembly GCF_044460045.1. Taxonomy (NCBI): domain Bacteria; kingdom Bacillati; phylum Actinomycetota; class Actinomycetes; order Streptosporangiales; family Streptosporangiaceae; genus Microbispora; species Microbispora rosea. Next base: position 304,117 of record NZ_JBITJO010000003.1, on the reverse strand, counting down.
TCTGGCACATGGTGGCGGGGAGCGGGCAGCCGTCGACCCAGCAGGTGGCGTAGCTGGGCGAAGATCGCCCTGCGTTGGGCGGGGGTGGCCAGGCGGACCTTGCGGCCCATGTCGAGCACCTGCCCCTCGGCGTCCATGACCAGGCGCACCAGGACCGAGGTGCGGGCGAGGCGGTGCACGCTGGTGACGGGCAGCATCTGCCCGGTCGCCAGCAACAGCCCCGGCACCGTCCCCAACGCCGTCCCGGGCGCCGTCCCAGACAGTGCCCCGGGCGCCGTCCCGCGTAGCCTCCCCGGCGGCGCCCCGGGCGGCGTCCCCGGTGACGCTCCCTGCCCCGTCCCCGTCGTCCCCGTCTCCCGCGTTCCCGCTGTTCCCGGTGCCTGCGTCGCACACTCGCACCGCGCCGCATCGCCGCACCGCCACCCGCCCTGGCCATCCGCCGCATCCTGCCGAGCCCGGCCCTGCTCCTCGCCGCCCAGCTCCTCGCCGCCCGGCTCGTGGGGGCCCCGGTCATGGCGGTAATGGCCACAGCGCACGTCGCTGTGGTCCTCAGACGTGGTCTGCGCATGCCGGCAGTCCCTCGCAGGCCGATGCCCGGCGTGGGTGTGATGTGCGGAGTTGTCCTCGGGAGGAGGATTGGGTTGCGCTGCCTGAGTAGGCGCTGTGCCCGGGGGTGCTGTGCCCGGGGGTGCTGTGCCCGGGGGTGCTGTGCCCGGGGGTGCTGTGCAGGAAGGTGCTGTGCCCGAGGGGCGCCTACCGGTTCCGCGCTCGTAGGCTCCGTGCTCACCTGCCCCGCGCTCGTCGGGGCCTGGGTGGCGAGACTCCTCATCGCGGGGACCAGTGGTGGCACGGTCGGCGCTTCCGGCATCGGCGTCCGCGGCTCCATCGGCACCGGCATCGCTCCCCGCACCGGCGTCCGCCGCTCCATCGGCACCGGCATCTGCCTCAGTCTCGGCTTCGGCGGTGTCAGGGTCACGGCCACCCACCTCACTCAAGCGCGGAGCCGAATTAGATGGAGTCACAGACAGAAAAGCAATTCGACGTGAATGGCCCACTTTTGGCCAAGATCCGCCGCTTCCACGCGTAAGCCAGGACGGCGGCCGGACTCCGGCCTCTCAAGAGGGGGTGCTCGTCCCGGCGCGGCAAGCCGAGGAGCCCCGTACGGGTCCAGACGATTTCGGCAGAGGCCGAGGACGCCGTGCTGGCAGCCTTCACCTGCGACGATGCCGGGTTCCCCGGCGCAGTCGTCATGACGTAGCAGCGGCGAATTGCGAAAAAGGTGGTTTCCGTCCGCCCATCGGCGGTAGCCCAGTAAGGGACCGACCAAGCGAGAGACAAGGAGAAGCACGTGATCACTCACGAGCAGATCCCCATGGTGCTCGACAACCCGGTCCACGACCTCAACGGCGACAAGATCGGCGAGGTGGCGCAGGTCTTTCTCGACGACGCGACCGGACGGCCGAAGTGGCTGTGCGTCAAGACGGGACTTCTCCGCACCAAGGAGACCTTCGTCCCGCTGCACGAGGCGAACCTGACGGCCGGCCACGTCGAGGTCCCGTACGACAAGGAGCACGTCAAGAGCGCGCCCGATGTGGACCTGGACGCCGACGGACACCTGTCCGCCGAGCAGGAGCGTGAGCTCTACCGTCACTACGACATGGACTGGGACACCGCCTGGGAACGCGCGAACAGGCCCGACAGTCTCACCGGCTGGGCCGACAGCGCCGGGCGACGCGAACGCGAACGGCTGGAGACCGGCACCGGCGAGCCCGGCGACTACGCGGACTACGCCGTGACCCGCGGCGGGGAGCGGTACGGCGTCGACGACCCGTCACTCGGCTCCAGGGACCGGCTGGACGCGGAGATCCCCGGTACGCGCCCGGGTGAGCCGCTGGCGCAGCGGGAGCCCGAGACGCGGTCCGAGGAACTGTTCGGCGCGGGCGATCCCTCGCGCACGACGAGCGAGCGGTACGGCACGGAGGACCCGGCGGCCCGGTCACAGGAACGGTTCGGCACCGGCGATCCGATGACGAACGCCGGCGACCGGTTCGTCGCCGACCCGGACGCCCGTGATCGGGACATCCGACGCCGGGACATCCCCGACCAGGACGAGCCGCTCCTGTAACCGAACAACCGGAAGAACCCCGGACGAACCGGCAAGCCGTTCGTCGACCAGCCCCGTTGCCCCGGTGCGCCTCCGCCACCGGGGCAACGGCATGCCGGCCGTAATCACGTCAGTCGTCGACGACCTCGCCGTTCACCACGCGGCCCCGGCCCGCTCCGGCGGGCCCGCCGAAGCCACCCGCCTCGTCGAAGCCCCCGGCCCGGCCGAACCCTGCGGTCCCGTCGAAGAGCGGCGCGTACGGCGAGCGGGCGGCGAGTGAGCGCACCCGGCGGCCGAGGAACCACGACACCCAGCGGCGGGCGATCGGCCGGGTGAACGGCAGGATCATGAAGAAGCCGAACACGTCACTCAGGAAGCCGGGGGTCATCAGGAGAGCGCCCCCGGCGACGATCAACGCGCCGTCGGCAAGCTCCTTGTCGGGCATGCGCCCCGACTCGATCGCCGTGCGCAGCGCCGCCCACGCCCGCCGCCCTTCGCGGCGGACCAGCCAGGCGCCGAGGATGCTGTCGGCGATGAGCAGGGCGACCGTCTCCCAGCCGCCGATCACGGACCCCACCTGGATCAGGAACCAGATCTCCAGGACGGGAATCACGAGGAACGCGAGGAACAGCCCGATCCGCACCATGTCTTGCCCCACTCACCCGGCACTCGTACGTCTGCGTCAACGTCCCCGCGGCGGCTGGGGTTCCTGTGGATCGTGCCTATCGCCTCGGGCGAAACCGCTCGCCTAAGCCGGCGACCCCCCAGATGGCCACGCGCCAGAAGGCCTCGAAGATGATCTTCCGGCTCATCTTGCTGCTGCCCACGGTGCGCTCGACGAACGTGATCGGCATCTCGGTCACCCGCAGCCCCTGCCGTACGGTGCGGAGCGTGAGGTCCACCTGGAAGCAGTAGCCCTGCGACTCGACGTCGTCCAGCCCGATCTTCTCCAGCGTGGCCGCGCGGTAGGCGCGGAAGCCCGCCGTGGCGTCGCGCACCGGGATGCCGAGCACCAGCCGGACGTAGGTGTTGGCCCCCCGCGACAGCAGCTCGCGCGAGAACGGCCAGTTGACGGTCTTGCCGCCGGGCACCCACCGGGAGCCGATCGCCAGGTCGGCGCCGTCGGCCACCGCGTCGAGCAGCTTGTGCAGTTGCTCGGGCTGGTGGGAGCCGTCCGCGTCCATCTCCACCAGCACGTCGTAGCCCTCGGCCAGGCCCCACCGGAATCCGGCGATGTACGCGGCGCCCAGCCCCTGCTTGCTCGTCCTGTGCATGACGTGGATGTGGTCGTCCGCCTCGGCCAGCTCGTCGGCGATCCGGCCGGTGCCGTCAGGACTGTTGTCGTCGGCCACGAGGAGGTGCACGTCGGGCAGCGCCTCACGCAGGCGCCGGGTGATCAACGGGAGGTTCTCCCTCTCGTTGTACGTGGGAACGATCACGAGCACCCGCCCCGGGGTCCGCTCCATCAGCTCTTCCTCCGCCCAGAGATGGCCGCCACCGTCGCTCCGGCCCCCATGAGTATCATGATCCACTCTGGCAGCGCGCCTACCTCCGCCGCCACAGTGTTCTTGGTCCTGACGGGGACGTCCAGGACGTTCATCCCCGCCACCAGCTCGCCGGTACGCCAGCCGACCCGGCCGTCGGGGCCGACGTACGCGGAGATGCCCGTGGTCGCCGCGGTGACCACGGCGCGGTTGAACTCCACCGCCCGCAGCTGCGACATCGCGAGCTGCTGCGGCGGCAGGTTGGTGAGGGCGTAGCTGGCGTTGTTGGTCTGCACGACCAGCGGCGTGCCGCCGGCCCGCACCGTGTCGCGCACGGTGCTGTCGAACGCCACCTCGTAGCACTCCACCGTGCCGATCGTCACGGGCCCCATCCGCAGCGCTCCCGGCTTGTCCCCGGCGACGGACTGCCGGCCGACGAGCTGCGCCCGCGACGACAGCGCCAGGAACAGGTCCTTCATCGGGGTGTACTCGCCGAACGGCACCAGCCGCCGCTTGTCGTAGTAGACGCCGGGGCCGGTGACCGGGTCCCAGACCACGCCGCGGGTGGCCCGGTTCTCGGTGCCGATCTTGACCACCGCGCCGACGAGGATCGGCACGCCGATGTCCTTCGCGGCGGAGTCGATCACCTGCCGGGCGTATGCGCTGGAGTAGGGATCGATGTCGGTGGAGTTCTCCGGCCACACCACGATGTCGGGCCGCTGGAGTTTCCCGGCCCGCACGGCCTCGGCCATCCGGTGCGTCTCGTCCGCGTGGTTGCGCAGCACGACGGCGGGCTCGTCGCCGAGGAAGTACATCCCCCGCCCAGGGACGTTGCCCTGGATGACACCGATCCGCACTGTCCTGCCTTCGTCGCCGGGCCGGGGCACGACCAGCCCCAACACCGGTACGGCTATCGCGGCGAGGAGCGTCCCGGCAAGCACCCGGTCGGCCCGCAACCTCGGCGGACGCCGTGTGACCAGGGCGGCGAGCAGGGCCCCCGTGAGGGCGACCGTGAAACTTACAAGCGGGGCGCCGCCCAGCGCGGCGAAGCCGGTGTACGGCGACTCGCCCTGGCTGAAGGCCAGCCGCGCCCACGGGAAGCCTCCGACGGGGAACAGCCCGCGGGCCCACTCCTGCACGACCCACAGGCAGGCCACCCAGAGCGGCCACAGGCGCAGCCGCATGACGAGGACGGCCAGACCGGCCAGCGCGGCCCAGAACAGGCTCTCGATGCCCGACAGGGCCAGCCAGGCGTCGTTCCCGATCGGGCGGACCCAGGACAGCGTCGGCAGGAGGAACGCCAGCCCCCCGGCGTACCCCAGCCACGCCGCCCGGCGCGGCCGCAGACCGCGCAACGCGAGGGCGAGCAGCGCGACGCCCAGCGGCGCGCAGAACCACCACCCGATGGGCGGGAAGGCGAGGTAGAGCACCAGGCCGCCCACGACGGAGGCGGCGAGGCGGACCAGCACGCCCGGCACCCGCGGCTTCGGCGCCCCGGCGGCGGGCGGAGCCGCGTCCTGTGCCGTCTTCAGTGCCACGGAACAGTCTCTCCTCGCGTGTCGATGGGTCCTGGCGCAGAAAATCATTCCAGGTCAGGGTCGCAGACGGCGGCGTAGCCCGCCAAACCGTCTCCGCCACTCTACGGGCGGCGTCCAGGGGCGATCACGCGGATGAAGAGACGAAGAAGGGAAGGAGGCCCGGGCGGCCCTTCGGACCGGTTCCGTCCCGTCGGCGGCGGGCGCGGAGCTCCGTTGTCTACTGGGTGCCCGGGCCCCTCCTGGGTCCAACCCCCCGGCCGGATGGGGTGCCCCGCCCCGGCGGGACGCCGCCCTGCGCCTGGTGTGCTGACGGCGTCACGCTCCGTCATCGACGCAGAGGTCGGCGGCGCCATAGAGCGGCCAACCGGTCAGTCCCGTGCTGGACTGCGCAGCAAACTACCGACCTCAGCGCAGATGTCAACCGCGTCCCGATCAGCCAAAACACCACATTTCCGCAGGTAGGAGCGGTGCCCGTTCAGCGCGTTCCAGTCAGCGCCGTTCCAGGCCGTTCAGGACCGCGGGCAGCTCCTCCACGTGGACGACGCCGAGGCGGCTCGTGGCCCGGGTCAGCGCGACGTAGAGGTCGCTCGGGCCGCGCGGCGACTCACGCAGGATCCGGCCGGGCTCGACCACGATCACCGAGTCGAACTCCAGCCCCTTGGCCTCGGTCACCGACAGCACCGCCACGGGCGCGTCCAGCGCGGCAGGACCGGACCCGGTGGCGACGCCGGGAACGGCGGCCCGTACGATCGTCCCGATCTCCTCGGTCGTCCCCGCCGGGGCGATGACCACCAGGCGGCCCTCCCCGACGACCTCCGCCGCCACCACCGGGCCCGCCTCGGCGAGGGTGGCGACCCGCAGCGCCCACGGCCGCTCGCCCGTCTCCCGCACCGACTCCGGCGCCTTCAGGTCGGGGCCGACCAGTTCGAGCACGCGGGCGGCGACCTCCATCAGCTCGGCGGGGGTGCGGTAGTTGACGCTGAGGTGCTCCTCGCGCCAGCGGCCCGCGACGTACGGGCCGAGGACCCGGGCCCAGCTCGCCGCGCCCGCGGCCGACCCGGTCTGGGCGATGTCGCCGACGATCGTCATGGACCGGCTCGGGATGCGCCGCATGACCATCCGCCAGGCCATCTCGGACAGCTCCTGGGCCTCGTCCACGATCACGTGGCCGAAGGCCCACGTGCGGTCCCTGGCGGCCCGCTCGGCCGTGGTGAGGTAGGTCTCCTCGGCCTGCTGCCGTTCGGCGAAGCGCTCGGCGTCCATGATGTCGGCCAGGCCGGTCAGCTCCAGCACCTCGCGGGCGTAGGCGATGCGCTCCTCGCGCTCCTGCTCGGCCCGGCGCGCCGCCCGCAGCACCCCCTCGTCGATGTCCCCCAGAAGCTCGGCGGCCTCGTCGAGCAGCGGCACGTCGGCCGGGCTCCACCAGTTCTCCCCCGGCTTCTCCCCCGGTCTGGGCGGTTCGCGCAGCAGCAGGTCGCGCTCCGGCGCGCCCAGCCCGGCCGCCGCCATCCGGTCGCGGTCGGTGAACAGGCCGATCAGCAGCTGCTGCGGCGTGAGGTAGGGCCACAGCCGGTTGAGCGCCACCCGCACCGGCTCCTCGGTGCGCAGGTCCTCGCGCAGGTCGGCGAAGTCGGCGTCGTCGAGGTTGCCGCGGCCGAGCTGCCGGGCGGCCTGCCGGGTCAGCACGGTCAGCAGGTGCCGTACGAAGACGGACCTGGCCTGGTTGTGCGGACGGCGCGAGCGGCCGGCCTTCGACCTGGCCGCCTCCAGCGTCTGCCGGTCGAGCTTCAGCGTGAACTTGTCGAGCTTGATCTCCACGGGCGTGCGCGGCATCCGCTGGCGCTCCCGCACGGCCCGGGCGATCACGTCGGCCATCGCGATCCCGCCCTTGACCGCGGCCGCCTCGGGCCGCTCCTCGCGGGTCGCGGTGACGCCCGGGTACAGCTCGCCCACGGTGGACAGCAGCACGTCGGTCTCGCCGAGGGACGGCAGCACCTGCTCGATGTAGCGCATGAAGGTCGGGTTGGGCCCGAGGATCAGCACGCCCCGGCGTTCCAGGCGCTCCCGGTAGGTGTACAGGAGGTAGGCCGCGCGGTGCAGGGCCACCACGGTCTTGCCGGTGCCGGGGCCGCCCTGGACGACGAGCACGCCGTTCAGGTCGCTTCGGATGATCTTGTCCTGCTCGGCCTGGATGGTGGCCACGATGTCGCGCATGCGGCCGGTGCGCTTCTCGCCGAGCGCGGCCAGCAGCGCCGCCTCGCCGTTGAGCGAGGCCCGGTCGGCGTCGGTGAGGCTGTCGAGGTCGAGCAGGTCGTCGTCGATCGCGGTGACCCTGCGGCCCCGCGTGTGCAGGTGACGCCGCCGGGTGACGCCCATCGGGGCGGCCGGGGTGGCCCGGTAGAACGGCTGCGCCACGGGGGCTCGCCAGTCGATCAGCAGCCGGTGCTGGTCGTCGTCCGACAGGCCGATGCGGCCGATGTACAGCCGCTCGCCCTCCGCGTGGTCGAGCCTGCCGAAGCACAGGCCGTTCTCCACGGCCCAGAGACGGGCCAGCCGCTGGGTGTACATGACGGCGAAGCTGTCGCGCTCCGAGCGGTTCTGGTGGGTGCCGAAGGCCCCCTGGGCCAGCACGGCGTCGAGCTGCCCGCGCGTGCGCTCCCGCAGCACGTCGAGGCGCTCGTACAGCGCGGCGACGTACTTCTGCTCCCGGGCCAGCTCGCCCGTCGAAGACTCTGGCATAGGCCGCCAGATTCTACGTGCCGTCCCGCCCTTCTCCCGCATCGGGCACGGCCGCTCACGGGCGCGTCACAGATGGATCTCGGCGCGGATCACGCCCTTGACGGCGCCCCGGCCCGTTCGTACGGTCGCAGCCATAGTTAGGAAACTTTCCTAACATGCTCTGTCGCGGGAGAACGTATGACCCGGCCCATCGCGGGGACGCCGAGCCTGCTGCGTGCGATCAACGACCGCGCCGCGCTGATGGTCCTGCTCGAACACGGCCCGCTGACCCGGCCCGAGCTGGGGGCGCTCACCGGCCTGTCCAAGCCGACCGCCTCCCAGCTGCTGGCCCGGCTCCAGGAGGCCGGCCTGGTCGTCCTGGACGGCATCCGGGAGGGCCTGCCGGGCCGTACGGCGGAGCTCTACCGGATCAACCCCCGCGCGGCGCACGTGGCGGCGCTGGACGTCACGCCGGCGCGTATCGCGGTGGCGGTCGCCGACGTCACCGGAGCGGTCGTCGCCGAGCACCGGCTGGCCACTCCGGGGCGCACCGGTGGCGACGTGGTGGAGCGGGTCCGGGCCGCGCTCACGGGGGCGTGCGGCCCGGCCGGGCTCGACCCGACGGAGCTGAGCCGGGTGGTCGTCGGCATCGGCGGCGCCGTCGACCCCTCGACCGGCAGGCTCGGGTACGCGGCCCACATCCCGGGCTGGCACATCCCCGACCTGATCGGAACCCTCCGCGACGGGATCGGCGTGCCGATCGACGTGGAGAACGACGTCAACCTCGTCGCCCAGGGCGAACGGTCCAGGGGCAGCGCCCGGGGCCACCAGGACTACGTGCTGCTGTGGGCCGACGAGGGCATCGGCGCGGCCCTCGTCATCGGCGGCCGCCTCCATCGCGGGGCGACCGGCGGCGCGGGCGAGGTGGGCTACATGCCCGTGGTCGGCGCCCCCACCGCGAGGGACGTCGGCAGGCGGGCCAACCACGGGTTCCAGGCGCTGTCGGGCGGCCCGGCCGTGCTCGCCCTCCTGCGGGCGCACGGGGTGCGCGGCGTGCGCGGCTCCACGCCGAGCGGCGCCGTCCGCAACGCGGTCGCCTCGGCCGGACGCGGCGGCCCGGACGGCGAGAGCGCGCGCGAGGCCCTGCGCGACCTCGCCGGCCGTCTAGCGATGGGGCTGGCCGCGATCACGGCCGTGGTCGACCCCGAGATCGTCGTGCTGTCCGGCGGCGTGCTGCTCGCCGGCGGCGAGGTCCTGCGGGAGGTGGTCGAGCGGGAGCTGCACGCGCTCACCATTCCCCGGCCTCGTGTGCTGCTGTCCACTCTCGAGGGCAACCCGGTCCTCACCGGGGCCCTCGACCTCGCGCTCGGCGCCGTGCGCGAGGAGCTGTTCGGCGCGGTGAACGGCGCGGTGAACACATCCCCTTCGGCCCACTAGGGAGGCACCCCCCATGAAACGCCTTCTCCTCCTCTCCACGGCACTTCTCGTCGGCGCCGGGCTGCCCGCGCTCACCGCCTGTACGGCCGGCACCGAGAGCGGGCCGCCCAAGGTGGCCCAGAGCGGGGCGAGCCACGAACCGGTCACCATCGAGTTCTGGCACGGCTTCAGCGCCGACAACGAGCTCAAGGCCTTCGACGAGACCCTCGCCGGCTTCCAGAAGAAGTTCCCGTGGATCACGGTCAAGCCGACCAAGGCCGTCCAGGACAGCCAGATCCTCCAGTCCGTGCGCGGCGGCAACCCGCCCGACGTGGCCCTGTCGTTCACCACCGACAGCGTCGCCGAGTTCTGCAAGGCCGGGATCTTCCAGGACCTCAACCCGTATCTGAAGGCGAGCGGCATCGACCCGGCGGCGCTGTTCCCCAAGGTGATCGCCGAATACACGCAGTATCAGGGCAAGCGCTGCGTGATGCCGATGCTCGCCGACGCGTACGGCCTCTACTACAACAAGACGCTCATGCAGGGCCACCAGCCGCCGAAGACGATGAGCGAGCTGGCCGACCTCGCCAAGAAGCTGACGGTCAAGAACGACAAGGGCGACATCAAGGTCGCCGGGTTCGTCCCGACCAGCCAGATGTACGAGAACGCCCCCATCCACACCGGCGTGATGGTCGGCGGGAAGTGGACCAACCCCGACGGCACCTCGGCCATCGGCTCCGACCCGCAGTGGAAGAAGCTGATGACCTGGCAGAAGGACCTCACCGACTGGTACGGCTACGACAGGCTCGAGAAGTTCCGCAAGAGCTTCGGCGACGAGTGGTCGGCCGAGAACCCGTTCAACACGGGCAAGGTCGCCATGGCCATCGACGGCGAGTGGCGCACCGCCATGCTGGCCGCCGACGCCCCCGACCTCGACTACGGCACCGCGCCGCTGCCGGTGGCCGACGATCAGCCGCAGCGGTACGGCGCGGGCTACATCACCGGGACCGTCATCGGCGTCCCGCGCGGCGCCAAGCACCCGGAGGCCGCCTGGGAGCTGGTGAAATACCTCACCACCGACACCGGCACGCTGGTGACGCTGTCGAACGCGATCAGGAACGTGCCGAGCACGCTGCCCGCGCTCCAGTCGCCCGACCTCAAGAAGGACCCGAACTTCCAGACCTTCCTCGACGTCTTCGCCAACCCCAACAGCACCACGCTGCCGGCCCACGTCAACTCCGTCTTCAACCAGCAGACGCTGCAGGAGGCGCAGATCAAGTGGGAGTCGGGCCGCGCGTCCGACCTGGACGCGCTGCTCGCCGAGGTCGACAAGAAGATCGACGAGAAGCTCAAGCTGACGGCGGGCGGCTGAGCCCCCGATGCGTGGAAACCTGCGCGCCCTGCTCTACCTGTCCCCCTGGCTCGCCGGGTTCGCGATCTTCTTCGTCTACCCGCTGGTGTCCACGGTCTACTTCTCCTTCCAGCGGTACGACCTGTTCACCCTGGAGCCCGTCGGGCTGCTCAACTGGGAGTACTTCCTCAAGGACCAGGCGGCCTGGACGGCGATCCGCAACACCCTGTGGCTCGTCGTGGTGATGGTCCCGCTGCGGGTGCTGTTCGGCCTCGGCGTCGCCCAGCTGGTGACCCGGCTGAAGGCCGGCGCCGGGGTCTACCGCACGATCTTCTACCTGCCGGCCCTGGTGCCGCTGGTGGCCGGGACGCTGGGGTTCGTGTTCCTGCTCAACCCCGGCACCGGGCCGGTGGACGCGCTCCTCTCGGCGGTCGGGCTGCCCGCTCCCGACTGGTTCGGCGACCCGGCGTGGTCGAAGTGGGGGCTCACTCTGCTGGGCCTGTGGTCGGTCGGCGACCTGATGGTCATCTTCATGGCCGCCCTGCTCGACGTGCCGAAACAGCTCTACGAGGCCGCCGCCATCGACGGCGCGGACGGCTGGCGGCAGTTCACGTCGATCACGCTGCCGGTGATCCGGCCGGTGCTGATGTTCGCCCTGGTCACCGGGGTGATCCAGACGCTGCAGTACTTCACGCAGGCCGAGGTGGCCGCGCGGGTCGCGTCCGGGGCGACCGACTCGGCCGGGTCGGTCTTCACCCCCGGCTACCCCGACCAGTCCACGCTGACGTTCCCCCAGTGGCTGTTCCAGCAGGGCTTCCGCGACTACGCGATGGGCTACGCGTGCGTGCTCGCGCTGGTGCTGTTCGCGGTGGCGATGGTCTTCACGCTCATCCTGCTGCGGCAGTTCCGCTTCGCCGAGGAGGAGTCGTGACCCCGACAGCGAGACGGACCGCGACCCGGACCGCGCTGCTGTGGGTCGCCCGGCACGCGCTGGCCATCGCGCTCGCGCTGATGTTCCTCGGCCCGCTGGTGTTCATCGCGCTCACCGCCCTGATGACCGACCGCCAGGCGCTCACCTCCGACCTGTGGCCGCACACCTGGGACTGGGGCAACTTCACCGAGATCTTCGAGAAGGCGCCGCTGCTGACCTGGATCCGCAACACGCTGCTCTACTCGGTGCTCGCCACCGCGTTCATGCTGGTGTCGTCGATCCCCGTGGCGTACGCGCTGGCGCGGTTCCGCTTCCGCGGGCGGCGGCTGGCGTTCCTGCTGGTGATCACCACGATGATGCTGCCGCCGCAGGTCGTGGCGGTGCCGATCTACCTGATCTGGGCCCGCTTCCACCTGACCGGCACGCTGTGGCCGCTGATCCTGCCGATGCTGCTCGGCGACGCGTTCTCGATCTTCCTGCTGCGCCAGTTCCTCGTCACGATCCCGCGTGAATACTCCGACGCGGCGAAGGTCGACGGCTGCGGCGAGTTCCGCACGCTCGTGCGGGTGATCCTGCCGATGGCCCGCCCGGCCATCGCCGCCGTCGCGCTCTTCCAGTTCTTCTACTGCTGGAACGACTACTACGGCCCCCTGCTGTACGCCGGGACCGACCTGGACAACTGGACGCTGTCGCTGGGGCTCGCGGCGTTCCGGTCGGTGCACCGGGTGCAGTGGAACCTCACGATGGCCGCCACGCTGCTGGCCATGGCCCCGGTGATCGTCGTGTTCTTCTTCGCCCAGAAGGTCTTCATCGAGGGCGTCAAATTGACGGGAGTCAAATGAAGCTGGCCGTTGTCGGGGGCGGTTCCACGTACACGCCGGAGCTGATCGACGGTTTCGCCCGCCTGCGCGGCGAGCTGCCGCTGTCGGAGATCGCGCTCGTCGACCCCGACGAGCACCGGCTCGCGACGGTCGCCGGGATGGCCCGGCGGATGCTCGCCCGCGCCGGGCATCCCGCCGCGCTGACCACCGCCACCCGCGTGGAGGACGGCGTCGCCGGGGCAGCGGCGGTGCTGCTCCAGTTGCGCGTGGGCGGCCAGGCCGCCAGGAACGTCGACGAGACCCTGCCGCTGGAGTGCGGCTGCGTCGGCCAGGAGACCACCGGCGCCGGGGGCCTCGCCAAGGCCCTGCGGACCGTGCCGGTGGTGCTCGACATCGCCGAGAAGGTGCGCGCGCACGCCCCCGGCGCGTGGATCGTCGACTTCACCAACCCCGTCGGCATCGTCACCCGGGCGCTGCTCGACGCCGGGCACCGGGCCATCGGGCTGTGCAACGTGGCCATCGGGTTCCAGCGCCGCTTCGCCGCCCTCCTCGGCGTGACCCCGGAGCGGATCGCGCTCGGGCACGTCGGGCTCAACCACCTCACCTGGGAGCGGTCCGTGCTGCTCGACGGCGTGGACGTGCTGCCCCGCCTGCTGGACGAGCACGGCGAGGACATCGCCGAGTCGGTCGGCCTGCCGGTGGAGCTGGTCCGCCACCTGCGCGCCGTGCCGTCGTACTACCTGCGGTACTTCTACGAGCACGACCGCGTGGTGGCCGAGCAGCGGACCTCGCCGTCGCGGGCGGCCGAGGTCGCGGCGATGGAGTCCGCGCTGCTGGAGATGTACGCCGACCCGGCCGTGGACACCAAGCCCGACCTGCTGAACAGGCGCGGCGGCGCCTTCTATTCGGAGGCCGCCGTCGCCCTGGTCGCCTCGCTCATGGGCGACCGCGGGGACGTGCAGGTCGTCAACACCCGCAACGACGGCACACTGCCGTTCCTCGACGACGACGCGGTGATCGAGGTCCCGGCCGCCGTCGGAGCCGCAGGGGCCGTCCCGCTGCCCGTCGACCCCGTGGAGCCGCTGTATCGGGGCCTGATCGCCCACGTGTCGGCGTACGAGTCGCTCGCCCTGGAGGCGGCCCTGGACGGCGGCGAGGACCGCGTCAGGGACGCCCTGCTGGCCCATCCGCTGGTCGGGCAGGCGTCCCTCGCCGGCGACCTCGCCGCGCGCCTCGTGGACGCCAACCGCGCCTTCCTGCCGTGGGCGGTGGCGCGGTGACCTCGCCGCGCACCGTGCTGGCGGTGGACGGCGGCAACAGCAAGACCGACGTCGCCCTCGTCCGCGAGGACGGCACGGTGCTCGCCACCGCGCGCGGGCCCGCGTTCCTGCCGCAGAGCGCCGGGGCCGAGGCCGCCGTCGACGTGATCGGCCGGACCGTGCGGCGCGCCCTGGCAGGGCAGACCGGCGAGGCCGGGGAGGCCGCCACACCGCCGTACGCCGACCACGTCGCGGCCTACGTCGCGGGGGCGGACCTGCCGGTCGAGGAGGAACTGCTGCGGGCCGAACTGCTGGCGCGCGGGTACGCCGCGAGCGTGGTCGTGGGCAACGACACCTTCGCCCTGCTGCGGGCCGGGTCGTCCACCGGATGGGGCGTGGCCGTCGTCTGCGGCGCCGGCATCAACGCGGTGGGGGTCTCCCCCACCGGGCGGGTCGCCCGGTTCCCCGCGCTCGGCCGCCTCAGCGGCGACTGGGGCGGCGGCCACCACCTGGGCGAGGAGGCCCTCTGGCACGCCGCGCGCGCAGAGGACGGCCGCGGCCCGGCGACCGCGCTGACCGACGTCGTGCGCGCCTGCTTCGGCACCGCCACGGTCGAGGAGGCCGTCGTCGGGCTGCACTTCGGCGACCTTGCGGCCGACCGGCTGCACGCGCTCGTGCCGCCCCTTCTGGGGGCCGCCGCGGACGGCGACGCGATCGCCGGGTCGCTGGTGGAGCGGCAGGCCGAGGAGATCGCGCTGCTCGGCGTCGTCGCCATGCGGCGGCTCGGCCTGCTCGCCGCGCCCTGCGAGGTCGTGCTCGGCGGCGGCGTGCTGACGGCCCGGCATCCCCTGCTGACGTCGCTGGTCGAGCGGCGCTACGCCGAGCGCGCGCCGCTCGCCCGGATCGTCGTCGCCGGCGTGCCGCCGATCGTGGGCGCCGCCCTGCTCGGCCTCGACCACTTCGGTGCGCCCCCCGAGGCGTACGCCCGGGTGCGGGTGCACTTCCTCCCAGAGGCAGACGGCCCGGAGGAAAACGGCCCGGAGGAAGACGGCCCGGAGGAAGACGGCCCTCAGCCCTCGGCGGCGTCCTCCTCCGGCTCCTTCTCGATCACCGGGGAGCGGTAGTCGTACGGCGTGCTGAGGACGACGGTCGTGCGCGTGCTGACGTTGGCCGAGGCGCGGATCTGCTGGAGGAGCTCCTCCAGCGCCAGAGGGGAGGCGACGCGGACCTTGAGAATGTAACTTTCATCACCCGCGACGCTGTGGCACGCCTCGATGGCGGTCAGATGGCTCAGCCGCTCCGGCGCGTCGTCCGGCGCGGAGGGGTCGATCGGCTTGATCGAGACGAACGCGGTCATCGGAAGACCGATCTCGTCGTAGTCCACGAGAGCGGCGTATCCGCGGATGACACCACGCTTTTCCAGCCTGCGTACCCGCTGGTGCACGGCGGAGACCGACAGCCCGGTCTCCTTGGCCAGATCGGTGAAGCTCATCCGGCCGTCAGTCGCCAGCAGGGTGACGATTCGGCGATCGATCTCCTCCACCCCAGCAACGGTAGCGCCGCCCGAGACTGTCTCGTCCCTAAGCCACCGAATTGTCAGTGGCCCTGGCTAGCTTGCGATCATCATCGCCGAGACCGGAGGTCGACTGATGTATCGACAGGGTGACGTGTTGATCGTGCCCGTGACGGAGGAGTCGGCACCGCGCGGGCTTCGCCCGGTGCCGCGCGACCCGCGCGGGCGGCTGGTACTGGCGGAGGGCGAGGCGACCGGGCACTGTCACGCGATCCCGGGCCCGGGAACGCTGTACCCCGGTTTCCTGCACCTGCCCGCGGGCGGACGCCTCGTCCACGAGGAGCACGACCCGATCTCGCTGCCGAAGGGCTGGTTCCGGGTGATCCGCCAGCGGGAGTACGTGCCGGGCTCGTTCCGGACGGTGGCCGACTGATGGGCCGACTGATGGGCCGGCCGGCTGAGACGCTGACCTGGGAGCAGGTGGCCTTCGCCACCGGCGAAGGCGACCACGACGAGGCGTCGGCGGGAGTGCGGCTGGCCTACCGCGAGGCGGGCCTGCGCGAGCCCGAGGTGATCGTACGGCTGGCCTCCCCCGCCGCCGGGGCGATCGCGGCGGTGTGGCTGCTCGGCACCGACGAGGTCCGGGCGGCGATGGAGGAGATCGGCCTCGGGCGGCTGCGGGCCCTCGACGGCATCGACCCCGGGGTCTCGGTGCGCCACGAGGTCCGCACCCTGCCCTGGGAGAGCGCCAGGGCGGAGGCGAGCGCCGAGGCCGGACCTGCCGGCTGGGCCCGGTTGTGGGAGGAGACGGGCGGTCGGCTGTGGCCGCGCGTCGACCGGCTGGTCACCGAGATCCGCGGGGCGATCGGCGACCTCGGCGGCGACGTCCTGCGCCAGGCGACCCTCGACGCGGTGCTCGGCCAGCACGACGCGCCCTGGCTGTCGGCCTTCGACGGGCTGGAGGGTCTCAAGCGGGCCGCGCGGCACACGGGCTGGTGGTGGCCGTACGAGCGGGTCGCGATCGTCACCGACCGGCCGGTGGAGCTGCACCTGGACGACGCGGGGCGGCTGCACTCCAATTTCGGCTCCGGGACTTTCGGCTCCGGGGCCGAGCGCCCGGCCCTGTCGTACGCCGACGGCTTCGCGCTGCACGCCTGGCACGGGATGCCGGTCCCCGCGGGGTTCGGCGCGACCATGGCCGCGCTCACCCCCGAGCGCATCCGCGCCGAGGAGAACGCCGAGCTACGCCGGGTCATGCTGGAGCACTTCGGCCTCGACCGCTACCTCGCCGAGTCGGGCGCCCGGCCGCGGCACTCCGACGAGACCGGCGTCCTGTGGCGGATCGACCTGCCGGGCGACGAGCCGGTGGTGATGGTCGAGGTGGTCAACTCGACGCCGGAGCCGGACGGCACCCGGCGCACCTACTTCCTGCGGGTCCCGCCGTGGGTGACCAGGGCCCGCGAGGGGGTGGCGTGGACCTTCGGCGTACGTGAGGAGGACTACCGCCCCGAGCGGGAGACCTGATCCCCGGCGGCGTTCCAGGCGGCGGGGACGCGTTCCAGCACACCTCCCGCGAAGACGTCGTAGAGGCCGAGGGGCTCCAGGTGAACGTATCCGATGTGGCAGTCGCAGACGGGCAGCGGGCAGGCGCGGGGCCGCAGGGCGGGCCGGTAGGAGCCGTCGTAGAGGTTGCCCAGGACCTCGGGCACGAAGTGGCAGCGCCTGACCGTCCCGTCGCCGTCCACCGAGATCACGCTGTCCCCCGTGCGGCACGGCAGGCCCAGGCTGCGGTGCGCGTGCCGGCTGTGGCCGAACAGCGGGTCGATCGCCGTCCACTCGGCCGCCTCGGCGTCGCTGTAGACCCGGCCCTCCTGCGCGTTGACCCACAGATAGGTCTCGGGCGGCAGGTCCGCCCGGAGCCTGCGGGCGTCCGCCAGATGCGCGGGGTCGCCGACGATGCCGACGCTGTGCCGTACGGGCAGCGAGCGGACCTTGGGCAGGAATCGCTCGTAGGGCACCTGGGTGGGGTGGTAGGTCACCCACAGCGCCGCCCGGTCCGACGCCTCCGCGAGCCAGCCGGTGCGGCAGCTCAGGTTCGTCTGGATGGCCACCCGGCGCACGTTGCCGAGCCAGGACAGCCGCACCAGCGCCTCGCGATACCAGGACCGCACCAGTCCCTCGCCCCACGGGGTGAACAGCACGGAGATCTCGGCGTCCTGGGCCGCCACCCACGCCGTGAACCGCTCCAGGGCGGCCCGGTCGGCGCGCAGTTGTTCCGGGGCGTCCCTGCGCTTGGCGAACGGGCAGTAGCCGCAGTCGTAGTCGCAGCTCGCCAGCGGCCCCCGATAAAGGATGCTCAGCACGCGGCGTATCCCTCCATGAGGGCCCTCACGCGGGGCGAGAACAGCGCGGGGCCGATGGCGTCGGAGTGGGCGAGCCCGTCGGCGGTCGGGCGCACGGCGGACGCGTCCGCCGTCAGCCAGCCCGGAAAGCGGTCCAGCAGGGGGAAGTCGTCGAGCACGTCGCTGCCGAACCTGGACCGGTAGAGATTCCGCGACAGCCCCTCGGTCCGCAGCAGCGACTGGATGAGATGCCGTCTCCTGCGCTCCTCCTCGTCCAGGGCGAACCCCACGTTGGCCACGCCGAAGTCGTCGCGCCGCACGTAGTCGTCGATGATCGCCCGCACGTGGCGGGCTCCGACCGCGTACTCGAAGGAGTGGTGCAGGGCGCTCGTGTACGACCGGGCCCCGCAGCCGAGGCCGACCATGCCGTCGGTCTGGCAGCAGTAATCCGTGGACGCCGTCGTGTCGGGCGGCCCGGGCAGCCGGAACATCCGCATGGACACCTGTTCGTAGCCCGCGTCGAGCAGGTGGT
The DNA here is from genome assembly GCF_044460045.1 of Microbispora rosea. Classification (NCBI taxonomy): domain Bacteria; kingdom Bacillati; phylum Actinomycetota; class Actinomycetes; order Streptosporangiales; family Streptosporangiaceae; genus Microbispora; species Microbispora rosea. The sequence goes on along the minus strand of NZ_JBITJO010000003.1, from coordinate 286,108 downwards.
CGCGGCCCAGGCGGTACAGCTCCATCCGCTGGTCGTCCCAGGCGCGGTCCTGCCTGCCCAGCCCCGTGAGAGGCCGGACGTACAGCGGGTAGAGGTACATTTCCTCCGGCCGCCACGCCAGGGCCGCGTCCAGGGAGTAGCGCCACGACTCCGGCGTCTGCCCGTCGATGCCGTAGATCAGGTCGATGTTGAGCGTCGCGATGCCCGACGCCCGGATCGCGTCGAGCGCGGCGTCCACCTCCGCGCGCTTCTGCGGCCGTACGGCCGCGCGGGCCTCTGCGTCCAGGAAGCTCTGCACGCCGATCGAGATCCGGCTCGCGCCCCGCTCGGCCAGCACGGCGAGACGGTCCGGCGTGGCGGTGGCCGGGGAGGTCTCCACCGACAGCGGGATCTCCCGCAGGCCGACGCCCATCGCCCGCTCGGTAAGATCGAACAGGCGGGTCAGCTCCCAGGGGTCAAGGTAGGTGGGCGTGCCGCCGCCGAAGGCCGCGGTCGTGAAGCTCGGCCCGTCCAGGGCGGCCCGTACGGCTCGCGCCTGCCGCTCCAGGGTGTCCAGGTAGGCCGTGGTGAGACCCTCCGGAGCGCCCGTGCGGGTGAACAGGTTGCAGAACCCGCACCGCATCTCGCAGAACGGGATGTGGACGTACAGCGCGCCCGCCTGCTCCCCCGCCCAAACCTCGCTCAGGGCCGGGCGCGGATCGAGCGGCCGGTAGGCGGTCTTGTGCGGGTAGGCGTAGACGTATCCCTCGTAAGGCGTCAATCGTGCTCCCCGTCGGGATGATCCAGGATGAACTCGGCGTAGGGCACCGTCCAGACGACCTCGTGGCCGATCCGGTGGCCGACGTGCCCGTCCTCGCCGTACGCCGTCCCGTGATCGGAGCAGACGATGACGAGGCAGGGCCGGCGCATCAGCGCGTACAGCCTGCCGATGTGCCGGTCGACGTATTCGAGCGCCGCGGCGTGGGTGTCCGGGCCGTCCCGGGTCGCGCCGGGAAGGTGGAAGTGGTTGGGCTGGTGCAGCGCCGACACGTTGACGAACAGGAATACCGGCCGGTCGCGCCGGGCCAGCGCCTCCTCGGCGCGGTCGATTTGCCGTTCCAGCGAGTGGGGGCCGGTCACCCCGAACTCCGGCTCCCAGTGGCTCTCCGCGAACAGCCCGGGCAGGGCCGCGCCCAGCGGGGTCAGCTTGTTGAAGAACCCGACCCCGCCGATGCACACCGTGTGGTAGCCGGCGCCGGCGAGCCCGGCCGGCAGGTCGGGCGCGTCGAACACCCAGGTGCCCGCCCCGGTCGTCTCGCTGCCGGGGAAGGTGGCGGCGAACAGGCGCGGGTGCGGCCCCGGCGTGACCGGCGTGGGCAGGAACCCCGCGAAGATCGCCGCGTGCGCGGCGTAGGTGAAGCTGCCGGGGCTGTGCCGCCGCTCCCACCTGCGGCCGCCGGGCAGCAGGTGGGGCAGCCGCCCGGCGTCGGCCAGCTCGGCCGCGACGTCGTAGCGGAGCGTGTCGAGCGTGACCAGGAGGATGTCGTGGGTTCCCACGACCTCGTTCATGTCCATCGCCGGCCCGAGATCGCCTCGGCCTGCTCGGCGTAGGTGTCCCGGCCCGTGCCCGCCAGATCGCCCAGGCCGGGCAGGAGGTCGCCGAACGCGTTGACCTCCGCCACGGCCACCGACCGCCGGTCGGCCCCGACCATGAGGTCGACACCTGCGGTCAGACTCCTTGGGAAGCACGCGGCGGTCCGGGCGGCCACGTCGAGCACCCGCTCCCACAGGCCGGGCCGCGCCCGGACCACGCCGAGGTCGCCCCGCAGGCCGCCGAGGTGCAGGTTGGTGATCGGCGTCCTGCTCGTGCGCATCACCGCGTGGGTCGGGCTCCCGGCCACGGTCACGACGCGCAGGTCGAACGTCCTGCCGCCCGCCGACGCCTTCGGGAACCACCGCTCCACGTGCAGCCCGTCGGGCGCGAGCGCCTCGACCAGCGCCTTCACGTCGGTCTCGTCCTCGTACGAGCGGACCCGCAGCGAGTTGCACAGAGTGCCGTCAATCCAGGCCGCCGACGTGACCGCCTTGACCCGGCCCGCGTGGGCCTGGAAGGCGACCACCCCGGAGGCCGACGAGCCGTGGGCGGGCTTGACGAACACGCGGGCCCAGCCCCGCTCGGCCATCCGCTCGCGCAGCTCGCCGTACGAACCGGTCTCGAGGGCGGGCGGCACCGGTACCCCGGCCGCGGACAGCCTGGTGTGACAGCGACGTTTGTCGAACATCACCGCGATCTCCTCGACGTCCCCGAGCAGACGGACGCCGGGGAGCGCGGCGATCCTCCGCAGCCCCGCCGTGAAGGCGGCGTACCAGGCGGCGCCCCCGCCGACCCGGGTGGGATCCCCCGGTCCGCGCAGCAGCGCGTCGGTCTCCGCGTCCTCGCCCGGCGAGTCGATCCGCACGAGCGTCCCCGGCGGCAGGCCGATCTCGCGTCCGGTCAGCACGTCACGCCAGGGGACCACCCGCGGCTCCGGCAGCCCCCTGGCCACGGCGGCGTCGCGGAACATCGTCACCCGCCGGTCGCCCGGCACGCCGACGACAGCGAGGTGCGGCGTCACTCGCTCACCGCCACGTAGCGCTCGTAGTCGGACTGCCGCTCGGACAGGTCCACGTCGACGCCGGGCAGGGACGCGGCGATCCGGGCCGCCATCGGTCCGCTGAGGTAGTGGTGGTGGAGGTCGAGCCGGCGCAGGTGGGTCAGCGGCTGCCCGCCGAGCAGCGCCTCCGCACCGGCGTCGGTGAGCTCGCCCATCGACAGGCTGAGCTCCTCCAGCCGGGCCACCACGGAGGCGGCGGCGACGGCCGCCGCGATCGCGTCCTGCGCCGGACTGTCGCACAGGCCGAGCCGCCGCAGCGCGGGCAGCCGCTCGCCGGACAGGATCGGCGCCAGGTCGGCGACGGTGGCGTTCCCGCCGTAGTTCTCGACCCCGAGCCACATCTCCAGGTGCTCCAAGGCGGGCAAATCGCAGGCCCCGACCGCACGCACCACCTCGGCGCGCAGCCCGCCGCACTCGAACCGCAGCACGCGCAGCCGCTCGTGCCGTACGGGCCGCAGGGTCAGCCCGTCCGAGCCGCGGACGTCCAGCCGCTCCAGATGGGGAAACGCCTCAAGCAGCGGGGTGACGTCCCCCTGCTCGATCCAGGAGATCTCCATCAGCTCCGTGCTGACGAACCCCAGGAAGACCGACCGGAGACGGGGCAACCGCGCCGCGTTGGCGGCCAGGAACGCGGGCACGTCGTGCCCATAGTGGACCAGTACGAGCGACTCGATCGCGTCGCCGCCCACCGAGTCGGCCAGGCGCCGAAGCTCCCGCTCGAGTCCCGGCTCACCCTCGTTGCCGGACAACCCGTTCGTGAGAGCCCACGCGACCGCCGAGGGGTCGGCGACCGTCTCTCCCGGCTCCACCACCGGCCTGCCGGCGAAGAACTGCCCGTGTTCCTCCCACTCCAGGCCGTACAGATAGAGGTCCTCGTGGACGAAGGTCTCGCCGGGGTCGGGCGTGGCCGTCACTCGCTCACCGCCACGTAGCGCCAGTCGTCTACGGGCTTCTCCCTGCGGGACAGGTCGACCTCGACACCGGGCAGCGCCTCGGCCACCCGGGCGGCCATCGCGTCGGTGAGGAAGTGGTGATGCAGGTCGAGCGTGTGCAGATGGGTAAGCGGCTGCCCCCCGAGCAGGGCCTCGGCCCCGGCGTCGGTGAGCACGCCCATCGAGAGGGCGAGGGACTCCAGCCGGGCGACGACCGGCGCGGAGGCCACGGCCGCCACGATCTCGTCCTGGATCTCGCTGTCCTGGAGACCGAGGTGGCGCAGCGCCGGCAGCCGCTCCCCGGAAAGGATCGGCGCCAGGTCGGCGACGGTGGCGTTCCCGCCGTAGTCCTGCACTCCGAGCCACAGGTCCAGGCGCTCCAGCCCGAGCAGGTCGCATGCGCCGACCGCACGCACCACCTCGGCGGGAAGTCCGCCGGTCTCGAAACGCAGCACGCGCAACGACTCGTGCCGCACCGGGCGGAGTTCCAGGCCCGTGCCGCCGCGCACCTCCAGCCGCTCCAGCCGGGGGAACGCCTCCAGCAGCGGCGTCACGTCCGACTGCTGGATCCAGGAGATCTCCGCCTGGTCGGAGCTGATCGCGCCGAGGAAAAGCGATCGCAGCCCGGGGAACCGGGCGGCGGCGTCGGCGAGCCGGCCCACGATGTGCTCCGACGAGGTCTCGTAGCAGTCCTCCCAGTCCCCGATCACCAGTGCCGGGACCTTGGCCGTGTCCACACCGTTGAGCAGGGCGTCGAACGCCTCATCGAGGTCCCAGTCGCCCCATCCGCAGCTGATCAGCAGCGCGACCGCACCCGCGTCCGGAATCTCCACGTCATGATGCGGAACCATCTCGATCACCGGCAACCCGGCGTAGGTGTCCTCATACTGATGCTCTTCGTCGAAGCGGGTGTCGTGCGGGATCATGGGATTTCCTTGGCTGGGGGATCTGGCGGGTCCGTCCTACCAGACCCCGCCGACAATTCCCCGATCACGCATCCGCGGCCAGCGCCCGTACGTCGGGGTGCATGCCGGGGGTCGCCAGCACGAGGGCGGCCAGCGAGCCGAGGATCGTCACGGGCCGCGTCCTCGACGCCTCCACGGCGGCCAGGTAGCGCCAGGCCACCAGCTCGGCCACGTCGCCGCGCGCGTCCGGGTCCACCCAGGCCGTGGCGATCATCGCCAGCAGGGCCGCCTCGGTCACCCAGTCCTCCGGCCCGTACGCCAGGTCGGTCAGCACGCTCCTGCGTTCGGACTCCGCCCACGCCTGGCCGGCCCGGTGATGGGCGATGCCCAGGCAGGCCCACGCCTGGACCTGCCTGATCCACAGCGGCACGGCCACCGGCTCGCCGTACGGCGACAGCGGCGGGTGGGCGAGCACGCCGAGCAGGTCGCCGAGGGACAGGCCCGACAGGCGTACGGCGTGGTCGTAGGCGGCCGGCAGGTGCGGCCAGCGCAGCGTCGCGACGGCGGCGACGGCCTCAAGCGCCTCCCGGGACGGCGGCGGCACGGCGGGCGCGGCCGTCACGCCCTCGTACCTCCACACGCGCCTGGCCACGCTCCGCACCGGGCCGTGGCCGTACACCTCCGGCACGGTCAGCCGCGCGTCCGGTTCCGGCGCGTCGGCGACGGTCACCGCGAAGCCGGGCACGACCAGGGAGAAGGCGAGCAGCGCGCTGGGCGGCTCGGGGGCGGAGACCGTGAGCTCGCCACCGGCCGGGACGTCCTCCTGCTCCACCACCTGGTAGAGCACGTCGATCACCGATTCCGTCGGGCCCGGGACGCGTCCCAGCCAGAGGCGCAGCGCGCAGTGGTCGCCGAGCACCGCGTCGCCGTGCTCGTTGCCGGGGTCGTCGCGCAGGTGGTCGGCCAGCTCGACCAGGTGCCGGACGTCCCCGTCGCGCTCGAAGCGCATCCCGCAGGCGGTCGGATAGGCGTTCGGGTGCCGGGGCTCACGCCGCAGCGCGCGCTCCACCCACTCCAGGCCCTCCTCCGGGCGGCCGCTGCTGTGCAGCATCTCGCCGATGTCGGTGTACAACGCGAGGTTGGCGGGGTCGTGCTCAAGCGCCCGCACCATGGCGCGCTCGGCCTCGGGCCACCGCTGCAGGTCGCGGCACGCGTATCCCTCGGCCAGGGCGGCCTGGAAGGACGGCGCCAGCGCGTAGGAGCGGGCGGCCAGCTCCGCCGCCTCCTCGGCCTCCCCCACCCGGCGCAGGAGGAGCGAGGCCAGCCAGAGCAGCGACGCGTCGTCCGGGTGGGCGCGCAGCCCGCCCCGCACCAGGGCGACGTACGGCAGCAGCGCCTCGCGGCCGTCCTCCGGCACGGCGCCGGGCAGCCCGGAGGCCAGCAGCGAGACGAGCGAGCACAGCTCGCCGGGCGGGATCCGCCCGGGCAGCTCGGGGTCGAGCACCCAGGGCACGTGCGCCCAGCGTCCTACCGGCTCGTGCCGCTGCACCGAGATCAGCAGGCGCAGCGCGGGCACGTGCTCGCCCCGCGCGGCCAGCGCGTGGGCGCGGGCCAGCGCGGTGCCGAGGAAGACCGGCTCGTCCAGCGGAAACAGGTCGGGACCGCCGCCCGGCCCGGCCAGCAGCCGCGCCAGCATCTCGTGGGCCTCGGGCAGGGCGGGGTCGTGGGCCAGCGCCGCCGCGACGTGCGCGGCGGCCTGCCCGGTCTCCCCGTCGGCCAGGGCAAGCCGCGCCATGCTGACCTCGCCCTCGGCCTGGGCGCGGGGGTCGTCCATGCCCTCGTCCATGCCCCCGTCGATGCCCTCGTGCGTCATGCGTCCTCCGATCCGGCAGTCGTGATCATCACTCTGCCAGAGCGGCGCAGAGCACGGCCGTGGGCATCAGTCCACGACGACCAGGTCCCTGGTCGTGTTGTTCACCCGCTCTCCTGCGGTCTCGCCGCAGACGACGATGTCCTCGATCCGGGCGCCGTGCCGTCCGGGCAGGTAGATCCCCGGCTCGACGGAGAACGCGAACCCCGGCCGCATCTCCTCGGTGTTGCCCGCGACGATGTACGGCTCCTCGTGCGTCTCCAGGCCGATGCCGTGCCCGGTGCGGTGGACGAAGTACTCGCCGTACCCCGCCTCCGCGATCACCTCGCGGGCGGCGGCGTCCACCGACTCGCAGCTCACGCCGGGCCTGACGTGGGCGCAGGCGGCCTCCTGGGCGCGCTTGAGCACCTCGTAGTAGGCCGTGAAGTCGGCCGGGGGCTCGCCGACGCAGTAGGTCCGCGTGGAGTCGGAGCAGTAGCCGCTCGGCATGACGCCGCCGATGTCGACCACGACGGGCTCGCCGGGCCGGATGACGCGGTCGGTCAGCTCGGCGTGCGGGCTGGCGCCGTTCGGGCCCGAGCCCACGATGACGAAGTCGACCCGGGCGTGTCCCGCGTCGATGATCGCCTCCGCGATGTCCTTGCCGACCTCGCGCTCGGTGCGACCGGCCTTCAGCAACTGGGGCACCAGGTTGTGCACGGCGTCGATGGCCGCCCCCGCCTCCGCGAGCGCCGCCTTCTCGGCGGGCGACTTGCGCATGCGCAGCTCGCGCAGGACGCTCCCGGCCAGCACCTGCTCGGCCTCGGGCATGACCGCGCGGAACCGCAGCGACTGCAGCGCCCACATGCGGTCGGCGAGCCCGACCCTGGCGACCGGGCCAAGGCGGCGGGCCACCTCGGCGTACGGGTCGTCGGTCTCGTCCCATGCGACGAACTCGACGCCGAGCCGGGAGGCGGGCGAGTGCTCGGCGGCCGGCAGCTCCAGACGCGGCACCATCAGGAACGGCTCGCCGGACGCCGGCACGACGAGGCAGGTCAGCCGTTCCAGCGGCAGCGCGTCGTATCCGGTCACATAGCGAAGATCGGGGCCTGGAGTCAGCAGCAGGGCGTCCAGGCCGGCGCGGTCGACGGCCTCGCTCACTGCGGCCGGACGGGTCGTGGGATACAGGTCGGAGGACTCCGGGGACATCGTTGTCACGCGACCTAATCTAACCAGCGCGGGCCGTGACGACGTACTCAGGTGCGCATACCACAGCCGCCACGCGGGCGAGCTTCGCGGGGCTCTGGCTTATTCCACGCCATAGAAGAAAACCAACCCCTGGGTAATGCAGGACTGCTACGCTCCGCGTCAGGGCGATCACAGAACGTCCGTACGGCAGTGCAAGAGCGGCATCGAGAGCGAGACAAATGGTCGGCGTAGTGGGCGGCACGAAGCCCGCCCTTCCCCCCGCGGACGACCGCGACCCGGACACGACTTCCGTCGCCGTCCCCCTCATGGTCCAGGACATCGGCATGGTCCAGGACCTCGCCGGACGGTGGGCGGAGCGCCGGGAACGCGCCGCCGAGGAGCGCCGCGTCACCCTGGCGCTGCGGGAGGCGATCCTGCCCGAGCCCGGCGCGTCGATCGACCTGCCCTACGCCCGGATCGCGGTCCGGTACGTCCCGGCGGGCCGGGCGTCGAGCCTCGGCGGGGACTGGTACGACGCCGCGCCGCTGCCCGACGGACGCATGTTCCTCGCGGTGGGCGACGTGTCAGGACACGGCCTGCCCGCGATCGCCGAGATGGCCCAGCTGCGTCACGCGCTGCTGGGTCTGAGCATGACGGGGGCCTGTCCCGGCAGGCTGCTGACGTGGCTGAACACCCTGGTCCTCACCCGGTTGGACGACACCACCGCGACCGCCGTGTGCGGCCACTTCGATCCGGCGACCCGCCTTTTCACGTGGGCACAGGCGGGTCACCCCGCTCCGATCCTGGTGCGTCGCGGGGGCGCGCGCCAGCTCGGGGCGCCGCGAGGAGTCGTGCTCGGGGCGACGTCGAGCCTGCCGTACGGGGTGGCCGACGTCCGCCTCGAGCCCGGCGACCTGCTGCTGATGTTCACCGACGGCCTGGTCGAGCGCCGCTCGCGCGACATCGGCGCCGGGGTGTCCCTCATCCTGGAGGCGGCCGCGGCGACCGGGCTCGGCACAGACCTCGACACAGGCCTCAGCACGGGCCTCGACGCGGGCCTCGACCGCCTGCTTGAGGCGATCGGCGGCCCCAACCCCGAGGACGACACCTGCCTGCTGGCCGTGGCGGTCACCGAAGAGGGTCCCCTGCGCCCCTGACAGGCGTGACAATGGCAGGGTGCTGATGCTTCTCGACACCCCGTCGCTGTACTTCCGCGCCTTCTACGGAATCCCGGATTCGGTGACCTCGCCGGACGGCATGCCGGTCAACGCGGTGCGCGGGCTCCTCGACATGATCGCCACCCTGGTCCGCCGGCACTCCCCCGCCCAGATCGTGGCGTGCATGGACGCCGACTGGCGGCCGGCGTTCCGGGTGGCGGCGATCCCGTCGTACAAGGCGCACCGGGTGGCGAGCGGCGACGAGGAGGAGGTGCCGGACACACTGGCTCCGCAGGTCCCGGTCATCGAGGAGCTGCTGGACGCGCTCGGCATCGCCCGCGTCGGCGTCGCCGGATACGAGGCCGACGACGTGATCGGCACCTATGCGACCGCCACGACCTCCGCCGTGGACATCGTCACCGGCGACCGCGACCTGTTCCAGCTCGTCGACGACGAGAAGCCCTGCCGCGCCCTTTACACAGTAAGGGGAATCCGCAACCTGCAGATCATCGACGAGGCGTTCGTCCGGGAGAAGTACGGCATCCCCGGCCGGGCGTACGCCGACTTCGCGACGCTGCGCGGCGACCCGAGCGACGGCCTGCCCGGTGTCGCCGGCATCGGCGAGAAGACGGCGGCGGCCCTCATCACGCGCTTCGGGTCGCTGACCGCGCTGCTCGCCGCGCTGGACGACGGCGGCGCCGACGGCTTCCCCGCGGGCGCGCGCAACAAGCTCGCCGCCGCCCGCGACTACCTGGAGGTCGCCCCCGCCGTGGTCCGGGTGGCCCACGACGTCCCGGTCCCGGACGCCGACATCACCCTGCCCGCCGCGCCGCGCGACCCCGAGCGGCTGGTCGCGCTGTCGGAGAAGTACGGCCTGGACAGCCCGCTCAACCGCCTGCTCGCCACACTGACCCGGTAAGGCCGTTTACAGCCCGGAATGTCCAGTCTCGGGTAGGTTGATCGCGTGCCGCGCACGACGATCCACCTCCACGACACCGCGGACGGGCTCCGCCCTGCAGTAGAAGCAGGGTTCGCCCGGATCCGCAGCGAGTTCGACCTGCCGGACGGCTTCCCCGCCCCCGTACGGGAGGAGGCCGAGCGGGCCGCGGCGGCCCCCGCCGTACCGCGGGAGGACCGGACCGGCCTGCCGCTGGTCACCATCGACCCGCCCGGCTCGATGGACCTCGACCAGGCGTTGTGCATCGAGCGGCGCGGGACGGGCTACCGCGTGTGGTACGCGATCGCCGACGTCGCGGCGTTCGTCCGGCCCGGCGGTGCGATCGACGCCGAGGCGCGGGTCCGCGCCGAGACCGTCTACATGGCCGACGGACGGGTGCCGCTGCACCCGCCCGTCCTTTCGGAGGGCGCGGCCAGCCTGCTGCCCGGGCAGACCCGCCCGGCGGCCCTGTGGCGGCTCGACCTCGGGTCCGACGGAGAGATCGAGGCGGCGGACCTGCGCCGCGCGCTGGTGCGCAGCCGGGAACGGCTCGACTACGAGACGGTCCAGGCCGCCGTGGACACCGGCCGTGCGGAGGGGACGCTCGCGCTGCTCGCCGAGGTCGGGCCGCTGCGGCTGGAACGGGAGCGGGCCAGGGGCGGGCTGTCGCTGCCGACCCCCGAGCAGCAGGTGGTCCCCGACGGAGACGGCGGCTACCGGGTGGAGTTCCGCACCAACCACCCCAGCGAGGCGTGGAACGCCCAGATCTCGCTGCTCACCGGCATGGCGGCCGCCCGGATGATGCTGGATGCCGGCGTCGGCGTGCTCCGGACCCTGCCCGAGGCGGGCCCGCAGGACGTCGGCAAGGTCCGCAGGGTCGCCGCCGCGCTCGGCGTGCCCTGGCCCGACGGCACGTCGTACGCCGAGGTCGTGCACGGGCTCGACCCGAAGATCCCCGGCCATGCCGCCTTCCTGCACGAGTCGACGGTGCTGCTGCGCGGCGCGGCCTACGTCGCGTTCGACGGCACGCCGCCCGGCCAGGCGCTGCACGCCGCCCTGGGGGCGCCGTACGCGCACGTCACCGCGCCGCTGCGGCGGCTGGTCGACCGGTTCGGCACCGAGGTCTGCCTGGCCGTGGCCGCGGGCCGCCAGGTCGCCGAGGAGGTCGCGGCGGCGCTGCCCGGCCTGCCGGAGCAGATGGCCGCGGGCGGCAGGCGGGCCGGCGCGGTGGAGCGGGCCTGCGTGGACCTGGTCGAGGCGACCGTGCTGCAGCCCAGGATCGGCGAGGTCTTCGAGGCGGTCGTCGTCGACGTCACCGACGGAAAGCCGGGCGGGCAGGTGCAGGTCACCGAGCCCGCCGTCATCGCCCGCTGCGACGGCGACCGCCTGCCGCTCGGCGAGCGCGTCCCCGTACGGCTCACGCGCGCCGACCCCGCCACCCGCGAGGTCCGCTTCACCACCGTGTGACCGGTCCAGCAGCGGCGGGCAAGGCCGCACCGGCCGCGCTCAGCGGCCCGCAGCGGCCAGCAACTGGTGGGCGTACGCCTCCCGCAGGTCCTCGACGATCCGCCGCTGCCATGACCGCCGGACGACAGCCCGGGTGAGCCGCCGGGCGGCCCTGGGCGTCGCGGCGACGGCCGCCGCGATCTCCCGGGCACGGGCCATGAGCCGGTCGCGCGGCAGCACCTCGTTGACCAGCCCCCACCGCAGCGCCGTCTCGGCGTCGATCCGCTCTCCCGTATACGCCAGATAGGCGGCCCGCTTGGCGCCGAGCAGCTCCCGCAGGACGAGGTGCATGCCGTCGCCCGGGACCGATCCCGCGGCGAAGTTGCCGTCACCGATCAGGGTGTCGTCGGCGCACAGGGTGATGTCGCACATCAGGGCCAGCTCCTGGCGCGGTCCCGGCCCGTTCAGCACTCCGATCACGGGGATGTCGACGTCGAAGGCGAGCCGCTCCAGCGGTTTGACGCCGTCGGAGTACTGCTCGTACAGGACGTCCGCCGGCCAGTCGGAGACGGGCTCGGCGAAGGAGCGGGGGTCGAATCCGCCGATCCACTCCTCGCCGGTGCCGGTGATGATCAGCACCTCGTTGTCCCGGTCGGCGCCGACGTCCCTCAACACCTGTCCCCAGGCGTTGAGCAGGCCGCGTGAGAAGACCGCGGGCCCATCGCCGGTGTGCATGCGAACCTCGGCGATCCCCGACTCCCTGCGGATGACGAAATGCTCGCGGTATCCGGTCGCATAGTCGTCGAGCCTCGGATGGGCGACGAAGCCGCCGAGACGGCGGTCACGGTCGTCCAGGATCTCGCTCACGATGGTCCCTTTCCCAGCGCCGGACGCTTCCGGGATCAGTTGACGGAGGAGTAGGCGACGACCCCGCGGCGCATGGCGTCGATGGCTTTGAGTGCGTTCTCGGCGACCTTGCTCCCCTTGGGCGCGGCGTCCCTGAGCTGGCCGAGCAGGTCGAGCAGCTGCTTGACCCAGCGGACGAAGTCGCCCGCCGCGAGATCGCAGTCGGTCAGCACGGCGTCGAGGCTGTGGCCCTTGGCCCAGCGGAAGGCCGCCCAGGCGAAGCCCACGTCGGGCTCGCGGACGAACGACAGGCCGTGGTCCTCCTCGATGCCCTCCAGCTCGCCCCACAGCCGCACCATCTCCCCGAGCGCGTCGCGCGTGGCCCCGGCGGGGATCTTCGGGCTGCGGACGTCGTCGGCCTGCCGCGATTCGTACACCAGCGACGACACGCACGCGGCCAGCTCGGCGGGGTCGAGGCGGTTCCACACGCCCGCCCGCAGGCACTCGGCCGTGAGCAGGTCCAGCTCGGTGTAGAGCGAGGCGAGCCGGCGACCCTGCTCCGTGACGGTCTCGCCGTTCAGGTAGCCGAGCTGGTCGAGCACGCCGCAGACCCGGTCGAAGGTCCGGGCGATGACGTGGGAGCGCCCCTCGACCCGGCGGCGCAGCCCATCGGTCTCCCTGAGCAGCTTGTGGTAGCGCTCGGCCCAGCGCGCGTGGTCCTCGCGCTCGTCGCAGCCGTGGCAGGGGTGCTGGCGCAGCTCCCGCCGCAGGCGCGTGACCTCCTCGTCCTCCTGGGCGTGGTCGCGCGCCCGCGGCGGCTTGCCGAGGTCGCGGTCGCCCAGCTTCGCGTGCACGGTCGAGACGAGGTTGGCCCGCTCCTTCGGCGAGCGCGGGTTGAAGCCCTTCGGGATCCTGATCTTGTCGACCGGCTCGACCGGCACCGGGAAGTCCGACGCCGACAGGCGCTTGACCTGCTTGCCGATCGTCAGCACGAGCGGCGAGGGACCATCGTGCCCCCGGCCGTTGACACCGGGGTCGAGCACGACCGCGATGCCCGCGCGGCGCCCGCCGGGCACCCGGATCACGTCGCCGGGCTTGAGCACCTCCAGCGACTGCACGGCCTGGGCGCGGCGGGCCGCCCCCCGCTGGCGCGACAGCTCGGCCTCGCGGTCCGACAGCCGCCTGCGCATCGCGGCGTACTCCTCGAAGTCGCCGAGGTGGCAGGTCATGGCCTCGGCGTAGCCCTCAAGGGCCTGCTCCGCCTTGCGGAGCTGGCGGGCCAGCCCGACCACGGCCCGGTCGGCCTGGAACTGGGCGAAGGAGTCCTCCAGCAGGGTCCGCGCCCGCTCCCTGCCGACCTGCCCGACGAGGTTGACCGCCATGTTGTACGACGGCTTGAAGCTGGAGCGCAGCGGATAGGTTCGGGTGCCGGCGAGACCGGCGACGGCGAGCGGGTCCATCCCCGGCTGCCAGACCACGACGGCGTGGCCCTCGATGTCGATGCCGCGCCGCCCGGCCCGCCCGGTGAGCTGGGTGTACTCCCCCGGGGTCAGGTCGGCGTGGGTCTCGCCGTTCCACTTGTCGAGCTTCTCGATCACCACGGACCTGGCCGGCATGTTGATGCCGAGCGCCAGCGTCTCGGTCGCGAAGACCGCCTTCACCAGTCCCTTGGTGAACAGCTCCTCCACGACCTCCTTGAACGCGGGGAGCATGCCCGCGTGGTGGGCGGCCAGGCCGCGCTCCAGGCAGTCGCGCCACTCCAGGTAGCCGAGCACCGCGAGGTCCTCGTCGGGCAGGTGCGCGGTGCGCTCGTCCACGATCTGGCGGATCTCGTGGCTTTCGGCCTCCGTGGTGAGGCGCAGCCCCGAGTAGAGGCACTGCATGACGGCGGCGTCGCAGCCGTTCCTGGAGAAGATGAAGGTGATCGCCGGCAGCAGGCCCTCGGCGTCGAGCTTCTCGATCACGTCCGACCGGCTCGGGGTCGTGCCCCGGCCGGGCCGCGAGTAGCCCCGCCTGCCCCTGGCCTGGGCCAGCCGCATCTCGTCGCGGGAGATCCGCATGAGCGACGGGTTGACCCGCAGGGTGCCGTCGCCCTCGTCGACGAACAGGTCGAACATCTTGTTGCCGACCAGCATGTGCTGCCACAGCGGGACCGGCCGGTGCTCGTCCACGATGACCGTGGTGTCGCCGCGCACCTCGCCCAGCCACTCGCCGAACTCCTCGGCGTTGCTGACCGTGGCCGACAGCGCCACCACCCGCACCGACTCCGGCAGGTGGATGATGACCTCTTCCCAGACCGCGCCGCGGAACCGGTCGGCCAGGTAGTGGACCTCGTCCATCACCACGTACGCGAGGCCGGTCAGCGTGTTCGAGCCCGCGTACAGCATGTTGCGCAGGACCTCGGTGGTCATGACCACGATCGGGGCCTCGCCGTTGACGCTGTTGTCGCCGGTCAGCAGGCCGACCTTGCCCGCGCCGTAGCGCCGGGCCAGGTCGTTGTACTTCTGGTTGGACAACGCCTTGATCGGCGTCGTGTAGAAGCACTTGCGGCCCTGTTCCAGCGCCAGGTGGACGGCGAACTCCCCCACCACCGTCTTGCCCGACCCGGTCGGCGCGGCCACCAGCACGCCGTCCCCGGCCTCCAGTGCCTGACAGGCGTCGATCTGGAACTCGTCGAGCTCGAAGTCGTATAGTTCGCGGAACGAGGCGAGAGCGGGTCCGGCGCCGGACTGCCCCTCACGGAAGGCGGCATAGCGTTCCGCTGGCGTACTCATACCGTCAACCCTACCGATAACGGGATTCCGGGCGTCCGTGATCGGTGTTCCTTCTGAGCGAACGTCTTTACGCCGTAGATCCCGGGACCAGGACGCGTAACACTCCCGGCTCGACGGCGCAGGTCAGCGGGGCCGGACCGGCCCGCTCGCCGTCGGCGTACGCGACAACGTCCCCGTCCAGAGCCTCGATCTCGACGCGCCGGGCCCGCCGCAGGGTCACGGCGGGATGCCCGGTGTGGCCGCCCCGGTAGACGCGGGGGAAGATGCGCAGGAACTCGCCCGTGGACAGCGCCCCGACCACGAGCACGTCGAGCAGGCCGTCGTCGGGCCGGGCGTCCGGGCAGACCCGCATCCCGGCGCCGTACGACCGGGTGTTGGCCACCGCCACGAGCATCGCCTCGTGCTCGGCCGCCTCGCCGTCGAGGGTGATCCGGAACGCGATCGGGGTGAACGACCGCAGCTCGCGCACGAGCGCGACCAGGTACTTCGCCATACCGGGCGGCCGGGTCATGGCGTTGGCCCGCTCGTTGACGCGGGAGTCGAACCCGCAGGCGAGGACGCCCGCGAACCATTCATCCGGCTCGTCACCGCCCGTGCCCAGTCTGGCGGCGTCGATCACCCGGCAGCCGCCCGCGGTCACGATGTCCGCGGCGGCGAGCGGATCCCTGCGTGGGATGCCGAGGGCGTCGGCGATGTCGTTGCCGGTCCCGGCGGGCACGATCCCGAGCGGCACGGCCGTCCCGGCGACGGCCTGCACGGCCAGGTGGACCAGGCCGTCGCCGCCGAAGGCGACGAGCGCTGCCGGCCCTGCGGTGACGGCCTCGCGGGCGCGGCCCAGGGCGTCCGCCGCCGAGGTCCCGACGATCACCGAGACCGGGCGGCCACCTGCCCGCAGCCGCTGGAGCACCGGATCGAGCAGGCGCAGCGTCCGGCCTCCGCGGGCGGCGGGGTTCACCAGGACGACGATCTCATCGGCCACAGGGGGAACCTACCGCCGCCCACCAGGTGATACCAGAGGGATGTTCGGTCAGTCCCTCACGTCGGCCGAGTCCACCGTGCCCTCGGGGGCGGACGGCCCGTCGAGCTCCTCCTCGATGGCCCGTGCGTGCGCCGCGTCGGCGGCGTCGCGCTTCTTGTCGTGGAAGTACATGAACGCCATGGCGACGAAGAACAGCGCGACCATCGGGAGCGCCAGGGCCAGCATGGTGACGGGGTCCTGGCTCGGCGTCGCGACGGCCGCGAAGACGAACATCAGGAACACGACCATGCGGGTGTGCTTGGACACGGTCTTGAAGCGGAGCACCCCGAGCACGTTGAGGAACACCAGCAGCAACGGCATCAGGAAGGAGACGCCGAAGATGATCAGCATCGCGAGCGCGAAGCTGAGGTACTCGTTGATGCTCACCAGCGTCAGCGTGCCCTCGGGGGCGAAGCCGAGCAGCAGGGACAGGCCCTTGTCCATCGTGACGTAGGCGAGGGCCGAGCCCGCGGTGAACAGCGGGACCGAGAGCCCGAGGAACGCCATGGTGTAGCGGCGCTCGTTCTGGTACAGCCCGGGAGTCACGAACGCCCAGAGCTGGTAGATCCAGAACACCGCCGAGACCACCACACCGAAGATCACGGCGACCTTGAGGTTGACGAAGAACGAGTCGAAGACCCCGTTCACCACCAGCGTGCACTTGTCGCCGTTGAGCTGGTGGGCCTGCGGCAGCCGGCAGTACGGCTGCTTGAGGAAGTTCCAGATGGGCTCGAAGTAGATGAACCCGACGGCGGTTCCGACGACCACCGCCAGAATGGCCTTGATCAGCCGGTTGCGCAGCTCGCGGATGTGCTCCATGAGAGTCATCCGCCCGTCCTCCGCCGCGGCGGCGGGAGTGGACCGTTTCAGCAGGGCCATCTAGCTCGTCCTGAGATCAGTGGGGATGCGGCACCTAGTTGGAGCGCTGCTCGTTCTGCGAGCTCACGGGCTGCTGGCTCTCACGCAGCTTCCGGTTCTCCTCCTCCAGGAGGCGCAGCCGCTCCTCGACGGACGGGGTGGCCGGCGGGATCTGCGCCGCCGGCGGAGCGACGGGCTCGGCCTGCGCCTTGACCGTCTGCCGCGCCTCGTCCTCCTCGCTCATCTTGCTGGTTTCCTTCTTGAACATGCGCAGCGACTGCCCCAGGGCCTTCGCGGTGTCCGGGAGCTTCTTGGCGCCGAAGAGAAGGATCAGAACCAGGAGGATCAGAATCCATTCCATGGGTCCGAGGTTGGGCATGTCGTGTCCTTACCGCGAGGGCCGTGGGTACTACCCCCCGATCGTACGCGCACCACGCGCCAAAGTTCACCTGTCCTCGGGCCTCAAAATCACATCAATCGTGGGCAAAGACCTCTATTCGGGCACGCCGAGCCGTCCCTTGGCCCGCTTGACTTCGGCGTGCAGGTCCCGCGCCGCGGCGAGCACCCGGACGGCCGGCCACACGAGGACGGCGAGCCCCGCCACGGTCACCGCGGCCAGGGCGAAGATCAAGGTCATGTCACCCGCCCCGGTCACACGGTCTCGTAGTTGGCCAGCGCCTGCTTGGCGGTGGCCGTGACCCGCTCGGCGAGGGACGCCGGCGACAGCACCCGGCCGCTGTCGCCCAGGCGGAGCGCGAGCCGCACCAGCCAGGACTGGTCGCGGGCCCGCAGGGAGACGCGCAGGCGCCCCTCACCGAGCTCGGCGACCTCCTCGCAGGGGTAGTACTCCGCCACCCAGCGGCCCGCCGGGGTCAGCTCCAGCTCCACCAGCTCGTCGCTGTCCGACGGCCGGAACACGCCCTTGGCGACGTCCATGGGCTCGGCCTCGGCCGGCGGATCGGCCGGAACGTCGAGGACCTCGACCTCGATGATCCGGTCGAGGCGGAACATGCGCATCGCCTCGGCGCGGTAGCACCAGCCCTCCAGGTAGTGCCGCCCGTCCACGAGCACGACCCGCAGCGGATCGACCTCCCTGGGGGTGATCTCGTCGCGCCCCGGCACGTAGTAGCGCAGCGACAGCCTGCGGCCCCTGCGAGCGGCGTCGGTGATGACGGCGTGGGCGTCCGGGGCCGCACCGATCTCCACCTGGACCTGGCTGCTCACCGTGGCCGCGCCCTCGCCCGCCGCCTGCTCCAGCTTGGCGATGACCCGGCCGAGCACGTCGCGGCCCTGGAACTCGGGCAGCTCGTCGAGCATGCGCAGCGCGACGAGCAGCGCGCTCGCCTCGTCCAGGCCGAGCTTGAGGGGCCGGGCGATCGCCTCGGCGTTGTCGATGAGGATCTCGCCGCCGTCCCACGAGACGTCGATCAGGTCGCCCGGCGTGTGCCCGGGCAGGCCGCACATCCAGACGAGCTGGAGATCGTCGACGAGCTGCTTCTCCGACAGGCCGAACAACCGCGCCACCTCGGGCACCTGCGCGCCCGGGTGCGACATCAGGTACGGCACGAGCGCGAGCAGCCGCGGCAGCCGGTCCGAGCTCACTGCAACGCCCCCTTCAGACGGCGGATCACGGCCTCGCGCGCGTCCGGCGGGTCCAGCACGACGGCGTCCGGGCCGAGGCTGGCCAGCCACCCGGCGAGCCGCTCCGCGTCGGCGAAGGTCACCTCGGCCTCGTCCCACTCCTCCGGCCCGGTGCGCACGGCCTGGGCGGCGTGCCGCAGGCCGAGGCAGGTGCCCTTGCGCACGCGCACCAGGGCGACCCGCTCGTTCGGCAGCTCCTGGTAGCCCACCATGGCCCGCAGGTCCAGCCCCTCAGGGACGGTGAATGCACCCGGCCGCCCGAGCGTGGACACGGCCCCGGTGATCCGGCTCAGCCGGAACACCCGGGCGGCGTCGCGGTCGCGGTCGTGCCCGACCAGGTACCACCGGCCGCGCCTGCTGACGACCCCCCACGGCTCGACCGTCCGCCGCAGCACCGACTCGCTGCCGGCCGACCGGTAGTCGAAGGCGACCGCGCGCCGGTCCCGCACGGCCTCCCACAGCGCCGGGAACGCGGGGTCGCGGGTGTCCACCCGCAGCTCCAGCGGGCTTTCGGCGAGGTCGGCGTGCACGCCGCCCGCGGTCAGCTTCAGCAGCGCCCCGCTGGCCGCCTCGGCGAGGCTCGCCCGCTGCCACACCTGCGCGGCCAGGCCGATGACGGCGGCCTCGTCGGGCTCCAGCGTGATCTCGGGCAGCTCGTACGCCTCGCGCACGATCCGGTAGCCGGGGTCGTCCTCCCAGGGGTCCTTGTGGACCTCGATGGGGATGCCGATCTCGCGCAGCTCGTTCTTGTCGCGCTCGAACATGCGCTGGAAGGCCTCGTCGTTGTCCGGGTCGTAGCCGGGGACGGCCTGCCGGATCTGCTCCGCGCTCAACGGCCGCCGCGTCGCGAGCAGGCAGATCACCAGATTGAGCAGCCGCTCGGTCTTCCGCCGCGACATCGGGCCTCCCTTCCGATGGAGAACGCTACCCTTTTCGGCGTGATCAGATGGCGCAAGGGCGAAGTGGTGCGGGTCCGGCGCGAGTGGCCGGGGGCGGTGGAACTCGACGTCGCCGTCGCCGAGGGCGAGTGCCGGGCGCTCGCCTATCCCCCGCTGGTGGGACGCCCTGAAGTGGGCGACACCGTGCTGCTCAACACGACCGCCCTCGCCATGGGTCTCGGTACGGGAGGGTACGCCATGGTGGTGGCCGTCCCCGACCGTTTGCCGCAAGATCCTTCAGGCCCGGGCCACCTGGTGAAAGCACGCTACACCCCGTTGCAGGCCACCGTGCTCGGCGCGGACGAGCAGGGGTCCCCGCATCACGAGGCGCTGCGGGAGGCCGACTCGGTCGACGGGATGCCCGTGGTGGTCGCCGACCTGCACTCCGCCCTGCCCGCGATCCTGTGCGGCCTCTACGCGGACTCCCCCGGGATCAGGGTGGCGTACGTGATGCAGGACGGCGGGGCGCTGCCGGCGTGGTTCTCGATGTCGTGCGCGACGCTGCGCGAGCGCGACTGGCTGTGCGGGGTGGTGACGACCGGCCAGTCCTTCGGCGGGGACGTCGAGGTGGTCACGCTCCACACCGGCCTGCTGGCCGCCCGCCACGTGCTCGGGGCCGACGTCGCCGTCGTCGCCCAGGGACCGGGCAACCTCGGCACCGGCACCCGCTGGGGATTTTCCGGCGTGGCCGCGGGCGAGGCCGTGAACGCCGCCGCCGTGCTGGCCGGACGGCCCGTGGCCGCGCTGCGGGTCAGCGAGGGCGACCGACGCGAGCGGCACGTCGGGGTCTCGCACCACTCGCTCACGGCGTACGGCCGGGTCGCGCTGGCCCCGGCCCAGGTGGTCGTGCCGGATCTGCCCGGTGAGTTCGGCGCGACGGTGCGCGAGCAGGCGGCGGCCCTGGCCACGCACCACGAGATCGTCACCGTGCCGGTGGACGGCCTGCACGAGGCGCTGAAGGCGTCACTCGTGCGGCTGTCCACCATGGGCCGCGGCCTGGAGGAGGACCTGGCCTACTTCGTGACCTCCGCCGCCGCCGGGAGGCACGCGGCGTCGCTGCTCTCGTAGAAGTCCTTGAACGTGAACGCCTCCGGGCCCGGCCCCTGCGCCCGGAGCAGGTCCAGGCGCGCCACGGCCTCGTCGAGCGGCGGCAGATGGCCCTCGGGCACCCACCACATCACCGTGTACGGCTCGGCGATCCGATGGAACCACTCCCGGCGGCGGCGCATCACCTCCAGGTGGGCGCTGCGGTAGACGAAGTTCCACAACGTCTCGCGGGACTCCCAGACCGAGAGGTTCACGACCAGCATCGGTCCGTAGTCGTGCTGGATCAGGTCCGTGGGCGCATCGCCCTCCTTCATGCGCCAGACGAAGCCGGGCGCGGCGTCCGACACCTGGTAGATCGGCGCCAGGGCGTCGAGGAAGCCGGTCAGCGCGGGCGAGTCGAGGGGTTCCCTGAGATGGGCGACGTTGAGCTGGGCGAGATGCATGCCGCGATTCTATGTCAATCTACGTTGTTTTTAGAAGACGTCCCGGCAGACGTGAAGGCCACACAGCACTCTCCCGGTCTCGGATCGAGCGTCGCGACGACCCCGGTCTCGCCCAGACCGGCCAGCATCCCCCGGCAGAGCGCGAGGTTCATCGAGCACACGAGCAGCGGGTGGCTTTCGGCCAGCACGTGGAAGGGACAGTTGCGCAACCGCACCCGTCCGTCCTCCTCATACGGCTCGTAGCCGCGCCCGCGCAGCACCTCCACGAGGCCGGCGGACTCGCCGGCGGCCAGACGCTCTCCGGTCCGCCGGGCGGCCTCCTCGGCCTTCTCCTCTCCGCCCAGCAGGTCGACGGTCTCCGCCAGCACGAGCGCGAGCGTGCGGTAGTCGCGGGGCGGCAGGCTCACGGTCCGCTCCTCGCGCGCCCGCCGGTAGACCTTCGCCGGGCGGCCGCCGCCCGGGCCGGCCTTGCCGCTCAGCCGCTTGAAGGCCGACTCCAGCAGGCCCGCCTCGACCAGCTTGTCCAGGTGATGGGCCGCCAGCGTGCGCTGGACGCCGGTCGCCTCGGCCGCCTCGTTGCGGCCCACATCCCGCCCCTGCTCGGCCACGTACCCGTACAGCGCCCGCCGTACGGGATCGCCGAGCACGCTCATCGACTCCAGGTCGTCGCTCGTCACAGCCGGAGTCTAGGTCGTGCCGCCGCCGGGACCGTTGACACCGCCGTGCGGCACTGCTTTTCTTAGGAAACCTTCCTAACTAATTCCCCTCACGAGGGCTCACCCCCGCCCGCGCCCCCTTCCCGCCACGACGCACGGCCGCGGGCGGAGAACGGAGCGACGCACGTGAAAGACCCGCTGACCAGGCGCACTCCCCCGCGCACTCCCCGGCGCACTCCCCGGCGCGCGGCTCTGCTGCTCGTGGCCGCCGCGGCCGTACTCCCCGCGAACGCGGCGGTAGCCGGCACCGGCGGCCCGGCCGCCGCCGGGGAGACCGTGAAGGTGGTGGTCAAGGCGGTGCCCGCCGACCTCACGGACCCGGAGAAGAAGGAGATCGCGATGGAGCTGGTCTCCAGCGCGGAGAACTCCTCACTCGACTGGAAGGCCCAGTACAAGTACATCGAGGACATCGACGACGGGCGCGGCTACACCGCCGGGATCGTCGGCTTCTGCTCGGGCACCGGCGACATGCTCGACCTGGTCGAGCTCTACACCGCGCGCAGGCCCGGCAACGTGCTGGCGAAGTACCTGCCCGCGCTGCGGAAGGCGAACGGCACCGACTCGCACCGGGGGCTGGACCCGAACTTCCCCAAGGACTGGCGCACCGCCGCCGCGGACCCCGTGTTCCGGCAGGCGCAGAACGATGAGCGCGACCGGGTCTACTTCGATCCCGCCGTGGCCCAGGCCAAGGCCGACGGCCTGCGCGCGCTCGGGCAGTTCGTCTACTACGACGCCATGGTGATGCACGGCCCCGGCAGCGACCCGGTCAGCTTCGGCGGCATCCGGAAGACTGCCATGAAGAAGGCGAGGACCCCGGCGCAGGGCGGCGACGAGGTCGCCTACCTCAACGCGTTCCTCGACGCCCGCAAGGCCGCGATGAAGACCGAGGAGGCGCACAGCGACACCAGCCGGGTCGACACCGCCCAGCGGGTGTTCCTCAAGAACGGCGACCTCGACCTCGATCCGCCGCTGCGCTGGAAGGTCTACGGCGACAGCTACCAGATCCTCGGCTGACGCCCATACGCGAAGGGCCCCTCTCACCGGACCGGTGAGAGGGGCCCCTGTCGTAGCGTGGCTGTCAGGCCGCGCCGAGGACGTCCACGACGAAGACGAGCGTGTCGGTGCCCTTGATGCCGCCCTGCGCGTTGCCCTCCTTGCCGTAGCCGAGGTCCGGCGGGATCGTGATCAGGACGCGGCTGCCGACCGGGACGCCGGTCAGGCCCTGCGCCCAGCCCTTGACGACCTGGTCGAGGGCGAACGTCGCGGGCTGACCCCGCTCCCAGCTGGAGTCGAACTGCTTGTCGGTGCCCCAGATCTTGCCGACGTAGTGGGCGAGGACCGTCTGATCGGCCTTCACCTCCGGGCCGCCACCCTTGATCACGGTCTTGACGACCAGCTTCTTGGGCGCCTTCTCGCTGGTCTTGGTGGTCAGCGTCGGGGCCTTGTCGCCCGCGGCGTTCTCGACCTTCACACCGGCGACGCCGGGGTCGACGGCGGTGCCCTGGACGGACTTCAGCGCGGCCCCCACCACGTCGATGACCAGCACCTGGGACGTGGTGTTGAAGTCCTGACCCTGCTGCTTGGCCTGGTCGACCTGCTCCGCGCTCAGGCTGTCCTTCGCGACGACGGCCATGACCCGGCCGCCCGGCTTGGCGCCGACCAGCGCCTCGTGCAGCGCCTTGGGCAGCTGCGGGCTGACCGAGACGAACTCCGACTTGCCCTGGTCGTAGTCGGACCCGGCCGCCTTGTTCTCCTTGCCGTCCCAGTTGTAGACGGTGACGTTGGCGGTGAGGACGTCGCCGTCCTTGGCCGGGGTGCCCTGACCCTCGATGACCTTGACGGAGGCCGACGTGAGCGACGGCTTGCCCGCCGGGAAGGTCAGGGTGGGCTTCTTGCCGGCCTCTCCCGTCACCTTGATGGCCGAGGCGGCGGCCTGGCCACTGGAGGTGGGGCTCGCGCTGGACGCGCTCTTCTGCGCGGTTCCGCAGGCGGCGGCGAGCAACAGGGGCAGGGCGGCGACGAGTGCCGTACGACGGCGCATATGGGAATCCTCAAACAGACAGCGGGTCCGGGCTAGGCTACCCGAACCCGCCGTCAGAGCGGTGTAAGAGATCACATGCCCGCGATGAGCTTCTCGACTCTCTCGTCCACGCTGCGGAACGGGTCCTTGCACAGCACCGTCCGCTGGGCCTGGTCGTTGAGCTTCAGGTGGACCCAGTCAACCGTGAAGTCGCGCCGCTTCTCCTGGGCCTTGCGGATGAACTCCCCGCGCAGCTTGGCCCGTGTGGTCTGCGGCGGAACCGACTTCGCCTCGAAGATGCGGACGTCGTCGGCCACCCTCTCGACGGCCCCCCGCTTCTGCAGGAGGTAGAACAGCCCGCGCTTGCGGTGCACGTCGTGGTAGGCCAGGTCGAGCTGCGCGACGCGCGGCGACGACAGCGGCAGGTCGTACTTCTGCCTGTAACGTTCAATCATCTGGTACTTGGTGACCCAGTCGATCTCCCGGGAGACCAGGTCGAGGTCGCCCGTGTCGACCGCCCGGAGCGTGCGCTCCCACAGCTCCAGCACCCGCTTGGCGATGGCGTCCCCGCCACGCCTGTCGACGAAGTCCTGCGCCTTTGTCAGGTACTCCTGCTGGATCTCCAGCGACGAGGCCTCGCGGCCGTTGGCCAGGCGCACCCTCCGCCGGCCCGTCATGTCGTGGGACACCTCCCGGATCGCCCTGATCGGGTTCTCCAGGGACAGGTCGCGCATCACCACCCCGGCCTCGATCATGCGCAGCACCAGGTCGGTGGCGCCGACCTTGAGCAGCATCGTGGTCTCGCTCATGTTCGAGTCGCCCACGATGACGTGCAGCCGGCGGAACCGCTCGGCGTCCGCGTGCGGCTCGTCGCGGGTGTTGATGATCGGCCGGGAACGGGTGGTCGCCGAGGAGACGCCCTCCCAGATGTGCTCGGCCCGCTGGGAGACGCAGTAGACGGCTCCGCGCGGGGTCTGCAGCACCTTGCCCGCGCCGCAGATGATCTGCCGCGTCACCAGGTAAGGGAT
The DNA here is from genome assembly GCF_044460045.1 of Microbispora rosea. Taxonomy (NCBI): domain Bacteria; kingdom Bacillati; phylum Actinomycetota; class Actinomycetes; order Streptosporangiales; family Streptosporangiaceae; genus Microbispora; species Microbispora rosea. Next base: position 261,732 of record NZ_JBITJO010000003.1, on the reverse strand, counting down.
CAGGACGTCGGCCAGCCGCCCGAACTCCCCGTGCCGGCCCACGAGGTAGTTCTCGTGGCAGCCGTAGGAGTTGCCGGCCGAGTCGGTGTTGTTCTTGAACAGGTAGATGTCTCCCGCGATGCCCTCCTCGCGGAGCCGCTTCTCGGCGTCCACGAGGAGTCCCTCCAGGATTCGCTCCCCCGCCTTGTCGTGGGTGACCAGCTCCACGACGTTGTCGCATTCAGGGGTGGCGTACTCGGGATGGCTGCCCACGTCCAGGTAGAGACGTGCGCCGTTGCGCAGGAATACGTTGCTCGATCGGCCCCAGGACACCACTCGCCGGAACAGGTACCGCGCCACCTCGTCCGGTGACAGCCTCCGCTGCCCGCGGAACGTGCAGGTGACGCCGTACTCGTTCTCCAGCCCGAATATGCGTCGATCCATCACCTCACACTATTCCCATAAACCGGCGGCCGAACAGTGATCAGGCGGTGGAATGCGAGAAGAAGGGCTCAGGCGGCGTAGATCTCCGTCACCTTGACGATCTGCCCGCCCTTGACGGTGATGAGCGCCCGCAGGTCGCCCGCGTCCGCCCGCAGGACCAGCTTGTCCCGGGAGCAGCGCTGGGAGCCGAGGTAGTCGCCGTCGATGGTCTGGTCCTTGCCGTCGCAGCCGACCGCGCTGAGGAACACGACATCGCCGGCGATCGGCGCGGCGAAGGCCGTCACGTCCCCCTCCGGCGGCCCCTCGAAGTGGCCGCTGGTGCTGCCGCCGTATTCCTTGACGAACTTGATGGGCCGGTACTCCGCCACGTTCTCGTCGTGCATGGCCACCAGCTGACCGCGTACGACACCGTCGCTGCTGGGGCTGAGCCCCTTCGTGAAGTCGTGCCCGGGGTCGGACTGGAGGGTCCCGCCGAAGGGGGCCGGCGTCTTGTCCGTGATAGGCGGCCCGGCCTTGCCCGGCTTCGCCGTCGGGGCGGTCGTGCCCGAGTCGGTGGGCGTGTCCGCCGCCGGAGCGTCGGAGGCGGCCGGGTCGGCGGACGGCTCCGCGGGCGACGCCGGGGCCGTCACCGTCACGGTGGCGGTCACGGTGGGCGAGGCCGCCGTGCCGGAGGCTCCGGAGCACGCGGTCAGCGACAGGAGGGTGACGGCGACGGCCGGAACGCCCGCTCGCCGAAAGAGATCAAAAGTCGTCATAACGGCATGAGACTAGCGAAATCGGAGGTCGACCGAGCCGAAACTCCCGAGCCGCCCCCATGACACGGCGGCGCCGCGCCCCCTGGTGAGGACGCGGCGCCCGGCCGTACGGCGGAAGGACGGGGCTACTCGCCGGAGCCCGTGTCGATGTCGCCCTCGGGGGCGATCGGCGGGGCGGTGTCGGGAGCCTGCTCGGCCGATGCCTGCTCCTCCTGGGCCTGCTCGGCGGCGGGCTGCCGCGCGCCCTCCTGGCTCTCCTTGGCGGCCTCAAGGAGCTTCTCCAGGCGGGGCCCGGTCAGGCGCAGGAACTTGCGGTGCTCCCTGCCCCGGTCGAGGACGGCGACCTCGATCTGGGTGACCGGGGGACGCTCGCCGCCCGGCTCGGTCAGGGCGGTCAGCGCGGCGTCGAGGGCCTGCGGCAGCGGCAGTCCCTCGACGTAGCGCTCCTTCAGGCGTCCTCCGACGGCTTCGGCCTGGCCGCCGATCACGGCCATGCCCTGCTCGTCGAAGACGGAGCCGTCGAAGGTGATCCGGTAGATCTGGTCGTCCTCGGCCGCCTCGCCGACCTCCGCGACGACGATCTCCACCTCGAACGACTTGATCGACTCGGTGAAGATCATGCCTAGCTGCTGGGCGTACAGGTTCGCCAGGCCGCGGCCGGTGACGTCGCTGCGGTTGAACGTGTAGCCGTTGATGTCCGCGTAGCGGATGCCGGCCAGGCGGAGCGACTCGAACTCGTTGTAGCGCCCCACCGCGGCGAAGCCGATGCGGTCGTAGATCTCACTGATCTTGTGCAGTGCCTTGGACGGGTTGGGCGCCACGAACAGGATGCCGTCGGCGTACTGCATCACGACCACGCTGCGACCGCGAGCGATGCCCTTGCGGGCATACTCCGCCCTGTCCCGCATGATCTGCTCGGGCGAGGCATATCCTCCGAAGGGGATGGACACCGGGGGTGATCCTCTCTTGGGTTAGCGCAGCGGCGCGGTCGGGCCTTCGGGGGCGGTCATCCGCCTCTCCAGCATGGACTCCACGAACTCCGCGACCTCGTCGTCCGGGAGGCGGCGGAAGCCGTCCGTGGTGATGACGGACACGACCGGCCAGATCTTCCGCATCACGTCGGGACCGCCTGTCGCCGAGTCGTCGTCGGCGGCGTCGTACAGGGCGTGCAGGCAGGCCAGGACCGTGTCCTGCGGGCTGGCGTTCTCCCGGTAGAGCTTCTTGAGCGACCCCCTGGCGAAGATCGAACCCGAGCCTATCGAGTGGAACTCCCTCTGCTCGTACGGCCCGCCGCCCACGTCGTAGCTGAAGATCCGCCCGACGTCGCCGGCCGGGTCGTAGGCCGCGAAGAGCGGCACGACCACGAGGCCCTGCATCGCCATGGGCAGGTTTCCGCGGATCATGGTGGCCAGGCGGTGCGCCTTGCCCTCGGTCGACAGCGAGCGGCCTTCGGTCTTCTCGTAGTGCTCCAGCTCGACCCGGTAGAGCCGGGCCAGCTCAAGGCCGGTGCTCGCGGTGCCGGCGATGCCCATGCAGGAGTAGTCGTCGGTGCGGAACACCTTCTCGATGTCCCGCTGCGAGATGATGTTCCCGGAGGTCGCACGCCTGTCGCCCGCCATCACCACGCCGCCGGCGCAGGTCGCCGCGACGATGGTGGTCGCGTGCGGGATCTCGTCGACCACCGGCGCCGCCAGCGACTCGTTGCGGGCGGGCAGCAGGTTCGGCGCGTACGCGCCGAGGAACTCCGAGAACGACGACGATCCCGTGTATGTGAAGAGGCTGTTCATCCAGGCTGGCTGAGATGCCACGCGACTCCCTCCAAGCGTGCGTTGTTACGCCCGACCATACTCAGGTCTCAGCACTGGTTGCACTCTTCCCGATCAGCTCAGCGCGAACCAGACATCCCGCAAGAGGCCGGACTCACGGCCGTTACCCGTTCGCCGGACCGCTTCTTTACGTGCCGGTAATCCCATGCGAGTGTCGATCTCCGGGGAGAAGGGGGCGTCCGGAGGGAAGGTGGCGGTGATGAAGAACCTCGGCTCGCGGGGCCGGCGGGTGGGTGACGCGTGACCACCAGGGCCGCGATCAGCGGGACGTGGACGCTGGACGACCGGCTGGCCGGGCCGGTGGCGGAGGTGCCGGTGGAGGTGCGGCCCGGCACGGCCGCCCTCACGGTGCGCCTGTCCTACGACCGGTCGGCCGGCGTGCTCGACCTCGGCTGCGCCGGGCCCGCCGGGTTTCGCGGCTGGTCGGGCGGCGCACGCTCCGAATACACGATCACCCCCTCCTGGGCCACCCCCGGCTACCTGCCGGGCGAGATCGAGCCGGGGGTGTGGCGGGTGCTCGTCGGGCTGCACCGGGTGCCCCTCGGCGGCCTGCCGTACGAGATCCGGGTGATCAGGCACGTGCGGCCGCCCGCCCGGCCGCGCCGGCGCCGCACCCGCTTCTCCCGCGTGCCCGGGCCCGTCCCGCCCGAGCCCGCCGCCGTACGGCGCCGCCTGCCGTCGCCGCCGGGATACCGCTGGCTCGCCGGGGACCTGCACGCGCACACCGACCACTCGGACGGCACGCTCAGCGTCTACGAGCTGGCCTGCGTGGCGGCCGCGGCCGGGCTGGACTTCCTCGCGGTGACCGACCACAACACCGTCAGCCACCACGCGGAGCTGGCGGCGGCCTCGGCGCTGGCCGGTCTCGTGCTCGTGCCGGGGCAGGAGGTGACCACCGATCTCGGGCACGCGGGCGCTCTCGGGGACGTCGGCTGGATCGACTTCCGGCAGCCCCCCGACGAGTGGGCGAAGGCCGTACGCGACCGGGGCGGGGTGCTGTCGGTCAACCACCCGGTGGCGACCGACTGCGCCTGGCGGCACCCGATGGCCGACCGGCCGCGGGTGGTCGAGCTGTGGCACTGGAGCTGGTGGGACCGCAGCTGGGGCGCGCCGCTGGCCTGGGGGCAGGCCTGGACGCGCGATTCGGCCGGAGACCCGGCCGGCGGCCTCGTGGTGGTGGGCGGCGGCGACTACCACCGGCCCGAGGAGGGTCACCCGCCCGGTGCGCCGACCACGTGGGTGCTCGCCGAGGGCGACGGCCGCGGAGCCGAGGCGGCCGGAGCGGTCGTACGGGCCGTGGCGGAGGGCCGGACGGCGGTGTCGGCCTCCCCCGGCGCCCCGCTGCTGCTGCGGCTGGAGGACGAGTTCCTCGCCGTGGACGCCGACGGTCTGGTGCTGTGGGGCCCTCAGACGCGGCGGGTGGTCAGGGGAGACCGCGTCCTCCTGCCCGCGGGTCCCGGGGTGCACCGGCTGGAGACGCCCGCCAACGAGGTGGTCGCCGTCTGCACGTGACGACCGGGGTTGCGTTCCGCCGCCGATGGGGAGGTGCAGGGCAGGCCGCCGAGCGGAGGAAGGTGAGGACGTGGAGACGGTGAAGGTGGGGATCGCCGGACTGGGCGTCGCCGCGCAGGTCGTCTACCTGCCCCTGCTGGCACGGCGGCGCGACCTGTTCCGGGTCGCGGCCGTGTGCGACCTCGACCGCGGGCACGCCGAGACCGTCGGCCGGGAGGCGGGCGTCCCCGCGTACGACGACCCGCTGACGATGCTCGACAGGGGCGGGTTCGACGCGCTGATCGTCCTCACGCCCGGGTCCCACGGGCCTCTGCTGCGGGCCGCCCTCGAACGCGGGCTGTGGGTGCTGTGCGAGAAGCCCGTCGCCTACAGCCGCGCCGAGCTGAGCGGCTTTTCCGGCGAACGGCTGATGGCCGGCTACATGAAGCAGTACGACCCGGCCTCCCAGCGGCTGCTGGAGGCGCTGCACGAGGCCGGCGGGCCGCGGGTCGTCCGCCACCTGGACACCACCGTGCTGCACCCGTCGGAGGAGTCGCAGCTGCTGTTCGCCCGGGCGCGGCCCGGCCGGCCCGCCCCCGAGCGGGTGGCGCCCTACGCGGAGGCCGACGAGCGGGCCCTCGGCGCCGCGCTCGGCACGTCGTCGGAGCGGCTGCGGCGGCTGTACGCCGAGGTGCTGCTGAGCAGCGTGTGCCACGAGCTGTCGCTGATGCGCCTGTTCACCGGCTCACCGGACACGGTGGACCACGTGGCCGTGTGGCCGGTGGAGGCGTTCCCGCCGTCCCTGGAGGTGAGCGGGACGCTCGGAGGCGAGTGCTCCGGCAGGTACGGCATCCGGTGGCACTACCTGACGAGTTATCCGGCCTACCACGAGGTCATGACGCTGCACCACGAGCACGGCTCGCTGGAGCTGCGCTTCCCCTCTCCCTATCTGCTGAACGCGCCCACCCGGCTGACGGTCACCTGCCGCGTCGGCACCACCGAGCGGACGGTCGTCAGCGAGGACGTCGCCGAGGCGTTCGAGCGCCAGCTGCGTGCCTTCCACCGCTTCGTCACCCAGGAGGAACCGCCACTCACCGGACTCGACGGGGCTCTGGAGGATATCGTCACGGCGCAGCGGATCGTGCACAGGTACGCGCGGTGGGCGGGCATCCCCATCGGCGGGGAGTGCGCCCGCGAGGTCACCGGCGCCCCGCGGGAGGCGACCGCCGGGGCCGGCGGCAGCGACGCCGAGGAGGGCGGGAGTGGAGCCAGCGGTCACGCCGAGGAGAGCCTCAGCAGATAGCGACAGGATCGTGGTGGTCCCGCACACCCACTGGGACCGGGAGTGGTATCTGCCCTTCCAGCGGTTCCGGGCCGGGCTGGTGCGGATGCTCGACGAGGTCCTGGACGCCATGGCCGCCGACCCCGCCTACCGCTTCACTATGGACGGCCAGCTCGCGGCGGTCGAGGACTACCTGGAGATCCGGCCCGCGCGGCGCGGCGACGTCGCCCGCTTCGTCGCCGAGGGGCGACTGGCCGTGGGGCCCTGGCTGATCCTCGCCGACGAGTTCCTGTGCGCCGGGGAGACGCTGCTGCGCAACCTGGAGTACGGCATGCGGGGCGCCGCCGCGCTCGGCGGCGCCATGCCCGTCGGTTATCTGCCCGACCAGTTCGGCCACTGCGCCCAGATGCCGCAGATGCTGGCGCTGGCCGGGCTGCGCCGGGCGTGCCTGTGGCGCGGGGTGCCCGCGCACGTGGACCGCGACGCGTTCGACTGGACCGGCGCCGACGGCACCACGATCAGGACCAGGTATCTGCCCGGCGGGTACGGCAACGCGTTCGGCCTGTTCACCGGCCCGGCCGAGGAGATGCCCGACCGGGTGACGGCCTTCGTCTCCACGGCGGAGGGCTGGGCGGCCGGTGGCACCCTGCTGGCGATGTACGGCGCGGACCACTCGGCTCCGGCCCGCGAGATCACCGCGTCCGGGCTCCGCGTCGCCACCCTCGCCGAGGCCCTGACCGGCGACCCGGGCGGCGGCGCGGCCGACGGGCAGGTGCCGCGGGTCGTGGGCGAGCTGCGCTCGCACGCGCGGGCCAACATCCTGCCCGGCGTGATCTCGGCCCGGGTGCCGCTCAAGCAGGCCATGGCGCGGGCCGAGCGGGTCCTCACCCGCTACGCGGAACCGCTGTCGGCGCTGTGGCTCTCCGGCGACTCCGCCTGCGAACGCCTCATCGACATGGCCTGGCGCTCGGTGATCGCCTGCAGCGGGCACGACTCCGTCACCGGGTGCGGCTCGGACGAGACCGCCCAGCAGGTGGCCGCCAGGATCGCCGAGGCCGGGCAGACGGCCCAGGCGGTCGTGGACCTGGTCGCGGCGTCCCTCTCCGAGGCCGCGCCCAAGGGCTCGCTCGTGGTCGTCAACCCATCCCCGTTCGAGCGGACCGGCCTGGTGCTCGCGGACCTGCCGGAGGACCGCGCGTCCCTGGTTGACGCCTCGGGCCGGTCCGTCCCCGCGCAGCGGCTCGAACACGCCGCCACACTGCTCGACGAGACCGTCATGGACGACCTCTCCCGGCTCCTCGGGCGCGTCCACGAGCGGGAGCTGTACGGCCACGAGATCGTCTCCTGGCACGCCGGGGACGGCGTGTTCACCGTGACCGTGAGCAGGCACGCCTCCGGCGCGTACGCCTACGAGGACCTGCGCAGGGCCGTCGTGGAGGCCGGTCCGGGGCCGTGGGTCGTCCGCACGGTGGCCGAGCCCGTGGTCACCGTGGCCGCGCTGGTCACCGTGCCGCCGCTCGGCCGTGCCGTCCTCACGGCCCGTCCGCCCGAGCCCCGCCTGCCCGCACCCGTCGCGAACGCCCTGAGGACCGACGCGTACGGGTTCGAGCCGGTGCTGGACAACGGGCTGCTGCGGGTGCGGGTGGCCGGCGACGGGACGCTCTCGCTGCGCGGCGCGGACGGGACCGAGGTCCACGGCGTCGGGCGGATCGCCCACGGCGGGGACGCCGGGGACACCTACAACTACGCGCCGCCGCCCGACGACCGGCTTGCCGACCGGCCCTCCCGCGTCGTCGTCGAGGAGATCTGCTCGGGCCCGCTGACCGGCGCGTACGAGATCACGCGGGTGTACGACTGGCCGGCCGGCCTCGGCGGCGACGCCGGCGACGAGACCGACGCCGAGATCGTGCCGACGGCCGTCACGACCCGGGTGGAGATCAGGGCCGGAGAGCCGTTCGCGCGGTGCGAGATCACCATGGACGTGCGCTGCCGCGACCACCGCGTCCGCTGGCACGCGCCGCTGCCCCGCGCGGCGGCCGGGTCGTACGCCGAGGGACAGTTCGCCGTGGTGCGGCGCGGCCTGGCGGCCGAGGGTGGAGACGGGGGCGGGGACGGAGACGGGGGCGGCGAGCAGCCGATCCCGACCTTTCCCGCCGAGTCCTTCGTCGCCGCCGGCGGCCTGGCCGTGCTGCTCGACCACGTCACCGAGTACGAGATCAACGGGGACGAGATCAGCGGGGACGGGACCGAGCTGGCGCTGACGCTCGTGCGGTCCGTCGGCTACCTGTCGAGGAACCGCAACCCCTACCGCGACGAGCCCGCCGGGCCCGAGGTGCCCACCCCGGCCGCCCAGTGCCAGGGGCCGCTGACCGTGCGCTTCGCCGTCCTGCCGTACGCGGGAGAGTGGCACGAGGCCGGGCTGCCGAGGCTCGCCGAGGAGTTCCGCCACGACCTGCTCGCCGTGCCGGGCACCGGCGCCGCCAGGGCGGGGGCCGGGGACGCGGACGAGGACGGCCCGGGCGGAGGGGGTCGCGTCGCGATCAGCGGGGACGGCGTCATGATGGCCGCTCTACGCGAGCGGGGCGGACGGCTGGAGGTCCGCCTGGTGGCCGAGCATCCCACGGCCACCGAGGCGGTCGTCCGGGGAGATTTCACCGCGGCCTGGACGGCCGGCGTGCTGGGCTCTCCCCTGAGCCCTCTGGAGGTGTCCCGCGACGATCTGTTCCGTGACGATCTAATCCGTGACGAGGTGTTTCCCGATGATGGGGCGGACGGGCGGGGACCCGCGGCGTACCCGGGGTCATGGCGAACGGTGCGCGTCCCGCTGACGCCCTTCGCGATCGCGACCGTTCATCTTGGCGAAGCCTGACGCCCGCGCGTCATCGCCTGCGCGTAATCGCCTGCCGCCGGGGTCGCCGAGGGCGCGTTCGACGGGAGTCTCCGGGCCCGACGGCGGGCCTGCCGGGAGACGGTCCCCCGGCGCGGCCGCCACCGGCCCGGACGCCTCTCGCCGGGGCTACTGCCCGCCCTTCTGCACGTAGGAACGGACGAACTCCTCCGCGTTCTCCTCGAGGACCTCGTCGATCTCGTCCAGGATCGCGTCCACGTCGTCGGTCAGCTTCTCGTGACGCTCCTGGACGTCCGGGGACGCCTGCGCCTCGACCTCTTCGACTTCCTGCTCCTGCCGCCCGGTCTGCTTCTGGCCGCCGGTCTCCTTGGTCGCCATCCCTGACACCTCCGCTGCTCGGGGGGACGCCTCTCCCCATATCTTCCCCGAACCGACCGACAATGCGCGCGAAAGAGCGTGCGATCTTCGGCCCGGCCACTGTGGCCAGACAACCCGGTGAGCGCCGGGAAGGCAAACGCACGGGGATCCGGCCGTGTTACCGGCATACCCGCCCGCGGGAACCGCCATCGTTAGACCGGATCGTTATCGACCTCACACTCCGCGTGGCCGCCTTTCGGCGCAGCGCTACCGTGTCCGGGACGACAATTGAGGGATCACGGCACGACCTAGCGCACGGGTGGTCGATGGCATCGCACGCACGGCAACTGCTGGCGGATCGCTACAAGCTGCTGACGCCCTTCCGGCGTGACGGCGGCGGGATCATGTGGCAGGCGCACGATCTCCGCCTCAAGCGCGATGTCGCGATCAAGGAAGTCCAGCCGCCGTACCGGGTGGACGTGGCCGATCTGCAGGCCGCCCGCCGGCAGGCGCTGCGGGAGGCCCGCTCGGCGGCGCGGCTCAGCCATCCGGCCGTCGTCACCGTGCACGACCTGCTGGAGGACAAGGGCCGGCTCTGGATCGTGACAGAGCTCCTGCAGGGCCTCACCATGGGCGACACCGTCAGCCACCTCGGCCGGCTGCCGGTGCACTGGGCCGCCTGGGTGGGCTTCCAGCTCCTGTCGGGCGTACGGCACGCGCACTCGATGGGCGTCGTCCACGGGGACATCCGGCCCGCCAACGTCATGCTGACCGAGGACCGGGTGGTGCTGACCGACTTCGGCATCGCCGCGTTCGACCGGGATCCCGCCGGGTCGACGACCGTGCCCGTGGGGCGGTCCGGCGCCTATCTCGCCCCCGAGCGGCTGCGCGGGAAGGGCCTGGCACCCGCCGCCGACCTGTGGTCGTTCGGCGCCACGCTGTACTGCGGGGTGGAGGGGCGGCCTCCGTATCCGGCCACGGAGCGGCTGCCGGCCCCGGCGCTGCTGGGCCGCGAGCCGGAGCCGCCGCGCCGGGCGGGCCTCCTGCGGCCGCTGATCGAAGGCCTGCTGCGGCACGACCCGGAAGAACGGCTCACCGTCGACCAGGCGATGCACGTGCTCGTGGACGTGTTGCGACGGCAGGGCATCCCGGCGGCGACGCCGGGCCGGACGGCCGGCGAGCTGCCGAGCCGCGGCACACCGGCCGCCGCGCCGAATGCCGCGCCGAATGCCGTGCCTAATACCGCGGCCGGCGCGGCGCCCAAACCGAGCGGGGCGTATCCCCTCGGCCGATCCGCCGGCCACGGGTGGCCCCTCGCGCCCCGGGAATTCACGGCGCCCCGGGAATTCGCGACGCCGGGGGAGCTCACGACCGGGCGCTTCTTCGACGTGGAGTCGCGTCGCCGGGGCAATCCCTACTGGCCCTCCCTCACGACGGGACCGCACCGGCCCCGGCCCCCGCACCTCCCGTAGCCCCGGGCCGGGCGGCTCCCCGCGTCCGTGGGAGAAGCCGCCCGCCCCTGCCTTCCTGCGGTCAGTCGTCGTGCTCGGCGCGGAACTTGACGATCCGTCCGGTCGCGATCGCGACGTAGACCTTGTACTCCATGTGGCCCTTGCGCAGCTCGACCTTCCAGGTCCGGTGGCCGTGCTCCCACTCGCGTTCGATCTCGGTCACCCGCGCGCCGGGCACCCGCTTCTTCGCGATCGCGACCGCCTGGCTCCGGGTGACCGAGTACTGAGTGACCGCGGCCTGGGAGACGGAGGTTTGAGTGACCGCGGCCTGGGAGACGGCAGCCGTGGTGGTCGAGGAGTGAGAGGCGGGCGCGGCGGCGACGGCGGTTCCCCCGGCGGCCAGAGCGGTGACGGTGACGGCGGCGGCGAGAGCGATCTTCGTTGTGTGTCTCATGCGTCGAGGTTCGCAGCGATCATGATAGGGCCGCGCTAAGCGATCCCTAAAGCATGGATTCCCCCTGCCCGTCGCGGATCGAGCCCAGGAGTAGGCGCAGGAGCAGGCGCACCTCGGCGCCGCCGGGGTCTGATCGGCCGACGGTCAGGGAGCCGCCCGAGTCCTCGGCCACGCGCCGGGCGATGTCCAGCCCGAGCCCCGTCGAGCCCGCGCCGCTCTCCCCGCGTCGCGGCAGGTCGCCCGGGCCGAAGCCGGGCCCGGCGTCCGAGACCGTCAGAGCCACCGCGTCATCCGGCCCGGGGGCCAGGAGCACGCGGAAGGACGTCCCGTCGGGGGTGTGCGCGAAGACGTTGCCGAGGAGGGCGTCGACGCAGTCGGCCAGGTCCTCGGCCGCGGCCGCGACCGGCAGCGGGCCGGGCGCGAGGTCGAGGGAGAAGGTCCTGGACTGGTCCTCCGCCAGCACCGACCAGAACTCCACCCTGTCGCGCACCACCGCGACGGCGTCGCAGGAGGCCCGTTCCCGCGACCGGCGGCGCACGTCGTTGATGACGGCGGTGACCGCTCGCTCCAGCGCGTCCACGCGGGCCTCCATTCTGGCCGCCTCGCCGGGATCCGCCAGCGACTCCGCTTCGAGCCGCAGGCCGGTCAGAGGAGTGCGGAGCCGGTGGGAGACGTCCGCCGCCGTCTCGCGCTCCTCGGCGAGCAGGTCGGAGATGCGTCCCGCGAGGTGGTTGAGGGCCAGGCCGGCCGTACGGACCTCTGGCGGGCCCTGCGGGGTCGCCCTGGCGGTCAGGTCGCCCTTCGCGAGACGGTGGGAGACCTGGGCGAGCGCCGTGGTGGGCCGCACGACCGCGCGTGCGAGGCGGTCGGCGACGAGGATGCCCAGCCCGACCAGGGCGACTCCGAGGATCAGCAGCGCGAGCCACGTCCGGTGGACGCCGCGGTCGAGGTCGGCGTCGGCGAGGAAGGCGCGCACGACGGCGGTGCCGCCCGGCGCCCCCTGCACCGCCACCAGGATCTCCCTGCCGCCCGGCACGACCGCGGTCAGGCTCCGGCCGCGTGCGGCGAGGTCGACGGCGCGGGAGCGGGCCGCCACGGCCCCGAGCACGCGGCCGTCCGCGAGGAAGACCGTGACGGGGTGCCCGCTCGACGCGCCCGCCTGCTCGGCGGTCAGCCGCAGCGTCTCCTCGTCCACCGCGCCCACGGCCACGGCGACGGACTCGGCGGCCCGGGTCGCGGCGGCGACGGCCTCGCTGTGCGCCACCGACCGGACCAGCAACGCCAGCGGCACCAGAAGTGAGACCAGGACCAGCGACGTGGTCGCCGCGACGAGGGCCGCCAGCCAGCGCCTCATCGGCTCATTCCGCGGGCGAGGGCGGCGCGGTCAGGCGCACGCCCACCCCGCGGACCGTCTGGAGATAGCGCGGCCGCTGGGCGGTCTCGCCGAGCTTGCGGCGCAGCCAGGACAGGTGGACGTCGACCGTCTTGTCGGTGCCCCCATAGGGGATGCGCCAGACCTCGGTGAGCAGCTCGCGCTTGGTGACGACCTGCCCGGCTCGTGCCGCCAGATAGTGCAGCAGGTCGAACTCCCGCGGCGTCAGGTCCAGCGCCGCGCCGTCGAGCGTCGCCTCCCTGGCGCCCGGGTCCACGCGCAGCGTCCCGACCGTCAGGGAGGTGTCCGCGCGCCCGGTGTCGACCCGGCGCAGCACGGCGCGGATGCGCGCGTCGAGCTGCGCGGCGCTGTAGGGCTTGACCACGTAGTCGTCGGCGCCGGCGTCGAGCAGGCGGACCATGTCGGCCTCCCCGTCCCTGGCTGTGGCGACGATGACCGGGACGCGGCTCACCGCGCGGAGCATGCGCAGCAGGTCGGCGCCGTCCATGTCGGGCAGGCCGAGGTCGAGCACGATCAGGTCGGGGCGGTCCTCCACGACCGACCGCAGGCCGTCGAGGGCGGTGGAGACGGAGGAGACGGCATGCCCGCGATCCCGCAGGCTCCGGGTGAGGGAGGTGCGGATGGGGGCGTCGTCTTCGATGAGCAGCACGCTAGGCATTTGAGCGCTACGGTAGCCGTCCGGCGGAAGCGGCATAAGCCCGTTATCCGGGCCTTAGCCCTCCCTTAGCGTTCGGAGTGGGAGAGTGGCGGCGTGAACAGCCGCCTCCTCCTCGCCGTCGCCGGGTGGCTGCTGGCCGCCGCCCTCGCCACCGGCACGGGCGTCGCCGTGCTCGGCCTGCTCGGCCGGCCGCTCACGGGCCCGGCGGAGCGGCCGATGACGGCCGAGGAGGTCCGCCTCGCGCTCGCCCGGGACACCGCGGCCCCGCCCTCCCCCGCCGCCGCGACCACCGGCCCGGCCCCGGTGGACTCGTCCGGCGGAGGAACGCCGGGCGACGCGCCCGCGACCGGGCGCAGGCTCGTCTCCACGAGCGCGGGCACCGTGATCGCCCGATGCGACGGCGGGCTGGTCCGGCTCCAGTCGTGGACGCCGGCGCAGGGCTTCGAGGTGGACGACGTCGACCCGGGGCCGGACGACCGGGCCCGGGTGAAGTTCGAGTCGGACGAGGACAGGCTCGAGGTGGAGGTGCGCTGCTCCGGCGGGGTGCCGGTTCCCCGGATCACCCGGCACGACGACTGACCGGGGGCGCCGGCCGGCGCCGGTCCCGCGTCAGCCCTCGCCGGTGAGGGCGGCGACGAGGTCGGCGGCCGTACGGCACCGGTCGAGCAGGTCGCCCACGTGCGCCTTGGTGCCGCGCAGCGGCTCCAAGGTCGGCACGCGCTGGAGCGACTCACGGCCCGGGATGTCGAAGATGACCGAGTCCCAGGAGGCGGCGGCGACCGACTCGCTGTACTGCCGCAGGCACCGCCCGCGGAAGTAGGCCCGGGTGTCGGTGGGCGGCAGCTCGACCGCCCGGTCGATGTCCTCGTCGGTCACCAGGCGGTGCATGCGGCCCCTGGCGACCAGCCGGTTGTACAGGCCGCGGTCGGGGCGGATGTCGGAGTACTGCAGGTCCACCAGTTGCAGCCGCGGGTGCGACCACGGCAGGTTGTCGCGGGTGCGGTAGCCCTCCAGGATCTCCAGCTTGGCGACCCAGTCGAGCTCCCGGGACAGCTGCATCGGGTCCTCCGCGAGCCGGGTGAGCACCGACTCCCAGCGGTTGAGCACGTCCTTGGTGAGGTCGTCCACGCCCGCGCCGAAGCGGTCCTCGACGTACTTGCGGGCCTGCTCCAGGTATTCCATCTGCAGTTGCACGGCGGTCATCTTCCGCCCGTTGCGCAACGCGATCTCGTACTTGCAGGTCGGGTCGTGGGAGACCGCGCGCAGCGCCGCGACCGGCGACTCGGGGGTCAGGTCGATGGTGAGGAACCCCTCCTCGATCATCGCCAGCACCAGCGCCGTCGTGCCCAGCTTCAAATAAGTCGAAATTTCCGACATGTTGGCGTCGCCGATGATCACGTGCAGCCGCCGGTACTTCTCCGGGTCGGCGTGCGGCTCGTCCCGGGTGTTGATGATCGGCCGCTTGAGCGTGGTCTCCAGCCCGACCTCGACCTCGAAGAAGTCGGCCCGCTGGCTGATCTGGAAGCCTTCGGTACGCGAGTCCTGGCCGATGCCGACCTTGCCCGCGCCGCAGACGACCTGGCGCGACACGAAGAACGGCGTGAGGTGCCTGACGATGTCGGCGAACGGCGTCGCACGGCGCATGAGGTAGTTCTCGTGGCAGCCGTACGACGCACCCTTGGCGTCGGTGTTGTTCTTGTAGAGCTGGATGGGGGCGTTGCCGGGCGTGGACGACGCCCGCACCGCGGCGTCGTACATCACCCGCTCGCCCGCCTTGTCCCAGATCACCGCGGCCCGGGGGTTGGTGCACTCGGGCGTGGAGTACTCCGGGTGCGCGTGGTCCACGTAGAGGCGCGCGCCGTTGGTGAGGATCACGTTCGCGAGCCCGAGATCCTCGTCGGTGAGCTGACTCTGGTCGGCCACCTCACGGGCCAGGTCGAATCCTCGGGCATCGCGGAGCGGGTTCTCCTCCTCGAAGTCCCACCGGGCCCGGCGAGCCCGGGCGGCCGACGCCGCCAGGTACGCGTTGACGACCTGTGAGGAGGTCACCATCGCGTTCGCTCCCGGTTGACCGGGCACGGCGATGCCGTACTCGGTCTCGATGCCCATCACCCGCCGAACCGTCATTCGCACCCCGCCTGCTTCAGGCCGTCGTAGTCATATCCGAGCCTAGCCCTTTCTCTATGCCCTGCTACCGAACAGTTACGGCACAGATGCCTCGGGACTTTGCGCCGGAATGGTCGTCGCAGTCCGGGAGGTACCCCCTCGGCCCCGGGGACGGGACCGCCGGAAGCGGTCGAGCAGGGCCCCCAGCCTGGCACGAAGCCAGCGCTGACCAGGCTTGTCGACCATACGGTAGATCAGGTAGGCGAGCCCGATCGAGATCGCCATCGTCATCGCGACCAGCAGCCACGGGTCCACCGCGTCCCGGTACGCGGGGATCACGACGGCCGAGACCGTCTGGTGCAGGAGATAGAGGGGATACGTGAGGGCCCCGAGAGTCACGAGGCGACGCCAGCGCACCCACCGCAGCCAGCCGAGGGCGACCGCGGCCATCAGGAGGTAGACGACCGTGATCGCGACGACGACGGCCTCCGGGGGCGCCGGGTAGTGCTTGATCCCGACCAGGCGCACCCGCTCCCCCACGCGCTCCATGGCGGCGTACAGGGACATCCCGTAGCCGGCGGCGACCAGCAGCCACGGGACGAAGGCACCGGAACGCGCGCCGAAGCGGTGGATCAGGAAGAAGGCCATGCCCGCGATGAAGTACGGCGCCTGCCGCGGCATGAAGACGAAGACGAGCGTCTCGTTCTGGGTGAGCTCGGCCAGCAGCGCCAGGCCGCACCAGGCCGCCAGGAACACCAGGCAGCGCCGCAGCGTGATCCCGACGAGGGAGAACAGCGCCAGGAGGACGTAGAACCGCAGCTCCACCCAGAGGGACCAGAAGACGCCGCCGGCGTGGCCCACGCCGAACGCCCCCTGCATCATGGTCAGGTTGAGCAGATACTCACCGTCTTCGAGCTTGGGGTCGAACCCGGCGACCCCGCTGAAGCGGTACATGATGAAGATCACGAGCACGGCGAACCAGTACGCGGGATACAGCCGCGACACCCGGGAGACGGCGAACTCGCCGACCGTGTGCCCCCAGACGCTCATCAGGATGACGAACCCGCTGATGAGGAAGAACAGCTCCACGCCGAGGATGCCCAGCGTGGTCAGGCGGGCGACCGGCTCGAACAGCTTGGTCGGGTACTCGTCCCACAGCGATTTGCTGGCCGCCATGAAGTGGAAGGACATGACGGCGAACGCGGCCACGAAACGCAGGACGTCGAGCTCGACCAGGCGGCGGCCCTTGGCGGCCGCGGCGCTCGGGGCCGGGACCGTGCCCGGAGCGGCCGAGACCGGATCGGGCTGTCGCACGGGCCGTACGGGCTGTCTCACAGGCTGTCCCACAGCGGTCAACCGCGCGAGCCAAGGAAGATCATGCCCTCTTTGACGTGATCACTCGGGGTTTCGGTTCCCTCGGAGCACGATCGTTATCAAAGGCCACTTGTGCCCCGTCTGCTGCCGTCCTGTCCGCGTCCCGACGCCGGAAGGGCCCGGAAATGCGGAGGAGCGGCGCGACCCGAGGTCGCGCCGCTCCTCGACGGCACCGGTCCGGCCGGAGCCGGGGGTGTTACAGGTACTGACCGGTGTTGGCGACCGTGTCGATCGACCGCCCGGCCTCGGTGCCCTGCTTGCCCTGCACGAGGGTGCGGATGTAGACGATCCGCTCGCCCTTCTTGCCGGAGATGCGGGCCCAGTCGTCGGGGTTGGTGGTGTTGGGCAGGTCCTCGTTCTCGGAGAACTCGTCCACGCAGGCGGCCAGCAGGTGCGAGATCCGCAGGCCCTTCTGCCCGGTGTCGAGGAACTCCTTGATGGCCATCTTCTTGCCCCGGTCCACGATGTTCTGGATCATGGCGCCGGAGTTGAAGTCCTTGAAGTAGAGGACTTCCTTGTCGCCGTTGGCGTAGGTCACCTCGAGGAAGCGGTTCTCCTCGCTCTCGGCGTACATCCGCTCGACGACCCGCTGGATCATCGCGGCGATCGTGCCCTCGCGGCTGGTGCCGTGCTCGGTCAGGTCGTCGGGGTGCAGCGGCAGTTCGCTGACGAGGTACTTCGAGAAGATGTCCTTCGCCGCCTCGGCGTCGGGCCGCTCGATCTTGATCTTGACGTCCAGGCGGCCGGGCCGCAGGATCGCCGGGTCGATCATGTCCTCGCGGTTGGAGGCGCCGATGACGATGACGTTCTCCAGGCCCTCGACACCGTCGATCTCCGAGAGGAGCTGGGGAACGATGGTGTTCTCGACGTCGGAGGACACACCGGAGCCGCGGGTGCGGAAGATCGAGTCCATCTCGTCGAAGAACACGATCACCGGGGTGCCCTCGGAGGCCTTCTCACGCGCCCGCTGGAAGACCAGGCGGATGTGCCGCTCGGTCTCGCCGACGTACTTGTTGAGAAGCTCGGGGCCCTTGATGTTGAGGAAGAAGCTCTTGCCGGACTGGCCGGTCTTCTCCGCGACCTGCTTGGCCAGGGAGTTGGCCACCGCCTTGGCGATGAGCGTCTTGCCGCAGCCGGGCGGGCCGTACAGCAGCACGCCCTTCGGCGGCCGGAGCTTGTGCTCGCGGAACAGGTCGGCGTGCAGGTAGGGCAGCTCGATGGCGTCCCTGATCTGCTCGATCTGCCGGCCGAGGCCGCCGATCTCCTCGTAGGAGATGTCGGGGACCTCTTCGAGGACGAGCTCCTCCACCTCCGACTTGGGGATGCGCTCGTAGACGTAGTTGGAACGGGGTTCGAGCAGGAGGCTGTCGCCGGCCCGCAGCGGCTGGTCGAGCAGCGAGTGGGCGAGCTTGACGACCCGCTCCTCGTCGGCGTGCGAGATGACGAGCGCGCGGTCGCCGCTCTCCAGCAACTCCTTGAGCATCACGATCTCGCCGACGTCCTCGTAGCCGAGGGCCTCGACGACGTTGAGCGCCTCGTTCAGCATGACCTCCTGGCCACGCTTGAGCGAGTCGACGTCGACCGCCGGACTCACGTTCACACGGAGCTTGCGCCCGCCCGTGAACACCTCGATCGTGCCGTCATCCCTGGCCTCGAGGAAAACACCGAATCCGGACGGTGGCTGTGCCAGCCGGTCGACCTCCTCCTTGAGGGCGACGATCTGGTCGCGGGCCTCCTTGAGGGTGGAGACCAAACGCTCGTTCTGGCTAGTGAGGGCGGCCACCTGTGCCTGCGCCTCGTGGAGACGCTCCTCGATGACCCTGGCCTGCCGGGGAGACTCGGCCAGCTTCCGGCGCAACGCGGTGATCTCCTCTTGCAGGAAGGAGACCTGTGTTGTGAGATCCGCGACCTCCCGTTCGCGCTGCGCGGCTCGAGCCTCAGCGTCGTCGCGAGCTGCCACGCCCCGTCACCTCCTTCCCCGTCGAGAACGACTACTCAAGACCCTACCTATCTTGGCGCTGTACGTAACCTGGCCGGGCAGTGTTCGTGTAGTTACGTTGGGTGTTCGGCGTTTGATACCTTATGGACCGATTGTTCGGTTCACCATTAGGAACACACCCAAATGTTCCCGTGTCACGTGGCTTTGCCGGGTTGTGGCTGAATCGTCACACTTGTTCGATCCCCTCTCCGTACGCCCCCTTGGCGGGACGCCTGCGCCGCGGCGGGGGCGTGACGCCGTCCGCCATGCGACGGGCGGTGACGAGAAATCCCGTGTGGCCGACCATCCGGTGGTCGGGCCGTACGGCGAGACCTTCGACATGCCAGTCGCGAACCAGGGTCTCCCACGCGTGAGGCTCGGTGAAACTCCCGTGCTCCCGCAGGGTTTCCACCGTTCTGGACATCTGGGTCGTTGTCGCAACGTAGCAGCAGATAACTCCCCCAGGGGTAAGGGACTTCGCCGCCGCGTCAACGCACTCCCAAGGCGCGAGCATGTCGAGGACGACGCGGTCCACGTCCGCCTCGTCCAGCGCGTCGACGAAGTCGCCGACCACGAGACGCCACTGCTCCATCGGGCCGCCGAAGAACTTCTCCACGTTCTTGGTGGCCACCTCGGCGAAGTCCGCGCGCCGCTCATAGGAGGTGACCTTCCCCTCCGCGCCGACGGCGCGCAGCAGGAAGCAGGTGAGCGCGCCGGACCCCACGCCGGCCTCGACCACCCGGGCGCCCGGGAAGATGTCGGCCATGGCGACGATCTGGGCCGCGTCCTTCGGGTAGACCACCGCGGCGCCGCGCGGCATCGACACCGCGTAGTCGGCGAGCAGGTGCCGGAACGCCAGGTAGGCCGTGCCGCCGGAGGACCGCACCACGGACCCCTCGGGCTGTCCGATCAGGTCGTCGTGCGGGATCGACCCCTTGTGCGTGTGGAAGACGCCGCCCTCTTTCAGCGTCACCGTGTGCCGCTTGTTCTTGGGGTCAGTGAGCTGGACCTGATCTCCGGCCTGGAACGGGCCGTGCCTGCGAAAACCCATGCGGAAAAGGCTAGTGCCGCGACCGACGAGATTCGCCCGACGGAGCGGTGTCCAGAGTGGTGCTTCACGGGCGGGGGCGGCAACGCGGCGGGGGGCGGGAAAACACCTGGCCGGTGCGGTGTCGCTGCTGGTAACAATGGGACATGTTGCCCCAAAAGGCGATCCCTACCGGGCCGGCCGTACTGCGCCTGCCGGTCGAGGGGGACGCCGACCAGATCGCCCGAGCCTGCTCCGACCCCGAGATCGCGAAGTTCATCCCCTTCGTTCCCTCGCCGTACACGAGGGACGACGCGCTGGCGTGGATCACGAAGACCGTGCCCGCCACCTGGGAGAACGGGGGCGCCGACTACCTCATCGCCGACGCCGCCACGGACGAGGTGCTCGGCACCGCCGGGCTCAAGCCGTCGGACCGGTTCGGCGCGACGGAGGTGGGTTACTGGCTCGCGCCGTGGGCCCGCGGGCGCGGCGTCATCACGGCCGCCGTGCGGACGCTCGCCGAGCATGCCTTCGCCCGGGGCGTCCCGCGGATCGGGCTGCACGCCGACGTGGAGAACGTCCCGAGCCAGCAGGTCGCCCTGCGGTGCGGCTTCGCCCCCGAGGGCGTGCAGCGCGGGGCCGGCGTTCCCCGGGGCGGCGCCTCCGCCGACGTCGCCCTGTTCGGGCGGCTGAGCACCGACCCCGGCGACCCGATCCCGCCCTTCCTGCCGTTCTTCCCCGGGGGGTTCCCGGGCGGCTCGCTCACCGACGGCGTCGTCCGGCTCACGCCGCTGACCGCGGCCGACGCCGCCGACTATTTCGCGCTGGCGTCCGTCCCCGACGTGATGGACTCGCACGTCCCGCCGGTGCAGCCGGAGTTCGCGGACTGCGAGGTCGTCTGCCGGCACGCCGGCCACCGGTGGCTGACCGGCCAGCGGGCGGACATCGCCATCAGGGACGCGGCGACCGGCGAGTTCGCCGGGGACATCCAGCTCACCGGCGTCGTCCCGCCGCTCGGCCAGGCGATGCTCGGCTACTGTCTCCGTCCGGAGTTCCGCGGCAGGGGCCTGGTCACACAGGCGGTGGACCTGCTGGTCGAGTGGGCGTTCGCGAACACGCCCCTGCGCCGGATCGTCGCCGGGACCAACCCCGGCAACACGGCCTCCCACCGCGTGCTCGAACGGGCGGGCTTCGTCCGGGAGCACCTCGTCAAGGGGCTGCTGCCCGGCCCCGGAGGCACCCGGCTGGACGACATCCAGTGGGCGCGGACACGCCCCTGACCGGGGCGGACCTGCCGCGCTCGGGCGCCGCCCGGAACCCGGCACCCGAGCGCGGGCCGTCCGCGGCGCGGCACGCCCGCAGGGCGTCCCGGCCACGCCGGTGAAGGCCGCTCCCTCAGTCGGCTCCGTACGCGGCCCGCAACTTGGCGAAGGCGGCGTCGGTGCCCTGGAGGGCCCGGTCGATCTCCTCGTCGGTGTGCGCGGCCGACAGGAACCAGTTGTGCCAGGGGTGGAGGTAGACCCCCTCCTCCAGGCAGGCCCCGGCCCAGGCGATGCCCTTCTCCAGGGTGGCGTCGCCCTCGAAGGACAGCCACGGCACCTGCACCGGCCCGGTCTGGCGGACGACGAAGCCGTGCGCCTGCGCCTGGGCGGCGAGGCCCTCGCGCAGCCGGGTCCCGGCCCGGTGCATGAGCGCGACGCCGTCGGTCTCGCGCAGGATCTCGATCGTCGCCTTGGCGGCGGCCATGGCCGCGGCGGAGAACCAGAAGGAGCCGGTCGAGTACAGCGTCTGGGCCGCACCGCGCAGCGCGTCGGTCCCGGTGAGCGCCGCGATGGGGAAGCCGTTGGCCATCGCCTTGCTCCAGGCCGTCAGGTCGGGGCGCACGCCGAGCGGCTCCCACGAGCCGCGCAGGTCCAGCCGCCACCCGGCGCGTACGTCGTCGATGACCAGCGCCGCCCCGATCCGGTCGGCCAGCGCCCGCACGCCCCGGGCGAACTCCGCGTCGGCGTCCTCCTGGTCCTCGAAGGAGTCGTGCTTGAACGGGGTGACGAGGATGGCGGCGACGTCGCCGTCCGCCTGGGCGGCGGCGGCCTCGGCGCTCGCGAGGTCGTTGTAGGTGAACTCGATCGTGTCCGCCCGCTGGTTGGGGGTGACCCCGGACAGGCCGGGCGTGCACCAGGGGTCGGCGCCGTGGTAGGCGCCGTGGGCGACCAGCGCCTTGGTCCTGCCCGTCGCCGCCCTGGCCACCATCAGGGCCTGAGTGGTGGCGTCGGTGCCGTTCTTGGAGAACATGGCCCAGTCGGCGGAGGGGATGAGGTCCACCAGCAGTTCGGCGAGCTCCACCATGACCGGGCCGGGGCCGTTCAGGCAGTCCCCTTCCGCCTGCTGCGCGGCGGCGGCGGCCTCCACCCGCGGGTTGCGGTGGCCGACGATCATCGGCCCCCAGCTGCACATCAGGTCGACGTACTCACGGCCGTCGGCGTCCCACTGCCGGGCGCCCTCGGCCCGGACGAAGAACTGGGGGTAGCGGTCCCCGTGCAGGGCCGCGTTGAGGTGGCCGTACATGCCACCGGGGATGACCTTCGCGGCACGGGCCCGCAGGGAGGCGTCGAGGGACATGGGCGGCACTCCTGGGATCGGGGAATCGGGGAGGTCGGGAGGTGGTGGAGCCGGAGGTCAGGCGTCCTGGCCGGCGTCGCCGGGGACGAAGCCGTCCAGCCCGGCGTCGGAGCCGAGCCCGCCCGCGACCCGCGCGGCGACGGCCGTGCCGAGGCGTGCGGCGCCGAGGACGTCCCGGCCGTGCAGCAGTCCCGCGGCGAACCCGGCGCAGTACGCGTCGCCGCAGCCCGTGGTGTCGACCACCGGCACGTCCAGGGCGGGCACGCGGGTGATTCCGGCGGCGGTGGCCACGAGGCTGCCGTCGGCCCCCAGGGTGACGATCACGCCCTTCGGGCCCTCGGCGAGCAGCGCGGCCGCGGCCTCCTCCGGCGTCGCCGCCCCGCTGAGCATGAGCGCCTGTTCCTCGTTCGGCAGGAGGTAGTCGACGTGGGGCAGGAACGCGCGGACGCCGGGCATGAGGTCGGGCATGTTCGACAGCAGGTCGAGCGTGACGGTCGTGCCGCCTTCGCGGGCCTTGTCGAGCAGCGCGAAGAAGGCAGGGTCGTGCAGGCCCCAGGTGACGTCCATGCCGCCGAGGTGCACCACCTTCGCGCCGGTGAGGCGGTCCGCGTCGAGGTCGGCGGTCGCCAGGCCCAGGTTCGCCCCCGGCACGTGGAACGACGGCCGTCCGCCGTCGGGGCGGATGGGCAGGATGGAGGCGGCCGTCTGCTCCCCCGGCCTGCGCACCACGCCGCTCACGTCGACGCCGCGCCGCTCCATGATCATCAGGAGGAAGTCGCCGAGCTCGTCGTCGCCGACGGCGCCCACCGAGGCGACCGGCACGCCGATCTTGGCGAGGGTCACGGCCGTGCCGGCGGCGGCGCCGGCCGCGGTGATGCGGATCTGCTCAAGCAGGTGGGTGTCCTGACCGGCCGGGATGGACTCGACCGGGCGGGCCAGGACGTCGACGATATGCACGCCGACCGTCACTACCGTCATGAGCGGATAATAGACGGGCGCCCGACTAAAATGTCAACCGAGGTGGTGGGCCATGCCGAAGATCGTCAATCACGAGGAGCGCAGGGGCGAGGTCGTCGCGGCGGCACGCCGGATCATCCTGCGCGAGGGCATCGATGCCGCGACGACGCGGGCCATCGCCAAGGAGGCCGGCTACTCCAACGGGGTGCTCACGCACTACTTCGCCGACAAGGACGAGATCCTGCTGTCTGCCCTGGAGGCGTCCCATCGGCGGATCGCCGACCGGCTGCGGGAGAAGCTGTCGGGCCGCACCGGCCTGGCGGCGCTGCGTGAGCTGCTGCTCGACAACGTGCCGCTCGACGACGAGCGGGCCGGGGAGACCGGGCTGGAGGTGGGCTTCTGGGGGCGCAGCCTGACCAGCCCCGCGCTGCTGGAGGTCCAGCGGCGTGAGGCCGCCGAGCTCCGCTATGTGATGACGAGCCTGCTCAGGTCCGCCGCCGAGGCCGGTGAGATCCGTACGGACGAGGACCTGGAGGACGTGGCGGAGCGGCTGCTGGCGCTCGTGGACGGACTGAGCGTGCACCGGCTGCTGTATCCCGGGCACGTCACCGGCGAGCGGCTGGAACGGCTGATCCTCGGCGAGATCGACCGGCTGCGCGCCTGATCCGGCCGCCGGGAGCGGCGTGGTCCCGGCGGCCTCGGAGATCGTCAGGCGTTGCGGTGGGGCTCGTACCGCATCGTGCGCGAGACGCCGACCCGGACGGTGGTGCCGGGCAGGATCGGCACCGGCTCGTTCGGCGGGATGTCGTAGAAGTTGGGGTCGCCGGGCGGCTGGATCTGGGTGCCGTTCACCGAGCCCAGATCGAGCAGGTTGACGTCCCAGTTCTCCAAAAAGACCCGCAGGTGGCGGCGCGACACCGAGCCGTCGGGGCTGGTGACCCTGGCCGGCCTGGCCTCGCCCGACTGCACCTCGGGCGCGCGCTCGGGGTCGCGGCCCAGCAGGTAGTCGGCCTCCAGCGGCAGCGCCATGCCGTCGTCGAGCAGCAGCACGCCGAGCAGCGGCCGGGGACCCTTGTACGGCACCACGGCCCGCTGGTCGATCGGGATGCCGCAGACCGCGCAGTAGGGCGCGCGCGGGTCGTTGAAGTGGTCGTTCTTGCAGTCGACGCCGTAGACCATCGGCCGCTGCTCCAGCTCGGGCGCCGCGTCCATCTGGGTCGCCTCGCCCGGCTCCTCGTCCGCGAGCGCGTGCGGCGCCGGCTCGAACGGTCCGCTCGGCGGGCCGTCCGGTCCGCCCAGGTCATGCGGTGCACCCAGCTCGTACGGAGGATTGGGGTCGTACGGAGGGCTGAGGTCGTACGGGGGGTTGAGATCGTGCTGCGGGCTGAGGTCGTGCGGCGGGTTCAGGTCGTGCGGCCCGCCCCGGTCCTCGGCGGGCTCGGGCAGCGGGGGCAGCGGCTGCGGACCCGAGTGGTGCGCGGGCCCCGGGTCGGGGAGGGGGGACGGCAGCGGCTGGGAGACGTGCGACGACGGCTGGACGGGCGGCGGCGCCTGCTCCCCCGACGGTCCGCCGCCGGACAGCGGACCGGCGAACGGCGACACGGGCGGCGGCGGCACGGTCGACGGCACCACGGGCCCGCGCGGGGCGATCGGCTCAGGAGCGCCGATGGGCGGGGGCTGCACGCCCTGCTGCTGCGGCTGGGGCGGGCGCGGGGGCAGCGGCGGGAAGGCGAGGTCACCGTGCCGGGTGAAGTCGCACTCCAGGCCGGCCCCGGTGACCACACCGCCGTCCAGCCTGGCGTACGGGCTCGACGGGCCCGCTCCCGGCAGGCGCAGCTCGACCCGGGACACCGGGCCGTTGACGAGACGATCGGTCCAGGTCAGCGCGTCGTGCCCGGCGAGTCGGACCTCACCGTCGGGACCGCCGGACACGGTCGCGTACGCGGCCCCGCTGACCAGCACGGCCGCCCCGCCCCCTGCGGGCCCGGCGACCGCGCAGGCCACCGGCTCCCCGCCGATCGACCTGTCCATGGCGCGCGCGAGGACCTGGGCCACCCGCCGGGCCAGCGCCCGGCCGTCCCCGCCCGTCGTGGCGGTCTCGTTAAGCGCCGACAGCAGGTCCTCTACCGGCTGGTCGCCGCCGGTGGCGCACACGAGCAGCAACCCGTTCAGATGGGCGACCACGCCCTCCCCCGGCAGCGGGCGGACCAGCCCCACGCCCTGTTCCGTCACAGAAGTTCTCCCTCCGGAAACGCCACCGGATGACCGGCACCATCGCCGGCACGCCGTGTGCCGGATCGATCCCCCCAGAAAGTAGCAAAAAAGAACGGTGAACCGGCCTGCGGGAGCATGCGACGGGCGCCCGGACGGCGGCCGGCCCCGGCCCCGAGCGGCACCCCCGTCTCCGGGAGCCCGCCGCGCGAGCGCGCGGGACGCCCCGGCGGGCCGGGCCGTTCCGCGGGCGGCTCACACACCGTCTCACACACCGCTGAACATGCGGTTGACGTCGGCCGTGGCGAGCACGCCGTAGATCTCGCCGCCACGCTCGACGAGCAGGTATTCCGGCGCGGGGGTCTCCCGCATGGCGTCCAGCAGGGACTCCCCCTCCAGGTCGACGCCCAGCACGAGCGAGGGTTCCAGGGCGCGGGACAGCGCGCCGACGTTCACCCACGGCCTGCGCTGCTCGGGAGTGGCGTTGACCGCCGCCTCGTTGACGATGCCGACCGGCCGCCCGTCGTGGTCGACCACCACCATGGCCCCCGCCCCGGCCTCCCGCGCCCGGCGCAGGCCCTCGGACAGCGGCACCTCGGCGGTGACCGGGATCGCCCTGCGGGCCAGCGTACGGGCCCGCAGCTGTGGCAGCCGGGCCCGTACGCGGGCCACCCGCAGCGACTGGGAGGCCCCGAGCCAGATGAACGACGCCAGCACCACCGTCCAGAGCATGCTCCCGATGCCGGGCTCCTGCCCGGCCATCAGGTTCATCAGCAGCGGCACCACGACCACCGCGATCGCGACGCCGCGGCCGACCCACGCGGCGGCCAGCGTGCCGGTGCCCGCGTCGCGCCTGATCTTCCACACGGCGGCCCGCAGCATCCGGCCGCCGTCGAGCGGCAGGCCGGGCAGCAGGTTGAACAGCCCGACGATGAGGTTCGACAGCCACAGCTGCCACACGAGCACCTGCGCCAGGCCGCCCGACGGCACGACGAACGCCTCCGCGAGGGCCCCGATCCCGGCCAGCCCCAGCGACAGCAGCGGCCCGGCGAAGGCCACGTTGAACTCGCGGCCCGCCGTCTCCGGCTCGCGCTCGATCTCCGAGACGCCGCCGAGCATGTAGAGGGTGATCCGGCGCACCGGCAGGCCGTAGTGCTTGGCCACGACGCAGTGCGCCAGTTCGTGCAGCAGGACGGAGACGTACAGCAGGACGGCGAAGGCCAGCGCGACCGCGTACGCCGCGGTCTCGCTGTATCCCGGCAGCATGTCCGCGAACTGGGGCTGGAAGCTGATCGTGATGAACGCCGCCACGATGAGCCAGGTGGGCGACACGTAGACGGGGATGCCGAAGGGCCGTCCCATCCGCAGTCCGGTGGACTCCTTGACAGGTGTGCTCATGTGGCCGCCTTCCCCTCCCGCGCCCCTCGATGCTACGTGCCGGAGCGTGAGATCAGCCTATGAGCTCGCCCGCCCGCCGCGCACCGTGAGATCTGCCCCATGTGGACCTTGCGGGGCGGGGCGGGAGCGTTCTGTCGGCCCGGTGTCCTACAGTTCGGGCATGACCCTCGCCGAAGAGCGCGCCGTCATCGGGGCGCTTTCCCCCTCCCGGGCCGGTGACTTCATGACCTGCCCCCTGCTCTACCGGTTCAGGGTGATCGACCAGCTCCCCGAGCGGCCCTCGGCCGCCGCGGTCCGGGGCACGCTCGTTCACGCCGTGCTGGAACGGCTCTACGACCTGCCCGCGGAGGCGCGGACGGTCGCCGCCGCCCAGGACCTGCTGGAGCCCCAGTGGCGGCGGCTGCTCAGCGAGGAGCCCGACTACGCGGGGCTGTTCGAGGACGACGCGGAGCGGGACGCCTGGCTGACGCAGGCCCGCGGCATGGTCGAGCGTTACTTCACGCTGGAGGACCCCCAGCGGCTGGAGCCCGCCGAGCGCGAGATGTACGTCGAGGTCGTGCTCGACAGCGGGCTGCTGCTGCGCGGCTACATCGACAGGCTCGACGTGGCCCCGACCGGCGAGGTGCGGGTCGTGGACTACAAGACGGGAACGGCGCCGGGGCGCGACTGGGAGGCCAAGGCGCTGTTCCAGATGAAGTTCTACGCGCTGGCGCTATGGCGGCGCAGCGGCCAGGTCCCCCGGATGCTCCAGCTGATGTACCTGGGCAACGGCGAGATCATCCGTTACGTCCCCGACGAGGCCGACCTGCGGGCGACCGAGCGCAAGGTCGAGGCCCTCTGGGCGGCCATCGAGCGTTCGGTGCGCACCCGTGAGTGGCGCGCCCGCCGCTCGCGGCTGTGCGACTGGTGCGACCACCAGGCGCTGTGCCCGGAGTTCGGCGGCACCCCGCCGCCCGTGCCCGACCGCGAGCCCGGGCTGTCGGCCCGCGTGAGCAGAAGGTCGGCCAGCGACGAGCTCTGACGCCTGCCGGGCTCCTGGCGGGCTCCTCCGTGAGGAGGAGGGGGATATCCCTCCCGGGCAGGGTGGTCGCGGACGGCGAACGCCTAGATTTGGTACGTGCGCACCACCCCCGGCAGTACGCGGTCCTGGCTTCGGGCTCATCCCCTGATCTACGACTCGGTCCTCGCGGTGGTGCTGACGACCGCGTCCCTGTGGTGGATCGTCTCGGCCGGCCCCGGGGAGGGGGCCGGTTGGCTGCGGTCCGCGGCGCCGCGCCCGGCGGACGCGCTGAACCTTATCCTGGCGGCGGCCTGCACGCTGCCCGTGGCCCTGCGGCGTAGCCGGCCCTTCGTGCTGCTGGTGGCCACCTGCGTCCCGCAGGCGATGCTCGACACGCTCCACTACGACCCCGGCCTGAGCGAGTTCGGCGGGCTCGTCCTGCTCTATTCGGTGGCCGCCTGCCGGGGGCTGGCGCTGAGTCTGGCCGCCCTCGTCGTCTCCTTCGCCTCCTACCTGGCCAGTGCCGTCTCCGGGGTCATCAGCCCGTCCTGGACCGACCACGTCGTCGTCACCGCCGTCCTGCTGCTGTGCTGGGTGTGCGGCCGGGCGCTGCGGCTGCGCCGCGCCTACCTGGCCGAGCTCGTGCAGCGGGCCGACCGGCTGGAGCGGGCGCGGGAGGCCGACACCAGGGCCGCCAGGGCCGAGGAACGCTCCCGCATCGCGAGGGAGCTGCACGACGTCGTGGCCCACCACGTCAGCGTGATGACGGTCCAGGCCGCCGCCGCCCGCAAGATGCTCGACACCAAGCCCGACGTGGCGCGGGACGCCCTGTCCGCCATCGAGGAGATGGGCCGTACGGCGATGGCGGAGATGCGCAGCATCGTCGGCGTGCTGCGCACCGACGGCCCGGCCGAGCGCGGGCCGCAGCCGGGCATGCACGATCTGCCCGCGCTGGTGGAGCAGATGCGCGAGGCGGGGCTGCGGACGCAGCTGTGGATCGAGGGCGAGCGGCGCGGCCTGCCGCCCGGGGTGGATCTGGCCGCCTACCGGCTCGTGCAGGAGGCGCTGACCAACAGCCTGCGGCATGCCGGGCCCGCCGCCCGCGCCTGGGTGACCGTACGGCACGAGCCGAACGAGCTGAGCATCCACGTGGAGGACGACGGGCGCGGCGCGGCGGCGGAGCCGGCGCGGGTCGCAGGCAAGGGGCACGGGCTCGTCGGCATCCGCGAGCGTGTGGCGCTCTATGGTGGAGTCCTGCGGATCGGTCCCCGCACCGGGGGCGGGTTCGAGGTCCGCGCCCAGTTCCCATTGAGTGACAGCCCCCTCAGCCACAGCCCCCTCACGTAGAGCCCCTCCGAGGACAGACCATGACGATCAGGGTGTCCCCCTCCGCCCGGCGACCCGCCGCCCATCCCAGGACGGACGCATCATGACGATCCGGGTGTTGCTGGTCGACGACCAGCCGCTGCTGCGCACCGGGTTCCGGTTCATCCTGGAGGCGGAGCCGGACGTCACCGTCGTGGGCGAGGCGGGCGACGGCGCGGTGGCCATGGAGCAGTCCCGGGCCCTGCTGCCCGACGTGGTGCTGATGGACGTCCGCATGCCCGGAACCGACGGCATCGAGGCGACCCGCCGCATCGTGCGGGAGGCCCCGCCGAGCGCCCACGTGCCGAAGGTGCTCGTGCTGACCACGTTCGACCTGGACGAGTACATCGTGGAGGCGCTGCGCGCGGGCGCGAGCGGGTTCCTGCTCAAGGACGTGCCGCCCGACGAGCTGGTCCAGGCGATCCGCGTGGTGGCGGCCGGCGACGCGATCGTGGCGCCGAGCGTCACCCGGCGGCTGCTGGACAAGTTCGCCACCCGGCTGCCCTCCGCCCGCCAGCAGGCCACCCCCGCGCGGGTCGACCGGCTCACCGAACGCGAGCTCGAGGTGCTGCGCCTGATCGCGAAGGGCATGTCGAACGCCGAGATCGCCGCCCAGCTCGTGGTCAGCGAGACGACCGTCAAGACCCATGTGGGCAACGTGCTGACCAAGCTGGGGCTGCGCGACCGGGTCCAGGCGGTCGTGCTCGCGTACGAGACCGGGCTGATCGTTCCCGGCGCCCTCTCCTGACCACCGGCCTACGACCACGGGAGGAGCGAGGCGCGCCGGGTCCTCCCGTGGTCGCGGGCGAGAGCCGTACGGAAGGCCGATGCCGGGCGGGGACGCGCCCCGGTAGCGTCGTGACAGGGGCGTGACCGAGGTGGCGGAACACGCCCCGCCGGTACGGCTCCCGCGGACCGTCTGGGGGGAAGACGGCGGGGGCCGTACCGGCGGAAAAGACCCGGCGCGGAAGAACGGCGCGGAAAGACGGCGCGGAGGGACTCAGTCCGCGGGTGCGGCGGCCGTCTGCGCGGGCGCCGTGGCCGTGTCGCCGGAAGGGGCGTTCTCGGGGAAGTGGCAGGCCACCTCGTGGTTGGGGGCGAGCGTCACCAGCGGCGGCTCGACCTGCTTGCAGATCTCCTGCGCCTTCCAGCAGCGGGTGTGGAACCGGCAGGCGGGCGGCGGGTTGAGCGGTGAGGGCACGTCGCCCTGCAGCCGGATCCGCTCCCGTTCCGTGCGCCGCTTCGGGTCCGGGATCGGGACCGCGGACAGCAGCGCGTTGGTGTACGGGTGCATGGGCGACTCGTACAGGCCCTTGCGGTCGGCGATCTCGACGATCTTGCCGAGGTACATCACCGCGACGCGGTCGCTGATGTGCCGCACCACCGACAGGTCGTGCGCGATCACCACGTAGGTGAGGTCGAGCTCCTTCTGCAGGTCCTCCAGCAGGTTGACGACCTGGGCCTGGATCGACACGTCGAGCGCGGACACCGGCTCGTCCGCGATGATCAGCTTGGGCTTGAGCGCGAGCGTCCTGGCGATGCCGATGCGCTGCCGCTGACCGCCGGAGAACTCGTGCGGATAGCGGTTGTAGTGCTCGGGGTTGAGGCCGACCAGTTCGAGGATCTCCTGGACCGCCTTCCTGGTGCCCTGCTCGGTCTTGATGCCCTGGATCCGGAACGGCGCGCCCACGATGGCGCCGACCGTGTGCCGGGGGTTGAGCGAGCTGTAGGGGTCCTGGAAGATCATCTGCACGTCCCTGCGCAGCGGGCGCAGCCGGCCCTGGGACATGTGGGTGATGTCGGCGCCCTCAAAGACGATCTTGCCGGCGGTCGGCTCGATCAGACGCGTGATGAGGCGTCCGCTGGTGCTCTTGCCGCATCCCGACTCGCCGACCAGGCCGAGGGTCTCACCCTTCTTCACGTCGAAGCTGATGCCGTCGACGGCCCTGACCGCGCCGACCTGCCGCTTGAGCAGGCCCTTCGTGACCGGGAAGTGCTTTTCCAGCCCCTGTACGGACAGCAAGGGCTCCTCGTTCACGAAGCCTCCAGGTTCGGCTTGATCTCGTTCTCCCAGATGGCGCGCCGCCGCTCGCGCGGCAGGTGGCAGCGCACGAGGTGGCCGCCCTCGGTCTCCAGCAACTCGGGGACCTCCGTATTGGCCCGCCCGCCCGTGCGCTCCTCGAACACGCAGCGCGGATGGAAGGCGCAGCCGGACGGCACGTTGATCAGCGAGGGCGGCGAGCCCTTGATCGGCATCAGCCGCTCGGTCGGCTCGCGGTCCAGCCGCGGCATCGAGCCGAGCAGGCCCCACGTGTAGGGGTGCTCGGGCCGCTCGAAGATGTCGTCGGAGGTGCCGTACTCGACGCACTTGCCGCCGTACATCACGAGGATGTCGTCGGACAGCTCGGCGACGACGCCGAGGTCGTGCGTGATGATGATCAGCGCGGCGTTGAAGTCGCGCTGCAGGTCGCGCATCAGATCGAGGATCTGCGCCTGCACGGTCACGTCGAGCGCGGTCGTCGGCTCGTCGGCGATCAGCAGCTCGGGGTCGCAGCTCAGCGCCATGGCGATCATGGCACGCTGCCGCATGCCGCCGGAGAACTCGTGGGGGTAGCTGTCCGCGCGGCGCTCCGGCTGCGGGATGCCCACCCGGCCGAGCATGTCGATCGCGTGCTTGCGCGCGACCTTCTTACTGACGTCGTTGTGGATGCGGTAGGCCTCGATGATCTGGTCGCCGACCGTGTAGAACGGGTGCATCGCCGACAGCGGGTCCTGGAAGATCATCGCCATCTTCTTGCCGCGCAGCCCCCGCACGTGCTCCTGGCTGGCGCCGACGAGCTCCTCGCCGTCCAGCCAGATCTCGCCGGAGATGCGGGCACGCCCGCCCTTGTGCAGGCCGAGGATGCCGAGGCTGGTCACGCTCTTGCCGGAGCCGGACTCGCCGACGATGCCGAGCGTCTTGCCCCGCTCCAGGGTGAACGACAGCCCGTCGACGGACTTGACCAGGCCGTCGTCGGTCGGGAAGTGGATCCGCAGGTCCTTCAGTTCCAGGAAGCTCATCCCAGCCTCACCCTCGGGTCCACGACGGCGTACAGGAGGTCGACGATCAGGTTCGCGAAGACCACGAAGAACGCGGCGACGAGCGTCACGCCCATGACCTTGGGCAGGTCCTGGTTGGTGATCGCGTCGATCGCGTACTTGCCCATGCCGGGCAGCGAGTAGGTGCTCTCGGTGAGCACGGCGCCGCCGAGCAGCAGGCCGAGGTCGAGGCCGAAGATCGTGAGGATCGGGGTGAGCGCGCCGCGCAGGCCGTGTTTGACCACGACCCTCCGCTCGTTCAGGCCCTTGGCCCGTGCGGTGCGGATGTAGTCCTCGCTCATCGTCTCCAGCATGCCCGCCCGGGTGAGCCGCGCGTACCCGGCGGCGTACAGGAAGGCCAGCGTGATCCACGGCAGGATCAGGTTGTAGGCCCACATCGCCGGGTTCTCCTCGAACGGCGTGAAGCTGCCGCCCGGGGCGGTGATCCGGAATGGATGACCGTAGCTGAAGATGACCAGCGAGACGATGCCGGTGAAGAAGATCGGCAGTGACACGCCGGCCAGGGCGACGCCCATCGCGGCGCGGTCGAACAGGCTGCCGCGTCTCAGCGCGGACAGCACGCCGGTCGCCACACCGGCTAACACCCAGATGACGGCGGCCCCGATGGCCAGCGAGAGCGTCACGGGCAGCCGGTCCAGCAGGTCGGGCCAGACGGGGAGCCGGGTGAGGAACGAGTAGCCGAAGCAGGGCGCCGGGCAGCGCTCCACGCCGGGGCCGTAGTCGTAGTCGGCGCCGGCGACGATGCCCTTGGCGAACCGCCCGTACTGCACGATCAGCGGATCGTTGAAGCCGAGCTTGTCGGCGGCGATCTTGACCTGTTCCGCCGAGGCGGTGCGCCCAACGTAGCGCGCGGCCAGGCTCTCCGAGGTGGCGCCCGCCAGGCGGGGCACCAGGAAGAAGATGGCGAACGTGATGATGCTCACGATGGTGAGCATCACCACCGCCCAGATCAGCCGCCGGATGATGTATGTGACCACAGTCCCCCCGGCTCCGGGGGCCGGCCCTGTGGGACCGGCCCCCTTGCCGCGTTCACGCGTCTATCGGATCTGTCTGGTCTCGGCGGACGCTTACTTGACGCCCATGCCGAGGTAGTCGTACATGCCGTACGCGTCGTTGACGAAGATGTTCGTGGCGTTCTTGCTGCGCACGAGCAGGGTCTTCGTCCACACGTTCGGCAGGATGAAGGAGTCCTCCATGACCTTCTTGTCGATCTGGGTCCAGATCGCGTTGCGGGCGTTGGTGTCGGTCTCCTTCATCGCCTGGTCGATCAGCTTGTCGACCTCGGGGTCGCGGACGCTGATGTTGGAGGAGCCACCGGTGTCACGGATGACGCGGCTGTCGACGATCTGCTGCAGGAAGCCGAAGCCGTCGGGCCAGTCGGACTGCCAGCCGTTCATGGCCAGACCGATCTTGTTGTCCTTGGCGTAGCCCGGCTTGCCGGCGTACAGGGCGAAGTAGTCGGCCTGCGGGAACGGCTTGAGCGTGAGCTTGATGCCGACCCGGCCGAGGGACTGCTGCAGCGCCTCGGCGGCCGCCTTCTCCTTGGGCCTCTCGGCGCGGTAGGAGATGTTGGTCTCGAAGCCGTTGGGCTGGCCGCAGGCGGTCAGCGCCTCCTTGGCCTTGGTCAGGTCGCCCTTGTTGTCGGCGCCCGGCGGGTAGAGGTTGAAGTCCTCGTGGCCGGGGATCGCCGGCGGCAGCAGGCTGGTCGCGATCTGGCCGCCGGAGAACTCGCCGCCCCAGGCGGTCTGGAGGGACACCTTGTCCGTGGCGTACTGGACGGCCTTGCGGCAGTCGATGTTGTCGAGCGGCGGGACGTTGCCGTTGATCGACGTGTACCAGAGGCGGGTGCTGGTCGGGTTGTCGGAGTTCGCCTTCAGGGCGGGGTCCGGGAGGACCCGGCCGAGGGCCGCCGACTGGATGCCGATGCCCGCGACGTCGATGTCGAGGTCGCCGGCGAGGATCCGGTTGTCGATGTCGTCGGCGTTGACGTTGGTGGAGACCTCGTAGCCGTCCGGCAGCGCCTTGCGGTTCGGGTCGGTCGCCGGGTCCCACTGGTCGTTGCGGACCAGCGTGAAGCCCTTGCCGATCTCGTTCTTCTCGAACTTGTACGGCCCGGTGGCGATGACGTGTTCCTTGTACTTCGCGCCGGTGTCCTTGTCCTTGGGGACCGGGATCGTGGCGGGAAGCTGGGCGAAGTAGTCGAAGTTGCTCAGCGGCTGCTTGAGGTGGAAGACGATCGTGGAGTCGTCGGGCGTCTCGATCGCGCTGTCGGTGTTGACGTCCTTGGACTTGTAGGCGCCCTTGTAGTCCTTCGGCCAGTCGAGGAAGTCGTTGAAGTAGGTGTACCCGTCCGGGAACACCTCCTTGTCGAACGACCGCTCCACGGCGTACTTCACGTCCTTGGACGTGACCGGGGTGCCGTCCTCGAACTTGATGCCCTTCTTGAGCTTGTACGTCCAGGTCTTGGCGTCGTCGCTGGGCGTGCCCATGTCCTCGGCGAGGTCGGGGGTGAGCTGGTTGCCCTCCTTGCCCACGGCGGACTTGAACATCAGCAGCGACCGGCCGTACAGGCGGATGAAGTTCCAGGAGTAGCCGTAGTAGGTGTCGCCCGGGTCGAGGGAGTCCCAGTCACCGCCGTTGGCGAACTTGAGGATGCCGCCCTTCTTGTCCGACGGGTTCACGACCCCCGTGAGGGCGGCGTTGAACTCGCCGGTCGCGGCGGCGCCGCCGCCCGCGGCGTCGCCGGTGGACGACGGCGAGCTGCTGCCCGAACCGCCGCCGCAGGCGGCCACGGCAAGGGCGAGCACGGCGCCGATGGCCGCCACACCCAGTCTTCTTCTTAGCATTGCAAACCCCTTGGTGATAGGAGCCGGGGACTTTACGAGGAAGGGAGGGCTCAGCGGGCCTTCGGGTCGAGAGCGTCCCGCAGGCCGTCGCCGAACAGGTTGAACGCCAGGACCGTGATGAAGATCGCCATGCCGGGGAAGAACATGAAGTGCGGGATCGTGTAGAACCGCACCGCGTCCGCCAGCATGCCGCCCCAGGTGGGGGTGGGCGGGCGCACGCCGACGCCGAGGAACGACAGCGCCGCCTCGAACAGCACGTTCGTGGGGATCAGGAGCGTCGCATAGACGAGGATGGGCGCGATCAGGTTCGGCAGCAGCTCACGGAAGATGATGTACGGCCCGCGCGCCCCGAGGCTCCGCGCCGCGTCCACGAACTCCCGCTCGCGCAGCGACAGGGTCTGCCCCCGGACGATCCGCCCGATGTACGGCCAGTTGAAGAAGCCGATGATGAACACCAGCAGCGAGACGCGCAGCGTGTCGCCGGTCAGGCCGAACGCCGAGTCGGGGACGATGCCCGCCAGCGCGATCGCGAAGACCAGGAGCGGGAAGGCCAGGAAGACGTCCATGGTCTTGCTGATGATCGAGTCGACCAGGCCGCCGAAGAAGCCCGCGGTGACCCCGAGCAGGGTGCCGATGACCACCGAGAGCAGCGTGGCCAGGAAGGCGATGAGCAGCGAGATCCGCGCGCCGTACACGACCCGGCTGAAGATGTCACGGCCGTTCACCGGCTCGATGCCGAACAGGTGGTCGGCGCTGATGCCGGTGCCCGTCTTGGGCACCATCGTGGAGGAGTCGATGAGGTCGGAGTTGAACTGCGTCGGGTCCTGCCCGAGCAGCCCGACGATCACCGGCGCGAAGACCGCGACCAGGATCAGGAAGATGACGATCAGACCACCGGCGAGGGCGACCTTGTCGCGCTTGAGCCGCATCCAGGCGATCTGACCGAGGGACCTCCCCTGGATCGCCTTGTCGCCCGACGCATCGACGACGGCCTCCGGCGTGGCCTCTGTGTCCCCACCGGTGACGTCCATCGGCGCGGTCATCGATCCTCCTTCGCCCTGCCCGAACGGACCGCATCCGCGGTGACGCGCTCGGGGTAGCCCGGGATCGATCCGGCGACGGAAAAGCGACGGCCGCTCACGACCTTGCCTCGCACGGCCATTTGGTGCAGGCCCCCTGGATCCCAGACGACATTGTCCGAAGGGGTCGCGTGGTGTGCGACCCCCGGACGCAGAATC
Source organism: Microbispora rosea (assembly GCF_044460045.1). Classification (NCBI taxonomy): domain Bacteria; kingdom Bacillati; phylum Actinomycetota; class Actinomycetes; order Streptosporangiales; family Streptosporangiaceae; genus Microbispora; species Microbispora rosea. Next base: position 225,576 of record NZ_JBITJO010000003.1, on the reverse strand, counting down.
TATGGTCTGAGCTGGGCTGACCAGTCCCCAGAGGCCCGCTGTGGCTCAACTGTGATTCACGCGAAACTCATTCGTGTTGATCTTGAAGGGTTTGTCCGCATCCCGTTTCGATTATGTCGTGGAACTGTAACATTGCACTGGCCGGTAACTTGGTCCCACGATGTGGGATGTTCAGCTGATCCCGCGGCGCTTGAGAATGTCCTCGATGTCCGAGAAGTCATCTGCTGCGGGCTGTTCCACCTGCCGTGGTGCCGTCTTCCCGGTCTGTCCCGTTTTAGGCGTGGCCGTTCTGGGCGTGCCAGAGCGCTCAGGGGCCGCGGCGGCGCCCCCCTGCTCCGGACCCGCCGTACGGGCCCGGGACAGGGCGCGGCCGCGCAGCGTGCCGGAGACGACGAACAGCAGCGCCGACAACCCGGCGAGGACCACCCCGGCCCACACCGCGGGCGACAGGACCAGGCCGGTCACGAAGCCCACCACCGCCGCGCCGATGTTCCAGAGCGTCTGCAGCGCGCCGGTGAGGTAGGCGGCCAGCGGCAGCAGGGACCAGGCGGTGGCCCGCAGGCCGGCGGTCACCCCCCTGCGGCGAAAGGCCAGGTAGCCGAGCCCGATCCCCACCGCGGTGAGGCCGGCACACAGCGGCAGCCAGGCGATGTCGTTGTATGTCATGGCGGGTCCCCTTCGTCCACGGCGTCCCTCCCATCCTGGCACCCGGGAGGCGACGGCGCGGGGGCCCGCGCTACCGGACGAGCGAGCGCAGGAAGTCCACGTCCACGTCGAGCAGCGAGGGCATCACGACCCGCCCCGGCGCCTGGGCGATCGGCAGGACGCCCGGCACGGCGACGACCCGGCACCCGGCGGCGGTGGCGGAGGCGACGCCGTTCGGCGAGTCCTCCAGCGCGACGCACCGCTCCGGGTCCACCGACAGCAGGCCGGCCGCGGTCAGGTACGGCTCCGGGTGCGGCTTGGTGCACGTGACGTCGTCGGCCGTCACGACGACCTCGAAGTGCTCCCGGCCGACGGCCTTGAGCACGGCGTCGGCGATGATCCGCAGCGACGAGGTGACCAGCGCGGTGCGCACCCCCTGGTCGCCGAGCCCCCGCAGCAGGTCGAGGGCCCCCGGCATGGGCTCGACGCCTCGCGTCAGCCGGCTCTCCATGCCGTCGATCAGCCACTCCCCCACGAGCGCGGGGTCGGCGTCGGCCTGCGTCAGCTCCAGCATGTACGCGACGGTGCGGTCCCAGGACCCGCCCACGAGCTGCTCCTGGTGCTCCGGGCCCCAGTCTCCGCCGAGGCGGGTGACCACCTCGGTCTCGACCTCGAACCACACCCCTTCGGTGTCGACGAGCAATCCGTCCATGTCGAACAGCACGGCGTCCACGTGGCCCCTTCCCCCGGCGAGACCCCCGATGAGGGGGGACCAACATGGTAAGGGGCGCCCGTGAACGCCGGTGCGGCCGGTCAGACGTTGAAGTACTTCGCCTCGGGGTGGTGGACGACCAGCGCGGAGGTGGCCTGCTCGGGGTGGAGCTGGAACTCCTCCGACAGCGTCACGCCGATGCGCGCGGGGTCGAGCAGCTCCATGACCTGCACCTGGTCCTCCAGGTTGGGGCAGGCCGGGTAGCCGAAGGAGTAGCGGCAACCGGTGATGTTGACCTTGAGCATGTCGTCCAGCGACTCGTCGCCGCCGATGCCCAGCTCCGACCGCACCCGCGCGTGCCAGTATTCGGCCAGCGCCTCGGTGAGCTGCACCGACAGGCCGTGGAGCTCCAGGTATTCGCGGTAGGCGTCCTTGGCGAACAGCTCGGCCGTGGCCTCGCTGATCCGGTTGCCCATCGTGACCACCTGGAAGGCGACGACGTCGGTCTCCCCGGACTCGCGGGAGCGGAAGAAGTCGGCCAGGCACAGGTGCCGGTCGCGCCGCTGCCGCGGGAAGGTGAAGCGGGTCCGCTCCTTCCCGTCGTCGTCCAGGATGATCAGGTTGTCGCCCTCGCTGACACAGCGGAAGTAGCCGAAGGCGACCGCCGCCTCCAGCAGGTTCTCCGTCTGCAGCCGCTCCAGCCACATCCGCAGCCGGGGCCTGCCCTCGGTCTCGACCAGTTCCTCGTACGACGGGCCCTCGCCGCCCCGGGCGGCCTTGAGGCCCCACTGGCCCATGAACGTCGCCCGCTCGTCGAGGAAGGCGGCGTAGTCGGCCAGCGGGATGCCCTTCACGATCCGGTCGCCGAAGAACGGCGCGGTGGGCACCGGAATGTCGGCCGCGACGTCGGAGCGGGCCGGCAGGTCCTCCTCGGCGGTCCGCTTCAGCACCGCGCCGGTCTTCACCCGCCGCGCGCGCAGCGGCGGCAGCGTCGCGCCGTCCTCGCCGCGCTTGACCGCCATGAAGGCGTCCATGAGCCGCAGGCCCTCGAACGCGTCACGCGCGTAGCGGACCTCACCCCGGTAGAGGTCGGCCAGGTCCTGCTCGACGTACGCCCTGGTCAGGGCGGCGCCGCCGAGCAGCACCGGGAACCTGTCCGCGATCCCCCGGGAGTTCAGCTCCTCGAGGTTCTCCTTCATGACCACCGTGGACTTGACCAGGAGCCCGGACATGCCGATCACGTCGGCGCGGTGCTCCTCCGCGGCCTCCAGGATCGCCGACACCGGCTGCTTGATGCCGAGGTTCACCACGTCGTAGCCGTTGTTGGACAGGATGATGTCCACCAGGTTCTTGCCGATGTCGTGGACGTCGCCCTTGACCGTGGCCAGCACGATGCGGCCCTTGGTGCTGCCCTCGACCTTCTCCATGTGCGGTTCGAGGTAGGCCACGGCCGTCTTCATCACCTCGGCCGACTGCAGCACGAAGGGCAGCTGCATCTCGCCGGAGCCGAACAGCTCGCCGACGACCTTCATGCCGTCGAGCAGCACGTCGTTGATGATCTCCAGGGCCGGCCGCTGGGCCAGGGCCTCGTCGAGGTCGGCCTCCAGGCCCTTGCGCTCGCCGTCGATGATGCGCCGCTTGAGCCGCTCCCACAGCGGCAGCCCGGCGAGCTCGGCCGCCTTGCCGGCCTTCATGGACGCCGCGTCCACGCCCTCGAACAGCTCCATGAACCGCTGCAGCGGGTCGTAGCCCTCGCGCCTGCGGTCGTACACGAGGTCGAGCGCGACCTGCCGCTGCTCGTCCGGGATCCGGTTCATCGGCAAGATCTTGGAGGCGTGCACGATCGCCGAGTCGAGCCCCGCGTTGACGCACTCGTTGAGGAAGACGCTGTTCAGCACCATGCGGGCCGCCGGGTTGAGGCCGAACGACACGTTGGAGAGGCCCAGCGTGGTCTGCACGCCCGGGTAGCGGCGCTTGAGCTCGCGGATCGCCTCGATCGTCTCCAGGCCGTCGCGCCGGGTCTCCTCCTGGCCGGTGGCGATCGGGAACGTCAGGCAGTCGACGATGATGTCCTCGACCCGCATGCCCCAGCCGTGCACCAGGTCCTCGACGAGGCGGGTGGCGATCCGCACCTTCGCCTCGGCGGTGCGGGCCTGGCCCTCCTCGTCGATGGTCAGCGCGACCACGGCCGCGCCGTGCTCCTTCACCAGGCGCATGATCTTCTGGTAGCGCGAGTCCGGGCCGTCGCCGTCCTCGTAGTTCACCGAGTTGACCACGGCCCGGCCGCCGAGCATCTCCAGCCCCGCCTCCAGCACGGCGGGCTCGGTGGAGTCGATCACGATCGGCAGCGTCGAGGCGGTCGCGAACCGGAACGCCAGCTCCTTCATGTCGGCGACCCCGTCGCGGCCGACGTAGTCAACGCACAGGTCGAGCATGTGCGCGCCGTCACGGGCCTGCGCCCTGGCGATCTCCACGCACTCCTCGTAGTCGCCGACCAGCATCGCCTCGCGGAACGCCTTGGATCCGTTGGCGTTGGTCCGCTCGCCGATGGCGAGGTAGGAGGTGTCCTGCCGGAACGGCACGTGCTGGTAGAGCGACGCGGCCCCCGCCTCGGGACGGGGCCGCCGCTCGCCGCGGGCGCGGCCGCCCACCCGCTCGACCACCTGGCGCAGGTGCTCGGGAGTGGTGCCGCAGCAGCCGCCGATCAGTGCGAGCCCGTAGTCGCGGGTGAACGCCTCGTGCGCGTCCGCCAGCTCGCCCGGGCTCAGCGGGTAGTACGCGCCGTCGGACGTGAGCTGCGGCAGGCCGGCGTTCGGCATGCAGGAGATCGGGATCCGGGAGTGCCTGGCCAGATAGCGCAGGTGCTCGCTCATCTCGGTCGGGCCGGTGGCGCAGTTGAGACCGATCAGGTCGACGCCGAGCGGCTCGATCGCGGTCAGCGCGGCGCCGATCTCCGAGCCGAGCAGCATCGCGCCGTTGGTCTCGATGGTGACCTGCGTGATGATCGGCACGTCCCGCCCGGCGGCCTCGACCGCCCGCTTCGCGCCGACGACCGCCGCCCGCACCTGCAGCAGGTCCTGGCAGGTCTCGATGATCAGGGCGTCCGCCCCGCCGGCGATCAGGCCGGCGGCGTTGTCGCGGTAGGCGTCGCGCAGCGTCTCGTACGGCAGGTGGCCAAGCGTGGGGAGCTTCGTGCCGGGGCCCATCGAACCGAGGACGAAGCGGGGCCTGTCCGGCGTGGACCAGTGGTCGGCGCGCTCCCTGGCCAGCCGCGCGCCGGCCTCGGAGAGCTCGAAGATGCGGTCCGCGATGCCGTACTCGCCCAGAGCCGCGCGGTTGGCGTTGAAGGTGTTGGTCTCGACGCAGTCGACGCCCACCTCCAGGTATGCGTCGTGCACGGCCCGCACGATGTCGGGACGGCTCACGTTGAGCACGTCGTTGCAGCCCTCGTGGCCCTGGAAGTCGTCAAGGGTGGGGTCGTAGGACTGCAGCATCGTCCCCATCGCTCCGTCGGCGACAAGAACTCGCTCGGACAGCACTTCTCGGAACGACGGTCTGCTGGTCATGAAGGCAAGCCTATCGGCCCCGCCGGATGGAATATCGTCCGCGCGCGCGAAACGGGAATACCGGGTGCGTGAGGGGACGGCGGGCCGGCGCCCGCCCGGATGGCGCCGCAGGCGGGCCAGCGCGACGGGCCGGTGCCCGCCGGAGGTGACGTACGGGGCCCCTCACCGAATAGTCTTGGACTGAGCCATACTGCACAAGGCCAGTGAGGAGGCGGCGCGTGATCGAGTTCGAAGGGCTCCCCGAGCTCGTCGACCCGGTGCTGATCGCCGCGTTCGAGGGATGGAACGACGCCGGCGAGGCGTCCAGCGGCGTGCTCGCGCACCTCGAGTCCGAGTGGAAGGCCACCCCGCTCGTCGAGCTGGACCCCGAGGACTACTACGACTTCCAGGTGACCCGGCCGGTGGTCGAGCTCGGCGACGGCGTGACCCGCTCCGTCGTGTGGCCGACCACCAGGCTGCTGCTGGCCCGCCCGCCGGGCGCCAAGCGGGACGTGGTGCTGCTGCGCGGCATCGAGCCCAACATGCGGTGGCGGTCGTTCTGCGCCGAGATCGTGGGGCTCTGCCACGATCTCGGCATCGAGCTGGCCATCCTGCTCGGCGCGCTGCTCAACGACTCGCCGCACACCCGGCCGGTGCCGATCACCGGCTCGGTCAGCGACCCCGGCATGGCCCGCGCGCTCAACCTCGAGCTGACCAAGTACGAGGGCCCGACGGGCATCGTGGGCGTGCTGCAGCACACCCTCGGCACCGCCGGGCTTCAGACGGTGTCCCTGTGGGCGTCGGTCCCGCACTACGTCGCCCAGCCGCCCAACCCCAAGGCCACCCTGGCGCTGCTGCGCCGCATCGAGGACATGCTCGACATCCCGATGCCGTACGGCGACCTGGCCGAGGAGGCGCGGGCCTGGGAGCACGGCGTGGACGAGCTGGCGGCCCAGGACAGCGAGGTGGCCGAATACGTGCGGGAGCTGGAGGAGCGCAAGGACGCGGCCGAGCTGCCCGAGGCCAGCGGCGACGCCATCGCGGCGGAGTTCGAGCGCTACCTGCGCCGCCGCGACCGCGGCACCGACCGCTGACCCCTGTGGCAGCAGGCGCAGCCGGAGCGGTGGGAACGGTCAGGCCGGCCACCAGCTGAGGTAGCGCTCACCGGTGTCCGGGAAGATCGTCACGATCGTCCGCCCCGACAGGTCCCGGCGGCGGGCGAGCTCGGCGCAGCCGTACGCCGCCGCGCCGGAGGAGACCCCGACCAGCAGCCCGGTGGTGGCCGCGATGCGCCGGGTCATGGCGGCCGCCTCGCCGTCCGGCACGGTGATCACGTCGTCGATCAGCGTGACGTCGGTGACGGGGCTGATGAAGCCGCCGTTGAGGCCGGGGATCCGGTGGGGCCCCGGCGCACCTCCCGACAGCAGGGGTGAGCCCTCCGGCTCCACCGCGACGACGCGCAGCGCGGGGTTGCGCTCGCGCAGGTAGCGGGCCGTTCCGGTGAGCGTGCCGCCGGTGCCGACCCCGCAGACCAGCACGTCGATCCGACCGCCGGTGGCGGCCCAGATCTCCGGTCCCGTGGTCGTGTAGTGGGCCATGACGTTGGCGGGGTTCTCATGCTGGCGGGCGTACCAGGACCCGGGGACGGCGGCGTGCAGCTCCCTCGCCCGGTCCACGCATCCCTGGAAGCCGAGGACGTGGTCGGTGAACTCGACCCGGGCGCCCAGCATGCGCAGCACCAGCGTGCGCTCCCGCGACGCGTTGTCCGGCATCACGACGACGCACGGGTGTCCCCGGCTCACCGCGAGCGCCGCCAGGGCGATGCCGGTGTTGCCCGAGGTGGACTCGATCACGGTCGCGCCGGGGGTCAGCGCCCCGGACGCCTCGGCCTCCTGGATCATGCGCAGCGCCACCCGGTCCTTGATGCTCGACAGCGGGTTGGCCGCCTCCAGCTTGGCGAGCACGGTGGCGTCCGGGGGCAGGCCGTCGAGGGCGAGACGGATCAGGGGCGTGCCGCCGATGAGGTCGTCGATCCTGGTCGCGACGTCGCCGCCGATCAGCGGGATCATGCCTGCTCCTTCTCGGCCACCAGCAGGTATTCGTGCGAGCGGTTGGTCACCATCGGGTCGTCGTCGCTCACCGGCCGGTCGTAGCAGTGGATCCGCTCGTCGCCGAGCGTCAGATGCCGGCCGAGCACCCGGGCGACGTCCCAGGCCAGCGGCACGAACCTGCCCGCCAGGCGGCGGTTCTGCACGGCGAGCACCGCCCGCGCGCCGGGCCGCATGACCTTCGTCACCGCGGCGAAGGCCTCGTCGATCGCGCTCAGGTAATCGTCGTAGTCCCGCAGCGCGTAGAACTGGCCCTCCACCGTGGAGTGGGTGTCGAGGTTGGTGCCGAAATAGGGCAGGTCGGCCAGGACGAAGTCCACCGACTCCGGCGGCAGCGGCGGCGTGCGGGCGTCGGCGCACAGCATCGTCTGGCCGGGGTACGCCTCCAGGCGCTTTCGCGCCTGCTCCGCACGCTCCGGCGAGACCTCCAGGCCGATCCCCTTCCGGGACTCGACCGCGCACGCCACCAGCGTGGTCCCCCAGCCGGCGAACGGGTCGAGCACGACGTCTCCCGGCTCGGTCATCTCCACGATCAGGGGCCTCAGCTGGCTGACCCAGCCGCACTGGCCCGCGGCCTCCGGCAGCGCGTACGCCGGGTCCTCTCCCTGCAGAACGTGCCAACTCGATCTGCCCATCACTCCACACCAGCCTTCTCTGTCGCCGTCGCGGCGCGACGGTCTTCCGTATCTGTCTCTTCGTGGTCTTCGGGGATCCGCGCGTGGACGGCCCGGGCGGGCAGCCGAGGCTCCAGACGGAGCATGGTGAGGGCCGAGCAGGAGACGCCTCCCGCGAGCAGCAGCCACATGGAGACCGGCGACAGGCTCAGCAGCGCGGTCAGCACGGCCGGAGCCAGTGTGATCGGGATCGCCCAGGAGAACTGGTAGACCGCCATGTATCTGCCGCGGGTCTCCTCGGGGGCCGCGCTCGACACGAGCGCCGACAGCGGCGCGCCGTGCAGCATCTCCCCCAGCGTGAACAGCGCCGTCGCGGCGAAGACCCCGGCCAGGGCGACCGGCCGTACGGGAACCCCGGCCAGCAGGGCGAACGCCGCGAACGACGCCGCGAACGTGGCGGCGCCCGCCGCGACCGTGCGGGTGCGCCGATACCGGATCAGCCGCCGCGTCACCGGGATCTGCAGCAGCGCGATGCCGACGGTGTTGACCGCGTACAGCACGCCGACCAGCGACGCGGGGACGTCCAGCTCCTGGGTGACGTAGACGGGCAGCGCCACCGACAGCACCATGTAGCCGAAGGCCGTCGGCACGTTCTGCAGGGTCAGCGCGAGGAACGTCCGGTCGCGCAGGACGAGCCGGTATCCCCCGCTCCGCCGGCCCGCCTCCCTCGGGGCCGTACCGGTCCGCGCACCGGGAACCGGGCCGCCGGGGACGGGGATCGTACGGAGGATCAGCGCGGCGCCGGCGAACGCGGCGGCGCTGACGAGGACGATCACCCGGTAGGCGGCGTCGCTGCCCAGGCCGAGCGCGGCGCCCGCGATGAGACCGCCCGCGCCGAGGCCGGCGTTGCGCAGGCTGCGCTGCGCGGCGAGGAGCCTGTCGCGGTCCGCGCCCTGCGCGATCGCGGCGACGAACGACTGGATCGACGGCGGGTAGGAGCCGTCGCCGAGCGCCACCAGCGCCACCGCGAGGAACATCGTCAGCGGCGAGTCCACCAGCGGGTAGGCGGCGAACCCCACGGCGCGCACCAGGTAGCCGCCCACGACGACGGCCCGCGCGCCGAAGCGGTCGACGAGCACGCCCGCGATCGGGTTGGCGACCAGGCTGAACAGCGCGGCCCCGGTCATGATCACGCCGACCCGTTCGATCGGCAGCCCGGTGACGTGGTGGAAGAACAGCAGGGACAGGGGCAGGTACATGCCGCTGCCGGTGGCGTCGACCACCATTCCGGCCATGTAGCGCACCCGCGTCGACGGGCGGATCACGACGGCACCGCCCCGATTCGCACCTGCTCCTCCAGCCGCGCGCCGAGCGAGCGCAGCCTGCGCTCGCACTCCGCCCGGGTGGGGGCCGAGGCGATGGCCACGGTCAGGAAGTCGGCCGAGCCCGAGGCGGGCGGGACCACCTGGCCGGTCTCCGCGTAGAGCCAGAAGTGCTCCACCCACGGCTCCTCCGGCGCGTCGGGCAGCGCGTGGATGAGCCCGGGCCGCTTCATCATCAGCACCTGACCGGCCATCCGCGCCGGCTCCGGCCGCCGCCCTGGTCGTACGGCCCGCGCCACGTCGGGCAGCGGAAGGCCGAGCTGGGCCCGGATGGAGCACTCGGCGAGGTTGACCCCGAACAGGGTGTGGAAGACCTCGCGGATCTTCCCGCCGCCGGACCGGCAGGCGATCTCGCACAGCACGAGCCGGTCGTCGGGCGTGTGGAAGATCTCCGCGTGGAAGGCGTGGTCGCGCAGCCGCCCGCCGGGCAGCCGCAGCGCCGCCAGCGTCCGCCCGGTCAGCTCCAGCAGGCGGCCGGTGAGCGGGTCGCCGGGGTCGAGCGCCAGGTCGACCCGGGAGCCGGGGTCGGTGCCGAACGACGCCAGCTCGTACTGGTACTGCGAGGGCCAGGCCAGCACGACCTCGCCGTCCACCACCAGCCCGTCGACGTGGCACATGCGGCCGGGCACGTACGCCTCCAGCAGCAGGTCGTCCCGCTGCTCGTCGCGCTGCTCGTCCGGCTTCGAGCCGTACGCCTCGGCGAGGAAGGCCGTCAGCGCGTCACTGTCGCGCAGGATGCGCAGGCCGATGGAGTTGAAGCCGGACCTGTTCTTGACCACCAGGGGGAACCCGTGGACGCCGGCGAAGGCCAGCACGTCCGCGGCGGTCCGCGGCACCGTGTGCGGCGCGACCTCCACGCCCGCCCGCGCCGCGTGCTCCTTCATCAGGGCCTTGTCCCGGAACGGCAGCACGTCGGCGGCCCGCGCGCCGGGCAGCCCGAGCTCCTCGCGCAGGGCGGCCACGCGCAGCACGTCGGCCTCGTGCTCCCCGATCAGGTGCGTGGCGCCGTACTCGGCGACGAGGCGCGCCACCCGCCCGGGCACCTCGTCGTCGTGGTCGAAGAGCTCCAGATGCGTGTAGCCGAGGTTCCCCTCGGGGATCCGCTCGCCGAACGGCTCGAACCTGTCGCGGGCGGCGAGGACGACCACCGGGCCCTCGTGGTCGCGCAGCCAGCGGTCGTACGGGAACGGCTCCAGCGGATTGCGGTGCACAATAACGACGTTCATGCCGGCACCTCCGCCAGGGACCGGGCCTCGGCCGCGTGCGCGAGCCAGGTCCGCCCGTCCTCGCCGACGACCCGGATCCGGATCGCGTCGCCGATGACCTCCGCGCCGCGGCGGATCGCCGCGTCCGTGTCGGGGCCGGTCACCGCGACCAGGCCGAGCCGGTCCCAGTTGTCGCGCAACGCGTGAACGGTGTCGCCGGGCTTGGCCGTGACGCGCACGTCGAGCACGCCGTCGCACGCCGCTGCGTCGGCGACGCCCTCCACCGACTCGACCCGCCCCGGCTCGCTCACCAGGGAGCGCACGCTGGCCCCCGCGTGCGCCTCCGGCCGTTCCGGCAGCTCGGGGACCAGCCGGAACGGCCAGCCCAGGGCGTACTCGACCAGGTCGATGCCGTACGCGCCGCGCACGAGCTCCGGGATCATGTCGCCGGCGACGCGGTTATGGCTCTCGATGATCGCCGGGCCGTGCGGGCCGAGCCGCAGCTCGGTGTGCGTGACGCCGTCCCTGAGGCCGATCAGGTCGAGGAAGCGGCGCACGCTCGCGCCGATCCGCTCCCGCACCGGCTCGTCCAGCCGGGCGGGCACGGCGTGGCCGAGCTCGGCGAACCGGTCGGCGTGCACGAACTTCTCGGTGATCGCCACGACGACGTGGCGGCCCGCGAAGCTGAACGCCTCGACGCTGAACTCCGGCCCCTCCACGTACTCCTCCATCAGGAAGTCGCGCAGGAGGTACATGGTCGAGACACGGTCGGTCCGGGTGCCGCGCAGCCCTTCCACCGTCGCCCAGACCCGCTCGGCGTCCTGCGGTCCCCCGATCCGGAAGACCCCGATGCTCGCGGTCGCGTCGGTCGGCTTGACGATGAACGGATAGCCGTGGGCGGCGCCGAAGGCGTCCAGGTCCTCGCGCCGCAGGAGCGGCGCGGCGGCCACCGTGGACGGATCGAGGCCGGCCAGGTGGCGGCGCATGGCCAGTTTGTCGCGGAACAGCCGCGTTACCTCGTAGCCGGTGCCGCCCAGGCCGAACAGGTCGTTGACCCGTCCCGCGTTCTCCAGCCCGGGCTCGGTGATGGACAGCGCGACGCGGAACCCCGGCTCCCGCCACAGTTCCCTGGCGACCGGCTCGACGGCCGCCCAGTCGGTGTAGTCCAGGACGCGCAGGACGTCGGCGAGCTCCTCCTGTTCGGGGCTGACCTTGGTGGGGTGCTGGAGCAGCAGGACGGTCAGCCCCAGCTCCTTGGCCTTGCGCACGGTTTCGTCGGTGGCGCCGACTATCAGGACCGTGCTGTCCGGATTCATCGATCCATTCCTTTCGTCGGGGGGTCGGGACAGGTCGGCTCTGGTCGTACGGGGCGATGTGCCGCCGGAAGGCGGTGACACGGTCCCGGCAGGGGCGAGGGCGCGCGCGCCGGCGGGCACGTCGCCGAGGACCAGCGCCCGCGCCCCGATGACGGCGTCGTCGCCCACCCGGACCGGGCCGAGAACGGTCGCGCCGGCGCCCAGCACCACACGGGCGCCGATCACCGGGTGCCGCCGTTCCCCGGCCGCGCGCAGGTTGTCGCGCCACCAGCCGACCGCGCCCAGGGTCACCTGGTGGTAGATGGTCACGTCGTCGCCCACGACCGCGGTCTCTCCGATCACCACGGCCGCGCCGTGGTCGACGAAGACCCTGCGCCCCAGCGCCGCACCCGGGTGGATCTCCACTCCGGTGACGCACCGTGCGAGGAGCATCAGCAGCCGGGCCGGCACTCGCCGGCCGCGCCGGTGCAGCCGATGGGCGACCCGGTGCAGCCACAGCGCCGGGAGCACCGGGTGCAGCAACGCCTCCTTCCGGTCGCGTACGGACGGGTCCCGCTCGACGATCGTCCGCAGGTCCTCGGCCAGGAGGCGCAGCAGTCTCTCCGGCCGTTCGCTTCCCGGCGGCGGCGGAGAAGACCTGAAATCGGCATGAGGCATCTTCGCCTCCTCACATTCACCTCGGCGAATGAACCATTAGTGAAACCCCGGATTCATGGAATGGCAGACTGCCACTGGCCTGGAGATCCCCTACGACCATTTCCGGGAGAGTGAATTACGGACCCTTTTTCCTCGGTTATTGGGTAAGCGTGAGGGCCCTGGAACCACAGGTCAACCCCTACCCGCTCGGCCCTTGACCGGTAATCAGCGGGCCGCCGACCCCGACAGGACAGGCGTCGTACCGAATTCTCCGAGCCCATGGGGGAGATTCCCGCGATCGGCGGAGCCGGAAAACGCGTGCGCGCCGGCCCGTGAACGGACCGGCGCGGCGAAAAAGAAAAAGGAGCGGACGCGGTCCGCTCAGACCGGAGTGCCGGTGGCGAACGGCGCGCGGGCGGGCGCCTCGCCGAGAAGTACCCTCAGGTGATCCACGCGATGCCGACCGCGTTCAGGAGGAACGAGCCATGACCGAGTACACCGGCCCCTGGCCCCCGGAGGACGTCGAGCTCGCCGTGGACGACGAGTCGGACGTCGACCTGGGCACGGAGGAGCTCTACGACAGGCGGGGGAATCGGATCGACGAGGCCTACGTCGAGGCCGCGGTCGAGCATGTGCGCCGGACGGTCGGCCGCCCCTCTCTCACGGCACCGGGCAGGCGCTCGCCGCAGGTGACGTTCCGCCTGAGTCCGGAGGAGAAAGCGGCCGCCAGGGCACTCGCGGAACGGGAGGGCAAGACCGTTTCGCAACTGGCCAGGGAGGCGTTCGCCCAGTACCTCCGCGACCACGCGGCCTGATCCGGCGTTCAGAAGGCGCGGACGCGGTCCGCTCAGGCCGGAGTGCCGGTGGCGAACGGCGCGCGGGCGGGCGCGCCGGGCGCGCCGGCCGGGCGGCGCCGGGCGAGGGCCTCGTCGAAGCGGGCCCAGACGAGGGCGGCCAGGTCGTCGTCCACGCCGAGGGGCGGGCTGACCAGGTCGGCGCCGCTGCTCACCAGCCGGTCGTGGAAGAACCCGGGCGCGAGCAGGTAGGAGGCGACGGCGACGCGCGGGGCGAGGCCGGCTCTGGTGCGCTCGAGCGCCTGGGCGAGCGTGGGCGTCCCGGCCGAGGCGAACGCGGCCGTGACCGGACGCGAGAGCCGTACGGACAGCAGCCGGGCGGCGGCGCGGACGTCGTCGAGGGCGGCGGGGTCGGACGAGCCGGCCGCGCCCAGGATCACGGCGTCGCAGGGCCGCAGGCCGGCCGCGGCCAGGCGGCGCGCCAGCACCGAGGTCAGCAGCCGGTGCGGCCCGAGCTGCCCGGCGACGAGCGCGTCGGGCCGGGTGCGGGCGACGACGGCCGGCAGGTCGATGTGCGCGTGGTATCCCCCGGCGAGCAGCATCGGGACCACCACGACCGGCCCGGCCACCCGCGACAGCACGTCGGACAGCAGCGGCGCGCTGATCTCCAGGAACCCCAGCTCGACCGGCGCGCCCGGCCTGGCGCGGCGCACGCGGGCCGCCAGGGAGTCCATGACCGACTCCCAGTGGCCGCTGCGTGCCCCGTGCGCCGCCATCACCAGGGTCGGGGTCATCGCTCGTCCCTGCCGCAGGCGAGGCGGTAGCCGCGCTTGACGACGGTCTCGACGATGCCCGAGGGACCGAGCGCCCGGCGCAGCCGGGTGATCGCCATCTCCACCGCGTGCTCGGCCGAGTCGCGGGAGGGGCCGCCGGGCAGCACGACCCGCAGGTCGGCCCGGTTCACGACGTGCCCGGGGCGCTCGGCGAGCCGCTTCAGCACGGCCATCGGGGCGGGCGGCAGCGGCTTGAGCTCGCCGTCGACCACCACGGCGTGACCGCGGATCTCCAGCTCGTGCCCGCCCGCGACGAGCCGCGTGACGCCGCTTTCGGGCAGGTGACGGGCGAGGGTCCGGGCGAGCGCGCCGAGGCGGGCCCGCTCGGGCTGGACGGCCCGCACGCCGCGCTGGGTCAGCGGCCCGGCCGTGACCGGGCCGACGCAGGCCGCCACCACGCGGCTGCCGAACGCGGCGAGCAGCGCGTCCTCCAGCCCGTCGGCGCGGGCGGCGCCCAGCATGGCCAGCACGGCGGGCGCGCTGGTGAAGGCCACCGCGTCCACCGAGCCGGTGATCGCCTGACTGATCAGGCGGCGCAGCGGCGAGGTGTCGCGGTAGGGCAGCCACCGGTAGACCGGCACCTCGATCACCTCCGCGCCCGCCTCCCGCAGCGACGCGACGAAGCTGTCCAGCGGCTCGCCGTGCAACTGCACGGCGATGCGGCGGCCGTGCAGGTCCTGCGCGAGCAGGTACTCCTTGACCTCCTCGCACGACTCCGTGGCCGGCGTCCAGAAGTCCACCAGGCCGGCCGCGCGGACGGCCCCGCGCGCCTTGGGGCCGCGGGCGAGCAGCCGCGCGCCGCCCAGGTGCGCGTTCAGGTCGGCGGACAGGCCCCAGCCCTCCGCCGCCGCCATCCACCCGCGGAACCCCACCCCCGTGGTGATGACCACGTCGTCGACGGGCGCCTCCAGACAGGCCCGGGTCGCGGCGAGCAGCCCGGCGTCCTCCGCGAGCGGCACGATGCGGATCGCGGGCGCCCGCACGACCCGGGCGCCCCGCCGTTCGAGGAGCGCGGCCAGCTCCTCGCTGCGGCGGGTCGCCGTCACCCCGATCGTGAACCCGGCCAGCGCGTCCGGCGCCGTCTCCAGGCTCATCGGGGTCTCGTCCACCAGCGCGGTCATACCACGCTCACCTCCACGGTTCCGTCGGTGACCCGAACGGGATAGGTCGGCAGGGCTACGCCGGTGTCGTCCGCGCACACGCCGGTCGCCAGCGAGAACACCTGCTTGTGCATGGGCGAGGCCACGGTCGGCTCGCCGTTCCTGGTGCCGACGATGCCCCTGGACATCACGTACGCCCCGCTGAACGGGTCGAGGTTGTCCAGGGCGTACAGGGCGCCGTCGAAGGTGCGGAAGACCGCCACCTGGCGGTCGCCCACGAGCACCGCCGCACCCCGCTCGGGCAGCAGGTCGGTGTAGGTGCAGACCGGGGTCCATTGGCCGGCAAGGGCCGGCATCTCGTCGAGGATGGTCATCTGCGGGTCACCTCCAGTGGAATCAGCACCGGTTTGATCTGGTCGCGCTCGGTCTCGAAGGAGATCGAGGGGTCGGGAACGCCGGGGGCGTTGACGAAGCTGACGAAGCGGCGCAGTTTGTCGGGGTCCTCGATGGTGGCGCGCCACTCGTCGGCGTATGTGGACACGTGCCGTTCCATCTGCGCGTCGAGTTCGGCGCAGATGCCGAGCGAGTCCTCCATGATCACCTCACGGAGGTAGTCGAGCCCGCCGTCCAGGTTCTCCAGCCAGGCGGCGGTGCGCTGGAGCCGGTCGGCGGTCCTGATGTAGAACATCAGGAATCTGTCGATCGTCCTGACCAGGTCGTCGGTGGACAGGTCGGACGCGAGCAGGTCGGCGTGACGGGGCTTGAAGCCGCCGTTGCCGCCCACGTAGAGGTTCCAGCCCTGCTCGGTCGCGATGACGCCGAAGTCCTTCGACCTGGCCTCGGCGCACTCCCTGGCGCAGCCGGAGACGGCCGACTTGAGCTTGTGCGGCGAGCGCAGCCCCCGGTAGCGCAACTCCAGGGCGATGGCCATGCCCACCGAGTCCTGCACGCCGTAGCGGCACCAGGTGGACCCGACGCACGACTTCACCGTCCGCAGCGCCTTGCCGTACGCGTGGCCGGACTCGAAGCCGGCATCGACGAGGCGGCGCCAGATGGAGGGCAGCTGCTCGACCCGGGCCCCGAGCAGGTCGATGCGCTGCGCTCCGGTGATCTTCGTGTAGAGCCCGAAGTCGCGGGCCACCTCGCCGATGACGATGAGTTTGTCCGGGGTGATCTCCCCGCCCGGAATGCGGGGGACGACCGAGTACGTGCCGTTCTTCTGGATGTTGGCCAGGAACTGGTCGTTGGTGTCCTGCAGCGCGGCCTGCTCGCCGTCGAGGATGTGGCCGCGGCCGAGGGAGGCGAGGATCGAGGCGACCGCCGGCTTACAGATGTCGCAGCCGCGGCCGGTTCCGTGCTCGGCGATGAGCTGGGAGAACGTGGTGATCCCCCGGACGTTGACGATGTCGAACAGCTCGGCCCTGCTGTGCGTGAAGTGCTCGCACAGCGCCTTGCCGACGTCGACGCCGGACTTCACCAGGATCTGCTTGAGCATCGGCACACAGCTTCCGCAGGTGGTGCCGGCCCGGGTGCAGTCCTTGACGCCCTGCACGTCGGTCAGGCCCTTGTCGGCGATGGCCGCGCAGATCTTTCCCTTGGTGACGTTGTTGCAGGAGCAGACCTGCGCGTCGTCGGGCAGGTCGATCGACGCCTTGCCCGCGCCGGCGAACAGCAGGTCGCTTGGCGCGCTGGGCAGCGGCTTGCCGACGAACGGCCGCAGCGCGTTGTACGGCGCGGCGTCGCCGACGCAGATGCCGCCGAGCAGGGTCTTGGCGTCGTCGCTGATGAACAGCCGCTTGTAGACGCCGCCGACGGGGTCCATGTAGGTGACGTCGAGCGCGCCCGACATGGCGCCGAACTGGGCCACCTCCACGCCCAGCAGCTTGAGCTTGGTGGACATGTCGGCGCCGGTGAAGGCGGCCTGCCCGTCGAGGATCCGTTCGGCGGCCACCTCCGCCTGGGTGTTGCAGGGCCCGACGAGGCCGTAGACCATGCCCCCGGCGAGCGCGCACTCGCCGATCGCGTAGATGTGCTCGTCGGAGGTGCGCATGCCCTCGTCGACCACGATGCCGCCGCGCTCGCCGACCTCCAGGCCGCAGGCGCGGGCGAGCTCGTCGCGCGGCCGGATGCCGGCCGAGAAGACCACGATCTGCGCCTCGATCGCCTCGCCGTCGGGTTTCACGAGCGCCGTGACTTGGCCGTCCTGGCCGGCCTCGATCGACCGCACGCCCGCGCCCGTGTGGATCGTCAGCCCGAGCCCCTCGATGTGCCCGCGCAGCACCGAGCCGCCGCCCTCGTCCACCTGGCGCGGCATGAGCCAGCCGCTCATCTCGATGACGTGGGTGTCGAGGCCGAGCCCGCGCAGAGCGTCGGCCGCCTCCAGGCCGAGCAGGCCGCCGCCGATGACCACGCCCGCGCGAGCGTCCCGCGACGCGTCCCTGATGGCGTCCAGGTCGTCGATCGTCCGGTACACGAAGCAGCCCGGCAGGTCCCGGCCCGGCACCGGCGGCACGAACGGCGCCGACCCGGTGGCCAGCACCAGCACGTCGTACGGCTCGCTGTCGCCGGCGTCGGTGGTGACGGTGCGGTTCGCGCGGTCGATCGCGGTGACCCGGACGCCGGTCCTGAGCGTGACGCCGTCCGGCACCGGGTAGGTGAGGTCCTCGACGCTCCTGCCGCTGAGGTAGGAGGTGAGCGCCACCCGGTCGTAGGCCGGGCGGGGCTCCTCGCCGAAAACGGTGACCGTCCCGCCGAAGCCCCGGCCGGAGAGCGTCTCGATCAGGCGGTGCGCCGTCGGGCCGTGTCCTACGACGACGAGTCTCATGCCCTTACGGTCCTCCATGCGCTCACGGTCCTTCATGCGCTCACGCCTTCCTGCTCACACAGCCAGCCGACGATGCCCTCGACCGCGTCGCGGCAGCTGCCGCAGCCGGTGGTGGCCCTCGTCGCGGCGGCCACGGCCTCCACGTTCCGCGCGCCGGACTCCCAGCACGCTCTGATCTGACCCTTCGTCACGTTGTTGCACTGGCAGACCCGGGCCGAGTCCGGCATCCGGGTGGGGCTGTCGGCCACCGCCGCGCCGCCCATGCCCGCGAGATCGGGGAACAGCAGCCCGGTGCGGTCGCCGGGCAGGGGACCTCCCCGGTCGAAGAGCTGGGTCAGCGTGCCCACCGCGGAGGTCTCGCCCAGCAGGATCGCGCCGACGAGCCGGCCTTCGCGGATGACGAGTTTGCGGTAGGTGCCCTTGTGCCGGTGGGAGAAGCGGACGATCTCCGCCTCGTCCTCCGTCAGCTGGGTCTCCCCCATCGCCGCGAGCTCCACGCTCCTGGCCTTCAGCCGGGTGACCAGCCGCGAGCCCCGGTAGCGCGCGCCCTTGTCGGCGCCGGTGACGAGGTCGGCCACGACCGACGCCTGTTCCCAACCAGGGGCGACCAGCCCGTAGACCAGGCCCGCGTGCTGGGCGCACTCCCCGATCGCGAAGATCGACGGGTCGTCGGTGCGCAGCTCGTCGTCCACGACGACGCCGCGCTCGACCTCCAGCCCCGCGTCGCGGGCGATCCCGACGACCGGGCGTACGCCGCAGGCCAGCACGACCAGGTCGGCGTCGATCAGCTCGCCGCCGGACAGTTCCACGTGCCGCTCGCGGATCGCGCTCACGGTGACGCCCGTGCGGATGGCGACGCCGAGCGCGCCGAGCGTCTCGCGGAGGATGAGCCCGGCCTCCTCGTCGAGCTGGCGCTCCATCAGGTGGCCGGCCAGGTGCAGCAGCGTCACCGGGACGCCCCGCCCGGCCAGGCCCCGCGCGGCCTCGATGCCGAGCAGCCCGCCGCCGACCACGACCGCGCTGCGCGCGCTCACGGCGGCCTCCCTGATCCGCTCGCAGTCGTCCAGCGTGCGGAACGCCGTCGCCCGCTCCACGCCGGGGATCGGCGGGACGACCGGCTCGCTGCCGGTGGCGAGCACGAGCACGTCGTACGGCTCGCGCGTCCCGTCGGCGGCGACCACCGTCTGGCAGTCCCTGTCGATGGCGGTGACCGCGACGCCGATGCGGGCGGTCACGCCGTGGTCGGCGTACCAGCGGGAGTCCAGCAGCCGGACCTGGTCCGGGCTCGACGTGCCGGCCACCACGTTCGACAGCAGGACCCGGTTGTACGGCTGCCACGTCTCGGCGCCGAACACCGTGATCTTCGCGTCCTTGTCCCGGGCGCGGACCTCGCTCACCAGGCGCGAGCCCGCCATCCCGTTCCCCACCACGACAAGCCTCACGCGACACGCTCCCCGTCTTCGGCGCACCGCTCGATGGCGGCGGCGCAGACCTTGAACTCCGGCATCCGCGACGTCGGGTCGAGCGCCGGGTTGGTGAGCAGGTTGACTCCCTCCCAGTGGAACGGCATGAACAGCGTGTCCGGCCGGATCGAGGCGTTCACGCGGGCCGCGACCTCGGCGGCGCCCCGGCGGCTGCGCACCCGGACGCGGTCGCCGGTTGCGACGCCCAGCCGCTCGGCGAGGTCCGGGTGCAGCTCCACGAACACCTCGGGCGACGCCTTGGTGAGCGGGCGGATGCGGCGCGTCTGCGCCCCCGACTGGTAGTGGGCGAGCACCCGCCCCGACGTCAGGTAGAGCGGGAACTCCTCGTCGACGTCCTCGGCGGGCGGGCGGTGCTCCACCGGCACCAGGCGGGCCCGGCCGTCCGGCGTCGCGAAGCGGTCGAGGAAGGGCCGCGGGGTTCCGGGGTGCGGGTCGTCCGCCGTCTCGGGACACGGCCAGAACACGCCGGTCTCGGCCGCGATCCGCTCGTAGGTGATGCCGGAGTAGTCGGCGACGCCCCCGGCGGAGGCCCGGCGCAGCTCGTCGAAGACGGTGCGCGGGTCGGCGGGGAACTTCTCGCCGCAGCCGAGCCGCTCGGCGAGGCCCCGCAGGATCTCCAGGTCGCTGCGCGCGTCCGGCGGGGGCGCGGCGGCCTGGCGGCGCAGCAGGACCCGGCCCTCCAGGTTGGTCATCGTGCCCGCCTCCTCGGCCCACTGGGTCGTGGGCAGCACGACGTCCGCCATGGCCGCCGTCTCCGACAGCACGAAGTCGGAGACCACGAGCAGGTCGAGCGCGTCCAGCCGCCGGGCGACGTGCCCGGCGCGCGGCGCGGAGACGACGGGGTTGGAGCCGAACAGCAGCAGCGCCCTCGGTCCCTCCGGCGTCCCGAGCGCGTCCAGCAGCTCGTACGCCGACCGGCCGGGACCGGGCAGGTCGGCGGGGTCGATCCCCCAGACGGCCGCGACGTGCGCCCGCGCCGCCGGGTCGTCGATCTTGCGGTAGCCGGGGAGCTGGTCGGCCTTCTGGCCGTGCTCCCTGCCGCCCTGGCCGTTGCCCTGGCCCGTCACGCAGCCGTAGCCGGAGCCCTCACGGCCGGGCAGCCCGAGTGTGAGCGCCAGGTTGACGAACGCCGTGACCGTGTCGGTGCCCTTGGCGTGCTGCTCGGCGCCCCGGCCGGTCAGCACCATCGCGCGCTCCGCCTCGCCGAGGATCCGTACGGCCTCGCGCATCTGCGCGACCGGGACGCCGGTGACGCGCTCCACCCGCTCGGGCCACCAGGCCGACACGGAGGTGCGCACCTCCTCGAAGCCGGTCGTGCGGGCGGCCAGGTAGTCCAGGTCGGCGTACCCGTCGGCGATCGCGATGTGCAGCAGACCGAGCGCGAGCGCGAGGTCGGTGCCCGGGGTGACCTGCAGGTGCAGGTCGGCCGACTTGGCGGTCTGGGTGACGCGCGGGTCGACGACGACGAGCCGGCCGCCCCCGGACCGCATGGCGCTCAGGTGGCGCACGAAGGGGGGCATGGTCTCGGCGACGTTGCCCCCGGCGAACAGGACGGCGTCCGCGCGGGCGATGTCGGTGATGGGGAACGGCAGTCCCCGGTCCATGCCGAAGGCCCGGTTGACCGCGGCCGCCGCCGAGGACATGCAGAACCTGCCGTTGTAGTCGATCTGGCTGGTGCGCAGCGCGACCCTGGCGAACTTGCCGAGCTGGTAGGCCTTCTCGTTGGTCAGCCCGCCGCCGCCGAACACCGCCACGGCGTCCGGCCCGTGCGCGGCCCTGATGGCCTCGATCCGGGCGGCGACGTAGTCGAGCGCCTCGTCCCAGCTCACCGGGCTGCCGTGCAGCAGCGGGGTGGTGAGCCGTTCCGGCGAGGTGAGCAGTTCCGCCGCCGTCCAGCCCTTCTGGCACAGGCCGCCGGCGTTGGCCGGGATGTCCTCCCGCGGGGTGATCTCACCCTTCGCCACGTACATGCCGCACTGGAGCGCGCAGTACGGGCAGTGGGTGGCCGAGCCCACGGTCGTGCCCGCGGTGGCCTGTGACATCACAGGACCGGGAGCGTGCAGTGAGATCGGCATGGATCCGATGGTGCTGACAGGCGGTTTCACCGCTGGGTCCCTTCTGTTACCGCTGTGCTACAAGGCGCCAACCGCGCTAACTTCGGCGAGCGCGGCGTGTGAGAGACCCCGTCGTCTCGAAAGCTCACTTGTGCTGTCGCCGCTTGTGAGGCATGAGCCCGGAAAAGGCGGGCGCCGCGCGGGCGCCCGCGAGTGGCCGCGTCTCAGACCCGGGCGGCCGCCAGGCTCGGCGCCGACTTCGCTCCGAGGGTGCGCATGTAGCAGAACCAGGTGAGCGCGAAGCAGACGACGTAGAAGGCGGCGAAGGCCGCCAGCGCCGCCCCCGCGCCGCCGGTCGCGGAGATGGAGCTGCCGAACCCGCGGTTGATGAAGAATCCGCCGAAGGCGCCCACCGCGGAGATGAACCCGATGGCCGCCGAGGCGTCACGCTTGCCGGTCGCCAGCGCCTCCTCGTACGCGGGGGTGCCGGGCTCGACGCCGGCCACCGCCTTGGCCCGGAAGATCGCCGGGATCATCCGGTAGGTGGAGCCGTTGCCGACGCCCGCGGTGCCGATCAGCAGCATGAAGGCCGCGAAGAACAGCGGGAAGCTGTGCGCCGACATGGCCTGCCAGACGAGCAGGACCGAGACGGTCATCGCGCCGAAGTTCCAGAACGTCACCGAGGCGCCGCCGAGGCGGTCCGACAGCCAGCCGCCGACCGGCCGGATGAGCGAGCCGACCAGCGGGCCGAGGAACGCGAGCGAGGTCAGCGCGGCCTGCTCGGGGAACTGCGACTTGATGAGCAGCGGGAACGCGGTCGAGTAGCCGATGAACGAGCCGAACGTGCCGATGTAGAGGACCGACATGATCCACGTCTGCGCCCGGCCGGCGGCCTTGGCCATCTCCCTCGGCTCCGCCTTGGCGGAGGTGAGGTTGTCCATGCAGAAGTACGCCCCGGCTGCGGCCGCCAGGACGAAGGGCACCCAGAACAACCCGGCCGCGGCCAGCCCGAACCCCGCGATGACCAGCGGTATCAGCAACTGCACGGAGCTGACGCCGATGTTGCCGCCGGCGGCGTTCAGGCCGAGGGCGGCGCCCTGCCTGTTCTGCGGGTAGAAGTAGGTGATGTTGGCCATGCTGGAGGCGAAGTTGCCGCCGCCGAGCCCGGCCGTCGCCGCGATCACCAGGAAGGCCCAGTAGGGCGTGCCCGGGTCGTTCACCGCCACCGCAAGTAGGACTGCGGGCACCAGCAGCAGCAGCGCGCTGACCACCGTCCAGTTCCGGCCGCCGAACCGCGCGGGCGCGAAGGTGTAGGGGATGCGCAGCGTCGAGCCCACGAGGTTGGGCAGCGAGACGATCCAGAAGAGCTGGTCGGTGGAGAACTTGTAGGCGCCGAGCTTGACCGCGACGATGCTCCAGACGGTCCACAGTGTGAAACCCAGATGCTCGGCCAGGATCGAGAACACCAGGTTCCGCCGGGCCACCTTCTTGCCGGTGCTCTCCCAGAACGCGGGATCGTCCGGTCGCCAGTCACCGATCCAGCGGCCCTTCCTGGGTTCTTCCGGGGCCGTGCGTGCCGCCTGCGTCGCCGTCATCGCTCCTCCTGCGTCCTTATCGGCTGGGGCCGGTAACCGAAGCTAGGAAGAGCGCGTTACGCACTTTGACCATGCGTGACCGTGCGGCCGTTACATGTGCCGCACCCGCGAAACATGCAATCCACAGGCATAACGGACGCAACATCGGGTTAACACGGGCCCGCCTCTCGTGTAGCCCCTGTTTCGTCCGCGTGACCCCCGCCCGGCCCGCCGCCATCACTCATGGTCAGCACACGGGCCGCGACCCGTACGCGGGGTATTTCAGGAAATTCCCGCGATCGCGGTAGTGCCATTCCGTGACCGGACTACGGCATTTTCCACTGCGGCATGGCCCAGACATTTCGGTTGACATGTGACCGGTTTTCGCTCGCAGGAATATCCGCGGCGGGGAGGGGGGATATCGATGCCGCCTCCCGCCGGACGAGGGCCCCCGAGGGCCCCGCGCACTCGGGGAGGACGGATGTCTGCGGTCTCGCGCCGCGCGTTTCTTTCGACGGGGGTCCGCTGGTCGGCGTGCCTGCCGGCGGCGATGCTGACGGTGCAGAGCGGGCTCGTCGCGGCGGCCACGCCCGTCTTTGCCGGGAACCGCCCGCGGCAGCCGCGCGTGTACACCCGGTCGGACTGGAAGGCCGATCCGCCCAGGAGCAAGGCCGAGGTGCTCGACCACGCGCCCGACCGGCTCGTCGTCCACCACACGGCGACGGCGAACACGGGCCCGACCGACCTCGACGCCGCCTTCCGGCTGTCCCGGACGATCCAGCGCTACCACATGAAGCACAACGGCTGGGAGGACATCGGCGAGCAGTTCACCGTCAGCCGGGGCGGATACGTCATGGAGGGCCGCAACCGCTCGCTGCCGGCCGTCGAGTCGGGCAAGCACGTGATGGGCGCGCAGGCGGCCGACCACAACGACCACACTCTGGGCATCGAGACCGAGGGGACCTACACCTCCTCCCTGCCCCCGGACCGCCAGCTGTCCGCGCTCACCGCCCTGCTGGCCTGGCTGTGCGACGTCTACGCGCTCGACCCGCACGAGGCCATCATCGGCCACCGCGACCTCAACAGGACCGCCTGCCCGGGCGACCGCCTCTACGCGTACCTGCCCCGGTTGCGGGACGACGTCGCGCGCCGCCTGGGCGGGCGCGGGGCCGGGCGGGACGAGCCCCCGCCTCCGCGGCTCGCGCTGCCCGGCGATCCGGAACAGAGGCCCGCGCTCATCGGCGACCTGCCACTGGAGCACGGTCCCGCCGTGGGCCCGCACGACCTGTCCCACTGAGACGGCCACGGGCGGTCCCCTCAGAAAGGGAACCGCCCGAGTGGCGCTTTCGCGGCTGACTGGCGCTTCTCATCAGATCCGCTCGACGTTCGGCCCCCGGCAGCGATTGCGCGTGTCGAACACGAAGGCGCTCTCGCGCTGGACGAGGGCGTAGTCGAAGCAGTCGTGGTCGGTGAGGACCACGACGGCGTCGGCCGCCGCGATCTCCCGCGGCGACGCCTCGGCGATCGCCACCCCCTCGGGCACGAGGGCGAGGTCGACGTGCGGGTCGGCCGCGTGCACGTCCGCGCCCAGCTTGCGCAGGTGCCTGGCCACCTCGATCGCCGGGGACTCGCGGCAGTCGCCGGTGTTCTTCTTGTACGACAGGCCGAGCAGGAGCACCCGGCTGCCGTTCAGGGCCTTGCGCCGGTCGTTCAGTGCCAGCACCAGCCGGTCGACGACATGCGCGGGCATGTGGTCGTTGACGTCGTTGGCCAGCTCCACGAACCGGAAGTTGTGCCCCAGGCTGCGCTTGACCTTCCAGGACAGGTACGACGGGTCGATCGGCAGGCAGTGACCGCCGACGCCGGGCCCGGGAGTGAAGCGCATGTAGCCGAACGGCTTGGTCGAGGCGGCGTCGATGGCCTCCCAGACGTCGATGCCGAGCTGCCCGGCGAAGATCGAAAGCTCGTTGACCAGGGCGATGTTGACGTGCCTGAAGGTGTTCTCCAGGAGCTTGCACAGCTCGGCCACCTGCGGCGAGGACACGGGGACGACCCGCTCGACGACGGCCTCGTAGAAGGCGCGGACCCGCGCGAGGGCGGCGTCGTCGAGACCGGACACGACCTTCGGCGTGTTCTCCAGGCGCCACCGCGCGTTGCCGGGGTCGATCCGCTCGGGGCTGTAGCCGAGGTGGAAGTCACCCGGGGCGCGCAGGCCCGATCCCTCCTCCAGAATCGGGCGCAGGTACTCCTCCGTCGTCCCCGGATAGGTGGTCGACTCCAGCACCACGGTCGCGCCCGGCCGCAGGCGCGGGGCGAGCGACCGGCCGGCCGCCGCGATGTGGCTGAGGTCGGGCACGCCGTCGGTAAGCGGCGTCGGCACGGTGATCACGCAGACGTCGAAGCCCTCGGCGTCGGCGTAGTCCGCGCTGGCCCGGTAGCGGCCCGTCGCGTGCGCGGCGGCGAGCGCGTCGTCTCCGACGTCCTCGACGTATGACTGCGCGGCGTTGAGCCGCTTGACCCGCCACTCGTCCACCTCGACGCCCACCACGTCGAATCCGGCGTGCACCGCGCGGACGGCCAGCGGCAGGCCGACGTACCCCTGCCCGACCACGACCAGTTTCTCCATCAAGGACCCCCGTCCCTTGTCTGTCACAAACAGGCGGTCTCAGCCGCGGCGGTTCAGAAGCGGGCGCCACCAGTCCTGGTGGTCCCGATACCAGCGCACGACGTCCGCGAGCCCCTCGTCGAAGTCCACCCGGGGCTCGTAGCCGATCGCCCTGATCTTGCCGCTGTCCAGCGCGTAGCGCCGGTCGTGCCCGGGCCTGTCGGGCACCTGTTCGACCATCTCCCATCCCGCGCCGAAGGCGTCGAGGATGCGGCGGGTGAGGTCGATGTTGCTCAGCTCGACCCCGCCGCCGATGTTGTAGACCTCGCCGGGCTCCCCCTTGTCCAGCACGAGCTGGATGCCCCGGCAGTGGTCGTCCACGTGCAGCCACTCCCGCACGTTGCGGCCGTCGCCGTAGAGGGGCACGGGCCGCCCGTCGATCAGGTTCGTGACGAACAGCGGGACGACCTTCTCCGGGTACTGGTACGGCCCGTAGTTGTTGGAGCACCGGGTCACCCGGACGTCCAGTCCGTACGTGCGGTGGTAGGCGCGGCAGAGCAGGTCGGCCCCGGCCTTGGCCGCCGAGTAGGGCGAGTTCGGCAGCAGCGGCTCCGCCTCCGTCCAGGTCCCCGCGTCGATCGAGCCGTACACCTCGTCGGTGGACACCTGGACGAACGTGCGGACGTCCGCCTCCAGGGCGGCCTGCAGCAGCCGCTGCGTGCCCAGGACGTTGGTCGTCACGAAGTCGCCCGCGCCGGTGATCGACCGGTCGACGTGCGTCTCGGCGGCGAAGTTCACGACCACGTCGTGCCCGGGCACCAGCTCGCTCAGCAGCTCCGCGTCGCACACGTCGCCGTACGCGAACGTGAAGGCGGGGCTGTTCTCCACAGGGGCGAGGTTGGCCGGGTTGCCGGCGTAGGTGAGCGTGTCCAGCACCGTGACCCGGGCGTCCTCGTACCCGGGATAGGCGCCCGACAGCAGCGAGCGGACGTAGTGGGAGCCGATGAAGCCGGCCGCGCCGGCGACGAGCATCTTCACGCGCGCACCTGCACCTTGCTGTGGTCTCCGATCATGAGCTGATAGGCGTTGGGCACCCCGGTCGCCTTCGTGACCTCCGCGTTGCGGCCGATCAGCGAGTGGGTCATGCCGCGCACGCCCCGGATGGCCGAGTCGGCGAGCACGATGCTGTAGTCCACCTCGGCGTCCTCGATCACGCAGCCCTCACCGATCGAGGTGTACGGCCCGACGTACGAGCCGATGATCTTGGTGTCGGCGCCGATCACCACCGGGCCGCGGATGACCGAGCCCTCCACGACGGCGCCGGGGGCGATGACCACGCGCCCGCTCACCTCCGACAGCCCGTCCACGGTCCCCGCGACGTCGGGCTCGACCGCCTCCAGCACGATGCGGTTGCACTCCAGCATGTCCTGCAGCCGGCCGGTGTCGCGCCAGTAGCCGGTGACGAAGTGCGACCGCACGCGGTGTCCGCTGTCGATGAGCCACTTGATCGCGTCGGTGATCTCCAGCTCGCCCCGCGCGGACGGCCTGATCGCGCGCACGGCCTCGTGGATCGCGGGCGAGAACGTGTAGACCCCGACGATCGCCAGGTCGCTGCGCGGATACTCGGGCTTCTCCTCCAGCGCGACGATCTCCCCGTCCGGGCCGAGCTCGGCCACGCCGTAGAACTGCGGCTCGGCCACCCGGGTGAGCAGGATGCGGGCGTCGCACTCCTCCGCGCGAAAGGCGTCGACGAGGCCGCGGATGCCGCCGACCAGGAAGTTGTCGCCCAGGTACATGACGAACGGGTCGCCGGCCAGGAACTCCCGCGCGACGAGGACGCAGTGCGCCAGCCCGAGCGGCTCCTCCTGGGGGATGTAGGTGACGTCGAGCCCGAACGCCGAGCCGTCGCCGACGGCCTCGCGAACCTCCCGGCCCGTGTCGCCGATGATGATCCCCACGTCGGTGATGCCGGCGTCCCTGATCGCCTCCAGCCCGTAGAAGAGCACCGGCTTGTTGGCGACGGGGACGAGTTGCTTGGCCGAGGTGTGGGTCAGCGGGCGCAGCCGCGTGCCCTTTCCCCCCGCCAGGACGAGTGCCTTCACCGCTGTTCGCGTCCTTCCCCGATATCCGGTGGGCGGCTCATCGCGACTCACCTCGGAGCAGCGAGTAGAGGACCTGGTCGTGCCAGCCGCCGTCGCGCCACTGGGCCCGCCGCAGGACGCCCTCACGCACGAACCCGATCTTCTCGACCGCGCGCTGCTCGCCGATGTTGGCCATGTCGGTGAAGCACTGGAGGCGCTCGGCCCGGGTGTGCGCGAACAGGTAGTCCGCCAGCAGGCGCTGGGCCTCGGTGCCGACGCCGCGGTTGCGGAAGCCCGTGAAGACGCAGATTCCGATCGTCCAGCACCAGCACGTCGTCTCGGGTCCCCAGGACATCTTCCACCAGGCCACCCATCCGGCGGTGTCCCCGCCGGAGTCGATGGTCAGCCGTCCGTAGTCGTCGCCGAGCAGGCCGTTGTCCGCGAACTGACGGCGCAGCGCGCCGGAGGGGCGATATCCGTACCACTGGAATTCGCCCCGCGCCTCGGGCGTCGCCCGCTCCGCTTCGAAAACGTCGAGGTCCGCCTCGCGGACCGGCCTCAATGTGACGTCCATGATCTCCCCTCATCGGGCATGCGGAAGCCGCACGAAGGAACGGAATCGTCCCGCGCGTTTTCTTCCGGGCGGGGCCGCGGAAATTGCCGATCGGCCGCCCGCCAGTCGCCAATGCTATGCGTGGACCCGCCCGGACCCGGCGGGCCACATTGCGAACGAGCGTGAAAGGTCCGGATCGGGTTTCTCAATATCCCGCAAATTCGGATGTGCGGCATGAGGAGGCCGACGGCCGCTCATCACAATGACGCCATGACCAACGTATCCGTTGTGATCCCCTGTTACCGATCCGCCCGGACGCTGCCGGCCCTGGTGGAACGCCTTCTCGCCGTGCTGCCCACCGCCGCGGACCTCTTCGAGGTCGTGCTCGTCGTGGACGGCTCGCCCGACGACACGTGGGAGGTGGCCCAGAGCCTGGTCGAGCGGCACGACAGCGTCCGCGCCGTGCTGCTGGCTCGAAACTACGGGCAGCACAACGCCCTGGTCGCGGGCATCCGCTGCGCACGCTACGAGGTCATGGTGACGATGGACGACGACCTGCAGCATCCTCCGGAGGAGATTCCCCGGCTCCTGGCGGGCCTGCGGCCCGACCTCGACATCGTGTACGGAGTCCCGAGCGGCGGAACGCACGGGCGAATCCGCGATATCGCCTCCAAATCGCTGAAGACTGGTCTTTCCGGGCGGTTCGGCGCGGAGAACGGCGCGGACATCTCCGCGTTCCGCGCCTTCCGGAGTTTCCTGCGGGAGTCGCTGGACGGCGTCGGAGGTCCGCACACGCAGATCGACATCGCCTTCTCCTGGGCGACCACCCGGGTCGGCACCGTGGAGGTGCGGATGCAGAGCCGGCTCGTCGGCCGCTCCAACTACACGCCCGCGATGCTCGTCCGCCACGCCATCGGCGTGTTCGTCGGATACAGCACGCTCCCGCTGCGCCTGGTGACCTATTTCGGCCTGCTGACCGGGGCGCTCGGCATCGTCCTGCTGACGGTCTTCCTGTGGACGTACTGGTCGGGCGACAGCACGGTCAAGGGCTTCACCTCGACCGCGTCGATGATCGCGTTGTTCGCGTCCGCCCAGATGATCGCGCTGGGCATCATCGGGGAGTACCTCGGCAGGATCCACGTCGAGAGGATGGGACGACCCACCTACATCGTCCGCACCCGAGTGGAGAGCGGTGCGGCGCAGCCGATGACGGTGACGGGCGGGCCGGAGGGGTGGAGCGCGTGAAGCGGGTCGCCATCGTGCAGTCGAACTACATCCCCTGGAAGGGGTACTTCGACCTGATCGCGCACGTCGACGAGTTCATCCTGTTCGACGACGTGCAGTACACCGACAGGGACTGGCGCAACCGCAACCTGATCAAGACGGCGGCCGGCCCGAAGTGGCTGTCGGTCCCCGTACGGCGGGGCCCGCGCAGCCGCCTGATCAACGAGGTGGTCGCGAGCGACATGGAGTGGCCCCGCGCACACTGGCTCCTGCTCGCGCAGACCTACCGCAAGGCCCCCTGCTTCGAGGAGGTCGCGCCGGCGGTCGAACGGCTCTACCTCGACTGCCGCGCCGAACGGCTGTCGGACATCAACCGGCACTTCCTCCAGGGGCTGCTGGACCTGCTCGGCATCCCGGCGACCCTGAGCCGCGCCGAGGACTACGGCGCGGCGGGCACCAAGACCGAGCGCCTCGTGGACCTGTGCCGCAAGGCGGGCGCCGACGAATACCTCACCGGGCCGGCCGCCCGCGCCTACCTCGACGAGAGCCTCTTCGACCGGTCCGGGATCGGGGTCCGGTGGTTCGACTACTCCGGCTATCCGGAGTATCCGCAGGCGCACCCGCCGTTCGACCACCACGTCAGCGTGCTCGACCTGATCTTCAACACCGGGCCGGCCGCCGCCGGTTATCTCAAGAGCGCCCAGCTTCTCAGGAATGCTCAGCGCCGCGCCGGCGGGCCGGCGACCTCGTAGACGGTGAAGTCCCCGGAGCGGAACCGCAGGGCGGCGGCGTCTCCGAGCCTCGCGCCGGGGACCGTCAGCCGCTCGTCCACGAACAGCCAGCGCACCCCGTAACGGTCCCGCAGCGACCGGGCCGCCTGCGCCGAAGGCGCGGCGAACACCGCCTCGTTCGCCCGGAGCCGCTCGCGGTCCCAGAACGGCAGATACCAGAGCACCTGGCCCGGACTCCACCGGTCCAGGCTCGCCGTCGCGTACGCCCATCCCTCGACGAGCACCCGCCGCTCGGCCAGCGCCGACACCCAGGCCGCGCGGCTGTCGCAGGGGCCGTCGACGCCGAGACGGCAGTGCAGGTTCGTCGCGACGAAGTCGCCGGGGCGGGAATGGTCGCGCAGCCAGCGCGCGGCGGTGACGATGCCCTGCGGCATCGCCTGGGCCCGTGCCGCGCGGTCGGCGTCCTCCGCCGCGTTCACCGGGGTCTTGTACGTCACCGGAAGGACCCGGGTGAACCAGGCGGCCGGCGTGGCGAACGCCGAGGTCACCACGAGCGTGAGGGCGAACGAGCGCAGCGCGCCGCGCCGCGCGGCGGCCAGCGCGACCGCCGTCAGCGCCACGAAGACCAGCAGGGCGGCGTACGGCAGGGCGAGCACGCGGAGCGGCTCACCGTCGGGCAGCGGGACCCGCACGTCGCACAGGATGCGGATGCAGTAGGCGGCGACGGCCCCGGCGCCGGCGGCGCACACGATGGGCAGCGGCGACGTCCCCGACCTGCGTACGACGGTGACGAGTCCGTAGACCGAGACGATCGCCAGATAGGGATAGGGCGCCTGGAGGAAGTAGATCTCCGACAGGCCGGGATGCCCGAAGCAGAGCGCCACGGCCAGCCCGGCCAGGCTCATGCCGAGGGTCAGCACGACGGAGGGCCTGGTGAGCGCCCGGGGCCGGCTGAGCAGGCCGAGCGTCCCGCACCAGGCGACGGCCCCGGACAGGACGCACAGGAGGGTGAGCCCGAGCACCGTCGTCAGCGGCCCCCCGAGCGGCCTTCCGTCGCCGACCACGCCGCCCCACGTCACGCGCATCAGGGACAGCGGGGCGGCCGTCGTCCCGCCGCGTACCCCGCCGTACAGGACGAACTGGGCGTAGAGCAGGCAGGCCGCGCTCATGCCCAGTGCGACAAGGGCGGGGCCGTGCGGGCGACGGCGCCGCACCGACCCGGCGACGGCCACCGCCGCCAGGCCCGCCGTGAGCAGGGGCAGGTACGTCGCCTTGGCCCCCATGACGGCCGCCAGGAAGACCCCCAGCAGGAGCCACTCGCGCGGGTTCCGCCGCCCGTTCTCCGGCAGCCGCCGGTTCTCCAGCAGATCGCTCAGCAGGAGGAAGACCGGGACGAACAGCAGCGCGCCGAAGGTCTGGGTGGGGCTCGACCAGGACTGGACCGGTTTCCAGACCAGCGCCCCGCCGGCCGGGCCGATGTAGAGGTTCGGCGCGGCGACGAGGAAGACGGCGGCCAGGGCGATCAGGGCTCCGGCCCGCGACCCGATGACACGCCGGGCGGCCATGCCCAGCAGAACCACGAGCGCCGCGATCATCGGCAGCATCCCGAGGCGGAACAGCAGCACCAGAGGCTCGACGCCGGTCACCCAGCTCGCCGCCGCGTAGTGGGCGTAGACGAACCAGTGGTACGGCAAGGGCTCCCCGGCGACGATCGGCATCGTCGGGGGCACGTGGTGCCGCAGCTCACCGATGAACGCCAGATGCAGGGGCATGTCGGGGTACGACGCCCCGAGCGCCGGCCAGGTGAGGGCCTGTGTACGGAAGAAGTTGACCGCGCTCCAGACCACTAGGTAGGCGACGACGAGGGCCAGCGACCAGGACCACCAGATCGGCGACCGGGCCGTTGCGGGGGCGCTTCTCCAGTGCCGCCGCAGGCGGGGCACGAGGAGGAAGGCGGCGTACGTCGCGACCGGCCAGGCGAGGACGAGCAGCGGCGCCCCCACGGCCCGGCCCGCAACGTAGGCGAACACCTCCAGCGCGTATCCGAGGGCCAGCCCGAGCGCGAGCTCCTCGCCCCGGGAGCGGTCACCCCGATAGAGGGCGCGGACCAGCAGCGTTCCCGGGACCGCGAGGCAGGCGACGACGTAGCCGCAGAAACGGGCCATGTCCGAGACGCGGACGCCGTAGCGGCTCAGCGCGGCCGCCGTCAGCGCGAGCACCACGACGGCCGGCGCCCATCTCACCAGCATTCGCCGTGCCGGTGCGCCGTTCGCCGGCGCGCCGTTCGTCGCCGCACCGATCGTCGATTCCTGCCGGGATTTCACCGGGCTCCGGGTCCGCGCGCTTCCTCCGGTCGCGCTCCTCGCGACCGAATCGAACAGCGCTTTCTCATCCGATCGGGACGGGCCCGTCGCAGGGATTTCCCGAGGCGAGGTGTCAGCCATGCGTGCGATTCTGGCGGCGGCGGCACCGCGAATTCGCCCGCGACCTCGTTCCGAGCGAATTCCTTGACATTCTTTTGCGGGTGTCCCGCTCGCCGGCCGGAAACGCGGAAATCGCGAAATCGCATTTCCGGCGTCCTGCGAACCTCCGTCAGGAAGGACGGTGCGCCCGCACGACCAGGGTGACCCCCGGAAACGACTTGACGGGCAGATATCGCTCGGCCGCGACCACGGCGCCCAGTCCCAGGTTGACCAGCAGCGGCACGGCGGTGACGTCGGAGCCTCTGGTGCGCTTCCTGCGCCAGGCCACGACCGGCCGCATCAGCACGTTCCAGCTCCACATGCGGTCGACGACCAGCCCGGCCCCGCGCAGCAGGTCGGTCAGTTCCTCCCGGGCGTACCTGCGGAAGTGGAAGGACGCCACGTCGTGCGCCGACCACAGCGCCATGTCGCACGGAACCGTGATCAGCGCCCGGCCCCCCGGCCGCAGCACCCGCACCAGCTCGCGGGCGGCCGTGTGGTCGTCCTCGATGTGCTCGAGCACGTCGAACGCGAGCACGAGGTCGAAGGACTCGCCGGGCAACGGCAGGTCGCACGCGTCGGCGTGGATCGCCCGCAGCCCTCGCCGGAGGGCCAGCTCGACCGCGGTCTCGGAGTAGTCGGCCGCCAGCGCGTCCCACCCGTGCTCGACCAGCACCCGGGTGTTGCCGCCGCCCGCGGCGCCGATGTCGAGTGCCGTGCCGGGCGGACCGAGCCGCCGCAGTTCCCGGGCGAGCATGGCGCGCCGCTCCCGGTACCACCAGTGCCGGTCCTCCAGCTCGACCGTACGGCGGATGTCAGTGGCCTCCATGGGCAGCCTTTCCTAATGATCAGTTCTTACGTCGGGCCGGAAACGTCCAGAGTCTGTGCACGAGGTAGGTCAGCGGCACGTTCACGACGATGACCAGCGCCTGCGCCACCATGATCGGAATCCCGGCGAGCTCGACCAGGAGCGGAACGCCCGTGACCGACGCCGCCAGGAAGCCCAGCCCGACGGCGTAGAACCGCAGGTTGCCCAGCAGCCAGGACGATCCGGACACGCGGAAGACCATCAGCCGATACCACGGGTAGACGACGACCGAGGCGGCGAACTGGCTGGTCACGAGCAGGATGAGGTAAGGGACCCGATGCCCGAGCGCGGCCAGTTGCACGCCGAGGATCGCGTAGTACACCAGGGCCGACATGGTGCCGCCGCCCAGGTAGAGCACGCGCCGCCGGTCGAGCGCCGCGGACAGGACCCGCCACGCGAGGCGACGGCGCACCGCGCGCGGGCGGCGATCGTGACCCGGGCCTGGACGTCGAGCGGGTGCCGGTGCCGGTCCCGTCACCAACCCGGCCGCGTTCCTTCTCACGTCAGCGCACCTCGTAGCCGCGCACCGCGTCGACGACCCGGGCCGCGCCGGCCTCGCCGAGACCCGCGAACAGCGGCAGCCGTACGAGCCGGTCCGCGACGCTCTCGGTGACCGGGCAGCCGCCGGGGGCGGTCCTGCCGTGCCGCAGACCGGCCGGAGAGCTGTGCAGCGGCTGATAGTGGAACGCCGCCTGCACGCCGCGCGCCGCGAGGTGGGCGATGAACGCCTGCCGGTTGCGCAGGTCGGGCAGGAGCAGGTGGTAGAGGTGCGCCGGATGCGCCCGGTCGCCGGGGACCGACGGCTGTGCCACCCCGTTCTCGGCCGCCCAGTCCGCCAGGCCCTCGTGGTAGCCGCGCCAGACCGCCTGGCGCAGCCGCTGGATCGTGTCGAACGACTCCAGCTGGGCGGTCAGCATGGCGGCGAGGACGTCCGAGGGCAGATAGCTCGACCCGACGTCGACCCACTGATACTTGTCGACCTGTCCTCGGAAGAAACGGCTGCGATCGGTGCCCTTCTCCCGGATGATCTCGGCCCGTGTGGCGAGGGCGGCGTCGTTGACGAGCAGGGCGCCCCCCTCCCCGCACTGCACGTTCTTCGTCGCGTGGAAGCTCTGCGTCGCCATGAGCCCGAACGACCCGAGGGGCCGGCCCCGGTAGGACCCGCCCAGGCCGTGGGCGTTGTCCTCGATCAGGGCCAGGCCGTGGCGGCGCGCCACCGCGCCGATCGCGTCCATCTCGCAGGCCACCCCGGCGTAGTGGACGACCACCACGGCCCTGGTCCGCTCGGTGATCGCGGCCTCGATCAGGCGTTCGTCGATGTTCAGGGTGTCGGGCCTGCAGTCCACGAACACCGGCACGGCTCCGCGCAGGGCGTAGGCGTTGGCGGTCGACACGAACGTGAACGACGGCATGAGGACCTCGTCGCCGGGCCGCAGGTCCAGCAGGATCGCCGACATCTCCAGGGCGTGCGTGCAGGAGGTCGTCAGCAGGGCGCGGCCGGCGCCGGTCAGCTCGCACAGGAGCCGGCCGGCCCGCTCGGTGAACGGCCCGTCCCCGCAGGTGAACCCTTGGCGTACCGCCTCGGAGAGGTAGGCGAGCTCGTTGTCAGCGACGTGGGTCCGGTTGAAGGGGACAGCCTTCAGGCTGGTGGTGCTCACCGCCGTAGTGAACAACGGCCCCGCGTCCCAGCCCCGCCGCCGCCGCGCGTGGTTGGCGAATCATGGCGCAAGCCTTACGGCGGCGGCGGGGAACGGGGCCCGACGGACTATCTCGCGGTGACGACCTGCACCACTTCGTTCGAGGTGCTGGGCGCGAAGCGCACCCACGCCTCGGCCTGCGCCGTGAGGCCGCCGAGGTAGACGGCGGTGATGTGGTGCTCTCCCACCGACAGCGCCGAGGTCGTGAACGTGGCGGGCGTGTCGGCGCCGGTCTGCATCCCCGAGCCGATGACGACGCCGTTGTCCTTGAAGAGCACCCTCCCGGCGGGCACCAGCGTGCCGCTGCGGGGATGCACCCGCGCGGTGAACGTGACCGGGAACTTCGCCCGGGAGGGGTTCGGCGAGGAGGTCAGCTCGGTCGTGGTCCCGGGGTCGAACGGCAGCGTGACGCGGGTCGGCGGCGGGACGATCGCGTCGACCGTGTTCGCGCGGTCGATCCCGTTGTCCGTCTCGGTGGTGCCCTCGATCGTGACCGTGTTGTCGAGCAGAAGGGTCCGCCCGTCGATGACGGCGCCCTCCTGGACCTTGATCGAGCCGCGGGCCAGGACGGTGCCGCGGAAGGTGGAGTACGTCCCGAGGGTGGCGCCCTCGGTGGCCTGCCAGAAGACGTTGTCCGCCTGCGCTCCGCCCACGAGCATGACGTTGCTGACCTTGGCCGTGGTCAGCGTGCTCGCGCGGAAGATGAAGACCGCGTCCGGGTTCCCCGCGGCGTCGATGGTGAGCGTCCCGTCGATGCGGAACGTCCCGTCCGACGAGTCGTAGACGCCGGGGGTCCTGCGGGTTCCACCGAGCTCGCCGGGCACGGTGACGGCGGGGCCCCGATCCGCGATGTCGTCGTAGGCGGCGGTCGCGTCCGCCATCACCTGCGCCGCCTCGGCGTCACCGGCGTGGATGTCCCCCTCGATCACGCCCGGCGGGAAACCGGTGACGGCGGTGCCCGGGCTCACGTCGACGTCCCCGGTGATCAGAGTCGCGTTCGTGCTGATGACCGTGCCCGCCGCCAGCACCGCCGTGTGCTCGGCCGCGCCCAGGTCCACCGGGGGCTGATCCGCGCTCGCGCGGCCGTCCATCACGACGAGGACGCCCGCGACCAGGGCGGCGACGAGGGCCGCGTACAACCACACCGCGGTGGCGCCGCGTGGGAGAAACCGGCGGTGACCGGCGACTGCCGCCATGAGAGGACTCCTCCTTCTCGGGGATCCGGCCTTGCCGCGGGATCGGCCCGGGCGGGTCGATCGGCGGGTCGCGGCGGCCTGCCCGCGCGTAAGCATTGGGTAAGGGGATCGGCAGGGGCGCGGCCGGACACCGGGCGGGGGCGTTTCGTTGCCCGTTCTTTGCCCGGCGCCGGCCGTTTCGTTCAGCCCTGCTGGAACACGACGTCGACCCAGTAGTTCGACGATCGGAAGGTGCTGGACGGGAAGGTGTCGGTGGCGCTGTAGGCGTACACCCCGTTGCCGCCCGCCGCGCCGTCGGCGGGCGCGGTCAGGGGCCCGTTGCTGCGCGGCGAGGTGAAGTACGGCCTGGTCACCGAGTAGCGCCCAAAGGTGTGGTACGAGACGACGTAGGTGGTGCCCGCGGTGATGGGGACCGGGTCGGGGAAGTCGACCTGCTGCCACCCGCTGGCGGTCTCGTTCGTGAAGGTCGCGGTCGCCAGCTGCGTGCCGCCGGACGTCCACAGGCTGCCGATGTGGGTCCCGGTGTTCTGCGGGCCCTTGTAGAACCGGACGCCGGTGACCAGGCCGCCGGTCGCGGAGGTGAACTTCACGCCGAGCACCGCGTCCTGGTCGTCGGGCTGGTTGACGACCCCGGGGACGTCGGTGTTGTCCCAGAGCGTCGCCGAGGGAGTGAACATCACGTCGACCCAGTAGTTCGACGCCCGGTAGCTGCTGTTCGGGAAGGTGTCGGTGGCGCTGTAGGCGTACACCCCGTTGCCGCCCGACGCGCCGTCGGCGGGCGCGGTCAAGGGCCCGTTGGTGTACTGCGTGGTGAAGTACGGCCGGTCCATCGCGTAGAAGCCGGACGTGGTGTGGTACGACGCGATGTACGTGGTGCCGGAGCTGATGGCCACGGGGTTGGGGAAGTCCATCCGCTGCCAGCCGGTCGCGGTCTCGTTCGTGAAGGTCACGGTGGCGAGCTTCTGGCCGTCGGCCGTCCATAAGCTGCCGGTGTGTGTCCCGGTGTTCTGCGGGCCCTTGTAGAACCGGACGCCCGTGATCACGCCGTCCACCGCCGGCTGGAACTTCACGCCGAGCACCACGGCCTGCGGGTCGTTGCGTGACGCCTGGTCGGGGGTCGCGCTGTCGCTCCACAGGCTGACGCTCGACACGCTCTGCACCAGCTCCGGCGAGGTGCTCGGGGCGAAGTGGATGACCTGCTCTCCGTCGAAGGTGTCGCCGCCGAGGTAGACGGCGGTGATCCGATGCTGCCCTGCGGCGAGGCTCGACGTGGTGAGCCTGGCGGGATGCCCGTCGTCGTGGTAATCCGTGCCGATGACCGTCGTCCCGTCCTTGAACGCCACGTAGCCCGCGGGGACGATCGACCCCGACTGCGCCTGGACGTTGGCCGTGAAGGTCACCGCGTCCCCCGTGTCGGACGGGTTGAGCGAGGAGGTCAGGGTCGTGGTCGTGGGCGGGTTGTTCGGCACCGTCACGCGGGTGGCCGGGAGGCTCGTGGTGCCCTGCAGGCCGATCGTGTTGTTGAGCGAGAACAGCCGTCCGTACACCGCGGCACCCGAGCTCACCGACACCGCGCCGGAGGCGAGCACGTTGCCGCGGAAGGTGCAGAACGTGCCCAGCGACACGGTGCCCGTGAGCTCCCAGTACACGTTGTCCTCCTGGGCGCCGTTGATCAGGGCGATGTTGCTCACGCCGCCGGCGGTGAGGGTGGAGCCCCGGAAGACGAAGAGGGCGTCGGGGTCGGCCTGCGCGTCGAGCGTGAGCGTGCCGTTGATCGTGAAGGGGCCGCCGCTGGAGTCGTAGACGCCGGGGGTCCTGGTCGTCCCGCCGAGGGCGCTGGGGATCGTGGCGGTCGAGGACATGCCGGCGATGGCGTTGTACGCGCCGACCACGTCGGCCTTCGCGCCCGCGGCGGCGGCGCCGGTCCGGATGGAGCCGCTTACGGTGCCCGGCGGGAAGCCGGTCACCGTGGTCCCCGGGCTCACCCCGAGGTCTCCGGTGATCGAGGTGAGGTTGGTGTTCGTCACCGACGTCCCCGCCAGCACCGCGTACGTGTCGCCGTCGCCGATCGTCAGGGACGGGGCGGCGCTCGCACCGCCGGGGATCGCGGCTCCCAGCGCGATGACCGTCAGCAGAGCCGTGAGCGTGGCAGAGAGGCGGCGCCGGACGGTTGCGCCGAAGCCGAGGCGGCGTCCGCCGGCCGCCTTCCGTAGGGCGGGCTCACGCCCGCGTTTCATCTCATTCGCATTCATTTCCTGACCTTTCTCGCATAATCCGGGCAAATGCCACATAAGCGCACGTCGCGATGGGACTTTCTATGCGAACCGGCTGGTGGAGCCGGCAGATGCGATGCGCAAACGATGACGCGAGGAAGGCCACCACGGAATAGGTGATTGCCGCGCCGATAAACAGGATCTATACGCGGACAGAAAAGATCTACGAAGTTACCGCTTGGGTTGGATAGTACTCCAGGGTTCGCGGAGCTTCCATACGATCCGCTCTTTTTGCTGCGTCCGGCTTCCCTTTCATCGCATTTCCAGATAAGCGCACGGCCTCTTTTTCTCCGGACGTTTCCGACCACCGTCGGGGCCGGGCGGGAGCGCCACCCGGCCCCGGACGGGTCAGGACAGGACGGTGAACGGACGGCAGTTGCCCGGCCAGGCGGGGACGCCGCCGGTGCCCGGGGCAGGGAAGACCGTGCACCGGGTCTGCGCCACCTGATCGGCGGTGGCCACGGTCACGTACAGGTCGTTGCCCGTGCCCGCGAGCTCGGCGTCCACCGAGGCGGCCAGCACGCCGGCGGGGTAGCCCTCGACGTGGGACAGGTCGTACCAGGTGTTCGTGCGGGGATCCCTGACCAGCGTCCTGCCGTCACCGGGGACGCGGCCGAGGAACGTCAGGAGCGATCCGGGATTGCCGACGAACGAGCTCGAGTCCACGCTCGTCGTGGGACCGGCGGGCCCCGCCGGGCCCGGAGGCCCTGCCTGCCCCGCCGGTCCGGCCGGGCCCTGAGGTCCCGCCGGGCCCGCGGGCCCGGCTGGTCCTTCCGGTCCGGCCTCTCCCTCGGGACCTTGGGGTCCTTCCGGCCCTGTCTTGCCCTCGGGTCCTTCCGGTCCTGCGGGTCCTTCCGGCCCGGGTGGCCCCTGCGGCCCCCGCTCACCGGTCTCCCCCGCGGGTCCGGCCGGGCCCGTGACTCCCCGCTCGCCGGACGAGCCGATCGGGACGAACGGACCGGTGGGGCCACCCGCTCCGGACAGCCAGGGCGGCATGGTCATGAAAGGCCCGGCGGCGCCGCCCGAGTCGCGGGGCCCGCCGTCGTCGTCCCACACGGGTACGGCCGGCCGGACCGGCGCGGCGGCCCCCACCGCATTCGTCGGCCCGGACGGCGGCGCGGCGGCGGCGCCTTCTCCGGCCTCGTCGTCCCACGGCCAGGGCGGCGCGGCGAACGTCGTGGTGCCCCCTCCCCGTGCGCCCCGGCCGTCCGTCGCGCGGGCGCCCCGCGGCGCGCACTGCCGCTTCTTCGCCTTCTTCGCGCCGCGGGTGGCCGAACCGTGCGCACGCCCGGGCCTGGGACCGCATTCCGTATCCGCCTTCGGCCCTCGCGGGCCGTGGCCGAAGAATACGGACGCGGTCCCGCTCGCCGTGACGCCCGCGCCGGCCGGAGCGGACAGCGCCATGACTCCGCCGGCGACCACCCCGGCGACCACCGCGGCGACGGTACGCCGCAGTGCGCCCGCCCCGCCGGGCGACCGCGACGTCGCCCCACTTTCCCGAGGATTCACCCGAACCCGTCCTTCCAGCGAGAAATCCAGCTTCTGATGCCCCATCGCGGGCCGGTGCGAAATCCCGGCGAATTCTTTTCCGGGGATACCACCACGTAAGCCTTCCGGCCGTCGGGCGGCCGGGGCGCGCCGATTCCACGCGCATCCCTTGCCCCGCTCTTTGACGGCGGTTTACCCGGCCCCGCGCCGGAGGCGCGCACAGGGTGCACGAAATGAGAAACGGTATCCGCCCTGCAGGGAACTCTCCGCTTCCGCGCATGTCGCCGGGCGATATTCGGTCACCGCTATCCTTCGCTAGCCGTCCTCAGCTTAAGGCGTTCCGTCGCGCGAACCAGAGGTTGTACATGCCAGGCGAATGGAAAACAGTGGGCGCTGCCCGGAAAACAGGAATTCCCCGCACCGCGCGTATCTTCGGCACTGTTGTGACGGCCGCGGCCGTCCTGCTCGCCACAGCCTGGGCTCCGGTCTCCGCCGGAGACTCCGCCACAGACCTGGGCCAGGGCGACGTGAAGATCGTAGGCACGCCCCCCTCCGGCTCGCCGCAGGGCACGCCCACGCCGAACGCCAAGGTTTCCCCCGGTGCCTCCACAGGCGCCCCCGCGCCCCAAGCCCCCGGAGTCCCGGCGACCCCCACGGCACCCGGCACGCCCGGCGGCCCCGCCGGACCCGCGGCGCCCGAGCCGCCCGGATCCGTGCAGACGGCCGACGCGGTCGAGGCGAGCCCCACGACGGACGCGCAGGCCGCGCGCCTCGGCGGCTGGGGGCACCTCCGGAGGGGACAGGGCCGGGCGTCCCGTCAGACCTGCCCGCCGGGGTCGATCATCTGCGTCGAGAACAGCCTGCCGGGGAGTCCGCCCTCCGAGTGGGACGTGCCCGGCGCGGGCAGCCCGACGATCACCGGCTACGCCACCCAGATGAGCGTCAACGCGGGACAGACCCAGCAGTTCAAGGTGAACGCCCCCTCGATCACCTCCTACCGGATCGACATCTACCGGGTCGGTTACTACAGCGGTCTCGGGGCGCGGAAGATCGCCACCGTCAACCCCTCGGTCCCGCTGCCGCAGGCGCAGCCGGCCTGCCTGAGCAACACGACGACGGGCCTGGTCGACTGCGGCAACTGGAGTGTCTCGGCGTCCTGGGCCGTGCCGGCCGACGCGGTCTCCGGCGTCTACCTCGCGAACTTCACCCGCACCGACGGCACCAGCGGAGTCAGCCAGAACATCTTCGTCGTCAGGAACGACGCGCGTAATTCCGACATCCTCGTGCAGACCTCCGACGCGACCTGGCAGGCGTACAACACCTACGGCGGCAACAGCCTGTACAAGGGCCTGCCCGTGGGCCGCGCTTTCAAGGTCAGCTACAACCGCCCGGTCATCACCCGCGCCGGATGGCCGGAGACCTATTTCTTCAACGCCGAATACCCCATGATCAGGTGGCTGGAGTCCAACAGCTACGACGTGAGCTACACCAGCAGCGTCGACATGGTGACCAGCGGCTCCCAGCTGCTGAACCACAAGGTGTTCTTCTCCTCCGGGCATGCCGAGTACTGGTCGCAGGAGATGCGCGACAACGTCATCAACGCCAAGAACAAGGGCGTCAACATCGCCTTCTTCACGGGCAACGAGATGTTCTGGAAGACGAGGTGGGAGAGCAGCATCGACCCCTCGGCGACCCCGAACCGGACGATGGTCTGCTACAAGGAGACCGTCGCCAACATGAAGATCGATCCGAGTCCCACCTGGACCGGGACCTGGCGGGATCCGCGTTTCGCCCAGCCGCCCAACGGCGGCTATCCGGAGAACGCCATGACCGGGACGCTCTTCATGATCAACGGCAACGTCAACAACGCGATCACCGTTCCGGCGGAGTACGCCCCGATGCGCCTGTGGCGTAACACCTCGATCGCGAACCTGCAGCCCGGGCAGGTCGCCACCTTCCCGAACGGGACGCTGGGCTACGAATGGGATGAGGCGCCGGACAACACTTTCGCTCCGGCGGGGCTGGTCCTGTTCTCCAAGACCACCGTGGCCACCACCACCAAGTTCCTGCTCGACTTCGGCGCGACGTACGGCGCCGGAATCTCCACCCACAGCCTCGTCCTCTACCGCGACCCGAGCGGCGCGTACATCTTCGGCGCGGGGACCATCCAGTGGTCGTGGGGGCTGGACGCGGTCCACGACCGGCCGGGCACGCCGACGGACATCCGGATGCAGCAGGCCACCGTCAACCTCCTCGCCGACATGCGGACCCAGCCGGCCACCCTGCAGGCAGGTCTGGTCCCGGCCACGCCGTCGACCGACACCGCTCCCCCGACCTCGACGATCACCACCCCGTCGAGCGGCGCCTCGGTGCCCGGCGGCACCACCGTGACGGTCGCCGGATCCGCCGCCGACACCGGGGGCGGCGTCGTGGCGGGGGTCGAGGTGTCGGTCGACGGCGGCACCACGTGGCATCGGGCGACCGGCCGGACGGCCTGGACGTACGCCTGGACGACGACGAGCGGCCAGGGCCCGGTCACGATCATGTCCCGGGCCGTCGACGACATCGGCAACATCCAGCGGACCCCGGCCAGCAGGCCGGTCACCGTCAACGCGGGCTGCCCGTGCTCCATCTGGTCGCCCGACACCGTGCCCGCCAACGTCACCAAGGACGACAACAAGGCCATCGAGGTCGGTGTGCGATTCCGGGTCCGCAGCCCCGGCTACATCTCCGGGATCCGGTTCTACAAGGGCCCGCTGAACACCGGGACGCACGTCGGCAGCCTGTGGACCAACACCGGGCAGTTGCTGGCCCAGGCGACCTTCACGAGTGAGACGTCGACAGGCTGGCAGCAGGTGAACTTCTCGACGCCCGTGCCGGTGAACAACGACGTCACGTACGTCGCGTCCTACCACACCAACACCGGGTTCTACTCGGTCAACCGGGACTACTTCGTCACGCAGTACTCCAACGGCCTCATCACCGGACTGGCGGACGGCGCGGACGGCGGCAACGGGCTCTACACCTACAGCAAGACGAGCACGTTCCCGACGAGCACCTACCGGGCCAGCAACGCCTGGGTCGACGTGGTCTACTCGCAGGCGACCACGCTGTGGGACGAGTCGGCGACACCGGACGTCGTCGCCCAGCCCGACAACAAGGCGGTCACGCTGGGGGTCAAGTTCCAGTCCTCC
This sequence comes from Microbispora rosea, assembly GCF_044460045.1. Taxonomy (NCBI): domain Bacteria; kingdom Bacillati; phylum Actinomycetota; class Actinomycetes; order Streptosporangiales; family Streptosporangiaceae; genus Microbispora; species Microbispora rosea. Next base: position 182,378 of record NZ_JBITJO010000003.1, on the reverse strand, counting down.
GTGTCGGGCGCCATCCGGGGGATCCGGTTCTACAAGAGCACCCAGAACACGGGTGTCCACGTCGGCAGCCTGTGGACCACCGACGGGCAGTTGCTGGCGAACGTCACGTTCACCAACGAGACGCCGTCCGGCTGGCAGCAGGCGCTCTTCTCCACACCCGTGAACATCACGCCGGGCACCACGTACATCGCGTCGTACTTCACGCCGACCGGGTTCTACGCGCTGGACCGGTTCTACTTCACCACGCAGTACAGCCGCGGCCCGCTCACCGCTCTGGCCGACGCCGCGTCCGGCGGCAACGGCGTCTACACCTACGCCGGGACGAACACGTTCCCGACCGCCACCTATCGCGCCTCCAACTACTGGGTGGACGTGCTGTTCGACCCCGCCCAGGCGCAGGCTGCGCAGGCCGCCCGGCGGGCGTTGCGCTACGGAGCCGACCGGGCGTACGGGAACCCGGTGCCGCACTCGCTTCCGGGGCGACGGCCCGCGGCGCCGTACGCGCCGGCCCCGCTCGTCCGAGGGACCGGCCGGGCGCAGCGCGACGCCGCGAGGGCGCCGATGCTGGAGAGGTTCTCCTACCTGGCACGGCCCCCGCGGTCCGGGGCGTTCCATCCGGGAGGCCGCGGGCACGCGCGGCATCCCGGCGGTCGGCCGGGCTCCCGGTCGTGAGAGGCCGACCGCGCGCGATCAGCCGCGCGCGGTCTCGCGGCAGGGCCGGGAGCGGCGCGCCGGTTCACCGGCGCGGGCCGCCTCGTACCAGTTGTCGATGACGGCGGCCGTGCGCGGCCAGTCGAGATCCGAGACCGCCCGCCGCCCGCGCTCCACCATCCGGACTCGGGCGGCGGCGGTGTCGAGCACCGACTTCAGGTGCGCCACCAGGTCCTCGGCCGACCCGCTGCGGAACACCCGATAGGCGTCCCGATCGGCTACCACCGGGCCGAGCGTGGCGTCGGAGGACACGACGACCGCCGTGCCCAGGGCGAGGGCCTCCAGGGCGGCCGTCGGGATCCCCTCACCGATGGACGCGAGCCTGCGCGAGGCGAGCACGAAGACCTCCGCCCGGCTGACCAGCGCGTGGACGTCGTCGCCGGACAGCTGCCCGGCGAACTCCACGCCCTCCCCGGCGAGCCGTTCGAGCCGGGCCCGCTCCGGTCCCTCCCCCGCGATGACGAGGCGCACCCCCGGGCGTACGGCCCGCAGCCGGTGGAACGCCTCGATCGTCAGAGCGTGGTTCTTCACCGGCACGAGGCTGCCCACGCTGACGATCAGTCCGGGTTCCACGACCGTCCGCGCCCTGATCGCCTCCAGGCGGGGCAGGTCGAGGCCGCTCGACATCGTGCGGATCGCCTCGGCAGGGACACCGGCCCTGCACAGGTCGGCCGTCGGCCGGGCGCCGATGGCGACGAACCCGGCGACGTGACGGAAGGCCCACGGCATCACCGCGCGCTGCCCAATCGCCAGCGCGCCGTGAACGGTGAGCAGCAGCGGGACGCGCAGCCGGCGGGCGGCCGGGCCCAGGAAGAGCGCCTCACGGTGGTCGCCGTGCAGGTTGACGACGTCCACCGGCCCCAGGCCGGGGAGCGCTGCCGCGCACTCCAGTGCGAACGCGACCGGGTCGGACCTGCGGGCGGCGACGCGGCCGAGGCGGGTCGGCGTCAGTGTCACGGCCTCCGCACCCGGCGGGACGTCGCCGCGCCGCCGGGCGACCAGCACCTCGTGCCCGCGCAGCACCTGCTCGCGCGCCAGCCGCGCGATGTAGCGCTCCTTTCCTCCGGGGTCCGGGGGCAGCCGATATCCGATGTGCAGAATCCTCACGTCATCCTCCCCGAGATCGATCTGTCCGCCCCGCGCGAGGCGTGCGAAACGCTGCGCCCCCGCGACACGGCGGCGGCGGCCCATCGGACATCGCGGGCGCCGGGCAGCAGGTCACGGGCGCCCAGCCCGGCCACCCGGGCGAACCACCCGACCTCCGCCACGGCCATGGCCCCGTAGCTCACCGTGGAGGCCAGCGCCGCCCCGGCCGGTCCCCACATCGGAATGAGCACGGCGTTCAGCGCGACGTTCGAGGCGAGGGCCCCGGCGGCGACGCCGGTCATCGTCATCGGGCGGCCCAGCCGCACCAGGTACTGCTCGACCGGCCGCAGCAGGGACCACGCGACGGTCCCCGGCGCGAGCGCGAGCAGCGGGAGCACGCTGCCCGTGAAGGCCGCGCCGTACAGTCTCGGGATCAGCAGCGGCGCGGCGCACGCGAGCACGCCGACGGCGGCCGACGCAAGCATCAGGTTGAGCCGGATGGCGCGCGCCGTGACCGCGCGGGCGTCGGACTCGTCCCTGACCGCCTGGCGGGACAGCACGATCTGCGCCAGCGCGTCGGTGGGCACCCTGGACAGCGACAGGAACGACGTCGCCACCGTGTAGAGGCCGACCTCGGCCGGCGCCGCCCAGGCGGTCAGCAGCAGGACGTCCACGGTCAGCAGGAGATGGAACGCCACCGCCCCGAGGTGATACCGGCCCGACAGCGCCAGTTGCCTGCGGGCGAGGGCCGCCTCCCCGCGTACGGGCAGCCCGAGTGGACGGGCGAACAACACGAACGGCATGAGCGTGGAGACGGCCCAGCAGGCGACCACCGCGGTGAGCGTGAGTCCACCGGCCACGGCGAGCAGCAGGATCGGGACGTACAGCACCACGGCGGACAGCACGACCGACCGATTGGCCAGCCCGACCCGGGACTCCAGCAGCGCGATCCCCCTGAGATTGACCGCCGCGACGCCGAACGGCACGGCGAGCAGCGCCACGACCACCAGGTGGGTGGCGGCGGTCAGGGCCAGGGCGCTCACCGCACCCAGCGTCAGCAGGGCGGAGGCGGCGCCGAGGAGCAGCCCGAGGACCGCGGCGTTGCCGACCAGGGGCCGGTGGCGCTCCAGGACCGGCCACAGCGCGATCTGCGACCTTCCGACCGACAGGTGGCCCAGCACGGTCGCGATCCCGGCCGTGGTGGTGATCGTCGCGTAGACTCCGCGCCCCTCCGGTTGCAGGCAGCGGGCGAGGAACACGCCCGCCACCGCGGCCAGGACCAGCGGGATCGCCTGGCTGGCCATGGTCTGCAGGAGAGTCCTGACGCCCGTCCTCATCCGGTCTACCTCCCGCGGCGAGCCGCGAGCAGCCGCTGGTACATGCCGAGGTGCTCCTCGGTGACGGCCTCCATGTCGAGGTTCTTCCACGCCCACGCCCGCGCGGCCGCGCCCATCGACGCGGCGAGCGCTCGGTCGTCGAGCAGCCGGGCGATGCCGTCGGCCAGCGCCTCCGGCGCCGCGGGGGGCACCAGGACGCCGCGGTCCTCCAGCAGTTCCGGCGTGCCGCCCACGGCCGTGGCCACGACCGGGCGGCCCGCCGCCATCGCCTCCATGACCGCGTTGCTCAGGCCCTCCTCCGTCGACGGGAGCGCCACCACGTCGGCGCGGGCCAGCAGCCCCGCGTTCTCCTGGCGGAAGCCGAGGAACCGCACGTCGACCCCGGCCTCCTCGGCCTGCCGCTCCAGCCTTCCGCGCTCGGGCCCGTCCCCGACGAGCACGAATGTGCAGGGCCGGCGCCGCCGGGCGAGCAGCGCCGCCGCCTCGACGAGGAACCGCTGCCCCTTGTTGTCGCTCAGCCGGGCCACGCACGCGACCACCGGCAGCGCGCTGCCGACCGGCTCGGGCTCGGCCCGGTCGAAGGCCGACGGCGCGAGCCCGTTGTAGATCACGCTCACCTTGCCGGCGGGCACTCCCTCGACCTCGCGCGTGCCCTGCGCGATGGCCACCGAGTTGGCCACGACGTGGTCGGTCATCAGGTTCACCAGGTGCTCGAACGCCGCCGTCCAGGGCGCCTTCGGCCTCAGGTAGCCCTGCGTGCGCCGGGCGGTGACGACCACCGGGACCCCGGCCAGCCGCGCGGCGGGCGTGCCCAGCAGGTAGCTCTCGTAGAGGAAGCCGTGCACGATCTCGGGCCGCAGGCGGCGCAGCAGCCGCACCAGCCGGGCGAACGCCCGCAGGTTGCGCGCCGGCGACACGACGCCCCGGGAGAAGCCGAGCCGGTGCACCGGGATCCCGGCCGCGCGCAGGTCGTCCTCGTGCGGGCCGCCCCTGGACAGGACGAACACGTGGACCTCGACGCCCCGGTCGCGCAGCCGCTCGGCGAGCAGGCACAGTTGCCGCTGCGCGCCCCCGAGGCCCAGATGCCCGATGAGGAGCACGACGCGCTGCACCTTGCATTCGTCCGTGCCTTCGTCCGCGATTGCCATACGAGGGACCTCAGGTTCTGTGTACGAGTGAGTCGGAGGGGTCGGGGTCGGCGGACCTGCCGTCCCGCGGCGTCCTGGTCCACGCGACCGCGGCCAGCAGACTCGCGATCATCACGATCGGCATGCGCTGCCGGAAGATGAGGCCGATGTTCGACATGGTCGTGGCGTACGCGACGGAGCCGGGGATGACGAACAGCAGGATGATCAGGAGCATCCGCCGGTCGTCGCGCCAGAGCCGGCGCGCCCCGAGCACGGCGCAGCACAGCAGCCAGTACCACAGAAGCGTGTCGATCTTCCCGAGTTGGAGCGCCAGGCTCCCGCCCATCCACGGGAAGGGGGACAGCAGCGTGTAGACGAGCTTCGGCCCCAGGGCGTTCCAGGCGCTGCCCTCGTCGTCGAAGACGACGCCCGAGCCGCCCTCCGCGTTCGCGAGCCGGGTGTGCTCCGACTGCCCGCGGTCGAGTTGCTCCTGCACCGCGCCGAACGGCCCGTTCTGGTCGGCACCCCTGTCGACGCCCAGGTCGATGCCCTGCAGGAGCAGGAGGACCGGGATCAGCAGCGCGGCGAAGACGACCAGCCCGCGACCTGACAGCGCGCGCCTGATCCGGGCGACGCCGACCAGCAGCGGCAGGGCGCACATGAACACCATGTACGGCCGCACGTTCCACAGCGCCCACAGCAGCGGCAGCAGGGCGATCACCTTGCGCGGGTCGAAGCGTTGCATGTTGGACGCGCCGAGGCCCAGGCAGGCCACCACGAGGAACGCGTTGAAGCCGTCCTTGAAGGTGTCGGAGGTGTGCAGCAGGAAACCGGGCAGGAACGCCGTGATCACCAGCAGCCGGAACGCCGCCCGCTCGTCGGCGCCGACGACCCGGGCGAACCGGTAGAGGACGACGCACACGGCGCAGGCGATCAGTGCCACCACGGCGGTGCAGGCGAGCGGGGCCGGCCCCCCGCACAGGTACATGACGAGGGCGAAGACGTGACACGGCACCGCCACCCCGTAGACCGAGCCGAGCTCGTCGGACGTGACGAAGTGCACTCCGCTGTGCCGCCACAGCTCGACGATCCCGAGCGCCCTGGCCTCGTACGAGAGGTTGTCACCGCCGTACCCGAGGCTGTTGGACCGCAGGATGAGGACGTGGACGACCAGCCGGAGCGCGAAGGCGGCCAGCAGCACGGGCAGTGCGCGCCGCGCCACCGGCGGGGCCAGAGTCGTGTGCGCCATCACGACCAGCAGCACCGCGACGACGATGACGACGATGTACTCCACCTGGGATCACCTGGAGTTTCCGGCGCACGCCTCGGCGTACAGCGCTTCGAACCACTCCGCGGCCCGCCCGATGTCCACCAGGTCGGCGCTCTCCCCCGCTCCCGCCCGGAGCCGCGCCAGTGTGCCGGGCCGCATCGCCCGAAGGATGCCCTCGGCGAGCGCGTCGGCACTGCCGGGCGGGGTGAGGATGCCGTTGCGCCCGTTCTCGACAAGATCGGGCACGCCGCCGACGGCGGTGGACACCACGGGCACCCCGGCCGCGAGCGCCTCCATGACGACGACCGGCAGCCCTTCCCACGAGGAGCTGAGGACGAGCAGGTCGGCGGCGGCGATCAGCCGTCCCGCGTCGGGCACGTGGCCGGCGATCCGGACGGCGTCGTCGAGCCCGAGCCCGGCGATGCGGCGGCTCGTCGGCTCCAGCTCCGGGCCTGACCCGGCGAGCAGGAACACGGCGCGCGGATCGGCCGCCACGACCCTGGCGGCGGCGTCGACCAGCAGCCCGTGGTTCTTCTGCGGCCGGAAGTTCGCGACGTTCACGATGAGGAAGGCGTCGTCGGGGACGCCCCACTCCCGCCGGGTGCCCGCGGCCAGCGTGGCCCGGTGCCGCTGCTCCGCCACGCGCACCCCGTGCACGCAGGTGTCCGGGGCGCGGCCGCGCCTGCCGGTCCGCGCCCGGGCGACCTGGGGCGAGACCGCCACGGTGCGGCTGTCCAGCCACCCGGTCAGCCGGTCGAGCAGCATGGTCACCGGCCGGTAGCGCACGTTGTGCACCGTCGAGACCAGGACCGGCCGGGGCCGCCACAGCCGGGACACCGGCCGCAGCAGCGCTCCGGGCAGCGGCGAGTGCAGGTTGACGACGTCCGGCCGCAGCCGTCTGACCTCGCGGAGCAGACGCGCGAGCCGCAGCGTCCGCGGACAGGCGGTGAGGTCGACGACCTCGATCCCCGCCGACCTGAGCCGCCCGGTCAGTTCGCCGGTGGACGCGCTCAGGCACACCACCGTGTAGCGGTTCGCCGGACGCGACGTGGCCAGCAGCCGTTCGACGAGGAGCACCTCGGCTCCGCCGACGTCGAGCGTCTTGATCACTTCACAGACATGGACACCGCGCATCGCGCTCGATCCCCTCGAAAGGCGTTCCATCGGGGTGCTAGCGGCGCTCGACGGCCCGCAGCCCCGAGCCCGTGACGCCGATGTACTTGCCCTCGTAGGCGAAGACGCGGAAGAGCGGCTGCCGCTCCGCGTACTCCCGGAAGACCAGGTTGTCCTGGATGTCGTCCATGACCATGACGTGCCTGCCGGTCAGATGGGGCCGCACCCGCCGGAGGAAGAACTCCCGCCCGTCTCTGGTCTTGTCCGAGTCGTAGTGGACGAGGTCGACCATCGTGTCCGGGGACAGGAATTCCTCGAGATTGCGGCGGTCGCCCTTTATCCGCAGCGACCACCGGCTTTTCAGGTCGTTCGGCACGACATATCCGATATAGCGCTCCGGATTGGCGATCCGGAAGAACGGGAAATCGCTGGACATCAACCGTCCGGTCCCGTTGACCCGCATCGCGGCGAGCATCGCCGCGGTGGACCAGCCGGCCGCCACTCCCGTCTCCAGGGCGAGCGCGGGCCTGACGACCCTGGTCAGCAGATAGAGCAGTTCCAGGCCGCCGGCCCCGCCCAGGTCCACCCCCGCGGCGGCGAGCGCCTCCATGCGCGGCCGGGCGAGGTCCGCGAGGGACTCGGCGAACTCCTTGCCCTCCCGCCACAGGACCGGGTCGACGGCGTTCCCCCACGTGTCCATGTCCTGCGCGTGTTTCGCCGCCCAGGCACGGGCGGCGTTCCGCTCCCGGTCGTGCCCATGGCTCAGCCGCGACCAGATTTTCCGCGTCATCACGGGGAGATAAGCGGGACGGGCGGCATTCCTGGCGACGACGCGAATATTCATAACCGAAGGATACGAGCGCCGTTCATTCGTCATCGGGAGCGCCATCGGAATATCTCGGAAAACGGAGCGGAAGAAAAATTCACCGGAGCCGGTAGACCGCGTAATCGCCGGAGCGGTACGCCGGCGTCGCGCCGGCCGGCGCCTCCGGATCCCCCGGCCGCCGCTCGGACACCAGCCACCGTACGCCGTACCTGTCGCGCAGCAGCCGGCCCGCCGGAGAGGCGGGGTCGCGGACCGCGGCGTCGTTGTCCCGCAGCAGCCGTTGGTCCCGGAACGGGATGTCCTGCACCCGCACACCGGGGCGCCAGCGCGCCATGTTCGCCGAGGTGTACGTCCAGCCCTCGACCAGCACGCGCCGTTCGGCCAGTGCCGCCAGCCAGAAATGCCGGCTGTCGCACGGGTTCTCATGGCCCCATCGGCAGTGGGCGTCCGTGGCGACCAGGTCGTCCGGGCTCGAATGGGCCCGCAGCCACCTGGCCGCCGCCACCGTCCCCTCCGGGACCGTCCCCCCGGACACCCCGGCCTCGGCAGCGTCCTCCCCCGCGCCGCCTGGAACGGCGCCGCCGTTCGGGAGCGCCCTGGTGACCCACGCGGCGGGCAGGCCGAGGGCGCCGACGAGGAACACCGTGCACGCCCACAGGCGCACGCCCCGCCATCCCCTGAGCGCCAGGACGCCGACGACCAGGGCCACGACCAGGGCCAGCACGCCGTAGGGCAGATAGAGGAGCGCCTCGGGCCGCCCGGGCTCCAGGGGAACCCGGACGCCGCACAGCCACCGCACCAGGACCTCGATCAGCACCCCGGCCGCGACCGCCAGGCCCGCGGTCCGGTACGGCAGGCGTGCACGGGCCCGGGCCGCGGACAGCCCGCGTGCCGCGACGACCATCAGGTAGGGATAGGACCCGGCCAGGAAGTAGATCTGGCTCATCTGGCAGTGCCCGAGCAGGAGCACCGCGCCGAGACCGGATCCGCCCATGCCGAGCATGAGGAGCACCCCCGGCGGTGTCCGCGTCCCCGGCCGGCCCGCGAACAGCCCGAGGACGCCGAACCAGATCAGCGCCCAGCACACCGCGTACAGGGCGGCGACCCCGAGCAGCGAGGCGGTCCCCGGGCGCGCGTCGCCCCGGCCGGTCAGCTCGCCCCAGGTGACGCGTACCAGCGAGAGGGGATCGACGACGATGCCGTTGCGCGCGCCGCCGAACAGCACGAACTGCGCGAAGAGCAGGCACACCCCGGTCATCGCCGCCAGGGCGAGCAGCGCCGGAGAGAGCCGGCGCCGCCTCACCGCCCCGACCGCGCCGGCCGTCGCCAGGCCGGCGGCGAGCAACGGCAACTGGGTGGCCTTGGCGCCCATCACCCCGACGAGGAGGACGCCGAGCATGGTCCATCGGCCCGCACCGCCGCGGCCTTCCAGGAGGTCGGCCGCGAGCAGGACGACGGGCGCGAACAGCAGCGCCCCGAACGTCTGGGACGGGCTCGTCCACGACTCGGCCTTCCAGGTGAACACTCCCGTGCTCGGGCCGAGGTACAGGCTCGGCGCCACGACGTAGAACGTGCCCGCGACGGCGGCCAGCGCGCCCGCCCGCGAGCCCGCGCCGCGCCTGGCGACCATCCCCAGCAGGACGACGAGCGCGGCCAGCACGGGCAGCATGCCGAGCCGGAACAGCAGCACCAGCGGCTCGACGCCGGTGATCCAGCTCGCCGCAGCGTAGTGCGCGTACACGAACCAGTGGTAGAGCAGCGGCTCCCCCGCGACCATCGGGGTCGCGGGCGGCATGTGGTGTTTCAGCTCCCCGATGAGCGCCAGGTGGTAGGGCAGGTCGACGTTGGCCGAGGCCATCTCCGGCCAGGTCAGGGCGGTGTGCCGGAAGAAGGTCACCGCGCTCCAGGCGACCAGGCTCGCGACGGTCAGCGCCAGCGCCCACGACCACCACACCGGCGCCGGCGTGCGCAGCGCCCTCGATCCGCGTCCGCGCAGCCGGGGGACCACGGCGACGGCCGCGAACGTGGCGACCGGCCACGCCAGCACGAGCAGCGGCGCCCCGGCGGCCCGGGCGGCCGCGTAGACGACGACCTCGACGGCGTAGCCCAGCGCCACGCCCAGCGCGATCTCCTCGGCCAGCGTGCGGCGGCCCCGGTAGAGGGCCCGCACCAGAAGCGTCCCCGGCAGCGCCACGCAGACGGCGAGGTACACCGCGAAAAGGCCGAGATCCCTGACGGAGACGCCGTAGAACAGCGCCACGCCCGCGGTGAACGCGGTCACCGACACCGCCGGCAGCCATCTCAGGAGAAGGGCCGGGGCGGATCGGCCGGGCCGGCCGTGAGGACTGCGCCCCTCGACCGGTCGCTGTGGGGTGAGTGCTGTTTCGGCCATGCGGGCAAGCCTCGCGACCGCCGAAGGTCCGCCCGGGGCACGACGCCTGCCCCCGGCGGAGTCATTGCCACTCCTTTGTACGCGGAGACCGCCCCTGCGGCGAGGAAAAGGCCGTGGAGACCGCGCGATCGGCGGCATTCCGCTTCCCACCATTGCTTTACCTTTCCGTCCGGCCCGCGCCGATCGGCCTGAATCATGCCTCGGTAGGGAATGCGGAAAGGCTTCGCCGCCGCCGTGACGGTGTCGGCGAAAAGCTCAAATCGCGGGTTAGCTTCTCCGACGTGAACAGGCTCATCACCGAAGAGCCCGTGGTGAGACCGGACGGCCGAATTCGGGTCATGGAAATCATCGCGCGCATGAACATCGGCGGCCCGGCGACCCAGATCCTGGGGCTGTACGAACGACTCGACACCGAGGAGTTCGACCACCGCCTCTACACCGGGCAGGTCGAGGAGACCGAGGGCGACCGGCTCAGGGAGGCGGCGGAGCGGGTGCACCGCGTCCCCGGCCTCGGCCGCTCGATCCGGCTGGGCGACGACTGCCGCGCGCTGCTGCGGCTGGCCGCAGAGATGCGCGCCTTCCGGCCGCACATCGTGCACACCCGTACGGCCAAGGCCGGCGCGCTCGGCCGGGTGGCCGCGCGCCTCGCCCGGGTCGGTTCTGCTCGGGTGCACGTCTTCCACGGCCATCTGCTGGACGGCTACTTCTCGCCGGCCAAGCGCCGCGTCTACGTGTCGGCGGAGCGGCGGCTGGCCGCCATGACCGACCGGCTGGTGACGGTGGGCGCCAACGTGCGCGACGACCTGCTCGCGGCCGGGATCGGCCGTCCCGGGCAGTACGTCGTGATCCCGCCGGGCGTACGACTGGGCCGGGTGCCCGGCCGTGAGGCCGCCCGCGCGGAGCTGGGCCTTCCCCCGGACGCGCCGGTCGTCGCCTTCGTCGGCCGGCTGACGGGGGTGAAGCGGCCCGACCGGTTCCTCGCGGTGGCGCGGGCCGTGCGCTCCCGCCTGCCCGCCTGCCGGTTCGTCGTCTGCGGCGGCGGCGAGCTCACGGACGAGGTGGAGCGGGCCGCCGCCGCGGCGCAGGGCGCCTTCCACCTTCTGGGGTGGCGGGCGGACGTCGAGACCGTCTACGCGGCGGCGGACGTCGTCCTGCTCACCTCCGACAACGAGGGCACGCCGCTGACGTTGATCGAGGCCGGCATGGCGGGCACTCCCGTCGTCGCCACCCGTGTGGGCAGCGTCGAGGAGGTCGTCCGGCACGGGGTCACCGGCCTGCTGGCCGCCCCGGACGCGGGAGAACTGGCCGAGCACGTCTTCCGGCTGCTGACCGACCCGGTGCTCGCCTGCCGCATGGGCGAGTCCGCCCGCCGCTGGACGACGGAGTCCTTCGCGGTCGAGCGCCTGGTGGCCGACACCGAGGCGCTCTACCGGTCGCTGTACGCCGCGTCCAGCCCGTCGTTCCCAAGGAGCATCGCATGAGAGTCCTCGTCACCGGAGGCGCCGGGTTCATCGGCGCCAACCTCTGCCGGGCGCTGACCACCCGGCCCGAGGTCGAGAGCGTCACCGTGCTCGACGACCTGAGCAGCGGGGACGCGGCCAACCTCGCCGACGTCGGGGCCGACCTCGTGACCGGCAGCATCCTCGACCGCGACCTGCTGGCCGAGCTCGTGCCCGGCGCGACGCACGTGATCCACCTCGCCGCACGGCCCTCGGTGCCCCGGTCGGTGAAGGACCCGCTCGCCTCGCACGCCGTCAACGCGACGGGGACGCTGCACGTCCTGGAGGCGTGCCGGGCCACCCGCCCGCACGTGATCCTGGCCTCGTCCTCCTCGGTGTACGGCGACAGCGACGAGACGTGCAAGCACGAGGACCTGCCGACCCGGCCGCTGAGCCCGTACGGCGCGAGCAAGCTGGCCACCGAGGCCTACGCGCTGGCGTACGCCGCCAGCTACGGCCTGCCGGTGCTGCCGTTCCGCTTCTTCAACGTGTACGGCCCGCTCCAGCCGGCCGGGCACGCGTACGCCGCGGTGATCCCGGCGTTCGTCAGTGCCGCGCTGGCGGGGCGGCCGGTCCCGATCCACGGTGACGGGCGGCAGGCGCGCGACTTCACCTATGTGGGCTCGGTGGTGGACGTCGTCACCGACGCCGCCGTCCGCCGGGTCACCGGCGACACGCCGGTCAACCTGGCGTTTGGCACCCGTGTGTCCCTGCTCGACCTCAAGGACGCCCTGGCCGCCGTACTCGACCGGCCGGTCGAGGCGGAGTTCCTGCCGCCCCGCGCGGGCGACATCCGTGAGTCGCAGGCGTCGGCCCGCCTGCTGCTCGACCGGTTCCCCGGCGTCCGGCCGGTGCCGCTGGAGGAGGGCCTGCGCCTCACCGTGACCTGGTTCGAGAAAACGTCCGGCGCCTCGTTCGCCTGACCTACCACCTTTGCGCACGCAGTCCTATTGCGATCCTGTCAACTCCACTTGCTGGGAGAAGGCCTTGACCACGTCAAGCGGGAACACCTATCTGATCACGGGCGGAAGCGGCTTCGTCGGGTCCCACCTGACCGACGCCCTGCTCGCTCGCGGCGACTCGGTCGTCGTCCTGGACAACATGTCGACCGGCCGCCCGGCCAACCTCGCGCACCACGCGGGTGACCCGCGCCTGCGCGTGGTCCAGGGCTCGGTCCTGGACGAACTCGTCGTGGACGAGCTCGTGCACGAGTGCGACGTGGTGGTCCACCTTGCCGCCGCCGTGGGGGTGAAGCTGATCGTCGAGCAACCGTTGCGCTCGCTCACCACCAACATCCGCGGCTCGGAGATCGTCGTCGAGGCGGCGCACCGCTACCGGCGGAAGATCCTCGTGACCAGCACGAGCGAGATCTACGGGAAGAACTCGGCCGGCCCGCTCCCCGAGTGGTCCGACCGGATCCTGGGCAGCCCGGACGTCGTCCGCTGGGCCTACAGCACGGCCAAGGCGGTGGAGGAGATCCTGGCCAACGCCTACCACGGCGAGCGCGGCCTGCCGACGGTCGTCGTCCGGCTGTTCAACACGGTGGGGCCGCGGCAGAGCCCGGCGTACGGCATGGTCATTCCCCGGCTCGTCCGGCAGGCGCTGACGGGCATGCCGCTCACCGTGCACGGCGACGGCACGCAGACCCGCTGCTTCGCGCACGTGCGCGACGTCGTACGGGCCCTCCTCCTGCTGCTCGACGACGACCGCGCGGTCGGCGGGACGTTCAACGTCGGCTCCAGCGACGAGGTGAGCATCCTGGAGCTGGCCAAGCTCATCGTCGAGCTCACGGAAAGCACCTCCGGCGTCGACCTCGTTCCGTACGCCGAGGCCTACGGCAAGGGCTTCGAGGACATGACGCGCCGCGTTCCGGACACCGGCAGGCTGCGCGCGCTGACCGGGTGGACGCCGGCCCTGTCGCTGGACGACATCCTGCTGGAGACCATCGCCGACGCCCGCGCCGAACTCGCGGCCCCGGGCCGGTGAGCGGCAACGCCGCCCTGGTCACCGCGATCAGCGCCTTCACCGGCAGCGCGGCGGCGACCCCCGTGATGCGGCGCCTCGCACTGCGCTGGGGGCTCACGGACCGGCCCGGTGGGCACAAGTCGCACCGGCGTCCCACGCCCTACCTCGGGGGGATCGCCATCATGCTGGCCGCGGTCGTCCCTCCGCTCGCGTTCGCCGGCCCGGCCGTCACGCGGATCGCCGGCATCCTCGTCGGCGCCGTCGCCATGGCCCTGCTCGGCCTGATCGACGACGTCGCGCCGCTCCCACCGCCGACCAGGCTGGCCGTGCAGGCGCTGGCGGCCGGGGTGGCCGTGACAAGCGGGGTCGTCGCGCCGGTGACCGGAGCCTGGCCGGACGTGCCGATCACCCTGCTGTGGATCGTCGTGGTGACCAACTCGTTCAACCTGCTCGACAACATGGACGGCGCGCTGGGCGCCGTCACCGTGGTCAGCACCGCCCTGCTGGCCGCCGCCGCCTTCGTGTCCGGGCGTCCAGAGATCGGCCTGCTCCTGGTCGCCCTGTCCCCCGCCGCCTTGGGGTTCCTGCTGTACAACTGGGCGCCGGCGCGGATCTTCATGGGGGACGCAGGTTCGCTGTTCATCGGGTTCGTGCTGGCGTCCTCGGCGGCACTGGTGATCACCGGAACCGGGACCGGAACGGCGGTCGCGGGCCTGCTCCTGCCGACCTTCGTCGCGACCGTCGACACCGGGATCGTGCTGCTGTCGAGGCGCAGGGCAGGCCGGCCGCTGCTGCAGGGCGGCTGCGACCACCTCTCACATCGACTGCACCGGCTCGGTCTCGGCAAGCGGCTCACGGCCCTCGCGCTCGCCGTGCTCGCGGCCGCCGCCGGTCTGGCCGACCTGGCGATGACGCTGGGCTGGATCGCGCCGGCCGCCGCGGCGATCGGCGGCGTCGCCGCCGCCTGCGTCGCCGTCGTGCTGCCGCAACGCGTGCCGGTCCACCCGCCGGCCCGCCCCCAGACCTCTATCCCTGTAAGGGGCTGACACCCATGGAACTGATCTATTACGCGCGGCTGATGCGCAGATACTGGCCGCTCCTGCTGCTGTCCGTGCTGGCGGGAGTGGGGACCGCCCACGTCGTGACCATCAACACCCCGCCCAGGTATCTCGCGTCGATCACGATGCTGGTGTCCGCCGACACCAGCGAGGGCGGTCTTTCGACCGCGCTCCAGGCGGGGGCGCTGTCCCAGCAGCGGGTCCAGTCGTACGCCACCCTGCTGACCAGCCGCCAGGTGGTCGGCCGGATCGCCCGCGGGGAGGACGTCGACGATCTGCAGGCCAGGATCACGGCCGGTGCCGTCCCCGACACCACGCTGCTGCGGGCCACGGTCGCCGACAGCGTCCCGGCCCGGGCGGCCGCCCGGGCGAACGCGCTGGGCGCCGCGTTCGCCCAGCTCATCGACAAGATCGAGCGGCCCACGCCGAAGAGCCCGCCCACGATCCGGGTCACGGTCGTCGACGGGGCCGAGGTCCCCAAGGAGCCGGTCGCCCCGCAGCCCCTGACCGACATGGCACTCGGCGCGCTCATCGCGCTGTTCGCCGTCATCGCCGGCCTCGTCCTGCGCGACCGCCTCGACACCACCGTCAAGACCGCCGAGACGCTGCAGCAGGTCGCCAGGAGTTCGATCCTCGGGGTCATCGGCTACGAACGGGACGCCAAGCGGCATCCGCTGATCCTGCGCGACCGGGGCCGTTCGTCGCGAGGGGAGGCGTTCCGGTCGTTGCGGACGAACCTCCAGTTCATCGGTGTCGACAGGCAGCCCCGGTCGCTCGTCGTGACCAGTTGCCTGCCGGGCGAAGGCAAGTCGTCCACGTCCGCCAACCTCGCGATCACCATGGCTCAGGCGGGGTGGCGGGTGGTCCTGGTCGACGCCGACCTGCGGCGCCCGAGCGTCCCCCGCTACCTCGGCATCGAGGGCGGCACCGGGCTCACCGACGTGCTCATCGAGCGGGCACGGCTGCACGACGTCATCCAGACGTGGGGGCAGCCGGGCCTTTCCGTGCTGCCCAGCGGCCGGATCCCGCCGAACCCCAGCGAGCTGCTCGGCTCGCGGGGCATGCGCTCGGTGCTCGCCCAGCTCACCGAGGAGTACGACATGGTGATCATCGACGCGCCGCCGCTGCTGCCCGTCACCGACGCCGCCGCCCTCGGCGCGATCTGCGACGGCGCGCTGCTCGTCGTGCGGCACGGCAGGACCCGGCGCGAGCAGGTGCTGCGGGCCGGCGAGCTGCTGTCATCGATCAACGCTCGCCTCGTCGGCACGGTGTTGAACTTCGTGCCCGCCAAGCACGGCTCCTACTACGGCTACGGCTACGGCTACGACTCGGCGGCGCAGGAGACCATGCCGGAGACGCCGCAGGCCCAGGCGCCGATGCCGGTGTAGCGGACGAACCACCTGCGTGGGGCCGCGTCGTGTGACGCGGCCCCACGCATGCGTGCCCGGCGACCGGCGGCGTCAGGCCGACGTGTGCGTCAGCAGGCGGATCGGGACGGCGAGCGCGTCCGCGATGCGGCGGGCCGCCTCCCGGTAGGCCCTGCGGGGGCCTCCGTAGGGGTCGGCGATGTCGGGCCGCTCCACCCGGACCAGCCCGCGCAGCGCTCCGGCCTCCTCCAGCAGGGCCCGCGCCCGGCGCGCGGGATCCCCGTGGCTCAGCACCCTGCCGGGCGGAACCGCGTGGGCCAGCGCGCCGAACTCGGCGATCGTGAACGCGCGCGCGGCCGCATGTGGATGCAGGGCCACCGCCGCGGCGCGGTGCTCGGACGAGGCCGCCAGCACGAGATCGGCGCGGGCGACCGCCTCGGCGGTGAGCGTACGTGAGGCGAATCCCTCCGGGTCTCCACCCAGCCGCAGCAGCACCTCGCGCGCCCGCTCCGCCATCGGCCACCCCGTCCGCGCGTGCGTCCCCGCGCTGCCCACGAGGATCGGCGAGTCCGGTCCAAGCGCGGCCAGAGTCAGCCGCTCGGCCATGGCCGACCTGCAGATGTTCCCCGTGCACACGAACAGGACGCGGAAGGTCCCCGAGCCCTCCGGGGTATGCGTACGGTCCATGGGCGGGACGCTAGGCCGAGCCCGGCGCGCCGCCGCTCGCGGCACGCCGGGCTTTAACGGTTCCTGCCGGTTCCCCTCGAAGTGCTCAGGATCCGCAGCCCCTGCTGTCGGCCGTCACCAGCGTCCGCTGCGGGCGGACGAGCGGCTGCACGGGCACCG
Source organism: Microbispora rosea (assembly GCF_044460045.1). Classification (NCBI taxonomy): domain Bacteria; kingdom Bacillati; phylum Actinomycetota; class Actinomycetes; order Streptosporangiales; family Streptosporangiaceae; genus Microbispora; species Microbispora rosea. The sequence goes on along the minus strand of NZ_JBITJO010000003.1, from coordinate 165,781 downwards.
CGGGGACCGCCGCCGAGTACGGCTCGACCAGGTCGACATCCAGCGTCCTCGACTGGCCGGGAGCGAACTCCAGGACCTTGGAGTAGACGGGATGGGACCGCTCGGTCTCCGCGTAGTACGAGATCGGCCGCCCGTCGAGGCGCATTGCCGCCGCCTTGGCCCCGACCGGGCCGTACAGCGACACCCACAGCAGGTTGGAACCGGCGGCGTGCGGGTGCCCGCGGTCGTCGAACCGCCCGGTGACGTACGCGGGCAGCGGCCCGCGCGGCGCGTCGTTGGTCAGCCGGATCCGCACCCTGGAGGTGCGCATCCCGTCCGGGCGGCACGGGCCGAGCTCGTAGGTGACCGAGCGGTCCAGGTAGTAGTCGAGCTTGGTACCGGCCGAGTTGTTCACCACCAGTCCGGCGTACGGCCCGCGCCGCTCGGGCAGCACCCCGCCGAGCGGGGTGGCCGCCAGGCGGCGCTGCTCGTCCTCGGCGCGGCTCCAGACGGTGAGCCGGCGCTCGCTCACCATGCGGGAGAAGGCCGGCAGCAGTCGTGTGGGCCGGTCCAGCGCGCCGGTCAGCGCTTCGCTGACTGCACCGGCGATCCTGATCAGGTACTTCTTGCGCTCCGCCGGGTCCGGATAGCGGGCGTAGGCCTCCCGCTCGGTCAGGCCGACGACGTTGCCGGCCGTCACCGTCTCGCCGCCCGGGAGCTTCACCGGCCCGATCGCGCCGAGGATGTAGGAGAGGCCGACCGGATCGGTCGCGATGGCCCCGTCGAGTTCCTGGCCGGTCTGGCGGCGCCACAGCCCGGTCCAGGTGGCCGCGGCGTAGGGGAAGTGCGGGGACAGGTTGGACACCGACAGTGTCGTGGTCGCGCCCCGTCCGTACCGGGAGGCGAAGGCGGAGCCGAAGTCGGCGACCGGCTTGGTGCCGCCCGCCATGCCGGTGTTGGCGGACAACCGGGCGACGGACACCCTGCCTCCTTCGGCCTTCAGGACGCCGAACGCGCCGACGAGGCCACCGGTGCCGCGGGCCTCGGCGTTGGTCTCGAACGCCAGGAAGTAGCGGCGGGGACCGTCGCGGCCCAGCATGGGCGGCAGGAGCGCGGCCGCGTCCGCCCCCTGGCGCAGCAAGCCGTGCAGCCGGGCCGCCTCGCGGAGGACGGTTTCGCGTGCTCCGTCCAGAGCGGCCAGCCCCGTGGACGCCGGGGTGCCCGCCACGCGTGACCTCGCGGCGTCCACGCGGGTGGCGCCGTCGCGCAGCACGGGCGCCATCGCGTCGAGGGCGGCCAGAGCGGGTCGCAGGTCCCCCGGCGCCCGTGCGCTCGCGGACAGCAGCGGCGCGGCCGCGCGCTCCACCCGGGTCAGCACGTCGGTGACGTCCGCGACGGACGCGGCCAGCCCCCGGGTCGTGGCCGCGCCGTCGCCCACCACCGGAAGGCGGGTGAGCAGCGCCCAGTACAGACCGCCGGTCAGCCGCCGCGCCTCCGCCGCGTGGGCGTGTGCCTCGGCGAGCGTCGCGGCGGCGGTCCGGGCCGACTCGATGCCGCCAGGCCGCAGCCGGAGCAGGGCGGCCCGCGTCGCCTCCAGATGGTCGCGCACGCTCAGCCCGAGGTGGGCCGCCCAGCCCCCGGCCAGCACGAGGCCGAGGGCCAGCGACGGCAGGCCGACGAGGGCCAGCCGGCGATTTCTCCTACTCGGCACCGCTCGACCGGCGGCGTCGCGCGGAGACGAGGGTGCAGCCCAGAGCGACGGCCAGCAGGCCGGCGCCCGCGGCGGCCACGCCCACCGGCGCACCCGTGAACGGCAGCTGACCGCCCGCCGGGCCGCCGGCGACCGGTGCGGGACCGCCCCCGCCCATGGTCTCCTCAGGGCCCATGCCGGGCGGCGCCTCCTCCTCGAAGCTCTCCTCCTCCGGCGCCTCCTCCTCGGAGGTCTCCTCCTCGGGGAACTCCTCCGACTCCTCCTCGCCGGGCTCGGCCTCCTCGGCGGCCCCCGCCGGAGCTTCCTGAGCGGACTGCACCGCGTTCTGCACCGGCAGGACGCCGCCGTTGCCGCCCGCGCCGACGGGCGCGACCACGGGCTGCGTGTTGCCGTTGTTGGTGTCGGTGTTCGTGTAGGTCTGCGGCCAGTTCCAGCCCTGCCAGTTCTGCTGCGGCCAGAACCAGCCGTTGTTGTTGCAGTTGTTGCCCTCGCAGACGGTCTGCGGCTCCGTCTGCTCGTTGTTCTGGATTACCGGCTGCACCCTGGGTTCCACGACGTTCTCCACCGTGATGGGCCTTGGCGGATAGACGCCGTCGCCCGAAGGCAGCACGGTGAAGCCGACAGACTGCGCCGCCGCGGCCCCGGGCATCCCGAGGGCCAGGCCGCCGGCGACCGCCGCCGCCAGGAAAATAGGTATTTTGGTTCGCGCCACTTGGACTCCCGATAACGGCCGCTCGATTAATTGAGCTTTTTGCCCGGATTGCCAGCGATATTTCGCTGCTCGACTGTTATATGCGCCGGGCGAAGAGCCGCTCCATCACGGCGCACGGTGCTTACCGAAGGATCGTCCAGGTTTTCGCTTCGTTGACCACAGCCGAACAGCGGTGCCAAAGAGTTCGCCAACGCCCCCCGTGAGACCGCCGCCGGTGGACGCCGGACGGCCATACTCGATCCGTGCGCGGAGCAGAGGACGGAGCCGTGAGAGCGGTCACGCGGGTCATCGGCGAACTGTGCCTGCCGGTGGGGCTGGTCCTGCTGCTCTTCTACGCGTACCTGCTGTGGGGCACCGGCGCGGAGACCGAGCGGGAGCAGGAGGTCCTGCAGCGACGGCTCGGCGAGGTCTTCGCCAGGCACGACGGGCACCCGGGCTCAGGCACGGGTCCGGTACGGCTCGGCGACGCGCTGGCGCTGCTGCACATCCCGCGGCTGGGCGCGCACTACCGGTTCGCCGTCGTCGAGGGCGTCGGCCCGGCGGAGCTGCGCAAGGGCCCCGGCCACTACCCCGGGACGGCGCTGCCCGGCCAGCTGGGCAACTTCGTGCTCTCGGGCCACCGCACCACCTACGCCGCGCCGTTCAACCGGATCGACCAGCTGCGGCTCGGCGACGACATCGTGGTGGACGCGCGGGACGCCCGCTACACCTACGAGGTGACGCGCAAGGAGGTCGTCGACCCCGGCGAGGTCGACGTCGTCGATCCCGTCCCCGGTCATCCCGGGCGGCGGCCCACGACCGCGGTCATGACGATGACCACCTGCCACCCCAAGTTCTCCGCGGCGCAGCGCCTGATCGTCCAGAGCGTGCTCGTGCGCCGCGAGGAACGCCAGGACTGACCGAGGGAGATCCGGCGTGTACCGATTCCTCTGGCGGCGGCTGCCCGGCGGCACCGCGCTCCGGCTGGCCGTCGTGCTGCTGCTGACCGGCGGCGCCGTGGCCGCGCTGTGGTACGTCGTGTTCCCCTGGCTGGCGCCGCGGGTGCCGATCGGATAGCGACGCCTGCCATATCACGAAAGTAGGGGAAAACTGGCCTGTCCCCCGCCGCACCCGCCCGGCGTACGTTGGCGGGTGCCTGACCCGAGTCCCCCCGATCACCGGTGCGCCTCGCGGTGGTCGTCCCCGACCGAGGAGACCCCGATGCGAATGTCCCCGACGCACACGGCACGGTTCCTCCGCGCCGTCTCGGCCCTGCTCCTGGGACTGGCCGTGCTGTGCACCGCGTCGCCGGCCGGGGCGGCCGCACCGGCCGGCGGATCGGCGGCGAGCGCCGTGCGCGTGCTGCGGTACGACGCGAGCCGCGCCGCCGAGTTCCGGGCGGTGATGGACCAGGCGGCACAGGTCTGGAACGCCGACGTCGCCAACGTCAGGCTGGTCGCGGGCACGCCCGCCGACTTCGTGGTGCTCGCCGACAACGGCTGGCCCCGGACGAGCGTCACCCGGCTGGGCCGGGGCACCATCTGGATGGGCAGGGAGGCGACCGCCGAGGGCTACTACCCCCTGCGCATCGCCACCCATGAGATCGGCCACATCCTCGGCCTGCCCGACCGGCGCACCGGCCTGTGCACCGACCTGATGTCCGGTCACAGCGCCCCGGTGAGCTGCACCAACGCCAACCCGAGCGCCGCGGAGCGCCGCGCGGTCGACGCGAACTTCGCCGGCTCCGCCCTCGCCGCCGCCGAGCGCACCGGCCGGCTCTTCGTCGACCGCGCGGACGCCGCCGGCGATCTGGTCCCCGCACCGTAAGGACCTCCGGGGATCCCGGACCCGAGGACGCCGTTCGCAGGGCGCCGTTCGGTTCCGTGAAACGCGGTTCGGTGAAACGCGGTGACGTGAGCGCGGCTCAGAGGGCGCGGCTCAGAGGGCGACACCGAGGAGCGCGTCGGCGACGTCGCGCACCAGCGCCGGAGCGGAGGCGTCGTCGCCCTCCTCCGCCGCCCAGGCGTCGATCGCCGCGAGCGCGCCCGGGGCGTCGAGATCGTCGGCGAGGCGCTCGCGCACCGCCGCCAGCACCGCGGCGCCCGCGGGGCCCGCCGGGCGGGCCACTGAGGCCCGCCACCGCGCCAGCCTCTCCTCGGCCGCGGCGAGCTGGTCCGATGTCCACTCCCAGTCCGCGCGGTAGTGGTGCGCCAGCAGGGCCAGCCGGATGGCCATGGGGTCGGCGGTCTGCCGCAGCCTGGAGACGAACACGAGGTTGCCCCTGGACTTCGACATCTTCTCGCCGTCCAGGCCGACCATGCCCGCGTGGACGTACGCCCGCGCGAACGGCCACTCGCCGGTGGCCACGTGGCCCTCGCAGGCGCCCATCTCGTGGTGGGGGAAGATCAGGTCCGAGCCACCCCCGGCGACGTCGAAGCCGCTGCCCAGGTTGCGCAGGGCGATGGCGGTGCACTCGATGTGCCAGCCGGGCCTGCCTCGGCCGAACGGCGACTCCCAGGACGGCTCTCCCGGGCGTTCCGCCCGCCACAGCAGCCAGTCGAGCGGATGGCGCTTGCCCTCCCTAGCGGGGTCGCCCCCGCGCTCGCCGAACAGCTCCAGCATGGTCTCCTCGGAGTAGCCCGAGACCGCGCCGAACTTGGGCGCGGACGCGACCGAGAAGTAGACGTCCCCGTCGATCTCGTACGTGGCGCCGCGCTCGGCCAGCCCGGTGATCAGGTCGGCGATCTCCCCGACGGTCTCGGTGACTCCGACGTACTCCCGGGGCGGCAGGATGCGCAGCGCCTCCATGTCGGAGCGGAACAGCTCGATCTCGCGCTCGCCCAGGGAGCGCCAGTCGGTCCCGGTCGCCTCGGCCCGCTCCAGCAGGGGGTCGTCCACGTCGGTGGCGTTCTGGGTGTAGTGCACGTCGTGGCCGGCGTCCCGCCACACCCGGTTGACCAGGTCGAAGGCGAGGTAGGTGTTGGCGTGGCCGAGATGGGTGGCGTCGTACGGCGTGATGCCGCAGACGTAGAGCCGGGCCTCGCCGGAGGGGGCCGTCTCCCGCACCTCGCGGGCGGCGGTGTCGTACAGACGGAGCATGAGGCCCGAACCGGGCAGCCTGGGGACATTCGGAGCAGACCACGATCGCATGGTGTGAAGCCTATCCGCGCCGCCGGCGGACCCGGTCAGCCGGTGCGCCCCACGAGGTGTCGATCTCGTGCCAGGTGGCGGGGTCGTCCGGCTGGGGGCAGAAGTCGTAGCGCAGCCCCTGCTCCGCGACGGCGACCAGCGTGACCGAGAGGCTGGCGAAGACCCGCCCGTCCGGCAGCCGCCGCCGCATGATCAGCGCGCGGGGGTCGTCCCAGGGCACCCCGGCGCCCGAGGCGGGATCGAGCCACTCCCCCCAGAACCGCTCGGGCGAGCCCCCCGTGGTCCACCCGGGCCGGGCGGCCCTGGCGAAGCGGGGCCGGAACCAGGCGGTGCGCGGCTGACTCTCGTCGCGGTCCCAGCCCGTGTTCACGATCACGTGCACGCCCTCGGGCAGCTTCTCCTCGGTCAGGGACCTGCCGTCCCAGCTCCACAGCCGTACGCCGTCGAGCCCGCCGAGGACGAGATGAAAAGGGTCATACCACGACAAATCGAGCGCCGGAAACTCTCCCGCGGCGGCGGCGAGAAGCGGCAGCTCGCCGCGCGAGTGACGCCTGCCCGCCGGGGCCGCGACGCCGTCGCCGTTGAGCAGCGCGGCCACCCGCAGCCCGGCGGGGTCGGCGGCCAGCCAAGTGCCGCCCGCCTCGAGGTCACGGCCTCCGATCAGGCCGGGGTACGCGGGCCAGTGCCGGTCCGGCGACATCCACGGCCGCGTGACGAACTCGTCACGCACTCCCGCCAGGAGCACAGGCGTGCCGGCCTCCGGCTCGACGCTCACGATGACCGTACACAATGCGTGTTCCCTCCAAAAACGGTAGAGACCCCTGCAGAGTGCACAATTCGCACGTTTTGCGCAAGCCTGTCTCGGTAGATCAAATCGGGGGCCACGGAATCGCCGGCCAGTCCTCGGACGGGTGCGGGTGGACCCCCGTGGCCAGCAGCCTCTTGACCCGCTCCCACGTGGCCTCCACCTCGGCCTGGGTCAGCAGCTCGCGCAGGCGCCGGCCGAGGCGCCCCCGCTCGATCTCGCGCTCCAGCCGCACCAGCACGTTGACCGCCTCACGCGGGAGCGTCTTGCCGCGCCACTGCCACAGCACGGTGCGCAGCTTGTCCTCCACCGCGAAGCAGACCCCGTGGTCGACCCCGTACACGTGCCCGTCGGGCAGCGGCAGCAGATGGCCGCCCTTGCGGTCGGCGTTGTTCACCACGGCGTCGAACACGGCCATGCGGCGCAGGGCGGGGTTGCGGCTGCGCATCAGGGCCATCAGGTCGGTCTCGGGATCGGCGTCGATCCACAGCTGCACCATCCCGGGGCCGAAGGGACCGTCCCGATAGACGGTCGGCGGGACGATGCGCCATCCGGTGGCGGCCGCCACCTCGTATGCGGCCACCTCACGGGCCGCCAGCGTGCCGTCGGGGAAGTCCCACAGGGGACGCTCCCCGCGCACCGGCTTGTACACGCACGCCGCCGCGTGCTCGCCGTTCCTGATGGAGCAGTAGAGCGTCATGTTCGTGGCCTCGACGAGTCGTCCCGCCACTTCTAAGGTGCCCTCCCGCAGCAGGCTCATGGCCGCCGCGTCGTCCAGCCCCGGCCCGTCCACGTCGTTGATGCTCGCCTCGCCCTCGGCCGTCATCCGGTTCCTCGCCCGCGCGGCGCGAGGACGCCCTGCCACCCGTTCACACCGCGCCACATGCCGCGCCTCATGCCGACAGTCCTCCGGGGTGGTGGCCGTTGAGGCGGACGCAGATGTGGCCCTCGGGGTCGAGGGGCCGGCCGCACAGCGGGCACGGCGGGCGGCCCGCGGCGACCACCTCCAGCGCCCGGCGGCTGAACGCGCGGGCGGCGGCGGCGCTGATCCGCACCCTGAGGACGGCGGGCTCGGGCCGGTCGTCCAGCGGCGGCTCCTCGTCCTCCTCGTCGTCGCCCTCGGTGGCCTCCTGCGCCTCGATGATCACCTGCGCGGTCTCGGGATCCCAGGCCAGCGCCATCGTGCCCACGCGGAAGTCCTCGTCGATCGGCAGGTCGAGCGGGCCCTGGTCGGCCAGCTCCGTGGGGGCCATGGCCGGGACCGGCGCGCGCCCGCCGCTGCGCCGCAGCACCTCGTCGAGAAGCTCGTCGAGGCGGTCGGCCAGCACGGCGACCTGGAACTTCTCAAGCGCCACCGTGGTGATCCTGCCCTGGCCTCGGGCCTGCAGGAAGAAGGCTCGCGCGCCCGGTTGCCCCACGGCACCGGCCACGAACCTGTCAGGCGGATCGTAGTCGAAGACCGGCATAGCCCGACCTTATGTGGTCCCGGGTCCGCCGCCGACGGCGGCATCGCTTCCGGTGATGGTTTCTCCCCCGTCTTCGTCCTCCGACACCTCCGGCGGGGGCACCAGGTTGGCCACTCCCCCGCCCACGTCGTTGGCCCTGAGCAGGAAGGGACGCAGGGGGGTGTAGCGGATCACCGTGACGGACGCGGGGTCGGCCGTGATCCGCTGGAACTGGTCCAGGTGGAGGCCCATCGCGTCGGCCACGATCGCCTTGATGACGTCCCCGTGGCTGCAGACCAGATAGGTGGCCTTCTCGCCGAGCCGCTCGTTCCAGTCGCGTACGGCCCGCACGGCCCGGTTCTGCACCTCCGCCAGAGCCTCGCCGCCGGGGAAGACCGCCGCGCTCGGATGGGCCTGCACCACCCGCCACAGCGGCTCCTCGGCGAGCTCCTTCAGCGGCCTGCCCGTCCAGTCGCCGTAGCCGCACTCGCCGAACCTGTCGTCGGTCTGCACCGAGACGGGGCGGCCCTGCGCGATGGCGGCGGCGGTCTCCAGGCACCGGTCCAGCGGGCTGGACACGACGGCGTCCAGCTCCAGGGGCGCGAGCCGTTCCGCCACGGCGCGCGCCTGCTCCCGGCCGCGCTCGTCGAGGTGGACCCCGGGGGTCCAGCCGGCCAGCACGGGGCCGGTCATCGCGGTGAGGCCGTGCCGTACGAGGAGGACGGTCGTCATGACTGCACCACTCCGAGGGCCAGCAGGGTGAGGAGGAACGTTCCGGCGAAGACGCGGTAGACGACGAAGACGATGGTCGAGTGGCGCGCCACGTAGCGCAGCAGCCAGGCGATCGAGGCGTACCCGACGACGAACGACACGACGGTCGCGATCAGGGTCGGCACGACCGGGGGCCCGCCGCCGTCGCCGACGTGCCGCAGCTCGAACAGCCCCGAGAGGATCACCGCCGGGATCGACAGCAGGAAGGAGTAGCGGGCGGCCGCCTCGCGCGTGTAGCCGAGGAACATCGCGCCGGTCATCGTCGAGCCCGAGCGGGAGGCGCCGGGGATCAGCGGCAGCATCTGCCAGGCGCCGACGATCAGGCCGTCGCGCATGTTGAGGTCGGCGACCTCCTTCTTCTTTCGGCCCATCTGATCGGCCACGAGCAGCAGCAGGCCGAAGACGATGAGCATGACCGCGTTCAACCACAGGTTGCGGGCCGGGCCCTCGATCGCGTCCTTGAACAGCAGGCCGGCGACGCCGATCGGGATCGTACCCAGGCCGATGTACCACCCCATGCGCGCGTCCAGGTCGCCGCGCAGCTCCGGCGTCCAGAGGCTGCGCAGCCAGGCCCAGGTGATCCGGACGATGTCTCGCCAGAAGTAGATGAGCACCGCGAGCATGGTGCCGAGCTGGATCACCGCGGTGAACGGCGCACCGGGGTCGCCCCATCCGGCCAGCTTGGGCACGATCAGCAGGTGGGCCGAGCTGGAGATGGGCAGGAACTCGGTGAGGCCCTGCACGAGCCCGAGCACGATCGCCTGTAGTACGTCCATGGTGCGGACAGCCTATCGGCTAGTCTGTCCGCACCATGGACCAGCGACTAGTCGGGCGCAGCGGTCTGTCGGTGTCCAGGATCGGGCTCGGCACGATGACCTGGGCCCGCGACACCTCCGCCGAGGAGGCGACGGCGCAACTCACCGCCTTCGCCGAGGCCGGCGGCACGCTGATCGACACCGCCGACGTGTACGGCGGCGGCGACGCCGAGCGCCTGATCGGCCGGCTCATCCGCGACGTGGTGCCGCGCTCGGAGCTGGTCATCGCCACCAAGGCCGTGCTCACCCCCGGCGGCGAGCGCGACGCCTCCCGCCGTCACCTCATCCGCGCGCTCGACGCCTCCCTCGCCCGGCTCGGCCTGGAGGAGGTCGACCTGTGGCAGCTCCACGCGTTCGACCCCCGGGTGCCGCTGGAGGAGACGCTCGCCGCCGTCGACTACGCCGTCTCCACCGGGCGTACGGCCTACGCGGGCGTGTGCAACTACACGGGCTGGCAGCTCGCCGCCGCCGCCACATGGCAGCGGTGCGGCGACTCGCGGGCCCCGATCGCCGCGGCGCAGGTGGAGTACTCCCTGCTGGCCAGGGACGCCGAGGAGGAACTGCTTCCGGCCGCCGGGCACGTGGGCGCCGGGGTCCTCGCCTGGTCGCCGCTGGGACGCGGCGTGCTGACCGGGAAGTACCGCACCGGCATCCCCGCCGACTCCCGCGCCGCCACTCCGCACTTCGCCGAGTTCGTCCGGCCGTACCTCGACGAACGGTGCCGCAGCATCGTGGAGTCGGTGACCACGGCGGCCGAGGGGCTCGGCGCGTCACCGCTCGCCGTGGCGCTCGCCTGGGTGCGCGACCGCCCGGGCGTGTCGTCGGCGATCGTCGGCGCGCGCACGCACGCGCAGTTGCTCGGCGTGTTGCAGGCCGAGAAGCTCACCCTGCCGTGGGAGATCCGCGAGGCCCTGGACGACGTCTCCGACCCCTGACCGCCGCGCCGGGCGTGCGAGGCGAACGAGAATCGTCCTCACGTATCACACATCGATACCGAACTGCAACTTTCTACTGCATAACCCCGCGCTCGGGCGAAGAGTGGCGGGTATGTCGGGGGATGGACCAGAGCACTGCGGAAGGGGACACATGGGGATCGTAGGCAAGGCCTCCGCGATCTCCGCCGGGGCTCTCGCGATCACCCTGGCCGGAGGCCTCCCTCTCGCCGCATCCCCGGCACAGGCGTTCGACTGCACAGGAGGCGGCGGCCTGGTCTCGGGCATCACCGGCGGCGTCTGCTCCCTGGTGAACGGCGTGGGCGGACTGGCCGACGGCGTCACCGACGTCGCGGACAAGGCCACCGGCGGCCTGACGGCGCCGGTCACGAAGACCGTGGACGACACCGTGAAGACGACCACCGACGCCGCGGGCACGGCGGTGAACGACGTCGGAAAGGCGGTCGACACGGCCGGCCGGACGCTCACCGGTGCGACGGACACCGCGTCCGGAGCGGCGAGATCGGCGGACACCGCGGGCGGAGCGACGGGCGCGGTGAGCGGCGTGAAGGAAGCGGTGAGCGGCGCGGCGGAAGCAGTGGACGGAGCGGCGGACGCGCTGACGGGCGGCGGATCCGGAGCCACGCACAGCCCTGCCCCGAGCGTCCAGAAGCTCACCGACGGGCTGACCCGCGCGGTCGAGGACACCTGCCTGCCTCTGGTCGCGGGCGAGGGCTGCGCGTCCCACGAGAGCGACGAGGGCGCGAGGAGCGCCGGGAAGACGGGGGCGGCCGGCAAGAAGACGACACGGCCCAAGGCCTCCATGACGCCCGAGGGCACCCTTTCTCCCGAGCCCTACCGGCCGCGTCTCGTCGCGGCGCGCGACGACGCGCTGGAGACGGGCCGCGCGGCGAAGGTGGACCCGGACGAGGACGGCGTGATCCCCCTCCTCTGGCCCGGGCAGAAGATGCCCGAGCTGCCGGAGCTGCACGGCGACCCCACGGGCGCGCGCACGCGGGCCCATAGGTCGTACGACGCGGCGGGAACGGCGCTCACCGCGGTTCTGCTGCTCTCGGCGCTGCTCGCCACCCGCGTGGTCTCGGCTCGGCGGGCCCGCGCGGGACAGCAGGAGCCGAACGAGTCGATCCCCTTCGAGGGCGGCCTGCGGCTGCCGGGGAAGGCCGGGCGCCACCGGCTCGCCTGAGGGCGACGTTGGCGCACCGGCTCGATCTGCGCCGTGCCGATTTGATGGGTTGATGCGAACCCTGGCCGGACGATCGCGCATCAACTTCGGGCCGGGTTATCCATGCCGTGGTGGCACCGACAGGTGCCCGGGACCACGGAAGGATCAGCTCGGGATGAGATGGAGCATCGCCCTCAGGGCGCTTGCCGCCCCGGCGGCGGCGGCCGTCGTGCTGACGACGACGGCGACCGGCGCGGCCGCCGGATCGGGAGACGGGCCGGGGCTGGGGTCGGGGTCGGCGTCCGGATCGGGGTCGGTGTCCGGATCGGCGTCCAGGTCGGCGTCGGGCCGGACCGGCGCGGTGCGGCCCGACGACATTCCGCGCGGCGGGACCGCCAAGCTCCCGCCCCGCGTCTCCGACACGCTGTGCGACCGGGGGAGGAAGAGCGCGCAGACGTGTGACGGGACCGACCCGATCGCGAGCCGCTGCGCCGGCGGGGCGTACACCGTGGTGAGTTCGCCGCTCTGGTATCACGACGGCCGCGGACGGGCCACGCGGCCCGCCGGAGCCACCGTCGAGTTGCGGTACTCCCCTCGGTGCGGGACCAACTGGTCGCGGATCACGCTCGACAAGGGGCGCAGCGCGCCCGTGCGGGTTCTCGTGTGCCGGGGCGAGGGCTCCGGCGACTGCACCGAGACCTACGCGACCCGCGGTGGCACCGCGTACTCCGACCAGCTCTACGCGAAGGACGTGGAGGCGACGGCGTACGCGCTGTGTTGCGGCGCCTGGCCGGACATCGCCTCCGCCTGGGCCCGGGGCTGAACCGGCCGCGGGCCGGCGGTCCCGCGGCCGCGCCCCGCCCGGCGCGGGGGCAGCGGGCGCGGGAACGGGGACGGTGGACGGGGACGGGGACGGTGGACGGGAGGCCGCGGGACCAGCGCGCGGCGACCTGGTGAGCGGAACGTGCGAGGTCATCCCGCGCAGCGGGTTCTCGCGTGGGGGCCTTCCCCCTGCTCGGTGACCACCCATCCCTCCACCCAGACGCATCCGCGCGCGAGGGAGAGCATGTCCCCGTAGGCGCCCGGCGGCGTGTTGTTCTGCCATTGGGAACGCACCTGGGCGTTGTCCGCCGGACGATGCGCGGCGAGCCACACCGTGTAGAGCCGGGGATTGTCGAAGTACGCCGAGGCCCAGGCCGTGTCGCAGTCGGGACTGCGCCGCAGCCGTAGCGTCCCGAAGCGGGTGCCGTCGGGCAGGTTCAGCGAGACGGCGTCGAGCGTGTCGATCCTCTCGAGGTCGCGCCCGCACCCCCGGGCCCGGGGGTCGTCGCCGTCCATGTCCTCGGCCCGGCTCACGTCCCCCGCCCGGTCGATGACGTGCTGGTTGCTGGAGATCCAGCCGGGCGCGAGGTCCACGCCGCGCGCGGCGGCGCCCAGCGCCACTCCGCCGGCGACCACGACGACGACCACGGCCACGAGCAGGCGCCCGCGCCGCCGCACCCAGCCCGCGAGGCCGCCGCGCCCCGCCCCCGCCTCAGGCCCGGCGTCCGGCCCTGCATCAGGACCGCCGGCGCGCCCGCCGCCGTCTTCGGCGGGTACCGGCGGTTCCTCCGCTCGCCCCGAGATCTCCTCGCTGACCCGATGCCAGCGCCGCGCCCACGCGTCCTCGTCGCCTCCGCAGGCCCGTACGAAGGCGAGGGTGACCTCCAGGCTCGGGAAGACGCGGCCGCCCGCGGCCCGCGACAGCACCGTGGCCGAGTAGTGCGCCCTCTCCGAGAGGGCCCGGTAGGTGGGTGACCCGGCATCCTCGCGCAGCCGCCGCAGCGCGACGGCGAACGCCTGCACAGGCCCTTCCTCCGGGCTGAGGTCGCGCTCTGGTCGTCCCATGGTCCCCACACGAGTTCGACGGCCACGTCGCCGCGGGCGACGCCGTCCGAGGCGTACGGGGACGGGGGAGCCCGGGCATCACGCTCGTGCCTGACGGCTCATGCCGACTGCGGAGAACCGCGAGCGTCAGACACGCCCAGATGCTAAGCGCAGCGACGGGCCGCGGCAAGATTCGCCGGCCGCGGCCCGTGAGCCCGCCTGATGCGGGAGGCGGGATGTCGTGCGCAGGGTGTCGTCAGGCGCCCATCGCGTGCACGCCGCCGTCGACGTGGACGATCTCACCGGTGGTGGCGGGGAACCAGTCGGACAGCAGCGCGACGCACGCCTTCGCGGCGGGGCCGGTGTCGGCCAGGTCCCAGCCGAGCGGCGCGCGCTCCGGCCAGGAGTCCTCGAACTCCTTGAACCCGGGGATGCTCTTGGCCGCCATCGTGCGCAGCGGGCCGGCGGCGACGAGGTTGACCCGGATGCCGTGCGCGCCCAGGTCGCGGGCGAGGTAGCGCGAGCACGACTCCAGCCCGGCCTTGGCCACGCCCATCCAGTCGTAGACCGGCCACGCCTTGGTCGCGTCGAAGTCCAGGCCGACGATCGAGCCGCCCTCCTTCATCAGCGGCAGGCACGCGACGGCGAGCGACTTGAACGAATACGTCGAGACGTGGACCGCCGTGGCGACGTCCTCCCAGGAGGTGTTGAGGAAGTTGCCGCCCAGGCAGGACTGCGGGGCGAACCCGATCGAGTGGACGATCCCGTCCAGCCCGTCGATGTGCGCGCCGACGCGGTCGGCGAGCGTGTCGAGGTGCTCGTTGTTCTGGACGTCCAGCTCGATCACCGGCGGCGGCTCGGGCAGCCGCTTGGCGATGCGCTCGACCAGGCTGAGGCGGCCGAAGCCGGTCAGCACGACCTGGGCGCCCTCCTCCTGGGCCAGCTTCGCCACGTTGAAGGCGATCGACGCGTCGGTGAGGACGCCGGTGACCAGCAGTCGCTTCCCGTCCAGCAAACCCATGTCCAGCTCCAGTCAGTCGGGTGTCCGGCTCAGTGGCCCATGCCGAGGCCGCCGTCGACGGGGATGACCGCCCCGGTGATGTAGGAGGCGTCGTCGCTCGCCAGGAACCTGACGACCCGGGCGATCTCCTCGGTCTGCGCCTGCCGCCCGAGCGGGATGCTCTTGCGGATCTGCTCCTGCTGCGCCTCGTCGAGCACCGCGGTCATGTCGGTCTCCACGAACCCCGGCGCGACCACGTTGACCGTGATGCCGCGCGAGCCGAGCTCGCGGGCCAGCGACCGGCCGAAGCCGACCAGGCCGGCCTTGGAGGCGGCGTAGTTGGTCTGACCGGCCGAACCGGACAGGCCGACGACGGAGGAGATCAGGATGATCCTCCCGCGCCGCAGGCGCAGCATGGGCCGCACGGCCCGCTTGGCGACGCGGTAGGCGCCGGTCAGGTTCGTGTCGATGACGTCGGTGAAGGTCTCCTCCTTCATCATCGGCAGCAGCGTGTCCTTGGTGATCCCCGCGTTGGCGATGACGACCTCGACCGGGCCGTGCTCGGCCTCGGCCTTCTCGAAGGCGGCGTCGACGTCGGCGGAGCTCGTCACGTCGCAGCGAACTCCGAACAGCCCCTCGGGGGGCTCGCCGGAACGGTAGGTGACGGCGACGGCGTCTCCCGCGGCGGCGAGCTCGCGGGCGATCGCGAGGCCGATGCCGCGATTTCCGCCGGTGACGAGAACAGAGCGAACCATGCGACCGACCGTATCGGCTACTTGGGGGTAGTCCACTTGTCCGCAGGGCACAAGATCACAGGGTTAGGATCGTGGACATGCGCCAGATCGACCCCGACTTCCTCGCCCTGCCGCTGCGGCGGCTGGCGGACGCGGCCCTGCAGCGCGCCCGTGACCTGGGAGCCGAGCACGCCTCGTTCCGGCTCGAACGTGTGCGCGCCGAGACGCTGCGCCTGTTCAACGCCCGGCTCGAGGGGTCCTCGGACGCCGACGACCTCGGCTTCGCCGTACGGGTGATCAAGGACGGCACCTGGGGCTTCGCGTCCGGGATCGAGCTGACCCCGGAGGCGGCGGTCCTGGCGGCCGAGGAGGCCGTGCGGGTGGCGGCGGTCAGCGCGCCCATCAACCGCGAGCCGGTGGAGCTCGCCCCCGAGCCGGTGTACGACGACGTGACCTGGGTGTCGGCCTACGAGGTCGACCCGTTCGACGTGCCGCTGCCGGACAAGGCGGCGCTGCTCGCGGAGTGGTCGTCCGGCCTGCTCGGCAGGGTCGACCACGTCTCTGCCTCGCTCATGCAGGTCAAGGAGCAGAAGTTCTACGCCGACACGGCGGGCACGGTCACCACGCAGCAGCGCGTGCGGCTGCACCCCGTGCTGACCGCGATGCGGGCCGACGGCGACCGGTTCGACGACATGCGCACGCTGGCCCCGCCGGTCGGCCGGGGGTACGAGTACCTGACGGGCACCGGCTGGGACTTCCCCGCCGAGCTGGCCGAGATCCCCGACCTGCTCGACGAGAAGCTCAAGGCGCCCTCGGTCGAGGCCGGGCCGTACGACCTGGTGATCGACCCGTCGAACCTGTGGCTGACGATCCACGAGTCGATCGGCCACGCGACCGAGCTGGACCGGGCGCTCGGCTACGAGGCGGCTTACGCCGGCACCTCCTTCGCCACCTTCGACCAGCTCGGCAGCCTGCGCTACGGCTCGCCCGTGATGAACGTGACCGGCGACCGCACGGTCGAGCACGGCCTGGCCACCGTCGGCTGGGACGACGAGGGCGTGGCCGGTCAGTCGTTCGACATCGTCCGCGAGGGCACGCTGGCCGGCTACCAGCTCGACCGCCGGATGGCGCTGCTGAAGGGCCTCGGGCGGTCGAACGGCTGCGCGTTCGCCGACTCCCCCGGCCACGTGCCGATCCAGCGGATGGCCAACGTGTCGCTCCAGCCCGCCGCCGGCGGCCCCTCCACCGACGAGCTGATCTCCCGGGTCGGGCGCGGGATCTACGTCGTCGGCGACAAGAGCTGGTCGATCGACATGCAGCGATACAACTTCCAGTTCACGGCGCAGAGGTTTTACAAGATCGAGAACGGCCGCCTGGCCGGGCAGCTGCGCGACGTGGCCTACCAGGCGACCACGACGGACTTCTGGCGCTCCATGGAGGCCGTCGGCGGCCCGGAGACCTACGTGCTCGGCGGCGCCTTCAACTGCGGCAAGGGCCAGCCGGGCCAGGTCGCGCCGGTCAGTCACGGCGCTCCGGCGGCCCTGTTCCGCGGCGTACGGATTCTCAACACCGTCCAGGAGGGTGGCAGCAAGTGAGCGACCGGGTGACCACACCGCAGGAGACGGTGGAGCGGGCGCTCGCGCTGAGCGAGGCCGACGGCTGCGTCGTCATCGTGGACGAGGGCTCGACCGCCAACCTGCGCTTCGCCGGCAACACGCTGACGACCAACGGGGTCGCGCGCTCCTCCCGGCTCACGGTGATCTCCGTCGTGGGCGCCGGGGTGGGGGTCGTCTCGCGCTCCGCCGTACGGGCCGGCCAGCTGGCCGACGTGGTGGCCGCGGCGGACCGCGCCGCGCGGGAGGCCCGGCCGTCGGAGGACGCCCGTCCCCTGGTGGAGGGCGCCGCCGGGGAGGGCTGGGAACGCCCGGTGGAGCCGACCTCCATCGACGTGTTCGGGGGGTTCGCGCCCGCGCTCGGCGAGGCGTTCGCCGCCGCCGACGCCTCGGGACGCAGGCTGTACGGCTTCGCCGAGCACAGCATGACCTCGACGTTCGTCGGCTCGTCCACCGGCCTGCGGCTGCGTCACGACCAGCCGACCGGGCGGCTCGAACTCAACGCCAAGTCCACGGACATGACGCGCTCGGCGTGGACGGGCGTGGCCACCCGTGACTTCACCGACGTGGACGTGGCCGCCCTGGACGAGACGCTCACCCGGCGGCTCGACTGGGCCAAGCGGCGGATCAGCCTGGAGCCGGGCCGCTACGAGACGCTCCTGCCGCCGACGGCGGTCTCCGACCTGATGATCTACCTCTACTGGTCGGCCGGCGCGCGGGACGCCGCCGACGGCCGCACAGTGTTCTCCCGGCCCGGCGGCGGCACCCGTGTGGGCGAGCGGCTCTCGACGCTGCCGATCTCCCTCCACAGCGAACCGGCGCGGGCCGGCGTCGAGTGCACGCCGTTCGTCGTCGCGCACGCCTCCAGCCGGGAGCAGTCGGTCTTCGACAACGGCCTGCCGCTGGACCACACCGAGTGGATCAGCGACGGCACGCTGGCCAACCTCGTGCAGACCAGGCACTCCGCCGAGCTGACCGGGCTCGCCGCCACGCCGCAGATCGACAACCTGATCATGACAGGACCGGAGGGCGGCCGCTCGCTGGAGGAGATGATCGCCTCGACCGAGCGGGGCCTGCTGCTGACCTGCCTGTGGTACATCCGCGAGGTCGACCCGCAGTCGCTGCTCCTGACCGGCCTGACCAGGGACGGCGTCTACCTGGTCGAGAACGGCGAGGTCGTGGGCGAGGTCAACAACTTCCGGTTCAACGAGTCGCCGGTCGACCTGCTCGGCCGCCTCAGCGAGGTTGGCCCGAGCGAGCAGACGCTCCCGCGCGAGTGGAACGACTGGTTCACCCGCGCCGTCATGCCGCCGGTCCGGGTGCCCGACTTCAACATGTCGACGGTCAGCCAGGCCAGCTAGGAAACGGTCACCACGCGCGGGTTCCAGCCGGGGCCCGGCACCGGCCGTCGCGGGCGCCGAGCGCTCGCGAACACCGGTCCTATTCGGCGTCCTCGAGGCGGAAGCCGACTTTCATGCCGACCTGGAAATGGGCCACCTCGCCGTCCTCGATGTGCCCGCGCACCTCGGTCACCTCGAACCAGTCGAGATGCCGCAGCGTCTGGGCGGCCCGCCTGACGCCGTTGCGGATCGCCTGGTCGACGCTCTCCGCCGAGGTGCCCACTATCTCGGTCACCCGATAGGTCCGGTCCGACATCACGTCCTCCTGCCTGCGCGTCTCTCGCGTGATCGTATCGCCGTGCGGGCGTCACCCCCGCCTCCCTCGGGGTCTACCGTGGAAATCGTGAATCCATGGCGCAGGTTGCGAAAAGACCGCCCGGTCGTTCACCAGGTGACGGACGCTCAGCCGTCGCTGACCGACGACGTGCGCAAGCGGGAGATCAGCTACCTCATCAAGATGGGCATCCGGCTCGTGTGCCTCATTCTGGCCGTGGCGGTGCCGGCCCCGTGGCCCGTCAAGGCCCTGTTCGTCGGTGGGGCCGTTCTTTTGCCATACCTTGCCGTTATCGGGGCCAATCAGAGAGGTCACGAGCCTCCTCCACCCCCCGACTTGACCTCGTCTAACCAAAACGAGATACCACGCCATCGACGCGAGATCGGGTCGTGACAAAGTCTTGACGCAACCCATGGGTTGGAGGTGTACAGTTTAGCCAAGCGCTCTGGTCCCCCGTCGGAGCGCTGGTGCCGGCGTTCCGGGCCCCCGTCGGAACGCCGATGAAGCGGCGCCGGGTGGTTTGCCCCCGTAACCACCCGGCGTCGCCCTTTTTCCACAGAGTTCACACGGGCCTCACGGACCGGCCGTCGAGGTCGTCCCCGGTGGGGACGGCCCTTCCGCCGAACGGCCCCCGGCGCCCGCCCTTCCCCTCCATGCGGCGCGCCGGGGCCGTGGAAGCCGGTGTCAGGAGTCGGACGCGTCAGCAGCCGCGCGCGTCTCCGCGTTCGCCCCCGTGTCCGTCTCCGTGTTCGCCCCCGCCCAGTCCTTCGCCATCCGGGACAGCCGCTCCACCACATCCGGCGGCGCGGTGCCGGCCCCCTGCGCCAGCCCCATCAGGTAGGCGGTCAGCGGGGCGGCGGGCCGCGCCACTCCGTGCGCCACATCCCTGGTCAGGTCGAGCACCGCGGTCCTGTCCACCCGGGCGGGATCGATGCCCAGCTCGCGGCAGACCAGGGCCGTCCATTCCTCCAGCACGTTCACGCGCTCTCCCTTCACCCGCGCCCTCCGGCCCGCTCGCGGGCCGCGCGGAGATCGTCGACGGTGTCGCAATCGAACCACGGCGGGGTCTCTCCCGGCGCCACCGGCGGGCGTACGGGCACCGGCCCCAGCGGGCCGAGCAGCCCGCGCAGCGACCGCCCCTCGTACGTGCCGAGCGCGTCCTTCAGAGCGGCCGTACGCCACGCACCGGTGAGCCACTGCTCACGGCCCCCGTCGTCCACGAGCACCGCCCCCGCGCCGTCCTCGGGCACGGCCGCCAGGAGCGCCCTGACGTGACCGGCGACGACGAACGGCAGGTCGGCCGCGAGCAGGACGACCAGCGGGGACGTCACCTCGGCGAGCCCGGCGCGCAGCGCCGGCACCGGCCCGCCGCCCGGCGGGTCCTCACGGGTGAACAGCACGCCCGGCATGTCCCTGGGCGGGCCCACCACGACCACCGCGCGGGCGTCGCCGACCGCCGCCGCCACCCGCTCGACGAGAGGCAGCCCGCCGACGAGCGCACCCGGCTTGTCCGCCCCGCCGAGCCGCTCGGCCCGGCCGCCCGCCAGGATCACGGCGTCGTACGGCGGCGGGCAGGCCGCCTCACCGGCGCCGGCTTCGGAACGGGGACGCACGGGTGCTCCCTGGACTCCCTCTCGCGGCTCTCTCGGACTCTCTCGGGCTCTCCGGTGGCTCCGTCAGCCGCCGATGGCCGACATCGGGCGGGCCGGCTGGAGGAACGCGGGGTCGTCGATGCCGTGCCCGGCCTTCTTTCCCCGCACCGCCGCGACCCACCGCGCCGCCAGCTCCTCGTCCGTGGCGCCCGAGCGCAGCGCCGTACGCAGGTCGGACTCCTCTGTGGCGAACAGGCAGTTGCGGACCTGGCCGTCGGCGGTGATGCGGACGCGGTCGCAGGCGCCGCAGAACGGCCGGGTGACCGAGCCGATCACGCCCACCCGGTGCGGGCCGCCGTCCACCAGGAAGAGCTCGGCGGGTGCGCTGCCCCGCTCGCGCGGGTCGTCCTCGGTGAGGTCGAAGGAGTCCTTCAGCAGGCCGAGGATCTCGTCGGCCGTGATCATGTCGTCGCGGCGCCAGCCGTGCTGGGCGTCGAGCGGCATCTGCTCGATGAAGCGCAGCTCGTATCCCTGGTCGAGGCAGTAGCGCAGCAGCGGCGCGGCCTCGTGCTCGTTGACGCCGCGCATCAGCACCGCGTTGACCTTGACCGGCGTGAGGCCCGCCGCGGTGGCCGCGGCGAGCCCGTCCAGCACGTCGCGGAGCCGGTCGCGGTGCGCCAGCCGGACGAACACGTCGCGGTCCAGCGTGTCCAGCGAGACGTTGACGCGGTCGAGACCGGCCCGCGCGAGGGGCTCCGCGAGGCGGGTCAGGCCGATGCCGTTGGTCGTCAGCGACACCTGGGGACGCGGGCGCAGCGCGGCGGTCGCGGCCACGATCTCGGGGAGCTCCCGCCGCAGCAGCGGCTCGCCACCGGTGAAGCGGACCTCCCGGATGCCGAGCCGCTCCACGCCGATCGTCACCAGGCGGACGATCTCCTCGCCGGTGAGCAGCTCGGGCTTGGGCAGCCAGTCGAGGCCCTCGGGCGGCATGCAGTACGCGCACCGCAGGTTGCACCGGTCGGTCAGCGACACCCTCAAATCGGTCGCGACCCGGCCGAACGAGTCAACCAGCACGAGAGGACCTCCAACCCCAGAGAGCCTCAAGCCTAAGCCCTGCCGTCACGATGACGACAACCTCGGTCGTCCCTGCGTGATTCCCCCACTCCGGACGGAACGCATCCGTCTCCGGCGCGGCCATCTCCCTTCCCGGACGACGGGCGCGGCGCGGGGCAGACTGATGGGCATGGAGCCGATCTCTCTCGACACGCGTGCCAGGGAACTACTCGAACGCGCCGCCACCGCCTCCAGCGGGCGCGCGGCCGACACCGTGCACGGCGGCCACGCGCAGGCGCTGCGCCAGACGCTGCTCGCTCTCATGGCCGGGACCGGCCTCGCCGAGCACGAGAGCCCGGGTGAGGCGACCCTTCTGGTGCTGCACGGTCATGTACGGCTGAGCAGCGGCGACGCCTCCTGGGAAGGGCGCTCCGGCGACCTGCTGACCATCCCGGACGCACGGCACGCGCTCGACGCCGTGGGGGACAGCGCGGTCCTGCTCACCGTCGTCAAACGCCCCTGAGCGCGGGCCGCGGACGGAAACGGAAGAAGCCGCTAAGCGGCCTGGAGGACGCAGCCCAGGGCGAGCAGCGACAGGACCTTCACGATCTCCAGCGCGACGTAGTAGAGGTGCGCCCTCGACCTGTGCCGCGCCGGGTCCTCACCGGACAGGACGCGGTCCGACCTGCGGTTGAGCGGCGGGCGTACGACCGCGACCTGGATCACCAGAACGACCGCGGCGACCGCCGTGAGCGCGACCGCGGCGGTGCCGGGCGATCCGGTGGCGACCGCCACGATCACGACGACCGCCAGCACGGCCTCGGCGGCGTTGAGCGCCCGGAAGACGAGCCGGCCGATGCCGAGCCCGATCGGGATCGTCACCCCCGGCGCACGGAACTTCAGCGGCGCCTCAAGGAAGGAGATCGCCAGCACCATCCCGAGCCAGACGAAGGTGGCCGCACCGCCCACAGCGGCCGAGGCGGAGTTCATTCCCGCTCTCCTCTCGCACGCGCGAAACCGGCGGAGCGGGGGCCGGGCTCCGGTGAGCCGCCTCACTTGTCATGACTTCCGCCGCCCTCGCCCAGGGTTCCACGCGTGCTCGCCGGTTCCCCATCCAGGGTCACGTGCCGGCGACGTCCGCTCACGGCACGGCCGCGGGGGTCACCTCCAGCCGGTCCGTCGCCGCAGCCAGGCCAGCGCCGCCCGGCCCTGCGCGAGCTGGAAGGCGCGGAGCGTGGGCAGGCCCGGCGGCGCGGGAAGGCTTCCCCGCTGCAGGAAGAAGCCGGTCACCGCGGCCAGGACCGCGGTGACCGCGTCGGGGTCCGCCTTCGCCGCGACGGGATGACGGTCGAAGACCTCGGCGGGCCGCGGCCCGCCCTGCATGACCACGCTCGGGAGCATCCCGAGCAGGTCGAACCACGGGGCCGCCAGGCACGCCCAGGGCCAGTCCACCACGTAGACGCGACCGTCCGCGGTGAGCAGCAGGTTGTCGGCCCGGAGGTCGGCGTGGGCCAGCGTGTCGCCCTCCACCGCCCGGTCCCAGGCCACCTCCAGCTCCGCCAGCCGGTCCAGGTGCCGCCGTGCCCACGCGGCATCGGGTCCGTCCCCGCCGAGGCCGCCCAAGCCGAGGCCGCGCGGGCCGGCGGCCAGGCGCCGCCATCCCTGGAATTCCTCCGCGAACCGCTCACCGGCCGGCGGCACCGCCACGGGTGCGGGGGTGAGCGACTCGGCCAGCTCGGCCATCGCGCCGAGCACGAGGTCGAGTTCCGCCGCCGTCCAGGGCTGGGCCGGCGTGCGGCCCTCGACGTCCTCGAACAGCAGGACCACCCAGCCGTCCTCGTCGAAGGACGCGAGCAGCCGGGGCGCGGGCGCCGTGGCCGGCAGCGCGGCGGCCACCTGGGCCTCGGCCCGGTGGATGCCGGGGCTGATCGGGTTCGGCTCGGGCCCGACCGCCTTGACGAAGGCCCTGCCCCCGCCCGCGAGCCGCAGGCGGGCCGCCACGCCCGGGGAGAATCCGCCGGGCTGGGTGACGGCCTCGGTCACGCGGTCCCCGAGGTGCCGCTCGACGGCCAGCCGCAGGTGCGCGGGCACCGCGGTCCACGGCAGTCGTACGCCGCCGGCGGGCGGGGGCGGGCCGTCGTCACCGAGGCGACGACGCTCCCCCTCGTCCGGACCACCGGGGTCCTGGGATTCGTCGCTCATCCCGGCATGATGGGCGACGGGCGGGTAGGGCGGCAAACGACTTTCCGCCGCGATATTCGGTTGGGATTCCAGCCTGGCGCCCGGCACAGTGGATCTCGACCAAGGAGGAGTTTCCACCATGCCGAAGCACATCGCCCCGAAGCTGCTGTCCTGGGCGAGCGAGATCGACGACGGGACGATCGACCAGGCCGCCCGGGCGGCGCGCCTGCCGTTCGTGCCAGGTCACGTCGCGCTCATGCCGGACGCGCACGTCGGCATCGGCGCGACGGTCGGCTCCGTCATCCCGACGGAGGGCGCGATCATCCCGTCCGCCGTCGGCGTGGACATCGGCTGCGGCATGGTCGCGACCGAGACCACGCTCACGGCCGCCGACCTGCCCGACTCGCTCGACCCGCTGATGCGGCTGGTGGAGCGGCGCATCCCGGCGGGCGTGGGCAAGGGGCACGACGACCGGGCGGTGGACCGCGCGCTCGGCGACCTGGGCCGGCCGCACACCGGCCTGACGCCCAAGCAGGAGAACACCGTCGCCTGCCAGTTCGGGACCCTCGGCTCGGGCAACCACTTCGTGGAAGTCTGCCTCGACGAGCGCGACCGGGTGTGGACCGTGCTGCACTCCGGCTCGCGCGGGATCGGCAACCAGCTCGCCACCGCGCACATCAACGGCGCGAAGCGGCTCATGCGGAGCCTGGGAATCGGGATGGAGGACTACGACCTCGCCTACTTCACCCAGGGCACCGCGGAGTTCACGGCGTACATCGAGGACATGCTGTGGGCGCAGCGCTACGCGATGGCCTCGCGGGCGCGGATGGACAAGGTGCTGGGCGACGCGCTGTTCCGCGTGGCCGGCGCCGGCGCCCGGGTCCGGACGATCAACTGCCACCACAACTTCACGCAGTTGGAGACCCATCAGGGCAAGGAGCTGTGGATCACCCGCAAGGGCGCGATCAAGGCGGACACCGGGGACGAGGGCGTGATCCCCGGCTCGATGGGCACCCGCTCCTACATCGTGCGCGGGCGGGGCAACCCGCTGTCGTACAACTCCTGCTCGCACGGCGCGGGGCGCAGGATGTCGAGGAGCCGGGCGAAGCGCGAGCTGTCGTCGGCCTCGCTCAGGGAGGCGATGCGCGGCCGGACCTGGAACTCCGACCGGGCCGCCGCCCTGGTCGACGAGCACCCCGAGGCGTACAAGCCGATCGACCAGGTGATGGCGGACCAGAAGGACCTCGTGGAGGTCCGGCACACGCTGCGCCAGGTCTTCAACTACAAGGGGTGAACCGCCGGGCGCGGTCGTTTCGCCCCCGCCGTCTCGGGGGGCGCGGCCGCCCCGGCCGGCAGCAGGACGAAGCCGCTCGCCACCCGGGCCGGAATCCGGTAGGGCGAGATGGTGAGGTCCTGCTCCGGCACGGTGTAGTCCAGCCGGGCCAGCCGCGGCGCGAGGGCCTCCAGCAGGCCCACGGCGACCGGCTCGCCCGGGCACCGGTGACCGGTCGCCGGGTCGCCCCCGCCCTGCGGGATCAGGTCGTACGGGCCGATCTCGCGTCCGATGAAGCGGCGCGGGTCGAACGCGCAGGGGTTCGGCCAGAGCGCCGGGTCGTGGTTCTGGCCCCAGACGTCGAGCAGCACGAGCCAGTCGGCCAGGATCTGCTCGCCCTTCCAGGTGAGGTCCTTGACGGCCTTGCCCGCCACGAACGGCGCGAAGGGGTAGAAGCGCCGCACCTCATGCGCGAACGCCTCCGCGTACGCGCCGTCGGCGTCCTCGGCCAGGCGGACGCGGGTGACCGGCCAGCAGTGCTGCGCGTGCGCGGCGAACGTGACGAACCAACTCACGGCGACGGTGGGACGCACGAGGTTGAGCAGTTCGACCGCGGCGATCCGGGGGGCGAGCAGTTCCCCGTCGGGCTCCCGGTGGCGGGCGGCCACGGCGAGCGCCGAGGAGTCCGGCGCCCGCAGGGCCCCGCGCCGCACGTCCTCGACCAGTCCCGCCAGCCACGCCTCGCGGCGCCTGCGGGCGGCGCGGGCCCGCCAGTGCCGCGGGCCCGGCGACCCGAAGCCGTCGACCATCGCGACGAGGTCGGCGGCGAGGGGCCCGGTCTCCTCCTCGGTGAGCGGGATGCCCGCCCACCGGCACGCCCCCCGGGTGATGACTCGGGCGGCCTCGTCGAAGAGCACGACGTGGCCTTTGTCCGGCCACGTCGCCACCGCCGCGTCCCAGGCCGCGGTGGTCTCACCGACCAGGGCGGCGACGCTTTCCGGCGTCATCAGGGACATGAACATGCCCTTGCGCGCCCGGTGCGCGGCCTGGTCGAGCGTGTGCACCGCGCCGTGGCCGAACAGCGTGCTCTTGATCGGCTCGGGCAGCGCGGGAGCCCGCTGGACGTGGTCGTCGTCGTAGAAGAAGCGGACGGCGTCCGGCCCGCGCAGCACGACGGCGCGCTGGCCCATCAGCCGGGTGTGGACCATCTCCCCCTGGGTCTCCCGCCAGCGGGCCGGCAGCCAGGCGTAGCCCTCGAGCAGCAGGAGCAGCGTGGTGTCGAGCAGCGGCATATGTCCTGACTGCCCGCGTCCGTCCGCCGGAAACGGCGGACGGACGCCCGTCCGGCCGGGGCCGGACGGGCGGCGGAGGTCAGCCCCTGATGCAGGTGCCGCCGTTCAGCGTGAAGCCGGTGGGATCGGGATTGGCGCCCGTGAGCGTGCCGTTGAAGCCGATCTGCACCGACGCGCCGCCCTGGATCACCGAGTTCCACGGCATGGCCGCGGCGGTGACGTCCTTGCCGGACTGCGACCAGGTGGCCGACCAGCCGCTGGCGACCTTCTGTCCCGCGTCGGGGAGGACGAGGCGCAGCGTCCAGTTGTTCATCGGTGTCTGACCCAAATTGATGATCTTCACGTTGGCGGAGAAGCCGCCGCTCCACGACCACGCGGTGTACTCGATCTTGCAGCTGACCGGGGGCGGCGTGTAGGTGGGGTAGCCGCCCGACGCCGTGGCCGTCACCAGGTCGGACGGCAGGCTGAGGTTGCCCGCGGCGTCCTGCGCCACCATGAAGTAGACGTACGACTGGCCGGTGACGAGGTTGCCCTCGGTGAAGTACGTGCTGATGGGGGTGCCCACCGGGATCCAGGCCGTGTCGGTGCGCCGGTAGACGTCGTAGCCCGTCACCCCGACGTCGTCGGTCGACGGGGTCCAGCAGAACGACGTCCCCTTGAAGTCGGGCAGGCAGTTGGCCTGCATCCCGGTCGGCCTGGTCGGCGGCGTCGTGTCGCCCGTGCCGGGGCTCGGCGACACGGACATGCCGGTGACCGCCGAGGTGCTGAACGGCGCGGTGGGCCTGCTGGTGTTGCCCGCGGCGTCCTTGGCCACGATGTAGAACGTGTAGGTCCGGCCGATGGTCAGGCCGGAGACGACGGTCACCGTGCTCGTGGGGGCGGTCGCCCTGACGAAGCCGTCCGCGGTGAGGCGGTAGACCTCGTAGCCGGTGACGCCGACGTCGTCTGCGGACGCCGTCCAGCACAGGCCGACCACACCCTGGGGCGTGCCTCCCGTGGGCAGCGGCGGCGGGCAGGCCCGCACCTCACCGGGCGTCGTGGGCGGCGTGGTGTCCGTCCCCGCCGGGCCGCTCGCCGTCGGCTGCGGCGTGGGTTCGCCCGAGGCCGCGGAAGCGGCGTACGCCGTCGACACACTCGTCGCGAGGACGGGCGGCGCGGCGATGTTGGCCGCCAGCAGCGCGGCGGCCACGGCGCCCGCCGCGGTCCACGCGGCCGGCCACGACAGTCTGGACACGAGCCACCTCTCCGGGACGATCCGCCGACGACATCGCCCGGATCATCGATCGCCGGGGCGGGCCCGTCAAAGCCCGCTCGCATCCGTGCCGGTCGACCCGTAAGGAACTTGAAACTTTCAGCGTGGCGGGCCGTCGCTAGCGTGGCGGGATGAAGATCGTGGTCACCGGCGCGGCCGGTTTCATCGGGAGCGGCGTCGCCTCCCTGCTGCGCGACGCCGGGCACGAGGTGCGGGGCTTCGACCTGCGCGGCAGCGTGGACGTCACGCAGGGTGACGTGCGGGACGAGGACGCCGTCGGCCGCGCGCTCGACGGCGCCGACGCCGTCGTGCACCAGGCGGCCAAGGTCGGCCTCGGCGTCGACGTGTCCGACCTGCCGGAGTACGTGTCGGTCAACGCGCTCGGGACCGCGGTGCTGCTCGCCGCGATGGCGCGGCACGGGGTCTCCCGGCTGGTCCTGGCGTCGTCCATGGTGATCTACGGCGAGGGCGTCTACGACTGCGCGGAACACGGCCGCCGGCGCCCCGGCCCCAGGGCCGAGGAGGACCTGGCCGCCGGGCGGTTCGAGCCGGTGTGCCCGCGCTGCGGGCGCCCGTTGACGCCGGGGACCGTGGACGAGGACGTCCCGCCCGATCCGCGCAACGCGTACGCCACGAGCAAGCTCGCCCAGGAGCACCTGGCCGCCAACTGGGCCCGCGAGACCGGCGGCGTTGCGGTCGCCCTGAGGTATCACAACGTGTACGGGCCGGGGATGCCGCGCGACACCCCCTACTCGGGGGTGGCCGCGATCTTCCGGTCCGCGCTGGAGGCCGGGCGGGCGCCGCTGGTGTTCGAGGACGGCGGCCAGCGCAGGGACTTCGTCCACGTCGGCGACGTCGCGGCGGCCAACCTCGCGGCGCTGGACGCGCTGGAGTCCGCCCCGCCCGGCCGGCTCCGCGCGTACAACGTGGCCAGCGGCGAGCCCCACACGATCGGCGACCTGGCGGACGCGCTCAGCGCGGCGCGGGGCGGACCGGCCCCCGAGGTCACCGGCCGCTACCGGCTGGGCGACGTCCGGCACATCGTGGCCTCCCCGGACCGCGCAGCGGCCGACCTGGGTTTCCGGGCGCGGATCCGCTTCGCCGACGGCATGCGGGAGTTCGCCCACGCCCCGCTGGCGACGGCCGGCTGAATCACCAGGGAGATCTCACGAACCCCTGCAGCAGCAGGCCGAGCACCGCCTGCGCGGCGAGCAGGCGGCGGTCTCCCTCACGCCCGGCTCCCTTACCCCCGGCTCCCACACGCCCGGCCGCCGCCACCACCCACAGGGCGAACGGCAGCCAGATCCGCTCCACCTCGCCCCTGGTGACGCCGCTGACGTCGAGGGCGAGCACCGCGACCAACGCCGCCAGCGGCAGGATCCGGTCGCGGGCCCGTCCCGGCGCCACGAGCCCGGCGGCGGCGGCCGGGCCCGTCACCAGGGCGAGCACGGCCAGGTTGGCGACCAGGAAGTACAGGTACGGCCGGGCCGCGCCGGGGTCGGCCGCCCACTCGGCGTGGGTGGCGAGCACACCGGCCGGCCACCAGAACCCCCCGGCGGCGAACAGGGCGCTCACCGCGGCCATCCCGGTCAGGCAGGCGACCACGGTCGCCCGCGGCACTCCCACGGCGACCGCCGCGACGAGCGGGACGAGCAGGTAGGGCACCAGGCCGTAGCTGAGGTAGGGCAGCGCGCCCAGGGCCAGTCCCGCGCCGAGGCCGAGCGTCACCCGGCCCGCCCGGCTCCGCGCCCCGAGCACCAGCAGCGCCGTCCCCCACGCCCCCACGCCCGCGAAGAACGCGTCCATGGTCGTAGCGATCCACACCGCCGCCGGGCACAGGGCGAGGTAGGGCAGCACGCGCCGGGCCGCGTCCTCCCCCGCGACGCGCCACACGGTCAGGCCGATCGCGGCCGTGGCCGAGCACCCCGTCACGACCACGAGGACGGCGGCCCAGAACGGCCCGGGCAGCCCGGCGGCCGCCAGCGCCCACAGCACCAGCACCGGCAGCGGCGGATGGCCGCGTACGTGCGTGGGATAGGCCGGCAGGTCCCGGGTGAACCCGGCGAGCCAGCCGAGGGGGTCGTCCCCCACGGCCCCGAGCCCGGCCAGGTATTCCTGCGGGTGGGTGAACGGCCACGCCAGCCCCTCCCCCGACACCGCCAGCAGGACCGTCCACGCGAGCGACGCGGCGAAGGCCGCCGCCAGCGCCGCGCGCATCGGCAGATGCGCCGTCAGCCGGGGCAGCACGGGGACCGCGACCGCGGCGAAGGCCACGGCCGGAAGCAGCGCGGGCGTGGGCAGGCGCGCCAGCGCGTGCAGCGGCGGGAGGTGGTCGATGCGCAGCACCCCGTGGGCGTGCAGCAGGCCGCCCACCGCGAACGCGCCCGCCACCAGGACGGCCCATCCGGCCAGCGCCCGCTGCCGTGCCGTGAGTGCCCGTCGTCGCACCGCAGGCGCCCCCCGCTCTGCCGCTGACGCTCCCTGCCGTTCCGCTGGCGCTCCCTGACTTGCCGCAGGTGCTCCCTGCCGTGCCGCAGGCGCTCCCTGACTTGCCGCCGACGCTCCCTGCTCTGCCGCCGACGCCCCCTGCCGTGCTCTCACGACCGCCACCGTAGGCGGGCCGGGGAAGCCGTCCACGCCCTCCGGGCGCCCCGTAGTCACTTCGTAAGAACTCGGCGGCCCCCGCGGCTCTAGCTTCTGCGACATGCAGATCGATGTGGTGCTTCCCTGCCTCGACGAGGCGGCGGCGCTGCCCTGGGTGCTCGGCCGCATGCCGGACGGCTGCCGCGCCATCGTGGTGGACAACGGATCCACCGACGGGTCGGCCGAGGTCGCCGCCCGGCACGGCGCGCTCGTGGTGAGCGAGCCCAGGCCGGGCTTCGGCGCCGCGTGCCACGCGGGCCTGGAGGCCGCGACCGCCCCCGTCGTGTGTTTCATGGACGCCGACGCCTCCCTGGACCCGCGGCAGATCCCGTACGTCGCGGAGGGGGTGGTGAGCGGCGCCGCCGACCTGGTGCTGGGCCGGCGTAGGCCCGTCACCGCGTCGGCGTGGCCCGCGCACGCCCGGCTGGGCAACCGGGTGCTCGCCTGGCGGCTGCGCCGCCGCACCGGCGCGCCGCTGCACGACCTCGGCCCGATGCGCGCGGCCCGCCGTACGGCGCTGCTGGCCCTGGGCCTGCGGGACCGGCGGTTCGGCTACCCGCTGGAGATGGTGCTGCGGGCGAGCGAGGCGGGCTGGCGCATCGGCGAGGTCGACGTCGACTACCTGCCTCGGGTGGGCCACTCGAAGGTGACGGGGACCGTCCGCGGCACCGTGCGTACGGTGCGCGACATGTGGCGGGCGGCGTGACGCCGGCCACGAGCGGGACCGCGGCGCAGCTCGTCGTCATCGCCAAGGCGCCCGTGCCGGGGACCGTGAAGACCCGGCTCACGCCGGCCTTCACCGCGCGGGAGGCCGCCGCGCTCGCGGAGTCGGCGCTGCGCGACACGCTGTCGGCCGTCGCCGCCGCCCCGGCCGCGCGGCGGGTGCTGGCCCTGCTCGGCGAGCCGGGGCCCTGGCTGCCCGCGGGGTACGACGTGGTCGCCCAGCGGGGAGACGACCTGGCCGCACGGCTGGCCGCCGCCTTCGCCGACGCGTGGACGGCCCTTCCGGTCCCGGTCGTGCTGATCGGCATGGACACCCCTCAGGTCACCCCCGCACTGCTGGCCGAGGCGGGACGGCTGCTGGACGGGCACGAGGTCGTGGTCGGCCCGGCCGCCGACGGCGGGTTCTGGCTGCTCGGGCAGCGCACGCCCGACCCCGCCCTGCTGGCCGGGCTGCCGATGTCCCGGCCCGACACGGGGGCGCTGCTGATGGAGCGGATCCGTGCCGCGGGCGTGCGGGCCGCCCTGCTGCCCGAGCTGACCGACGTGGACACCGCCGCGGACGCGCGCGCGGTGGCCGCGCGGATCCCCTCCTCGCGGTTCGCGGCGACGCTGGCGGCCCTCGGCGCGGACATCCCGGCGTGATCGGCCCCCTCTACGCCGAGTCGCTGGACGGCGCGCGGGTCGAGGTCGAGTCGGCCGACGGCGGCACGTGGCCACTGGAGGCGTGGCGCTGGCTCCACGACGCCGAGGGGGACGAGGCCATGCTGGCCCGCTGCGCCGACCCCACACTCGACGTGGGCTCGGGACCGGGGCGGCTGACCGTGGCGCTGACCAGGCGCGGGGTGCGGGCGCTCGGCATCGACGTCACCCCCCGGGCCGTCCGCCTCACCCGCCTGGCCGGGGGGCGCGCCCTCTGCCGTGACGTGTTCGGCCACGTGCCCGGCGCCGGCCGCTGGGGCACGGTGCTGCTCGCCGACGGCAACATCGGCATCGGCGGCGACCCCGACGCCCTGCTGCGCCGGGTCCGCGAGCTGCTGCGTCCCGGAGGCGAGGTCGTCGCCGAGCTGGATCCGCCCGGCGCCGCGACCCGTGCGGAACGGGTGCGGCTGCGCAGGGAGGGCAGGGTCACCGGCTGGTTCGCCTGGGCGCGGGTCAGCGTGTCCGACATCGGGCCGCTCGCCGCGCGCACCGGCTTCCGCCCTGCGGAGGTGTGGACCGAGGCCGGCCGCTGGTTCTCGGTCCTGAGCTGAACCCAGGGCAAGGCTCGCCGTGCCGGCCGTCCCGGCACGGCACGTCCGCCGGTCACGCGCCGGTTCCCGGCCGCGCCGCACCTGCACGGATAGGCTGCCGCAGGGAGCAGGCGGAAGCGAACGGGACGGATGGCGGGGATCGCGCGCGCGGCCGCACGGACGGTCGCACGACGGTGGCGGGCGCGGCGCGGCGACCCCGTCGGCGGGAACGGCCTCGCCGCGAACCTCGTCACACCGAACCTCGTCACCGGGAGGCTGCCCCGCAGGGACCTCGTCCGCGTCTCGGCCCTCACCGTCGTGGCGGCGGCGCTCTACGCGTTCTACTCGTGCGTGACGCTGGCGCGGTTCCGGGCGGGCGCGTACGACCTGGTGATCTTCGACCAGGCGATCCGGTCGTACGCGCGTCTCCAGGCACCGGTCTCGATGCTGAAGGGCGTGCACAACGGCTTCGGGCCGGGGTTCTGCGTGCTCGGCGACCACTGGTCTCCGGCGCTCGCGCTGCTGGCGCCGCTCTACTGGATCCACGACGGGCCGGCGACCCTGCTCGTCGCGCAGGCCGTGCTGCTTGCGCTGTCGATCCCGCTGGTGTGGGCGTACGCCTTCCGCGCCTCCTCGGCGGTCACGGTTTCGGCGGACATGGTTTCGGCGGGCACGGCGGGGCGGCGCGTCGCCTATCCGGTCGCGGTCGCCTACGCCCTGTCGTGGCCGATCACCGAGGCCGTGGCCTTCGACTTCCACGAGGTGGCGTTCGCGCCGCTGCTCACGGCGGCCATGCTGGAGCGTCACCAGGCCGGGCGCAGGGGGGCCGCGGTCCTCGCGGGGCTGGCACTCCTGCTGGTGAAGGAGGACATGGGCCTGCTGCTCGCGGGGTTCGGGCTGTTCCTCCTGTCCCGCCCCCGCGACCGGTGGCTGGGCGCGCTGCTCGTCGCCGTCGGCCTCGCCGCGACGCTGGTGGCGACGCGGGTCCTCATCCCGCACTTCGGCGGCAGGGCCGGCTACTACTGGGCGTACTGGACGCTGGGCCCGGATCTGCGCCGTGCCGCGGTGCACGCGGTCACGCGGCCCGGCGACGTCGTCGCGCTGCTCGCCGATCCGCCGCTGAAGCTGCGCACGCTCGTGCTGACGCTCGCTCCCGTGCTGTTCACCGCCGTGCTGTCCCCGCTGGGCCTGGCCCTGCTGCCGCCGCTGCTGGAACGGCTGCTCGCCAGCACCTACCCCAACTGGTGGACGCCGCGATACCACTACACGGCCTTCGTCGTCGCGATCGTCTTCGCCGCCGGGATCGACGGGGCGCTGCGGGTGGCCGCCCGTTTCCCGGAACGGGCCGGAAGGCTCGTGCGGGCATGGGCGCTGCTCGTGCTCGCCACCTCGGTCGCGCTCGTGCCGTTCTTCTCGTTCGGCGCGCTGTTCACCCCCTCCTTCTACGCCGAGACCGCCCGGACCCGCGCGGCCGGACGCGCCGTCGCGGCCGTGCCCGACGGCGTGCTGGTCGAGGCGGCCGGGTCCCTCGCCCCGGCCCTGTCGCCGCGTACGCGGACCCTGCTGTGGGACCGCACGCCGCGCGGGGCGCCGTGGGTCGCCGCCGACGTGGGGGCCAGGACGTTCCCCTTCGGCTCGCTCCGCGCGCAGGTCGCACGGGTCGAGGCCCTGCGGGCGCGGGGCTACCGGGTGGTGTTCCGGGAGGCCGGCTACGTGGTGCTCACCCGGCCGTAGCCGGCCGCCTCACCCGCGCACGTACGCGTGCGGGGTCGTGCCGAAGGCGTGCTTGAACGACTGGATGAACGCGCTGGGGCCGCTGTAGCCGCAGGCGGCGGCCGTCGAGGTCACCGACCGGCCGCCGGCCAGCAGGATCAGCGCGCGGTGCAGCCGCAGCTGGGTGCGCCACTGCGGGAAGCTCATGCCGGTCTCCGCGCGGAACAGCCTGCTGAGCGTGCGCTCGGAGGCGCCCACCACCGCGCCCAGCTCGGCGAGCGTCCGGCCGTCCGCCGGATCCGCCTCGAGGATCGCGGCCACGTCGCGCAGCCGGGGGTCGGACGGCGTCGGCAGGCACAGCGGCAGCGCCTCGACCTTGCGGAGCTGGTCGAGCAGCACGCGTTCCAGGTTGGCCCGCTGGCTCGCGGTCGGCTCGTCGTCGCCGGTCAGGGCGACCACCACCTCCCGTAGCAGCGGCGTGATCGCCAGGACCGTGGGCCGGTCCAGCCGCAGCGGGTTGACCCACGGGTCGAAGACCAGCGCCCGCATCTCGGTCGGCCCGTACGCCTCGTGCGCGTGCGCGACCCCTGCCGGTATCCACACGCCCCGGTGCGGCGGCACCACCCAGTCGCCGATCGGGGTCGAGATCCGCAGCACCCCGCGGTGCGGGTGGATGAGCTGGTGCGAGGCGTGGTCGTGCCAGTCGATGCGCTCGCGGTGGGCCAGCGGCACGCGGGACGCGCCGCCGCCGGCGGGTTGGCGCGCGGGTTGGCGGGCGGGTTGGCAGGCGGGTTGGCGGGGCGCCGACATGACTCGGCAGAGTATCGCTAGTTCGCCGACGGGGTCGTCCGTGATGCTCGACGGAGCCTCTCAAGGAGACGATCAGTGACACAGACATCCGTTCAGGCTTCGGCGGCGCGCGCGACGTCCGCGTGGCGGCGCATGTGGCTGTGGGCGGCCGCGCACGCCGTCGACGACCTCTACCAGGGACTGGTGCCGGCCTGCGTGCCCTATTTCGTGCTCGACCGGCACTACGGCTACGTGGCGGCCTCCGGGCTGACGCTGGCCGCGGCCCTGGGCAGTTCGATTCCGCAGCCGTTCATCGGCCTGGCGGTCGACCGTTTCCGCCTGGGCTGGATGGCCGCCGCCGGTGTCGCGCTGGCCGGGCTCGGCCTCGGCCTGTCCGGGCTGGTGGAGCCGTACCCCGCGGTCTGGGCCCTCGTCCTGCTGTCCGGGCTCGGCGTGGCCATGTTCCATCCGGCGGCGGGCAAGGGGGCCAGGGAGACGGCGGGAGACAGCGCCACGGCCATGAGCGTCTTCGCGGCGGGCGGGAGCGTCGGCTTCTTCCTCGCGCCGGTGCTGGCCACGCCCGCCCTCATCGCGATGGGCGTCGGCGCCACGGTCCTGTTCATCCCGCCGGCCCTGCTCGTCGCGTTCGCGCTGCTCAGGAACCGGCCCTCGGCCCGGGCCGCCGTGGCGGGCACGCGCGCGGGCACCGACAGGTGGGCGCCGTTCATGGTCCTCACCGGCATCGAGGTCGTCAGGTCGGTGACGTTCTTCGGCGTGCTCACCTTCATCGAGCTGTTCTGGATCAGGCATCTGGAGGCCGGGCGCGGCCTCGCGGGCGCGGCCCTGGCCTGCTTCCTGGTCGGCGGGGTCGCGGGCACCCTGATCGGGGGGCGCCTCGCCGACCGGATCGGACTCGTGCGGACCGTGCAGATCGGCGGTCTGCTCGCCATACCCGCGCTCGCCGGGCTGCGCCTGCTCCCGGGGCCCTCCCTGCCGCTGCTGTTCGCCGTGCTCGCGGGCATCGCGATCAACATCCCGTTCGCCGTGCTGGTGAAGCTGGGCCAGGACTACCTGCCGAACCGGCCGGGCACCGCGGCCGGCGTCACGCTCGGGCTCGCCGTGAGCGTCGGCGGGCTCGCCGCGCCGGTGTTCGGCGTCACGGCGGAGGCGTACGGCCCGCAGGGCGTCTTCACTGTCCTCTGCGTGGTGCCGATCGCGGCCGTGGCGCTGGGACTGTTCCTCCCCCGCAGGTGATCCCGCAGATGATCCCTGCGGGCGCCCGCAGGCCTCAGCCTCCGGTGACGACGCCCGGCGTGGCGGCCAGCAGCAGGACGTCGATCCCTGCGGCGCCGATCGCGGCGGCGAAGGGCGCCACGGGCACGCGCCGGGCGAGCAGCAGACCGGCCGCGGCGCACGCGGCCACTCCGGCGAGCGCGAGCCATCGGACCGGACCCGCCGGTCCCGGAGGCGCGACCACCAGCAGCGCCGACGCGGCCAGCAACGGCAGCGGCAGGAGAACCCGCACCCGGGCGGGGCCGAGACGCTGCGGCCAGCCCCGCACTCCCGTCGCGACGTCGGTCTCGATGTCGGGCAGCACGTTCGCGAGGTGCGCCGCGCAGCCGAGCAGCGCCGCGGCGAGCACGGCCCACCAGGCCGGCGGTGAGACCGGGAGGTCGTGGCGCGGCGTTCCGGCCGCCACGAACACCGGCACCGCGCCGAACCCGGCCGCGTACGGCGCCCACGAGGCCGCCGTGCCCTTGAGCCACAGGTTGTAGACCCAGGCCGCGGCGACGGCGACCAGGTGCGTCGCCCCCGCCACCAGGCCGCAGGCCAGCGAGAGCGGCACGCAGGCCGCCAGCGCGGCGAACGCCGCGACGCGCACCGTACGCGCGGACACCAGGCCCGCCACGATCGGCTTGGACGTCCGGCCGGCCGCGGCGTCCCTGGCGGCGTCCACGGCGTCGTTGCACCAGCCCACGGACAGCTGGCCGGTCAGCACGGCGAGAGCCGTCAGCGCCGTCCCCGCCGGGCCCCACCCGGCGACCGCCACGAGCACCGTGACCAGGGTCGTCACCGCCACCGCCGGGCCCGGGTGACATGCCCGGGCCAGCCCGGCCGCCGTACGCGCCACCCCGGCCGCCGCCTCGCCCGCGATGCCCGCCGGGGCGGAGCCCGCGTGACGCACGCCCCGAACCGGCACGGCGGCACCCGCGCCGCCGTCGGCCGCCGCGTCGTCGGGCAGTTCCCGTGAACCGGTCACGATTGCGAGCGTAACCGGGCATCTCTGAAACAGATCACGATCCACCCCTGAAGGCATGCAGCGGCCCGTTAACGGGCAGGAGGGATTTATCAGGGTTTTCGCCTGCACAAGGATGTGAGATGACGCGGATCGCGGCCGTCCATGGTGTCGTTCCCCCGCATCGCCACTCGCAGGCGGAGATCGCGGACGCGCTGGCGCGGGTCTGCCTCCCGCCGGGCGCCGATCGCCGGCTTCTCGACCGGCTGCACGCCGGCGCCCGGGTTGAGCACCGCAACCTGGTGCTGCCGCTCGACCAGTACGGCAAACTCGACGGCTTCGGCGCGGCCAACGACCTGTTCATCGAGGCCGCGCTCGACCTGGGCGCGCAGGCCGTCACGGGGGCTTTGGACGCGGCCGGCCTCACCCCTGCGGACGTCGACATGATCATGTGCACCTCGGTGACCGGGGTCGCCGCGCCGTCGCTTGACGCGCGATTAGCCAACCGGATCGGGTTCCGCCCGGACGTGAAGCGGGTGCCGGTGTTCGGCCTCGGGTGCGTGGCGGGAGCGGCGGGGATCGCCCGGCTGCACGACTACCTGCGCGGCTGGCCCGGCCACGTCGCGGTGCTGCTCTCGGTCGAGCTGTGCTCCCTCACGTTGCAGCGCGACGACACCTCCACGGCCAACCTCGTGGCGGGCGCCCTGTTCGGGGACGGCGCCGCCGCCGTGGTCGCGTACGGGGACGAACGGGAGCCGCCACGGGCGGACGCGGCGGGGCCCGCGGTGGTGGGGACGCGCAGCCGCCTGTACCCCGGATCCGAACGCGTGATGGGCTGGGACGTCCGCGACAGCGGCTTCCGGATCGTGCTGGACGCCGGGGTGCCCGAGATGGTCCGCGCCTATCTGGGCGACGACGTGCAGGGGTTCCTCGGCGACCACGGCCTGGCCGCGGACGACGTCACCGCCTGGGTCTGCCACTCCGGCGGCCCCAAGGTCCTGGAGGCCGTCGCGGAGACGCTCGCGCTCCCGGACGGCGCGCTCGACCTCACCTGGCGTTCCCTCGCCGCCAACGGAAACCTGTCGTCGGCCTCCGTGCTGCACGTGCTGCGCGACACCCTCGCCCTGCGGCCCCCGCCGCCGGGCACGCCGGGCCTGCTGCTGGCGATGGGCCCGGGGTTCTGCTCCGAACTCGTCCTGCTGCGCTGGTAGGGAGGAGCCGTGTCGCCCGTGTCGCCCTGGTATGTGCTGCTCATCGCGCTCGTCGCGGCGGAGCGCCTCGCCGAACTGGTCGTCGCGCGCCGCAACGCCCGCTGGAGCCTCGGCCGGGGCGGCGTGATGTACGGCAAGGGCCACTATCCCTGGATGGTCGCCCTGCACACCGGCCTGCTGGCCGGATGCCTGCTGGAAGTGTGGCTGGCGGACCGGCCGTTCGTCCCCGGCCTGGGCTGGCCGATGCTCGGGCTGGTCCTGGCCGCGCAGGGACTGCGGTGGTGGTGCGTCATCACGCTCGGCCCTCAGTGGAACACCCAGGTCATCGTCGTGCCCGGTCTCCCGCTCGTGCGGCGCGGGCCGTACCGGTTCGGGTGGCTGCGCCACCCCAACTACGTCGCGGTGGCGGTGGAGGGCGCGGCGCTGCCGCTCGTGCACTCCGCCTGGCTGACCGCGCTGGTCTTCACCCTGCTCAACGTGCCGCTCATGGCCGTACGCCTGCGCTGTGAGAACGCCGCCCTCGCCACCGCGGCCACCGGCTCGGCCGCGCCCGGCGCCGGGGCGGAGACCGCGGCGTGATCGACCTGCTGGTCGCCGGCGGCGGGCCCGCCGGGCTGGCCACGGCCATCAACGCGGCGCTGGCCGGAATGGAGACGGTCGTCGTCGAGCCGCGGACCGGCCCGGTCGACAAGGCGTGCGGGGAGGGCCTGATGCCCACCGGCGCCGCCGCGCTGGCGGATCTCGGGGTGGCGGTGCCGGACGGCAGGCCGTTCCGCGGCATCCGCTATGTCGACGGGCCGCACCGGGTGCAGGCGGAGTTCCGGGACGGTCCCGGGCTGGGCCTGCGCCGCACGGCCCTGCACACCGCGCTCGCCCTCCGCGCCAGGGACCTCGGCGTCCGCGTGGTGCCCGGCCGGGTGGACGCGGTGCACGCCACCGGTGAGGGCGTGCGCGCCCGCGTGACGGGCGGCCCGGAGCTGTGCGACCCGAAGCTGTGCGACCCGGAACTGAGTGACCCGGAACTGAGTGACCCAGAACTGCGCGGGCCGGGGGCGCGCGGCCGGGAAGGGCGTGGCCCTGAAGGGCGTAGCCGGGAAGGGCGTGGCCCGGAGTCCCGGGGCCTGGAACGGTATGGCCGCGAACTGGGCGCGCGGTGGCTGGTCGCGGCCGACGGGCTCCACTCGCCGATCAGGGCGCGGCTCGGGCTCGACCTGCCTTCCTGCGGCCCCCGCAGGTACGGCCAGCGCCGCCACTACCGGGTCGAGCCGTGGACGGACTTCGTGGAGGTGCACTGGGCGGCCGGCGGCGAGGCGTACGTCACGCCGGTGGGCGACGACCTGATCGGCGTGGCCGTGCTGAGCAGCGAGCGGCGGACCTACGACGAGCACCTGGCGCGGTTCCCCGACCTGCTCGCCCGGCTGGACGGCCCTCCCGCCACCCCCGTGCGCGGGGCCGGGCCGCTGCGCCAGCGGGTGCGGCGGCGGGTGGCCGGACGGGTGCTGCTCGTCGGCGACGCCGCCGGCTACGTCGACGCGCTCACCGGCGAGGGGATCTCGCTCGCGCTGCTGTCGGCCCGCGCCCTGGTCGCGTGCCTGCGGGCGGGCCGCCCCGAGGAGTACGAGACCGCCTGGCGGCGCCTGTCGTGGCGGTCCCGCCTGCTGACGGCCGCGCTGGTGGGGGCCAGGCGGCATCCTCCCGCCGCCCGGATGATCGTGCCCGCCGCGAGGCGCCTGCCCGCGGTGTTCGGGGCGGCGGTGCGGTCGCTCGCCTGAGCGCGGCACCTCCTGCGACCCCGTGACTTCCGCGATCCCGCGCCTTCCATGCGAAACCGGTACAGCACCCCTGAATTGTTACAGCCGGATTCACAATTCATGAATGCCCGTTTTTAGGACGCCCCGGAGACTCCTATACGCGGCAGTAATAGAACCTACTTCGAGAATGACAAAGTAGCCATATTTCGTGACCGGTATGCAAAGATCTGGTGTGTGTACCGAATGGCGAGGCCGATGTTACGGCAAGGATGACTGGAGGGTCGTCACTTGCCCCACGTGCCGCACATCGTCCTGCTCACCCTGCTAGCCCTGCTCGGTACGCTCCCGATCGCCGCGCTGGCCGTCCTCGCGACGCGCCTGCGCCGGCTGCGCGCCATGCAGGCCGAGGCCGCGCGGCAGGCGGCGGCCGAAGCGCGCGAGCAGTTCGGCCGCGATGTGCACGACCTCGTGAGCAGCCGCCTGTGGCTGGCCACCCTGCGCAGCGAGCTCGCCTACCGGCTCGCGGACGACGACAGCCCCCTGCGACCGGCCCTGGCCGACGTGGTGCAGTCGATCCGCCAGGCGTCCGCCGACATCCGCAACGTGACCCGCTCCTTCCGTGACGTCTCGCTCACCTCGGAACTGGCCAACGCGCGCGCCGTGCTCCGGGCGTACGGCACCGACTGCAAGGTCGATGTCACCGAGGCGGAGCCGGGCGACGAGGTGAGCGCCGTGTTCGCGATCATGGTGCGGGAGGCGGTGACCAACGTCCTGCGGCACAGCAGGGCGACCCTGTGCACGATCGAGATCGTCGTGCGGGGCGGCATGGCGACGCTCACCGTCGCCAACGACGGCGTCGACCCCTCCACACCGCCCGGCGACGGCAGCGGACTGGACAACCTCCGCACCAGGGCGGCGGCGCTCGACGGCGTCGTGGGAACGGTCCTCGACCCGGACGGCTGGTTCCGCCTCATCGCCGAGATCCCCCGCAGGAGCGGGGACCGCCGCTAGACGCCGGCCGCGTTCACCGGCCGCGCTCACCGGCCCTGCTCACCGGCTGGGCGGCCCGGCTCCCGGGATGCCATCCACGGGTCTCACCCAGCGGCCTCACATAGCGGGCCTCATACCTCTGTGCGCGCCCGCAGGCCACGCGCAGGCGCGT
The DNA here is from genome assembly GCF_044460045.1 of Microbispora rosea. Classification (NCBI taxonomy): domain Bacteria; kingdom Bacillati; phylum Actinomycetota; class Actinomycetes; order Streptosporangiales; family Streptosporangiaceae; genus Microbispora; species Microbispora rosea. Next base: position 125,312 of record NZ_JBITJO010000003.1, on the reverse strand, counting down.
CGGGCACTGCCCGGCCCCCGGCCCCCTCACCCGTACGCGGCCCGCCGCGCGCCCCCGGCCGGCCCGCCGCGGCGGCGTCGCGCGTTTGACCAGCCCCTTGACCGAATAGTCCGTTCGTCCTCCCGACGACCGCCATGAAAAGCATCATCGCCGACCCATGACTGCGTCACGGTTCGTTACGTGCAGATTTCACATAGCGCAGTTGACGGGCGTAACTTGGCCCTTCTCTTTATTTCCGGAATTCTTTGATGTGACCGGCCTGAGGGGACATCTGGTGATTAGTAAGTACGAGATTTACTGCCTCGCAGATCCCTTGTTCTACGACACGCTCGACACCAAGCGCGCGGAGCACCCCGACTTCGCCATCGCCGCCCGGCCCACTCCCGACGGGTGGGCGCACGCCGAGAGCGAGACCTGGCTGCACTACGCGCCGGCCGGCGCGGCCCTGCCCACGCAGGGCTGGAAGATCCACATCTCCTCCTCCGTGCCGGAGGCGGAGCGGGTGATCGCGGCGGCCTGGGACTACTGCGTGCCCCGCGGGCTGGCCTTCAAGTTCCTGCGCGGCCGGCGCGTGATGACGATGCAGAACTCCAAGTACGCCTTCCGCGGGTCGAGCGGCAAGCTGGTCACCATCTATCCCGTCGACGAGGCCCAGCTTGAGCTGACGCTCAAGGAGCTCGCCGAGATCCTCGACGGCGTCGAGGGCCCGTACATCCTCAGCGACCTGCGTTACGGCGAAGGACCCCTGTTCGTCCGCTACGGCGGGTTCGCCGAGCGCCACTGCCTCGACGACAACGGGGAGCGGGTGCTGGCGATCGAGAACGCCGCCGGCAAGCTCGTCCCCGACGTGCGCGGTCCCGCGTTCGCCCTGCCCTCCTGGGTGACCCTCCCGGCGTTCCTCGAACCCCACCTGGCCGCGCGCAACGCGGTGACGCTCGAAGGCGTGCCGTACGCGGTGGAGGGCGTCCTGCACTTCTCCAACGGCGGCGGCGTCTACCTGGGGCGCGACAGTCGCACCGGCGAGAAGGTGGTGCTCAAGGAGGCCCGCCCGCACGCCGGGCTCGACGTCGAGGGACGCGACGCCGTCACCCGCCTGCGCCACGAGGCCGCGATCATGGAGCGTCTTGCCGGTCTCGACGTCGTGCCGGCGCTGCGCGACTACTTCACGGTCGGCGAGCACCACTTCCTGGTGCAGGAGTACGTCGACGGCACCTCGCTCAGCCAGCTCATCGCCCAGAAGCACCCCCTCACTCGGGCCGACCGCACCCCCGAGCTGGACGCGGACTACGCCGAGTGGGCCATCGGGATGCTCGCCAAGGTGCGGGCCGCGGTCTCGGCGCTGCACGGGCGCGGCGTGGTGTTCGGCGACCTGCACCCCTTCAACATCCTGGTGGAAGGCGGCGTGGACGGCGACCGCGTGGTTCTGATCGACTTCGAGGTCTCCTCCCCGGTCGAGGAGCGCAGGCGGCCCACGCTCGCCAATCCCGGCTTCGTGCCGCCGCGCGAGCTGGCCGGCGTCGAGGCCGACGAGTACGCGCTGGCCTGCCTGCACCTGGGTGTGTTCGCCCCGATGACCACCATGCTGCTGCAGCTCAACCGGCCCAAGGCCGCCCAGCTCGGCCGGCTGATCGTCGAGACGTTCCCGGTGCCGCCGGCGCTGATCCAGGGAGCCGTACGGACGATCCTGGGGCAGGACCCGCCCGCGCCGGAGCCGAGCCGGCTCCCCCGGCCGGGCCGGCTCACCCAGGGCTGGCCCGCCCTCCGGGAGGCGCTGGCGAAGGCGATCCTCGCCTCGGCGACGCCGGACCGCGAGGACCGGCTGTTCCCCGGCGACATCGTCCAGTTCGAGCCCGGCGGCGGGGTGAACCTCGCCAACGGCGCGGCGGGCGTCCTGTACGCGCTGGCGGCGACCGGGGCGGGGCGCTTCCCCGAGCACGAGGAGTGGCTGATCAGGCAGGCCGCCAGACCCGGCATCGGGCCCGGTTTCTACAACGGGCTGCACGGGGTGGCGTACGCGCTGGAGGCGCTCGGCCGCCGCGAGGAGGCGCTCGACGTGGCGCGGCGCTGCGGCCGGGAGCTCCCGGAGGGGCTGGACCTGAGCCTCTACCGCGGCCTGCCCGGCATCGCCCTCGCCCTGATGCACCTGCACGACGTGACCGGCGAGCCGGAGTTCCGCGAGCGGGCCGCGCGTGTCGTGGCGCTGGTGGCCGACCGGCTCGGCGGCCCGGACGACGTGCCCGAGATCAGCGGCGGGAGGCATCCGCACGCGGGGCTGATGTACGGCTCCTCGGGACCCGCCCTGATGTTCCTGCACGCCTACGAGCGCACCGGCGACCCCGGCCTGCTCGACCTCGCGGCCATCGCGCTGTGGCAGGACCTGCGCCGGTGCGTCGGCCGCGAGGACGGCCAGCTCCAGGTGCAGCAGGGCTGGCGGACCAACCCCTACCTCGACGAGGGGTCGGCCGGCATCGGCCTGGTGCTGGACCGCTACCTGACCCACCGGCACGACGAGACCTTCGCCGAGTCGCTGGCCGCCATCCGGCCGGTCACGACGCTGCACTACTACGTCCAGTCGGGGCTGTTCGCGGGCCGGGCCGGCATGATCGCCTGCCTGTCGTCCGGCTCGCACCCCGACCCCGAGGCCGCCGCGGCGCAGATCGCCCGGCTGGCCTGGCACGAGCTTCCCCACCAGGGCGGGCTGGCCTTCCCCGGAGCCCAGTTGCTCCGGCTGTCCATGGATCTCGCCACAGGGAGCGCCGGCGTGCTGCTCGCGCTCGGCGCCGCGCTGCACGACGAGCCGGTCAGTCTCCCGTTCCTCGAGCCCCCCGGACGGTCCAAGGCGCAGGGGCCCCTGCGCACCGCCGCCGGGTCGAACGTCCCGACCAGCCCCGGAAGGAGGTGAACGCACAATGGCGCTCCTCGACCTGCAGACCCTCGAGGCCCCCGGCGGCCACAGCGGTGGCGGTGGCGGCGGCAGCAACCTGAGCCTGCTCGGGTGCACCCCGCACGAGAACAGCAGCCTCAGCATCATCTGCGGCTGAGACCCTCCCGTGAACATGATCTTCAGCCTCATCCCCGGCTGATGAAACCCATACAAGGAGATGATCCAGATGGCGCTTCTCGACCTCCAGAACCTCGAGGTTCCCGGCGGCCACACCGGCGGCGGTGGCGGCGGCAGCAACCTGAGCCTGCTGGCCTGCACCCCGCACGAGAACAGCAGCCTCAGCCTGATCTGCGGCTGATAGCACGCTGAGGGAGTCCTGGGCGGTCGTCGCGGCCGCCCAGGCTTCCGCGTTTCCGGCCCCGGCCGGCCGCGGGAGCCGTCCCCGTCTGTCCTGTCCGGCCTTTCACCTCTGGAGGATCCGGTGAGCTCACGTCCGGCGGACCTGCTGATCGCGCGGGCCGTACGGCGCGGCGGCCCCTGGCTCGCGGTGCTCGCGGCGACGGCGCTGCTGGGCGCCGCGGCCGACCTGCTGCTCCCGGCGGCGCTCGGCCGCGCCGTCGACGCCGTGGTGCGGATCGGGGCGCGGGATGGAGCGGGGGCCGAAGCCGGGTTCGGGCTCACCGGCGCGCTCGGGACCGCCGCCCTGCTGGTCGCGCTGGTCGTCGCGTGTGACGCGCTGGGCGTGCTCGCGGCCGGGGTGAGCGGGGCGCGGGCGGCGCAGTGGCTGCGCTCCCGGGTGGTGGCCCACACCCTGTCCGTCGGCGCCGGCATGACCCGTCACTTCACGCCAGGTGAGATCGTCACCCGCGCCGGGGTGAACGTGGAGGAGGCCGGGCGGACCCCCGAGGCCGTCGTCACCGCCGCCACGCTGGTCGTTCCGGCGGCCGGCAGCGTCGTCGCCCTCGCGTTGATCGACCCGTGGCTCGCGGTCACGCTGGTGGCCGGTCTGCTCCTGATCGTGGCCGTGCTGCGCGCGTTCATGCGCAGGACCACGGCGGCCTCCGGCGGCTACCAGCAGGCCCAGGGGGAGATCGCGGGCATGCTGGTGGGCGCGCTCGCCGGGGCCCGCACCATCACCGCGGCGGGAACCGAGGACCGGGAGGCGGCGCGCGTGCTCGCCCCGCTCCCCCGCCTGCGCGCCCACGGCCTGGCGCTGTGGCGCCTGCAGGCGCGGGCCGGCGTCCAGGCCGCCGTCGTCGTCCCGCTTCTGGAGATCGCCGTGCTCGCCGTCGGCGGGCTGCGCCTGTCGGCCGGCGGCCTCACCGTCGGGGAACTGCTCGCCGCCGCGCGCTACGTCGTGCTCGGGGCGGGCCTGGGGTCGGCGCTCGGGTACGCGGCGCGCATCGCCCGCGCCCGGTCGGCCGCCCAGCGGCTGGAGCAGCTGTTCGCCGTGCCGCCCCCGGCGTACGGGGACCGGCCGCTGCCGCCGGGCCCGGGCACCCTGGAACTGCGTGACGTGACCGTGCGGGCCGACGGCGTGCGACTGCTGAGCGGCGTCACCCTGGTGGTGCCCGGCGGCACGTGCACGGCCGTGGTGGGCCGCTCGGGCTCGGGCAAGTCGTCGCTGGCCGCCGTCGCCGGCCGGCTCGTCGATCCCGAACGCGGCGCTGTCCTGCTGGACGGCGTGCCCCTGCGTGAGATCGGGCGGGAGCCGCTGCGCCGCGCCGTCGGATACGCGTTCGAGCGGCCCGCGCTGTTCGGCGAGACGCTGGGCGAGGCCGTCGCCTTCGGCCTCGGCCCGGCGGACGACGCCGGGGAGCGTAACGAGAACGCGGCGCGGGCGGCCGCGGGCGCCGCCCGCGCCGACGCCTTCATCCGGCGGCTGCCGCTCGGGTACGACACCCCGGTCGGCGAGGCGCCGATGTCCGGGGGCGAGACCCAGCGGATCGGCCTGGCCCGCGCGTTCGCCCAGGCCGGTCGGCTGCTGATCCTGGACGACGCCATGTCGAGCCTGGACACGGTGACCGAGCGGCAGGTCGGGCGGGCGCTCACCGGAAGCCTGTCCGACCGCACCCGGCTGGTGGTGGCCCATCGCGTGACGACGGCGGCGCAGGCCGACCAGGTCGTGTGGCTGGAGAACGGGCGGGTCCGCGCGGCCGGCACGCACGAGCGGCTGTGGCACGACCCCGGCTACCGCGCGGTCTTCCGCGCCGAGGAGGCCTCGTGAAGCGCCGCGCACCCGGGGGAGGGCGGCCGGGAGCGGCCGCCGGGCGGCTGGTCGTGGGGGCGCTGCGGCGCGAACCCTCCCGGCTGCTGTGGCTGGCCTGCTGGTCGGTGGCGGAGGCCCTGCCCGCGCTGACCGGCGGGTACGCGATCGCGCGGGCCGTGGACGACGGCTTCGCCGCGGGGCGGCCCGGCGCCGGCCTGATGTGGCTGGGCGTGCTGGCCGCCGCGTGGGGGGTGGCCGCGGTGGCCGCCCGGCAGGTGCTGCTGCTCATCGCGGGGATCGTCGAGCCGTTCCGCGACGACCTGCTCGAGCGTGTGGTGACCGGGGCGCTGCGCGCCGGGCGGGGCGGCGACAGCGCGGCGGTCGCCCGGATGAACCATCAGGTCGAGCTGGCCAGGGACGCCTTCGGCGCGATCATCACGGTGGTCAGAACCTTCGTGTTCACGGTGGCCGGCGTGGCGGTCGGGCTGACGACCCTGGCCCCGGAGATCGTCCCGCTCGTGCTGGCGCCGGTGGCCCTGGGGCTCGGCCTGTTCCTCGTCTCCCTGCCCGCCCTGGCCCGGCGTCAGCGCGAGTTCATCGTCGCCGACGAGCGTACGGCCGCCGCGGTGGCCGCGATGGCGGGCGGCCTGCGGGACGTGACCGCGTGCGGCGGTGAGGCCCGGGTCGCGGCGAGCGTTGGGCGGGAGGTCTCCCGGCAGGCGAGGGCCGCGCGGGCGCTGGCCCGGGTGACGGCGTCGCGCACGCTGTCGCTGGCGGTGGGAGCGTGGCTGCCGGTGGTGCTCCTGCTGGCCGGCGCGCCCTGGCTGGTGCGCCAGGGGGTCACCGGCGGGGTGATCCTCGGCTCGCTGACCTACGTGATGCAGTCGCTCTCCCCCGCGCTCGGCGGCCTGGTCCAGGGCCTCGGCGTCAGCGGCGTCCGGCTGGCCGTCACGCTGGAGCGCATCCTGCACGCGCCCGGCCCGCCCGTGCCGCACGGCGACAGGGAACCCGGCGGGGTCCGGCTGGAGCTGCGCCGAGTGCGCTTCGCCTACGGCGCCGCAGGGCACAAGGCCCCCGAGCCGGTGATCGACGGCCTGGACCTCGACGTGCCCGAGGGCGACCACCTGGCGGTCGTCGGCCCGAGCGGGATCGGCAAGTCCACGCTGGCCGCGCTCGTCGCCGGCCTGCTGACCCCGGACGACGGCGAGGTCCTCGTCGGCGGCGTCCCGGCCGCGCGGGTCCGCCCGGCCGCCCGCGCGCTGATCCCCCAGGAGGCGTACGTCTTCCCCGGCACCCTGGCGGAGAACCTGACGTACCTCGCGCCGGGGACGCCTCCCGAGCGGGTGGACGAGGCCGTGGCGGCGTTCGGGCTGACGGAGCTCGCGCGGCGCACCGCGGGCGGCCCGCTCGACCCGGCCGAGCTGTCCGCGGGCGAGCGGCAGCTCGTCGCGCTGGCCAGGACCTACCTGTCCCCCGCCCGGCTGGTCGTGCTGGACGAGGCGACCTGCCATCTCGACCCCGCGGCGGAGGCCCGGGCGGAGGCGGCCTTCGCGGCGCGCGGGGGCACCGTGATCGTCGTGGCGCACCGGATCTCCTCGGCCCTGCGGGCCCGGCGGGTGCTGGTCATGGACGGCACTCGCGTCCTGCTCGGCACGCATGAGGAGATGGTGGCCTCCTCACCGCTGTACGCCGACCTGGTGGGCCACTGGGAGGGCCCGGGGAGGCTACCGGCGGGGGCGGTAGCGGAGAATGCCGAGGTCGCGGCCGGCCGCGGGCCACAGCCAGCCGCACTCGGAGGCGATCTGGATCGCCTCGACGCGTGAGCGGGCGCCGACCTTGGTGAGGATGCGGGACAGGTAGTTGCGGACCGTTCCCCGCGACAGCGACAGGCGGTCGGCGATCTCGCCGACGGTGGCGCCGCCGGCCGCGGTCTCCAGGACGTCGAGCTCGCGGGCGGTCAGCGGGTTGCTCTCGGCGTCGAGCGCGGCCACCGCGAGCTCGGGATCGATGACCCGTTCCCCCTTCGACACGCGGCGGATGCAGTCCACGAGGTGGCCCGGCGAGGCGTCCTTCACGACGAAGCCGCGCACGTTGGCGTCCAGCGCCTTGCGCAGCGCCATGGGCGTCCCGAGCCCGGTGAGGACGACGGTCCTGCAGGAGGGCAGCCGGCGGTGCAGCTCGGCCGCGGCGGTGATGCCGTCGACGCCGGGCATCCCGATGTCGAGCACGGCGACGTCGGGGCGCCGCAGGCAGCCGAGCCGGACGATGTCCTCGCCCTTGTCCGCCTCGGCCACCACCTCGAGGTCGTCCTCGCTCGACAGGAGGGCGACCAGCGCCTTGCGGATGAGGTGCATGTCCTCGGCGAGCATCAGTCGGATCAAATTAGACCCCCTACACGCGGTGCGAGCGGGTGCTCGCCGTTGGTGACCGCGGCGCTTCACTCACTATGAGGGTTTCGCGCGCATGCCGGGACCTCTCTACCCCAACTGTCACCTTTAATCAGGAAGCGCGTCACAGAAAAGCCGACGCCCGGCCCCTTCACGGAAGCCGGGCGTCGCGGTCGGGTCTTCTAGTGCCAGACCTTCACGTAGTCGGTCGCCTGGGAACCCTTGAGCCCGCGGGTGCCGTCGAACCGCACCGCCCAGGTGCCGGAGCGGAAAGCCCGGACCTTGGTGGCGAAGTCGCCGTCGCCGGCGGTCTTGACGGTGCTGACGTACTGCCACTTGTGGGAGCCGGAGGGCTGGAAGTAGACCTTCACGTTCTGCGAGCCCAGCCAGTGCCAGTTGTTCCAGTAGTTGTGGCTGTCGGAGCAGAAGCGGTCGCCGCCCTGGCGGCCGGAGAAGTCGTTCCACCCGTCGTAGTACCAGTCACCCCAGCACTGCGCGACCTGCAGCGAGCCCTTGAGGGTCAGCGAGCGGCCCTTGCGGACCGGCTCGGGCGTGGCGTCGAAGCCGGCGATGCGGGTCGCCTTGGGACCCGTCGGGCGCGGCGCGTGCCACTCGTTGCGCTTCACCGTGAAGCTGCGGTCGGTGGTGTACTTCTTGCCGTCGAGCCCGATGGCCTCGACGTGCACCTTGTAGGTGCCGGCGCGGTCGCTCCAGTCGAAGCTCCACGAGCGCGAGGCGCTGTCGAACTTCGGACCGTCGTTGTGACCGCTCTTCTGCTTGCCGAACCAGTGGTCGCCGCCGTGGTCGCCGTGACCCTGCGGACCCCACAGGTCGATGTCCACGCTCTGGACGTCCTTGGTCGTCACCCGGGCGGTGACCCGGGCGGACCGGCCCTTGCTCACCACGACGACGTTGGGATCGACGTCGACCGAGATGATGCGGGGGTCGGCCTTGTACGGCTTGTGGAAGTCAGGCTTGTGGAAGTCAGGCTTGTGCGGCTTGCGGAAGGTGTCCCCAGCGGTGGGGCTCGGCGTGGGCGACGGCGTAGGCGCGACAGTGTCCGCGTACGCGGGCGCAGTCGCGAGCGCCGTGGCGCCCATGGCGACCGCTACCAGGGTGGTAGCAGCTCGTTTCACCATGAGGGTTATTCCTCTCCCCGTTCAGGAACGCACCCCCGGTTTGGGGTACGCCAACGTCATAGACGTCACAAGCGAGAGAAAAGTTGCCTCACAGGTTCAGGAAAGACATAACAAAAGAGTAACGCCCTATTTGTCCGTTTATCTCTTTTGTGGTAATAGGGGCTGTTTACGCCTCGCGTTGCGGACTGGCATCGGCGGCGTACCGGGAGGTGCCCGCGTACTCGGCACGCCAGGCGCCCTCGCCGTCCGCACGGACCCGGGCGGTGAACCAGCCGTCCCTGCGGGTGACCGCCTCCCCGACGGTCTTCCAGCGGGACGACCCCTCGGGGCGGAAACGGATCCTGACCCGCTGCCCGGCGAAGGGCCGGTAGTCGACCTTCCCGACCGGGTCGACCCGCATCAGCGTCCCGGTGACGCGCACGCCGTTCCCCTCGCGGGCCACCTTGAGCCCCTCGATCTCGGTCTCCCGGCGCAGGTTGAAGCCCGCGTGGGCGACGACCCGCTCGCCCCGCCCGTTCACCGCGGTCGCGACGACCGTCCAGGGGCCGCTCGGATACCACCGCGACAGCGCCTTGTCCGGAAGGAACCGCCAGGTCTCCCACTCCCCGGACGAGATCCGCCGGGCCGGCCTGCCGTCGCGTGACGCGCCCGTCACGCCGGGCACCACGGCGGACGCCAGCCCGCCCAGGCCCGGCAGGGGCACGGCGGCAGGCACAGCGGCGGGCACGGTGCCGGGCACGGTGGCCGGCACGGTGGCGCCCGGGGGGGCAACCGGGTCCGGGGAGACGGACGGCACCGGAACGGCGTCGCCGGACGGCGGCGAGGGGGTGACGTCCGGCCCGGGCTCCTCGCCGGGCTCGTCGTCTTCCGCGGGGGCGCGGCCGGGTTCCAGGACGACGGAGACGCGGTCCGCGCCGCGTGCCACCACGTCGACGACCAGCCGCACCGATCCGCTCGGGCCCACCACGGGGTCGGACGGGCGCACCACGACCGAGCGGATGGCCAGGTCTCCGGAGGCGGGGGCCGGCGCGGCCGCCGCCGCCGTCGTCGCCGTCGCGAGGACCAGCGTCGCGAGCAGAGGTCTCATCATGCCCCGTGACCGTACGCACGCCCGCGGGCCGTCCCGCCCCCGACACACTCCCGGGCCGGTAAAGATTCGGCCCGGCGAGTCTTCGGCGCAGGGGCTTCGGCGCCGGGGGATTCGGCGCGGGGGGATTCGGCGCGGGGGGATCCCGCGCGGTGGGGATCCAACGCGGCGAGGACCCGCCTCGTGATCAGCCGGTCGCGTACAGCTCCTCGATCACCTCGGCGTACCGGGCGTGGACGACCCGGCGCTTGAGCTTCAGGCTGGGGGTGAGCTCCGCGGTCTCGGCCGTCCACTCGACGGGCAGCAGCCGCCACCGCTTGACCTGCTGCACCCGGGCGAGCTTGCGGTTGGCGGCCTCGACCGCCGCCTCGACCTCCTTCAGCACGTCGGGGTGCGCGGCCAGGTCGGACAGGGAGCCGAAGGCGATGCCGCGCGCCCTCGCCCACTCGGGGGCCACCTCGCCGTCCAGGGTGAGGATCGCCACCGGATAGGGCCGGCGGTCCCCGTACGCGAGAGCCTGGCCGATGAGCGGGTGCTCCTTCAGGTGGCCCTCGATGGCGGCCGGGGAGACGTTCTCCCCTCCGGAGGTGATGAACAGCTCCTTCTTGCGGTCGACGATGCGGACGAAGCCGTCCTCGTCGATCGACCCCACGTCGCCGGTGTGCAGCCAGCCGTCGTCGTCGAGGAGCTCGGCGGTGGCCTCCGGCAGGCCGAGGTAGCCCCGGGTGTTGAGCGGGCTGCGGGTGAGGATCTCGCCGTCCTCGGCGATCCGCACCTCGACGCCCGGCTCGGCCCGGCCCACCGTGCCGAGCCTGAAGACCTCCGGCGAGTTGACGGTGAAGGCGCCGGTCGTCTCGGTCATGCCGTACACGTCGATGACCTTCAGGCCGAGGCCGGCGAAGAACCGCTGCACCTCGACCGGCATCGGCGCGGCGGCGGTCGCGCACCAGCGGGCCTGGTCGAGCCCGATCAGGGAGCGGACGACCGACAGCAGCGCGGCGTCGGCCCGCTCGTACGCCTCCCGCACCTCGGGCGTGACCGTGTGCCCGTGCTGCTGCCCCTCGACGTACGCGAGCCCGGCGGCCATCGCCGCCCGCACGTTCTCCTGCTGCTCGGGCGGCTGGGTGGCCAGCAGGGCCTGCAGCCTGGCCATCATCTTCTCCCAGACGCGGGGGACGCCGAAGAAGAGCACGGGACGCACCTGGCCGAGCGTGGCGCCGAGGTTCGCCATGTCCGTGCAGAAGTAGACGTGGTTGACCTTGACCAGCGGCAGATAGAGACTCAGCACCCGCTCGGCGATGTGGGCGTAGGTGAGGTAGGAGATCTGCGTGCCGTGCGTGGGCAGTTCGATCATCCGCTGGGTCGTGACGATCTCGAACAGCACGTTGGCGTGCGTCAGCGGGACACCCTTGGGGTTGCCCGTCGTCCCCGAGGTGTAGAGGACGGCCAGCGTGTCCTCCGGGGTCACCGCGCGCCAGCGCGCGTCCACCGCGGCCCGGTCGGCGGCCAGCGCGTCGGCGCCGAGCTTCAGGAACGCCTCCCAGCTCAGGAAGCGCTCGTCGCCCTCGGGCGCGCCCTCCAGCATGACGATCCTCGTGAGCGCGGGCAGCTCGCCGAGTACCGGCTCCCAGCGGGCCAGGTCGGCCGGGCCGCCGAGCACCGCGATCCGCGCCCCGACGTCGCGGGCGACGTACGCCACCTGCTCGGGGGCGAAGGTCGCGTAGATCGAGCAGGGGACGCCGCCCGCGTGGACGGCCCCGAGGTCGGCCAGCACGTGCTCGCTGCGGTTGACCAGCATCAGCGCGACGGCGTCGCCCGGCCGCAGGCCCAACGCGGCGTAGCCCGCGGCGATCTGCAGCGCCCTCCCGCGCGCCTCGGCGTAGGTCAGGGTCGTCCAGCCGTCGCCGGCGGGATCGGAGTAGGCAGGCGAGTCCGGATGCTCCTGCGCGGCCCACCTGAGCTGCTCGCACACCGTCCGGCCCGCGATCTCCTGTTCGATCGCGGCCCGCTCCTCGATCACGCCGGTCATCGCGCCTCCCAAGGGGTATTCCGCACGCGTGGCATGCATCGCACCACACAGGATCATCGGGGACAAGACCCCGGCGACGAGAAGCACGGCGCCCTGTGCTATGGGCGGCCCTCATAATCGGACAAACAAGACATAAAGGCAGGTAAGGTACACGGGACGATGCGTGATCGGGGGGATCGCATGGCATCCGGAAGATCGGGTCCGCCGACGGCCGAGCGGACGTTCTTCGGCCATCCGCGGGGGCTGGCCACGCTGTTCGGCACGGAGATGTGGGAGCGCTTCAGCTACTACGGCATGCGCGCCATCCTCGTCCTGTTCCTGACCGCGCCCGTCGCACGCGGCGGCATGGGCCTGCCGGAGACGACCGCGGTCGGCATCTACGGCGTCTACATCGCCTCGGTCTACCTGCTCGCCATCGCGGGCGGCTGGCTCGCCGACCGGCTGCTCGGGGCGCGCAGGACCGTGCTGTGCGGCGCCCTGGTCATCATGGGCGGCCACGTCAGCATGGCGATGCCCGTGGGCGGCGGGTTCGTCTGGCTCGGCCTCGTGCTGATCGCGCTGGGCAGCGGGCTGCTCAAGCCGAACATGTCGGCGCTGGTGGGCGAGCTGTACCGGAACGAGGACGACGCCCGGCGCGACTCCGGCTACACGATCTTCTACATGGGCATCAACCTGGGCGCCTTCCTCGGCATCATGGTCGTGCCCTGGCTGCAGACGGGCGGCCGCTGGCACCTCGCCTTCGGCGCGGCGGCGCTCGGCATGGCCTTCGGCCTGGCGCAGTACGTGCGGGGCCGGGCCACGCTCCACGGCGCCGGCGAGGAGCCGGACCACCGCATGACACCGGACGAACAGCGGCGCTTCAAGGCCGTCGCGGGCGTCTCGCTCGCCACCGGCGCGGGCGCGCTCGCCCTGTGGGCGCTCAGCGGCACGCTCACCGTGGACCGGTTCGCCCTCGTGCTCACGGTCGTGACGGCCGCCGTTCCGGTCGCGTACTTCGCCTTCCTGTTCTCCTCGCGCGAGGTCACCGCGGAGGAGCGCAAGGGCCTGTACGCGTACGTGTGGCTGTTCCTGGCCGCCGCGATCTTCTGGCTCGTCTACGACCAGGCCGGCAGCGCCCTGCTGCTGTTCGCGAAGAACGACACGAATCTGGACGTGCTCGGCTTCACGATCCCGCCGGGCTGGGTGGGCAACGTCAACTCGCTCGCGATCATCCTCGTCGCACCCCTCTTCGCGGAGATGTTCCTCAAGGCGGGCACCAGGATCAGCACTCCGCTCAAGTTCGCGGTCGGCCTGGTGCTCGTCGGGCTGAGCTTCGTCGTCATGTCGGTCGCGGCCGGCATCGCCTCCGGCGGGGTGAAGGTCTCGGTCATGTGGCTGCTGTCGGTCTACCTCATCCAAACCGTCGGCGAGCTGTTCCTCAGCCCGGCCGGGCTGTCGGTCACCAACAAGCTCGCCCCCCGGGCGTTCGAGAACCAGCTCATGGGTCTGTGGTTCCTCTCGATGGCCCTCGGCGACTCCGTCGGCGGCCAGGCCTACCGGCTGACCACGGTCGTGCCGATGCCCGTGTACTACCTCGCGCTCGCGCTCGCCGCGATCGCGGCGGGCCTGCTCATGCTGCTGTTCGTCCGCAGGCTCCGCATGATGATGGCCGAGCACCACGTGCCGTCCGTGCCCGCGGCCGGCTGAGCACAGCGGGACCGGGCAGAGGCAGGGCCGGAAACGCCGCTCACAGGGTCGGCGTGAGCGGCTCGCGCGGGCGATAACCGGCGGGGTCGCGGGCGATGCGGCGCACCGCCTCCTCCATCACCGCCGGCGGCTGGGTGAACGGCAGCCGCAGGTAGCGCTCCAGCGTGCCGTCCACTCCGAACCACGGGCCCGGAGCCAGCCGCACGCCGCGGGCGGCGGCGGCCTCGGCGACCGAGCTCGCCACCGGCCCGTCGAGCCGCACCCACAGCGAGCCGCCGCCGCGCGGCGGCGTGAACGCCCAGCCGGGCAGCTCCTCCCGCAGCACCGCGGCGAGCGCCGCACACGACGCGCCGAGCGCACGGCGGCGCTCGGCGCGCGCCTCCTCGACCCGCTCGAACAGGCACGCGACGACCAGTTGCTCGAAGACCGCGCCCGCGATGTCCACGGCGGCCCGCAGCACGGCCAGGCGGCGGATGGTCGCGGCGCTCGCCCGGATCCAGCCGACCCGCAGGCCGCCCCACCACAGCTTCGAGGCCGAGCCCACGCTGATCACCCGGCCGTCGGTGTCGAACGCGGCCAGCGGCGCCGCACGCGCCGTCTCGTCCAGCACGATCTCCGCCCAGCTCTCGTCGGCGATCAGCGTGACGCCGTACCGGCGGGCCGCCTCCACCAGTGCGGCGCGGCCGGCGTCGGCCATCAGGTGTCCCGTCGGGTTCTGGAAGTCGGGGATGACGTAGGCCAGGCGGGCCGCCGACTGGTGCATCGCGCAGCTCACCAGGTCGAGGTGCCAGCCGTCCTCCTGCACGCCGACCGGCACCAGGCGGGCTCCCTTCATCCGGGCCGCGTCGATCGCGTGCGGGTAGGTCGGCGACTCGACCAGCACCGGGTCGCCCCGCCCGGCGAACGCCGACATCAGCAGGTGGACGGCCTGCTGGGCCCCGGCCGTGACGAGGATCTGCTCGGGCCGGGTGGGCAGCCCCCGCTCGCCGTACCTGCGGGCGATCGCCTCGCGCAGCGGCGCGAGCCCGGCCGGGTGGTAGCCCATGCCCAGCGCGTACCGGTGGTAGGCCCGGCCCGCCTCCTCGATGGCCTCGCCCAGCAGGGCGGTCGCCGGGGGCGCCGCCGCGTGCAGCGGCAGCAGCCCGTCGTCGTCGGACGCCAGCCACGGGTTGTCGGTCCCGAGCGCGCCCGCGTCGGGCAGGGCCGCGCGGCTGCCCGATCCCTGCCTGCTCTCCAGGTAGCCCTGCTCGCGCAGCCGGTCGTACGCGGCGGTCACGGTGGTGCGGCTCACACCGAGGGCCTCGGCCAGGTGCCGCTCGGCCGGCAGGCGCACCCCCACGGCGAGCCTCCCGTCGAGGACCAGGCCGCGTACGGCCTCCGCGAGCGCCCGGTAGTAGGGCCGGGCCTCCGGCCTGTCCCCCGCGCCCTTCGCCGTGCCCTTCGCCGTGCCGTCAGCCGCGCCTTCAGCCGCGCCTTCTGCCCCGCCGCCCCGGACGAGCCGGGCGAGCTGGGCAGCGCTGAGATGCCGATCCATGCAGGCCAATTTCTCTGATTGGCCCTTTTCTCGCAACCCCTCCGGCTTGCACGATGGGCCGACTATGACCGAACTGTCCCTCCCCCGCCCTCGTTCGCTCCCGCTGCGGCTCATCCGCCTCTACACCGGCCTGGCGCTGTACGGCGCCGGGATCGCCCTGCTCGTCAGGTCCGGGCTGGGCCTCGACCCCTGGGAGGTCTTCCACCAGGGCATGTCGGTGCGCACCGGGTGGTCGATCGGCCTGTGCATCAACCTGGTGGGCGCGCTGGTGCTGCTGCTGTGGATTCCCCTGCGGCAACGCCCCGGCCTCGGCACGATCAGCAACGTCCTGGTGGTCGGCACCAGCGCCGACGGGGTGATGGCACTGGTGCCCGCGCCCTCGGCCTGGCCGGTCCAGTGGGCCTTCCTGCTGGGCGGCATCGTCGCCATCGCCGCCGCCTCGGGGCTCTACATCCACGCGGGCTTCGGCCCGGGGCCGCGCGACGGCCTGATGACGGGCCTCAACCGGCTCGGCCTGTCGATCCGGCTGGCCCGCACGGTCGTCGAGATCGGCGTGCTCGCCGTGGGCTGGCTGCTCGGCGGCACGGTCGGGATCGGCACGGTGGTGTTCGCGGTGACGATCGGCCCGGTGACGCAGGTCTTCATGAAGCTGTGGGCTCCCGCCGGGGACACCGCCCGGCCACCGGGTACGAAGCCGTCGTGATTACACGGCCGGGGCCCGGACCGCGGCAGGCGCGGATGCGCCCGACCAAGCAGGCCGGCGTGGGACCGCTGCCGGGGGAGGAGGCCCACGCCCGGCGCTGAGGGGGACCCGAGCGCGGGGAGGCGAGCGCATGCGGATCGAGGACTACGCCATGATCGGGGACACGCAGTCGGCCGCCCTCGTCGGCATGGACGGGTCGGTCGACTGGCTGTGCCTGCCGAGGTTCGACTCTCCCTCCTGCTTCGCCCGGCTGCTCGGCGACGAGCACAACGGCTTCTGGCGGCTCGCCGCCGCGGGGCACGACCGGGCCGCCCGGCGGGCCTACGTCGAGGACACGCTCGTGCTCGCGACCGAATGGGAGACCTCCACCGGGACGGCCAGGGTCGTCGACTTCATGCCGCCCCGCTCCGGCAATCCCGACCTCGTGCGGATCGTGGAGGGCCTGTCCGGCACAGTGGAGATGACGACCGAGATCCGCATCCGCTTCGACTACGGCCGCATCGTCCCCTGGGTGCGCCGGATCGGCGGGCACCTGCACGCCATCGGCGGCCCGGACTCGGTCTGGGTGCGCTCCCCGATCTGCCTGCGGGGCGGCGACTACCGGCACGAGGCGACGTTCACGGTCGCCGCCGGCGAGCGGGTGCCGTTCGTCTTCACCTGGCACCCCTCGCACCGGCCGCAGCCCGAGGTCATCGACCCCCTGGACGAGCTCGGCCTCACCGTCGCCGTGTGGCGGGAGTGGATCTCCCGTTGCGGCTACCGGGGTCCCTGGCGCGACGCCGTGGTCCGCTCGCTCATCACGCTCAAAGCGCTCACCTACAGCCCCACCGGCGGCATCGTGGCCGCCCCGACCACCTCACTGCCCGAGCGCCTGGGCGGGGTGCGCAACTGGGACTACCGCTACTGCTGGCTGCGCGACGCGGCGATGGCTCTCGACGCGCTCCTGCGATGCGGATACCTCGAGGAGGCGGACGCCTGGCGCGTGTGGCTGCTGCGCGCCATCGCCGGCCGCCCCGAGGACCACCAGATCATGTACGGCGTGGCCGGCGAACGCCGCCTGCCGGAGACGACGCTCGACTGGCTGCCGGGCTACGAGGGCTCACGGCCGGTGCGCATCGGCAACGGGGCCGCCGGCCAGTTCCAGCTCGACGTCTACGGCCAGGTGGTCAACGCCCTCTACCGGGCACGCAAACAGGGCATGGCGCCCGACGACTACACCTGGTCGCTGCTGCTGAAAGGGGCGGTCTTCCTCGAGCACAACTGGGACCGGCCGGACGAGGGACTGTGGGAGGTGCGCGGCCCCCGCCGCCACTTCGTCCATTCCAAGGTCATGGCGTGGCTCGCCTTCGACCGTTTGACCCGCGCGGCCGAGCTGGGCCGCACCGGCCCGTTCGACCGGTGGGCCGCCCTGCGCGACCATATCCACGCCGAGGTCTGCGACAAGGGCTACGACCCCGTACGCAACACCTTCACCCAGTCCTACGGCTCCCGCGAACTGGACGCCGCTCTCCTCCAGATCCCCATCGTCGGCTTCCTCCCCCCCGACGACCCCCGCGTCATCGGCACCGTCGAGGCCATCGAACGCGAACTCATGACCGACGGCTTCGTCCTGCGCTACCCCCTCGCCGAAGACAACCCCGTCGACGGCCTCCCCGGCGGCGAAGGCGCCTTCCTCGCCTGCAGCTTCTGGCTCGCCGAAGCCCGCGCAATGATCGGCCGCCACAACGACGCCGTCGAACTCTTCGAACACCTCATCGCCCTCACCAACGACGTCGGCCTCCTCGCCGAGGAATACGACCCCACAACAGACCGCCAACTCGGCAACTTCCCCCAAGCCTTCAGCCACATCCACCTGATCCGCACCGCCCTGGCCCTGAGCGGGGAGATACGCGGCGCCGGCATGGCGGAGGCGACGAGCAGGTGACCGCGCTCGCGGATGAGCGGACAGCCCGCGCCCGGTAGCGTGACGGGCATGCGGATCGAGGACTACGCCATGATCGGGGACATGCAGTCGGCCGCCCTCATCGGCATGGACGGGTCGGTCGACTGGCTGTGCCTGCCGAGGTTCGACTCCCCCTCCTGTTTCACGCGGCTGCTCGGCGACGAGTCCAACGGCTTCTGGCGGCTCGCCGCCGCGGGACAGGAGCAGGCCACGCGCCGCGCGTACGTCGAGGACACGCTCATCCTGGAGACCGTCTGGGAGACGCCCACGGGCTCGGTCAAGGTGATCGACTTCATGCCGTCCCGGCACGCCAACCCCGATCTCGTACGGATCGTGGAGGGCCTGTCCGGCACGGTGGAGATGACGACCGAGATCCGAATCCGCTTCGACTACGGCCGCATCGTTCCCTGGGTGCGCCGCAGCAACGGGCACCTGCACGCCATCGGCGGCCCCGACTCGGTCTGGATCCACTCCGGAGTCCCGCTGCACGGGGGCGACTACCGGCACCGGGCGACGTTCACGGTCGCCGCCGGCGAGCGGGTGCCGTTCGTGTTCACCTGGCACCCCTCCCACGAGCCGGAGCCTGAGCGGATCGACCCGCTGGAGCAGCTCGCCGAGACCAGGCTCCTGTGGGAGGAGTGGGTCTCCCGTTGCGGTTACCGGGGTCCCTGGCGCGACGCCGTGGTCCGCTCGCTCATCACGCTCAAGGCACTGACCTACAGCCCCACCGGCGGCATCGTGGCCGCCCCGACCACCTCACTGCCCGAGCATCTCGGCGGGGTGCGCAACTGGGACTACCGCTACTGCTGGCTGCGCGACGCCTCCATGACGCTCGACGCGCTGACCGGCGCCGGATACGTCGAGGAGGCCGCCGCCTGGCGTTCCTGGTTACTGCGCGCCATCGCCGGCCGCCCCGAGGACGTCCAGGTCCTGTACGGCGTGGCCGGCGAACGCCGCCTGCCGGAGATGACGCTCGACTGGCTGCAGGGCTACGAGGACTCGACGCCCGTGCGGATCGGCAACGGGGCGGCGACCCAGCTCCAGCTCGACATCTACGGGGAGTTCGTCGACGCGCTCTACCAGGCGCGCAAGCAGGGCATGGCGCCGGACGACCACGCCTGGGCCCTGGTCACGAAGGTCATGGAGTTCTTCGAGCACAACTGGGACCAGCCCGACGAGGGACTGTGGGAGGTGCGGGGACCCCGCCGCCACTTCGTCCATTCCAAGGTCATGGCCTGGGTCGCGGCCGACCGCATGGTCCGGGTCATCGAGGAGCTGGGCCGGCGCGGCGACGTGGAGCGCTGGCGTGCCCTGCGCGACCGCATCCACGCCGAGGTCTGCGACAAGGGCTACGACCCCGTACGCAACACCTTCACCCAGTCCTACGGCTCCCGCGAACTGGACGCCGCTCTCCTCCAGATCCCCATCGTCGGCTTCCTCCCCCCCGACGACCCCCGCGTCATCGGCACCGTCGAGGCCATCGAACGCGAACTCATGACCGACGGCTTCGTCCTGCGCTACCCCCTCGCCGAAGACAACCCCGTCGACGGCCTCCCCGGCGGCGAAGGCGCCTTCCTCGCCTGCAGCTTCTGGCTCGCCGAAGCCCGCGCAATGATCGGCCGCCACAACGACGCCGTCGAACTCTTCGAACACCTCATCGCCCTCACCAACGACGTCGGCCTCCTCGCCGAGGAATACGACCCCACAACAGACCGCCAACTCGGCAACTTCCCCCAAGCCTTCAGCCACATCCACCTGATCCGCACCGCCCTGGCGCTGACCCGCTACGCCGAGCGGCGGTAGCCGAGGCTCCTGGCGCACTCCCTGAACCCGAGCGACCGGTAGAGCCGGGCGGGCGCCGGATAGGCGTCGTCGCCGCGCGGGCTCACCACCGCCCGCCGTGCACCCGCCCGCCGCGCCGCATCCAGCGCGGCCAGGCAGACGGCCCGCGCGAGGCCGCGCCCGCGGTGGCCCGGCGCGGCGCCGGCCGGCTCGATCCGGGCGGCCCGGTTGGCCTCGTCCAGCCACACCAGGCAGAACGCCGCGGCGCTCCCGTCCGGCGCCTCGGCGATCCAGTCCAGGTCCGGCCGATACGGCCAGGCCCGCCGGACCGCGTGGTAGCTCTCCTCGGTCACCCGCGACGGGTGGAACGCCGCCCGGTGCGCGGCGGCGCGTCGCGGGACGTCGGCGTCGGCCACCGTCCGCAGGCGGTATCCGGCGGGCGGGCGCGGGGCGGGCAGGCCGTCGTCCAGGTCCATGACCATGTGCAGGAAGAAGGGCCCGTCGCCGGCACGCCGATAGCCGTGCCGTTCGAGCGCCGGGAACAGGTGCGTCTCGGTGCTGGAGACCGTGACCGTCCGGACGTGCCCGGGCGCCGTCGCGGGCGCCGTCGCCGCGAACCAGCCCAGGACCTCGCCGGCCAGCGCTGGGTGGCGCGGGTCGGCCGCCAGACCGAGGTGGCCGGAATCGGCCCATCCCCAGGCCGCGGTCGCGTCACCGGCGTCCCAGAGCATGGTCGGCCACTCGTGCTCCCTGCCCGTGTGCTGGAAGCGTTCCCACGCCAGGTCGCCGACGTGCCAGGTCGCCCCGGGCGACCACAACCGGGCGGCGAGGTCCTGCATCGCCCGCAGGTCGTCCGCCCCGGCGTACGGTCTGCGGTCGAAGCGCGCGGTCGTCATGCCGGCCAGTCTCACCCCGGCCGGCGTCCCCCCGCACGCGATTTCCGGCGCGGCTACTTCTGGCGCGGCTACTTCTGGCGCGGCTACTTCTGGCGCGGCTACTTCTGGCCGGCGATGCGGGCGAGGAGCCGGGCGAACTCCGGCGGCGGCGCGACGACCAGCCTGGTCTGCCCGTCGTGGCTGATGAGGTCGGCCTGGATGCGGGTCAGCTTGCCCCTGCGCCACCAGTACACGTGGGGGCTCAGCCCGTCGGCCCGGCCGGCGTGCTCCCGGTGGGCGAAGATGCGCAGGCGCTCGATCGCGCGGACCACGCCGATGCCGGCCACCGGGTGCACCGCGACCATCCCCCGGTGCGGCAGCACGGCGAGCATGCCGTCCTCGGGCACGTCCATGTACGCCGTCAGGCGGCGCAGGTGGGCCGCCGCGCTGGGCGCGGTCAGCAGCGACACCTCGGTCCCGGCGAGGTCGAGCCGCGACACGGTGGGCCGCTCGTCGGTCAGGGCGTTGCCGACGGCCACGTCGAGCGCCTCGGCCGGCGGGATGGGCCAGCAGAAGGCCTCCTCCGGCCGCACCGGGCGGGCGCCGACGGTCAGCACCTCGATCAGGTCGGCGCTGAGGTGGCGGCCGATGATCCGGGAGGGGTCGGGGAAGGCCGGGTCGTCGGCGGCGTGGACCCGCGTGCGCAGCAGCGGCTTGATGGGCGTGAGGTTGCAGGCGTCGAACGGCTCGCCCGACACGGCGTGCGCCAGGTGCTCGGAGACCAGCATCGGCCAGTCCTCGCGGGCACGGCGAGCGGCCTCCCGGCGCAGGCCGACGAGGTTCACCTCCCGCTCACGCTCGGGCGAGGTCAGCCGCAGGAAGGTGCCGTCGGCCGCGAACGCGCAGGTATAGCCCATGGTCTCGGCGACCAGGGCCAGCAGGGAGTCGAGATCGACGTCCTCGACAGCTCTCGGGGCGGGATGGTCCGGCCGCGTCCGGCTGAGCAGTCGCCGCAAGAGTCCCAACGCACCATCCCTTCGCCGCCGCCCGGATGCCTCCGGGGCGGGTCTCAGGTTGCCGCGTCCGAGTCGCGGAACATGCCCAGGAGAGAACACGATTCGGCAACAATAGCCACATTCGTCTCCAACCACACACTCATCTGTGGTGTGCCGTGGCCCACAGGCAGCCCCGCCAGCACCGGAACGCCCAGCGGGGCCAGGCGTTCGGCCAGCATGGGCAGCGGGTCGCCGCAGTCCACCCACGATCCCAGCACGATGCCCGCCGCGCCGTCGAGACACCTGGCCTGCAGTAGTTGCGTCACCATGCGGTCGATCCGGTACGGCTCCTCGGTGACGTCCTCCAGCAGCACGATGCGGCCCCGCCCGCGCAGCGCGTACGGCGTGCCGCACAGGGCGGCGAGCAGGGCGAGGTTGCCTCCCGTGAGCGGGCCCTCGGCCCGGCCCGGCACGATCACCCGGTCGCCCGTGACCGGCGCGGGCGTGCCGCCCTCGAACAGGGCCTCCCGCAGGTGGGCGAAGGTGGCCGGCTCGGGCCCCTCCGGGCCGCCGATCGTCGCCGTCGCCGGCATCGGCCCGAACAGCGTCGCCAGGCCCAGCCGGTCGGCGAAGGCCCGGTGCAGCGCGGTGATGTCGCTCGACCCGAGCAGGATCTTCGGACCGGCCGCCGCCATGGCGTCCCAGTCCAGCAGCCCGAGCAGCCGGGTGGTGCCGTAGCCGCCCCTGGCGCAGACGACCGCCGCCACCCCGGGATCGCACCACGCGTCCTGGAGGTCGCCCGCCCGCGCGGCGTCCGGCCCGGCCAGGTAGCCCTCCCGCGCGAGGATCGACGCCCCGTGCACGACCCGCAGCCCGAGCCCGGTCAGGAGCTCGGTGCCGTGCTCGAGCAGTACGGGGTCGACGGGACCGGCCGGCGCGACCAGCGCGACGGTGTCACCCGGCCGCAGCCGCCGCGGCAGGCTCGGGACCGTTACCGAGGCGTCACCGCCCGCCCCGCCCGGGAAGCGCTCGCTCACCCTTCAAAGGGTGTCAGACTTAGCGGTATCTATGCGACCTCCGACGCACATCCTCGTGGTCAACGGTGTCAAGGTCCGCCGTCCGGTGTTCGTTGTCGCGGCGCCGCACTCCGGCGCGGACCTGCTGGGCCGTGCCCTCAAGCGCTCGCCCGGCTTCCACGTGACCATGGGCAGGGGCCCGGTGGCCCGGGTCGTCTACGCCTTCGCCAGGAGGCCGTCGATCGCCCGCAGCGGCGGCGCCCCGCAGGTGCTGCGCGACGTGCTCGCGGAGGCGTGGCAGGTGGTCCCGGCGGCGTGCGCGGAGTGCACGGCCACCTGCCGGGAGGCGGGCGGCATCGTCGGGGCGGGACCCTGCGTCGGGCCGGGCTCGCTGTCCCGGTTCGGCGACGCCAGCCCCGACCTGCTCTACAGCGCGCCGGTGCTGCTGCAGGCGTTCCCCGACGCCCGGCTCATCCAGATCATCCGCGACGGCCGTGACGTCGTCGCCGACATGCTCGCCGACCCCGCCTGCATGACCTGGGTCAAGCCCCACATGCTGAGCGAGGACGCCGAGTTTCCCAATCCGTTCCTCGGCGTGCGCTCGGCCGAGCACCGCGAGCGCTGGGCCGCGATGCCGCCCGCGGGCAAGTGCGCCCTGCGCTGGCGCGGCGCCGTACGGCTCAGCGCCGCCCTGCGCCACGAGCTGCCCGCCGAGCACCTGCTCACCCTGCGGTACGAGGACGTGGTGGCCTCGCCGGGAGACGCGATCGACGCGGTGTCGTCGTTCCTGGAGGCCAAGATCTCCACGATAGCGCTGTACGGCGCGGCGATCCCCCGGCCGGGGAGCTGGCGCAGGCGGCTGCCGGCCGAGGACGCCGAGCTCGTGGAGAAGGTGGCCAGGGAGGAGCTCGCCCGCCTCGGCTACCGCTGAGCCGTCATCTCACAGCCCGCCGTGGGCCTCAGGAACCGCTCTGCCCTGAGGCGGTGAACTGGGTGCGGTACAGCTCGGCGTAGGCGCCGCCCCGCTCCAGCAGCTCTTCATGCCGGCCGCGCTCGACGACCCGGCCGTCCTCGACCACCAGGATCGTGTCGGCCTCGCGGATGGTCGACAGCCGGTGGGCGATCACCAGCGACGTCCTCCCGCGCAGCGCGGTCTTCAGCGCCTGCTGCACCGCGGCCTCGGATTCGGAGTCCAGGTGGGCGGTGGCCTCGTCCAGCACCACCACCCGCGGCGCCTTCAGCAGGAGCCGCGCCAGGGCGATGCGCTGTTTCTCCCCTCCGGAAAGCCGGTAGCCGCGGTCGCCGACGACCGTCTCCAGCTCCTCCGGCAGGTTCTTGACCAGGTCGGCGATCTGGGCCGCGCGCAGGGCCTCCCAGACCTCCTCGTCGGTCGCCTCCGGACGGGCGTAGCGGAGGTTGCTGCCGATCGTGTCGTGGAACAGGTGGGCGTCCTGCATGACCACTCCCACCGTGTCCCTGATGCCGTCCAGGGTGGCGTCGCGGACGTCCATGCCGTTGATCCGGACGGCCCCCTCGTCCACGTCGTACAGCCGGGACACCAGTGACGTGATGGTCGTCTTGCCCGCGCCCGAGTGGCCGACGAGCGCCACCAGCTCCCCCGGGTGCGCGGTGAACGACACGCCCTTGAGCACCTCCTGCGAGGGCCCGGTGTCCGGGCGGGCCACCGACTCCAGCGATGCCAGCGAGACATCGGAGGCGGCCGGGTAGCGGAAGCGGACGTCGTCGAACTCGATCGTGACCGGCCCCTCGGGGACCGGCCGCGCGTCCGGCTTCTCGGCGACCATCGGCTTAAGGTCGAGCACCTCGAAGACCCGGTCGAAGCTCACCAGCGCGGTCATTACGTCCACGTGGACGTTCGACAGGCTGGTCAGCGGGCCGTACAGGCGCATGAGCAGGGACGACTGGGCGACCAGGGTGCCGAGCGCGAAGGCCCCGGAGATCGCGAGCATGCCGCCGAGGCCGTAGACGAGCGCGGTCGCCAGCGCGGCGACCAGGCCGAGCGCGATGCGGAACACCGTGCCGTACATGGCGACGATCACGCCCACGTCGCGGACCCGGCCCGCGCGCTCCGCGAAGTGGAGCGCCTCGTCGTCCGGCCTGCCGTACAGCTTGGCGACCATGGCCCCGGCCACGTTGAACCGCTCGGTCATCACCGAGCTCATCTCGGCGTCGAGCTGCATCTGCTCGCGGGTCAGCGCGGACATCCGGCGGCCGACCCACTTCGCCGGGAAGATGAAGATCGGCAACAGGACCAGCGCGACCAGCGTGACCTGCCACGACAGCACGAGCATGGTGCCGAGCACCATGACCAGGCTGATGACGTTGGACACCACCGACGACAGCGTGCTGGTGATGGCCCGCTGCGCTCCGATGACGTCGGTGTTCAGGCGGGAGACCAGCGCGCCGGTCTGGGCCCGCATGAAGAACGCGACCGGCATGCGCTGCACGTGGTCGAAGACCTCGGTGCGCAGGTTGTAGATCAGGCCCTCGCCGATGCGTGAGGAATACCACCGCTGCAGCAGGCCGAGCCCGGCGTCCAGCACCGCGAGCCCCGCGATCGCCACGGCGAGCCACACCACCACGTCGACCCGCTTGGGGGTGATGCCGTAATCGATGATCGCCTTCATCAGCAGCGGGTTGGCGACCACGATGACCGCGTCGACCACGACCAGCGCGAGGAAACCGGCGATCTGGGCGCGGAACGGCCGGGCGTAGCCGGCGATGCGCCGGACGGTCCCCGGCGCGATCCGCTCCTTCGTCACGGAGCTGTCACGCCGTAAGGACCGCATCACCTGGAAGCCGTAGCCCCCGTTCATCATCGCCATATGCCGTACATCCTCCCAGCCGTTCAGCAGTGGGAGGACTCCCCCGATTCCGCCGTCAGCTCGAAGCGAACAGCATGTGTCCGTTCGCCTCGGACATCGACCTTAGTTCGCCCGGAGCAGTGCCCATGAGTCCGGCCTGAACACTGCCCATAAGTCGGGCCCGAACACCGCCCATCAGCTCGGCCCGAGCGGCGCAATTCAGCTCGGCCTGAGCGGCGCAATTCAGCTCGCCCCGAACAGCGCCCGGATGCGCGCCACCTGCTCGACCCGCTCGGCGGCGGCCTGTTCCTCCAGCGTGCGCCCCGGCGCGGCCTGCAGCAGCCTCTTGGTGGCGGCCGCGGCGGCGCGGTCGGTCGCCAGCAGCGCGGCGGCCAGATCCTGCACGGCCTGGGCCAGCTCGGGCGTGGGCACCGCGATCTCGGCCAAGCCGAGCCGTACGGCCTCGGCGGCCCCCACGGTGCGCGCGGTCAGGCACATCTCGATGGCCCGGGGAACCCCCACGATGTCGGCCAGGGGCTTGGTCCCGGTCAGGTCGGGAACCAGCCCCAGCGCGGGCTCCTTCATGCAGAACTTCACGTCGTCGGCGACGACACGCAGGTCGCACGCGAGTGCGAGCTGGAAGCCCGCCCCGATCGCATGGCCCTGCACGGCCGCGATCGACACGATCTCCGGCCTGCGCAGCCACAGGAAGCCCTTCTGGGCCTCCGCGATCCGCTGCTCGAACTCGGTGTCGCCGAGCGTCGCGGCGCTCGCGAACGATTCCTGCCCGGGCACCCCCTCGGGCGTGAACATGCGCAGGTCGATCCCGGCTGAGAAGGACGGCCCCTCGCCTTTGACCACGACCACTCTCACCTGCTCCGGAAGGGTTTCCCCGATCCGGGCCAGGGCCGACCACGTCGCGAACGTCTGAGCGTTGCGCTTGTCCGGCCGGTCCAAAGTGACGGTCGCGATCTCGCCGTCCACCTCGAAGCGCAGTCCGACCCCGGCCGGCTCGGCCGCCGAGATCGTCGACACATCGGAGCCCTCGCCCGCCCCACGGGCGTGCTCCAGATTCCCCCCCATTGCCGCTTCCGCCATGCCCTGCTCCTGCGTCCGGTGCGGAGCGGCGTCGCCTCGCACGGCCGGTCCGGTGCGGCGCACCGTCCGTGCCGGGCGTCCGCCCTCCTGTTCATCCCGCGGTCGCGCCCGAGCTTACCGAATATCGTTCTGGCGAGTCGGACGCGACCGCTCCTCCTTGCAGGAACGAGCGGCTGCGGTCGCGCGTCTTGAGGTGGATCTCTAGCGCTTGGACTTGCCCCGGGTCGCGCCGCCGCGCCCGCGCAGAGTCACCCCGGACTCGCTCAGGATGCGGTGGATGAACCCGTACGACCGGCCGGTGGAAGCAGCCAGAGCGCGGATGCTCTCACCCGCGGAATAGCGCTTCTTGAGATCAGCGGCCAGCTTTTCCCGGTCGGCCCCGGTCACCCGGGTGCCCTTCTTCAGAGTCTCGGCCACGAGTACCTCCTGTAGTGCCAGACTTCCGCAGCGTTACCTCAGCCCATGATCAGTCATTTCGACGGGATCGGCTACCTACTCCGCGGGAAAAGATCCCTACCCGCTCAAATTAAGATCAGGCAAGCGCCACAAGATCGGAAAATTCGTCGCTCCATGCGTCTTCTACTCCGTCTGGCAACAGAATCACCCTATCCGGCTTCAGCGCCTCCACCGCCCCCTCGTCGTGCGTGACCAGCACAATCGCGCCCGTGTAGGAGCCGAGGGCGGTCAGCACCTGGTCGCGGGAGGCCGGATCGAGGTTGTTGGTGGGCTCGTCGAGCAGCAGCACGTTGGCACTCGACAGCACCAGCGTCGCAAGGGCGAGACGGGTCTTCTCACCGCCGGACAGGACCCCCGCGGGCTTGTCCACGTCGTCGCCGGTGAACAGGAACGACCCCAGCACCTTGCGCAGGTCGACGTCGGCCAGGTCGGGCCCGGCCGACCGCATGTTCTCCAGGACCGTGCGTCCGGAGTCGAGCGTCTCGTGCTCCTGCGCGTAGTAGCCCAGTTTGAGCCCGTGGCCCGGCATGACCTCGCCGGTGTCGGACTTCTCGATGCCCGCGAACAGGCGCAGCAGGGTGGTCTTGCCCGCGCCGTTCAGGCCCAGGATGACGATCCGGGAGCCCCGGTCGACCGCGGCGTCGACGTCGGTGAACACCTCCAGCGAGCCGTACGACTTGGACAGGCCGCGGGCCGTCAGCGGGGTCTTCCCGCAGGGCGCGGGGTCGGGGAAGCGCAGCTTGGCGACGCGGTCGGAGCGCCGCTCCCCCTCGACGCCGGACAGCAGCCGCCGGGCGCGCCGCTCCATGTCCTGGGCCGCCTTGGCCTTGGTGGCCTTCGCCCGCATGCGGTCGGCCTGGGACAGCAGCGCGGACGCCTGCCGCTCGGCGTTGGCCCGCTCGCGCTTGCGCCGCTTCTCGTCGGTCTCCCGCTGGGCGAGGTAGGCCTTCCAGCCGACGTTGTAGGTGTCGATCACGCAGCGGTTGGCGTCGAGATGGAGCACCCGGTTTACCGTCGCATCAAGAAGGTTTACGTCATGGCTGATGATCACCAAGCCGCCCTGGTGCGAGCGCAAAAACTCACGAAGCCAGCCGATCGAGTCCGCATCGAGGTGGTTTGTCGGCTCGTCAAGCAGGAGAGTCTCCGCTCCGGAGAACAGAATCCGGGCCAGCTCGACCCGCCGTCGCTGACCACCGGACAGGGTCGCCAGCGGCTGGCCGAGGACGCGGTCGGGCAGCCCGAGGCTCGATGCGATCGAGGCCGCCTCCGACTCCGCCGCGTAGCCGCCGAGGACGTGCAGGCGGTCCTCCAGGCGGCCGTAGGCGCGCACCGCCCGGTCGCGCACGCGCTGGTCGTCGGCCGCCATCCCGGTCTCGGCCTCGCGCAGTTCGCGGAGCACCTCGTCGAGGCCGCGGGCCGACAGGATCCGGTCGCGCGCCAGCACGCTCAGGTCGCCGGTGCGGGGGTCCTGCGGCAGGTAGCCGACGCTGCCGGAGATCGTGACCGTGCCCGCGGCGGGCAGGCCCTCTCCCGCCAGGACCTTGGTGAGGGTGGTCTTGCCGGCCCCGTTGCGGCCGACCAGGCCGATCTTGTCGCCGGGGTTCACCCGGAACGAGGCGCCCTCGATGAGCAGGCGCGAGCCGGCGCGGAGTTCGATGTCGGTTGCGATGATCATGATTTAGGGGACACTCCCGTGGGTGATGAGGTCAGGATCGGCATCGGGAGCGATCAATCGGGAGTGCGCATGCGCTCAAGTGTAGTGCCGCCCCGTCCGTCAGCGCCTGCGCCGAAACCCCCGGCCGTGCCCCACCGTCGCGCGGCCGGTCAGGGGTCGAGCAGGCGGACACGTACGGCGCGGAACAGCGCGGGCGCGCCCTCCAGAACCGCCGGCCGGGGGTCGGGGACGCTGAGGAAGGGGCCGGACTCCAGGGCGAACAGCGGCGCGAGGCGCCGGTCGCGCCTGATCTCGTCGATCGAGCGCCGGTCCCCGCCGAGCACGACGGCCTCCAGATCCGCGAGCCTCGGCAGGAGCACCCGGGCGGCCACGTCGGCGGCGGCCCGCAGCGCCTCGGCCGACTGCTTGTCCCTGCGCCGGGCGAAGCGCTGCTGCGACCACCCGCCCGCCGCGCTGCGCCCGTGGACCTGACGCGAACCGGCCTTGCCCGTGACGAGGCGGGCGCCGGTGAAGACGCCGGCGGCGTGCCCGCCGAGCCGGGCCAGCAGCACGCCGACGGTCCGCTCCCGGCATACGTGGGCCACCAGCGCCGCCGCGGCCGGGGGAAGCCGGAACTCACCCTCGTCTCCGCTGTCGTCCCCGCCGTCGCTCTCGTCCCCGCGGGAGGGGCGCAGCGGCGGGAACGGCACCTGGCACTCGGCGACCGCGCCGTCGGCGGCGTCGAGACGGACCAGGCCGGGCAGGACGACGGCCTCGATCGCGCCGTGCCGCTCGGCGAAACGCGCGATCCATCCGGCGAGCCGCTCGGGGGCGACCGAGATCCGTCTGCCGCCTCCCGCGGCCGGCCCTGCCGTCATGGCTGATCAGGCTACCCGGACACAGGTCTGTAGGATTCCGACCAACTGACAGGGAAATATAGGTGAATTTCCCCCCGCGAACGGCAACATCGCAGCTCGGGTGTCCCAGAATTCAATCGTGTCGCTCCCCGTCCACCCGGCGGCGCCGCCCGCCGCGACCTCTCAACGCGTCCCGGCGCCCGGCGCGGCCCCGGCGACCCCGTTCCCCCCGGACAGCGGGTGGGAACATCCGACGGCCGACGTCGCGCGGGAGCACGACCCGGCCACCATGGTGCGGAGATACACCCCCGCGGCCCCCGCCCAGCCATATGACCAGCGCGGGCACGCGCCCTCCGCGTCCGGCCTCCCCGGCCCGGCCACCCCGGTCTTCCTCCCGGTGGTCGATCTCGACACCGGCGGCGCCGTGGCCGTCGAGGTGATCAGCGAGGGCGCCTCCTACGGCGGCCCGGGCATGGCGAGCACGGTGAACGGTCTGCTGGCCGCCGCCCGCGAGGAGGCCCTGCTGCCGCTGGTCCTGCCGATCTCCGCCGCCGCCGTGGCCGGCGGCTCGGCCGGCCTCGCGTCGCTGCACGAGGCCATGCGCGTGTGCAACCGGCGTCCCCGCGAGGTCATCCTCGTGATCGAGGGCGGCTCCGCGTCCGTGGAGCGCACCGCCCTGCTGTCCGGGATCGACGGGCTGCGGGCGGTGGGTTACCTCATCGCGTTCGGCGGGATCGGCACCGCCGCGCTGCCGCTCGACCTGCTCGCCGACGCCTCGCCGTACATGATCGCGCTGTCCCCCGACGTGGTGGCACGAGGGCCGCGCGATCCCCGGCGCGGCGCGCTCGCGGAGTCGCTGGTCCGGCTCGCGCGCGGCGTCGGCGCGCACGTGCTCGCCCCGGGCGTGCGGGACGAGACACAGCTCGCGGCCGTACGCGGCTGGGGGATCCGGCTCGCGCAGGGTCCCCTGCTCGCGCCGTTCGACTGGCGGCCCTCCCACGGGTACAACCGGGTCCACGTGCCGCTGCCGGTGCCGGAGGCGACCGCCGCCACCGCGTCGCTGGGCCCCCGGGTGCAGGAGCTCCTGCTCCCCGCGGTCACGCTGCCGGCCGAGTCGACGGCCGAGGAGGTGGTCGCCGTGCTGAGCGCCGAGCCCTCGATCACGAGCGTGATCCTGGTGGACGAATACCAGCGGCCGCAGGGCAGCATCGACCGCAGCCGGTTCCTGCTCTTCATGGCCGGGGCGTACGGCCACGCGCTGCACGCGAAGAAGGCGGCCGGCCGCCTGGCGGACACGGCGAAGATCGTGGCGAAGACGACCCCGGTGATCGCGGCCATGCAGGTGGCGGGGCGGGACAACACCCGCGTGTACGACGACCTCGTGGTGGTCGACGAAGTCGGCAGGTGCATGGGCGTGGTGCGGGTCGGCGACCTGCTGCGGCACGCCGCCGACCTCCAGTCGCGGTCGGCCCGCTGAACCCGCCTCGCGGTCAGAGCCAGCCCTGCGCCTGGGCCTTCTGGACGGCCTCGATCCGGTTGCGCGCGCCGGTCTTGTGGATGGCCGCCGACAGGTAGTTGCGCACCGTGCCCTCCGACAGGTGCAGCCGCAGCGCGATGTCGTTGATCGTCGAGCCGTCCGCGGCGGCGGACAGCACGTCGCGCTCGCGCGGCGACAGGGGGTTCGGCCCGGCGCTGAGCGCGGCGGCGGCCAGTCCCGGATCGATCACGCGCTCGCCCCGCAGCACCCGCCTGATCGCGGCGGCGAGTTCGCTCGCCGGGCTGTCCTTCACCAGGAAGGCCACCGCCCCCGCCTCCATCGCGCGGCGCAGGTAGCCGGGCCTGCCGAAGGTCGTGAGGATCACCACCCGGCACCCGGGGACCCGGCGGCGCAGCTCCTCGGCGGCGGAGATCCCGTCCCTGCCGGGCATCTCGATGTCGAGCAGCGCGACGTCCGGCTTGGTCGCCTCGGCGACGCCGATCACCTCGTCGCCGTCCGACGCCTCTCCGACCACCTCGATGTCGGGCTCCAGGCCGAGCAGGGAGGCGAGCGCTCCCCGCACCATGCTCTGGTCTTCCGCCAGCACGACCCTGATCACTGGCCCAACCTATCCGCGATCATCTCGGCCGTACGGTCCAGGGGCGGCGGAACCGCCACCCGCACCCTGAACCCATGCTTGCCGGCCTCGACTTTCAGGCTCCCGCCCGCCGCACGCACCCGCTCGCCGAGCCCGGTGAGGCCGTTGCCCGGCTCGTACGCGCCGCCGCCGTTGTCGGCGATCTCCAGCACCGCGCCCTCCTCGCCGTACGACACGTCGATCTCGCAGCGGGTGGCCCCGGAATGCCGTACGACGTTGGTGGTGGCCTCGCGCACGGCCCAGGCGAACAGGCCGTCGAGGTCCTCGGGCAGCGGGGTGCCGCGGGTGCGCACGGTGAGGGCGACGTCGGCGGCGCCCAGCGCCGACCTGGCGCCGTCGATCTCCTCCGACAGGCGGCGCCGGCGGTATTCGCTGACGGCCTCGCGCACCTGGGCCAGCGCCTGCCGCGCCACCGACTCGATGTCCGCCACCTCTCCGGCGGCCTTCTTCGAGCCCTGCTCGCCCAGGCGGCGGGCCAGCTCACTCTTGAGCACGATGAGCGAGAGGCTGTGTCCCAGCAGGTCGTGCAGGTCCCGGGCGATCCGCAGCCGCTCCTCCGTGGCGGCCAGCCTGGCGACCTCGCTCTGCGCCTGCCTGAGCTGGACGACGAGGACGCGGGTGTTGCGGACGCTCACGAACAGCACGCCGAGCGTGATGATCTGCAGCACGAGCGCCCACACCGTGCCGTCGTCGGCGCCCATGACCTTGCCCTCGGCGAGGACGAGCCCGGCCATCGCCGCGATTCCCAGCAGTGCGCGGCGGGGCTGCAGGCCCATCGCGTAGACGACCACCATGTAGACCAGCAGGGTCAGCCAGGAGGGGCTCCGGAAGATCAACGGGAAGACGGCCGCCATCGTCGTCACGACGCCGAGCAGGGGGAACATCCACCGGGGGTGGTGATCGAGATCGCGCGGCCCCAGCACGACCGCCAGATAGACGGCCACGAAGGCCGCGAGCGCGCCCATCCACCAGACCGCCCGCGCGCCGCTCACCGTGCCGTCGATCACCTCGGACACCGGGTAGAAGAGGTAGATCAGGCCCAGCGACATGCCCATCAGGCGCCTCAGGCGGGAGGGACGCTCCTCGATCCCGCCGAAGGTGAACACGTTGGCCAGCCGGCTCATCCCGCTGTCCCTCCGAACATGGTGGATGTCAGGCGCGCACCGTCGCACTGTTCCTTCAGGCGCGCACCGTTGCACTGCTCCTTCAGGCGCGCACTGTCGCACGACGGTAGGCGACGAGCGCCAGCGCCACCAAGGCCACCCCCCAGGCGAGGATGCCGGCCGCGTCGGCCGCGTGCGGGGCCTCGCCCGCCGCGATCTGCCATCCGACGCGCGCGTAGTCGTACGACGGGGTCACGTGGGCGATGCTCTTCATGGCGGCGGGCATCATGCTCTCGGGGAACCAGAGCCCGCCGAGAAGGGCCAGCCCGAACATGCCGATCATCGCGACGGGCTGCGCGGTGTCGGGC
Source organism: Microbispora rosea (assembly GCF_044460045.1). Classification (NCBI taxonomy): domain Bacteria; kingdom Bacillati; phylum Actinomycetota; class Actinomycetes; order Streptosporangiales; family Streptosporangiaceae; genus Microbispora; species Microbispora rosea. The sequence goes on along the minus strand of NZ_JBITJO010000003.1, from coordinate 92,548 downwards.
GGCAGCAGGGATCCGATCGCCAGACCCAGCGCCGCGAACGGGATCGTGCCGACCCACATCGCCAGGATCAGCTCCGCCCACTGCAGCGGCGGCAGCGAGACGTGCTGGGTCAGCACCGCGGCCAGGCCGACCAGCAGCAGCGCCGGCAGCACCAGCAGCATCGAGGAGGCCAGCTTCGTCAGGATGATCGCCCGGCCCGGCAGCGGAGTGATCTGGAGCTGCCGCAGCCAGCCGCTGTGCCGCTCCTGCGACCAGGGCACGGCCGTCGACATCATGGCGGCGGCCAGCGCGCCGTACGCGGCCATCGAGACCATCAGCAGGACGCTGCCGCGCAGCCCGGTCGCCTGGTCGGACTCCGACCCCCAGAGGTTGGAGTAGAGGAGGTAGAACCCGACGGGGAAGGCCACCACGAAGATGATGTAGCGCTTGTTGCGCAGCATCCGCAGCATTTCGACCTTGATGTAGTGCCGCATCGTCAGGCCTCCTTGGTGAGGGCGAGGAAGGCGTCCTCCAGGTCGGCCCCGTGGACCTGGAGGTCGCGGACGTCGAGGGTGGTCTTGCGATACAGGGCGGCGACGGTGGCGTCGAGGTCGGTGGTGCGCAGCGTGACCCGGCCGCCCTGGAGTTCCACGCCGGTCGTCCCGGGCAGGGCGTCGAGCCCGGCGACCGGCTGGTCGCCCAGCAGGAAGCTCACCGCCTGACCGGCGACCCCGGCCTTGATCTCGGCGGCGCTGCCGTCGGCGACGACCCGGCCGCGGGCGATCACGACGACCCGGTCGGCGTTCTCGTCGGCCTCCTCCAGGTAGTGGGTGGCGAACAGGATCGTCCGGCCCCCCGCGGCGTACGCCCGCATGTTGTCCCAGAACGTGCGGCGGGACTCGACGTCCATGGCCGCGGTGGGCTCGTCGAGCAGCAGCAGTCTCGGACCGCCCGCGATGGCCAGCGCGAACCGGACCCGCTGGGTCTGGCCGCCGGACAGCCGGTCGGCCCGCCGCCGGGCGAGCTCGGTGAGGTCGGCGAGCCGGAGGATCTCCTCCAGCGGCAGCGGACGGGGGTAGAGCCGCCGGACGAAGTCCACGGTCTCGGCCACGGTCAGCTCGGGGATCAGCGCGCCCTCCTGGAGCATCGCGCCGATCTCCCCGTCGGCGACCGCCGTCTCGGGCGGCGAGCCGAAGACCCGGATCTCCCCGGAGCTGGGCCGCAGCAGGCCCAGCAGCATGTTGATGGAGGTGGACTTCCCGGCCCCGTTCGGCCCGAGGAGGGCGACCGTGGCGCCGGCCGGGATCTCCAGGTCGAGGCCGTCGACCGCGAGGACGTCCCCGTATCTCTTCGTGACGCCGGTGAAGGCGATGGCGTTCATGCCTTCACGGTAGGGATCGGGCGTGCCCGATCATCAGTGCCGCGTCTCCGGCCTTCGCGATGACATTTGTCACCCGCCTCCCTCCCCCGCGCGGGGGGGAGGGAGGGAACGCCGGGATCGTCAGGCCACTCGTCTCAGGTCCATCTGGAAGTTCTGCCGCCAGGTGGCGCCGCCGTCGAGGGTGTACTCACCGACCTCGTGCCACGTTCTGCCGGTGAAGCTCAGGGTGTAGCGGATGGTGGGCCCCCCGGTCTGGAGGCTCCATTGGAAGGTGTGGTCGCCGACCACGGGCACGGACTCGGTGACGTGCCCCTGGGAGAACGCTTCCCACCGGTACTGCCCGGTCGCGTCGCTGTAGCTGACGACCGCGAGCGCGGTGTCCACGATCCTGCGCGGATCGGCCTTGTCCCGCCCTTCGCCCTCCACCGTGAGCACCTGGCCGCCCGCCTTGTAGGCGACCTTCTCGGTCTGGAGGAACTCCTGCCGGCCGGTGGCGGTGTCGACCCATCCCGAGCCGGCCCATTTCCCGACCATGAAGTCGAGCCTGCGGATCGCGTCGAGTTGCGTCGCGGGGACGTCCGCCGCCCCCGCGCTGGTCGCCGAACGCTCCGCCGCGACGGCGGGCGCGCCCGCCGCGAGGGTGAGCGCGCACATCAAAGGCACCAGCAGACGATGTAATCGCATCATGACGCGATCTTGACACACGGTGCGCCCCGGTGACAGCGGGCCGGAACAGCCTGATTCAGAGACGGCAGGCGAAGATCGCGGTGACCAGGATCGCCTTGGCGCCGATCTCCCAGAGCTGGTCCATCACCTGCTGGTGGCCCTTGCGCGGGACCATCGCCCGCACGGCCACCCAGCCCTCGCGGTGGAGCGGGGAGACGGTCGGCCCCTCCATGCCCGGGGTGATGGCGATGGCCTCGTCGATGCGCTCGGCCCGGATGTCGTAGTCGATCATCACGAAGTCGCGGGCCACGAGCACGCCCTGCAGGCGCCGGATGAGCTGCTGGAAGCCGTTGGCCTCGGGGGCGCCGGCCCGCTTGATCAAGATGGCCTCGGAGTGCGCGATCGGCTCGCCGAACACCTCGAGGCCGACGTTGCGCAGCGTCGTGCCGGTCTCCACCACGTCGGCGACCGCGTCGGCGACGCCGAGCCTGATCGCCGTCTCGACCGCGCCGTCGAGCTTGATGACCCGGGCGTCCACGCCCTGGTCGGCGAGGTGCTTGCCGAGCAGCCCGGCGTACGAGGTGGCGATGCGCAGCCCGGACAGGTCGGTCACACCGGAGTGGGCGCCCGGCGCGGAGGCGAAGCGGAACGTCGACCGGCCGAACCCGAGCGGCATGACCTCCTCGGCGGGGGCGCCGGAGTCGAACAGCATGTCGCGCCCGGTGATGCCGGCGTCCAGGGTGCCCTCGCCGACGTAGACGGCGATGTCGCGCGGGCGGAGGAAGAACAGCTCGCAGGAGTTCTCGGAGTCGACGACCACGAGCTCCTTGCTGTCCCTGCGCTGGCGGTAGCCCGCCTCTTTCAGCATGGTCTGGGCGGCTTCGGAGAGCGCGCCCTTGTTCGGTACGGCGATGCGCAGCATGGGTGGAAGATCCTTTCAGGCAAGAACGAGGTCGATGGACGATCTGCGGCCGCCGTGGCGGCTACAGATGCTTGTAGACCTCGTCCAGCCCGATTCCGCGCGCCAGCATCAGGACCTGGACGTGATAGAGCAGCTGCGAGATCTCCTCGGCCGCCCGGTCCGCCGACTCGTGCTCGGCCGCCATCCAGCTCTCCGCGGCCTCCTCGACGACCTTCTTGCCGATGGCATGGACGCCGGCGTCCAGGGCGGCCACGGTGCCGGACCCCGCGGGCCGGGTGCGCGCCTTCTCTGCCAGCTCGGCGTACAGCTCTTCGAAGGTCTTCATGGTCTCTCTCGGATCGTGGGCGTGCGCCTTCAGGGTATCGGCCCCAGGGTAGTCGCGGGGGCGGGCCGCCGCTCCCCGCGTCCACCCTGCGAGATCGGCCCCACTCCCGGGCTCGATTCCCGGGAGATCGGCCCCCGGGGGATCGGGCCTCGGGGATCGGGCTCAGCCGAGGATCTTCCTGGCCAGCCTGAGCTGCTCGAGCGCCTGCTGCGACTCCCCGCCCTCGTGACCGTTGAACGGCCAGACCGTGATGTCCTTGGGACCGGCGTAGTGGTTGTAGGCCGCGAACACGGTCGAGGCCGGGGTCACGCCGTCGCGCAGGGCCACGGAGAACCGGGCGGGCGTGCGGGCCCGCGCGGCGAAGTGAAGCCCGTCGAAGTAGTCGATGGTCGCGAAGATGTCCTCGACCCGGGTCCTGTGGATGCCGCAGAACCGGCCCAGCTCGCCGTACGGCTCCTCGTCGGTGATCTCGACGGCGCGCCGGATGTCGCACATGAACGGCACGTTGACGAACGCGTAGGCGAGGTCCGGCACGAGCGCGGAGGCGGCCAGCGCCATGCCGCCGCCCTGGCTGCCTCCGGTCACCACGACCCGCGCGGCGTCCACCAGGGGGTGCGACCTGGCCGCCTCGACCGCGCGTACGACGTCGGTGTAGAGCCGCCGGTAGTAGTAGTCGTCCCGGTCGAACACGCCCTGGGTGAGCTTGCCGGGGATCTGCGCGCCGTTGCCGCCCACCGGATCGGGGGTGTCGCCCGAGCGCCAGGTGCCGCCCTGCCCGCGCGTGTCCATCACAAAGGTCGCGTATCCCGCGGCCGGCCACAGCAGCCAGTCGTGCGGCCGGCCGCGGCCGCCGCCGTACCCGATGAACTCCACCACGCACGGCAGCGGGCCGGACGCGCCCGCGGGCGCGATGAACCATCCCTTGATCGGATGCCCGCCGAATCCCGAGAACGTCACGTCGGCCACGTCGACCAGCGCGAGGTCGGCCTCGTACGGCTCGAAGACAGGGTTCAGGTCGTGCGTGCGGGCCTCGGCCAGCGTGCGGTCCCAGAAAGCGTCGAAGTCGGCGGGCTCCCGGCGCTCCGGCAGGTACGCGCGCAACTGGTCAAGGGGCATGTCGACGAACATGGGGGCTCCCGTGAGGTGGTGGGCCTGGGCTCGTGTACGCCGCAAGGTTACACAAGTGCCCTGTTTCAGACTTCTGATCCGATTAAGAGCCATTCGCCGGAATCCGGCTCACCATCTTTCCCGCCGTTCACCTGCGTGATCACGCCCTGAACGGCGTGACGCCCGGATTGACGGGATGAAACACCCTCTCGAAACTCATCCGGTTCAGTGCCGACTCTGCACGTGGCCCACCGGCGGCGACGAGAGCGCGGCCTTCCGATCGCCTTCTTCCTCACCTTCCGGCGCTCTTTCACCCGCGGGATCGTGCTGAGCGGCCTGAAGGGCCGACGGCCGATGCGCCCGGGGATCGATTCCCCGCGCCGACGGCTCGGGCGACCTCCTGCGGGTGCGTCAGCTGGGGGTGATGACCGGCCTCCGGGATCACCGTCACGGCGGCCCGCGGGAGCGTGTCCAGAAGGGCCCGTCCTTCCGGGCTGAGAGGGTCGCGGGAGCCCACGACGACATGCACGTGCCCCGGGTAACGTGCCAGCTCGGCCCGGAGGTCCGCCCGCCACCGGGACGACGCCGCGGCGGTCAGGAGCCGGGCCGCGGTTGCGGCGGCGCCGCGGCGCAGATCCGCCACGCTCGATTCGAGGGCGGCCGCGAGCGCCGGGTCTCCGGTGAGCCGCTCGGCCAGCGCCCGGGACGAGACCCGGCCGAGATACCGGCGGGCCAGAAGCCGGGGGGTGGAGGCCGGGCGCGCCTGGAGGAAGAAGGGGGCCACGAGCGTGAGCCGCTCCACCGCGTCCGGACGGGCGGACGCCGCCTCCACCGCCGCCGCGGCGCCGATGGAGTGACCGACGATGTGACGCGCGCCGGTCTCGGTGACGAGGGCCGTCAGCCAGGACGGCCAGTCGTCGCGATCCCCCGCGCTCATCCCCAGCCCCGGCAGGTCGGCGGCGCGGGCCCGGCCCAGCGCCGCGACGACCGGCGCCCAGGTGTCGGCGTTGACCGGCAGACCCGGCAGCACCACCGTGGGCGCGCCCGGCTCGCCGAGCTCGAACGTCCGCACCCCGCCCGGAGCGGTGAACCGTCTGCCGCCGGCGGGGACGTCCCCGAACCGGCTCGCCGCCAGATGGTCGGCCCAGCGGCGGATCGTCGTGGCGGTGTCCGGCATGGTCAGGCCGTGGCGAGCGGCGAAGTCGCGCGCCGAGGCGGTGGGATAGCGGTCGCTCGACAGGAACGTCAGCGTCTCCGGATCCGCCTTCGTGAGCCGGCGGGGCAGGCGCTTCACCACGGCCACCGGAACCCGCGCCCGGGGCGCCGTGACCCGGTAATGCTCCGCGACGAGCGCGATCAGGCCGGGCAGCGTGGGCGTCTCGTCGTCCAGCAGCCAGTAGGAGGCGCGCTCGGCGGCCTCGTCCACCGGCAGCAGGGTCATGAACCGGGCGAGGTGGTCGACCGCGACCACGGGCACGAACGTGCGCGCGTTCCCGGGCACCGCCGGGAGATCGCCCTGCCAGAGGTCGCGCAGGGTCGACGCGAGCCCGAGGTACTGGCCGGCCTCGCCGGTGACGCTGTCGCCGATGACGCTGGCCGGGTTGACCACCGACCAGGGCACGCCCAGCCGCTCCGCCTCGGACCGGAAGACGGCGTCCGCCTCCACCTTGGACGCCTCGTACGCGCCCAGGGCCCGGTAGGTCGCCCGCCGCCGCTCCTCGCTCCAGGGACGGGGGTCCTGCCCGCCCACCCGATACCCGGAGACGTGGACGAGGCGGCGCAGCCGCGGCAGTCGCGCCGCGAAGGCGACGACCGCGCGGACGCTGTCGACGTTGGCGCGGCGCGCCTCGTCCGCCGTCATGCCGAACCGGTAGGCGCCGGCGCAGTTGTAGACCTCCGTGACGTCGCCGAGCTCCCCCTCGACCGGCGACGCCTTGGTGAAATCCACCCGGAGGTCGGCCGGAGCCTCGTCGTGCCCGTGCTCGGCCAGCCAGCGGGCGAGCCGCCGGTAGGACTCGCGGCTCCGATTCGCCGTGCTCACCCGGACGCCCGCTTGCCCGAGCGCGAGGACCAGATGGCGCCCGACGAAGCCGGTCGCGCCCAGGACCAGCGCGTGCCTCTCCCCGGCGCTCACGGCGACACCTCCGTACGCTCTGCCCGGGTCGCCTCGCCGTCCAGGGGCGCCCGCCTGCCGGGGGATGCACCGTTGCCGTGGGATGCTGGCCGGGCGCCGGTCCCGTGGGCCATGATTCCGATCATGCATGCCACACTAGACCGGTCTACATAGTTTGCGTCAAGCACGGCCCCATACGCCACCGGGCCGCCCATAAGGACGGCCCGGTGGAGGTGCGGTGTTTCAGGCAATCATGGTGATGACGACTCAGCGGCCGGTGAAGCGGCTGCCGCGGCCGCGGCGTCCGCCACGGCCGCCGTCGCCGCCGTAGCCTCCGCGTCCGCCCTGGCCACCGTAACCACCCTGGCCACCGTAACCGCCGTAGCCTCCGCGCCCGCTCTGGCCGCTCTGGCCGCCCTGGCCGCCGTAACCGCCCTGGCCGCCCTGGCCGCCGTAGCCGCCCTGACCGCCGTCGCCGCTGTATCCGCCGGCCTGGCCGTGTCCGGACTGGCCGCCGTGCCCACCCGTACGGCCACGGTGGTGGCCGCCGCGCGACTCGGTGCGGCCCTCGGCCCAGCCGTCGCCGGTCCGGGGACCGCGGGACCGCTCACCCTGCTCGGACCGCCTGCGCCGGCCGTCCCCGTCACCGGGGCGGTCGGTGCCGCGAACACGGTCGCCGCCGTGCCGCCTGCGGCCCGGCGCCCGGTCGTCCCGCGCGGGCCGCAGCGGCCTGCGCACGTCGGGCTCCCACACCGGAACGGCCTCGCCGCTCGGCCGCCTGGCCCCGGCGATCTCGGCCAGGATCGGGTCGCCCGGCGCCACCCGGTGACGGGACGGGGTCACCCCCGCCTTTCGGGTCATCGACTCGGCGGCGCGGCGCTCGCTCGGCAGGACCAGCGTCAGCACCACGCCGCGCTCGCCGGCGCGGGCCGTACGGCCGCCGCGGTGGAGGTAGCTCTTGTGGTCGGCCGGCGGGTCCACGTGCAGCACGAGGCTCACGTCGTCCACGTGGATGCCGCGGGCGGCGACGTCGGTGCAGACCAGCACGCCGATCCTGCCCTCGCGGAACCCGTCGAGGATGCGGGTGCGCTGGTTCTGCCGCTTGCCGCCGTGCAGGCCGCCCGCGCGGACCCCCGACCGGGCGAGTTGCTTCACGATGCGGTCCACCCCGTGCTGGGTGCGGACGAACAGGATCGTGCGGCCGTCCCGGTTGGCGATCTCCGCCGTCACGTCCACCTTGTCGTCACGGTGCACCTGGAGCAGGTGGTGCTCCATCGTCTCCACCGAGGAGGTGGCCGGATCCAGGGAGTGGATCACCGGGTCGGTCAGGAAGCGCGTGACCAGCGTGTCCACGTCGCCGTCGAGCGTCGCGGAGAACAGCAGGCGCTGCCCGTCCGAAGGCGTGCGGGCGAGCAGCGCGCTGACCACGGGCAGGAACCCGAGGTCGCACATGTGGTCGGCCTCGTCGAGGACGGTGATCTGGACATCGTCCAGCGCGCACTCGCCCTGCTCGATGAGGTCGGTCAGCCGGCCGGGCGTGGCGACGACGATGTCGACCCCCCGGCGCAGGTCCTCGATCTGGCGGCCCATGGACATGCCGCCGACGACCGTGCGGGTGCGCAGCGACAGCCCACGGCCGAGCGGTTCGAGGGTGTCGGCCACCTGCAGGGCCAGTTCGCGGGTGGGCACCAGGACGAGGGCCCGAGGCCGGCCGGGGCGCGCCTTCTCCCCCGCGATCCTGGTCAGGGTGGGCAGGCCGAAGGCGAGCGTCTTGCCGGAGCCGGTCTGGCCCCGGCCGAGGACGTCATAGCCGGCGAGGATGTCGGGAATGGCCGCCCGCTGGATGGGGAACGGCTCAGTGATGCCCTGCCGGGCCAGCCCCGCCACGAGCGGCTTGGGCAGACCCAGCAGTGCGAACTCGGCGCGGGTCTCGGTGCCCTCACCGAGGTCAAGCATGGTCACGAAATCGTGCCTTTCGTAGAAAGAACGTGCCGGAACACGTGGGCGCGTCACTTCTGCGAAAGGACGAGCCGTTACACGTACGGCGAGCGAGCCGTACCGATCGGGGCGCCGAGGGCCGGAAAGTGAGCGGCCTACGCCCGAGTGATGCCGTGAGCGCGTCCCGCAGAAGTGGAGACCGCCGGGTGGCGGCATCCCACGGACGCCCGACACTCACGTCGCACAATGCAAAGCAAAGAACAACTGTACGGCATTCCCGCTCCGCGACGGCGATTCCGCGGGCGGACGGCGGCGGGGCGCCGTATCACGGGCGCCGTGTCACGGCACCGCATCGCGACCGCCGCGTACCGAACGCCGGATCGTGAGCACCCCATCGTGAGCACCGCATTGTGAGCACCGCATTGTGAGCACCGCATTGTGAGCACCCGGGGGGGACGACCGGCGGAACGCGTGTGTCCGGGGCGCGAGGCCCCGGACACACGGGTGGCAGGACCGGACCCGGTCCGGCCGGTCAGACGTTGAAACCGAGCATGCGAAGCTGGTCGCGGCCCTCGTCGGTGATCTTGTCGGGACCCCACGGCGGCAGCCACACCCAGTTGATGACCACGTTGGAGACCATGTCGGCGAGCGCCGAGTTGGCCTGGTCCTCGATCACGTCGGTCAGCGGGCAGGCGGCGCTGGTCAGCGTCATGTCGATGGTGGCGATCGGGCGCTCGCCCTCGCCGGCCGGGTCGAGGTTGACGCCGTACACGAGGCCGAGGTCCACCACGTTGATCCCCAGCTCGGGGTCCACCACGTCCCTCAGCGCCTCGACCACGTCGTCGAGGGAGGTCTCCCCGTCGTAGGTCCCCGTCGGCGCCTCGGTCACGGTGCCCGTCGGGGTCTCGGTCGGCTTGCTCACGTCGTCTCCTCACCTCGCGGCGCCCGCGGCGCGGCGCCGTAATTCCCAACGCGGCCGGGGCGGCCGGTCATCCCTGGCTCCTCATCAGCGCGTCCTTGTAGGCCATCCAGGCCAGCAGCGCGCACTTGACGCGGGCGGGGAACTTCGCCACACCGGCGAAGGCCACCGCGTCGCCCAGCACGTCCTCGTCGGGATCCACCTGGCCCCTGCCCTGCATGAGCCGGGTGAACTCCTCCACCACCGACAGCGACTCCTCCACCGTGGAGCCGGTGGCGAGCTCGTGCAGCACCGAGGCGGCGGCCTGGCTGATGGAGCAGCCCTGACCGTCGTAGGACACGTCGAGCACCTTGCCGCCGTCGGCCACCTTCACGCGCAGCGTCACCTCGTCGCCGCAGGTCGGGTTGACGTGGTGCACCTCCGCGTCGTACGGATCACGCAGTCCCCGCCCCTGGGGATGCTTGTAGTGTTCCAGGATCAGCTCCTGGTACATGGATTCACCGATCATGGGTCAGCCGAACACCTTCTGCACGTGGTGGAGGCCGCGGACCAGTGCGTCGATCTCGGCCGTCGTGTTGTACAGGTAGAAAGACGCCCGCGTGGTCGCCGGAATTCCGAACCTGAGGTGGAGCGGCCGGGCGCAGTGGTGACCTACCCGCACCGCGATCCCGTACACGTCGTCGAGGATCTGCCCCACGTCGTGCGGGTGGATCCCCTCCAGGGTGAACGAGATCGTGCCGCCACGGGCGATGGGCGTGCGCGGGCCGATGATCCTCAGCCCGGGGACCTCCGGCAGCGCCTCCAGCGCGTACGCGACCAGTTCCTTCTCGTGCGCCTTGATCTGGTCCATACCGACGGCGGTCAGGTAGTCGGCCGCGGCGCCGAGGCCGATCGCCTCGACGATGGGCGGCGTGCCCGCCTCGAACTTGTGCGGCACCGGCGCGTACGTCGAGTGGTCCATCCAGACCGCCTCGATCATCTCGCCGCCGCCGAGGAACGGGGGCATGGCGTCGAGCAGCTCGCGGCGGCCCCACAGCACGCCGATGCCGGACGGCCCGACCATCTTGTGCCCGGTGAACGCGACGAAGTCGACGCCCAGCTCGGTCACGTCCACGGGCTGGTGGGGCACCGACTGCGAGGCGTCGAGCATCATCAGCGCGCCGACCTCGCGCACGCGGGCCACGATCGGCGAGACCGAGTTGACCGTGCCGAGCACGTTCGACTGGTGCGTGATCGAGACGATCTTCGTGCGCTCGTTGACGAGCTCGTCCAGGCCCTCGATGTCGAGGCGGCCCTCGTCGGTCACCGGGAACCAGCGCAGCGTCGCGCCGGTCCGCTGCGCGAGCAGCTGCCACGGCACGATGTTGGAGTGGTGCTCCATCTCCGAGATGACGATCTCGTCGCCGGGGCCGATCCGGAACCGCTCGTCCTCGCCGACGGGGTTGCCGAAGGCGTACGCCACGAGGTTGAGGGCCTCGGAGGCGTTCTTGGTGAACACGATCTCGTCGCGCGACGGGGCCTTGACGAAGGCGGCGATCTTGTCGCGTGCGGCCTCGTACGCCTCGGTCGACTCGCTTCCCAGCACGTGCAGCGCCCGGCCGACGTTGCCGTAATGCCAGGTCAGGTGGTCGCGCATGGTCTCGACCACCTGGGTCGGCTTCTGGGAGGAGTTGCCGGAGTCGAGGTAGACCAGCGACCTGCCTCCGGAAAGTTCGCGGCCGAGGACCGGGAAGTCCTTCCTGATCCTCTCCACGTCGAAGCCGGGCGCACTCATCAGGCGGACGCCGCCTTCGAGGTGTAGGCCTCGTAGCCCTCGTTCTCCAGCTTGTCGGCCAGCTCGGGACCGCCCTCCTCCACCACGCGCCCGCCGGCGAAGACGTGGACGAAGTCCGGCTTCACGTAACGCAGGATGCGGGTGTAGTGGGTGATCAGCAGCACGCCGGTGTCGCCGCTCGCGCGGAACCGGTTGATGCCCTCGGACACGACGCGCAGGGCGTCGACGTCGAGGCCGGAGTCGGTCTCGTCCAGGACGGCGATCTTGGGCTTGAGCAGCTCCAGCTGGAGGATCTCGTGGCGCTTCTTCTCACCGCCGGAGAAGCCCTCGTTGGTGTTGCGCTGGGCGAAGGCCGGGTCGATGGACAGCGCGTCCATGCCCGACTTCAGCTCCTTGGCGAACTCGCGCAGCTTGGGCGCCTCGCCGCGGACCGCGGTGATCGCCGAGCGCAGGAAGTTCGACACGCTGACGCCGGGCACCTCGACCGGGTACTGCATGGCGAGGAACAGGCCGGCGCGGGCGCGCTCGTCCACCGACATCTCCAGCAGGTCCTCGCCGTCGAGCAGCACGGAGCCGGAGGTGACGGTGTACTTGGGGTGCCCCGCGACGGCGTACGCCAGCGTGGACTTGCCCGAGCCGTTCGGGCCCATGATGGCGTGCGTCTCGCCGCTGCGGACCGTCAGGTCGACGCCGCGCAGGATCTCCTTGTCGCCCACGGCGACGTGCAGGTCACGAATCTCAAGGGTGGACACTTGTATTTACTCCTTCGAGAGCGAGACGTACACGTCGTCGCCTTCGATCTTGACTCGGTAGACGTTGACGGGCCTGGTCGCCGGCGGCCCGGTGGGCTTGCCGGTGCGCAGGTCGAAGCAGGAGCCGTGCAGCCAGCACTCCAGCGTGTGGTCGTAGACCTCGCCCTCGCTGAGGCGGACCTCGGCGTGGGAGCACACGTCGTGCAGGGCGAAGACCTCGCCGGCGGTCCGCACCAGCGCGACGGGCGTCTCCCCGACCTCCAGCCCGAGGACGCCGCCGTCCGGGATGTCGCCGACCTGGCAGACCTTCTCCCAGTGGGCGGTCTCGGCGTTCATCGGGCCAGCTCCGCCTCGACCGCGGACATGACGCGCTCGCGGATCTCCGGCACCTCGATCTTCTCCAGCAGTTGGGCGAAGAAGCCGTGGATGACCAGGCGGCGGGCCTCGTCGAACGGGATGCCGCGGGCCTGCAGGTAGAAGATGTGCTCGTCGTCGAGGCGGCCGGAGGCGGACGCGTGGCCCGCTCCCGCGACCTCGCCGGTGAGGATCTCCAGGTTCGGCACCGAGTCGGCGCGGGCGCCGTCGGTGAGGATGAGGTTGCGGTTCAGCTCGTAGGTGTCGGTGCCCTCGGCCTCGGCCCGGATGATCACGTCGCCGATCCAGACCGCGTGGGCGGCGTCGCCCTGCAGCGCGCCCTTGTAGGTCACGTTGCTGCGGCAGTTGGGCACGCTGTGGTCCACCAGCAGGCGGTGCTCCAGGTGCTGTCCCGCGTCCACGAAGTACAGGCCGGTCAGGTCGGCGTCGCCGCCCGGGGCGGTGTACGACACCGAGGGCGACAGCCGTACGAGGTCGCCGCCGAGGGTGACCACGAACGAGCGGAACGTCGCGTCCTTGCCGAGCCGCGCGTGGTGGTGCGAGACGTGCACGGCGTCGTCGTCCCAGTCCTGCAGGCTGACGACCTTGAGCGTCGCGCCCTCAGCCACGTCGAACTCGACGTTGTCGGCGTAGACGGCGCTGCCGCGGTGGTCGAGGACCAGCACGGCCTCGGCCATCGGCTCCACCGACACGAGGATGTGCCCGTAGGCGGCGGCGCCCGCCCCGGACCCCCGCAGCGTGATCACGGTGGGCCGGGAGGCGGCCGTCATCTTCGGCACCGTGACGACGGTGGCCTTCTCGAACGACGAGTAGGCCTGCGCGCTGACCCGGTCGGCCGGCGTGTAGGCCTTGCCGAGCCGGGCGTCGTCGCGGCCGACGGTCTCGACGCGCACCTCGGGCGCGGCCTCGACGTCGACCACGACGCCGCCGGTGACGGCGGCCGTGCCGTTGTGCAGCCCCTTCAGCCGCGACAGCGGCGTGAAGCGCCACTCCTCCTCGCGGCCCGTCGGCACGGCGAAGTCGGTCACGTCGTACGACGACTTCTCGTGCAGCGTCGACAGCGGCTTGGTCTCCAGGCCCATCAGCCGACCGCTCCTTCCATCTGCAGCTCGATCAGGCGGTTGAGCTCCAGGGCGTACTCCATGGGCAGCTCGCGGGCGATCGGCTCGACGAAGCCGCGCACGATCATGGCCATCGCCTCGTCCTCGCCGAGGCCGCGGCTCATCAGGTAGAAGAGCTGGTCCTCCGACACCTTGGAGACCGTGGCCTCGTGGCCCATCGACACGTCGTCCTCGCGGACGTCCACGTAGGGGTAGGTGTCGGACCGGCTGATCTGGTCGACCAGCAGCGCGTCGCACTTGACGGTCGAGGCCGAGCCGGCCGCGCCCTCCTCGATCTGCACCAGGCCCCGGTAGGAGGTGCGGCCGCCGCCGCGCGCCACGGACTTGGAGATGATCGTCGAGGACGTCTTGGGCGCGAGGTGCACCATCTTGGCGCCCGCGTCCTGGTGCTGGCCCTCGCCGGCGAAGGCGACCGACAGCGTCTCGCCCTTGGCGTGCTCGCCCATCAGGTAGACGGCCGGGTACTTCATCGTGACCTTGGAGCCGATGTTGCCGTCGATCCACTCCATGGTCGCGCCCTCGTACGCCACGGCGCGCTTGGTGACCAGGTTGTAGACGTTGTTCGACCAGTTCTGGATCGTCGTGTAGCGGCAGCGGGCGCCCTTCTTCACGACGATCTCGACGACCGCCGAGTGGAGCGAGTCGGACGAGTAGATCGGCGCGGTGCAGCCCTCGACGTAGTGGACGTAGGAGTTCTCGTCCACCACGATCAGGGTCCGCTCGAACTGGCCCATGTTCTCGGTGTTGATCCGGAAGTAGGCCTGCAGCGGGATCTCGACGTTCACGTTCGGCGGCACGTAGATGAACGAGCCGCCCGACCACACGGCGGTGTTGAGCGCGGCGAACTTGTTGTCGCCCACCGGGATCACCGTGCCGAAGTACTCCTTGAAGAGCTCCTCGTGCTCACGCAGGCCCGTGTCGGTGTCGACGAAGATGACGCCCTTCTCCTCGAGGTCCTCACGGATCTTGTGATAGACGACCTCGGACTCGTACTGGGCGGCGACGCCGGCGATGAGGCGCTGCTTCTCCGCCTCCGGGATGCCGAGCTTGTCGTAGGTGTTCTTGATGTCGGGGGGCAGCTCGTCCCAGGACGCCGCCTGCTTCTCCGTCGAGCGGACGAAGTACTTGATGTTGTCGAAGTCGATGCCCGTGAGGTCGGAGCCCCAGGTCGGCAGCGGCTTCTTCCCGAACAGCCGAAGGCCCTTGAGGCGCAGGTCGAGCATCCACTCCGGCTCGTTCTTGAGCGCGGAGATGTTGCGGACGACCTCTTCGGACAGCCCACGACGGGCCGTGGCCCCCGCCACGTCCGTGTCGGCCCAGCCGAACTTGTAATTCCCGAGGCCTTCCAGCTCCGGGCGGTCGGTGACAGTCACCTTCCGGACTCCTTGCTCGTCGATGTGCTCGATAGATGTGCGGCCGATAGACCGGTGGTGGTCGATGGATCGGCGGTCGTCGAATCGGGACGCGCGTGCCGTGCGGCCAGCGCGTGTGAACTCACGTGGGTGGTGCAGACCCCGTCGCCGTTGGCGATCGTGGCCAGGCGCTGCACCGGCGTGCCCAGCAGCCGGGCGAACGCCTCGGTCTCCGCCTCGCACAGCTGCGGAAACTGCGCCGCGACGTGCGCGACCGGGCAGTGGTGCTGGCACAGCTGCTCGCCGCCCTTGCCCGTCGCGGACGCCGACGCCGCGTAGCCCTCGGCGGACAGCGCCTCGGCCAGCACGCGGACCCGCTGCTCGGCGGGGACCTCGCGCATCAGCGCGTCAAGCCGGCCCACCAGCCCGGACACCTGCGCCCGCGCGAACTCCGACACCGCCCCGCCGCCGAGCCGCTCGGCCAGGAAGCGCAGCGCGCTGCCCGCGAGGTCGTCGTAGGCGTGCACGAAGGCGCTGCGGCCCGCATCGGTGATCGCGAACATCTTCGCCGGCCTGCCGCGCCCCCGCTGGCCGCGCGGGCGGGCCGTACGAGGCTCTATCATGCCCTCGGCCAGCAACGCGTCGAGATGGCGGCGCACCGCGGCCGGGGTAAGCCCGAGCCGCTCGCCGAGCGCCGCCGCCGTCACCGGGCCGTGCTCCAGGATGAGCCGCGCCACCCTGGCGCGGGTGCCGCGCTCGGCGGTGATGTCCAGGTGCACAGGGGACGCCGGAACGGGCCGTGTCACCACGGCCTTCTCGGCGCTCTGCTTCCCCTGCACGTTTTTCACAACATCAGTGTGCCGTAATTCCTTCCCCGGCGACAAACCCAAGGTGAGGTCGGCGGGGATGCAATTTCTCACGCAGGTAAGCCTTACCTAACCTGCGACAACGGGACTTTTCCGCATCCTTTACCTCCCTGGACTGGAATGGCGGCACTCGCCGACGAGAGCGCGCCTCCCGCTCCCTAGACTCGATGCCGTCGACGACTGACCAGGGCGGCCCGCATCCGGCCGGCTCCGGCGGTCGGTGCTGCGAGGGGAGGCCGGTGGGAGTGCCGGGGGTTGACAGCACGTTCGAGAGCACGCTCGGCAGCGCGGGTGGCGCCGCGCCGGCGGTAGAGATCGACGGGCTGGTCAAGCGCTACGGAGGCACCACGGCCGTCGACGGGCTGACCCTCACCTGCGCGCGGGGCGCCGTCACGGCGATCCTCGGGCCCAACGGCGCGGGCAAGACCTCGACGATCGAGATCTGCGAGGGCTTCCGGCGGCCGGACGGCGGGACCGTGCGCGTGCTCGGCCTGGACCCGGCCGACCCCGCCCTGAAGCCGCGCCTGGGGATCATGCCGCAGACGGGAGGGGTGCCTCCCGCCGCCCGCGCGGGCGAGTGGCTGCGAGTGGTCTCCCGGTTCTACGCCCACCCGCTCGACCCCGACTCCCTGCTCGGCCTGCTCGGCCTGGCCGACCACACGCGCACGCCGTACCGGCGGCTGTCGGGCGGCCAGCAGCAGCGCCTGTCGCTCGCGGCCGCGGTGATCGGGCGGCCGGAACTGGTCTTCCTCGACGAGCCGACCGCCGGTCTCGACCCGCAGGCGCGGCACGCCTGCTGGGACCTGGTCGCCGCGCTGCGCGCCGCCGGGGTCTCGGTGGTGCTCACGACCCACCAGATGGACGAGGCCGAGAAGCTCTCCGATCACGTGGTGGTCATCGACCACGGCCGGGTGGTGGCCGAGGGCACGCCCGAGTCGCTGACCGGCGCCGAGCGCCAGCTCAGGTTCCGTGCCCGCCCGGGGCTCGACCTGGAGGAACTGCTGGCCGCGCTGCCGCCGGGCAGCGCCGCCAAGGAGTCGCCCTCGGGGCACTACATCATCGAGGGGCAGGTCGGCCCGCAGCTGCTCGCCACCGTCACGGCCTGGTGCGCCACCGAGGGCGTCACCACCGAGGACCTGCGCATCGAGCGGCGCACGCTGGAGGACGTCTTCCTCGAACTGACCGGCAGGGAGCTGCGGTGACCACGATCGCCACGCTGGACCTCACGCCGCGGCCCGGGGCCGCGCCGCTGCACCGGATGGTCCTCGCGCAGGCGGGCGCGGAGATCCGGGCCATGCTGCGCAACGGCGAGCAGCTCCTGCTCACGATGATCATCCCGATCCTGCTGCTCGTCGGATTCTCCACGGCCCCGCTGGTGGACGTCGGCGGCGGCGCGCGCGTCGACTTCGTCGCCCCCGGCATCCTCGCGCTCGCGGTCATGTCGACCGCGTTCACCGGGCAGGCGATCGCCACCGGCTTCGAGCGCAGGTACGGCGTGCTGAAGCGCCTGGGCGCGACCCCGCTGTCACGGACCGGGCTGCTGCTGGCCAAGACCGTCGCGGTCGTCGCCGTGGAGGTGCTGCAGGTCGTCGTGATCGTCGCGGTGGCGCTGGCGCTCGGCTGGTCGCCGCACGGCGACCCGCTGTGGGGCGTGCCGCTCCTCCTGCTGGGCACGGCGGCCTTCAGCGGCCTCGGCCTGCTCATGGCCGGCACGCTGCGAGCGGAGGCCACGCTGGCCGGCGCCAACCTCGTCTACCTGGTGCTGCTCGGGCTCGGCGGCGTGCTGTTCCCGCTGGACCGGTTCCCGGCCGGGGTGCAACACGTGCTCGGGCTGCTGCCGATCAGCGCGCTCACCTCCGGGCTGCGGAACGCCCTGAGCACCGGCGGCTTCCCCGGCGGCGCGCTGCTCGTGCTGCTGTGCTGGACGGTGGCCGCGCTCGCCCTGGCCGCCCGCACGTTCCGCTGGGAATGACCCGGGCCCGCGGCGAGTGACTCGGGCCCACCGAGTGACACGAGCCCACCGGGAGTGACACGGGCCCGCGGGGAGTGACGACGCCGGGGCCCCTACCTGCGGCCTGACGGCCGGCGCATATGATTGCGGGCGTTTGTCTCTGATCAATGCCTTTTGTGGGGTTGCCGGCATGACCGCTGAATCCCTTCCGGACGCCGAGTCGTATCGCGGGTGGCGGTCGCCGAGCAGGGCGCTGCGGGCCGCCTCCGACGCGATACCGCCCTCGGGGCTGGTGCTGCTGGGAATCCTGTCGGTCCAGGTCGGCGCCGGACTGGCCAAGAACCTGTTCACGCAGCTGTCCCCTTCGGCCGTGGTCTTCCTGCGCATCGCCACCAGCGCCGTCATGCTGCTGGCCGTCGTCCGGCCCAAGGTGCGCGGGCTGTCACGGCGCGACCTCTCCGTCGGCGTCGCGTTCGGGCTCAGCCTCGGCCTGATGAACCTGTCGTTCTACGAGGCCCTCGCCCGGCTGCCGATCGGGATCACGGTGGCCATCGAGTTCATCGGGCCGCTCACCCTGGCCGTGGTGTCCTCCCGCCGCCGGCTCGACCTGCTGTGGGTGGGACTGGCCGCCGCGGGCGTGATCCTGCTCGCCCCCTGGGGAGACGCGGGGACCGCGAGCTGGATCGGCATCGGGTTCGCGGCGCTGGCGGGGACGTTCTGGGCCGCCTACATCGTGTTCTCCGCGGCCACGGGCGCCCGCTTCCCCGGCGCGAGCGGGCTGTCGTTCGCCATGATCGTGTCCACGATCGTCGTCGCGCCCATCGGGGTCACCGCGGGCGGGAGCGATCTGCTGCGGCCCGAGATTCTGCTGGTCGGCGCGGGGGTGGGCCTGCTCTCCTCCGTCATCCCCTACTCGCTGGAACTCGAGGCCCTGCGCCGGATGCCCAAGCGGGTCTTCGGCATCCTGATGAGCCTGGAGCCCGCCGCCGCCGCGCTCGTCGGCCTCTTCGTCCTGCACGAGGTGCTCCAGGTCCGCGAGTGGGCGGCCATCGGCTGCGTGGTCGTCGCCTCGATCGGCGCCACCCGGGCGGGCGACGGCTGAGCCGCACCGCTCAGGCCGGGGGCGGGTCGGCCGACCAGATCGCGCGTACGTGCTGCAGATGGTGGTTCATCAGGCGCTCGGCCGCCTGGGCGTCACCGCGTACGAGGGCGTCGAGGAGATCGAGGTGCTCGCGCGCCGAGGACGCCAGCATCTGCGCGTCGGGCAGCCCGCGCAGCCCGTAGAGCCGGGCCCGGGCGCGCAGGTCCCTGACCGTCTCGACCAGCCGGGCGTTGCCCGACAGGGCCAGCAGCGCGAGGTGGAATCGCTGGTCGGCCGCCACGTAGGCGAGCAGGTCGCCTCGTCCGGCGGCGGAGACGATCTCCTCGGCGATCGGGCGCAGCGCCTCGGCCCGCGCGCCCAGGGACTCTCCGGCGAGCCGGGTCACCGTGGGCACCTCGATCAGCCGCCTGATCTCGATGATCTCGTCGAGGTCGCGCTCGGACACCTCGGCGACCCGGAAGCCCTTGTTGCGCAGGGCCTCGAACAGGCCCTCCTTGGCGAGGTCGAGCATCGCCTCCCGCACCGGTGTGGCCGAGACCCCGAACCTGGCCGCCAGCGCGGGGGCCGAATAGACGACCCCGGGCCGCATCTCCCCGGCCACCAGCGCGTCGCGCAGCGCCTGCGCCACCTGCTCGCGCAGGTTCTGCCGCGTTCCGGCGCCCGCCGCGCGGAGGTCGTCACGCTCACGGCTCGCCGGTCCGTTCCACGCCCCGCCCATCGACCGGCCACCGCCCTCCTCGGTCCCGTACGGCCGATCGTACCGGCCTTGCCGGGGAAAACGATCAGTGCGTGCCCGGGCGGCCCCCGAGGGAGCGGGGACGGCGCGGGCCTGGCCGGACGGCGCGCGGCCCGGAGAAGGGACCACCCCCATGGCCGCCTACGATGAATTCCGTGAATCCCACGACTGACCGGATCCGCGGCACGTTGCTCGCTCTGTATCGCTCGTTGAGGTTTCCCACGAACGAGTCGATGCGGCGGTGGGCCCTGGCGGCGATCGTGGTCAACGTCGGCATCACCGTCACGGGCGCCGCCGTCCGCGTCACCGGCTCCGGCCTCGGCTGCCCGACCTGGCCGCGCTGCACGCCGGACAGCTTCGTCCCGGCGAGGATCGACACGCACGCGCCGCTCAACATGGCGATCGAGTTCGGCAACCGCCTGCTGTCGTTCCTCGTGCTCGCGGTCGCGGCCGCGTGTGTGATCGTCGCCTGGCAGCTGTCGAGGGGCGAGCGCGGCCGCCCGGTCCTGCTGCGGCTCGCGCTGGTGCAGCCGGCCGGCGTCCTCGTCCAGGCCCTGTGGGGCGGTGTCGTGGTGCACACGATGCTCAACCCCGTGACCGTCAGCGTCCACTTCCTGCTGTCCATCGGCATGACCGCCGCCGCCGTCGTGCTGTTCGCCCGGGCGGGCGAGGGCGACGCCCCGGCGGAACGGCTGGTCCACAGGGACATCCGCACGCTCGCGTACGCGCTGTCCGCGGCGGCCTTCGCGCTGCTGCTGGCCGGTGTGGTGGTGACCGGCACCGGGCCGCACTCGGGGGACGAGGCGGCCTCCCGCTTCGGCTTCGACATCCAGAGCGTGGTGCGGCTGCACACCGACATCGCCTACGTCGTCGTCGGGCTGACGTTCGCCCTGCTGTTCGCCCTGCGCGTCAGCGACGCCCCCGGCCGGGCCCGGCGCGCCGCGCTCGTGCTGCTCGGGGTGGAGCTGTCCCAGGGCGTGGTCGGGTATGTGCAGTACTTCCTCGCCGTCCCCGCGGCGCTGGTGCTCCTGCACGTGCTGGGAGCGACGCTCGTATGGGTCTGCGCGCTGCGCGTCGTGTTCCTGATGCGGACCCGGGGTCCCGCGCCCGCCCCCGCCCACGAGCAACCGGAGCTCCACCACGCGGGGGTGTGACCCGAGGTGGAGGGGCTCCCCGGCTCCTCGTCCCCCGGGGGCGTCCTGTCCCGGGTCGTCCGCCCCTGGACCTGGTCGCGTACGGCACTGCGCCGGGGTTTCCAGGGCCTGGTCGCCCTGAGCGTGCTGCCGCTGGCGCCGATGACCTGGGCCTGGCTGACGAGCTCCGCCCACCGGGTGACCGCCGAGCCGGGCACGAACTGGACCACCGAGGTGCCCGCGATGCCGGCCGCGCTCGTGCTGGGTGCGGGCGTCAGGAACGGGAAGCCCACCCCGATGCTGAGCGCCCGGCTCGACATCGCGGCCGAGCTGTACCGCGTGGGCAAGGTCCGGGCCCTGCTGCTGTCCGGCGACAACAGCCGCGAGGACTACGACGAGCCCTCGATCATGCGTGACTACCTGATCGCGCACGGCGTCCCGGCCGGAAAGATCGTGCTCGACTACGCCGGGTTCGACACGTGGGACTCCTGCGTGCGGGCCAAGGAGATCTTCGGCGCGTCCCGTCTCGTCGTCGTGACCCAGGTGTTCCACCTCCCCCGGGCCGTCGCGCTGTGCCGTGCGGCGGGGCTGGACGCGTTCGGCGTCGGCGACGACTCCAGCCACGACTGGCCGGTGGAGACGCTGGCCTACGCCGTCAGGGAGTTCCCCGCCTCCGCCAAGGCCCTGGTGGACAGCCTGGTCCTGCACTCCTCGCCGCGTTTCCTCGGCCGTCGCGAGACCGCGCTCGACCGCGCGCTGACCGGCTGAGCGCACGAGCCCGGCGCGTGGCACGTGGCGGCGGCGTGACGGGCGGAGCGGCGGGCGGCGTGACGAGCGGGGCGGCGAAACTTTCATCGGGCCACACGCCCTGACCTGGGCGGACGTGACGGGCGGAGGCGCGTCCACTGGCCGGTGACGGCCCCGCGCGTTAGGGTCCGGCCACGTGGGAGCGCTCCCACCATCCCCCGAGGGAGGTGAGGCCACACCCACAGTGGCTATCGCACCGCGGGTACGAGCGGATCCTCCTCCGCCCACCCATCGCGCAACGCCCGGGGAGCCGCCGTGACGGCTTCCCGGGCGTCTCCCGCGGACTCCGGCGCCGGGCCGTGCCGCGCGGGATCAGGCCCCGCTCAGCCGCAGCTGATGTCGCTGATCGACGGCGTGGCCGACCCGCTGCCGAGGAACCCGGCCGTGGCCGAGGCCCCCGGGGCCAGCGAGGAGTTCCACTCCGGGGCGTGGATCATCGCGAACGGCCCGCTCTGCATGGACGTGCCGTTCCACGCCTGCGTGATCGTCGCGCCGTTCGACATCTGCCACTGCACGTACCAGCCGTTGAGCGGTCCCGTGCCGGTGTTCTTGATGGTGACCTCGCCCTGGAAGCCGCCCTGCCAGGTGTTGGTCAGCTTCACCGTGGCCGTGCAGGCCGGGTTTCCGGCCGTCGGGGAGGCGGAGGGGCTGGGCGACGGGCTCGGCGACGGGCTCCTGGTGGGTGAGGCGCTCGGCGAGGGGCTCGGCGAGACGCCGTCGCGGAGGAAGTTCACGTCCGAGCAGCCGTAGAAGGTCTCCTGGCTGTCCGAGCGGTACCAGACGGCGTAGATGATGTGCCGGCCGCTCTTGTCGGGCAGCTTGCCGGAGAAGCGGTAGGCGCCGTTGCTGACCTCAGGCTCGGGGTCGGCCGTGAGGAACGGCTGCTCCTCCATGTCGTCCCACGTGAGCGGCCGGGTCGGGTTCCAGCCGTCCTTGGTGACGTAGAGCTTGAAGCCGCCGGGGTGCGGCACCCATGCGCCGTAGACGAAGTTGTAGGTGCTGTTGGCCTTCAGCGTGGTGGTCGGCCAGTCTGTCCTCGGCGCGTCGTAGGCGGCGTACTTGCTGAAACCGCCGCTGCACAGCTGGCCGTCGGGGATGAAGCCCCGGGTGCGGCCGCCTCCGTCGGAGCGGAGCACGCCGTACCAGTCGTAGAGGGGCTGGGTGCCGCCGGCCGCCACGGCGTCCTTGCAGGCGGGGTTGTTGGGGATGATCTGGCCGCCGGTGAGGCCGTCGGTGTAGCACGCGTACGTGCGGCTCGCGGGGGCCTGCAGGGCGCCGTGCGCCTCGGCCGCGGTCTGCGTCAGGACCGCGACGAGGCCGGCGAGCACGGCCGCCACCGCGGCGAGCACGGCGAGTTTTCGCCCGGGCCTCAGGGACAGCGATCTCCAACGCGGGGATCGCGCTGTGGTGCTCATGGTTGGGGGTTCTCCTCATGGTGGGCGGGCACGCCTTCCGGAGAAGGCCGCGCCGTCTGGGGCTGTCGTACGAGAAGAACGCATGCGGCATCGCCGCACGCCCTCCTGGAGCCCACCCATCAAGTGGCCACCGCGCACAGTGATTGAAACACGCACCGGCCGTCCGGGCCAAGCGCCACCGCGACCTTGCCGCGGGGCGGATCAGCGCCGCGGGTCGCCGAGCCCGGGATCCGGCCCGGCGCCGGGACCGAGGCCCCCCTGCGGCGGGCCCTGCGGCGGGTTCTGCGGCGGCCCTGGTGGCTGCCCGGGACCGCCCAGCGGGTACCCGTACCCGGGAGGCGGCCCTTCCGGCGGCGGGCCGTGGCCCGGCCCGCCTGGTCGCTGTCCGTACCAGGGCGGCACGGGAGGACCGCCGCCGGGCCACCGGCCCGGGGGTGGGGCGCCCGGCGCGTACCCCGGCGGGGGCACCCCCCGCGCGGCGTTCGCCTGGTGGCGTTCCGGCAGCGGGAACGACAGCCGGGCGTAGGCCATGAGGTCCGCGAGCGCCCGCTGCTGGGCGCGGAAGGTCTCCTCGTCCACCCCGCCCCTGGCCGCCCGGGCGTGCAGCAGCCCGAGCTCGGTGGAGGCGACCTGATAGTCGATCATCGCCCGTGCCCCGGCCCTGCCGCCGTGGGCCTTGGCCCACACCCTGGCCTGCCGGCGGCGGCGCAGGGACGACAGCATGAAGATGTCGGCCTGGTTGATCAGCCCGTTGCGCTCGTACGGCGGCAGGTAGTGGTGGATCAGGCCGACGATCCGCCGTCTGTCCCGGAAGATCACGATGAGCTCGACGATGAGCAGGATCATCAGCAGCAGGTAGGCGATGGCGAGCCCGCCGAGGCCGCCGAAGGTGGCGAAGCCGTTCCAGAGGCCGTGCAGCAGCATGGCCCCGATCCACCCGATGACGATGACGACGACCCCCACCGCGCCCCCGCGCTGCGCGGCGTACGCCACCGCGATGCCGATCAAAGAGGTGAACAGCGGATGGGCGAACGGCGACAGCACGGCCCGCAGCACGAGCGTGGCGGCCAGCCCCTGCGCGCCGTTCTCCTCCAGCGCGGCCAGGTAGTAGCTGACGTTCTCCGACATGGCGAAGCCGAGCCCGACCATGCTGGCGTAGATGATCCCGTCGGTGGGCCCGTCCAGCTCCTGCCGCCGGAACCACAGCAGCCCGAGCAGGACCAGCCCCTTGGCCGTCTCCTCCACGGGCGGGGCGCCGAAGGTGGCGACGAGGTTGCGCGCGCTGGTCGCGTCCCCGAGCTGATGGGCCACGTAGACGAGGTTGAGCGAGTTGAGCACGCCGGCGAGCAGCACGGCGATGCCCGCGCCCCAGGCGAACGCGAAGATCAGGTTGGTGCGCGGCTCCGGCTCCATGCGGTCGAGGGCGAGCACGCCCGCGAGCAGCAGCGGCACGGGGGCCACCGCGAGCCCGAGCGCGATGAAGAACTGGACCGGCTCGCCGTTGATGATGTCGAAGGAGAACGACACCAGGGCGCAGATTCCGGCGACGACCAGACCCACGATGAGGCCGATGGACGGACGCTCCCTGAGAACGGCGCGGGGGTCGAGGCCTGCCACTGTGCGACTGTAACCGACCACGCCCGCCGCGGTCCTCCTCCGGCCCCAAAAGATCCTCATGCATTCCGTGCCGGGGCAAGTATCTCGCAGGCGCGCCGGTCGTCTCGAACACGTCCCGGTTGCGGGCACAATGGGCGATCATGGATGTCGCACCACGTGACGGGCTCGGACGACGGGGGTTCCTCCGTATCGCGTGCGCCGCCGCCGTCGGCTCGGTGGCCGCATGCGCGCCCGGGTCCCGGGAAGGCTCCGCGCCCGCCTCCTCCTCGCCCTCCCCCGCCTCTCCGTCGCCGTCCAGGAAGCCGGTGGCGGAACGGCTGCTGCCCGGCGACCCGGACTGGCGGGTGCGTGAGCGCGGCCCCGACGAGGCGATCGAGGGCTACGGCGACCGCGCGAGCGTGCTGCCCGGGGAGTCGTTCGGGCTGCACGTCTCCACTACCGAGGGCCGCTACCGGGTCACGGCCTACCGGATGGGCTGGTACGGCGGCACGCTCGCCCGCCGGGTGTGGCGCTCGGGGTGGATGAAGGGGCGCGACCAGGGCCGCGGACGGCTCGCCGGCGACACCCGCACCGTACGGGCCCGGTGGCGGCGCTCCCTGACCGTGTCCACGGAGGGCTGGCCCGAGGGGGCCTACCTGCTGCGCCTGGACACCGAGCGCGGCCACCAGCGGTACGTGCCGCTGGTCGTGCGCTCGGCCTCCGGGGCCGGCCGCACGGTCCTGGTGCACGCCACCCCCACCTGGCAGGCGTACAACCGGTGGGGCGGCTACAGCCTCTACTACGGCGAGGACGGCCGCTACGAGAGCCGCTCGCTCGCGGTCAGCTTCGACCGGCCCTACGACAGCACCGGAATGGAGAAGTTCCTCATCCACGAGCGGCCGGTGGTGGCCCTCGCCGAACGGCTCGGCCTGCCCCTGGCGTACACGACGGGCGGCGACCTGGAGGCCGGCGACGACGTGCTCACCGGCGCCTCCGCGGTGATCTTCCTCGGGCACGACGAGTACTGGACGCCCGGGGTGCGCCGCACGGTGACCGAGGCCCGCGACGCCGGCGCCAACCTGGCCTTCCTGGGCGCCAACACCTGCTTCCGCCGCGTCCGGATGGAGGAGGACGGCAAGCTGGTGGTCTGCTACAAGACCGCGGTGGACCGCGATCCGCTGGTCCGCACGCGCCCGTCGCTGGCGACGACCGACTTCCGGGCGGCGCCGAAGGCCGATCCCGAGTCGTCGCTCATCGGGGTCTACTACGACGGCTATCCCGTGGACGCGCCGTTCGTCGTGCACGAGCCCCGCCACTGGATCTTCGCGGGCACCGGTGTGCGCCGCGGCGACGCGTTCCCCCACCTCGTGGGCGTGGAGTACGACCGGGTGAACACGGACGTGCCGACGCCCAGGCCGCTGCAGATCCTCGCCCACTCGCCGGTCACCTGCGTGGGACGGCCCAGCTTCGCCGACGCGGCCTACTACACCGCCCCGAGCGGGGCCGGGGTGTTCGCCTCGGGAACCATGCGGTGGGCCGAGACGCTCATGGCACGCACCCGCGACCTGCCGCGGGCGCACGGGATCGACGCGCGTACGCGGGCCTTCGTCACCGCCACGACGACCAACCTGCTCAAGGGTTTCGCCGAAGGACCCGCCGCCGAGCGCCTGCCCGCCCCCGACGACAACGTCCGCCGCGTCTACCGCGCCTGACGCCGCGGCCCGTCACGGACGGGCGCCCTCCCCTCCCGCCCGGCGTACGGCGTCGCGCGCGCAGGCCCGCCCTTGACTAGTAGATCGACTGGTCGATATAACCCTATAGACCGAACGTTCTATCTCGCTCAGGGAGCCGATGTGCCGCAACTGACCACGGCCGAGGTCATCGACCGCTTCAACCACGCGTTCGTCCACCACGACCCCGCGATTCTCGACGACCTGGTCGCCGAGGACTGCGTGATGGAGGCCGTCCAGCCGGCTCCGGACGGGGAGCGCGTCGAGGGACGCCAGGCGTGCCTGACGTTCTGGCGGACGCTCGCCGGCGACCGCACCACCCAGTTCGGGCCGGAGGACGTCTGGGTCGACGGCGACCGCGCGACGATCATGTGGCGCTACCGCTTCGGCGACGGCCCCGGCGACTCGGTGCGCGGAGTGAACCTCATGCGGGTCCGGGACGGGAGAATCGTCGCGGCCCTCGGCTACAGCAAGACCGGCGCCCCCGTCCCGCTCGCCACCGACTCCGACGCCCGGGCCTGACCATGCGCAGCTACCACCTCGACAGCGGCGCCGGAATCGCGGGACTGACGATCAGAGACCATCCCGACCCGGTCCCCGGCCCCGGTCAGGTCGTCGTGGCCGTACGCGCGGCGTCTCTGAGCTTCCGGGAACTGATGATCGCCCGCGGCGACTACGTCCTGCCGGTGAAGCCGGACGTGGTCCCGCTGTCCGACGGGGCCGGCGACATCGTGTCGGTCGGGCCCGGGGTCGACCCGCGGCGGATCGGCGAGCGGGTCGCCGCCACCCTCTTCCCCAGCTGGCAGGACGGCCCGTTCGGCATCGAGCACCTGCCGCAGCGAGGCGGCTCGTTAGACGGCATGCTCACGGAACGCGCCGTGGTCGCCGAGGACGCTCTGGTGCCGGTTCCCTGCCACTTGTCCTACGAGGAGGCGGCGACGCTCCCGTGCGCCGCGGTCACCGCCTGGAACGCCGTGACCGGCGCGGACGGTCTGCGTCCGGGCCAGACCGTGGTGACGCAGGGATCGGGCGGGGTGTCGCTGTTCGCCCTGCAGTTCGCCAAGACGCTCGGCGCCCGGGTGATCGCCACCACCAGCGCGCCCGGTAAGGCGGCCCGCCTGCTCGATCTCGGCGCGGACGATGTCATCGACTACCGTGCCGTCCCCGACTGGCCGGCGAGGGTCCGGGAACTCACCGGCGGGCGGGGCGCCGACCGCGTCATCGACGTGGCCGGCCTGCTGGAACAGTCCCTCAAGGCGGTGGCGATGGCAGGCCACGTCGCGTGCGTGGGCTTCGTCTCCGACACCGCGCCCCCGGTCGACACGCGCACGCTCTTCGCCTCCGGCGCCACCGTGCGGGCCGTCGCGGTCGGCAGCCGCGCCCAGTTCCTCGCCATGAACCGAGCCATCGAGGTCAACGGCCTTCGCCCGGTCATCGACCGCGCGTTCCCCTTCGACCAGGCTCGCGACGCCTATGACCGTTATGCCTCTGGCAAGGCGTTCGGCAAGGTCGTCATCACCATCTGACCGGGGACAGGCCCGGCCGCGCCACACCGGCTATCGATACGAAGACAAGGTCCCGTCCGAACTCCTTTCGGACGGGACCTCTCCTGGTTCACGAGGACGCCGCGGCTCGTGCGGCGATGTGTTCAAGCCGACCGGAAGCGTCGTGGCACCGCTGCACCTACTCCCCTGATCCGTACGCCGCCCCGGCACCGGCCGGGTCGTGGGCGTACGCGCGGCCGTAGCCAGGGGTGATGTTCCACGGGGGACGCCCGCGACGCCCTCCGCGCCACCGTTGGACCTCTCTTCGACGACGACGAGAGGTGCGGAATGGAGACGTTGCGACGTCTGGTCGGTCTGCCCGCGGGACGGATCGGCAAGTGGGTGGTGATCGCCGCCTGGCTGGTGGTGCTCGCCCCCCGGCGCGCTGGCCGCGGGGATCGGGCAGGTGCAGGACAACGACGAGACCAGCTGGATGCCGTCGGGGGCCCAGTCGACCCCGGGCCGTGGAACTGGCCCGGCGGGAGTTCCCCCGCATAGGAGTGAAGCCCCGGGCACGAGGTTCGTCCGGGGCTTTCGAGTGTGCTCACGGGCAGAGAGTCATCCGGGACGCACGACAATCCGAAGTCGATGCTCTTCTCGATGCCGTCGAGGTGTTCAGCGATCGCGGTCTGGGCGGTGAGCATGCCGATCTGGAGGCGGAGCTCGGGGGCGTGTGGTCGTTGAGCTGTACGCGCACCGCAGCGAGCTGTTCCCGCGCGATCCCGACACTGGTGTCCGCCATGGGGGTTACCTGCTCCCCTTCTCCGATGGGATCAGCACCTTGTCGAGGAACTCATCGAGGGTGTCTTCGTCGAGGTTGCCGTCCACGGCCAGCGCCGTTTCGATCGATCGCTTGCTCGCCTCGCGGGAGCTTGTACCGCGCGGGCCGAGCGGGTGGGGTGGGCTGCGACGAAATGCTCGATGCGGTTGGCGATGATGCCGGCGACGGCGTTCGCATGGGCGCGGCCATCGCATCGGGCCTACAGCAGGCGGCGGGGGCCGACAGCCTGAAATGCCTCCACCAGGGCATGAACGGCGGCACGCCGGTCGGTGCGCCGGCACGCGACGTAGTAGACCAGGGGCGCAGCGCCGGTCAGCGTCACCGACCGCAGGCTAGACCCTAGGAGTGGAGCGATGTGCGCGACCGCGGCGATCACGGCCTTGCCCTCGACGATGCTCCGCAAGACGCCTACGACATTCTCGGACTCGACCTCGACCAGGCGCGCCTCGCGGCGGGACCGCATGTCTGCGAGCCAGAACTGGTTCATCCACTCCTCGGCGACGGCCGGGATATACAACATTGGCTGTTCGATGAAGTCTTCCACGTTCATCGTTCCGGCGTCGGCGAAGGGATGCCGGGCGGCGACCACGCCCATGCGAGCGCTGGTGATCGGCAGGGGGAACGACTCCACGGCGGGATGGTGGACGGGCGCTATGTTCCACAGCACGTCCACCCGATTCTCGGGCAGGCAGCGAGTCAGCGCGGAAAAGGGAACGTCCTGAAGCACCAGCCGGGTCTCGGGGAAGCTGCGGCGGACGTGCCGTGCGATGCGGGTCATGTCGAATTGCCCAAGGATCGCGCCGCCGCCGGCGGGCATACCGACCCGCAGCGTGTAGCGGGCGGGTACCGCCCGGGCACTCTCACGGGCGGCGACGGCCTGAGCCATCAAGGGTTCGGCGGCGATCGCGAACCGTCGGCCTGCGGACGTAACGGCGAGCACACCCGTAGAGTCCCGCTCGATGAGGGGTACACCGAGTTGTCGTTCCAGACGTTGGACCCGCTTCGTCAACGCAGATGAGCTCATGTGCAGCCGCACGGCCGCACGCCCATAGTGCATCTCCTCCACGAGGACCAAGAAGTTGGCGACCAAACCCAGATCCAGGTCCATACGCCGCATTGTGCTTGAACCCGGCGACCGATCCAAGATGCCGGATTAGGGACATCGATCAGCGGTCGCTGCCGAAGTCTCCGGCACTGTCAAGACCCGATTCCGCATCGGAACGAGGGCGTGTCACACCCCACCAATGCGCGTAGAAATTCACCCAATACGGCATTGATCCATACGCGCCCGCGTGCATTGGTCCGAAAGCGAGGTCAGTAGGGAAGGTGGCAAAAACGACAGGGCGTGGTAGCGGCCGGCGCGCGGACGTACTCCTCTGGCGTCGTCTCGAACTCGCCGTTGAGGGATAGGACCGTCGCAGCTAGCGTCCATTCCGTGTGGCCGCAGTTGTGACAATTCAGCGAAGGTCCACACAAGGAGGCTTCAATGGCCATACGCACTGGACGTCGAACACTGTCCATGCTGGGGGCGCTCATCGCGATGGCAGGTGCGGCATTCGCCGCCGCTTCGGGCACAGCCGAGAGCGCCACACCAGGCCCGGCCGCCGTGTACAGCGGGTGGAAGAACAACTTCTCGACTGGGAAGACCGCGCCCGGCCAGCAGAAGCAGATCGCCAGGCTCTTTCTACCAGCGGGCAGCTACACCGTGTTCGCCAAGCTCAATCTGGAGCCGCCAGTTACCGAAGGCTACCCCGCGATCGTCAAGTGCTACCTTCGGGCTGGAGACGACAACGATTACGCTGTCGCCACCCAGGATCCGGTCCTTGCGTCGGTTCCCATGTCCTTGAACGTCGTGCACACCTTCACGGCAGGCGGCCAAGTGGTACTGAGCTGCGGAAGCCTTGGTTCGTCAGCCACCACAGAGCTGAGCATGATCAAGATTACGGCCATCCGGGCATCCTCGCTTTCGAACAAACTCCTGCCGTAATCTGCTCGATTCAGCTGTGCGACATCCCGTGATTTTCTCTGGCCCCCTGCCGGGGGCCCAGAACCTGCCCTGGGGCTCTTCCTTATTGCCCGCTGGGTCAGCTTGTGACGTAACTTGGTGCCGCTTCGCAACCGCCGGTTCCCTCCCCCTGATGCCGTGCCAGCGACTCTGTCCAGTCGTCCACCTCGTCGGTCCGGGAGCGACCAGACGGTGCTCACGCTCGGGGTCGATTCCTGGTGACGCTGGGTGTGGACCACCCGATCTTCCTCATGGCCCGGGTCAGGCAGGTGTCCGCGAGCGCGGGCACCGGGACGGCGTCGTCACGGCGCTCGTCGCAACGGGCGGCGTCATCGCCGGCGCCGGCGTCGTGCTCGCCGGGACGTTCATGGTGCTGACCGTCACCCCGGTGGTCCTCAACATCCAGTTCGGCCTGCTGGTCGCGCTCGGCGTGCTCGTCGACGCGTTCGTGGTGCGCACGGTCCTGGTCCCCGCCCTGGCGCTCGACATCGGCCCCGCGACCTGTGGCCCGCCCGTCCCACGCCCGCGCCTCGGCCGTGTCACCCCTCGGGATCGGCAGCCCGCCATGGTAGGCGAACACGACGAACTGGGGGCGGTCCCGCGCGCTTAGCCCTAGAAGAAGCCCGAACCACCCGCCCGAAGCCGGCGCGAGGAGCCACAGCACGGCCGGCGCGGGCACGCCCATCTCCGGCGCGTCCGGCACCGCCGTCAGGGACGAGAACGACAGGGTAGGCGGCGGTCACCGCCGCCGGCGCCGCCGCGGACACCCGTTCCGGGCGCCAGGCGGCGGCGGAGTACACGGCCACCGACGTCAGTGCGAGCACCGGGGCGTACGGATGACCCCGGGCCAGGAAGGCGATCGTGGCCGCGAAGGTGACCGTGAGGCCCGCGAGCGGCCACGCCGCCACCTTCCATGGCTCGAACGTACGCAAGAGTGCGCCGGGCGGCATCAGCGCCGTGACCTGTCCCATGGACACACCGGCCGTAGCCGTCTTCCGGCCGAGCCGGTGGCGGACCGGCTCAGGCGACCAGGGAGTCGATCGCGACGGCGAGGAACAGCAGCGCCAGGTAGATGTTCGACCAGTGGAAGAACCGCATCGGGCGCAGGTCGACGCCGGTCTTGCCGGCGTTCACCCGGCCGAGCAGGCGGTAGACCTCCACCAGGCAGACCGCGCCGAGCACGAGCGCCGCGGCCGGGTAGATCAAGGAGGTGCCGGCGATCGGCCACAGCAGCAGCGAGCAGAGCACGGTGGCCCAGGTGTAGGCGACGACCTGCCGGACGACCCGGCGCTCGGTGGCGACCACCGGCAGCATGGGCACTTCGGCCGCCGCGTAGTCCTCGCGGTAGCGCATGGCGAGCGTCCAGGTGTGCGGCGGCGTCCAGAAGAACACGACGCCGAACAGCACGACCGGGGCCCACGACAGCCCGCCGGTGATGCCGGCCCAGCCGATCAGCACCGGCATGCAGCCGGCGATGCCGCCCCACACGATGTTCTGCGACGTACGCCGCTTGAGCACCAGCGAGTACACGAAGACGTAGAACAGGATCGCGCCCAGCGACAGCACAGCGGCCAAGCCGTTGACCGTGAGCGCGAGCCCGAGCGTGGAAAGAGTGCCGAGAATCACACCGAAAATCAGCGCGCCCATCGGCGACACGTCGTGCTTGGCGAGCGGACGCCTGCGGGTGCGCCGCATCGTCCGGTCGATGTCCCGGTCGATGTAGCAGTTCAGGACGTTCGCGCTGCCCGCCGACAGCGTGCCGAACACCATGGTGGCGGTCGCGGTCCACAGGTCGGGCAGGCCGTGCGCCGCGAGGAACATGACCGGCAGGGTCGTGATCAGCAGCAGCTCGATGATCCGCGGCTTGGTGAGCGCCACGTAGGCCTTCACGAGCGCCCCGATGGAGCGGGGGGCCGTGGCCGTCGCGGCGGACCCGAGGGGGGTCACCGTCTGCTTGTTCGTCAGGACCGTCAAGGCGCTTCCAACACGTGCGGGGTCAACGCGTAACCTCTGATTAGGGCGGATCTCCGGGCAGCCTGTCTCCGGGCGGCAGCCGGCACTTGCGAAATCACTGTAGTCGCCACCGCAGGTGGTCCCCGAACCGGGGCCGAAGCCGCTGGTGCCGCTACCGAGGTGGCTACCAAACGGTATTACGGGGAACCCGTTAGGGTCCCCTGTGGGCGGGAAATGCCAGAACCGGCGCGAAAAATAGAGGGGATCGAGCAGTTGAGCAGCGCAAGCCTTGAGTGGAGTGATCTTGACCGGCAGGCGGTCGACGTCGTGCGAGCCCTGGCGATGGACGCCGTGGAGAAGGCGGGCTCGGGTCACCCCGGCACCGCGATGAGCCTCGCCCCCGCTGCCTACCTTCTTTTCCAGCGGGTCCTGCGTCATGACCCTTCGGATCCCAAGTGGACGGGACGAGACAGGTTCGTCCTTTCCTGCGGGCATTCGAGCCTGACGCTTTACATTCAGCTCTACCTGTCCGGCTACGGCCTGACCCTGGACGATCTCAAGGCGCTCCGGCAGTGGGGCAGCCTCACCCCGGGCCACCCCGAGTACGGGCACACGGCCGGCGTGGAGACCACGACGGGTCCGCTCGGCCAGGGCGTCGGCAACGCGGTCGGCATGGCCATGGCGGCCCGCCGCGAGCGCGGCCTGTTCGACCCGGACGCCGCGCCCGGCACCTCGCCGTTCGACCACATGATCTGGTGCTTCGCCTCCGAGGGCGACCTCGAGGAGGGCATCAGCCACGAGGTCAGCGCGCTCGCGGGTCACCAGAAGCTCGGCAACCTGGCCGTGGTCTTCGACTCCAACCACATCTCCATCGAGGACGACACCCAGATCGCCCTGTCGGAGGACATCGTCAAGCGCTACGAGGCGTACGGCTGGCACGTCCTGGAGGTCGACTGGACCACCACCGGGGACTACAAGGAGGACGTCCAGGCGCTGTACGCCGCGCTTGAGGCGGCCCGCGCCGAGACCGACCGGCCGACTTTCATCAAGCTCCGCACGATCATCGGCTGGCCGGCGCCGAACAAGCAGAACACCGGCAAGATCCACGGCTCGGCCCTGGGTGCCGACGAGGTCGCCGCGACAAAGCGCGTCCTCGGCATGGACCCCGAAAAGAGCTTCGCGGTCCCCTCCGAGGTGCTCGACCACGCGCGGGAGGTCGTCGAGCGCGGCCGGGCCCTGCGCGCGGAGTGGGACAAGGGCTACCAGAGCTGGCGCGAGGCCAACCCCGAGCGGGCGGAGCTGTTCGACCGGATCTCCAAGCGCAAGCTGCCGGAGGGCTGGGACAAGGCGCTGCCGTCGTACGAGATCGGCTCGCAGGTCGCCACCCGCAAGGCGTCCGGCGAGGTGCTGAGCGCGCTCGCGCCGGTGCTGCCGGAGCTGTGGGGTGGCTCGGCCGACCTCGCGGAGTCCAACAACACCACGATGAAGGGCGAGCCGTCCTTCATCCCGGACGAGTACCAGACCAAGGAGTTCCCCGGGAACCGGTACGGCCGGACGCTGCACTTCGGCATCCGCGAGCACGGCATGGGCGCGATCCTGAACGGCATCGCGCTGCACAACGGCACCCGCCCCTACGGCGGCACGTTCCTGGTGTTCAGCGACTACATGCGGCCGTCGGTGCGGCTCGCCGCGCTGATGAAGCTGCCGGTGACCTACGTCTGGACGCACGACTCGATCGGCCTCGGCGAGGACGGCCCGACGCACCAGCCGATCGAGCACCTGTGGGCGCTGCGCGCGATCCCCGGCCTGGACGTCGTCCGTCCGGCCGACGCCAACGAGACGGCGGCCGCGTGGAAGGCCGTCCTCGAGCACGACGACCGCCCGGCGGGCCTCGCCCTGACCCGGCAGAACGTCCCCACCCTGGAGGGCGCGGGCGACCCGGACGCCGTCGCGCGGGGCGGTTACGTCCTGCAGGACGCGTCCAACGGCCAGCCCGAGGTCGTGATCATCGGCACCGGCAGCGAGGTCCAGCTCGCCGTCGAGGCCCGCACGATCCTGGAGTCGCAGGGCATTCCGACCCGCGTGGTCTCGATGCCGTGCGTGGAGTGGTTCCGCGAGCAGGACGCCGCCTACAAGCAGACCGTGCTGCCCCCCGCCGTCAAGGCCCGGGTCGCGGTCGAGGCGGGAATCACGATGGGCTGGCGCGAGTTCGTGGGAGATGCGGGCGAGGTCCTGGGTCTCGAGCACTTCGGCGCCTCCGCCCCGTACAAGACGATCTACGAGCAGTTCGGCCTCACCGCCGACCGCGTCGTCGCCGCCGCCAAGGCCAGCCTGGCCAAGACGGGCGCCGACAAGGGCGAGACGACCGGAAACTGAGGGACGAAGGATGAATGAGAATCTGAAGCGGCTGACGGACGCCGGAGTCTCGATCTGGCTCGACGACATCAGCCGGGAGCGGCTGCGCACCGGCAACCTCGCCGCCCTGATCCGCGACAAGAACGTGACAGGAGTCACCTCCAACCCCACGATCTTCGCCTCCGCGCTGAGCAAGGGCGACGCCTACGACGCGCAGCTGCGCGACCTGGCCACCCGCGGCGTGACGGTCGAGGAGGCCGTGCGGGCGATCACCACGTTCGACATCCGCTGGGCGGCCGACGTGCTGCGTCCGGTCTTCGACGCCACCCGCGGCGTCGACGGGCGCGTGTCGATCGAGGTGGACCCGCGCCTGGCCCGCAGGACCGAGGCGACGATCGCCGAGGCCCGCGCGCTGTGGTGGCTGGTCGACCGGCCCAACGTGCACATCAAGATCCCGGCGACCGTCGAGGGCCTGCCGGCGATCACCCAGGCCATCTCCGAGGGCATCAGCGTCAACGTCACGCTGATCTTCTCGCTGGAGCGGTACCGCCAGGTGATGGACGCCTGGCTGAGCGGGCTGGAGAAGGCGAAGGCCAACGGCCTCAACCTGGCCACGATCGAGTCGGTCGCGTCGTTCTTCGTCAGCCGCGTCGACACCGAGATCGACAAGCGCCTCGACAAGATCGGCACGCCGGAGGCCGCCGAGCTGAAGGGCAAGGCCGGCGTGGCCAACGCCCGCCTGGCGTTCGCCGCGTACGAGGAGGTCATGAACTCGCCGCGCTGGCAGGCGCTGCGCGCGGCCGGCGCGCACCCGCAGCGCCCGCTGTGGGCCTCCACCGGCGTGAAGAACCCCGACTACCCCGACACCCTGTACGTGGAGCAGCTGGTCACGGCCGGGATCGTCAACACCATGCCGGAGAAGACCCTGGACTCCTCGGCCGACCACGGCCGGATCTCGGGCGACACGATCCGCCCCTTCTACCAGCAGGCGTGGGACGTCATGGCCTCGCTCAAGCAGGCCGGCATCGACTACGACGACGTCGTCCGCGCGCTGGAGGAGGAGGGCGTCGAGAAGTTCGAGACGTCCTGGAACGAGCTTCTCGAAACCGTCGACGGCGAGCTGCGGAAGGCCTGAGCTTCATGACAATCGAGGTGACCCTCGGCGACGAGGCGGACGCCGTCCAGGCGGTCAAGGACAAGCTCGTGGCCGAGGGGGTGCCCGCGGCCCTCGCCGCGGGCGACCCCGCCCTGTGGGGTCCGCAGGCGCAGTCCGAGGCCGCGATCCGGCTGGGCTGGCTCGGCCTGCACCGCGCCAGCCGGGAGCTGCTGCCGGAGATCGCCACGCTGGTGGAGCGGGCTCGCGCCGCGGGCCTCGACCACGTGGTGCTCGCCGGCATGGGCGGCTCCTCCCTGGCCCCCGAGGTGATCTGCGCCACCGAGGACGTGCCGCTGACCGTCCTCGACACGACCGACCCGCACCAGGTGCGGCGCGCGCTCGCCGACCGGCTCGACCGCACGATCGTGGTGGTGGCGAGCAAGAGCGGCGGCACGATCGAGACCGACAGCCACCGGCGCGTCTACGAGCAGGCGTTCCGCGACGCGGGGATCGACCCGGCCGAGCGGATCGTGGTCGTCACCGACCCCGGCTCGCCGCTGGAGCAGACGGCGATCGAGGCCGGATATCCGGTCGTGCTCGCCGACCCGAACGTGGGCGGCCGCTACAGCGCGCTCACCGCGTTCGGCCTGGTGCCGAGCGCCCTGGCGGGCGCCGACGTGGCCAAGCTGCTCGACGACGCCTCCGCCGTGGCGCCGCTGCTCGCGCAGGACGAGGGCAACCCGGGCCTGGAGCTCGGCGCGCTGCTCGGCGCGCGGGCGCTGCACGGGCGCGACAAGCTGATCCTGCGCGACTCGCCGTCCGACATCACCGGCCTGCCCGACTGGATCGAGCAGCTCATCGCCGAGTCGACCGGCAAGGAGGGCAAGGGCATCCTGCCCGTCGTCGGCGCCGAGGCCGCCGAGGCGGACGACCAGTTCCTCGTCACGATCGGGTCCGACAGCGGCACGACCGTCGACGGCCCGCTGGGCGCGCAGTTCCTCGTCTGGGAGTACGCCACGGCGGTCGCCGGCCGGGTGCTCGGGATCAACCCGTTCGACCAGCCGAACGTCGCCGAGTCGAAGGAGAACACCACCCGGATCCTGCAGGAGGCCGGGGACGGCCCGCTGCCGACCGGCACCCCGATGCTCACCGACGGCCCGGTCGAGGTGTACGGCGACCTGCCGGGCGACCTGAAGAACCTGGCCGACGTCCTCACCTGGCTGCTGCGCGCGATCCCCGAGCGCGGCTACCTGGCGATCATGGCGTACCTCGACCGCGAGGCCGCGTTCGACGCGGCGGTCGTCGGCGAGGCGTCCTTCGAGGAGATGACCGACACCTGGGCGAGCGCCGACGTCGCGACGCTGCGCGCGCTGCTCGACTACCGCACCGACCACGCGGTCACGTTCGGCTGGGGCCCGCGCTTCCTGCACTCCACCGGCCAGTACCACAAGGGCGGTCCGGCCTCGGGCGTGTTCCTGCAGATCACCGGGGCGGTGACCGACGACGTCGAGGTTCCCGGCAAGCCCTACACTCTGGGCAGGCTGCAGCTCGCGCAGGCGCTGGGCGACCTGGGAGCCCTGACGTCCCGCGGCAGGCCGGCCGTGCGCCTGCACCTCACCGATCGCGTCGCCGGGGTCAGGCACCTGCTCTCCGTGGCGGAGGAGCTCTGACCATGCGATGCGTTACTGGCGAAGGGCCCGTCCGCAAGGAGGACACATGACGGAGCAACAGGAGCCGCAGGCCCCCGCCGACGACGCCCGGCAGGCGGGAGACGAGCTGCCGCAGCAGGTCGTGGAGGATCTGACGGCCGCCGAGCGAGCGGTCCTGGCCGCCGCTCAGGCCGCCACGACCGCGACCACCGAGCTGACCGTGGCCGCCAACCCTCTGCGCGACCCGCGCGACCGGCGCCTGCCTCGCGTCGCCGGGCCGTGCGTGCTCGTGCTGTTCGGCGTCACCGGCGACCTCGCCAAGCGCAAGCTGCTGCCGGCGATCTACGACCTGGGGAACCGGGGGCTGCTGCCCCCGGGCTTCTCCCTGGTCGGTTTCGCCCGCCGCGACTGGGCGCACGAGGACTTCGCCCAGGTCACGTACGAGGCGGTCAAGGAGCACGCGCGGACGCCGTTCCGCGAGGAGGTCTGGAAGCAGCTCAGCGAGGGCATCCACTTCTGCCCGGGCGAGTTCGGCGACGACGGCGCCTTCGACGTGCTCGCCATGATGCTGAAGGAGATCGACGAGACCCGGGGCACGGGCGGCAACTACGCCTTCTACCTCTCGGTCCCGCCGAAGTTCTTCCCGCTCGTGATCGAGCAGCTCAAGCGGACGAACCTGGCCAAGGCCCCCGATGGCTCCTGGCGCAGGGTCGTCATCGAGAAGCCGTTCGGGCACGACCTGAAGAGCGCCCAGGAGCTCAACGCGATCACCAGCGCGGTGTTCCCCGAGAGCTCGGTCTTCCGGATCGACCACTACCTCGGCAAGGAGACCGTCCAGAACATCCTGGCGCTCCGCTTCGCCAACACGCTGTACGAGCCGATCTGGAACCGCGGCTACGTCGACCACGTGCAGATCACGATGGCCGAGGACATCGGCATCGGCGGCCGGGCCGGCTACTACGACGGCATCGGCGCGGCCCGTGACGTGATCCAGAACCACCTGCTCCAGCTCCTCGCGCTGGTCGCGATGGAGGACCCCACGTCCTTCGACGCCGACGCGCTGCGCCGGGAGAAGGAGAAGGTGCTGCGGGCCGTCAAGCTGCCCGCCGACCTGGCCACCGGCACCGCCCGCGGTCAGTACGTCCGGGGCTGGCAGGGCGGCGAGCCCGTCGTCGGCTACCTGGAGGAGCAGGGCATCTCCTCCGACTCCGCCACGGAGACGTACGCCGCGGTGAAGCTGGAGGTGGCCAACCGCCGGTGGGCCGGGGTGCCGTTCTACCTGCGTACGGGCAAGCGGCTCAGCCGCCGCATGACCGAGGTGGCCGTCGTCTTCCAGCGGGCGCCGCACCTGCCGTTCAGCAAGGACGACACCGAGATCCTCGGGCACAACGCGCTGGTCATCCGTGTCCAGCCGGACGAGGGCATCACGGTGCGCTTCGGCTCCAAGGTGCCGGGCACGGCCATGGAGGTCAGGGACGTCAACATGGACTTCGCCTACGGCGAGTCGTTCATGGAGTCCTCCCCCGAGGCGTACGAGCGGCTGCTGCTCGACGTGCTCATCGGCGATCCGCCGCTGTTCCCGCACCAGCGGGAGGTGGAGCTGTCGTGGAACATCCTCGACCCGATCGAGGAGTTCTGGGCCTCCCAGGGCCAGCCCGAGGGGTACGCGTCCGGCTCCTGGGGTCCCGCCTCGGCCGACGCCATGCTGGCCAGGGACGGACGCGCCTGGAGGCGGCTGTGAGCGTGGCTGAGAGCGCGCCCGTCAGCGCGGCGCGTCTGGGGTGGAGCGAGCGGAGAGCGGTGTGACGACCTTCAACCTGACCGAGACGACCGCGTCGAAGATCTCCTCGACGCTCACCCGCCTGCGGCACCAGATGGGCGCGCCCGCCGTCGGCATGGTGCTGACCCTCGTGGTGGTGGTGGACGAGGCGGGGCAGTACGACGCCCTGCGCGCGGCCACCGACGCGGCGCGCGAGCACCCCTCGCGCATCCTGATGGTGATCAACCGCGACCCGGCCGAGCCCAACCGGCTGGACGCGGAGATCCGCGTGGGCGAGTCGGCCCCGGGCGAGGTCGTGCTGCTGCGCCTGTACGGCGAGCTGACCCAGCACGCCGACTCGGTGATCACGCCGCTGCTGCTCACCGACACGCCGGTGGTGGTGTGGTGGCCGGGCGAGTGCCCGGAGATTCCCGCCAAGCACCCGGTCGGGCATCTGGGCAGCCGCCGGATCTTGGACGCCAGGTCGGCCGCGGACGCGGTCGCCGCGATCTCCTCGCGGGCCGGCACCTACGTCCCCGGCGACACCGACCTGGCCTGGACCCGGCTCACGCCGTGGCGCAGCCTGCTGGCCGCCGCCTTCGACCAGCCCATGGGGAAGATCACCGGGGGTGTGGTGGAGGCCGCGCCGGGCAACCCCAGCGCGCCGCTGCTGGCCGCCTGGCTGTGCGACCGGCTGGAGGCGCCGATCGAGATCGCCGAATCCGGCGGTCCCGGCCTGACGGGCGTGCGGCTGTCGATCGAGGGCGGCGGCGAGCTGACGGTGAGCAGGACCGACGCCAGGCTCGCCACGCTGTCGCGGCCCGGCAACCCCGACCGGCGGGTCGCCCTGGCCCGCAGGCCGACCTCGGAGTTGCTGGCCGAGGAGCTGCGCAGGCTCGACCCCGACGACATCTACGCCGCCTCGATCCGCCGCCTGGCGGAGATGAAGGGGCGGGGACGGTCGTGACCGGCGTTCCCACCGTCATCGTCCACCGCGACGCCGAGCTGCTGGCCCAGGCCGTGGCCGCCCGCCTCATCACACGGCTGGTGGACACGCAGGCGGCCCGCGGTTCCGCGCACCTGGTGCTGACCGGCGGCACCGTGGGCATCGCGACGCTGGCCGCCCTCGCGGGGACGGCGGCGCACGACGCCATCGACTGGCGGGCGCTCGACATCTGGTGGGGCGACGAGCGGTTCCTGCCGGCCGGTCATCCCGAGCGCAACGAGACCGGGGCGCGGCAGGCCCTGCTCGACCACGTCGACGTGGACCCGGCCCGGGTGCACCCGATGCCCGGCCCCGACTCGGGGATGACCGCCGAGGAGGCCGCCGACGCCTACGCGGTGGAGCTGGCCAAGGCGGCCAGGCCGGAGGACCACGGGCCGGTGCCCTCGTTCGACGTGCTGCTGCTCGGCATGGGGCCCGACGGCCACGTGGCCTCGCTGTTCCCCGGCCAGCCGGCCGTCTACGAGGAGGAGCGGCCGGTCGTGTCCGTGCACGGCTCCCCCAAGCCGCCGCCGACCCGGGTGTCGCTGACGTTCCCCGCCCTGCGCGCCGCCAGGGAGGTCTGGGTCGTCGCTGCGGGCGAGGAGAAGGCGCAGGCGGTCAGGATGGCGCTGTCCGACGCCGGACCGTTCCAGGTGCCGGCCGCGGGCGCGCGCGGGCGGCAGGGCACGCTGTTCCTGCTCGACCGCGCCGCCGCGCACAAGATCCCGCCGTCGCTGGGGCGGATCGCCTCCCCCTGACGGAAGATCACGACGGAACGGCCGGGCCGGGGCACACGCCCCGCCCGGCCGTTCCGGTATGAGAGGTCACCACGGTGAGGCAGCGTCGCCCCTTGTGGACGTTCACTGCGCCGGCCGGAAGCTCCGGTCCTCGCGAAGCCCGCTCCGCTCCTCCCCGCCGGGCCTTCACTACTGGGGGCCTGAGCGGGCCTCGTCGAGGGCGGCGCGGGCCTGGTCGGCGCGCAGTCGGGCGGACCGGGCGGCGCGTTCGGCGTTCGTCTCCTCGCGGCGGGCGACCTCAAGCCGGTGTCCGGCCGCGTTCAGCTTGTCCCTGGCCTTGGCCAGCTTGGCCGTCAGCGCCTCGACCTTTGCCGTGCGCCGCTCGTGCTCGCGTTCGGCCTCCGTCCACTCGGCCTCCCAGTCGGCGCGGCCCCGCTGCGCCTCCTGCGCGGCCCGCTCGGCCTCGGCGAGGGCGTTCTGCAGTTCCGCGATGCGCCGTTCGCGCTCCGCCTTACGGGCCTTCTCGCGTTCCTCCTCGGCGGCCCGGCGTTCGGGCTCGCGCCCGGCCTCGGACGGCGCCGCGACGGTCTTCCCGCCGCCCTTCGCCGCACGCGGCTTGGGCTCGGCCTTCGCGGTCCGGGCGGGGGCGGGCCGTACGACGGGGGCGGGGGTGAAGCCGCTGTAACTGAGGGGGCGGGTCAGGCGGCCCCGGCGCACCTGCTCGGCCGCGTCCTCGTCCACCACGGCGGCGTCGAGGGTCTGCTCGATCTCCAGGTCGGCGGACGGGGACAACGGATGCCCTGCCGCCTCGGCGGCCTCCCGTACGGCCCGGATGAGGCGGGAGATGAGCGGGGTGCGTCCGCGGCCCGCCTCGGCCAGCGCGTCGGCGTCCTGGGCCTGCCACGCCTCCCGCAGCCGCCGGCCCAGATCGAGCAGCGGATCCAGTTCCCCTTCACGCCGGGACGACTGGTTGATCGCCCAGGCGACCACGGTGGGCTTGCGCAGCGCCTTGATCCGCTTGGCCAGCGCGCCGTCACCGCCGGCTTTCGCCTCCTTGGCGAGCGCGTCGCGGGCCGCGGTGAACTCCTCGGGTATCACGCCGTAGAGCCGGTCGGCCGCCTCGTCGAAGTCCACAGACCACCTGTACCTGAATTCCCCGCCACGCTCCACCGCCACCGGCGATGTCTTTCAACCGCCGATCCTCTCCACAACCAGGAGAACGCCGACGATGACCATTCCGGCGCCGGACAGCCGTCCCACGGCCCGTGCCGTCGCGGGCCGGGAAATCAGAATCGTCCGTGTCACCGAGCCGAGGGCGAAATAGAACACGGCGCAGGTGACCATGAACACCAGGCCCAGGACACCCATCTGGACGGGCATCGGCCAGTCTCGGTCAGGGCTGGTGAACTGCGGGAGCAGGGCGACGAATATGAGCAGGCCCTTGGGGTTGAGTCCGCTGACTCCGGCGCCCCGCGCGAGCGTCGCCCAGCCCGTCTTCGCCCGTGCCCGCGACTCCACAGGCGTGACGACGGGCCCGGAAGGCGAGGCGGCCGCCCGTGCGCCCTGCCACACCAGGTAGCCGCCGCCGAGGACGGTCAGCGCCGTGAGCGCCGCGGGATTCTCCGCGACCAGGGCGCCGACGCCGGCCGCGACGACGACGGTCATGCCCGCGTAGCCGAGCACGAGGCCGGCCACGGCCGGGGCGACGGATTCGCCGCGCAGTCCCGCGCCGAGAGTGAACGCCCAGTCCGCTCCCGGCACGACGATGAGCAGCAGGGCGACGCCGAAGAAAGCGGCGATGGAGCCGACGGGCATGGGATCTCTCCTCGGAGAACGAATTCTGCGAGGAAACTACCTGCGAACAGCCGGGAAATGGTGCCGACTTCTTGCACGTACCGGCACCGGAATAGAAGGATCCACCTCGTGGACGCCATCGACCGGAAAATCCTTGCCGTGCTGCAGGAAGACGGCCGCCTCACTGTCACCGAACTCGCCGCACGCGTCGGGCTGAGCGTGTCGCCCTGCCACCGCAGACTTCGCGAACTGGAGCGCGCCAAGATCATCCGCGGCTACCGGGCGATCGTCGACCCCGAAGCCGTCGGGCTGCCCTTCCAGGCTCTCGTCTTCGTGACGATGCGGCAGGAAGACCGCGACACCCTCCTGGGCTTCGAGAAGGCCGTCGCCGAGATCCCCGAGGTCGTCCAGGCGCAACGCCTGTTCGGCGACCCCGACTACCTTCTCCGCGTCCTCACCGCCGACCTCGCCGCCTATCAACGCCTGGAAGACGACCACCTCGCCACGCTTCCCGGCATCCAGCGGCTGACATCCACCCTCGTCATGAAACAGGTCGTCGGCAGCCGCCCGGTGCTCGGTCCCGGACGGTGAGCGAGGGCCGGCCACGGCGACCCGTCCTGGTCCGATGCCCTGAGCTACACCGGACCAGGAGGATCACCCGTGATGACGTCAGCTCGGGGATGCCGTCGCCATCACGCCCACGGCGATCCGCCCCTCCATCACACCGGGGTCCTCGGTGTGGGAGAGCGTCGCGCCGAGGGAGCTCAAGAGCCTGCGCATGCGCGTGTTGTCGTACAGGAGGGTCGCCCGCACCTCGGCGAAGCCGAGGTCCCTGGCCTGGGCGAGGAGCATGCGGGCCAGCCGGCCGCCGAGCCCCCGGCCCTGCCAGCGGTCCTCCACGAGGAAGGCGATCTCCGCGATGCCCGGGTCCGCGGTGAACATCAACGACGCGAGCGCGACGACCTGGCCGTCGTGCCCCGCGACGAGCGAGTGGCCGCGGGCCCGGTCGCACAACCGGTCGAACATGCGCGGCGGCAGGGTGGGGTTGGCGGTGAAGTAGCGGAACCTGCGGGTCTCGGGTGAACAGCGCTCGTGCAGGTCGCGCAGCGCCTCGCGATAGAGCGAGGTGAGCGGCTTGACCTGCACCTCAGCGCCGTCGGCGAGCCGCACCGGCCCCTCGGCCGCGGACGGCTCCGCCGGCGGCTGTGCCAGCCTCACCATCGCGGCGGCGCGGGCCGCCTCGGTCAGGGTGAACGGGAGCCCGGAGCGGCGCAGCCGGATCGACCGCCGCGGCGCCACGGGAACCACGAGCAGGGTCGGGTCGGGCAGTTCCAGAGCCTCCCCCTCGGTTCGGTCGCCGTCCTCGCTACGCGACTGTGCTGCGCTCGCGCCGTACACCCAGCGGGCGTCGTCGGCGCGCAGCAGTTCGCCCAGGATCTCCGGCAGGCGCCAGGGGGCCGAGCGCAGCCGGGCGGCGAGCAGCAGCGTACGCGTCGGCTCGTCGGTCAGTTCGTGGGCGGTGGCGGGCACGATCCGCACCCGCCGCCCGCCC
Source organism: Microbispora rosea (assembly GCF_044460045.1). Lineage (NCBI taxonomy): Bacteria > Bacillati > Actinomycetota > Actinomycetes > Streptosporangiales > Streptosporangiaceae > Microbispora > Microbispora rosea. Next base: position 48,278 of record NZ_JBITJO010000003.1, on the reverse strand, counting down.
GCGGCCTCCAGCGCCTCGCGTACGGCCTCGGGGGAGGCGGGGATGTCCGTGACGAACTCGTCGACCGTGCCGTCTGTGTCGGGCTGCACCGACAGGCCCAGGATGTTGCCGCCCTTGTCGGCCAGGGCGGTCGCCAGCGACGCCAGCCGCCCGGGCCGCTCGTCCACGGTCGTACGGATCCGGAAGAATCCCATCGCTACCCGCTCCCCTCCGTTGCGCTGGTCTTCAGCGTGCCGGAGCGCTGTTACACGCCTGCTACACGGCGGTGAGCCGATCGTTTCCTGTCGATGCGCCACGTTACGACTACGGTTATCCGCATGTGTTCCGCTGAATCTCCACGGCATCCGTCGCCGAATGGCGAGGCAAGCACGGATATAGCAGGATGTGCGCCATGACCGCTCCTCTGTCCCCCGGTTTCGTCAACGGTGAGGTGTCCTTCTGGTATCGGTCGCTGGGGGTGCCCGCGCCCGGAGAGCCCCTGGGCGGCGACCTGCAGGCCGACGTGGCCGTGGTCGGCGCGGGCTACACCGGGCTGTGGACCGCCTACTACCTGAAGAAGGCCGACCCGTCGCTGCGGGTCGTCGTGCTGGAGAAGGAGTTCGCCGGGTTCGGCGCGTCGGGACGCAACGGCGGCTGGCTGACCGGCGCGCTGGCCGGTTCACCCGAGCGGTACGCGAAGACCCACGGACGGGACGGGGCCAGGCGGCTGCAGCGCGCCATGTTCGAGGCCGTCGACGAGGTCATCCGCGTCGCCGGCGACGAGGGCATCGACGCGGACATCGTCAAGGGCGGCCTGTTCACCGTCGCCCGCGGCCCGGCGCAGGACCTGCGACTGCGCGAGGAGCTGACGGGCCAGCGCGCCTGGGGCTGGGACGCCGCCGACGTCCGGCTGCTGACCCGCGACGAGATGGACGACCGGCTGCGGGTCGCGGGAGCCACCGGGGCCACCTGGAGCCCGCACTGCGCCAGGATCCAGCCGGCCAAGCTCGTCCGGGGCCTCGCGCGGGCCGTACGGGACCTGGGCGTCGAGATCTGCGAACAGACCCCCGTCACCGAGATCGCGCCCGGCCGGGCCGTCACGCCGTACGGGACCGTGCGGGCGGACCACGTGCTGCGCTGCACCGAGGGATTCACGGCCACCATCGCCGGTCACCACCGCGACTGGCTGCCCATGAACAGCTCCATGATCGTCACCGAGCCGCTGCCCGAGGGGGTCTGGGCGGAGATCGGCTGGAAGGGCCGCGAGCTGCTCGGCGACATGGCGCACTACTACATGTACGCCCAGCGGACGGCCGACGACCGCATCGCCTTCGGCGGGCGCGGCCGGCCCTACCTGTACGGGTCGAGGGTCGACGAGCGGGGGCACACGCACGACTGGACCGTGGACGCCCTGTGGGACCTGCTGGTCTCCTTCTTCCCCGCCGTCGCGGGGTCGAGGGTGGAGCACGCCTGGTCGGGCGTGCTCGGCGTGCCGCGCGACTGGTGCTCGGCCGTCCACGTGGACCCGGCGACCGGTCTCGGCTGGGCGGGCGGCTACACGGGCCACGGCGTGACCACCACCAACCTCGCCGGGCGCACGCTGTGCGACCTGGTGCTGCGCCGCGACACCGACCTGACCCGGATGCCGTGGGTGGACCGGCGGGTGCGCGCCTGGGAGCCCGAGCCCCTGCGCTGGCTCGGCGTCCACTCGATGTACCGTCTCTACCGCCTGGCCGACGCCCGGGAGCGCAGGGGCATGACCAGGACGTCCGTACTGGCCAGGATCGCCGACAAGATCACTGGGCACTGAAAGGCTGATTTGTGAGCTCCTCCCTCCTGTTCCGCGGCGGCCGCGCCTTCGTCCCCAGCGGGTTCGCCGAGGCGGTCCTCGTCCGCGACGGCGTCATCGCCGCCGTGGGCGCCGAATCCGACCTCGTACGGCTGGCGCCGGACGCCGAGCCGGTGGACCTCGGCGGCGGCCTGCTGACGCCGGGGTTCACCGACGCCCACATCCACCCCGTGCAGGCGGGGCTGGAGCGGGCCAAGTGCGACCTGGCCGAGGTGTACGGGCTCGACGCCTACACCGCGAAGATCGCCGCCTATGCCGCCGGGAATCCGGGCAAGGAGTGGATCGACGGCGGCGGCTGGGACATGTCGGCCTTCCCCGGCGGCCTCCCCCACCGGTCCCAGCTCGACTTCCTCGACCGGCCGGCGTACTTCGTGCAGCGCGACCACCACGCCGCCTGGGTCAACACGCGGGCTCTGGAGCTCGCCGGCATCACGAAGGACACCCCCGACCCCGCGGACGGCCGCATCGAGCGCGACCCGGACGGCACGCCTAGCGGCGTGCTGCACGAGGGCGCCATGGACCTCGTCGGCCTGCTCACCCCCCGCCCGTCCCCGGCCGATGTCGACGCCGCCCTGATGGACGCGCAGGCCCACCTGTTCTCACTGGGCATCACCGGCTGGCAGGACGCCATCGTCGGGTCGTACGCCGGGTCGGACGACCAGCTGCCCACCTACATCTCCGCGGCCTCCTCCGGGCGGCTGAAGGCGCGCGTGGTCGGCGCCCTGTGGTGGGACCGCGCGCAGGGCGCCGAGCAGATCCCGAGCCTGGTCGAACGGCGCGCGTCCGCCGCGGGCCTGGACCGGTTCCGCGCGACCTCGATCAAGATCATGCAGGACGGCATCCCGGAGAACTTCACCGCCGCCGTCATCGAGCCCTACTGCCGCTGCGGCGGCACCGGCCTGTCGTACATCGACCCGGCCCTGCTCGGCGGATACGTCAAGGAGCTCGACGCCCTGGGCTTCCAGGTGCACTTCCACGCCATCGGCGAGCGGGCCGTGCGCGAGGCGCTCGACGCGCTGACCGGCACCGACCCCGCCAACCGGCACCACATCGCACACGTGCAGATCATCACGCCGCAGGACGTGCCCCGCTTCGCCGAGCTGGGCGTGACGGCCAACCTCCAGGCGCTGTGGGCCACGCACCACCTGCAGATGGACGAGCTCTGCATCCCCTACCTCGGGGAGGAACGCGCCTCCTGGCAGTACCCCTTCGCCGACCTCGTACGGCACGGCACCCGCTTCGCCGGGGGCTCGGACTGGCCGGTCTCCTCGGCGAACCCCCTGGAGGCCATGCACGTGGCGGTCAACCGCACCGAGCCGGGCGGTTCCGTCCACGCGACGTACCCCACGGCCCAGACCCCGTTCCTGCCCGAGCAGAGCCTCGACCTGCGGACCATCATGACGGCCTACACCGAGGGCTCGGCCTGGATCAACCGCTCCCCCGCCGGGGTGATCGAGGAGGGCCGCCCGGCCGACCTCGTCGTGCTCGACCGCGACCCCTTCGCCCTCGATCCCAAGGACATCTGGACGACCGAGGTCGTCATGACGTTCCTCGACGGCGAGCAGGTGCACGGGTGACCGGGACGAGCGCCTCCGGGTGAACCTCAGGCGGGCCGGCCGCCCGCGTCATGCGGGGTGCTCGGCGCACAGGCAGCCGACGCCCTTCTCGATCCATTCCCGGCCGGCCCACTCCGGGTGCCGCTCGATCATGACGGCCCTGACCTCTTCGACGATCGTCTGCTCGCCCACGGCCGAGTCCCGGCGCGCCCAGGTCTCGTCGCGCAGCAGTTCGAGGTAGTCGCGGACGTCGGCGAGCAGCTGCGGGCCGCCGACGTCGCCGTGGCCCGGCACCACCACCCGCGGCGACGCGCCGGCCAGCCGCCGCATCACGCTGATCCACCGGGTGCCGGACACGTCGGTGTCGTGCGGGGGGAACCAGGGGAAGATGGCGAACTGCCCGGCCTCCACGAGATCGCCGGTGAACATCACCCCGGCGTCGGGGACGGTGATCACCTGGTCGCCCCTGCTGTGCGCCCGGCCCGTGGCCCGCAGCCGCACCACCCGGCCGCCCAGGTCGAGGTCGTACGCGTCGTCGTAGACGACGTCCGGGGTGGCGATCTCGACGCCCTCCAGCTGTCGCGCGACCGGTTCGCCGAGCCCTCTGAACATGTCGAGGTAGGCGGCCCCCTTCGCCGCCAGGTCCTCGGCCTGCGCCCGGTTGACCAGGAACGTCGCCTGCCCGGCGAACACCTGCGCCCCGAACGCGTGCTCGGGGTGGAAGTGCGTCGTGGTCAGGTACAGCCTGCGGCCCGCCGCGTACTCCGCCGCGAACCCGAGCACGGTCTCGGCGTTGCGCGGGCCCATTCCGGTCTCGACGACCAGCACGGAGTGCGTGCCGCCGATGACACCGATGTTGGGCACCAGCTGCACCCGGCGATTGGGGATCACCACCAGGTCGCGGGCGAGCTCCCGCACCTCCTCGATCCGTACGACGGGCTCGGGCAGCACGTGTTCAGACATGACGTCCACTCTTCGGAAAGACTGACAATCGGGCCGCTCCAGTCCATTACGGGATGTTCCGCAGCGTCCAACACCGGTTGCGCACGCCCGATACCGTGCCGGTATCGTCGCCGGTGATGGATCTACGCTCGCTGCGCTACTTCGTGGCGGTCGCCGAGGAGCGTCACTTCGGGCGGGCCGCCGCACGCCTCCACATGACCCAGCCGCCGCTGAGCCGCGCCGTCCGGCAACTGGAGACCGACCTCGGCGCCCTCCTGCTGCACCGGTCGCCCACCGGCGTCACGCCGACCGCCGCCGGCGCCGCGCTCTACGACGAGGCACGCGCACTGCTGTAGCAGGCCGAACGGGTGCGCGCCCGGGTCGCCGCCGCGGCCGGCGCCGCCACCCTGACCATCGGCACTCTCGCGGACAGCGCCGAACAAGCCGGAGCCCAGATCGCCGCGGCCTTCCGCCGGCGTCATCCCGCAGTCCGGGTCCGCGTCCGTGAGGCCGACTTCACCGATCCGACCACGGGCCTTCGGGCCGGCCTCGTCGACGTCGCGCTCACCAGGGAGCCGTTCGACGACACCGGGATCACCACCCGCCTGCTGCGCTCCGACCCCATGGGGGTGGTCCTGCGGGCCGACGATCCGCTCGCCCGCCGCGAGATGCTGCGGCTGAGCGATCTCGCCGATCGCCCCTGGTTCTGCCTGCCCGACGGCACCGATCCCGTCTGGCGCGCCTACTGGAACGCCGTCACGCCCGGCGGCGAGCTCAGGGACGGCCCGGTGGTGCGCACCGTCCACGAGTGCCTGCAGGCCGTCTTGTGGAACGGCACGGTCGGGCTGGCGCCGGCGGCCCACGCGCTGCCCGAGGGGCTCACGTCGGTGCCGCTGGCCGACATGCCGCCCAGCCGCCTCGTCCTCGCCTGGAACAGCGCCGACGCCAACCCGCTGATCCGCTCGTTCACCCACATCGCCACGGCTGTGTACCGCTCCGCGAACCGTGAGCCGGCGCATCCGTGACGGCCCTGCGGGCCCTGAGCGGCGGGTGCGCAGCCGAGGCACGTCCAGGCGCACATGGCGTGAAGACGGACGCAGTGCATCGCGCCCCGCTCACACTCACCGATGTCCACGGCACGACCGACGCGGGAAAAACGTCAGGGCCCTTCCCCGCCGGCAGCGGGGAAGGGCCCTGACCGAGAAGCCCTCAGTAGATCGGGCGGGAGGAGGAGCGCAGCCGCTCCAGCGCCTCGGCGAGGATCTGCGCGCCGTCCTTGTCGCTGCGACGCTCCTTCACGTACGCGAGGTGCGTCTTGTACGGCTCGTTCTTCGGCGGAGCAGGCGGGCTCGACTGGTCCTGCCCGGCCGGCAGCCCGCACCGCGGGCAGTCCCAGAACTCGGGGACGGCCGCGTCGCTGGCGAAGCTCGGGCGCGTCTCGTGCATGTTCGCGCACCAGAACGAGACCCGCACACGGGGGGCGGCCTCGCCGCGTTCGGCCTCTCCCATGGGGCCGGCGCCGACTCGGCTGCCACGGATCGCGTTGCCACTACCCACCGATGAACTCCTTGCTCGATCGCCCCGCGGACGGGGGGAGGTGAATCTCTGTCACGCGTGGCCGGAGGCCGTCCGCTACGGCTTGAGCAGAAAGCCCAGCGCGATGATGCAGACGAACCAGACGATGCCGGTGATGATGGTGAGGCGGTCCAGGTTGCGCTCCACCACCGACGAACCGCCGAAGGAGGACGAGAACCCGCCTCCGAACAGGTCGGACAGGCCGCCGCCCTTGCCCTTGTGGAGCAGGACGAGCAGCACCATCAGAGCGCTCGACAGGATGAGGGCGATGGAGATTCCGATTGTCACCGTAGACCTGTTCCTATGTCCGGGCGTGCACGACGCGTGTGCACGATGCCATCGGCGTGACGATTCAATTGTGTTCTTCGAGGGTACGTCCTGGTGTCAAGTCGCACCCCCCAAACGGCTCAGCTAGCCGGCGGTCTCGCCAAATCGGCAGATCTTGGCGAATTCTCCCGCGTCGAGGCTGGCCCCTCCCACGAGAGCGCCGTCGATGTCGGCCTCCGCCATGATGCCGGCGACGTTGCCCGACTTCACCGAGCCACCGTAAAGGATACGGACAACAGAGGCCACATCGTCACCGTAAAGCTCGGCGAGTCGCGTCCTGATTGCGCCGCACACCTCCTGGGCGTCCTTCGGCGTGGCGACCTCGCCGGTGCCGATCGCCCAGACCGGCTCATAAGCGATCACGATGGTCTTCACCTGCTCGGCGGGCACGCCCTCCAGCGCACCGTCGAGCTGCGCCAGCGTGTGCTCGACGTGGCGGCCCTCCTGGCGCACCGGCAGCCCCTCGCCGATGCACAGGATGGGCGTCAGCGAGTGCCGGAAGGCGGCCTTGACCTTGGCGTTGCACAGCGCCTCGGCCTCGCCGTGGTACTCCCGCCGCTCCGAGTGCCCCACCAGCACGTACGTGCAGCCGAGCTTGCTCAGCATGCTCCCGCAGATCTCCCCGGTGTACGCCCCGGAGTCCTGCGCCGACAGGTCCTGCGCGCCGTAGACGATGCGCAGCTTGTCGGCGTCCACGAGCGTCTGCACGCTGCGCAGGTCGGTGAACGGCGGGATGACCGCGACATCCGCCTTGTCGTAGTCGCGGTCGGTCAGCGTGAACGCCAGCTTCTGCACCAGGTTGATGGCCTCGAGGTGGTTGAGGTTCATCTTCCAGTTGCCGGCGAACAGCGGCTTGCGAGCCATCTACTCCTCCAGCGCCGCGAGTCCGGGCAGCGTCTTGCCTTCGAGGTACTCGAGGCTCGCGCCGCCACCGGTGGAAATGTGCGAGAAGCCGTCCTCGGGCAGGCCGAGCCTGCGCACGGCCGCCGCCGAGTCGCCGCCGCCGACCACGGTGAACGCCTTGGAGTTCACCAGCGCCTCGGCCACCGCACGGGTGCCGCCGGAGAACGCGTCGAACTCGAACACGCCCATCGGGCCGTTCCAGAACACGGTCTGAGCGTCGGCCAGCTTCGAGGCGAACAGCACCCGGGTGCGGGGGCCGATGTCCAGGCCCTCGCGGTCGGCCGGGATCGCGGTGGTGTCCACGACCTCGTACGGCGCGTCGGCGCCGAACTCGGTGGCGGCCAGCACGTCCACCGGCAGCACCAGCTCGACCCCGCGCGAGGCCGCCTCTTCGAGGAAGCCCTTGACCTGGTCGATCTGGTCCTCCTGCAGCAGCGACTTGCCGACCTCGTGCCCCTGGGACTTCAGGAACGTGTAGGCCATGCCGCCGCCGATGAGCAGGCGGTCCACCTTGGACAGCAGGTTCGCGATCACGCCGAGCTTGTCGGAGACCTTCGCGCCGCCCAGCACGACGACGTACGGCCTGGCCGGGTCCTCGGTGAGCTTGCGCAGCACCTCGACCTCGGCGAGGACCAGGTCGCCCGCCGCGTGCGGCAGCCGCTTGGGCAGGTCGTAGACGCTGGCGTGCTTGCGGTGCACCGCGCCGAAGCCGTCGCCGACGTAGAGCTCGGCGAGGGCGGCCAGCTTGCCGGCGAACTCGCTCCTGACCGCGTCGTCCTTGGACTCCTCGCCCGGCTCGAAGCGCAGGTTCTCCAGGAGGGCGACCTGCCCGTCCTGCAGGCCCGCCACCACGCTCTGCGCGGACTCGCCGACCACGTCGGTGGCGAACGCCACGTCCTCGCCGAGCAGCTCGGCCAGCCGCCGGGAGACCGGGGCGAGCGAGTACTTCGGCGTGACGGAGCCCTTGGGACGGCCGAGGTGGGCGGCGACGACGACCTTCGCGCCGCGCTCGACCAGCTTCTTGATCGTCGGCACCGACGCCCGGATGCGACCGTCGTCGGTGATCGTCTCCCCGTCGAGGGGGACGTTGAGGTCGGCGCGCACGAACACGCGCCGGCCCTTCACGTCGAGCTCGTCGATCCCGATCATCAGAGGGAGGCGCCCACGTACTCGATGAGGTCGACGAGGCGGTTGGAGTAGCCCCACTCGTTGTCGTACCAGCCGACGACCTTGACCTGGTTGCCGATGACCTTGGTGAGGCCGGCGTCGAAGATGCAGGACGACGGGTCGGTGACGATGTCGCTGGAGACGATCTCGTCCTCGGTGTAGCTGAGGTAGCCCTTGAGGTAGCCCTCGGCGGCGGCCTTGAGCGCGGCGTTGACCTCCTCGACGGTGGTCTCGCGGCCGACCTCGACCGTGAGGTCGGTGGCCGAGCCCGTCGGGATCGGCACGCGCAGCGCGTAGCCGTCGAGCTTGCCCTTCAGCTCCGGCAGGACCAGGCCGATGGCCTTGGCGGCGCCGGTGGAGGTCGGGACGATGTTCAGCGCGGCGGCGCGGGCGCGGCGCAGGTCCTTGTGCGGGCCATCCTGCAGGTTCTGGTCCTGCGTGTAGGCGTGGATGGTCGTCATCAGACCCTTCTCGATACCGAAGGTGTCGTTGATGACCTTGGCCATCGGGGCCAGGCAGTTGGTGGTGCAGGAGGCGTTGGAGATGATCGTGTGAGCGGCCGCGTCGTACTTCTCGTGGTTCACGCCCATGACGATCGTGACGTCTTCGTTCTTCGCCGGAGCGGAGATGATGACCTTCTTCGCGCCGTTGTCGGCGTGCACCTTGGCCTTGGTGGCGTCGGTGAACAGACCGGTCGACTCGACGACGACGTCCACGCCGAGGTCGCCCCAGGGCAGCTTGGCGGGGTCGCGCTCGGCGAACGCCTTGATCGCCTTGCCGTCAACGGTGATCTCGTCCGCCGAGGCCTTCACCTCGTACGGCAGGCGGCCCAGGATGCTGTCGTACTTCAGCAGGTGGGCCAGCGTGGCGTTGTCGGTGAGGTCGTTGACGGCGACGACCTCGATGTCCTTGCCGCTGGCCGCCACAGCGCGCCAGAAGTTGCGGCCGATACGGCCGAAGCCGTTGACGCCTACGCGGATGCTCACGGATCCGATCTCCTCGTACGTCGTGCGCCGGGTACCGGCGCCAGGGCTGTGTTAAACCTCAATGACAGACCTTATCGGACCCAAATTGGTGTAGACCACCGGGCCACGCTTTGACGGCGTGTCAGGCCGGACGAGCCGGTGAGCGGGTCCTTCCCGTGCCGCGGCGGCCCCGCCACACCCCTTCCGCGGCCCTCCCCTGACCGTGGCGGCGCGGCCGCCGCACTCCTTCCGCGGGCCCTCCCCCGGCCGCACGATCAGGCGGTGGGCCGGGCGGCGGTAGGAGCGGCGCGGCAGGAAGGGCGGCCACGGCGCGCGGTCCCGGCGGCCGGGACAGGCGAGCGGGTCGCTACTGCGCCAGCATGTCCGCGGTGAGGTTCGCCTCGGTGTTGGCGATGCCCAGGTCCTGGGCGCGCTTGTCGGCCATCGCGAGCAGCCGCCGGATGCGCCCGGCGATGGCGTCCTTGGTCAGCGGCGGGTCGGCGATCTGGCCGAGCTCCTCCAGCGACGCCTGCTTGTGCTCGACCCGCAGCCGGCCGGCGATCACCAGGTGCTCAGGGGCCTCGTCGCCGAGGATCTCCAGCGCCCGCTGCACCCTCGCGCCGGCGGCGACGGCGGCCCTGGCCGACCTGCGCAGGTTGGCGTCGTCGAAGTTCGCCAGGCGGTTGGCGGTGGCCCGCACCTCGCGGCGCATCCGCCGCTCCTCCCAGGCCAGCACGCTGTCGTGGGCGCCGAGCCGGGTCAGCAGAGCGCTGATCGCGTCGCCGTCGCGCACGACCACGCGGTCGACGCCGCGCACCTCGCGGGCCTTGGCGTGGATCTTGAGCCGCCGGGCCGAGCCGACCAGGGCCAGCGCCGCCTCCGGCCCGGGACAGGTCACCTCCAGCGACATCGACCGGCCGGGCTCGGTCAGCGAGCCGTGCGCGAGGAACGCGCCCCGCCACGCCGCCTCGGCGTCGCAGGTGGCCCCGGAGACGACCTGCCGGGGCAGACCGCGTACGGGCCGGCCGTGGTTGTCGATGAGGCCGGTCTGCCGGGCCAGCGCCTCGCCGTCCTTGTAGACGCGCACGACGTAGCGCGAGCCCTTGCGGAGACCGGCGGGGGCCAGGACCAGCACCTCGGCCTTGTGCCCGAAGACCTCGCCGATGTCCTTGATCAGCCTGCGGGCGGTGGCGTTGGTGTCGAGCTCGGCCTCGATCACGATGCGCCCGCCCACCAGGTGCAGCCCGCTGGCGAACCGCAGCAGCGTCGAGACCTCCGCCTTGCGGCAGCAGGGCTTGAGCACCGGAAGGCGGCTCAGCTCGTCTTTCACCACACCCGTCATGGCCATCAGCTCGTGTCCTCCCCCAGACAGACTCTGCCCGTCAGTCTCTCGCACCGAGTGAGTACGCAATCACCGCTTCTCACGGAAAATCTCATCCAGGACAGCGGCAAGACGTGGTCCGTCGTGCCGCGCAGATCCGTCATGGGCGGCCACATCGGCCAAAACGACCCGCCCGCCCATCGACCCGGCCGCCTTCTCCAGCGCCCCCGGGTCGGCGACCACACCGCCGTCGGCGATCACCGCGTCGACGACCAGTGCGGGGGCGTGCTCGCCAAGCACCTCCAGGTGCCGCTCGGGCGAGAAGCCGTCGGTCTCCCCCGCCTGCGGCGCGAGGTTGAGGATCACCAGCCGCCTCGCGCTCGTCTCGTGCAGCGCCCGGGCGAGCTCGGGCACCTTCAGGTGCGGCAGCACGCTGGTGAACCAGGAGCCCGGCCCGAACACCACCCAGTCGGCCGTCTCGATCGCCTCGACCGCCTGGGGGCAGGCGGGCGGGTCGGACGGCAGCAGCGAGATCGAGCGCACCCGCCCGGGCGTCAGCGCGCAGGCGACCTGCCCGCGCACCGTCGTGACCGTCCCGTCCAGCTCGACCTCCGCCTGGATGTCGAGCGGCACGGAGGCCATGGGCAGCACGCGGCCGTGCGCGCCGAGCAGCCGGCCCACCCAATCCAGGCCCACCACGGGGTCTTCGAGAAGCTCCCAGAGCGCGACGATGAGGAGGTTGCCGACGGCGTGGCCGTGCAGTTCGCCCTCGCTCCTGAAACGGTGCTGGACGACCTCGCTCCAGGTCTGACCCCACTCGTCGTCGCCGCACAGGGCCGCGAGCGCCATCCGCAGGTCACCGGGCGGCAGAACCCCCAGCTCGCGCCTGAGACGCCCGCTGGAGCCGCCGTCGTCGGCGACCGTGACCACCGCCGTCAGGTCGTCGGTGACGGTCCTGAGGGCCGACAGGGAGGCGTACAGGCCGTGGCCGCCGCCGAGCGCGACGACTTTGGGGCCCCTCGCGGCGGTCTCGGGGTTGGGAGGAGGCATCGATTGGCCGGGGGTAGGGGACTTTCGCGGGGGATCGGGGACGGAGGGGTCTGCGGGTTCTTCCGGGGCGGGGTCCTTCATCGTCCTCCTCGCCTCGCCGCGAGCACCGCTCTGCGGAGCCGTGGCGCTCATGTCGTGCCGATCGGCCCGGCCCCGGCGCCTGCCGGCACTCGCCGGACGCGGTCGCGTCCGCGCGCCCGTCGGCGGCCCGGGCGGGGGCCCTCACTCGCGGCCCGTGTCCCGGTGGCTGACCTGGACGTCCATGCCGCGCTCGCGCAGGCGCGCGCCGAGCTGCTCGGCCATCGCGACGCTGCGGTGCTTGCCTCCGGTGCAGCCCACCGCGAGAGTGACGTACCCCTTGCCCTCGCGCGCGTATCCGGCGGCCACGACGCCGAAGACCTCCTCGTATCCGTCGAGGAACTCCTTGGCCCCGGGCTGACTGAGCACGTAGTCGCGCACGGGGGCGTCGAGCCCGTTCAAGGGCCGCAGTTCCGGCACCCAATGGGGATTGGGCAGGAACCGGCAGTCCACGACGAGGTCGGCGTCGACCGGCAGGCCGTACTTGTAGCCGAAGGACACCACGTTCACCTTCAGCCCCGGGCGGTCCTCGCCGCCGAAGAACGAGACGATCTTCTTGCGGAGCTCGTGGACGTTCAGCAGGGACGTGTCGAGGACGAGGTCGGCGTTGGCGCGGACCTCGCGCAGGATGCCGCGCTCGCGGTCGATGCCGTCGACGAGGCGCCCGTCGCCCTGGAGGGGGTGGGGACGCCGGACGTTCTCGAACCTGCGGACCAGTTCCTCGTCGCTGGCCTCAAGGAACACCACCCGGACGCCGACACCGCGCCCGTCGAGCTCCTCGATCGCCGCGTTCAGGTCGGTGGTGAAGGCGAGGCTGCGCACGTCGACCACGGCGGCGACGCGGTCGGTCGCCATGTTCACCCGGCCCGCCTCCTCGGCGAGCGAGGACAGCAGCCCCGGCGGCAGATTGTCGATCACGAACCAGCCGAGGTCCTCCAGAGCCTTCGCAGCGGTGCTGCGCCCCGCCCCCGACATTCCGGTGATCACCACGAATGCCGGCTCAGTCGTGCTCATCGCCCGCTCACCGCCTTGCCGCCCATGTCCGCTCACCCAATGTCAGCCCCGTCCGCCATCCCGCGCAGGGATGGCCGGCCCGCCCGCCGGGGGTCGGGCCGCTTCCCCGCGGGAGGGACCTCTGGTGCCGGAGCATGACACCTCTTCATCTGATCGCGCCACCGCCACGCCGGGCGACTCCCACGGCGCCCTGCCCACCGCACCCTGCCCACCGCGCCCTGTCCACTGCGCCCTGCCTCATGGCCGGGGCCGGGGGCGGGACCTGCCGAGGTGCTCGCGTGAGCACCTCACGACCCCTGCCCCGCGGGGGACGGGCTCTCACCGCGCAGTGCCGCGACGATCGCCTCGGCGGTCGCGCGGCCGATGCCGGGGACCTCGCGGATCTCCTCCGCGCTCGCCTCCCGCAGCCGCTTCACCGAGCCGAAGTGCCGCAGCAGGGCCTGACGGCGTGCCGGGCCCAAACCCGGCACGTGGTCGAGCGCGCTCTCCTTGAGCGATTTCGACCTCTTCGTCCGATGGTAGGTGATGGCGAACCTATGTGCTTCGTCACGGACGCGCTGTAACAGGTAAAGCCCCTCGCTGCTGCGCGGCAGGATCACCGGCTGGTCGTCGCCGGGCAGCCAGACCTCCTCCAGCCGCTTGGCCAGCCCGCACACCGCGATGTCGTCGATCCCGAGCTCGTCCAGGGCGCGCTGGGCCGCCGCCGCCTGCGCCGGGCCGCCGTCCACCACCACGAGGTTGGGCGGGTAGGCGAACTTGCGGGGTCTGCCGGTCTCCGGGTCGATCGGCGTCGCCGCGCCGCCGCGCCCGGCCGCGCCGTAACCGTTCGCGTCGTACCCGTTCGTGTCGTATCCGTCCCCGCCGTGCCCGTCTCCGCCGTGCCCTGTCCCGTCGCGCCCTGCCTCGTCGTCCGTCCCCGCGTCCAGCTCGCCCGTCGCGGCCCGCTCCTCCAGGTAGCGCTTGAAGCGCCGGCAGATGACCTCGTATATCGAAGCGACGTCGCCTTCCCCGGTCCTGATGGAGAAGCGGCGATACTCGCTCTTGCGGGCCAGGCCGTCCTCGAAGACCACCATCGAGGCGACGACGTTCTCGCCCTGGATGTGCGACACGTCGTAGCACTCGATCCGCAGCGGCGCCTGGTCGAGATCGAGGGCGTCGGCGATCTCCTGCAGAGCCCGGCTGCGCGTGGTCAGGTCGCTCGCGCGGCGCAGCTTGTGCTGGGCGAGCGACTCCTTGGCGTTGCGCTCCACCGTCTCCATGAGGCTCTTCTTGTCACCGCGCTGGGGAACGCGCAGGTCGACGCGGGAACCCCGCTGCTCGCTCAGCAGCTCGATCAGCGCGGCCTCGTCCGGGGGGCGCGCCGGGACGAGGATCTCGCGGGGGATCGTCGCCTCGCCGTACATCTGGAGCAGGAACTGCTCCACCAGCTCGCCGGGGGTGGCCTCCTCGACCTTGTCGACCACCCAGCCGCGCTGCCCGCGGATCCGGCCGCCACGCACGTAGAAGACCTGGATCGCCGCCTCGAGCGGGTCTTCGGCGAGGGCGATCACGTCGCAGTCGGTGCCGTCGCCGAGCACGACCGTCTGCTTCTCCAGGGCCCGCTGCAGCGCCTGGACGTCGTCGCGGAGCCGCGCGGCCCGCTCGTACTCCTCCACAGCCGCCGCCTCGCGCATCTCGCGCTCCAGCCGCTTGATGAAGCGGCCGGTGTTGCCGGCCATGAAGTCGCAGAAGTCCTCGGCGAGGGCGCGGTGCTCCTCGGGGGTGACCCGGCCCACGCAGGGCGCGGAGCACTTGTCGATGTATCCCAGCAGGCAGGGCCGCCCGATCTGCCCCGCCCGCTTGAAGACCCCCGCCGAGCACGTCCGCACGGGGAAGACCCGCAGCAGCAGGTCGACGGTCTCCCGGATGGCCCAGGCATGCGAGTAGGGGCCGAAGTAGCGGGTGCCCTTCCGCTTGGCCCCGCGCAGCACCTGCACCCGGGGGAAGTCCTCCCCCATCGTCACGGCCAGGTACGGGTACGACTTGTCGTCGCGGTACTTGACGTTGAACCGGGGGTCGAACTCCTTGATCCAGGAGTATTCGAGCTGGAGCGCCTCGACCTCGGTGCCGACCACCGTCCAGTCCACGGACGCCGCGGTCGTCAGCATGGTCTGCGTCCGCGGGTGCAGGCCGGCGAAGTCCGCGAAGTATGAGTTGAGCCGCTGCCGCAGGCTCTTCGCCTTGCCCACGTAGATCACCCGGCCGCCCGGGTCGCGGAAGCGATAGACGCCTGGCGACTCAGGGATCGATCCGGGCGCCGGTCGATAAGTTGCCGGATCCGCCACACCCAAAGACTACTGGCCTACACCGACAATCCCGCCGTCGCCGACGGAGCCGGGTCACGGTGACGCGACCCGCGGCCTTTACGTTGTAGATCAAGGACGAGACGACAGCCGACTCCGGCGACGACCTCGTCGAGGGTCTGCCCGGTGAGCCGGTGAAGCCGTGACGAGCAACCGGTGCGGGTCCTCTCGCGGCCGGCCGGCGGTCAGGATGCGTGGACTTCGTCGAATAGGGCGACGGCTTCGGCGGGGTCCGGGCTCACGAGGCGTTCCAGACCGGCGGTCGTCATCTTCGCCCACCTGCCGGCCCGCGCCCACATCTGTTCCTCGAAGGCGCGGACGACCTCGTCCAGATCGCCGGAGCCGGAGGCGGCGGCGACGGACTCGGCGAGTTCGGCGCCCTCCAGCATCGCGAGGTTCGCGCCCAGCCCCAACGGGGGCATCAGATGGGCGGCGTCGCCCAAGAGCGTCACCCCGCGGACGTGGGCCCAGGTGTGGGACACGGGCAGGACATAGAGCGGGCGTTGGACGAATGCGGCGCCGCGGCGAAGGAGGTCGAGGACGGGAGCGGCCCAGCCCTCGAACAGAGCCAGCAAACGCGCTCGCATGGCCTCGGAACCCGCCGGATCCGGTCCCGCGTCCAGGTCCGCCTCCAGGCCCGCGCGCGTGTCCGGGCCCGTGTCCGCGCCAAAGTCCGTGTCCGCGCGCCGGTCCGGGCTCGGATGCCGGTCCGGGTTCTCGTGCCAGTCCAGCGGCGCGCGGAACTGGGCGTACACCTTGACGTGGCCGCCGCTGTTGCGCTGGGCGACCAGGCCGCGGTTCACGCCGTACACGGCCATGGAACCGTCGCCGATCAGCCGGGCGAGGTCGGGGTGACGGGTGTCGACGTCGTCCAGGGAGGTCTCGACAAACGTGACGCCGGTGTAGTGCGGCGTCACGGACGAGACCGCCGGGCGGACCCGGGACCAGGCGCCGTCCGCGCCGACCACGAGGTCGAAGGTCTCCTGTCGCCCGTCCGCGAAACGGACCAGCACGCCGTCCAGGGTACCCGGCACCACCTCCGTCACGCCCCGCCCCCACTGGACGTCCAGGGGGCCGAGCAGCAGGTCACGGAGTTGCCCGCGGTCGATCTCGGGATTGGCGTGGTCATCAGGACGGGGTTGCCAGTCACGGAGGACGGACCCGTCCGTGTCCAGGATGCGCATGGCCTGCCCCTCGGGACGGGACAGCGCCTGGAACTCCGCCAGCAGCCCCGCCTTGCTCAGCGCGAGCTGGCCGAGCCGCTCGTGCAGGTCCAGCGTGCCGCCCGGAGGACGGGAGTCGGGGGCGGGATCGCGTTCGAAGACCGTGACGGGGTGACCGTGGCGGTGCAGGACGCGGGCGAAGGTGAGGCCGGCGGGGCCGGCTCCGATCACGGCGATACGATGTCTCATGCCGATACACTGTATTTTGTCGAGACGCTGTATCGCAACAGTACGATGTACGCATGACTGTGTGGGACCGGCCGGAGCCGCCGACTCGCCCCGCGCCGCTCGACCGGGAGCGCATTGTCGCCGCCGCCGTCGCGCTGGCCGACGAGGGCGGGCTGGAAGCGGTGTCGTTGCGCAAGGTCGCCGCCCGGCTGGACGTCGGTCCGATGCGGCTGTACGGATACATCTCCACCAAGGAGGAGCTGTTCGACCTCATGGTGGACGAGGTCTACGCCGAGATCCTCCCCGAGGAACAGCCCGGCGACTGGCGAGAGGTGCTGCGCGTCCTCGCCGACCGCACCAGGCAGGCCTGCCTCCGTCACGAATGGCTGGCCGACCTGCTCGGCGGGCGTCCGGCCCTGGGCCCGAACGCGCTCGCGGTGACCGAGGCCACGCTGGCCGCCTTCGACGGCCTCACCGACCTCGATACCGTCATGCGCGCCGTGGAGACCGTCAACGCCTACTTCACCGGCGCGATCAGGCGCGAGATCGCGAACCTGCGGGCCGAGCGCGCCTCGGGCCTGTCGGAACGCGAGTGGCAGCACGCCTCCGGCCCGCATGTGAGGAGGTTGCTGGCCACGGGTCGCTTCCCGGCGCTGGCCAGGTTCGTGCACGACGGCAATGAGGTGGATGCCGAGGTGTCCTTCGCCACCGGGCTGGACTGGGTCCTCGACGCCGTGGCCGCCAGACTCGCCCGGCCGGCCGGCGTGACGTTCCGGATTTCCGGCTGACATTCGAGGTGCGGCCGTCCGCCATCGCGCACGCTTCCGCGCGATGACGGACGGCGGTGTCCCTCGGCGCCCTCAGGCGAGAGGTGCTCTCCCCGTCACCCGCCGGGCGGGCACCGGACCTGCCCAGACGGCGGACCCGTCAAGCCGCCAAGCCGCCAAGCCGTCAAGCCGTCAAGCCGTCAAGCCGTCAAGCCGTCAAGCCGTCAAGCGAGGGTGATACTGTCGCCGCTCACCGTGATCTTCTTCTCGGCGAGCGGCCTGGCCGCCGGGCCGTTCGTCACGGAACCGTCCTTGGCGCTGAACCTGCTGCCGTGGCACGGGCAGACGATCTCGTTGTTCGAGACGCTGCCGACCGGACAGCCCTGGTGGGTGCAGGTCGCGCTGAACGCCTTGAACTCGCCGGCCGCCGGCTGGGTGACGACGACGTCCTGGTCCTTGAAGACCTTGCCGCCGCCCTCGGGGATGTCGGAGGTCTTCGCGAGCTCGCCCCCGCCCTGCGCCGCCTGAGACTGGCCGCCCTGGGACCCGTCCTGGTCCGCCGACGCCGTCGTGTCCCCGTCGGAGGCGCCGCACGCGCTCAGCGCCACGGCCAGCCCGGCGCCTCCGGCACCGAAGATCACGGCTCGGCGTGTCGTATCCGTCATGCTCATCCTTCCCTGATGCGGCGGCCCGGGACGTCCACGGCCCCGGGTCCTTCCCCTGCGCGACGCGTCACCCCGTGTGTCCTCAGGTACGGCCATCACCCCGTGGCCGGTTCAGAGTGTCGCGGTCGGAAGGAGAAGAGTAGGGAGAAATAATGAGACGAATACTCATACGCCCAAGATCTTGCGCAGGAACGTGCCGGTGTGGCTCTCCTCGACCCGGGCGATCGCCTCGGGCGTGCCGGCGGCGATCACCTTGCCGCCGCCGGACCCGCCCTCGGGTCCCATGTCGACGATCCAGTCCGCGGTCTTGATGACGTCGAGGTTGTGCTCGATCACGATCACCGTGTTGCCGGCGTCCACGAGCCGGTTGAGCACACCGAGAAGCCGCCTGATGTCCTCGAAGTGCAGGCCGGTGGTGGGCTCGTCCAGCACGTACACGGTGCGGCCGGTCGAACGCCGCTGCAGCTCGGAGGCGAGCTTCACCCGCTGCGCCTCGCCGCCGGACAGCGTGGTCGCGGGCTGACCCAGCCGCACGTAACCGAGACCGACGTCGTTCAGCGTCTGCAGGTGACGGCGGATCGCGGGGATCGCCTCGAAGAACTCCAGCGCCTCCTCGATCGGCATGTCGAGGACCTCGGAGATCGTCTTGCCCTTGTAGTGGACCTCAAGCGTCTCCCGGTTGTACCGGGCGCCGTGGCAGACCTCACAGGGGACGTAAACGTCCGGCAGGAAGTTCATCTCGATCTTGATGGTGCCGTCGCCGGAGCACGCCTCGCAGCGCCCGCCCTTGACGTTGAAGCTGAACCGGCCCTGCAGATAACCGCGGACCTTCGCCTCGGTCGTGGCCGCGAACAGCTTGCGCACGTGGTCGAACACGCCCGTGTACGTCGCCGGGTTGGACCTCGGCGTACGGCCGATCGGCGACTGGTCGACGTGGACGACCTTGTCCACCAGATCGGTGCCGACGACCCGGGAGTGCCGTCCGGGCACGGTCTTCGCGCCGTTCAACTCCTTGGCCAGCGCGGCGTACAGGATGTCGTTGACCAGCGTGGACTTGCCGGACCCCGAAACGCCGGTGACCGCGGTGAAGACGCCGAGCGGGAACTCGACGTCCACCCCCTTCAGGTTGTGCTCACGGGCGCCCTTCACGACGAGCTGCCGCTTCTTGTCCCGCGGGCGCCGGATCTCCGGCGCGGTGATCGCCTTGCGGCCCGACAGGTACGCACCGGTCAGCGACTCCTCGCTGGCGAGCAGGTCCTGCACGGTGCCGGACACGACGACCTGGCCGCCGTGCTCGCCCGCGCCGGGGCCGATGTCGACCACCCAGTCGGCGGCGGCGATCGTGTCCTCGTCGTGCTCGACCACGATCAGCGTGTTGCCCATGTCGCGCAGCCGGATCAGCGTCTCGAGCAGGCGCTGGTTGTCCCGCTGGTGCAGGCCGATGGACGGCTCGTCCAGCACGTACAGCACGCCGACCAGGCCGGAGCCGATCTGGGTGGCCAGGCGGATCCGCTGCGCCTCGCCGCCCGCCAGCGTGCCGGCCGCCCGGTCGAGCGTGAGGTAGTCGAGGCCGACGTCGAGCAGGAAGCCCAGCCGGGCGTTGATCTCCTTGACCACCCGCTCGGCGATGTGCATGTCCCGCTCGGACAGCCGCAGGCCGGACAGGAACTTGGCGCAGTCGGCGATCGACATCCCCGAGACCTCGGCGATCGAGGCGTCCCCCACGGTCACGGCCAGCGAGACCGGCTTGAGGCGGCGGCCCTTGCACGCCGGGCAGGGCACCTCGCGCATGAAGCCCTCGAACCGCTCCCGGCTGGCGTCGCTCTCCGACTCGGCGTGCCGGCGCTGGACCCAGGGGATCACGCCCTCGAACTCGGTGTAGTAGGACCGCTGCCTGCCGTACCGGTTGCTGTAGCGGATGTGGACCTGCTCGTCGTGGCCGTGCAGGATCGCCTTCTGCGCCTTCTTCGGCAGCCGCTCCCAGGGGGTGTCGAGGTCGAAGCCGAGCGCGTTGCCCAGCGCCTCCAGGAGCCGTACGAAGTAGTCGCTGGTGTGGCCGTTCGCCCACGGGCTGATCGCGCCGTCGCCGAGCGTGCGCTCGGGGTCGGGCACGAGGAGGTCGGGGTCGACCTCCATGCGGGTGCCGAGGCCGGTGCACTCCGGGCAGGCCCCGAAGGGCGAGTTGAACGAGAACGACCGGGGCTCCAGCTCCTCGAACGACAGGTCGTCGTAGGGGCAGTAGAGGTGCTCGGAGTAGAAACGCTCACGGTTGGGGTCGTCGTCGGGGAGGTCGACGAAGTCGAGCGTGATCGTGCCGCCGGACAGCTGCAGCGCGGTCTCCACCGAGTCGGTGAGCCTGCGCCGCGCGCTCTCCTTGACCGACAGCCGGTCGACGATCACTTCGATGTCGTGCTTCTCGTACTTCTTGAGGGTGGGCGGCTCCTCCAGGCGCACGATCGTGCCGTCCACGCGGGCGCGGGCGTAGCCCTTGGTCTGCAGCTCGCGGAACAGCTCGGCGTACTCGCCCTTGCGGCCGCGGATGATCGGGGCGAGGACCTGGAAGCGGGTGCCCTCCTCCAGTTCGAGCACACGGTCCACGATCTGCTGCGGCGTCTGGCGGGCGATCGGGCGTCCGCACTGCGGGCAGTGCGGCTTGCCGATGCGCGCCCAGAGCAGACGCAGGTAGTCGTAGACCTCGGTGATCGTGCCGACGGTCGAACGGGGGTTGCGGCTGGTGGACTTCTGGTCGATGGAGACGGCCGGGGAAAGGCCCTCGATGAAGTCCACGTCGGGCTTGTCCATCTGACCCAGGAACTGCCGGGCGTACGCGGACAGGGACTCCACGTACCGGCGCTGCCCCTCGGCGAAGATCGTGTCGAAGGCCAGGCTGGACTTGCCGGAGCCCGAGAGCCCCGTGAAGACGATCAGAGCGTCTCGCGGGAGGTCGAGCGAGACGTCTTTGAGGTTGTGTTCGCGTGCGCCACGCACGATCAGGCGGTCAGCCACGGTGGTCCCGATAGGTCGATGAAGTGAATGGAGGTGCACGGGCAGGCTATCCAGAGCCACCGACAATTTCGGGGGGCATCGTCCGGCGGCCGGAGAGGGCGGCCCCGCGTGCTTCCGTGGGACACGCTCCGTGAACCAGGGTATGAGCTTCGTCAAACCCGCGCCCGGCATCCGCGCGAAACCCCTGCTCATACAACCGCCGGTCACGCCGTCCTCTTCCCGCGCGGTTATGAGGACGGCGGCACGGGACTCCAGGGTCCATCATTCTTCCCATGTCCGTTATCGACGAGACCGAGCGGGAGCTGGCCGAGGCGACCGAACGCCTGCTGGCGACCGCCGCCCGCCTCACCGACGAGGATCTCCGCGCGCCGTCCCTGCTGCCCGGGTGGACGAGGGGTCACGTGCTCACGCATGTCGCCCGCAACGCCGACAGCTGCGTCAACCTGCTGACCTGGGCGCGGACGGGGGTGCGGACGCCGCAGTACGCATCGGCGCGGGCCCGCGAGGCCGGCATCGAGGCGGGCGCCGGCCGACCGGCCGACGAACAGCTCGCCGACCTCCGCGACAGCGCGGAGCGGTTCGCCGCGGCCCTCAGGCAGACGCCCGCGCGGGCGTGGACCACGCCGGTCTCGGGGATGCACCCGCCCGACCACCCCGCCTGGTACGTCCCGATCCGCCGGCTCAGGGAGGTCGAGGTGCACCACGCCGACCTCGGGGCAGGCTACGGATGGGCCGACTGGCCCGAGACGTACGTGAGACGAGAGCTGTACGACACGATGCTCTGGCTCGGCGACGAGAGCCCGGTGGGCGAAGTCGTCGCCCTCGATCCGGGCACCGGCGAGGTCCTGAGAACGTGGACCGGCCTCGGCGAAGGACCGGCCGTGGAGGGCACACCGCGTGAGCTGCTGGCCTGGTTCGCGGGCAGGACCGACGGCACGGGCCTGCGACTCGCCGCGCCGCGCGGACACATCCGGCACGACGCCCCCGATGCCCGCCTCCGGCACGACGCTCCCGATGCCCGCCTCCGGCACGACGCCCCCGATGCCGGCGTCCGGCGCGACGCCGCCGGGAAGCTGCCCTCCCCGCCGCCCTGGCCGAGAACGTCCCCGGCGGGACTGCCCGCCGAACCGCCGTCGTCCTGGCCGCCCGCCGGGAACTAGAGAGGAACGATCATGACCTATACCGGAAACGTCACCAAGGGCGGACCCGCCGACGTACGCGAGGTCCCCGGGCTGACGATCTCGAAGATCGAGGTCGGCGGCTTCGGCAACAACGCCTACCTGCTCCGGTGCACCGAGACCGGCGACGGGCTGCTGATCGACGCGGCGGCCGAGCCCGACCGGCTGATCGAGCTGATCGGCGACATGCCGATCAGCTCGATCGTGACCACCCACCGGCACCCCGACCACTGGGGCGCCCTGGAGGAGGTCGCCCGCGCCACCGGCGCGCAGACGGTCGCCCACCCTCTCGACGCCCCCGAACTGCCGGTCGAGGTCACCAGGGAGGTCGAGCACGGCGACCGGGTGACCGTCGGCGTGGTGACGCTGGACGTCATCCACCTGCGCGGCCACACCCCCGGCTCGATCGCGCTGCTCTACCAGGACCGCCACCTGTTCACCGGCGACTCCCTGTTCCCCGGCGGCGTCGGCAACACGCAGAAGGACCCGGCGCGGTTCGAGCAGTTGTTCACGGACGTGGTGGAACGGATCTTCGACCGGCTTCCCGACGAGACGTGGGTCTACCCCGGCCACGGCAAGGACACCACGCTCGGCGCCGAGCGGCCGCATCTGCCCGAGTGGAAGGCCCGCGGCTGGTGACGTACGCCTGACGCACACCCGGACGACCGGCGGCCCAGCGCGGGCGCCGGCTCGTCCCCGCGCCCCGCGGTCGCCTCGCTCCGGGACCGCGCGAGCCGGGACCCCCGCGAGCCGCGACCGCGCGGACCACGCCGCCTGACCGTCCCGCGCTCCAGAACCACGTGAGCCCAGACCCCCGCGATCCGGGGCCGCGCGGTCCGGGGGCCGTGGGGTCCGGGGCGTGGGTCTGGCATCACGTGCTCCGGGGCGGCGTGATTTCGTTCGGGTGATTCGGGGGGCTCCTGTGGGGCAGCGGCTACCGCACGGACCGTCGGAGGAGCCCCGGATGACCCCCCTCGTGACCCCCCTCGCGAGCGCGGCCGCGTGGAGCGGTCACGACACCCGCCTCATCGTGGCCGCCCTGGCCGGCGTCGCGGTCATCGTGCTGCTGATCACGAAGCTGCGGACCCACCCGTTCCTCGCCCTCGCGCTCGGCTCGGGCGTGCTCGGCCTCGTGGCCGGGATGGCCCCCGAGAAGCTGATCGACAGCTTCTCCGCCGGGCTCGGCTCGACCGTGGCCGGCGTCGGCGTGCTCATCGCCCTCGGGGCGATGCTGGGCAAGCTGCTGGCCGACTCGGGCGGGGCCGAGGAGATCGTGAACGGCATCCTGCGGCGCAGCGGCGACCGCGCCCTGCCGTGGGCGATGACGCTCATCGCGGTGCTCATCGGGCTGCCGATGTTCTTCGAGATCGGGCTGGTCCTGCTGATCCCCGTCATCCTGTTGGTGGCCCGGCGCAGTGGCCGTCCGCTGCTGTTGATCGCGATGCCCGCCCTGGCGGGCCTGTCCGTCCTGCACGGCCTGGTGCCTCCGCACCCCGGGCCGCTGGTCGCGATCGACACGCTCAAGGCCGACCTCGGGCTCACGCTCGGGCTGGGCCTGCTGGTGGCGATCCCGACGGTGATCGTGTCCGGCCCGCTGTTCGCCAGGTTCGCCGCCCGATGGGTGCGGCCTGCACCGCCAGAACGCCTCGAACGCGAGCAGGTTCAGGATTCCGAGGGCACGGAACCGGAAGAGCGAGACCGGCCCCGGCCGGGGTTCGGCGTCACGGTGGCCACGATCCTGCTGCCGGTCCTGCTGATGCTGGGCCGGGCCGTCGTGGAGATCGTCCTGCCGGAGGGCCACGTCGTACGGACCGTGTTCGAGGTCCTCGGCACTCCCCTGATCGCCCTGCTGATCGGCGTGATCGTGGCGATGTTCACGCTGGGCCGCGCCGCGGGCTTCGGCCGGGCCCGGATCTCCTCGGCGATCGCCGACTCGCTGCCGCCGATCGCCGGGATCCTGCTCATCGTGGGCGCGGGCGGAGGATTCAAGCAGACCCTGGTCGACTCGGGCGTCGGGAAGGTCATCGGCGAGGCCGCGCAGGGCGCGAACGTGCCCGTTCTCGTGCTCGGCTGGCTGATCGCCGTCGGGATCCGGCTGGCCACCGGTTCGGCCACGGTCGCCACGATCTCCGCCGCCGGGATCGCCGCTCCGCTGGCGGCCGGGCTCTCCCCCTCCCACGTCGCTCTGCTCGTGCTCGCCATCGGCGCCGGGTCGCTGTTCTTCTCCCATGTGAACGACGCCGGGTTCTGGCTGGTGAAGGAGTACCTCGGGATGTCCGTGGGCGAGACGATCAAGAGCTGGTCGGTCATGGAGGCGATCATCTCGGTGGTGTCGTTCTGCTGCGTGCTCCTGCTCGGGCTGGTGATCTGAGGACCGCGAAGGGGCGTCCGTATAGTGGTCGGCGCACACCGTCCTACCCCTGGAGCCCGGGCACCTCATGGAGATCACTGGAATCGAACTGCGCCGGATCGCGATGCCGCTCGTCGCGCCGTTCCGGACGTCGTTCGGCACCGAGACCAGCCGCGACGTCCTGCTGGTGCGGGTGGTGACGCCGGAGGCCGAGGGCTGGGGCGAGTGCGTGGCGATGTCCGAGCCGCTGTACTCCTCGGAGTACGTGGACGCGGCGGCCGACGTGCTGCGGCGTTTCCTGATCCCCGCGCTCCCCCGCGACCTGGACCCCCAGGCCGTCGGTCCCGCCCTCGCGCCGTTCAAGGGCCACCGGATGGCCAAGGCGGCGCTGGAGGCCGCGGTGCTCGACGCGTCGCTCCGGATCACCGGTGAGTCCTTCGCGCGCTACCTGGGCGCCACCCGCGACCGCGTCCCCTGCGGCGTCTCTGTCGGGATCATGGGCTCGGTGGCCGAACTGCTCGACACCGTCGGGGCGTACGTCGAGGAGGGGTACGTACGGGTCAAGCTGAAGATCGGGCCGGGGTGGGACGTGACACCGGTCCGCGCCGTCCGGGAGCGGTTCGGGGAGGAGCTGCTGCTCCAGGTGGACGCCAACGCGGCCTACACGCTCGCGGACGCCCGTCATCTGGCCAGGCTGGACGACTTCGACCTCCTGCTCATCGAGCAGCCGCTGGCCGACGACGACCTGGTGCAGCACGCCCGGCTCGCCCGGTCGATTCGCACGCCGATCTGCCTGGACGAGTCCATCGAGTCGGCCGCCCACGCGGCGGCGGCCGTCAGCCTCGGCGCGTGCTCGGTGGTCAACATCAAGCCGGGGCGGGTGGGCGGTTATCTGGAGGCCCGGCGCATCCACGACCTGTGCCGCGCCCACGGCGTCGCGGTCTGGTGCGGCGGCATGCTGGAGACCGGAATCGGACGGGCGGCCAACGTCGCGCTGGCCGCGCTGCCCGGCTTCACGCTCCCGGGCGACACCTCCGCCTCGCGGCGCTACTTCCACACCGACGTGACGCCGCCGTTCGAGCTGGACGGCGGGCACCTCGACGTTCCCGACGGCCCGGGGCTGGGCGTGGACCCCGTACCGGACATTCTGGACGAGGTCACCACGGCGACGGAGTGGATCCGGCTGTGACGCCCAGAACCGGCTAGGCGTCGCCCAGAGCAGACTGCGACCCGTCAGGCGTCGCCGAGAGCAGGGTGCGACCCGTCAGGCGTCGCCGAGAGCAGGGTGCGGCCGGGGCTCGCCGGTGGTGAAGACCTTCACGATGCGGTCGGCCGCGAGCGCGGGCTCCTCCGCGCTCTCCACCACGTCGCCCCAGGACCAGCGGTAGAACCAGCCGTCCGACATCGCGACGCAGTCCACGGTCTCGGTGAACAGCGCCGCGTCCGGGTCGCGGACCTTGAGCGACGGCGGGTCGGGGCGCAGGGACGCCTCCAGGCCGCGCAGCTCAAGCTCCCGGGCTAGTTTGCCGAGGAAGTACGTCCGGGTGTGCTCACGAGGCATGGCGACCAGGGCTCCATTGGACTAGGCGTTTTCTCCACGTGATTGGCCCGGGCCCAAGGTGGCGGGCCCCAGCCGACCGGGGCCCTGTCCGTGCGACGACGTCAGCCCGCGTTCTCCGAGCGTCGTTCCCTGCGCTGCTGCTGTTTGAACATGAGAACGCGAAGCGGAATGGCGGACACGATCGCGATCTGCATCGTGGCGCCCACCTTGATGAGCTGGTCGCCGCCCGCGAGACCGGCCGCCCAGATCGTCAGGCAGGCCACGTTGATCAGCATCCAGGCCAGCACGACGGCGGCCAGATTGCCCTTGGGCTTGGGGTACTCGATGCGGCTCACCATGAGCCAGGCCACGCCGAAGATGGCGGCGAGCGTGACGTAGTTCGGCTGGAAGAGCAGCACGATCGACACCACGGTCATCGCGCCCATGGGGATCGGCAGGCCCATGAAGTCGCCGCTCTTGGTCTTCACGCAGGCGAAGCGGGCCAGCCGTACGACGCCGGCGAGCAGCACGGACCCGGCCGCGCACAGCACCAGCCACAGCGGGAGCTTGCCGGAGAAGCCGGCCCAGATCACCACCATGAAGGCGGGCGCGAAGCCGAAGCTGATCACATCGGCGAGGTTGTCCAGCTCGGCGCCCATCGCGGACGCGCGGAACTTCCTGGCCACCAGGCCGTCGAACAGGTCGCAGGTCGCGCCGATGAGCAGCAGCACCACGGCCGTGCCGAAGAAGCGCGGATCGGGGGCGAACTTGCCGCTGGCCTGCAGGTCGCTGATCGCCGACCAGGCGAGCACACAGACGGCGAGGAACCCACTGAGTGCGTTGCCGAGCGAGAGGGAGTCGGCGGCCGACAGGCGGAAGGCCTTGCCTACGGGCCCGCGCGGCTCCTCATCCACCCCCTCCACCGGCCAGGAGGCCTCGGCTCCGAGGTCAGACGTGGTCAAGGCGCGTCACCCCCGCGACGGTCCGGGTGCCGACGGTGACCGCCGGCCTGATGCCCTCGGGCAGGTAGAGGTCCACCCGGGAGCCGAAACGGATCAGTCCGACCCGCTCGCCCTGGGCGACCTTGGCGCCCGCGAACAGGTACGGCACGATGCGGCGCGCGACGGCGCCGGCGATCTGCACCATCTCGATGTCCCCGAGCGCGGTGTCGAAATGCCAGACGACGCGCTCGTTCTTGTCGCTGTCCTTGTTGAACGCGGGCACGAAGCCGCCGGGCACGTGCTCGACCGACGTGACCATGCCGTCGGCGGGCGCCCGGTTGACGTGCACGTTGAGCGGGCTCATGAAGATCGCTACCCGGGTGCGGCCGTCCGGCCACGGGTCGATGCTCTGCACGACGCCGTCGGCGGGCGAGATGAGCCTGCCCTCGCCCAGCGCGCGCTCGGGGTCGCGGAAGAACCACAGCATCCCGCCGGTGAGTGCGGCGAGCGGCGCCGCGGCCAGCGCCCACCGGGGCGACCTGCGGGTGAGAACGGCGGTGACGGCTGCCGCCGCGGCGGTCGGAGCCAGCCACGGGGACACCCCGCGCGCGAGCCTGACCCGGCCCCGGGCACTTCCCGCGATCCCGGATTCAGGACCGCGGGGCAACGATTCGTTGGACACAGATGACCTTTGTACTCTTCTGGCGACTATGGACCGGCATGCGAGCTAGCGATCGATATTACCGATCCGGCAGTCAATGCGTGGCACAACGAGAACAAGCAAACAGGGTGAGTGCCCGTTTCGCTAGCCCTGCGGGGCTTCCGCCTGAGACGCCTCCGTCTGAGAGGCTTCTGCCGGAGTAATGGTCCTGTCGTCGCGGCGAGCCTTGATGAGACTGGCGACGGTGGTCACGGCCATGGTCACCCCGATGACCGCCAGCGATACCCAGATGGGGACCTGCGGGGCCCAGGAGACCTCGTTCTCGTGAAGTGCTTCAAGAATCAGCTTAACCCCGATGAAACCGAGGATGAACGCCAATCCGTAGCTGATGTAGACCAGCCGCTGCAGAAGTCCGCCGAGCAGGAAGTAGAGCTGACGCAGTCCCATCAGGGCGAACGCGTTCGCGGAGAACACGATGAAGGCCGCCTTCGTGAGCCCGAAGATGGCGGGAATCGAGTCGAGGGCGAACAGCAGGTCCGTGGTGCCGATGGCGATCATCACGATCAGCATGGGCGTCACCATGCGCCTGCCGTCCACCCGAACGGTCACCCGGGAGCCGACGTAGTCGGGGGTGGTCGGGAAGACCCGCCTGGCCCAGCGCAGGAGGATGTTCTCGTTGAACTCCTCGTCCTGCTTGTTGTGGTCCCTGACCAGCGTGTACGCCGTGTAGATGAGGAAGGCCCCGAACGCGTACAGCAGCCAGCCGAAGCGGCTCAGCGCGGCGGCGCCGATGGCGATGAAGATCCCGCGCATGACGAGCGCCAGGACGATGCCGACCAGCAGGACCTTGTGCTGGTAGATCCGGGGCACCCCGAAGCGGGTCATGATGATGTAGAAGATGAACAGGTTGTCGACGCTGAGGCTGTATTCCGTCAGATAGCCCGCGAAGAACTCCCCGCCTGTCCCGGCTCCGGCCCAAATCGTTAACCCGATGCCGAACAACACGGCCAGGCAGACGTAGAAGCCCACCCAGATGCCCGCCTGCCGCATCGAGAACTCACGTGGTTCACCACGATCGACGATCAACAGATCAACGGCTACCACGATGACGAGACCCACGATGACCAGGGCCCACAACCACAGGGGCGCATGTACCACGACTACCTCCGGCGCGCGCTGAACACACTGCCGGAGGTCTCTCCCGCCCGTACGCGCACGGCGGACCGACGGCCCCGGGTGCTGACACCGTGATGACGGAACCGCCGCGAAGGGATACTCCCCCCCAACCCGTCCAGTATATGGATCAGGCTTAGCCTCACCTAATCCTCGCCGGAACATCGGCGGTCATCGGCGAGAACAGGAGGCGACTCACCAGCCCGACGGTCTTGTGTCACCGGCGCGAGAGGGTGGTCGCACCCTCCCGCCACCGCGGTCGCCACTACGAGGCCGCCACTGCGAAGTCGCCACCAGGAGGCCGCGGCTACGACGCCAGCCCGTACGCCGCGAGCACCGCACGCAGCGCCGCGTCCTCGTCGGGCAGTTCCCGGCCGCGCCGTACGGACGCCTCCGCGAGGCGGGCGGCCAGAGCGGGATCACCGAGCAGGCGGCCGATCTCGCGGCTCAGCGCGCCGGGGTCCTGCGGGGGCACCAGCAGGGCCGCCTCGCCCACCATCCGGGGCACGCCGCCCACCCGCGTCGCGATGATCGGCCTGCCCGCCCGCAGCGCCTCCTGGACGCTCAGCGGCTGCCCCTCCCATCTGCTGGGCACGATCACCGCCGTCGCGACCTGGAGCAGGTCGGCCGGCTCGGCCCAGCCGTACAGGACCACGGGCAGTTCCTCGGCCTCAACGCGGGCCTGCAGCTCCTCGCGCAGCGGCCCGTCGCCCGCGATCACGAAGACCGGGTCCCCCTTGTAGGGCCCGGCCGCCGCGTCGAGCAGCGTCTCCAGGCCCTTCTGCTGGGCCAGGCGGGCGACCGTGAGCACGATCGGCCGCTCCTGCAGCGTCTGCGGCGCGTCCGCGGCGCCGGGCAGCCGGGCCGCGATCTCGGCCCGCACGTCCTCGGCCGGGCGGGCGGGTTCGGCGAGCGGCGGCGCGGGCACCACCGCGAGGTCCACTCCCCTGGCGCCTCTGGCCCGCATGCGCTCCGCGACGTCCGGCGAGATCGCCAGAACGCGGTCCGCCCGTCGGGCGACGATCCGTTCCAGCAGCCGGTAGACCGCGCCGATCGCGCCGCCCGCCGTGACAGCGTTGTGCAGGGTGACCACGAGTCGCGGCCATCCCCGCGCCCCGACGAGGGCGAGTGCGGCCAGCGCGCCCGCCCGCAGGCCATGGGCGTGGACGACGTCCGCGCCGCGGGCGAGCCTGCGCAGGCGCAGGGCGGTCCGCAGGTCGTGCGCGGGGTGCGGCCTGTCGGCGATGTCCACCTCGGCGAAGCCCGCGCCGGTGGCGGTGAAGGAGAACGTCTCCTCGGTGTCGCCGGGACCCGCGACCAGCACCCGGTGCCCCCGTGTGACGAGCCCGCCGGCGAGCATCCGCACGTGCCGGGCCACGCCGCCCACGCTCGATCCCAGCACGAGCACGATGCGACTCATGGCCTCTCCTCACCTCCGGCTCGCAGCGGTCTACGGGTCCGCTCGCTCATACCGACTCCTCGGCGGGCGGGGCCGCCGGGCTCGCGCCTCTGCCGCGCCTCACTCCGGACAGGGCGGCGGTCAGGTCCCGGCGGTCC
Source organism: Microbispora rosea (assembly GCF_044460045.1). Classification (NCBI taxonomy): domain Bacteria; kingdom Bacillati; phylum Actinomycetota; class Actinomycetes; order Streptosporangiales; family Streptosporangiaceae; genus Microbispora; species Microbispora rosea. The sequence goes on along the minus strand of NZ_JBITJO010000003.1, from coordinate 17,981 downwards.
ACGAGCGCGGTGACGAGGACCCCCGCGACCACGGCCGCCAGACCGGCCACGGCGGCCGTCAGGAGTCCGCCCCACGGGCCCTCGCCCGACAGGGGAAGCCGGGCGGCCGCCGCACCCGCGAGGAAACCCGCACCTCCGCCCAGCAGGGCGGCCAGAACGGCCCGCGGGACGCCCTGGGCGGCCCGCGCCCCTCGCGCCCGCACGACCGAGGCCAGCAGCAGCCCGGCCCCCACCGTCATGCCGGTCGCCTGGCCGAGCGCGAGCCCGCCCAGGCCCCAGCCGTCCGGCAGCACGAGGACGAACGCCACCTGGGCCACGGCCACGACCAGCCACCCGGCGACCTGTCCCCTGGCCGCCGCCCTGCCCTGTCCCGCGGCGTACAGCACCCGGCTCAGGTGGGCCACCAGGCCATACCCGATGAGCCCCGGCGCGAACAGCGCGATCCCCCGGGCGAACTCCGCCGCGGCGACCTCTGTGTCGGCTTGGGCGAGGAAGACGTGCGCGACCGGCACCGCGACCGCGGCGAGCGCGCCGGCCGCCAGGCCGCAGACCAGCACGACCGCGCGGGTCGTCCGCGCCGCCAGCGCCGCGAAGCCCTCGCCCTCGTCGCCGGCCTGCGCCCGCGCGGCGAGCGCGGGGAAGGCGCTGGTCGCGATGGGCACCGCGAGCACGGCGTACGGCACCTGGTAGATCGCCCACGCGTAGTTGTAGGCGGGCAACGCGCCCCCGCCGACGCGGTTGGCGACGGGAATCAGGATCGCCGCCGCGGCCTGCTGGGCGACCAGCGCGCTCAGCCCGGCCAGGGCGAGCCGCCGCACCTGTACGGCGACGCCCTCGGGAAAGCGGAGCGTGGGGCGCCACCGCAGGCCGAGCCGCCACGCCGGCCCCACCACGGTGACGACCAGGGCCAACACGCCGAGCGTCGTTCCCGCCGACAACGCGATCTCGGCCGGTGCTGGCACGGTGGCGGGGTCCCTGTGGCCGCCGCTGAGCGGCCCGAAGGCCAGGTAGGCGACGATGACCACCACGCTCGACACAAGCGGCGCCAGCGCCGGCCCCGAGAACCGTCGATGGGCCTGCAGCACGCCGTAGAGCACCACGGCCATGCCGTACAACGGGACCTGCGGCGCGAAGACGACCAGCATGCGCGCGGCCACGGCGGCGACCTGGCCGATGTCGCATCCCCTCATCTCGGAGCCGACCAGCATCCGCGCCACCGGCGCCGCGACCACGGCGGTCAGCGCCGCGAGCGGCACCAGCAGCACGACCACCCAGGTCAGCAGCGCGGAGGCGATCCGGCCGACCTCCGCACGCGCCTCGCCGTCCGCTCTGGCGGCGGCGCCGGCGAGCACCGGGACGACCATCCCGGCGAGCGCGCCGCCCACCACGACCTCGAAGACGATGTTCGGCACGTTGTTGGCCGTGTAGTAGGCGGTGGCCAGGCAGTTCGTGCCGACCGTGCGCGCGAACGCCAGCTGCTTGGCGAAGCCGGTCACCCGCGCCAGGACCGTGATGACCCCGATGAGGACCGCCGCCCCCGCGATCCCCGCCCCGAGCCGTCTAACCATGCCGCTTACCCATGCCGCTTACCGATGCCACTCATCCACGCCGCTCACCCATGCCGGTCATCCGTGCCGGTGCCGTACGGCTCCGCGGGCGGCCCTGGTCGTGCAGGTCACCCACACGACCCCGGCGTTCCTGGGGTGGTCTGCGGAGCGCGGCGGCCGAGCATGTCCAGGCGGTTGAGCACCCGGTTGCCGGCGATGACCTTGGTGAAGCTGACCTTCTCCGAGGCGGCGGTGAGAGCGGCGACGACACCGAGGGCGGCGATCCGGCCAGGCCTGCCCAGCCGGGCCGTGGCCGCCAGACCGAGCAGCGCGCCGAGCGCGTTCGCCCCGGCGTCGCCGAGCATCGCCCGCTCGCCCAAGTCCTCGGGCAGCAGCGCCGCCGCCGCGCCCAGCGGGACGGCGGTCAGCGCGGCGGCCTGACGGGAGCGCGGGCCGTACGGCGCGGCGATCGAGGCGGCCAGCAGGGGAGCCCCGGCGAGCAGCCCCACCTTGATCGCGCGACCGGGTCGCAGGTCGAACAGGTTGGCCAGGTTGGCGCTGCCGGCGATCAGCGCCCCGTCGACGAGCGTGTCGAGGGACCGCGCCAGAACGTTCCCGCTCCGGACGTCACGAGGGGAGAGCGCCGCCGCGGCGAGCCCGGTCGCGCCGATGCCGAGGATCTTGACCGCTCCGCTGGTCACCTCGCCGCGCGCCAGTGCCGCCAGGTGGCCCTTGAAGCCCTTCGAGGAGGTCGTGCCGAACAGGTCGTCATACGCGCCGAGGACGCCGCTGCCCGCTCCGGCGAGCACGGCGGCCGCGCGGGCCCGCGCGGGGAGGCCGGGGGCGAGAGCGGAGGCGGCGACGGCGCCCGCGGCGAACGCGGGACCCTCCAGCAGCGTGACCGGCTCGCCCCGGTGGTTGACCCGGGTCCAGTACTCGTCTGCGGTCTTCTCGTCGCCGATCGGCGGACGGCGCCGGAAAGCGGCGAAAGCGGCGCGCGCGGCGACCGCGCCGAGCGCGGCGCCGACGGCGGCTCCGAGCATCGCGGCGGCGCGGGTGCCTGCCTGGGGACCTCTGGCCACGGCTGTTGCCCTTCTCTACGTGTTCGTCAGGCGTGATGCGCCGACCGGCGGCTCAGCCCCGGCCCGCCGCGGGGGTGGGGGTCTGGCTGGGCGCGGTCACCGCGGGCTCGAACGCCGTCGCACCGCTGCCGACGCCGTAGGAGCCCGAACGGCCGGCCAGTTGCTCCCGCAGAGCGTAGACCACCACGACACGGCCTGCGGCGAAATCGACCGTGTCAACGGTGGAGACCGCCGAGGCCACGCCGCCGGTGTCGTGCAGCGCCGCGATGACGCCGCCGTTGGCGGAGGCGGTGACGGTGCCCGCCAGGACCGTGCCGAGAGCGCCGCCGTCGAGGCCGGCGGCGACCGAGACCAGCGCGTTCGTCTGCCGGTCGGCGTCATCCCCCTCGTACGGCTGGGTGGGCGCGAGCACGATGGCCAGCGTCGCCCGCCGCCCGGGGTCGCCGTTGAGGGTGAGGAAGTCGCCCGCCTGGAACGCCTCCAGCACGCCGGTGGCGGCGGGATTGGCCCGGCCCGCCTGCGTGCGGTCGTTGGTCACGATCGCGCCCGCGAGCATCGCGGCGGCCTTGTCGTACGGTGTGGCCCCGTCGGGGAACGTGGTGCCGGCCTGGGCGAGGTTGGTCGCCAGCCCGTCGAGCACGCTCGCCTGCTCGGCGTCGACGAACTTGTCGGTCAGGCTGATCCTGCCGCTGTAGACGGCGCCCGCGCTCGTGACGAGCTTCTCGATCGGGTCGCGCAGGGCGGCCGACGCGCCCGGAGCCTCGACGAGCACGACGCGCTCCCCCGCGAGCTGGCCGCGCACGAGGTCCGGCAGGTGGGTCGTGACCAGCGAGTCGCCGCCCTCCTCACGCGTCTGCAGCTGCGAGATCTGCGTCAGGTACTTCTCGTTGGCCTGCCGCAGCGACGCGGTCATCTCCTCGGCCGACTTGAAGAACGTGGGCTCGAGCACGGTGCTGCCCAGCACGATGCCGACCGTGAGCGCGAGGAAGATCGCCACGATCGAGACGAGGTGATAACGGAAATCGATCACGAGAAGAGTCCGACCAGCCAGAAGATGAAGCCGTTCCAGGCCACGCGCAGGCCGTTCAGCCACACCTGGCCGATCGGCGATACCGAGAGCACCACACCGATCGTGACCAGCGTGGTGGCCACGAGCAGCAACAGGGAGGACGTGGAGATCCGGCTCCGGTAGAGCCTGCTCACGCCCTTGGCGTCCACGAGCTTGCTGCCCACCCGCAGCCGGGTGAGGAAGGTGCTCGCCGCGCCCGACCTGCCCTTGTCCAGGAACTCGTCGAGCGTCCAGTGGGTGCCGACCGCGACGATCAGCGTGGCGCCCTTGTCGTCGGACAGGAGCATCGCGATGTCCTCGCTCGTCCCGGTCGCGGGGAACACGACCGCCTCCTGGCCCAGCTTGCGCACCCGCTCGAGCCCCGGCGCCCGCCCGTCGCGGTAGGCGTGGACGACGAGTTCGGCGCCGCAGCACAGCGCCTTCTCCGAGACGGAGTCGAAGTCGCCCACGATGATGTCGGGCACGTACCCGGCGTCGAGGAGCGCGTCCGCCCCGCCGTCCACACCGATCAGCACCGGACGGTACTCGCGGATGTACGGCCGGAGCGTGGCGATGTCCTCCTTGTAGTGGTAACCCCGCACCACGATGAGGGCGTGGCGGTTCTCCAGGGAGGTGCGGATGTCGGGCACGCCGACCCCGTCGATCAGGAGGTCGCGCTCGCGCCGGACGTACTCCATCGTGTTGGCGGCGAAGGCCTCGATCTGGACGGCGAGGCCCGCGCGAGCCTCGGTCATGGCCGCCTCGACGCTCTCGGCGGTCTGCGGCTGCCCCTTTCCGACCAGTTCCTCGCCGAGGTAGACCATGCCGTCGTGGACGCGGATCACGTCGCCGTCGGCGATGCGCTCGAACAGTTCCGGCGACGCGTTGTCGATGAGGGGGATGCCCGCGTCGATCAGGATCTGCGGCCCGAGGTTGGGGTAACGCCCGCTGATGCTCGCGGCGGCGTTGACCACGGCCGCCACACCGCACGCGACGAGAGCCTCCCCGCTGACCCGGTCGATGTCGACGTGATCGATAATCGCGATTTCTCCGGGCTTGAGGCGCTTGGTCAGCCTCTTCGTCCGTCTGTCGATTCTCGCCACTGCCGTCACCCCGGGAAGGCCGTCAGCCTTCCTGCGGCGGAGGCCCGGAACGTTCAAGCTCGGGACCTTCATCATGACCATCCTGCCAGAGGCGGCGACCGCCACGCTTCCACACCCCACGGCTCGTCTGAATTGTCACTGCAAGTCAGGGATGTTGCCGAGGTGCGCCGACCGAGGGCAGCCGAGTCAACGCACACCTTCCGCGACGCCGTCGCCCCCTGTTCCTCCGCCCCCTCGTTCCGGGGCTTGACTGCTTCCCGCCGCGCCCTGCTCCAAACGTCACCCCCGCGCGCGCCCCGCCGAGTGTACGCGCTGGGCGGGCCGGCGGTGGGAGAGACGGCAGGTCCGCCCACAGGCGGGGCCCCAGCCCGGCACGGGACGGCCCGCGGCCCTCGGTCCGGCAGATCCGCGGCCCCAGCCCGGCGGATTCAAAGCCTCAGCCCGGCACAGAGCACGGCGGCTCTCGGCCCGCGGCCGGCGGACCTGGAGCCTCAGCCCGGCGGATTCAAAGCCTCAGCCCGGAGCCTCAGCACGACGCAGAGCACCGCGGCCCGCGGCCGGCGGACCTGGAGCCTCAGCCTGCGGCGCGGCGGCCCGAGCGCCTGGCCGTCCCCGAGGACGCCTTCTCCCAAGCGGCCTTGTCGGCGACGGCGATGGACAGCAGCTCGGCGGCGTGCGCCCGGCCGAGCTCGGAGTCCTCCAGCCCGGCGAGCATCCGCGACAGCTCCCGCTCGCGGCCCTCCTGGTCGAGGGTCACGACGCCGCTGCGGACGACCCTGCCGTCGCTCGCCTTCTCGACCACGAGGTGCTGGTCGGCGAAGGCCGCCACCTGCGGCAGATGGGTCACCACGATGACCTGCGCCGTCCTGGCGAGCTTGGCCAGCCGCCTGCCGATCTCCACGGCCGCCTTGCCGCCCACGCCCGCGTCGACCTCGTCGAACACGAACGTCGGAACGGGGTCGGCACCGGCGAAGACCACCTCGATGGCGAGCATCACCCGGCTCAGCTCGCCGCCGGAGGCGCCCTTGGTCAGCGGCAGTGGTGGCGCACCGGGATGGGATGCCAGCCGGAGCTCGACCTCGTCCACGCCGTGCGGGCCGAAGCCGTCGGTGGCGGTGATCGCCACGCTCACCCGGGCGTGCGGCATGGCGAGCGCGGTCAGCTCCTCGGTCACCGCCTGGCCGAACCGGTCGGCGGCGGCGGTGCGGATGGCGGTCAGCTCACCGGCCAGCTCGCCCAGCCGCTCGGTTAGCTCACCGTGCTCCCGCGTCAGCTCCCCGATGCGCTCGTCGTCGCCTTCGAGCTCCGTCAGCCGCTCGGCGGCCCGCTGCGCCCACGCGATCACGGCCGTGACGTCCTCGCCGTACTTGCGCATGAGCCCGTTCAGCGCCGCCCTGCGCTCCTGCACCGCGGCCAGCCGCGCCGGATCGGCCTCGACCGACTCGGCGTACGCGGCCAGCTCGGTCGCCACGTCGGAGACCAGATAACCGGCCTCGGCCAGGCGATCGGCGAGCCCGGCGAGCGCGGGATCGAAGTCGCGTACGGACTCCACGGCCGTCTTCGCGTGACCGAGCAGCGACACGGCGTCCTGCACGTCCTGCGCGCTCGACATCGGATCCCCGAGCAGCGCCGCGTGCGCGGTCGTGGCGGCGGTGCGCAACGCGTCGGCGTGGGAGAGCCGCTCGGCCTCCTCCTTCAGCTCGGCGTCCTCGCCCGGCCTGGGCTCGACCTTCTCGATCTCCTCGAGGCCGAACCGCAGCACGTCGGCCTCCTGCGCCCGCTCCCTGGCCTTGACGGTCAGCTCGTGGAGCAGCTCCCCCACCTGCTTGTGCCGCTTGTATGCCTGCTCATAGGCCCGAAGGGGCTTGACCAGCTCGTCGCCGGCGTATCGGTCGAGCGCCGCGCGCTGCCTGCCGGGCTGCAGCAGCCGCTGCTGGTCCATCTGCCCGTGCACGGCCACGAGGTCGTCGGCGATGTACGTCAACGTGCCCACCGGCACGGCACGGCCCCCCAGCCAGGCGCGAGAACGGCCCTCCGCGGAGACCGACCGGGAGATGATGAGCTGCCCGTCTTCGATCTCGCCGCCGACGTCGGCGACCTGCTGGGCCACGCGACCGCCGGGCTCGATCACGAGCGTGCCCTCGATCAGCGCCTTGTCGGCGCCCGGCCTGACCCTGGCCGGGTCGGCCCGCCCTCCGAACAGCAGGCCGAGACCGGTGACGACCATCGTCTTGCCGGCCCCGGTCTCACCCGTGACGACGGTGAATCCCGGTGACAGCTCCAGTACGGCCTCGTCGATCACGCCGAGCCCCTGGATGCGGACCTCCTCGACCCGTGGCCGCACTGGTCCCTCCCGTTTTCGCCGACCGAACTCGCCAGAGATCCTACGCGTAACTCGTCAAGATTTTCGAGGACAGCGTGTCCGGGCCGCGACCCGAACGAGAATCTGTGGACACGAAAGCCCAGCTCATCCGGCATATCACCACCAACCGCCACAACCCGCTGTGGATCGCGGCGTCTCCAGGGTCAGCCGGAGCGGACGCGGCCCCGCCAGCCCTGCACCGGCAGGCCGAACTTCGCGACCAGGCGGTCGGTGAAGGGCGCCCCGGTGGTCTCCACACCGAGCAGGCGGGCCAGTCCTACGGGCGCCTCGCCCCTGCGGACCTCCACGCGGGCGCCGGGCGGGATGTCGAAGCGGCGGCGGCCGTCGCACCACAGCACACCGGCACTGGTGTCAGGAAGGATCTCCAGCGCGAGCGTGGACTTCGGCGACACCACCATCGGCCGGGCGAACAGGGCGTGAGCGCTGTTGGGCACCAGGAGCAGCGCCTCCACCTCGGGCCAGACGACGGGCCCTCCGGCCGAGAAGGCGTACGCGGTCGATCCGGTGGGGGTCGCGCAGATCACGCCGTCGCACCCCCAGCGCGACAGCGGGCGGCCGTCGATCTCCGCGACGACCTCCAGCATGCGGTCCTTCTTCTCGACCGACGCCTCATTGAGCGCCCAGGTCCGCGCGAGAACCGACCCGTTCAGGCGCACGACGACCTCGATCGTCATGCGCTCCTCGACCTCGTAGCGGCCCTCGGCCACCAGGTCCACCACGGATGCCAGGTCCTCCACCTCAGCCTCGGCGAGGAAGCCCACGTGCCCCAGGTTCACGCCGAGCAGCGGCACCGCTGCCGGGCGGGCCAGTTCGGCGGCGCGCAGCAGCGTGCCGTCACCCCCGAGGACGATGATCAGCTCGGCTCCCTCCAGCGCCGCAGCGTTCTCCGGGACCACCTCGACATGGGCGCAACCCAGCTCCTCGGCCTCCTCATCGAGCACCCGGACGTTGATGCCCGCCTCGATCAGCCGTTCCATGACCAGGCGGGCGCTGCGCACGGCCGCCTCCCGGCCCGTGTGCGCCGTCACCAGGACGGTTCTCTTGGCGTCCGCCTGGTCGCCCACCGTGCCGCCCGTGCTCATCGTGCTCATCGTCTCCACGCCTCGCCGCCCGCGCTTACCGGGGCCCCTCCGCCACCGCCGTTTCGACGGCCGCGTCCACATCGGCAACGGGATCGTGTCCCGGTCCCTTCCCGAGCCACAGAACGTATTCCACGTTCCCCGACGGCCCCGGCAGCGGGCTCGCCGTCACGCCCTTCACCGTCAGGCCGAGCGAGCTCGCCGCCGCCGCGACGTCCCGCACCGCCTGTGCCCGCAGAGCCGGGTCGCGTACGACGCCTCCCGAGCCCACGCGCTCCTTGCCGACCTCGAACTGCGGTTTGACCAGCATGGCGAACTCCGCCACCTCGGCCGCACAGCGCACCAGGGCCGGGAGGACGAGCCGGAGTGAGATGAAGGACAGGTCCCCGACGATCAGCGTCGGCGGCTCGCCCACCATCTCCGGCGTCAGGTCGCGGACGTTCACCCGCTCCATCACCGTGACCCGCTCGTCCGTACGCAGCGACCAGGCGAGCTGGCCGTATCCCACGTCGACGGCGAGCACGTGGGCGGCGCCGTGCCTGAGCAGCACGTCGGTGAAGCCACCGGTCGAGGCGCCCGCGTCGAGGCACCGGCGCCCCTCGACGCGGAGCCCTTCGAACGCGTCCAGTGCGCCGAGCAGCTTGTGGGCGCCTCTGGACACGTAATCGGGGCCCTCGGCCGTCTCGGCGACCACGATGGGGGCGGCGGTGTCCACCTGGGTGGCCGCCTTGCCCGCCACCCGGCCTCCGACGCTGACCCGGCCCGCCTCGATGAGCTGGGCCGCCTGCTCCCTGGACCGGGCGAGCCCGCGGCGCACGAGCTCGCTGTCCAGCCGGACGCGCTTCACCGGGCCCGCCCCGCCGCGGCGTCCCCAGCCGTTCGAACCCGCGCCCGGCTCGCGACGCCCGCGGGCGCTGCCGTGGCGCTCACTGATCGCCGTCCCGGCCGCCGTGTGCCTCAGGCTGCCGATCGCCGGCATCCTCCACGGACGCAAGCACCGCCTCGAGGCCGGCGAGGACCTGTTCGAAGACGCCCACGTGCTCGGACACCGGCGCGTGAGCCAGCCGTCCGAGTGGCGACAACGCGGCCTGCACGCCGTCGGCGCCCGAGGCGTGATGTTCCCCGGCCGCGATCCCGCTGTCCGTCATGGTCCCTTCCTGCTCCGATCAGCTGCCCCGTCACGCTTCACAGTCATGCTTCACAGTCGCGCTTCCCCGTGCGCGGCCCCACGCTCGCGCCCGGGCTTCGGCCCGGCTTCCGCCGGCCCGGGCCCCGGACGTCGCACGGACGGCGCACGCGGCCATGCCGCTCGGCCCACCCGTACGAGCCCCTGCGGCGCTGGTCGCCTCGACGCTATCGGACCCCACCGACGGTCGTGCGCCGTCCGCCCGTTCCACAGGGCCGCGAACGTTCCGCCGCATGATCTCGCCGCACGTGCCCGGAGGAGGGCCCTGCTCAGCTCGCCGTCCCTTTGGTCGCGAAATCTACGGCTCGCGGACCGCCGAACTCGTGCCGTTGCCGTCCCATGACCCGAAGCGGATTTCGCGCAGGCCGTCCGTGGAAAGCTACTGTCGGTAGGTACAGGGGAATCACATCGTCGACCGATGATCCGTGCGCGGTTCACAAGGAGACCCGGTCCGCGAGAAGACACGGTCCGCGAGGAGAAAGGCAGGCGCATGGCGACCGTCGAGGAATGCCGGGCGGCGCTGGACAAACTCGTCGAGCAGTTCGACGAGGTGAGCGAGGAGGACCGTGCCAAGCACGTGGTCGAACGCCGGCTGGCCTGCCGGATCTCCGACCTCGGCGTGACCTTCTACGGCCGCATCCACCGCGGTGGGCTCGACCAATTCGACGAGGTGCCCCCGGATGACGGTCGGCCCGCCGAGGTCAAGCTGACGCTCAAGAGCGAGGACCTGGTCTCGATGGTCAACGGCGAACTCGACATGGGCCGCGCGCTGCTGGGCGGCCGGGTCAAGATCGACGCGAGCCTCGGCGACCTGCTGCGCCTTCGCAAACTCCTCTGACCGCTCTCGTCTGACCACTCCCACCAGAACCCGGCGACGCGCCACCGCACCGGGCCCTCACCTCAGGCCACGCCAGCCTCGCCGAGCCCTCGCCGCACGCCCTGCCGGGTCCGGGGTCGCATGCGACGCCGGGCCTTCGGCGACATGCCACGCCGGGCCGCCGCCGCACGCGATGCGGGGGTACGGACCTCGAAACGCGTTACCGGATCGTGGCGGCCACCCCGGCGTCACGCCGTGGTCCGGCGCGTGGGCCCCAGGGCTGCCACCCGTGCCGATCATCAGCGGCCGAGCGCCGCCAGAGCGGCCTTCACCGCGCCCTCGTCCGCTTGGCCGTCCCCCACCGCCTCCCAGGTTGCGGCGCTCGCCGCACGCAGCCCCTCGACGGGGTCGCCCTCCCCGGTGAGCGCGAGCTCGCCGTCCTGCCACACGGCCGTCCATCCGCCGCAGGTCCATCCGCCTGAGCCACGCCGTACGGGGACCACGGGGGCGTGCAGGCCGGACAGGTCGGCGGCGATGTGGGTGGGACGGTGATGGGGCGCGGCGGTGAGCACGTCGAGAGGAGTGGCGACACCGGTCAGCACGAGCAGGCTGTCGACACCGGCCCGGGTCGCGCCCTCGATGTCGGTGTCGAGCCGGTCGCCGACGATCAGCGGCCTCTCGGCGCGGGTGCGGATCATCGACTCACGGTGCAGCGGCGGCTCGGGCTTGCCCGCGACCACGGGTTCGACGCCGGCCGCGGTGGCGATCACGCGGCTCATCGAGCCGTTCCCGGGCTGCTCGCCCCGGCCCGTCGGCATGGTCGTGTCACCGTTGGCCGCGACGAACCACGCCCCCTGACGTACGGCGAGCGCCCCTTCGCAGAGCAGCCCGTAGGACAGGTTGTCGGCGATGCCCTGCACCACGGCGGCGGGTGCGTCCAGGGCCGTGGTCACAGGGCGCAGGCCGTGCTCGCGCAGGGCCATCCGCAGTCCCATGCCGCCCACCACAAGGACGGCGGAGCCCGCCGGCACGTGCTCGGCGACCAGCCGGGCCGCCGCCTGCGCGGAGGTCACCACGTCCTGCGGGGCCGCCGGAATGCCCAGATGGCTGAGGTGCTGGGCGATCGCCCCCGGCGTGCGGGACGCGTTGTTCGTCACGAACGCGAGCCGCACGCCCAGGTCCCGGGCCTTCACCAGCGCCTCCGGCGCTTGGGGGACCGCGTGTTTGCCGAGGTAGACGACGCCGTCGAGGTCGAGCAGCAGCGTGTCGTAGGCGTCCACGAGCACGCCGGTGGTTTCTGACATGGCGGAAGTATGTCCTACGGTCACGCCTGCCTCGCCCGCAGCGTGGCCCTGACCTGCTTCAGTGCGGACACGTAGTGCCGCAGGTCGGGGCGCATCGCCACCGCCACCGCGAGGGGCTCCTGCGCCCCCTCGATGTCTCCGCTGCGCCACAGTGACAAGCCGAGACCGAAGTAGGCGTAGTCCTCGGCGGGGTTGGCGTCGACGATCCAGCGGAAGCTGCCGGCGGCCTCGTCGTAGCGCTTCGAGTTGAACTGGGCCCGGGCGAGTGCCTCGCGGAGGCTGCGCGAGTCGGGTTCGGCCCGCACGGCGTGCTCCAGGATCGCCGCCGCGGCGGCCGGACTGCCCTCCTCGAGCAGTTTCATGCCACGCTTGAACCACTCATAGACACCGCCGGAAGGCGTACCGCCCGGATCATTGGAAGAAGCAGAGGCCTCGTTTCGTCCTTCGATCATGGGGTAAGCCCTCCTGCACTCCGATTTCACAAGCAACCGGGCACCGCAGCGTCGGGGAGTCCGGGCACTTATGGCAACATGCCCGGTATGGAGAGTTCTGAACGGGCGGGACTGGTGCTACGTCCGTTCCACGGCGTCCGTTACGCGGTGGACGACCTGGGCGCTGTCACCTCCCCGCCGTACGATCTCATCTCCCCTGAAGAACTGCGGGAACTGCTCAGTTGTCATCCGAACAACGCAGTGCGCCTGATCCTTCCCGGGATCAGCCACTACGGTGAGGCGAGCGCCGCGTTGAGCGAGTGGCTTGCCGATGGAGTGCTGACGGTCGACTCCCTGCCCGGGCTGTACGTGTACGAGCAGAGCGGGGTCGGTTTTCTGCAGCGGGGCCTGATTGGATGCGTCGGGGTCGGGTCGACCGCGATCCTCCCGCATGAGAACGTCCTGCCGGAGCCCGTCGCCGACCGACTCGCCCTGATGCGGGCGACGCAGGCCAACCTCGAACCGATCTTCCTGCTGTACGAAGGCGGCGGCACCGCCTCCCGGCTCGTCGACGACGTGGCCACACAGCGTTTCCCCCTCATGGACGTCCGGACCCGTGAGGGCGTGCACCACCGACTCTGGGCGGTGACCGACCCCCACGAGATCGAAGCCGTCGCGGAGGACCTGCGCGATCGTCAGGCGCTGATCGCCGATGGCCACCATCGTTACGCCACTTATCAGGCGCTGCAGAAGGACCACATCGGACCCGGTCCCTGGGACTACGGCCTGGCGTACCTGGTCGACTCCACGGCATACCCGCCCGACCTCAGGGCCATCCACCGGGTCATCCCGGGGCTGCCCCTGCAGGAGGCCGCCGCCCGGGCCAAGGGCGCCTGGCAGGTCCAGGAGTTCCCCCTGGTCGAGGACGCCCTGGCAGGGCTCGCCACAGCGACCGGCCCCGCCTTCGTGCTCGCCGGCGACGGACCCGCCCATCTGCTGACGGATCCCGACCCGATGCAGGTCGAGCACGCCATGCCGCCCGAGCAGTCCCCACGGTGGCGGATGCTCGACACCTCGGTCCTCACGACGTTCCTCCTGCCAAGGGTGTGGGGGATCACCGACAGCGAGCAGTCGGTGATGGTCGTGCACCACGACCCGCTCGCCGCCGTGGAGAGGGCGCGCCGGCTCGGCGGGACGGCGGTGCTGCTGAACCCCCTGTCCACGGAAGACGTCCTCACGGTCGCGTCGCAGGGCGAGCGGGTGCCCCGCAAGTCGACCTCGTTCGGCCCCAAGCCCCGCACCGGCCTGGTCATGCGGACCTTCGCCACTGACTGACCGCCTCGTCGGCGGGCTCCGCCGAAACGGCGTCGCCCTGGTGGTCGCAGGACGACGCCGCCGGGGAGTCGACGGCGCCGTCGCCGGAGGACACCGCTTCAGGCTTGGCGGCATCGACCGCCTCAATGGCATCAACGGCCTCCCGAACCCGGGCGGCGGCGCCGTCGTCGGCGTGCGGCGTTGTCCTGCGTGGTGGCCTGCCGCGGGGCGCGGCCGGCTCGACGCGGCGTACCGTACGGACCTCGATCTCGTAGCGACTGCCGCCGCGCCACCAGCGGCGGCGCAGCGCGCCCTCCACCTCGACCAGATCATCGAGTTGCCATCCGGCCAGCATGCCGCGCACGCCGTCGTCGATCGTCGCGCATTCGATCGCGTCCGACCGCTGACGGCCCGAGCGGCCTGCCGGCCTGCGGACCGCGAGCCGCCACTGCGTCAGCAGGGCTCCGCTCGGCAGTTCCCGATGTGCCGGCTCCATGGACAGCCGCCCGGCCAGCACCACCTCGTTGCGGTGCATGTGAACTCCTCTCTGCCGTGGAGATCACTATGCGTGACCAGGTTGGGCCGGTGCGGTCCTGAATGCCATTCTGTGAATACCGGTTCTAGTTTCAGGAGTGGCCTGTGGACAACGTGACTCCGCTCGGCGGCGACGTCTACGAGATCGACACGCGGATGGCGGGCTACTCCGGCATCACCGCGGGCTATCTGATCCTCGGCGACCGCCCCTGCCTCGTCGAGACGGGCACCTCGACCTCGGCCCCCGTGGTCAGGGACGCCCTGTCCTCCCTCGGGGTGAGACCGGACGACCTCGCGACCGTCGTGGTCACCCACATCCACCTGGATCACGCCGGCGGCGTGGGCGACATCGCGAACTACTACCCGTCCGCGGAGATCGTCGTCCACGAGAAGGGCGCCCGCCATCTCGCCGACCCCTCCCGGCTCATGGCGAGCGCCAAGATGGTCTGGGGCGACAAGCTCGACGTGCTGTTCGGCACCCTGGCGCCGACCGACGCGGCCCGCATCAGGGCCCTGGGCGACACCGGGACGATCGATCTGGGCAACGGCCGCACCCTGGCGAGCCACTACTCCCCCGGCCACGCCAAACACCACGTGGGCCTGCTCGACTCGCTCACCGGTGACCTGTACGTGGGCGACGCCGCCGGGGTGTATCTGCCCGAGACCGGGGACCTGCGGCCCGCAACACCGCCGCCGGACTTCGATCTCGACGTCGCCCTCGGCTCGATCGCGCTGTTCACAGCCCTGAAACCGCAGCGGCTGCTGTTCAGCCACTACGGACCGGTGGAGGACGTGCCCTCGGCCCTCGAACGGTCGGCCGAGGAGCTCCGGATCTGGGTGGACCTCACCAAGCGGGCCAGGGCGGAGGGACTCGACCTCGATCACGCTGTCGCCATGGTGCGCGACCGGACGCGGGAGCGGTACGCCGCGCTGCGCGCCGACGAGGCCACCGCCGAGCAGTTCGAGCTGCTGAGCGGCGCGCCGTCGAACGTCGCGGGGATCATGCACTGGCTGGACCGCGCCCCGCGCTGACTCCCGACCCCCTCGGAACGCGATTCCGGAGAGGCCGACTCTGCGGCGTGGTCTTCCCCGGGGGGCCCCGGGAAAAAGTGAACGGGCGCCGCCGACGCGGCGCCCATTCGGAACATCAGGGCTGGCGCTTCGTCCGATCCTCGGCGTCCTCGGTATCCTCGGCGTCCTCGGAGCCGTCGAGCGCGTCGCCGAAGTCCGGCTCTATGAACGCGGGGCCGTAGGACGGTGCGCTCGTGGCGGAGGGCCGCTCGGCCGCGTCATCGGCGTCGCGCGTCTCCTCACCACCCGGTACCGGAGCCGCCACAGGTGCCGGCGGTGCGGGCGCCTCGCCGACGGCGGGCGTCGCGGCCACGTCGTCGCCCGTGGGGCCGCCGTCCGCCTGATCGTCGGTCAGATCGTCCTCGTCCGAGAGGTCGTCGTCCCGGGGATCGCCGGCGGGGTCCGTCTCGTCTTCGTCCTCGTCCTCGTCCTTGACCGCCTCTCGGATGGCCTCGTCTCCGATTTCCTCTTCATCGTCGTCGAGGTCGTCCAGGAGGTCACCGGGCTCGTCACCGGACTCGTCGAAATCCTCCTCCAGGTCCTCGATCAGTCCGCCGGTCAGCTCGGCGTAGCGCTCGGCCGCGTCGGTCTCGCCGTCCTCGTCGAATCCCATGGCACGGGCGAACCAGTCGGTCGCCGCTTCTTCGTGCCCCGCGTCGGCCAGGGCGTCCGCGTACGCGAAGGCGAGCCGCGCCGACCACGGCTTCGGCTGAGGGTCGCGCAGCTCAGGAACCCGCTGCAGCGTGATCACGGCGGCGTCGTGCTGCCCGAGGTCACGACGGGCCCCGGACTCCACGATGGCCAGTTCGATCCTGCCCGCGCGGTCCAGCCGTTCGGCCTCACGCGACCGGACGAGGTCGAGCGCCCGCTCGGGACGCCCGAGCCCACGCTCGCAGTCCGCCATGATCGGCAGGTACTCGTCCGAACCGGTGATCCGCCGGGCGGCCCGCAGGTCGCCCAGCGCCTCCGCGTACTGACCCGCGTGGTAAGCGGCGATCCCGGTGGCCTCGCGGACCACACCGATCCTGCCCGCGAAGCGGCGCGCCACCTTGGCGTGCTCGTAGGCCTTCTCCGGGTCCTCCGCGCTCAGCGCACGGGCGGCCGCCACGAGGTGGCTCGCCACGAGGTCCGCCAGGTCGTTCGGCAACGAGCGAAGCTCCGCACGCGCCTCCCGGTCCAGCTCGTCCGGGGTGATGTCGGGGTCGAGGGGCGGAATCTCCTCCCGCGTCCTCGGCCTGCTCGGCTCGTCCGGCCTGCCGTAGCGGCTACGGCTGCCGCCCCGATCGTCGCGGCTGAAGGGACGCGCCGCGCCGCGGTCGCCGCTGAACGGCCTGGACTCGTCACGATCCCTACCGAACGGGCGGTCGCCGCGGTCGCCGCCGAACTGGCGCCGTGGCCGGTCGCCGGAGCCCGACTCACGCCCGCGGAACGTCCGAGGCCCTTCCTCACGGTCGCGGCCCGAACGCCTGTCGTCGCGGTCCCGGAAGGATCCTCCGGGCCTGTCCCCCGGCGTACGGCGCGGCCCGTCCCGGAACGAGTCCCGATCGCGGTAGCGGTCGCCACCGGTGTCCTGCCGGTCTCCGTAGGGACGCCTCGGCCTGTCCTCGCCGCCTCTGCCGTCACGGTCGCCTCTGGCGTCGCGGTCGCCGAACGAACGCCGCGGCCGCTCCTGACCCCCGAAGCCCCGATCGGCACCCCGATCGCCGCCTCGATCTCCATACGGACGCCGGGGACGATCCTGCCCGAAGCCGCTTCCGCCTCTGTCGTCACGGCCGTAACCGCGCTCCTGGTCCGTACGCCGCGGCGGACGGCTGCCGAAGCCGCCCCGGTCGTCGCGGTCGTTCCGAGGCGTGAACGAGCGGCCCTCCCGGCCCTCCCGATTCTCTCGGCCCTCGCGGCCGTCGCGTTCGCGGGAGCCGTAGCGCCCGCCGAAACCGCCGCCTTGGCGCTGCGGGCGGTCTCCGTACCCCCCGCCGCCTTCCCGCCGATCGGTGCGGCGCTCACCGTAGGGCCGGCTGCCGCGGTCGTCGGAGCGGAACGGACGTCCGCCCCGATCCTCGCGATCCCTGGAGCCCTGTCCGCCTCGGAAGCCGTCGCGCTCCCCGTAGGAGCGGCGCGGCCGATCGGTGCGGAAGGAGTCGCGGTCCTGATAAACGCGTTCCCTGCGTCCTTCGCCGCCCCCGGTTTCCCTGCGCCCCTCGGAGCCGCCGGCCCCACGCGGCCGCTCACCACCGCGCTCGAAGCTCCGGCCCCCGTCGCGATCGCGGTATCCGCCGCGATCCTCGGTACGGCCACCGGCGCGATCCCCGCTGCCGAAAGGACGGCGACCGCGGTCATCCCGGTCACGATAGCCGCCGCGCCTGTCGCGATCCCCATACGAGCCGGTCGGCCTGTCGTCACGATCACGCGAGCCGGAGCGGCCCCCGGACGGTCCACCCTGATCGCGGTAGCCGCGCCTGTCGGACTGGAACGGGCGCTCGCCGCTCTCGCCGCGATCGCTTCGGAAGCCTTCTCGCCGCTGTCCATAGCGACCGCCGAAGCCGCCGCTTCCTCCATTACCGCGGAATCCCCCGGCGCGCTCAGCCCGGTTTCTGTTCTCTTCGCGGTTGTCTTCGCCACGGCCCGCGCCGTCGCGCCCGTCTTCTCTGTTCACTTCTGTCCTCTGTTGCTTGCTCACCGCGTCCGGTTCGCCGGCCGCAGGGCTCCGTCTTCCCGCTGTCCTGACTATTGGGGATCCGCCCCATGCCCGATGAGTTCCAGGGAAGACACGTTGTTGACGCCGCAGGTCCGCTGGGATCGCGTCCGCCGCAGCCTTCGCTTCTCGTCCGAAGCGACGAAGGCCACCCGTGGGGTGGCCCGGCATTGCCAGCCTAGCGCGCCGTCACCACCGCCCGGGCCCCGACCGGAGCGTTCGTCTCTCGTGGAAACCGGTTCGGCGTGGTGAAGACATCGCCTTATAAATGCAGAAGGGCCGCCCTAATCAGGGCGGCCCTTCCAAAAGATTGTCCGGCGGCGTCCTACTCTCCCACACCGTCCCCGGTGCAGTACCATCGGCGCTGGCAGGCTTAACTTCCGGGTTCGG